>NZ_JBVOQE010000014.1:0-157986 GCF_055668065.1 Streptomyces sp. NPDC097129 | reverse complement strand
TCCACGGCGACCCGGGACGACGGGTCCTCACGCAGGAGCGCATCGAGAATGGTGTCGCTGATCTGGTCAGCGATCTTGTCGGGATGACCCTCGGTGACCGACTCGGAGGTGAACAGCCGTTTCGTCATGGTCGCATCAGATCCGCGGTCGTGGGCGGCTCGCAACAGCAACCTGCTCGAGTCACGTCCCGCCACCGCAAAGGCATGACACTTGAGCAGGTCAGGCCGCGGCCGGGACCTTCTCGTCCGCGGTGCGCGCAGCACGTACGCTCAGCACGGACCGGTACAGCAGCATGGCCGCGCAGCCGGCCGTCCCGTACAGAAGGCTCATGCCGAGTGCGGGGACGAACGCGCCCAGGGTCACGCACAGGGCGGCGACGAGGAGGCCGATCCGGGCGTTGAGGGCGTAGGCCGCCATGTACTTGGTGCGGGCTTCGGCGTCGATCAGATCGGCCAGGAGCGCCTGGCGCACCGGGACGCTGGCGATCTCCCCGAAGGTCAGCAGGACGGCTGCCGCGATGAGCACCCAGCCGACGTCGCTGACGGCCCAGACCATGTAGCCGGCGGTGAAGACGGCGATCCCGCCGTACAGCCGCACCCGCTCGGGGACCCGCGCCAGCAGCGTCTTGGCGGCCAGGACGAGAGCGACGACCAGGGCGGCGTTGACCGCCCGCAGGATGCCGAGGACGGCGACACCGTCCACGTCCAGACGCCAGCCGCCGAACGCGAGCAGCGTCTGCCGCGGGAACTGGCGGGACAGGCGCACGGCGATGTAGTAGCCGATCTGCATCTCCACCGCCGCGATCAGCGCGGCCGCGGCCAGCTGGCGCAGGAAGACACGGTCGCGGGCCACGGTCAGATAGCCGCGCAGCATCGCGCCCGGGCCGGCCGCCGCCCGACCGGTACGCGGGGCGCTCTCGCTGATCCACCGCCACATCACCGTCGTGGTCAGCAGGCACAGTGCGGCGGCACCGGTCAGCAACTGGAGGAAGTGGCCGTCGTAGAGGAATCCGCCGGCCAGGGCGCCCACCGTGAACGCGAGATTGATCGACCAGTAGTTGATCGTGTAGACGAGCGGGCGGTTCTCCGGCGTGGACACGTCGACCATCATCGCGTCGGCCGCCGGCGTGGCCAGCTGTGAGCAGCAGGTGTTGAGCAGGAACAGGCCGAACGTGACGGGTCCCGACGTCCACCACGGCGAGTTGGCCAGAGCGAGCAGGCCGAAGGTGAGGGTGGCGCCGAGTTCGCCGGCCACCATCACGGGGCGGCGGCCGTGGACGTCGGCGAGGTGGCCGCCGAGGAAGTTGGCGGCGATGCCGGCCGCGGCCACGCAGACGGTGAGGACACCGGCCGCGGCAGGGCCGTAGAGGGCCGCCAGGTGGATGACGAGCAGCGGCATCAGCATGACCGACAGCAGCCGCTGGACGAAGCCGACCGCGATCCGCAGCCGGATGTTGGGGTGCAGGGAGCGCAGGGTCATCGCGGGCCTCGCCAGGAACGGGGTTCGTCGGCGAGGTGGCCGCCCTTGCCCCAGTGGTCCGGCTCCACGTCCCGGACGATGACGGTCACTGCGTCGTCCGGGCAGCCGGACACACGCGTGACGACGTCGGTGATGCCCGCCACCAACTCCCCTCGCATGCGCCGGTCGTTTCCCTGCCACCAGTTGACGGTGATCACTGGCATATCAGCGGGTCCTTTGCTCCGGAGGACGATTCAAGGGCGCGGCGGCTAGAGAATCCCCGTGCCGGCACAGCCCTGACAAGCCAAGTGCACGCAGGGAATACGACTTGAACAAGTCGCTCCCATTCGGGCTTTCGTTTCCGTCCGGGATGCGAGTTGGTGAAGTTGTCGCGCCAATTACCCTTCCGTTGCTCCTGGATTGAGCCACGTGTTGTGATCGACGCCGCCGAAGGACTTGCGGTGCTGTACCCGCGCTCCACCGGCATGGCCACGTGAGTCCCTGACACTTTCGGAGGGAATGCTGGTGTCTCTGTTCGACATACGCCGGATCGGCGGCAAGATCGGCGCGGAGGTCACGGGCGTCGATCTGTCCACCGAGCTGTCGGATTCCGTTTTCCGGCAGATCCACCAGGCATTCCTGGAGTACAAGGTCCTCTTCTTCCGGGACCAGGACATCACCGACGAGCATCAGCTCGCCTTCGCCGGCCGCTTCGGCCCGCTGACCCAGTCGCACCCGATGATGCGCACCGTCGACGGCGCGCCGCAGGTCATTCCCGTCGACGGTGAGGACCAGCGCGCCGACCACTGGCACACCGACATCAGCTTCACCACCACCCCGTCGCTGGGCACGACCCTGCGCAGCGTGGTACTGCCCCCGTACGGCGGCGACACCCTGGTCGCGAACGCGGCCGCGGGCTACCAGGACCTGCCGGCCGAGCTGCGCGCGGTGGCCGACCGGTTGTGGGCCGTGCACACCAATCACGCCGAGCAGCCGCGGCTGGGCACCGAACGCGGTGACGAGGTGCGCGCGGCGTTCCTGGCGCGCCGGTTCGAGGCCGCCCACCCGGTGGTGCGGGTCCACCCGGAGTCCGGTGAGCCGAGCCTGTTCCTCGGTGGCTTCGCCCAGTGGCTGCTCGGTGTGGAGCCGCGCGATTCGCGGCCGATCCTCGACGTGCTCCAGAGCTATGTGCGCCGTCCGGAGAACGTGGCGCGCTGGCGCTGGCGCCCCGGTGACGTACTGATCTTCGACAACCGCAGCACGCAGCACTTCGCGGTGAACGACTACGGGCACCACCAGCGGGTGCTGCACCGGGTGTCCATCACCGGTGATGTGCCCGTCGGCCTGGACGGCAAGCAGAGCTACGCACTGAAGGAAGGGGAATGACCATGTCGCCCGTCTCCCACCCGGACCCGGGGTTCGCGGCGCGTCTGCGCCGCCGGGAACCCCTCGTCGGCTACTGGGTCTCCCTGGACAGCCCGATCGCGACCGAGCGGATCGCCGGGCTCGGCTACGACTACATAGGCGTGGACGGCCAGCACGGTGTCACGCACCAGCCCGGGTGGCAGGCTGCGATGCTGGCCGTGGACGCCCGCGGCTGCTCCGCCGGGGTGATCCGGGTGCCGTCGCCGGACCCGGTCGCCATCGGGATCGCGCTCGACACCGGGGCGCGCGGCGTCATCGTGCCGATGGTGGAGAACGCGCGGCAGGCGCGCGACGCCGTGCGGGCGTGCCGGCACCATCCGGCGGGAACGCGCAGTCTGGCCGGGCCGGTCCGCGCGGAGCTGCGGCTCGGATCCGTACCGGCCGAGATCGACGACCGCGTCGCGTGTGTCGTGATGATCGAGACCGCCGCCGCGCTGGACGACCTCGAGGCGATCTGCGCCACGGACGGCCTGGACGCGGTGTACGTGGGACCCGCCGACCTGTCGGCGGCGCTCGGCGCGCGCTGGTTCGGCGACCCGGCGGCCGCCGACGCTCTGGAGGCCGCGCTGCGGCAGATCACGCAGGCCGCCCGTCGTCACGGCATCGCCTGCGGCATCCACGTGCCCGACGGCGAGAGCGCCGCGAAGCGGCTGGCCGAGGGCTTCACCTTCGCGACCGTCTCCAGCGACATCACCCACCTTCAGCAGGCGGCCACCGCGCACCTGCACGCCGCCCGCGGCCTGCACTCGGCCTGAGCGGCGACGGAAAGAGGGGGGACGACATGACGACGCAGGTGCAGAACACCGCAGCAGGAGCGGCCTGGTCCGTGGAGGACCTGGTCGGGAACACACCGCTGCTGGAGGTCCCGCTGCCGGGACTCGCCGACTCGGTGCGGCTGCTGGCGAAGCTGGAGATGAAGAACCCGCTGTCCAGCGTGAAGGACCGGGCCGCGCTGTACATGATGCGGGCCGCCGAGGAGTCGGGCCTGCTTCCGCCGAACGGGGGCACCGTCATCGAGTGCTCCTCCGGCAGCACCGGCATCTCGCTGGCGGCGCTGTGCGCCCGCCGAGGCCACCGGTGCATCATCGTGATGCCCGACAACGCCAGCGAGGAACGCCGGCTGATCCTGCGCCGGCTGGGCGCCGAGGTGCATCTCGTGCCGCACCAGGACGGTCTGCTGGCCGCCTGGGCGTACGCGGAGGAACTCCAGCGCGCCGTGCCGGGGTCGTGGGTTCCGCATCAGGACCGCAATCCCGCCAATGTGCGGGCGCACTACGAGACGACCGGCCCGGAGATCTGGCAGGCCACACGGGGCCGGATCGCCGTGCTGGTGTGCGGGGTCGGCACCGGAGGAACGCTGACGGGCACCGCCCGCTATCTGAAGGAGCGCACCGCGCTGCACGTCGTGGCGGTCGAACCCGCCCGCAGCGCCGTGATGTCCGGGAGCGAGGCCGGCCCGCACGGCATTCCCGGTATTGGAGCCGGTTACGTCTCCGAGATCACCGACCTTTCCCTGGTGGACGAGGTGGTGGCCGTCCCCGACGAGGCGGCCGCGGCCACCACGGACGAGGTGACGCGCGCGACCGGTCTGCCGGTCGGCATCTCCTCGGGCGCGGCCGCCTGGGCGAGCCGGGCCGTGGCGGCCCGGTCCTGCTGGGCGGGCGCCACGGTCGTCACCGTGTTCCCCGACAGCGGAGAGCGCTATCTGTCGACGGCCCGCTGATCCGCCGTCCTCACGGAAAGACAGGCAGAGATGTGCCGGATCTTCGGATACTTCAACGCGGCGGTCACGCCGCACGCGATGCGGACCGTCGCCGCCCTCCAGCGGCACGGCGGCCCGGACGCGACGGGCGTCGCGCAGGGCCCCGGGTGGGGCCTGGGCAACAACAGGCTCGCCGTCGTCGGCCTGGACGGCGGACAGCAGCCCTACGGGCGGGGCGGGCCGGTGCAGGTGGTCTTCAACGGGGAGATCTACAACCATGAGGAGCTGCGCCGCCGTCTGGAGGCGCTCGGCCATGTGATCCCCGACCGCTGTGACGGCTCGGTGCTGCCCGCGCTGTACCTGGAGTACGGCGAGGAGTTCACCGAACACCTCGACGGCATGTACGCGCTGGCGCTGGTGGACACGCGGGGCGCGGCGCCGCGGCTGCTGCTGGCCACCGACCACATCGGGATGAAACCCCTGTACCACCGGTGGGACCCGGCGGACCGGTCGCTTCACTTCTCCTCCGAGCTGCCCGCGCTGCTCGGTTTCGGCGGGATCGGCGCACGGGTGCGCGAAACGGCGCTGGACGCCCTGCTGTCGACCCGCACGCCGTTCGGCACGCGGACGATGTACCAGGACGTGGAGGTGCTGGAGCCCGGCACGACCTGGGTGTGCGAGCTGGGTGGCCTGCCGCGGACGCGACGGCGCGCCGCTCCCGCGCTCCGGGACGACGCGGGCTCCAGGAACGGGTTCACCGCGGCACGGCAGGTGCGGCGCACCCTGCGCCACGAGGTGGGCCGGCTCCTCGCGGCAGACGTGCCCGTCGCCGTGGTCACCTCCGGCGGCCTGGACTCCTCCCTGGTGACGGCTCTCGCGGCCGAGTACGGCCTCCAGCACACCTTCACCATCGCCTACCGGGGCAACTGGCCCTTCGACGAGCGGCACTTCGCACGTGAGGTGTCCGACCGGGCCCGCACCGTCCACCACGAGGTGGAGATCGACCCCGCGGCCTTCCCCGCCCTGCTGGAGGACACCGTCTGGCATCTGGGCCAGCCCAACGCCGATCCGATCGCACTGAGCACCTACGCGTTGTTCCGGGCGATCCGGGAGGCCGGCTTCACGGTGGCGCTCACCGGTGACGGCGCCGACGAGGTGTTCGGCGGGTACGAGCGGATGCGGGTGGCGGCGGAGCGCGCTGCGGCGGGGGCGGACTGGGCGCCGGCCTACCTGGACGCGCTGTCCGCCGTGCCGGCGGCGCTGCGCGGCCGCCTGTACACCGACGACTACCGTGCCCACGTCGCCGCCGACCCGGCGCTGCCGGAGGCGGCCCGCGAGGATCTGCTGAACGGCCCCGGCACCGTCCTGGACCGCATCACCCGATTCGAGCTGGAACAGCGGCTGCCCGCCTACCATCTGCGCCGGGTCGACCACCTCAGCATGGCCTCCGCAGTGGAGGCACGGCTGCCGTTCTGCCAGCCGTCCGTCCTCGCCCTCGGCCGCCCGCTGCCCGACCACCTTCGTATCCAGGGCGGCCAGGTCAAGCGGACCCTTTACGCGGCGGCGGCCGGGCTGCTCCCGGACCGGGTGCTGTCCCGGCCGAAGCAGCCGTTCACGCTGCCGGTGACGGCGATGCTCCGGCCGGGCAGCACGCTGTGGGAGTACGCGCGGGACCTGCTGGCGACGGACCGGACCGCTCCGGCGGGACGGCTGGACGGCCGGGCGGTCGACGCCCTGTTCACCACGCAGGCAGAACGTCCCGACGACACCGCCGCGCTGGCGCTGTGGACGCTGCTGGTGCACGAGGTGTGGGACGCGCAGTTCCGGCGCACCCTGCACGGCGCGGGCCGGGCCGCGACGGCGCCCGGGGACACCAGACCGCTGGCGGTGGCGGCGTGATCGGGCACCTCGCGTACGCGGCGGGCAGTCCCTGCCCCACCTTCGTGCTGGACGCCGCCCGGCTGCCGCGCGAGGACGAGGCACTGCTGGCGCATCTCGCCCAGGCCCGCCGCTATCTGGCGTCGGCGGGCGGCGCGCACGTGCTGAAGATCGCTCTCATCGAGCCGTCGGCGCATCCGATGTTCGACCTGGACTACCGGTTCGTGCAGGCGCTGCCCGACGCCCCGGACCGGTTCGACGTGCGCGGTTCGTGCGGCCATTCGGTACTGGCGTCGGTGCTGGCGGCCTCCCGTTCGGGGATGCTGCCGCGGCTGGTGCCGGGCGCCCGGATCCGGGTGCGGGTGCGCAACAACGGCGACAGCGTGGTGTGCGAAGCCGAGCGCGTCGAACGGGACATGGCGGGTTTCACGGTCACCTTCGTCCAGCCGTCCCCGCTGCCCTTCGCGGATCTGCTGCCGGCCGGGCGGCCGCGCACCGTACTGGTGGACGGCGGTGAGCGCGTCGAGGTCTCCCTGGTCGCCAGTTCCAACACCTACGCCTTCGTCGACGCGCGCACGCTCGGCGTACCGGACCAGGCGGCACTCTTCGACGCCGGCGGGGAACTGCTGCAGCGGCTGGAGTCGCTCCGGGGTGCGGCGGCCGACCTGCTCGGCTGGCCGCGCGGCGGCGCCTTCCCCAAGATCGCCGCGGTGCTGCCGGGCGCGGACGGCGGTATCGCGGCCCGCGCCGTGACGGTGCCGGGCTGGCACCCGTCGATCGCCCTGACGGGTGCGGTCTGCCTGGGGACGGCCATGCGGATCCCCGGCACCCTGCCCTGGCAGATCGCCCGCGAACACGGCATCGTCGACGGCCTGGTGGACATCACCACCCCCGGTGGCCGCACGGCGGTCAGGGCGGTCACCTCGGCCGCGGAGACGGCCTCCGGCGAGGGCGCCCTGCTGTGGGCGACCGTCGCGCACAAGCACGTCGCCTTCCAGGGCTCGTTCGCTCTGACTCCCCTGCATCACCTTCAGTTCGAGGAGGTCGCCCAATGCCTGGCGCTGTCCGGAGCAGTGTGAGACCGCTGCTGACGGCCGAGCTGCGCGCCCGGCTGTCGCAGTCCCCCGCGCGCAGCGGGCCGGCCGGTGTTCCCGACCCTCAGTCGCTGGCGGCCCTGCGCGCCGGCGGGCTGCTGGGCACTGCGGTCGCACCCGAATACGGCGGCGCCGGCGGCGACGCGGCCGCGGTCAACGCGGTCGTCGAGGAGATCGCCACCGTCGACCCGTCCCTGGCCATCATCGCCTTCCAGCACTTCGCCGTGTCGGCCCGGATCTCCGAGTGGGGCACGCAGGAGCAGCAGCAACGATGGCTGCCGCTGCTGGCCGACGGCACCTGGCTGGCCGCCTCCGCGTGGAGCGAGACGGGGGCCGGGGCGGCCAAACGGAACCTCGCCAGCAGCGGCGAGCGGCTCACGGACGGCCGCTGGCGTCTGAACGGTGCGAAGACCTTCACGACCGGCGCCGGGGTCGCCGACGTCTACCTGGTGCTGGTGCAGACCGGCCGGCCGGCCGCCACCGCGCACGGCTACGGATCGGACGGGCAGACCTTCTTCCTCGTCGAGGCGGGCACCGAGGGGCTGGTCGCGGACCTCGGCCTGGACCTGGCGGGGATGCGCGGCTCGGCGACCGGCCTCCTCGCCCTCGGCGGCTGTGTCGTGACCGACGCCGACCGGCTGGGACCGGCCGGAGGGGCCGCGTCGGTCATCGCGGGCGTACGCGAGTCGGGCGCCAGCCTTGGAGCAGTGTCCGTGGGCATCGCGCGGGCCGCCTTCGACCTGGCTGTGCGTCACGCGGAGAAACAGGGCCTGCTCGAGCTGGCCACCGTGCGGCACCGGCTGGTGGACCTGGCGACGCGTCTGGAGGCGGCGCGGGCCGTCGTGGACCGTGCCGGTGCCCGCAGTTCGGCGCAGCCGGGACTGACCACGCTGCACAGCAAGCTGCACGCCTCCGTGGCCGCCGAGGAGATCTGCCTCGATGTCGCCCGCATGCTGGGTTCGGCCGGATACCGTGCGGACGCGCCGATCGGCAGGCTCCTCGCCGACGCCCGCGGCATCGCCTTCATGGGCCCGACGAACGACCTGTGCCGAGATCTGGTGGCGGCGGCATGGACCGGCTGAACACCGAACCCGAACTCGTCGTCAGCGGCCGCCGGCTGGTGACGCCGCACGGCGTGCGAGCGGGTCACATCCTGATCAGCTGCGGCCGGATCACCGCCGTCACCGGACCGGGCGCGGCGCCCGCCGCGGCCGGGTACATCGACGCCGGCGACCACTACGTGCTGCCCGGACTGATCGATTCCCATGTGCACTTCCGCACGCCCGGGCTGACGCACAAGGAGGACTGGGAGCACGGCAGCCGGGCGGCGGTGCGCGGCGGCGTGACCACGGTGATGGACATGCCGAACACGGTGCCGCCCACCCTGGACCCGCAGGCGCTGTCCGACAAGGCGGAGCTGGTGCGGGGCAGTTCACTGGTGGACTTCCGCTTCCACATCGGGGTCGACCCGGCGCGCCCGCGGCTGCTGGCGGACCTCGACCCTTCGGTGGCGACCAGCGCCAAGGTGTTCATGGCGGGCCACCACACGGCCCCCACGGTGGTCCGCGACCCGGCGGTGCTGGAGCAGACGTTCGCGGCGGCGGCCGAGGCGGGCCTGCAGCTCGTCCTGCACGCCGAGGACGACGGGCTGTTCGCGCTGCTCGACGCCTGGTGGGGGGAGCCGGCCGGATACCTCGACTATGAGCGGCGCAGGCCGCGCACCGGTGGCATCGTCGCCGTCGCCAAGGTCGTCGAACTGGCGCGGCGCCATGGCACCCGGGCCCACATCCTGCACCTGTCCAGCGCCGAGGAGGCCGACCTGGTGTGCGCGGCGCAGGCCGCCGGGCATCCGGTCACCTTCGAGGTCACCGGCCACCATCTGTCGTTCACCGACGAGGACACCCGGCGCCTGGGCGCGCGCACCCGGCTGTCTCCGTCGATCCGCTCCCGGACGGACCAGGACCGGCTGTGGCGGGCCCTGGCACTGGGCCAGCTCGCCACCCTGGGAAGCGATCACGCCCCGCACACCGTCGCGGAGAAGACCCGATCGGCCGCGGCCTCGCCGCCGGGGCTGCCCGGTGTGCAGGAGCTGGCCGTCGCCGTGTGGACGGGGATGCGCCGCAGGTGGCCCGACGAGGACCCGGACGTCGCCGTGACGCGTCTGGTGCGGCAGCTGTCCCAGACACCCGCCGAACTGTTCCGGCTGCCCGGCAAGGGGCGGATCGCCCCGGGCGCCGACGCCGACCTGGTCGTCTTCGCGCCCGACACGCCCTGGATGTTCTCGGCGCGCGACGTGGAGAGCAAGTGCGGCTGGTCGGCCTACGAGGGCTGGACGTTCACCGGGCGCGTGGAGCGCACCCTGCGGGCGGGACGCACCGTCTGGGACGCCTCCTCGGGCGCCTTCGGCGCCTATGACGGCCGCCTGCTGGCGGCGGCCGGTGACGGACCGCGGCCGGCGGCGCTCGCCGCCAGGAGGAGAACGACATGACCAGGAAGAGGTCGGTGGTGGTGGCGGGCGGCGGTGTCGGGGGGCTGGCGGCCGCGACAGGCATGGCCGCCAGGGGCCTGGACGTCACCGTCCTGGAAAAGGCGGAGCGGATCGGCATCGGCGGCTCGGGACTCGTGCTCCAGCCCAACGGGGTGCGGGCCGCCGACGCCCTGGGCACGCGGATCGGCGCCCGGATCCGGGCGGTGGGACGACCCGGCCGGCCCGGTGAGGTGCGGGTCCTGATGGACGCCGACGGCACGGTACTGGCCGAGGAGCCCGTGGGCGGCGACGCCTTCGGCGGCACTCCACCGATTCCCGTGCTGCGTTCGACGCTGCACCGGGCCCTGTTCGACGAGGCGCTCACCGCGGGCGCGAGCGTCGTGCTGGCGACCTGCGTCACCGATTACACGCTGCGCCCCGACCACGTCGCCGTGCGCCTCTCGGACGGCACCGTCATCGCCTGCGACGCGCTCGTCGGCGCCGACGGCATCCACTCGGCGGTGCGCGCCCGAATGCTCGCCGACGGTCCCCCGCAGTACCGGGGTTACACCTCGGTACGGGGCCGGACGACCGGCTCGGTGCTGGGGCAGCGCGGCCATGTCGTCAACGGGCGCGGCATCCAGTTGTTCATCGCCCCTGTGGGCGACGACACTCTGTACTGGACCGCCAAGATCACCGCACCGGCCGGTGCGTGGCCCGCTCTGGGCCCGGCCGGGGCCAGGCTGGCCCTGCTGGACGCCCTCGAGGGCTGGTACGCCCCCGTCGTCGACCTGGTGCGTGCCGCCGACCCGGACGATGTCGTCGTCACCGACATCCACGACCGGGACCCCGCTCCGCGCTGGGTGGACGGCCGGGTGGCGCTGCTGGGTGACGCCGCGCATCCGATGGTCCCGGCCCTGGGCCAGGGTGCCAACCTGGCGCTGGAGGACGCCGCCGTGCTCGCCGACGCGCTCGCCTCGTCGGCCCCCGTGGCGGCTGCGCTCGCCGGCTACGCCCGCGAACGCATGGAGCGGGCCTCGGCGGTCGTCCTCGCCTCCCGCCGCCAGGGCGCACTGGACCAGGGCGCGGACCGGGCGGGCGAGGAGAGACGCAACGCACACATCAGGGCGGCCGGCCGCAAGGACGCGGACCTCACCGACGTCGTCGGCTGGCGGCCCCGGCCGCACGGTCCGCAACCGGAGCGCGCCCCGGCCGCCACGACCACCGTCCGTCCGAGGAAAGGGGCCACCGCCATGGGGGCACCGCACATCGTCCTGATCAGCGGATCACTACGCCCGGGTTCGACCTGCGACCGGGTGGCCGAGTGGTGCGCCCAACGGTGCGCCGAACAGGGCGCGTCCGCGCGGGTGTTCACCGGCACGGAGATCGACTTCCCCGCGTACCGGCCGGGGCTGGCCGGCCGGCACGCGGCCGTCACCGGGTTCCTGGAGGAACTGCGCGCCGCCGACGGCGTGATCCTGGTGTCTCCGACGTACCACGCGACCGTGTCGGGGCTGCTGAAGAACGCCCTGGACTACGTCAACGACATCGACGGGCCGGTGCCCTACCTGCAGGGGCGGCCGATCGGGACGGTCGCGGTGGGCTCGGCCGCCACCGGCGCGGTGTCGACGCTGACCACGCTGCGCACCATCGGGCACGCCCTGCGCGGCTGGCCGACACCGGTGGGCGTGGCCGTGTCGCAGGCACCGCAGCAGCACACCACGGACGGCGGGGAGAGCGCGCCGGACGTGGACCGCCTGACGCAGATGGTGTCGCAGGTGGTGTGGCTGGGCGGGAAACGGGCCGAGGACGCTCGGCCGGCCGTTCTCGGCGTCGTCGCCTGACCCACCGATATCTCCCTCACGCCCACCCATGGCCGCGTGCGACGGGCACGCGGCCGGAAGGAGACCTCCATGTCCGTGCCCGCTGCCGCGTCCCACGCCCTCGAAGCCTTGCTCGGGCCCGTGTGGCGAGAGGCCAACATCCGCTCGGGGCCCTCTTTGACCAGCCCGGTGCTCCGGGTGGTGCCGCCCGACCCGGCGGTCTCCTACGCGTGCGAGGGCTGGTCTGAGGGCGACGAGGTGGTGGAGGACCAGCACCCGGACGGCGTGATCACCAGCTCCGTCTGGCTCCGGCTGGCGGACGGCGGTTGGTCCAGCGCCGTCAACTTCGAGCCCGACACGGTGACCGGGCTGCTGGCGCACGCCGTCAGCGTCGATCCCGGCCGGCGTCCGGGCCGGTGACGTCACTGCGGTCGGCGCGCCGGGATCCGGCGCGCCGACCGCTTTCCGGGAGGTGGGGCCTGACAGCCTGCGGCGTCCCATCCTCCCGGTTCCCGCCTGCTCGGCAGTGTGGAGTGCGCGGTGCGGCCGAGCGGGGGGTCATGCGGCCGCCGCCGCCGGGTTCGATGCCCAGGCCCGCAGACGCGTCCGGTCGTGCTTGCCGCTGCCGGTGCGGGGCAGCGCGGTCAGGACGCGGATGGTGCGGGGGCGGGCGTGCGGGGGCAGGCGGCGCCGGCATGCCTCGGCGACCCGTCCGGCCACGGCCGCGCTGTCGCTGTCGGGGCTCTCCACGAACGCCCATACGGTGTCACCGCGGTCGCCGCGCCGGACACCGACGACCGCGGCGTCCACGACACCGGCCGCGGCCCGCACCGCGTCCTCGACCACGGTGGGGGCGACCGTCTCGCCGTGCACGACGAGGATCTCTTTGATCCGGCCGCCGACCGTGAGCCACCCGTCGGCCGTGACCGAGCCGGTGTCACCGGTGCGCAGCCAGCCGTCGGCGGTGAACGCGTCGCGGTCGAGGGCGCCGGTGACCGGGTCGAGGTAGCCCAGCATCAGCCCGGGACTCGCGATCTCGATCTCGCGCCGCGGCCCCGTGACCCTCGCCCGCACTCCGTCCAGGAGGCGCCCCACGGTGCCGGGCCGCAGGTCGCCCGGTGCGTTGAGGGCGACGTTGGGCCCGGCCTCGCTGAGTCCGTAACCGTCGTGCAGCGGCGCCCCGGTGACCGCCAGGAAGTCGTCGTACAGGGCGGGGGTCAGCACGTCGCCGCCGCAGCCGCGGATGCGCAGACGGGCGAGCAGCCGGGCGGACTCGGCGTCCCGGGCGGCCTCGGCGGCGAGCATCCGGTACATCGTGGGCACGCCGTCCATGGAGGTGATGCCCTCGGTGGCGAGCCGGGTCAGTACGCCGCGCAGGTGGAAGCCCGACTCGGCGTACAGATGGGCGCCGGTGGTGCGCCACACCCGCAGCACGCTGTGCCCGTAGGCGTGCCGCAGCGGCAGCGGGAGCAGCAGCCGGTCCTGTGCCGTGATGTCCATCCGGGCGGCGGTGGCGCTGCCTTGGTGGGCGAGGGCGCCGGCGGGGACGGCGACCGCCTTCGGGTCGCCGGAGCTGCCGGAGGTCCAGAAGACGGCGGCGGTCTCCTCGGGCAGGGCCAGCGGGCGGCTGCGTGCTTCGACGAGGGGGTCGCCGCAGGCGGTGGCGTGGACGGCGGCGGCCGCGGCGATCCGCCGGGCGGGGGCCGTCCCGTCCAGCAGCAGGGGCGCGCCGACCGCGTCGGCGGCGAGCGCGGCGACGACGGCGGTCAGGGGGTGGTCCGCGGCCAGTGCCGCGGCCCGGCCGGGTCCCGCTCCGGCCGCGGTGAGGTGACGCGCGGTGCGGGCGACGAGCCGGGCCAGGTGAGCGGGCGGGACACGCTGCCCGTCGACGGTCAGACGCGGCGCTGCTCCGGCGCCGGGGCGGGCGGTCACGCGGCGTCCTCGGCGCACGGGCCGGTGCCGAACACCCGGCGCACACCTACGGGGACGTCGTCGTCGCGCACGGGGACGGTGATGACGGCCGTCCTGCCTTCGGCATGGGCCCTGGCCGCGTCGTCGAGGGCGGCGGCGAGTTCGGAGGCGGTGGTGCAGCGCGCGGTGAGACCGCCGAGGGCGCGGACGGCGGCGTCGGTGTGCGCGGGTGCGGTGAAGCGGGTGAGGGTGTCTGCCGTCCCTTCCCCGGCGCGTATGTGGCGGGGCCAGCCGTAGCCGCGGTTGTCGAAGACCAGGACGGTCAGGCCCAGGTTCAGCTCGGTGGCCGTCGGCAGGGCGGCCAGGCCCATCTCGAAGGCGCCGTCGCCGCAGACCAGGACCGTGCGCCGGGTGCGGTCGGCGAGGGCGGCGCCGACGGCGGCCGGCAGGCCGAAGCCGACCATGGTCTGCTCGCCGGGGGTGACGACCCGAGCGCCGTGACCGACGGACACCACGGGGTGGTGGTAGCCCCACATGTCGTGCAGTCCGTTCTCCTGCACGAGGGTCGCCCCCCGGCTCACCGACTCCTGGAGCAGCCGCAGCGCCGAGGTGACGGTCAGCTCGGCCCCGTCCGCGGCACTGCGGTGACGGGCGCGCATCGCCTCGCGTACGGCGGCGACGTCGGTGCTGCGGGCGGCGCCGGCGGCGGTCATCGCGGGCGCCTGGGCGATCACGGCGTCGGCGAGTTGGCGGGCCACCAGGGCGGCGTCGCCGAGCAGGGCCACCTCGGGTTCCGCCGCGGTGTGCAAGACGGCCGGATCGACGTCGATGTGGATCAGCGTCTTGTCCTCGAAGCCGTCCCAGCCCATGCGGGCGGTCTCCTCCAGGCGGGAGCCGATCGCGAGGACGACGTCAGCCTCGCTGAGCAGCCGGTCTGCGGGAGGGGTGGTGTACAGGCCCACGAGACCGCAGGCCAGTGGGTGTTCCTCGTCGACGAGGCCGCGTCCGGCGGCGGTGGTGAACAGTGGCGCGGCCAGCAGCTCTGCCAGCCGCCGTACCGCGGGACCCGCAGCGGCTGGTTTGCAGCCGCCGCCGGCGACGACGACGGGCAGGCGGGCCTCGATGAGCAGCCGGGCGGCGCGGCGCACCTCCTCGGCGTCGGCGGCGAAGCGCAGGCGGCGTACCGGCGGGGCGGGCCGCCGCTGGGGGGCGGGGGCGCGCAGTACCTCGTCGGCGATCTCCACCAGGACCACGCCGGGGCCGCCGTTGACGGCGAGGTGGACGGCCCGGCGCAGTGCCCAGGTCAGCTGGCGCGGGTCCTCGACGAGGACGTCCCATTTCGTCAGTGGCCGGGCCATGGCCGCCTGGTCGGTGTGCTGGAAGCCGCCCCGGCCGATGCCGAGGACGGGGACGCGGGTGGTGACGACCACGACGGGGACGCCCAGCGAGGAGGCCTCCAGCAGACCGGTGAGGGCGTTGGTGAAACTCGGTCCGGAATTGACGGCGAGGACGGCGGGGCGGCCGGAGACGGCCGCGTGGCCGATGGCGGCGCAGGCGCCGGCCCGCTGGTCGCGCACGCCCAGGACGCGCAGCCCGGGTGTGCTGCGTGCGGCGTCCATCAGGCCGGGTTCGTCGGAGGGCAGCCCGACGACGATGTCGCATCCGGCGTCCGCGAGGGTGCCGGCGACGACGTGCCAGGGGTGGTGACCGAACGTCGCGCTCACTGCTGCTCCTCGGCAAGGTCGTGGTGAAAGGGACGAGGGGGGGTGCGCAGGACGGCGCTGCGGCGGCGGGGTCGGGGGCCGGGTCCGGGGGCGGAGTGCGGGTGGGCGGCGGTGGCCGCCGGCGACGCCCGTACTGCGGCGGCCACGACCGTCGACGTGGCGGGTTGCCGGCCCGGTGGGGCCGAGGCCGCCGTCACGACCGGGTTCCGGCTGCCTCGGCGGACAGCAGCAGGGGCCGCCCATTGACCGTGCCGCGACGGTGCACGCT
Organism: Streptomyces sp. NPDC097129; assembly: GCF_055668065.1. NCBI lineage: Bacteria > Bacillati > Actinomycetota > Actinomycetes > Kitasatosporales > Streptomycetaceae > Streptomyces > Streptomyces sp. NPDC097129. Next base: position 142,236 of record NZ_JBVOQE010000014.1, on the reverse strand, counting down.
GCCGGCGAGGGGACCGTAACCCCCGAAGGGGCGGTTGCCGTCCTCCACGTCGAAGGTGATGCGCTCCTCGCAGACCACGCTGGTCGCGATGCGTGTGGTGCCGGCGAGGGCGGGTTCGCCGAAGACGCTGACGTACATGCCGCGCGCCCGCTCCTCGGCGGAGTGCAGCCACCGGGCGATCTGCCGGGGGTCGTCGTAGGCCATGGTGAGCACGACGGGGGAGAAGAACTCGGGCGGGTGGAAGGCGTCCTGCCACGGCAGGTGCAGCAGGGTCGGCTCGACGACAGAGCCGGCGAGGTCCACCAGGCCGCCGTGGACAGTGAACTCGCGGTGCGTGCGCAGGAAATCCGCCGCCGCTCTCACCGCGTCCGGATAGATCAGCGGTGCCACCCGGGTGGCGGGGTCGGCGCGCTCGCCCACGCGGGTCGCGGCGAGGGCCTCGGTGAGCCGGGGCAGGACCTGGCGGACGACTGAGCGGTGCACGAAGACGATGTCCGTGCACAGGCAGTCCTGGCCCGAGTTGTACAGGCGGGCGTCGAGCACAGTCCGGCAGACCGTGTCGGGGTCTGCCTCGGGGCCGACGACCAGCGGGTTTGGTCCGGAGCCGAAGGTGAGCAGCAGCACGTCGGCCGGTAGTTCGGCGGCGACCGTGCGTCCGTTGTCCGGCTGCCCGGTGAAGACGACGGCGTCGCAGCGGGCGCAGTCGGCGAGGAACCGCCGTTGCGAGACCGGCTCCATGAGGATCCGTCCGGCGCCGGCGCCGCGCAGATGCGGGTCGATGATCTCGTGGAGGGCCATGGCCGTGGGAGCCACCCGTGCCGAGGGCCGCAGGCGGACCTCGTCGGTGTACAGCGAGGGGATGACGCCGAACAGGACGTAGGAGTAGAGGAGGTTGTTCGACGGCAGGAAGGTCGCGAGCCGTGCGAGGCGGCGCGGCGCATTGCGCAGTACTTCCCACGGCGCGCCGGACAGGGCGCGCAGCGACCGGAAGAGCTCGTCGGTCGCGGCCTGGGCGGTGGCCACGCGGGTGAGGACGGCGTGCAATTCGTCCCGGTGGTGCAGGAGTGTGCCGGCGAACCTGGCAGCGACCGTGTCCGCGACGGTCGCGGGCGGCCCGGTGCGCTCCGCCTCGGCGACGCTGCTGTGCATGCGCGTACCCCCTTGCACCCGCCCGTGGACCTTCGGGCTCGGTCAGGAAGCGTCTCCCGGCCAGGTGCCGTCGCGCATCTCGGTTCATGCTCTCTTTCCGGTGCGGCGAACCCAGTGAGCATTCTCGGAGAACGACCCCTGCTGGGCTGCCACTAGCATTCACAAGGAGGTCGACGGACGGCCCACGGAACACAATTAAGCCGTTTACGCATAAGCCTCGAAAAAATTGTGTGAAGAGGAAGGAGAAACATGGTGACTGCCCTTGCATTCTGTTTCAGCCCTTTCCTCTCCACAGCCCTTGAAGTCTCACCAATTGTGCTCTCCCATGGCCGGCCCGGAAGTTCGATGGTCACGAGGAGGTGACAACCGTCGCCCGGCCGGGAGACGGCGTCGCGCCCCGTGCCTCTTGCCCCGGACCACCGCGTCCGCTCCCGGCCTCCGCCGGCGCCGCCGACCAGGCGCCGGCGACCCGAATGCTCCGGCCCGACCGCCGGACCCGACTCCCCCAGGAAGGGGGACACCATCCATGACCGAGCAGGGACGCTTCGCCGTCGTACGGCCGAGCACGGTACCGCTCGACAGCCTGGTCGACCTGGTGCGCGCCTACGAGGAACACACCACGGGAGCGGCCGCCTGCACCCGGGACGACATCCTGCTGGAGACCTGCCGTCCCGGTTACGAGGACAACAGCTGGTGCCTGGCAGGTCCCGACGGCACGGTGCACGGCTGGGCAACGCTGACCCCGCTCGGTGACACCCTCGAAACCGCACTGACCGTGCGGCCCGGACGGCACGCCGAGAGCGTGGCCCGTACCCTGCTGGCCCGGGTCCTGGACCGGGCCGACGAACTCGCCGCCCGGCACGGCATGCGCTACACGCTCACCGTCGGCGGTGTGCCCAGCGGCGACGACGTGGTCGCGTCAGTGCTCGGGGAGGCCGGGTTCAGCCCCGGTGCCACCGCCGAGCAGTACACGATCGACCTGACGCTGCCGCCGTCGCCGCCCGTGCTCCCCGACGGGGGAAGCATCCGGCAGGCAGGCCCGGACGATCTCACGGCACTGCACACCATCCATCTGTCCAGCCGGGGTGCCGACCCCAAGACCGAGGAGGCGGATCTCTTCGACACCCGCACGCGGCAGCGGCTCGAGACGGGTGGCGCCGTACTGCTGGTGGAGGTCACCGGCCGTCCGACCGGCTACGTCCTGACGCACACGGCCTGCGGCAAGGAGGGCCGCATCGCGGAACTCGCGGTCGCACCCGCCTTTCGCGGACTGGGCATCGGCCACGCCCTGCTCACCGCCGGGCTCGCCGAGCTGCGGGCCCTGGGTGCGGCCCGCGCCCGGGTCCTGGTGGACACGGTCGACCTGCACGATCCCGAGGCCCTCGGGCGCGACCTCACCGTCCGGACGGTGCGTACCGTCACTCGTTTTCACCGCGCCGGCGACTGACTCCGGCCGCCGTACGGGGCCGTCACCCCGTGCGTGCCGCGCATGTCGGTGCCGAACAGGGACAGCACTCCCGACCGAGTCCGTCCCGACGTCTGACGGCAACGATACCGATCCGCCGCCACCCCCCGAACGCTCGCCGGACGTTTGGCGCTTCTTCGTCAAGTCGCCCCCGCTTCCGGCTTCGGGCACCCCCACCCGCCCGGTCCACCGGCCCGCCGTATCCGAACGGAGCCCCTGATGAACCGCACCGCCGCATCCCGGCGCCTGCTGATGGTGATGCCGTACAGCCAGTTCGTCCGCAAGGCCGCCGAGGCGGGCTTCGAAGTCTGGGCGATCTGGGACCCCTCCCTGCGCGAGCAGGAATACCTCGACGAAGTCGCCGCGTGCGCCCAGGAGTTGCTGCTGACCGACTTCGGTGACGAGACCGCCCTGCGCGCACTGATCGCCGAAACGGTCCGCGCCCACGACATCGGCGCCGTGCTGCACCTGGGTGCGGAGGAGTCCATGCCACCGGCGCTCGCCGAGGCCGAGGCGCTCGGTGTCTCTCCCAACCCGGCCGCCGCGATCGGCGCCCTCAACGACAAGGCGGCGATGCGAGCACTGCTCGCCGCCCACGGCCTGTCGCCGGTACGCGCACAGACGGCCGGGACCGTCGAGGAGGTCGCCGCCGTCGTGGCCGCACTGCCGCTGCCCGTCGTGGTCAAACCGGCCCGCGCCTCCGGCAGTCGCGGCATCGCGCTGATCCGCGACGCCGACGACCTTCACGAGTGGACCGCCCGCGTCACCGAAGCCGCTCTCGCCGGCCCCTACCTCGTCGAGGAGTACCTCGAGGGCCCCGAATACAGCGTGGAGACCCTCTCCGCCGAAGGCGAGCACCACGTCATCGGCATCACCGCCAAGCACACCACGGGCGCGCCCTTCTTCATCGAGACCGCGCACGTCCACCCCGCCCCGCTCGGCCCCGGTGAACGCGCCGCCCTGCACGCGGTGGTGATCGGACTGCTCGACCTGGCCGGCTACCGCTTCGGGCCCGCGCACACCGAAGTCGTGCTGACCGCGCACGGCCCGCGCATCGTGGAGTCGCAGACCCGGCTGGGCGGCGACCGCATCCCGCTGCTCATCGAGACCGCGTCCGACTACGACATCGAGGCCGCGATCTTCCGCACCCTGGCCGGGGCGCCCATAGAGCCGCCGTCACCGCGGCACACAGCCTCCGTCGGCTTCTTCTTCCTGCCCGCCGGGCGGTTGGAGTCCGTCACGGGGCTCGACGCCATCCGCGCCCTGCCCTTCGTCCAGGCGCTCCACTTCCCCTTCCAGCCGGGCGACGACCTGCCGCCCACCACCAACTCGTTCACCCGCCACGGTTACGTCGTCGTCGACGCCGAGTCGCCCTCCGAGGCCCAGCGCCGCATCGCGCGGGTCCGTGAACTGCTGCGCGCCGACATCCGCGAAGCCGCCCTGGCCGCCCCGAAGGGAGCCCTTCGATGACCGACCGCAAGACCGTGCTGCTGATCGGCGGCGTCGACGCCCATGTGGACCGTTTCACGGCGCTCGGCGTCAAGGTCGTCCTGATCCAGCACCCCGACAAGGTCACCGAGCACCAGATGCGCGCCGTCGACGTGCTGCTCGTCGTCGACTACACCGACTGGGAGACCGTGCGGCCCTACGCCCAGGCAGCACATGCCGTGCACGGCGTCGACGCCGTCGTCTCGCTCACCGAGCCCGGACTGAACCCGGCGAGCCGGCTCGGTGACCTGTTCGGGCTGACCGACGGCCGCCGGTACGAGGTGAGCCGCCGTATGCGCGACAAGTGGCTGATGCGCCGCCACCTCGCCGAGCGTGGTCTGCCGGTGCCGCACGCCGCCCGGGTGTCCGACCGGGCCTCGCTCAACGCGTTCGGCCAGCGGGCCGGCTACCCCTTCATCGTCAAACCGGTGTCCACCACTGCCGGGTTCGGCCTGCTGCGGGCGGAGAGCCCGCAGGACCTGGACCGGGTCTGGGCACGCGTGCGGGAGCTGGACGGCGGCCGCACGGACCGCGGTTCGACCATGTTCACCGTCGACGGCTTCCTGATGGAGTCCTACATCGACGGACCCGAGTTCAGCGTCGAGGCTCTGAGTTTCGCCGGCCGGCACGTCGTCGTCGCCGTGACCGAGAAGCTGACCGCCGAGGAGCACTTCGCGGAGCTGGGGCACGCCGTGCCCGCCCGGCTCTCCGGCGCCGACCGGCAGCGTCTGACCGGCGCGGTGGAGGAGTTCCTGACCGCCATGGGCGTCACCGACGGCCCCAGCCACACCGAGATCCGGCTGTCCTCGCGCGGGCCGGTGGTCATCGAGTCCCACAACCGGCTCGGCGGCGACCACATCGTCGAACTCGTCGAGGCGGCCTACGGCATCGACATGATCGCCTACGGCGCCGCCTGGCCGCTCGGGCTCACCGAGCCGCTCGCCGCGCCGCCGCAGCCCAGGGCCGCAGCGGTCATGCGGGCCGTGGTGCGCGAGCCGGGCACCGTCACCGAGGTGAGCGGTGTGGAGCGGGTCCGCGCCCGGCCGGACGTACTGACCGCGCAGGTCACCGTGGGCCCGGGCGACACCGTTCGGCCGCTGCGCGACAACTGGGACCGGCTCGGCAGCGTCGTCGCCACCGCCGCCGACACCGACGCCGCGGCGGAGCTGTGCGAGCGCCTGGTGCGCGAGGAGATCCGTATCCACGTCGAGCCCGCGGCGGCCCCCGTGCCGGCCCGGGCCGCCTGAGCGGCGGGCCCGCCGGAAGGAGCCGACCACATGCCCGAGGAACTGTCGTTGCTGCGCACCCTGGGCGAGGATCTCGCCGTCGTCGTCGCCCGCGACCCGTCCCTGACCAGCCGCCTGCAGGCCGTCGGCCACACGGGCCTGTCCGCCGTGTGGACGCACCGGGTGGCGCACCGGCTCTACCGGCGGCGGCTGCGGACGGCCGCGAACCTGCTCGCGCGGATAGCCCGCCGCCGCACCGGTGTCGAGATCCATCCCGGCGCGGTGCTCGGCCGCCGTGTCTTCATCGACCACGGCGCGTCCGTGGTGATCGGGCAGACCGCCGTCGTCGGCGACGACGTGACCATCTACCAGCAGGTGACGCTGGGCGCGGTGGGATGGTGGACGGACAACCACCGCCCGGCGGGCGCCCGCCGGCACCCGGTCGTCGGCAAGGGGGTGGTGCTCGGCGCGAACGCAACCGTGCTGGGCCCCGTGACCATCGGCGACCAGGCCCTCATCGGCGCGATGGCCACCGTCACCGAGGATCTGCCGCCCGGGGCGCGGGTGTACGCCCCGCGCTGCGTCGTCCGCCCCGGCCCCGCGCTGCGACCGGTACCGGGCACCGCGGCCGCCGCCCCCGAGGAGGCCGGACCCCAGCCTGCCGGCGCGCCCTCCGCACCCGACGGCGCCCGGAGCGGCCCCGGACCTCGCGAGGTGCCCGACGCGGTGCGCCTTCTCGCCTCAGCGGGTTCCTGGTGACCCCGCGCCCCCTCCCCCCTCCCGACAGGAGCCGGACATGACCACCGCCCCACCCGCGGCGCCCGCCGCCCGGCGCGTCGCCGCCGACCTCGAAGATCTCATCGGACACACGCCCCTGGTTCGCCTCACCGTCCCCGCCGCCGCCCCCGGCGCCGAGGTCCTCGCCAAGCTGGAGTCCGCCAATCCCTTCGCCAGCAGCAAGGACCGCGCCGCCCTCGCCATGCTCAACGGCGCCGAGATACGCGGTGACCTGGAGCCGGGCGGCACCGTGGTGGAGTCCACCTCCGGCAACACCGGCATCGCCCTGGCCGCGCTGAGCACCCGGCGCGGCTACCGCTGCATCGTGGTGCTGCCCGACAGCGCCACACCCGAGCGGACGGGGCTGCTGACGGCGCTCGGCGCGCAGGTCGTGCAGACGCCCAGCGCCGAAGGTTTCGCAGGCGCCATCGCCAAGGCCGAGGAGATACAGGCCGCGACCCCCGGATCGTGGTACGTCCGCCAGCACGAGAACCCCGACAACGTCCGCGCCCACTACGAGAGCACCGGCCCGGAGATCTGGGCGGACACCGGCGGCCGGGTGGACGTCCTGGTCGCGGGCGTCGGTACCGGCGGCACCCTCACCGGTGCCGGCCGCTACCTGCGGGAACGCAACCCCGCACTGGAGGTCGTCGCGGTGGAGCCGGAGGGCTCACCCGTCCTGTCCCGCGGCCACGCCGGCACCCACCGCATCCCCGGCCTGAACGGCGGCTTCGTCTCCCCCACCACGGACGTCTCGCTCATCGACCGGGTACTCACCTGCTCCGACGAGGCGGCTCTCACCACCGCACGCGCACTGACCCGTCAGCAGGCCGTCTTCGCCGGACTCTCCTCCGGTGCCGCCGTGCACGCGGCGACGGTGCTGGCCCAGGACCCCGCCTACGCCGACCGGACGATCGTCACCATCCTGCCCGACACCGGGGAGCGCTACGTCAGCATCTGGAACGAAAGGACCTCCTCATGACCACCCTCGTCCTGCACCGCGGTTCCCTGCGCGCCAACCCTTACGAGCGGTGGCTGGCCGACCACGGGGAGAAGCTCGTCCTGCTGGGCTCGGCCGAGCAGCTGGCTCTGTTCGGCGAGGAACTGCCGACCGGGGCGCCCTATCTGCACGCCGAGGCGCTGGCGGACTACGACACCGGGGAGCACGTCCTCGCGCGGGCCGCCGAACTCGTCGAGGAGTTCGGCGTCACCGACGTCGTCGCCTGCCAGGAGTACGACATCGAGCGGGCGGCCATCCTGCGCGAGCGCTACGGCCTGCCCGGTCAGCGGCCCGCCTCCGCGCGGGTGTACCGCGACAAGTGGGAGATGAAGCAGGCCGCGATCCGCGCGGGGATACCCGTGGCCGGCCATCTGCTGCTGCGCTCCGCCGAGGACCTCGACGCCTTCGCGGACCGGCACGGCTTCCCCGTCGTGCTCAAGCCCCGCAAGGGCGTGCTGTCCATCGGCGTGTCCGTGCTGCGCACCCGGGACGAGCTGCGGGACCGGCTGCGGGAGGTGGAGCTGTTCGACGCGGACGGCACCCCGCAGTGGTTGGCCGAGGCATTCGTCGAGGGATCCATGTGCCACATCGACGGCACGGTCCTGGACGGCCGGATCGCCACGCTGTGGCCCTCGCAGTACCAGTACGCGCTGGCCGACTTCCGGGACCGCAAGGGCCGTGTCGACATCGCCCTGGACGTCGCCGACCCGCTGGCGGGCCGGCTGGTCGCGTTCGGCGAGCGGGTACTGGAGGCCTTCGGCGGCCCGGAGCACTTCGCCTTCCACATCGAGGTGTTCCACACCACCGACGGCGAACTGGTGCTGTGCGAGGCGGCCTCCCGGGCCGGCGGCGCGGGAGTGCGGGACGTGCAGCGGGTGCTGTTCGACTTCGACCCGATGGAGTATCCGGTCCGCCGCCAGCTGGGCCTGCCCGTGGCGGCCGGTGAGCGCCGGGATCCCGGACGTCTGGCCGGGCAGCTGCTGTTCACCAAGCGGCCCGGAGTGCTGCGCTCGCTGCCGGACCCGGCGGCCCTGCCGCCGGGTGTCGTGAAGTACACGACGTACGCCGAGGTGGGACAGACCGTCCAGGACGCCACACACTCCGGGGACTTCCTCGCCGCGTTCGTCATCACGGGCGCGGACCGGGCCGAGACGGAGGCCCGGATCCGGGCCGCGGAGAAGTGGTTCAGGGCCGGTCTCGACATCGGCTGACACCGGGCTCAGCCCACGCCGTGGCGTCGCAGGACGGCGACCAGCCGGGCGGCGAGGACCACGGCGAGGACCGCGATCGTGACCTCGGTGACCATCGCCGGGGTGTACCGCAACGGGAGTGCGGCCGACGACGGGTACAGCACGACGCCGACGACCGCGATGCCGAGCGCCGCGGCGAGCTGTTGGGTGGTCGCCAGGACACCGGCCCCGGCTCCCGCGTCCTTCGGCGGCACCCTGCTCATCACGGCACCGGTCAGCAGGGGGACGATCATGCCGTTGCCGAGCCCGTACACGGCCATGCCGGTGAGCAGTACGGCCATGAAGGCGCCTTCGGACGTGAGGCCGGCAGCGGCCGGCGCCGCAGCGAGACCGAACGCGATCAGAGCGGCGGCGAGGACGATGACGCGCTCCCCGAATCGTCCCCGCAGCGCAACGGCGAAACGAGATCCGACGGCGATGGCAACGGCCGCCGGGGTGAACGTCAGCCCCGCCTCGGCGGAACTGAGCCCGGCCTCGTCCTGGAGGTACAGGGCGAGCACGACGGCGAAGGGCACGCTCGCCATGTAGAGCAGGAAGTTGAGCAGGACCCCGTGCACGAAGACGGGAACGGAGAACAGGTCCACGGGCAGCAACGCCGGCTGCCCTTGCCGCACCCTGGCGCGCTGGTTGCGCACGAACACGGCCGCCAGGACGCATCCCGACGCGCACAGCGCCAGGCCCGTGGGCAGGAACGGCCACTGCCGGACGGCGGCGAGCGGCAGCAGCACCAATGCCACCGACACCGCGCTGAGCAGCGCGCCGGTGATGTCGGCGCCCTTGCCGGCCCGAGCCGGCCGGTCTGCGTCCAACGTGGCGGGCAGCAGCAGGAACACCGCCACGCACAGCGGCACGGCCACGAGGAAGACCGGACGCCAGCCGAGACCGAAGACGTCCCAGGCGGGAAGGGCGCCGCCGAGGATCTGGCCGAGCACCATGCCGAGGCTCATCGACACCGCGAACCAGGACAGCGCCCTGGGCTGCTCGTCGGGCGGGAACTGGGTCCGGATCAGGGCCAGCACCTGCGGCTGGAGGAGCGCGGCGGCCGCGCCTTGGGCGAGCCGGGCCGCGATGAGCGTGCCGGGTGAGAAGGCGAGCGCGCACGCCAGTGTGGTCAACGCGAACATCGCGACGCCGGCCCGGTACATGCGCCGCCGGCCGAACAGGTCGCCGAGCCGGCCGCCGGTGATCAGCCCCAGTCCGTAGACCAGCCCGTAGCCGCCCACCACGGCCTGGAACTCGAACGGCGTCATCCGGAACGACTGGTTGATGGAGGGCGCAGCGAGGTTGACGCAGAACTGGTCGAACAAGGACAGGAAGGGCCCGACCAGCAGCAGGAGCAGCGCCGCCCGGCGTCGCGGGTGGGGCGGCGGGCCGGGAGGATGGCCGGCACCGGCCTGCTCGTGCCTGTCCAACCGTGCCCCGGGCTGCCGGTCGACGAGTTCCGTCATGAGTGCCTGTCCCCTCCACGCAGCGAGTCCTGCGGGACATCCCAGGGGCGGCGCACGGCAAGCGGCAAGCGGACATGGCGGAGTCGGCGCGGGGCGCCGGGGCCCGCGCGCGCTTGCCCAACTCGCCGTGGACACGGGCCGGAAGGGCCGCACATCCTGCCGACGCAAGCGGACGCAGAAAGGCTGTGCGATGAGAAGCGGTCGTTCGGCGATGCACCTGTCCTTCGAGAACGACGCGGGCCGTGATGGGGAGGCCCGCTCCCTCGTGATGCGGTTCCTGAGCGGTGACGTCCACGTCGACCCGTATCCGGTGCTGAACCGCATTCGGGAGGCGGGAGCGGTGTGGCTCGGCGACGACGTGGTCGTTCTGTCCTCTTACGCGCACTGCGCCGCCGCCCTGCGGGCGGGGGACCGCACGCCGGCCCGTCTCGGTTCCTGCCCGGTCCCGGTGTCCCGGCTGGACCGTGTGCTGGACGGGGTCCTCGGCGAGAGTGCGGTGGCGTCCCTCGTGCCCCTCGTACGCTCACTCGTCGACGACCGCTTGGACTCGGTGGCGGCCCGCGGCCGCCTCGAGGTGGTCAGCGACCTGGCGCACCCGGTGCCCCTGGCGGTCCTTTCCCATGTGCTCGGCCTCGGTTCCGTTGACGCCCAGTGGTTGCACCGGCGGCTCACCGCCCTCGGTGCCGCCTTCGAGCTGCCGCCATCCAGCGGCACGCGGAACCCCGGGCGTCTGGCCGAGCAGCGCTGGGCCGAGGCCGAGCTGGAGACGTACCTCGCCGAGCTGGTGCGCGGCCGGCGGGGCCGGGCGGACGGGGACGATCTGCTGTCCCGGCTGGCCGGGGCCGGCGCGCACGGAGAGCGCTTCACCGATGCCGAGGCCGCGTCGGTCTGCCGGCTCGCTCTCGTCTCCGGGTACGAGACCAGTGCTTCCCTCGTCTCCTTCGGCGTGCTGGGGTTGCTGCGGGCCCCGCACGAGATCGGCGCGCTGCGCCGCGACCCCGCACACGCGCACCGCCTGGTGGAGGAGACCCTGCGTACCGACCCGCCGGTACAGGTCGTCCAGCGCCGGGCCGGCACCGACCTCGACCTGTGCGGGACGCGTGTCCCGCGCGGCACCGTGATGCTTCTGCTGCTCGCGGCGGCCCCTCGCGACCCGGCGCTCTTCGCGTCCCCCGGCATCCCCGGTTCGGCGGGCGACTCGCCGCACCTGGCGTTCGGCGCGCACCCGCGCCGCTGCCCCGGGGCGTCACTGGCCCGGTTGATCGCGCGGACCGTGCTGGTGCGCTTCGCGCAGCGCGTCACCGGGGCCCGGTTCGCCCGCGGGAGCACGTCCTACCGGCACTCCGTCGCGCTGCGCGGCCTGCGGGCGCTGTGGGTGGATGCGGACGGTTTCGCCGCCCGGGACGTGCCCTGGCAGCCGGCCGACGGCCCGGCGCCGGACCTTCGACCACCCGCCCATGCCGCGCGAGACGCGGCGGGAAGGACATCGTGACTGTCACACACCCGGGGACGACCCGGACGGCCGCACTGGACTGCCTCTTCCTCAGGCCCGGCGAGGACGAACGGGCCCGCACCGCCGGCCGGCACGTGCTCGGCAGAGTGACCTACGGCCATGGCGGCAGGCAGCCGCAACTGCATCAGGGCGCACCCCTCGCCCGGGTCGCCATGGCCACCGCGGGCGGCGAACGGATCACAGAGGTGTGGACCACCGACCGGCCGGTGCGCCGCGGCCGGGAGGATGACCTGGTGTACGCCGAGGACGGCGAGCACTTCCTGTGCGCGGTACGCATCGAGGAGCAGGGTGTGTACCGCGACACGGTGCGCGCGGTGTATGAGGCGGCGTTCACGCTCATGTGGCGGCTGGGCTATACGGAGCTGCTGCGGATGTGGAACCTCGTGGGAGACATCACCGGCCAAAACGGCGAGGGCATGGAGAACTACCGGGACTTCTGCGTGGGCCGTGCCCAGGCGTTCGAGTCCTGGTCCGGGCGGATCGCGGGCATGCCGGCGGCCACGGGTATCGGCTCCCTGCGCCCTGGCATCGACATGTACTTCCTGGCCTGCCGCGACGGCCGGGCCCGGCACCTGGAGAACCCGCGTCAGACCCCGGCGCACCGGTATCCGGACCGGTACGGGCCGAAGTCGCCCAGCTTCGCCCGCGCCACGGTCGTGGAACCTGCCGACGGCTCCCGGCCGGTGCTCTACGTGTCGGGTACGGCCAGCATCATCGGCGACGACACCGTGCATCGCGGTGACATCGAACGGCAGTGCGCCGTCACCCTCGCCAACATCGAGACTCTGGTGTCACCCGAGAACCTTGACCGGCACGGCCTGGCGGGCGGCTTCCGCCTGACGGACCTCGACTGCGTGAAGGTCTACGTCCGCGACGCCGAGGACCTGCCCGCCGTCCGCGCTCATTGCGCACAGGCCCTGGGGGCCGGCCGGGACGTCGCCTTCTTCAACGTCGACGTATGCCGCCCCGACCTGCTGGTGGAGATCGAAGGGATTTGCCGATGACCAACTTCGTGCAGCGGCTGGCGGACACCGCCCTGTCCCGGGGCTGGCTGGAGCGGCCCGCGTTCCACGTCGACGACTGCCTGTATCGCTTCGAGGACGTGTACGCGGGCGCGGCCCGGGCGGCGGCCGCATACGCCTCCCGCGGGCTGGGGCGCGGCGACCGTATCCTGATCGCCCTGCCGGACGGCATCGAGTTCGTCTGGGCGTTCCTCGGCGCGCTGCGCATCGGGGCCGTGGCGGTGCCGGTCAACTCGATGTTCCACCCCGAGGAGATGCGGCGCGCGGCACTCGTCGCCGAGCCTGCGGCCGTCGTGGCGCAGGCCGACTTCGCGGACCGGTTCACGGCGCCGGTGCTCACCCCTGACGCCTTGCACAGTCAGACCGTGGCGCCGCCGTACGCCTCGGTCCGCGACGACACCCCGGCGTTCGCGGCGTTCACCTCCGGAACGACCGGCGGTCCCAAGCTGTGCTTCCACACCCATGGCGACCCGGAGGTCCTGGCGCGGGCAGCCGGCGGTGCCGTCGGAGTGAACGCCTCGGACGTGAGCTATTCGGTGCCGCGCATGAACTTCGCCTACGGGCTCGGCAACTCGCTGTTCTTTCCCCTGCTGACCGGCGGCGCCGCCGTGCTCACGCCCCGGCGGCTCGCCCCGGGTGACGCGCTGGGCGTCCTGGAGAAGCACGGCGTGAGCGTGTTCTACACCCAGCCCACCTTCTTCGCGCACATGCTGGGCCACCCCGACGCCCGGCGGGTGCTCGGCGGTCTGCGGGTGGCGGTGGTGGCCGGAGAGGTCCTGCCCGAGTCCCTGGAGCGGGAGCTGCGCGATGTGCTCGGGGCGCGGCTGATGAACGTGTACGGCACGACCGAGATCGGGCACGCCGTCCTGGCCAACGGACCCGGCGGGGTGCGTGAGTTCACCCTGGGCCGAGTCCTTCCTCCGTACCGGCTGCGGATCGTCGACGAGGCCGGCCGGCCGGTCCCGGCGGGCGTCGAGGGCCGGGTGGAGGTGTCGGGGCCGACCATCGGGCTCCCGGTCCCGCGCGGTGGCGACGCCCCCGTCCGGCTCGGAACGGACACCTGGTTCACCACCAATGACGCCGCCACGATGGACGCCGACGGGTTCGTCCGGGTCCACGGACGGCTTGACGACGTGGAGATCGTCGCCGGCATCAACGTCCACCCCGCCGAGATCGAGGACCGGCTCATGGCGCACCCGGCGGTCGAGGAGGCCGCGGTCTGCGCGGTGCGGCGCGACACCGGCGTCTCGGTGCTGCGTGCCTACGCCGTCCTGCGTGAAACGGTGGACGACGCGGCGGCCACGGCACTGCGCGCGGAACTCCTCGACGCCTGCCGTTCCTCACTGACCTGGTACAAGGTGCCCGAGGACATCGTCTTCGCGGCCCGGTTGCCGCGCAATCCGACCGGCAAGCTGCTGCGTCGGACCATCCGCGAGCTCGCCGCCGACAACGCCTGAGCTGATCCCGGACACGACTGCGCGCCCCTGTTCCTCCCTTGTCTCCCTCGCCCCATTTCCTCGCCCCGCCTCTGCCTGGAGTGAAACGTTGACCTCAGTCGAGACTTTTGCCGCCGTCTCCTTCGACGGCCAGACCCTGACCATCGACGCCGTCCGGCGCATCGCCGAGGAAGGGGCGACGGCGGTCGTCGACCCCGACGCGGTCGCCAGGACGCTGCGCAGCCGGGCGATGCTGGAGGAGCTGGCCGGCCAGAACGTCCCCATCTACGGCGTCACCACCGGGTACGGCGAGATGATCTACATGCAGGTCGACAAGTCGAAGGAGGTCGAGCTCCAGACCAACCTGGTGCGCAGTCACAGCTCCGGCGTGGGGCCGCTGTTCGCGGAGGACGAGGCCCGGGCCATCGTGGCGGCGCGCCTCAACACCCTGGCCAAGGGGTACTCCGCGGTGCGCCCGGAAATCCTCCAGCGCCTCGCCCTCTATCTGAACCGGGGTATCGTCCCGGCGATTCCGGAGATCGGCTCGCTGGGCGCCAGCGGTGACCTCGTGCCCCTGTCACACCTGGCGAGCACCCTGATCGGCGAGGGGTACGTGCTCCGCGACGGCCGGCGGGTGCAGACGGCGACCGTGCTGCGGGAGGAGGGCATCGAGCCGCTGCGACTGCGGTTCAAGGAAGGCCTCGCGCTGATCAACGGGACATCCGCGATGACCGGGCTCGGCTCGCTGGTCGTGCAGCGCGCCATGGCCCAGACGCGGCAGGCGGAACTGGTGTCGGCCCTGCTCAACGACGTCTTGCGCGGCTCGGCCAGCCCGTTCCTGGCCGAGGGACATGACGTGGCCCGTCCGCACCGGGGGCAGATCGACTCGGCCGCGAACCTGCGGGCCCTGCTGGCCGGCAGCCGGCTGATCGCCGAACACGCGGAACTGCGCCGGCAGGTGCAGGACGTCAAGGAGGACGGCCGGGACGTTCAGCGCACCGACACCTACCTCCAGAAGGCGTACACGCTGCGGGCCGTCCCGCAGATCCTCGGCGCCGTGCGCGACACCCTGTACCACGCGCAGGACAAGCTGGAGATCGAACTCAACTCGGCGAACGACAATCCGCTGTTCTTCGAAGGCCAGGAGATCTTCCACGGCGCGAACTTCCACGGGCAGCCGATCGCCTTCGTCCTGGACTTCGTCACGATCGCCCTCACCCAGCTCGGTGTGCTCGCCGAGCGGCAGCTCAACCGACTGCTGAACCGTCACCTCAGCTATGGCCTGCCCGAGTTCCTGGTGGCCGCCGATCCGGGGCTGAACTGCGGGTTCGCCGGCGCCCAGTACCCGGCGACGGCACTGGTCGCCGAGAACCGGACGATCGGTCCGGCATCCACCCAGTCGGTGCCGTCCAACGGCGACAACCAGGACGTGGTGAGCATGGGCCTGATCGCGGGCCGCAACGCCCGCCGGGTGCTGGGCAACAACAACCGGATCCTCGCCGTGGAGTTCCTCGCCGCCGCGCAGGCGGTCGACGTCTCACGCCGCTACGACGATCTGAGCCCGGCTTCCCAGGCGACGTACGACGCGGTGCGCTCGCTCGTGCCTGCGCTGGGCGTGGACCGGTACATGGCCGACGACATCGAACTCGTCGCGGCCGCGCTCTCGCGCGGCGAGTTCCTCGCCGCGCTCGGCAAGTACACCGGGATCGAGCTGCGCTGAGGCGCCTGGGACGAAAGCGCCGCCGGACGACCTCGCGGGTCGTCCGGCGGCGCTTTCGTGATGGCCGCAGCGGGCTCAGGCGGCGAGGATCTTCTCCTCCGTCGGTTCGGCCTCGGCAGGTGCGGTCTGTTCCTGGCCGATCGGCGGGATGTGGCGCATCAGCACCACGAAGAACACTCCGGCGACGGCGATCAGGCCGGCCGCGACGGCGGCGACGGTGTGGATGCCGCCGGTGAAGGCGGTGCGGACGGGCTCCATCAGCGCGTCGCCCAGCTGCGCGGGCAGGCTCTGCGAGGCGGCCGCGGCGCCGGAGACGCTGTCGCGAGCGGCGTCGGCCGCACCGGCGGGGACGCCGGCCGGGACAGCGGAGTGAATCTGGTCGCGGTAGATGGCCAGGCCCAGGGTGCCCAGCGTCGCGACGCCGAGGGCGGCACCGAACTCGTTGCTGATCTGGGAGAGAGCGCCGGCCGATCCGGCCTTCTCCGGCGGGACGGCTCCGACGACCATGTTGGTGCCGAGAGCGACCAGCGGGGCACCGCAGAAGGAGAACACCGCGAATCCGATGACGAGGGTGGCCGTACCGGAGTCGGCGCTCAGCTGGGAGAAGAACAGCAGGACGGTGACCACGCCGACCAGGCCGGCGCCGATGACGTAGGCGGGGCGCACCTTGCGGGCGATGATCGGGCAGACCATGAAGGAGACGGTCGCCGCCGCCATGCCCGGCAGCAGGCCGAGACCGGACTCGATCGGGCTCATGCGCTGGGCGGCCTGGAAGTACTGGGTCATCAGGAGCATGACCGTGCCGCCGATGAGGCTGTAGGCGAGCAGGCCGAGCAGCGAGGCGTTGAAGCGGCCGTGCCGGAAGAGGGTCACGTCGAGCAACGGAGAGGTCAGCGTGCGCTGGCGACGGACGAAGAGCGTGCCGAGGGCGACGCCGATGACGATGGCGGCGACGGGCAGCGGGCTCCAGCCGTTGCGGGCCAGGTCCTTGATGCCGTAGATCACCGGAATGGTGGTGCCCAGGTTGAGGGCGACGCTCGGCAGGTCGATGCTGCCCGCCTCCGGGTTGGCGGATTCGGGCAGCACCTTCGGTCCGGTGACCAGCAGCAGGACCATCACCGGTACGCCCATGAGGAAGAGCGAGCCCCACCAGAAGTGCTCCAGCATGACGCCGCCCAGCATGGGTCCGATGATGGCGCCGAGGGTGAAGCAGCTGGCCCACATGCCGATGGCGGCGGCCCGCTGCTTCTCGTCCTTGAACATGGTGGAGATCAGAGCCAGCGTGGACGGGCTGATCGCAGCGCCGGCGACGCCCAGCAGGACCCGGGCCGCGATCAGCATGCCGGGGCTGGTGGCGAACGCGGCGAGCAGGGAGGCGGCGCCGAAGGCCGCGCCGCCCATGAGCAGGAGCTTGCGCCGGCCGATGCGGTCGCCGAGGGTGCCCATGGGCACCAGGAAGCCGGCGACCATGAAGCCGTAGATGTCCATGATCCACAGCTGCTGGTTGCTGTTCGCGTCGAGGTCCGCACTCAGATGCGGCAGGGCGAGGAGCAGTACGAAAACGTCGAGGGCGACGAGCAGGGTGGGCAGGGCGAGGATTCCCAGCCCGATCCACTCCTTCCGCCCGGCCTTGGGAGCACCGCCTGCAGTCATGTGCTTGTTCTTCCCGTCGTCGTGTGGGGTGGGGGTGTTGGCGTCGCTGCCTCTGGGACATGCGGCGCCCGCCCCCGAGCCTCCCCCTGCCGGCGGGCCGGCCGCATCTCGCAGAATGCCCTCCTGTTCCGGGAACGGGATGGGTTTCATGAAGCAACCTGGAAGATGCCCGGGTTGATCACCGACGCCTAACGTCATTGGCGGACAGGGGATGCGGCCCCGAGAAAAGCCCCGATCCCCGTCCTTCTGGTCCCCTCACATATGACATGGAGTCAAAGATCATGACCGTCAACAACAAGCTCGGTCTCGTTGCCCGCATCGGCGCCACCGCCGCCATCGCCGCCGGCCTGGCCATCGCCGTCCAGCCCTCCGCCATGGCCGCCTCGCCGGTCGTCTCGGTCTCGCCGGCTTCGGGCCTCACCGACGGCCAGCAGGTCACCCTCGCGGTGTCGGGGCTGACCCCGAACACCGTCTTCCACGTCGGTCAGTGCGCGTTCGTGGAGCCGACCAAGTACGGCTGTGACGCGACCACGTCGAAGGACGTCGTCTCGGACGCCCAGGGCAAGGTGAACACCACGCTGGTGGTGCACAGCTCCTTCCAGGCCGTGGTGGGGGCCGACCGCCAGGTCTGGGGCACGGTGGACGCCAAGACCACCCCCACCCAGGTCGGCCTGGGCAGCGACACCGGGGAGGGTGGCGGCCAGGTGATCAGCTTCAAGTAGTCCACGGCCCCCACTCCCCCGCCGCACAGTGAAGCCCTCGGTACGCCGGTCCCCCGCCGGCGTGCCGAGGGCTCTGGCGTTTCTTCGCGGTCCCGGCCGGCACAACACGACGGTGCGGGGGCCCTTTTCGGCCCCCGCACCGTCGCCCCTCGGTGAGGTGTCAGGCTCGCGCGCTCGCTCCGGGCGCGATGTCGCCGGCGAAGCGCCCGTGCGGGTCGATCCGGAAGCGGACCCGGTCCACGGCGGTCACCGCGTCGGCGTCGAGATGGCCCTGCGGCCGCTGCACGCCCTCGACCAGAGAGGGGATCGTGCGACCCGTGTTCCAGGGCTCCAGCGCGGCCCGGACGGTGGCGCAGTGGCTGTCCAGGTCCGCCGGGGTGACGGGCCCGAACGGCGGGCCCGAC
The DNA here is from genome assembly GCF_055668065.1 of Streptomyces sp. NPDC097129. Classification (NCBI taxonomy): domain Bacteria; kingdom Bacillati; phylum Actinomycetota; class Actinomycetes; order Kitasatosporales; family Streptomycetaceae; genus Streptomyces; species Streptomyces sp. NPDC097129. The sequence continues at coordinate 123,963 of NZ_JBVOQE010000014.1, read as the reverse complement.
CCCATGTAGGCGAAGGCCGCGTCCACCTGGTTCAGCACGCCGCCGCGGGGGTCGGCGTCGGCGAACGCGCCGCCGAGCTGCCGCAGCGTCGCTACCGCCAGCGGGGAGCCGGAGCCCTCACCGAGCACACGCAGGAACGCCTCGGCCGCGTCGTCGCCGAGCTCCGCCAGGAGCAGGTGGTCGCCGATGAAGGGGACCGGCTCCGCGGGGTCCATGTGGGCGTCGAGGACACCGGCCGCGTCCGTGAGCGCCCAGGTGTCCATGAGCGGTTCGGCGATGTCGCGCAGCGGTGCGAGCAGATCGTCGGCCTGGCGTCGCGCGTCGGCCACGTCGTCCGGGGAGGCGGCGAACACCGCGCCGTCGACGCAGATCACCGGGCCGGCCGCCAGCGCGGGCGGGACACCGGGGACGGGTGGCAGGTTCATCACGCGCAGCGAGGTGGTGGCCCGGCGGGGGGCGTGCGCGGCCCAGTCGCGCCAGGCGGAGAGCAGTGCGGGGGCGTGGGCCGCAGACCAGTAGGTGCCTCCGGTGACCACCTTGGCCACGTCGAACAGCTCGAACTCGACGGCGGTGACGACGCCGAAGCCGCCGCCCCCGCCGCGCAGGGCCCACAGCAGCTCGGGATCGTTGTCGGCGTCCGCGCGCACCGATGTGCCGTCGGCGGTGACGAGTTCGACCGCGCGCACGCTGTTGGCGGCCAGTCCGGTGTGGCGGCCGTAGAAGCTGACGCCTCCGCCGAGCAGATAGCCGACCACGCCCACGTGGGCCGCCGAGCCGTGCGGGGCGGTCAGGCCGTGAGGTGCCGCCGCCGCGACGACCTCGCCCCACGTCGTGCCGGCCGGTACCCGGGCGATCCGGCGTCGCGCATCGATGACGACACCGCCCTCCAGCCGGGTGCGGATGAGCAGGCCGCCGTCGACGGCCGGCCGGGCGCCCGAGGCGTGACCGGTGGTGTGCACACGGACGGGCAGGTCCCGGTTGGCGGCCTCACGCACGGCAGAGCGGACCTCGGCCACGCTGCGTGCGGTCACGGCTGTCTCGGGCCGCGCCGGTACGGCGAGGTTGAAGACGGCCGTGGCCTCGTCGTACTGCGCTGTGCCGGGTGCCGCGAGGGCCGTCCGCAGGACGTCGTGCTGGTTCATGACAGCGTTCTTCCTTCTTCTGTGCGTCGGTGCTGCGACGGGCTCGCCGTGCCTCAGTGCTCGCGTACCGCCGTGATGAACACGAAGGTTCCCGGCCCGCTCTCTTCGCTGACCGTCAGGCCGGCGTCGGCCAGCCATCCCTTGAGCCGGTCGAGGTCGAACAGCTGGAGGCCGCCCTGGTGCTGGGGGAAGCGGTGCGCGGACTGGAAGTAGCTGTAGACCGGGTCGTCGGAGCGGCGGAAGGTCATCATGGTGAACGTGCCGCCCGGCCGCAGCACCCGGCTCACCTCGGCGATCGCCGCGCCGGCGTCGGCGTAGAAGGCCTGCAGGGCGTTCCAGCACACGACGGCGCCCAGCGAGGCGTCGTCGAAGGGGAGTTCGGCGGCGGACGCCAGCACGGACGGCACCTCGGGCAGCCGCCCGCGCAGCACGTTGAGCATGGGCAGCGCGCTGTCGAGGGCGATGAGCCGGTCGGCACCGACGGTCTCGGCTATGACGGCGGTCCACCGTCCGGCGCCGGCGCCCAGGTCGAGGACGGGCCCGTCGACGGGACGCACGTGGTCGGCGATGTACCGGTCCTCGTCCTGCGGGGTGACGGCGCCGCCCCAGTTGGAGCCGGAGACCCGCAGGAAGGCGGGGCGGGCGACGGCCTCGTAGAACAGGCCCATGCTGGGCACCCTGGACAGCTTCTCCAGGAAGTCGGCGGAGGCGTCGGCGTCGTGCTCCCCGGCGGGTGCGGTCAGGTCGAGGATGCCACCGGCCACGGGGTAGCGGGCCGCGCAGCCGGCGCAGCGGGCGACGCCGTCGTGGGAGGCCAGGGACCCCCGGCAGGCGGGGCAGCGCAGGGCGTTGAGGTGCGGGGCGAACAGGGCCGCGTCGGCGACGGGGGCGCTGACGTCGCGGTGGTCGGGCAGGGGGGCCTCGGGCAGGTTGCGCGGGTCGCCGTGGCACACCGCCCAGTACGCGCGGGCGCCGGTGCAGCCCAGGACCGTACGGGTGTCGTTCTCCCAGTTCGCCTGCACCTGCTGGGGCGTCAGTTCACTGATCCAGCTCTGGTCGAAGGCGCGCTCGTCCGCGTTGAGGGTCCACGCCGAGGGCGACGGCCACACCCGTCCGAGGTCCGGCCGGGAGGGGTCGAGCGTGCTCAGCGACCGGTCCAGGCGGGAGAGGTCCTCCGCCTCCAGGGCGAGCCCCGCGGTCGCGGCGAGGATGCGCTCGCGGTCACCGGGGAAGTGCGACAGCAGGTAGAGCAGGGCGAGGGTGAGCGGTGTGCCGATCCCCTCGGTGCCCAGCAGGTCGAGATAGACGTCGAGGTGGTCGCGCACGGCAGTGCCGAGCGGGCCGTCGGGGTCGGGGTATTCGGTCTCGGCCAGCAGGCCGAGCAGCACGGCCGGATACCCCTTGCGGTCGGTGCCGGACCGCTCAAGGGCCGACACGAGCGCGGGCACGGCGGCGAGGGCGTCCGGGTGCGCCCGGCCGTTGCTCCACACGGCGTCCGCCAGGGCGCGGAACCGTGCGGGCACGTCCTTTGGCCGGGCGTCCACGAACGCGTCGGCGAGTCCGACGGCGGCAGGGGCGGGGGAAACGGTCATCTGGTGTGGTCCTTCCGGGGTCGGTGCGGCAGGCGCCGGCGCCGCGCGCGGTGCGCCACGCTGCCAGGGAGCACGGCGGCGCTGCATCTTCCTGGCTGCGCTGTTGCCTGCCGGGCCGTTGTGCACGGGCAGTCGGGCGGGTCCAGCAATCCGCAAGATGCGGGCGGCCTGCGGGGCGGCGGACGATACGGCTGGGCGCTCCGGGTGGTCCGGGAGCCGATCCCCGCCCTGTGCGAGCGCGCCCGTGTACCCCTCGATTCGACGACCGCCTGACGGTCAGCCACTGACGGAGCGCTCATGCATCCCTTCCGCATCGACATCCCGCAGACCCAGCTCGACGACCTGCACCGCCGCCTGGACGCGACACGCTGGCCTGACGAGCTGCCCGGTGTGGGCTGGGACCGCGGAGTGCCGCTGGGCTACCTCAAGGAACTCGCCGAGTACTGGCGCACCTCGTTCGACTGGCGGGCCGCGGAGGCCCAGCTCAACGCCCACCCGCAGTTCACCGAGGAGATCGACGGCGCTCGAGTGCACTTCCTGCACGTGCGCTCCCCCGAGCCGGACGCGACGCCGCTGCTGCTCACGCACGGCTGGCCGGGCTCCGTCGCCGAGTTCCTGGACGTGATCGGTCCGTTGAGCGACCCGCGTGCGCACGGCGGCGACCCGGCGGACGCCTTCCACCTGGTGATCCCCTCGATCCCCGGCTACGGGTTCTCCTCGCTGACCGAGACCGGCTGGGACACGGCGCGCATCGCTCGCGCCTGGGCCGAGCTGATGGCGCGTCTGGGCTACGACCGGTACGTCGCGCAGGGCGGCGACGCCGGAGCGGTGATCTCACTGGAACTCGGCCGCATCGATTCCGAGCACGTCGCCGGCGTGCACGTGAACATGCTGATGACCTTCCCCTCCGGAGACCCCGCCGAGCTGGCAGGCCTCGACGAGGGCGACCAGGCGCGCCTGGGCAAGCTCGCCCGCTTCGACGCGGAGCTGTCGGGCTACATGAAGCTCCAGCAGACCCGTCCGCAGACGCTGGCGTATGCGCTCACCGACTCCCCTGTCGGTCAGCTGGCCTGGATCGTGGAGAAGTTCCTGGACTGGACGGGTGCCACCGCGCTGCCCGAGGACGCCGTCGACCGCGACCGGCTGCTGACGAACGTGACGATCTACTGGCTGACGGCCACCGCGGGTTCCTCCGCGCAGTTCTACTACGAGGGCGCGGCCGGTGTGCGCGCCGCGGCGGCCGGGTCCGTACCGCCGCCGCTGACCGTGCCGGTGGGTGTCGCTGTCTTCCCGGACGACATCTTCGTGCCCATCCGCAGCCTCGCCGACCGGGACATCCCCACCATCACGCACTGGACGGAGTTCGAGCGGGGCGGCCACTTCGCCGCGCTGGAGCAGCCCGCCGCCCTCACCGGCGACATCCGCGCCTTCGCCCGCAGTCTGCGCCCCGTGGCCGTGGCGGCCTGAGGCGCGGCGCGCACGCCCCCGACCCGGTTCGACAACACAGACCAAGAGAGACGAGGCACCGCATGACCGCCAGGACCGTGATCGACGTCTGGGTGGCCGACCTGACGTTCCCCGGCTACATGGACCGGCTCCACCGGCTCGGAGCGGAGTTCGAGAAGGCGCACCCCGAGTACCGGATCAACATCGAGGGCCGTGACTTCCGGCTGCTGTCGCAGCAGATAGCCGAGGCCGCGCAGTCCGGTCGTCCCCCGGCCGTCGCGGAGTACTACTTCGCGGTCACCCAGGCGGCCCGCGACTCGCGCACCGCCGACGGCAGGCCGCTGTTCACCTCCGTGCAGAAGGCGATCGCGGGCCGCAGCGAGATCCTCGGCGAGCCGGTGGTCGTCGACGACCTGATCTCGGCCGTGCGCGAGTACTACTCGGTGGACGGGGACCTGACCTCCATGCCCGCCGTCGTCACGGCCATGCTGGTCTACGGCAACAAGACGATCCTGGACAGGGCCGGCATCGGCTCGCTGCCCACGACCTGGGGCGGGATCGAGGCGGCCTGCGAGGCGGTGGCGGCCCTCGAGGGCGGTCCCTCGCACGGGGTCACCTGGTCCAACCACGGGTTGTTCTTCCAGCAGGCGCTCGCCGTGCAGGGCGGTGAGCTGGCCGACAACGCCAACGGCCGTACGGGCCGGGCGAGCCGCCTGGACCTGTCGTCGAAGGAGATGCTCACCTGGGTCGAGTGGTGGCGGGAACTGCACCGCCGGGGCCACTACCTGTACACCGGGAAGATCCCGGACTGGGAGGGCAACATCAAGGCGTTCGCCGACCAGGACGTGGCGCTGCGCATCACCTCCTCCAACGACCTCAACTACATGGCGATGGCGGCGGAGAACGCCGGTTTCGAGATGAGCGTCGGCCGCTTCCCGGGCCGCGACGGCGAGTCGTACGGCGGCAACATCATCGCGGGCACGTCGCTGTGGCTGGCCGACGGTCTGGACGAGGTCACGCAGGACGGCGCGCTGGCCTTCATGCAGTTCCTGAACAGCCCGCGCAACGCCGCAGACCGGCACATCGCCTCCAGCTTCGTCCCGGTCACCCGCTCCTCCTTCCGGCTTCTGGAGGACGAGGGCTGGTTCGACGCCAACCCGTACCACCGCCTGGCCAGCGAGCAGCTCGGCTCGTACGCCGAGGGCCAGGGCCAGGGCGAGGGCGTGCCGCCGTGCCGCGGCGCCCTGTTCGGCGACTTCGCCGGCGCTCAGGACGTCATGACGCGGGCCATGGACGACGTGCTCCAGCGGGGCGCGGAGCCCGCCGAGCGGTTCGCCGAGGCCACGGCGGAGGCACAGGAACTCCTCGACGCCTACGAGAAGGACCGCGTCACCCACGGCGTGCGCAGCCCGCAGAGCCTGCGGGTGGAGTACTTCCGCGACGCGGAGGCCTACACGGGCGCCCAGCTGGAGAACGCGGTGAAGGGCTCGAAGTAGCCGCCTGCAGGGACGGCGAGGGGGGCGGACCGGATGGTCCGCCCCCCTCGTGGTGTGCCGGTAACGGGCGGCGACGACGCGTCAGCATGCTCCACTTCTCCGGAGCCTCCACCACTTCGTCGAGTGCCGTGAACCGGCCCGCAACGATCTTCCTCGTGCTTGTTCTTCCTTCAGGCCACCAGGTCCGGCAGCGTGTGTGCTGTCCCGTCCCGCTCGGCCGGCGCGGGGCGGTAGTAGTCGTCCAGGTCCACGGCCTGGCCGTCGAGGGCGACACGGAGTTCGGCGGTGGCGCCGCGCAGGGCGGCCCGGACGGCCGGCACCCGGCAGGTGCCGGACAGACCCATCAAGGTGCGGTAGCTCTCGAGCAGGCGGTCCAGTTGCTCAGGCGTGAGCGAGGTGTCGTTCGTCATGAAGTCGTGCCGCCTTCCACTTGGTTCGGGGCAGGCTGCCCCGGGGGGCGAGCTCCACCTGGGGCCGGATGCCGATCTCGCGCTTGAACTCCTCGGCGATGCGCGCGCACAGGGCCTGCGCCGCCTCGCCGCTGAGCTCGCCCGCCTCGGCCTGGACATGGATGGTGTCGAGCCCGCGCACGGTGCGCAGGGACGAGCGGAACTCGTGGACCTCGGGGAAGGAGCGCAGCACGTCCTCGATCATCACCGGGGTCACCGAGACACCGCGGATCTTGCGCATGTCGTCGACGCGCCGCAGGATGCCGCCGTCGAGGAAGTCCCAGGTCCGGCCGCAGCCGCACTCGCTGTAGGGCCGCTTGACGACGATGTCCTCGGTCCAGTGGCGGAAGAGCTGCATGCCCTCGCGGTACAGGCCGGTGGTGACGCGGACGCCTTCCTCGCCGTAGCCCACCGGCTGCCGCGTCTCGGGGTGCAGCACCTCCTCGATGACGGTCGGCTCGTTGATGTGGCAGGCGCCGCGGCGCGTGGGGCACTCGAACATGAACACCCCGCCGAACTCGGTCGTTCCGGCGGCGTTGAAGACGCGGGCGCCGAACGCCTGCTCGATGGTGCGGGTCGTGAAGTCGGAGCGCGGCTCGGCACCTGCCAGCATCACCTGCACGTTGGCGTCCCGGGCGAGGTCGACGCCCATCTCGCTCGCGGTCTCGATCAGCCGCATGGCATAGCTCGGGGTGAGGCCGAGTACCTCGATCCGGTAGTCGACCAGCAGCCGCACCACCGTCCGGGAGTCCAGGCTGCCGGCGGGTACGACGGTGCAGCCCATGCGTTCCAGGGCGTAGTGCATGCCCCAGAAGCCGGCGAACAGGCCGTAGCCGAAGGACACCAGGGCCCGGTGGTGGGCTCGCACACCGTTGGCGTACAGCGCGGTGCAGAACGTGTCGGTGATCCACTTCCAGTCGCGTTCGGTGTCGAAGGTGCGCACCGGCGGGTTGCCGCTGGTGCCGCTGGTCTGGTGGTGGCGCACTCCGTGGACCGGGTCGAGCGAGGGCCAGGTGCCGTACGGCGGTGCGGCCTGCTGGGAGGCGAGGAGGTCCGCCTTGTACAGCAGGGGCATGCGTTCGGTGTACGCGGCCATCGAGGTGATGCCGTCGGGGATCCGCTCCGCCCAGAAGGGGGAGTTGTGCCGGGCGTGGTCCAGGGCGCGCCGAAGGCGGCGCCACTGCCACTGCTCGAGTTCCTCGCGGGGCATGGTCTCCGCCGTGCCGTTCCAGTACTCCACGTCGCCTCCGGGGTGCGTGACTCCGACTCGGCGAGCCCATCATCCGGGCGGACGGCGGCGCATCTCGCTGCGTGCCGTGTTCGGGCGGCGGCCTCAGGCCGCCAGTACGTGGCCCCGTTCGGTGGCGAAGCCCCGTACCGTGCGCAGCCAGTTGGAGATCATGCGCAGGCCGTGTTCGGTGCGGAAGCTCTCCGGGTGGAACTGGACGGACTCGATGGGAAGTGTGCGGTGGCGCAGACCCATCACGTAGCCGTCCTCGGCGGAGCGGGCGGTGACCTCCAGTTCGGCCGGCACGGTCGCCTCGGGCACGATCAGAGAGTGGTAGCGGGTGGCGGAGAAACGGTTGGGCACTCCGGCGAACAGTCCGCGCCCGTCGTGCTCGATGTGGCTCGCCTTGCCGTGCATGAGCCGCTGCGCCGGTACCACTCGGGCCCCGTATGCGCGGCCGATGGCCTGATGGCCGAGACAGACGCCGAACAGCGGCAGCCGGCCGGCGAAAGCCCGCACGATCTCCACGTGTCCGGAGTCGTCCGGGTGCCCGGGGCCCGGGCCGAGGAGAATCGCGTCGGGGTGGCGTCGTTCGATTTCCGTCAGCCGCAGCGCGTTGGAGCGCACCATCAAAGGCTCGGCGTCCGCGGACATCAGGTACTGGCGCAGGATGTCGACGAAGCTGTCGAAGGCGTCGACCACCAGGATGCGCGGTCGTGGGACGGGGTGTCCGGCGGCGGGCGGCGGTGTCGTCACAACAGCTCCTTTCCGGTGACCGCCCAGTGGGCGGCACTCATCTTGGCCAGCGTCTCGCGCCACTCGTTCGCCGGTTCGGAGTCGGCGACGATCCCCGCCGAGGCACGTGTGCGGTAGACGCCGTCGTGCTGGAAGAGGGTGCGGATGCACAGCGCGAGGTTGGTGTACCCGCCGACGTCGATGACACCGAGCGCGCCGGCGTACAGGCCGCGGCGGCTGCGTTCGAGGGACTCGATGATCTCCATGGCCCGGATCTTGGGGGTGCCGGTCATGGTGCCCGCGGGGAACAGGGCGGCGACGGCGTCGAAGGCGTCCTTGGCCGCCTCGGCCTGCCCGGTCACGGTGGAGACCAGGTGCAGGACGTGGGAGTACCGTTCGACGGAGAACTCGTCGGGCACGTCGAGGGAGTCCGCCTGGGCGATCCGCCCGATGTCGTTGCGGCACAGGTCCACCAGCATCGTGTGCTCGGCGATCTCCTTGGGGTCCGAGCGCAGGCGCCGGGCGCCCGCCTCGTCGTCGCCGGTGCGCGGCAGCGTGCCGGCGATGGGCCGCATGGTGACGGTGCCGTCCTCGATCCGTACGAACAGTTCGGGGCTGGCGCCGATGATCCGCTGGCCGCCGACACTCGCCAGGTACATGTACGGGGAGGCGTTGCGTCGGCGCAGTCGCTGGTAGACGTCGACGGGGTCGGCGCCGGAACGGATGGTCAGTTCATGGCCGATCTGCACCTGGTAGATGTCGCCGACCGCGATGTGCTCCAGGCAGCGTTCCACATCCCGTCGGAACGCCTCGGGGTCGGTGTCGTCGCTCACGAGCGCCTCGGGGACGTCGTCCGCTTCGGGTTCGGGCCAGGTGCTCACCGCGTCGTCCAGCAGCTCGGTGATCTCCTGCGGGTCGTACGCCGGCCAGGCGTCGGACTCGTGCAGCAGCAGTTCGGTCCGGTCTTCGGCGACGTCGCGCACCACGAGGCCCTGGTGGAGGACGAGGGCGACGTCCGGCAGGTCGGGGCCCTGCTCGATGAGGTGGGGCAGGTCTTCGACGTAGCGCACGGTGTCGTAGCCGAAGTAGCCGAGAAAGCCGAAGCGGAAGCGGGTCGCCGAGCCGGGGGCGTCGAACAGCCCTTGGGCGGTGCGCAGCAGCGGCCACAGGCCGGCCAGGGTCCGCAGGCGCAAGGTGCCGTCGGCTCCCTCGGCGACCAGTGGCCGGATGCGTTGCAGCAGCGGCTCGCGCAGTGCGGGGACGCCTTCGACGCGGACGATTCCGTCGGTGACCGCCACGGACAGCAGTGCGCCGAAGCCGACGAACTGGAAGCGGCATTCGCGGATGGGGCCGGCCGCCGATTCGAGCAGGTAGACGCTGTCGTCGCCGAAGTGCGCGGCCAGGGCGCGGTAGGCGGGCAGCATCGGCAGCTGAGGGAGCCGGTGTGTCCGGGTGGTCACCCGGACCGCGGCCGGAGCCGGGCAGGGCTCGGTCATCGCAGGTTCCTTCGGTTCATGTGGTGATCGCGTAGCGGGGCGCGACCTGCCGGGCGGTGACGGCCGCGTGGTCCGGAGCCGACCGCAGATCGAGCACCCGGGCCGCCTTCCAGCTCACGAAGGAGCCGGTGTGGGTCACTGGATCCAGCTCGGCCTCGATGACGGTTCTGGCCCGGGCGCCGGTCAGGGTGCGCAGCCGTCCGGCCACGGCGTCGGCGACGGTGTCCGGGTCCGCGGTCCCGGGCAGCAGGTCCAGTCGGACGGTGATCTCGTCCTCGCCGTCGTCCGTGCGGTCGATGACGACCTGGTAGCCCAGGCAGCCGCGCACCCCGTCGAGGACGGCCGTCTCCAGTTGCCCGGGGTGGAGCCGGGCCCGTCCCACGGCGACGCGGTCGGCGACCCGGCCGACGACCTCGACGACGGGGCCGGGCAGCGGTGCGCCGGCGGGTGCGGGGGTGAGGCGGACCAGGTCCCCGGTGCGGTAGCGGATCAGGGGCTTGATGCCGTCGACGAGCATGGTCAGCACCAGTTCGCCCTCACCTGTGTCGCCGAGCACGGCTCCGGTGTCCGGGTCGATCAACTCGGTGACGTAGTTGGGCGCCGACAGGTGCAGCCGGCCGTCGTCGGCTCCGGTGGCGATGCACAGGGCCTCCTGGGAGCCGTACAGCGCGGGACGTACGACGGCCTGGGGCCACACGGTGGCTACGTTGGCGGCGAACTGCGGTGTGCAGATCTCGCCGAGCACCAAGAAGAGCTTCACCGGTAGCTGGGCGAGGTCGTAGCCGTAGTGCAGCGCGGCCTTGGCCAGGCTCAGGCAGAGGGCGGGCGCGCAGACCACGACCTCGACGTTCAGTTCCTCGATCAGGCGCAGGGCCTTCTGGAAGCCGACCCGGGGTGACTCGGGCCAGATCTTGACGTGGCAGGCGCCGAGCGAGGCGGTGACGGCGCTGAACACGTCGCCGAACGCGTACAGCTCGGAGGGGCCCATCAGACCCACGACGGGCATGCGGTCGCCGAAGCGGGATGTGAAGAGCCGCCGCCAGGACTCCTCGACTGCCGCGTTGGAGGTGGCGATGTCCCGGGGGCCGCGCGGGCAGGGTGTGGCGGCGCCGGTGGTGCCGTTGGTCTCGTAGTAGATGCTCGCCTCGCCGACCCGTCCCGACAGCACGTCGTACATCTCGCGGCGCAGGTCGTCCTTGGTGGTGAAAGGCAGCGCCGACAGGTCCTCGGGGGTGACGGCGTCGATGTCCACGCCCGCGAGGTGACAGCGGTAGAACGGGGAGCGTTCGGTGACGTGGTGCAGCACGGTGGTCAGCTGCTCGCTGCGCCAGTCCGCGAGCTGGGCGTCCGTGAGGGTGCCGGCGTAGAAGCGGTGGCTGACGTCCTGGTAGACGGCGAGGAAGTCGTCGAGGTCGCGGCCGCGTGCGGGAGCCCGCAGCGTCTGGAGCGCAGTGGTCATGCCGGCACCTGCGTCTCGTTCAGGGCGAGGCCGACGCGTTCGTTGACCTCGCCGGAGGCGAGCAGGTCGTCCCGTCCGGTCAGCCGGCGGTGCTCGTCGAGCAGCTGGATCATGTCGACCATGCGGTCGATCAGACGCTGCACGTTCGTCAGCCCCTCGTCGTCCTTGAGCGCGTCGCCGCGGTGCAGCGCGTGCACCGTGGCCGGGAATCCGCTGCCCACCACGATCATCCGGTTGAGCAGGGCGTTGACGGTGAGCTGGGCCCACACCTCGCCGGCGCTGTAGCGGCGTGCGACGGAGATGATGCCGGCGACCTTGTTGCTCAGCGGACGGTCGAAGCGCAGGTAGCCGACGCCGGCCCGCTCGATGAAGGTCTGCATCAGACTCGCGGTGCCGAATCCGTGGACCGGGGCGGCGAAGACTATGCCGTCCGCCTCGATCATCTTCTGTACGACGCCGGGCACTCCGTCGGGCAGGGCGCAGGGGACGGGACGGTCGTTGCAGTTGCCGCAGGGGCCGCAGCGCTCCATCCAGAGGTCGCGCAGGTCGACGGTCTCGAAGTCGACACCACGCTGCTCGGCGATCGAGGCCGCGTGCCTGAGGACATCGGCGGTGTTGCCGTCGCGCTCCGATCCGTTGATGGCGAGGATCTTCAGACGTGCTGTCACGAGATGTCTCCTTTGAAGGATCCGGCCGGCGCCGGTGCCGGCGAGCACATTCCCTGCCGTTCTCGGCCCGTTGACTTCCTTGAATCGTCGTGTCTGTGCGCAGATCGGGGCATCTTCGTAAATGCTGGATAGCCCGACGGCCCCGAACCTGGTAAAGGATCGGGGCCGTCGAGGGGTGCCGTGTCACGTCGGACGTGCAGGGCGAGCACCGTCCGCCGGTGGGTCGCAGTTGCTTCAAGCCGTCACGGCGACGGCGAAGGTGTCCAGGCCGCGCACGACCCAGCGGTCGCGGTAGACGGGCGGTTGCGTCGCGGCCAGGTGGGGGAACCGGGCGAAGAGGCGGGGCAGCGCGATCTGAGCCTCCAGCCGGGCGAGCGGGGCGCCCAGACAGAAGTGGCCGCCGGCGCCGAAACTCAGCGGCCGGTTGTCGCGTCGGTCGGGATCGAAGCGGCCCGGGTCGGCGAAGCGCCGCGCGTCGCGGTTGGCGGCGGCCAGGATCAGGGTCAGCCGGGTTCCGGCGGGCACGTCGACGCCGGGCAGCTCGGTGTCGGCGGCCGCCCAGCGGCTGGTGACGTGCACGGGGGGCTCGAAGCGCAGAATTTCCTCGACGTACCCCGTGACGAAGTCCGGTTGCGTGCACAGCCGCTCGGCGAAGCCGGGCTGTCGCAGGGCGAGCAGCGCGCCATGACCGATGAGGAAGCTCGTCGTCTCGAACCCGGCTGTCAGCAGCACCATCAAGGTGCCCATCAGTTCGTCGTGGCCGAGGCGGTGCGGGTCCTCGTCGTGGGTGTTCACGAGGTGGGTGACGAGGTCGTCGCGGGGCTCGCTGCGGCGCCGTCCGGCGAGGTCGGTGAAGTAGGCGGTCATCTCGTCCATCGCGCGGTCGGCGCGTTCCAGGGCTGCGGCGTCACGGAAGCCGTCCGTGGACACGGCGATGGTCGAGGCCATGTCGCGGAACCACACCTGGTCCCGCTCGGGGAAGCCGAGCATGGCGCTGATGACGGCGACGGGCAGCCGGGAGGCGAACTCGGCGATGAGGTCGACTGAGGACCCCGCGGCGCCGAGGCCGGCCATGCGGTCGAGCAGCCGCTCGGTCATCTCCTCGATCACCGAGCGCAGTCGGCGGATCCGCGGCGGGGTGAAGGCGAAGCCGGCCACCGCACGCAGCCGCGTGTGGTCGGGCGGGTTGCTGTACAGCATCGAGCTGGTGAAGGCGCGCAACGAGGAGTGGTCCCGCCAGCCCGGTGCCGAGGTGTCGTACCGCGCGGCGTCCTGGACGTGGAGGCGGGGGTCGCGCAGCGCGCGGTCGCATTCGTCGTATCCGACGACGACGAGTTTTCCGGGCCCGAGCGCAACGGACTGGCCGTGGGCCCGGATCGCCTCGTACAGGGGGTAGGGGTCCTGACGGCCGCTGACCGTGGCCAGGGCGGCCCAGGCCTCCTGGGCCGTCGTCCCGGCGTCCGGCTGCGGCCTCATCGGGCCGCGGCCAGCTCGATGATCACCGAAGGACCGGCGGGGTGGACCGCCACGACGTCGAGTCCGGCGGCGGCTCCCAGCGCGGAGAACTCGGCGACGCCCCGTTCCTTGGCGCCGTACACGCACAGCATGCGCAGGTCCATGCCGGTGTGCGGAGCGTGCCCTGCGGAGCCGACCGTCTCGATGACGAAGACGGAGCCGTTGTCGCCGGCCGCCTGCGCGCAGCGCCGCAGAATGGCGGTGGCGTGCTCGTCGTCCCAGTCGTGCAGGACCAGGGAGAGCACGTAGCCGCCCGCGCCCGGGGGCAGCGCGTCGAAGAAGCTGCCGGCGACGGTGTCGGCGCGGTCCCCCAGCCCGGCGGCGGCGAACCGTTCTTTGGCGGTGTGGGCTGCCTCGGGCAGGTCGACGAGCGTGCCCCGCAGGGCCGGGTTGGCTTGCAGCAGTTCGGCCAGCAGGGAGCCGTCGCCGCCGCCGACGTCGATGACGTGGCCCAGGGACGCCCAGTCGAAACCGGTGACGACGCCCGGGGCGCGCTCGGCGACGTCGGCGCCGAGCAGCTTGTTGAAGGAGGCGACGCGGCCGGGGTCGGCGGTCAGGTCCTCCCAGTACTCGCGCCCGTAGCGGACGGGGAAGGCGGCTTCGCCGGTGCGGACGCTGTGCAGCAGCTCGACGAACGACAGTTCGCCGCGGCCCGCGCCGTCGATGTCGAACCAGGCCCGGATGCCGGCCGGGTGCTCCTCGCGCAAGGGTTCGCCCAGGGGCGTCAGGGAGTAGCGCCCGTCCTCGTCGCGCTGCAGGACGCCGCGGACCGCGAGGTAGCGCAGCAACCGCTCGAGCGCCTCGGTGTGCGCGCCCGCGGCCTCTGCCAGCTCGGCCGCCGTGCGGCGTCCCGCGGCGATGTGGTCGGCGATCCGCAGCGTCGCCGCCACGCGCACGGCCATCGGCGTGCCCAGGCTCGCCATGGCCCACAGCTTGGCGGCCGATCCGTCCCCGTCACCCAACACGGCATGTCCTCCCTCGGTCTACGGCCCCCTGACGGAGCCCGTGGTCTTCATCGTCGCGCACGGGCGGCGGAGGGCCATCTCCCTTGTTGCGGTGCTGACTTGGGGCCAAAGACGGATCGAGTGGTGTGGCGTCAGACGTTCTCGAGCGTCTGGTGACGCTGCGGCTCGGACGCCGTCGCGGGGTCCGCACGGTGCGCGGACAGCCGGCGCGGTGCCCAAAAACGCGGGCCGAGGTCCAGGGCGAGCGCCGGCACCAGCACCGTGCGGACCAGGAAGGTGTCGATCAGGACGCCGATGCAGACGACGAAGCCCATCTGGGCCATCGCCACCAGCGGCAGGCCGGCGAACACGGCGAACGTCGCGGCGAGTACGAGGCCGGCCGAGCTGATGACGCCGCCGGTGCTGCTCAGGCCGATCAGGATGCCCTTGGTGTGACCGTGCAGGGCGGTCTCCTGCTTGACCCGGTGCATCAGGAAGATGTTGTAGTCGATGCCGAGCGCGACGAGGAAGACGAAGCCCAGCAGCGGCACCGTCCAGTCGACGCCGGGATAGCCCATGACGTGGTCGAACAGGAGGTTTGAGGCACCGAGGGCGGCGAAGTAGGACACGACGACCGTCGCCAGCAGAACGAGCGGCGCGACCAGCGCGCGCAGCAGCCACACCAGCACGAGCAGGACGACGAGCAGGACCAGCGGCACCACGACGTCGAGGTCGCGTGCGGCGGCGTTCTCCTTGTCCAGGGCCTGGGCCGCGGTGCCGCCGACGAGCCCGTCGACCCGTTCCCGCAGGGCTTCGACGGTGTGCTTGGCGGCGGCGCTGTCGGGGGTGCCGGGGAGTACGGCGGCCAGCTGGGTGAGGGTGCCGTCCGGGGTGCGGCCGACGGTGGTGACCGCGACGACGCCCTTCGTGCCGCGGGCGGCGCGGGCGGCCTCGGCCGCGTCCGGCGTCTTGACGACGATCGTCGCCGGGTCGGCGGAGCCGGACGGGAAGTGCTGGGAGAGCTTCTCCTGGGCGACGACCGACTCGGGCTTGTTCGCGAACCAGTCGGTCTGGCTGAGCCCCATGTTCAGACCCAGGGCGCCCAGGGCGAGGGCTGCGGTGACCGCCAGCGAGGTGATCCACGAGGTGCGGGGACGGGCCGCGACGGCCTGGCCGACGCGCTCCCACACCGGGCGAGCGGCGCGCGCGGGCGCACCCTCGCGCGGCACCAGCGGCCAGAACACCCAGCGGCCGGCGATGACGAGCAGGGCGGGCAGGATCGTGACCATCGCGAGGTAGCCGCACAGGACACCGATCACCCCGACCAGGCCCATGGAGCGGGAGGAGTTGATGTCGGCGAAGGCGAGGCAGGCGAGACCGATCGCGACAGTGCCCGCGGAGGCGAGCACGGCGGGTCCGCTGCGGCGCAGGGCGGCCTGCATGGCCGTGTGCCGGTCCGCGTGGCGGTGCAGCTCCTCGCGGTAACGGGCGATGAGCAGCAACGCGTAATCGGTTCCGACGCCGAACACGAGGACCATCAGCACGCCCGAGCTCTGCGGGTCGACCTGCAGGCCCGCGCCCTTGGCGAGGAGATAGGTGCCGGCCTGGGTCAGCACGGAGGCGAAGCCGACGGCGAGCGCGGGGAAGAGCCACAGCACGGGGCTGCGGTAGGTGAGCAGCAGCAGGACGACCACGATGAGGCCGGTGGCCATCATCAGCGTGCCGTCGAGGCTGTCGAAGACGGTGAAGGCGTCGGCGAGAGAGCCGGCGGGGCCGCCGACCTTGGTGTCGAGTCCGGGCGGTGCGTGGTCGTCAGCGATCCGGCGCAGCTCGGCGATCTTGTCGGCGACGACGGACTGTTCCTTGCCGGGCAGCGGCACGACGACCATGAGGGCCTTGCCGTCCTGCGACTCGACGACCGGCGGCACTTGCCGTCCCTCGGCGGCGACCTTCGCGAAGGCGTCGTGGTCGGCCTGGACCTTGGCACGGGCCTGGTCGCTCAGCCTGCCGGGGCTGCTGTAGACCACCACGGCCGAGGTCAGCTCGTCGGTGCGGAACTTCTCCAGTTCCGTGTTCACCCGGGCCGATTCGGCGCCGCGCGGCAGGAAGGCGTTGGCGCTGGTGTCCTGGACCTCGCCGAGTTTTCCGGCGAGCGCGCCGAGCGCCATCACCGCGATCAGCCAGGTCACGAGGACGAGCCATTTTCCGCGACGGCCGCCGGGCACGCCGGCGGCTCGCTCGAACCATGCTCGCATGGATATTTCTCCTTCAGGGGGGCGTTCCGCGGCTGAGCGCGCTGCGGCCGCACGGCGGGGACGTTTCATCGTCCCGGCGTTCAATCGGGGCCGCATCTTCCGTATTGCTGAAAGCGCGCACACGGCAGCACCCGTGGAGCCGCACTCCACGGGTGCTGCGCGGCGGGCCTGGTGGCCCCGCGGTCCACGTCCTCAGGCGGTGAAGAAGTCCGTCAGTTCGGGCGCGAGAACGGCCGGTTCCACGGCGATGCCCTGGCCGGGCAGGGAGTGGCGGCGGGCGGCGGGCAGCGCGTCGGTCACCGCCTGCGCGGAGGCCTTCAGCCACGCGTCCGCCTCACCGCCGTGCACGACCAGCACCGGCGCGGTGACGGATGCCAGTTCCTCCTTCGGCAGGGCGAAGTCGTCGCCGACGATGGTCGTGTCGTACGGCAGGGTGTGGGCCAGGGCCTCGAGGCCCGGCCAGAACGGGGCGAACTTCATACCGGCGACGGCCTCGGCCGGTGCCCCCATGCCCTGGGTCATGAAGAACTCGACGGCCTCGGCCCGCTGACCGGAGGCGCTCAGCTCCGCAAGGCGGGCGGTGAAGCCGGCCGGCGGGCGCGGGCCGGACTCGTCGACGACGTACGGCGGGTCGTAGACGGCGATCTGGGTGATGCCCAGGCCCGCGGCCGCGGCCTTGAACGCCAGGGCACCGCCCACGGACAGACCGAACACGCGGGCCGAACCGCCCGCCTCGGCGATCAGTGCCGCGAGGTCCTCGATCTCGCGTTCCACGGCGTACTCGGCGGCGTCGCCGCTGTCGCCTCGGCCGCGGCGGTCGTAGTTGAAGACGGTGAAGTGGGGGGCCAGTTCCTCGGCCAGCTGCGTCATGGTCGGATGCGCCCGCTCGCTGAACGAACCGCCGATGAGGATCAGCGGCTCGCCCTCGCCGGAGCGGTCGTAGGCGATCGTGGTGCCGTCGGCGGACTGAACTGTGTTCATTGTTCTCCTGAAGACATGGGGCGCCGGGCTGCGCAGGCGGATGTCGGGTGGTGTGCCCACCCAGCCTGCGGATGGCGAGGGGTTCGGCGCATCTTCGGAATTGCTGCGTCCGCACCGGTGGCGCACGCGGCCCCGGAGGCCGGCGGGCCTCCGGGGCGGGTGGTCCGGGCTCGTGCGCTGGTCAGCGCGGTCCGGCGACGGTGTAGGCGTCCTGCGCGGTGACGGCGGTCGGGGTGGCTCCGTTCCTGCGGGCGGCCCAGCGGCTGACGGCGTTCACGATGGGGCGTTCGATGAGGTAGTGGCTCGCGGTGGCCGCGAGGATGCTGCCGACGAGCACGGCGGTCATCAGCTCGGGGAAGCCGATCGTGCCGCGCAGCTGGTTCATCAGGCCCGGCTGGGTGCCGAAGACGCTGCCCGTTTGGAACCAGAAGTACATGATCGCGAAGTGCCACAGGTAGATGCCGTAGGAGATGCGGCCCAGGTAGCGCGAGACGGGATTGGCGACGATGGCGTCGACGACCCGGGACTTGGTGCCGGGGATGGAGAGCGGCATCACCATGAGGTAGGAGAAGACCAGGAGCAGGAAGTACTGGGTCAGGGCGAGGCCGACACCCTCGTAGTCTCCGTAGCCGGGGCGGCCGAAGGGCTGGGTGCAGTTGTAGGCGTACACGGCTGCCGCGCCGATCCAGAACAGCAGCGGGTGGCCGGCGGCGATCCGGTACAGGGCGGGCTTGCGGTGGGGCCGCAGCTCGGCGAGGACGTGCAGGAGGGCCATCCCCATGCCGAGGGCGAAGGCTCCGCCCACGCCCAGCGGCCACCAGTACTCGTTGGGGTAGATGCCCATCTGCGGACGGTGGATGTACCAGGTCCACACCGCCGATCCGGCCGTGATGAGCACGAGCGGGACCGCCATGCGGCGAACCTTGCGCACCGGGTCGTCCGTGCCGCGGGCCAGCCAGTGCATCAGCAGGGCGAGCAGGGGCAGGGCGAGGTAGTACTGCATCTCGGCCGGGACGGTCCATGCCGGGTCCATGCCGGCGATCCACGTGTAGTCGTACACCTGGAGCATCAGGATCGGCCGCAGCACGTACCAGGCGCTGTGCACGGCGTCGAAGTTGAGCAGGAACACGCAGACAAGGGAGAGCAGGATGTAGGCGGGCCACAGCCGCGCCGCGCGCTTGGCGAGGAACGGCCCGATCTTGGGGCGCTCGGCGGCGCCGAGGCTCCAGCGGGCGAAGGGCCGGTAGAGCAGCATGCCGGAGAGGACGAAGAACGGGCCGAGCGCCAGCGGCCGCATACCGGCCAGCAGGTCCGCCAGTGCGGGGTTGCCCGGCTTGGCGGTGTAGGCGCCCATGACTCCGGCGGCGAAGGACGTGTGGACGGCCGCCACTCCGAGGGCACACAGCGCGCGGACACCGTCGAGTCCCCCGACACGCTTGGTCTGATGGGCCGGTGCCGCGGCCCTCTTGTCATTCACTGCGACAGAGCTCCTCTGCGTCTGGATGGCTTGTTCAGCATGGGCATGGCGTGAATGCGGTGCCATCTTCTGCCGTGCTGTGTTGCAAAGGGGCCGCCGCGAGGCAGCGACGAGGCGCAGGCGCCCGTGTGCCGCACGGCAATCCAGGAGATGCAGCGCCCGGCGGCGCTGTGTGACCGTTCCGGCTGACCCGTCAGGCCGCCTGCGTGCGGGCTGCCCTCGGCAGGGACGAGCGATTGGACGTATGCGATGGTCCCCACCTCGATTCACGAACGCTTCGCCGCGCAGGCGCGCCGGACGCCGGAGGCGGTGGCGGTGTCGGCGGGCGGCGAGCAACTGACCTACCGTCAGCTCGACGAGCGGGCCAACCGGCTCGCCCACCGGCTGCTCGGTGCGGGCGTCGAGCCGCAGGATCCGGTCGCGGTGCTGATGGAGCGCTCCGCAGATGTAGTGGTCGCCCTCCTCGCCGCCCTCAAGGCCGGTGCCTTCTACCTGCCGCTGCACAGCGCCCACCCGCTGCCGCGGATGCAGGAGATCATGGACCGGGCCGGCTCCCCCGTGCTGCTCACCGACCGGGTGAGCCAGGCACGCGGACTGCCCCGCACCCGCCAGGTCGTCCTGCCCGCCGCTGACGACGCCATGGCCAAGGCGCCCGCCACCGACCCGGGCGTCCCGGCGGAGCCGGACGCGCCGGCGTACGTCATCCACACCTCGGGCTCCACCGGTGAGCCGAAGGGTGTCGTGGTCCCCCACCGCGGTGTGCTCGGCCTGGTCGACGACTCCTGCTGGGACGGTGACGCGCACCGGCGGATTCTGGCCCTGGCCCCGTACGCCTTCGGCGTCTCCACTTACGAGGTGTGGGTGCCGCTGCTGCGCGGCGGTGAGATCGTGCTGCCGCCGGCCGGCGACCTGGACGTACGCGCGGTGCGCCGGCTCATCACGGCGCACGGCATCACCGCGCTGCACGTCACCGCGGGTCTGTTCCGGCTCTTCGCCGACGAGGCGCCGGACAGCTTCGCCACCGTGCGCGAGGTCCTGACCGGAGGGGACGTCATCTCCCCCACCGCCGTCGGGCGCGTCCTCGAGGCCTGCCCGGACCTGGTGGTGCGCGCGATGTACGGCGCCACCGAGGTGTCCTCGTTCGCCGCCTGCGCGACGCTGACCGCGCCCTACGAGCCGACCGCGGTGATACCCGTCGGCCGGCCACTGGACACCGTCGACGCGCGCCTGCTGGACGAACGGCTGCGTCCGGTGGCGGACGGCGAGACCGGGGAGCTGTACGTCGCGGGCGAGCGGCTCGCCCTCGGCTACTACCGGCGGCCGGACCTGACGGCCGAACGCTTCGTCGAGGACCCCGGTACTCCGGGGGCGCGGATGTACCGCACCGGCGACCTCATGCGGCGCGGCCCGCTCGGGCTGGAGTTCGCCGGCCGCGTCGGCGACCAGGTCAAGATCCGGGGTTACCGCGTGGAGCCGGCCGAGGTGGAGCACGTACTGGCGGGGCGCGAGGACGTGGCCCACGCGGCCGTCGTCGCCCTGGAGCAGGAGGGCGGCGAGCGGCGCCTGGTCGCCTACCTCGTGCCCAGGGACCCGGGCCTGGATCTGGCGGCGCTGCGCAGCGCTGTCGCCGGGGTGCTGCCCGACTACATGGTGCCCGCCGCGTTCGTCGAGCTCGCGGAGCTGCCGCTGACGGCCAACGGGAAGCTGGACCGCGCGGCGCTGCCCGCGCCCGCCCCGCGGCACGGCGCCGACTCCGCCCGGGCGCGCAGCGAGCGGCAGGACGCCCTGTGCGCGCTGTTCTCCCGTGTGCTCGGAGTGCCGGGGGTGGGCGTGGACGACAGCTTCTTCGCGCTGGGCGGTGAGTCGCTGCAGGCCGTGCGTCTGGCCTCCCGCGTCGAGGCCGAGCTGGGGTACGAGATCTCCGTCGGCGATGTGCTCAACCACCCGACGGTCGCCGAACTGGACCGCCGCCTGGAGGAACTTGCCGAGGAGGCCGCACTCGCGGGGGCCGCGCGATGACCGGCCGGCCGGCCACCGACGGCACCGCCGGGGGCGACTGCGTCGTCCTCGTCAACACCCTGGGCCGGCTCTCGCTGTGGGCCGCCGACCTGGAGACCCCCGCCGGCTGGCCGATCGCTTACGGTCCGGCCGCCCGCCCGCAGTGCCTCGACTTCATCGACCGGGCCTCGAGCCGCCACCCCGCCGCGGCGAGCGCCGCCTGACCCCGCCGGCTGCGCCCGCGGGCGCACCGGCCCACCACCCGGAGAGGACTGGATCACCGTGAGCATCACCGCCGTACCGCCAGAGGCGGAGGGTACCGCCCAGCGCATCCCGCTGTCGTACAACCAGGAGTTCCTGCGCGCGTTCGACAAGGGTGAGACGGAAGGTGCCTTCGGTCACCGCCACACCCTGGTGTGCGGCTGGCGGGTCACCGGCGAGCTCGACCTCACCGCCCTCCAGCTGGCGCTGGACGACGTGGTGATCGCCCACGAGGTGCTGCGTACCTCCGTGCGCGGTGACGAGCAGGGCGGCCATCAGGTGGTCGAGCCGCCGTCGCGGGTCCCGCTGGAGGTGCTGGAGCTGGGCTCCGAGGCGGGCACACCGCGCGACGTACGCGCCGAGGAGTTCCTGAACGAGCTGGACGCCCGCCCGTTCCTGGTGCGCGAACTGCCGCACCTGCGCGCCACCGTGGGCCGCTTCGACGCCACGGACGCGGTCCTGGTGCTGGCCACCCACCACACTTCCACCGACGCCTGGTCGCTGCAGGTGATCATGCGTGACCTGGCCGCAGCCTACGCGGCCCGCGTGGCGGGCGAGCCGGTCCGGCAGACCGTGCCCGCGCAGTACCAGGAGTTCGCCCGCTGGCAGCAGGACACCGCCGCGAGCCCGCGCGTGGAACGTGGGCGCGGCTACTGGCGCGAGCGGCTGGCGGGGGCGCAGATCACCGGGATCACCTCGGACCGGCCGCGGGAGGAGGACCTGGCGAGCGCGTACGGCGTGCACCGGTTCGTCTTCGACGTGCAGCTGTCCTCGGCGGTTCTGAGGACCGCCAGGAACGCGCGCTGCACGCCGTTCATGGTGATGGCCGCCGCGTACAGCGTGCTGCTGCGCGAGCGCACCGGTATCCCTGACGTGGTCTTCCCGACCTTCTCCTCGGGCCGCAGCGAGGAGCGGTTCATGGAAGCGGTCGGCCCGTTCTACAACTTCGTGCCGCTGCGGATCGACACCACCGGCTGCGAGAGCCTGGCCGATGTGCTGGAGCGAGCGCGCACCGCCTGTGTCGGCGCCTACCAGCACGAGATCCCCTTCGCGCGGATCGCCGAGGACAGCCCCGCGCTGCTCGCCCCGTTCGCCGACGGATCCCTCGCCGTCATCGCGTTCGAGGTGCTCCAGAGCGCGTTCCCGATGGAAGGGACGCCGGTCGGCGGGCTGCGGTTCGCGGAGATCCGGCACAGGACCCTGTCGCAGCGGGTCAGTTCGGCGATCCCGGACGGCGGGCTGTGGGCGATGGACGTACTGCCGAACGGGCAGCTCGCCGGAAGCCTGAAGTTCGACCACCACCGTTTCGACGAGGCAACCGCCACGGAGCTGGTGGCCCGCTTCCGCGAACTGCTGAGCATGCTGGCCGACGCGCCCCACACCCCGCTGGACTGATCCACGGGAGCCGAGCACCTTCCGACGCCAAGAGGACCCATCGCGATGACAACCCTGGCCCCCTTCGCCCCTGTGGCTCCCCCGGAGCCCGCACTGACCGCCGAGGAGGTCGTCGCCCGGGCCGAGGCCCTCGCCGCGACCCTGGTCGAGCGGCAGGCCGAGACCGAGCGGCGCGGCTTCTACGCCGAGGACACCCACGAGGCCTTCGCCCGCGCGGGCTTCTACCGCATCCTCGTGCCGCGCCGTTACGGCGGCTACGAGTTCGGCCCTGAGACCTTCATGAAGGTCTCCATGGCGCTGGCCCGCGGCTGCCCCTCGACCGGCTGGATGTACCTGTTCGGTGCCGCGCACGCGCTGGTGGTGGGCACCCTGTTCGACGAGGCCACGCAGGCGGAACTGTTCGCCGGCGGCGACTTCATCTGTCCCGCGACGGTCGCCCCGTCGGGCTCGGCGCGGCCCGACGGCGAGGGCGGCTGGGTGATCGACGGCACCTGGAACTACTGCTCCGGCGCCCCCTACGCCACCCACTTCATCGGCCACACCCTGGTCGCCCAGGGCGAGGGCGAGCCCCCCGCGCCGATGCTGTTCGTCGCCCCGCGCGCGCAGTTCGAGCGCCTGGACGACTGGGGAGCCCAGCTCGGGCTCAAGGGCAGTGGCTCGCACAGCATCCGCATCGAGGGCGGCCGCATACCCGGGCGCCACACGCTCGGCGGGCACCTGAGCCAGATGGCGGTCACGGAGCAGACGCCCGGACGCGGCCTGCACGGCCCCGAGTACGGCGGCGGTCCGCTCAGCTTCATGCTGCTGGAGCTCGGCGTCCTCGCCGTCGGCATGGCCAAGGGCGCCCTGGACGCGTACGAGCAGCTGATGCGCAGCCGTACGACGACGTTCTTCCCCATCGTCCCGCGCACCGAGGACCCCGACTTCCAGTTCCGCTACGGCGAGGCCACCGGAATGATCGCCGCTGCCGAGGCGGCGGTGCTGCACGCCACGCAGCAGTGGCAGGACCTGTGCCGCAGGGAAGCGGCGGCCTTCACGCGTGAGGAGGAGCTGCGGCTGGCCACCATCAGCCGGGAGGCCGTGCGGCTGGCCTGGCGGGCCGTGGAGGGGCAGTTGTTCCCGACCGCGGGCTCCAGCTCGGTGCGGGCCGGCGAGCGCATCGAGCGGGTGTGGCGCGATCTGTCCACGCTGCACAGCCACGCCGGCAACGGCGTCTTCCTCTCCTCGCTCGCCAACCGCGAGCTGGCCCAGGCGCATTTCGCGACGGCCGGCCGGTGAGTGCCGCCGCGCTGCGCCCCTGGACACCGCCCCTGCCCACGCCCCCCTTTTTGACAGATCGGGATGATCCCATGGAACAAGGCTGCCCCTTCGCCCTCGACACCACCGGCCGCGACATCCACGCCGAGGCCGCGCACCTGCGGGCCCAGGGCCCGGCGACCCGGGTGGAGCTGCCGGGCGGTGTCCTCGCCTGGTCGCTGAACGGCCACGCCGTGATCAAGCAGGTGCTCGCCGACCCGCGCGTGACCAAGAGCGCCCGCAACCACTGGCCGGCCTTCGTCAACGGCGAGGTGCCGCCGGACTGGGAGCTGATCAGCTGGGTCGCGATGGACAACATGGTGACGGCGTACGGAAAGAACCACGTGCGGCTGCGCAAGCTGGTCGGCAAGGCGTTCACCCCGCGCCGCGCCGAGGCGTTCCGTCCTCGCGTGGAGGAGCTGACCGACCAGCTGCTCGACGCGCTGGAGCAGGCCGAGCCGGGCGAGATCGTGGACCTGCGCGAGCGGTTCGCCTACCCGCTGCCGGCCCGGCTGGTGGCCGACCTGATCGGCATGCCGGAGGAGGCCCGCGCCAAGACCGCCAAGGTCATCGACGCGATGGTGGACACCACGATCACCCCGGAGCAGGCGCAGGCCGTTCTGTCGGGCTGGCGCGGCGCGATGGCCGACCTGATCGCGGACAAGCGGCGCGAGCCGGGCGAGGACATCACCAGCGATCTGGTCGCTGCCCGCGACGAGGACGGCTCGCGGCTGTCCGAGGACGAACTGACCGACACGATCTTCGCGATCCTCGGGGCCGGTTCGGAGACCACGATCAACTTCTTCGACAATGCCATCACCGCGCTGCTGAGCGACCGTTCCCAGCTGGAGCTGGTCCGTTCCGGGCGCGCCACCTGGGACGACGTGATCGACGAGACGCTGCGCGTGGAGTCGCCGCTGGCCCATCTGCCGCTGCGGTACGCGGCGCAGGACATCGAGCTGGACGGGGTGACCATACCGAAGGGCGACCCGATCCTGGTCAACTACGCCGCCGTGGGACGTGACCCCGAGCTGCACGCCGTCGCGCCCGAGGCCTTCGACCTCACGCGGAGCGACAAGTCCCACCTGTCGTTCGGGTTCGGGCCGCACTACTGCCTGGGCGCGGGCATCGCCCGCCTGGTGGCCACGACCGGTCTGTCCCGGCTCTTCGAGCGCTTCCCGGATCTGGAGCTGGCGGTCGGCCGCGACGAGCTCCAGCCGCTGCCGACGTTCATCATGAACGGCCACCGCAGCCTGCCGGTGCGGCTGACCGCGAAGGTGCCGGCCGGCGCGGCCGCCCGCTAGGCCCGCGCGCGAAGGGCCGTCCGGGACGAAGGTCCGGGACGGCCCTTCGCGCTGTCCGCCGCGGCCGCGATCCCCCTGCCGGCCACAGGGGGATCGCGGCCGGACACGGGTGAGCCCGTCCCGCGCCGACGCGGGACGGGCTCGCGGCTCCGGGCGGGAGCCGGCACGAGATGGCCGGTGGTTACGCGGCGAGGGAGGCCGTGGCCTTGCGCGCGCCCTCCTCGACCCGTCTCAGCATGTCCGGACTCATGAGCGCGTCAGGTGTGGCGACCAGGCCCGCGACCCGCATGAACGTGGCCGTGACCTCGCCGTCCACGACGGCCGCGGCGTGCAGCGCGGCCATGAAGGCGCCGGACGCCTCCCATTCGGGAGTGCGCTCGCCCTCGACCTCGGGGTAGCCGAGGTCGGCGCCGGCGGAGAACTGCCAGGGCACCTCGATGACCTGCGCGATGTCCGCCAGGAACGCCTTCGGGTCGACCTCGCCGCGGCTCAGATGGTCGCGCAGTACCAGCGCCTCCAGCGCGGCGACGGTCATGCCCTGCCCGTACACCGGGTTGAAGCTGCACGCGGCGTCGCCGAGCACCACGAAGCGGTTCGGGAAGCGGGACAGCCGCTCGTAGTGGCGGCGCTGGCTGGCCGGGTAGCGGAAGACCGCCCCGTCGTCGACCGGTTCGGCGTCGTGGATGACGTCGTGGATGTCGGACACCGGCAGGGTGCGCGTCCACTGAAGGAAGCCGGGCAGGTCGGCGGGGGCGCTGTCGCCGAGCACTCCGGTGAGGGAGACCACGACGAGGCCGTCCTCGATCCGGGAGAGGAACGCGCCGCGCCGGTGGCTCGGCGAGGAGACCGGGTTGATCGACAGATCACCGGCGAGCACCGCGTCGTCGCGCAACCGGAACTTGCGCGTGGTGTAGCTGAGGTCGATGCGGATGCGCTCCTCCTCGGGGCGCTCGTAACCGAACTCCTCCAGCCACAGCGGGGTGCGTGAGCCGCGCCCGGTCGCGTCGACGACGAGGTCCGCCTCGATCGTCCGCTCTCCCGTGCCCGGTTCGACGGACTGCACGCGCACACCGGTGACGGTGTCGCGGGAGTCGTCGGTGATGAGCCCGACGATGTCGTGCCGCTCCAGCAGGGTCACACCCGGCAGCGCCGCGACCCGCTCGCGCACCCGGCTCTCCAGCACCGGGCGCGTGGCCGAGACGCAGATCAGCCCGGTCGTACCGGGGCTGAGCCGGCGGCCGTTGAAGAACCAGCGCAGCTCGCCCAGGTCGCCGGTGGGAACACCGGCCTCGACGGCGTCGCGGGTGAACCCGGGGAACAGCTCGTCGAGGATCTGCTGCCCTCGTGCGAGCAGTCCGTGGACATGACGTCCCTGCCCCACGCCCTTGCGGGCCGTGGTCGTCGCGCTGATCGTGTCGCGCTCCACGACGAGCACCTCGTCGTAGGAGTCCGCGAGCACCCGCGCGGCCAGGAGCCCCGCCATGCTGGCACCGAGCACCACCGCGCGCTCGCCCACCCTGTCGGTCATGAACCTCACCTCTTCTGCGATGCGGGAGCCGTCAGGCGGCGTGGCGCGGAGTGTTCTGGTACGCGGCGAGGAACCACTGTCCCTCACGCTTGACGACGACCCAGGAGGCGTGGACGGCGCGCTCGTCGCTCGGCTCGCTCTCACCAGGGGCGAGGACGCCGCCCCGGGTGATCAGGATGCCGGACTGGCTGTCGGCGAAACGCAGGTCGACGGGGGTGCCGGTGACGCGGGTGCCCTTGAACGGGCCGGCGAACGCCTGGGCCATGAAGGCGCGGATGGCGTCCCGGCCCTTCTGGAGGACGCCCGGGATGATCATCGAGCCGTCGGGCGTGAAGACACCGGCGAAGGCGTCGGCGTCGTGCGCGGCCCATGCCTCGACGATGCGCTGGGGCAGCGCGGCGATGGCGGCCTTGTCCTCGTCGGTGACGGTGATGGCGGATTCGGTGGTCTGCGCGGTCATGTGCTGCTCCTGGTGTGTTCGTGAGGTGAGGGGCTTCAGATGTAGAGGGTGTTGGGCTCCAGGCCGCACAGGACCCGGCCGTACAGCTCGTTGTTGGTGTCCGGGTTCATCAGCGCGTGGAGGGTGACGGCCTGGATGTCGCGGCTGATCCGCTGGATCGGGACGTCGCGGTAGATCGAGGAGCCGCCGGAGGCGGCGGCGAGGATGTCGACGGCCTCCTTGGCGAGGCGGACCACGGCGCCCATGTCGGCGCGGGCGCGGGCGCGCTCCTCGAGCGTGAACTCCTCGCCGCTCAGGCCCTTGGCGTCGACGAGGTCGGCGAGGCGGTAGGCGTGGAACTCGGCCTGGTCGATCTTGAGGGTGGCCGTGGCGACCTGGTGGTGGGTCAGCGGCGCCTCGGCCTGGGTCTGGTACGCGGTGTAGGTGAGGGTGCGGCCGGGGAGCCGCTCGAAGAAGACGTCGCGGGCGGCGCGGGCGAGGCCGAGGACGGTGCCGACCGAGGAGGCGGCGGCGACCGGCAGCAGCGGAACGCGGTAGACCGGGCTCGCGGCGTTCAGTTCGGACGCGTACTGGCCCTGCAGGATCGCCGGGAGGGGGATCACCCGCTCCTGGGGCACGAAGACGTCCTGGGCGACGGTGCTGACGCTGCCGGTGCCGCGCAGGCCGGAGGTGTCCCAGTCGTCGATGATCTGGAGGTCCGACATCGGGACGAGGGCCATCACCGGCAGGTGCTGGCCGTCGGGCGTCGGCTGGACGGCGATGATCTCCTGCCAGTGGGCGTGGCGGGCGCCGCTGACGAAGCCCCACTTGCCGTTGACGACGATGCCGCCCTCGGTGGGGGCGGCCAGCGCGGAGGGGCTGAGCGTGCCGCAAATGCGCACGTCGGGGGTGGAGAACACCTCGTCCTGGACGCTGTCGGGGAACAGGCACGCCATGAAGGTGGGGATCCAGTAGACCGACGTCGTCCAGGAGGCGGCGCCGTCGGCGCGGCCGAGTTCGGCGGCCACCTCCACGAGGGTGCGGGTGTCGGCCTCGTAGCCGCCGTAGCGCTTGGGCACGCGCAGTTTGAACAGTCCCGCCCCGGCCAGCGCCTCGATCGTCTCGTCCTGGAGCCGCCGGTCCTCCTCGGCCTGCGCGGCGTTCTTCTTCAGAAGCGGTGCGAGTTCGCCGGCACGCTGCACCAGGTGCGCTCGCGTGGGGATGTCGGCGGTGAGCATCGTGGTTCCTCCCGGAAGGTACACAGGTGTCGGTCGTCGAAGCGGGACCGTGTCGCGCACCGACGCTCACACCGCGGCGGCCCCGGCGGCACCTTTGTCCGTGCGCAGTTGCCCTGCTCGGCGCGACTTCGGCACGTCGGCGCGGGTACGCGCCGGCTCCCGCACGCAGCAAGAAGCCCCGGCCGGCCGGTGACTGCCACGATGAGGCGCATGACCGATCAGCAGCACGCCGGAGCAGGCCGCGAAAAAGCTTCTGCCGCCCGTCCGTTGACGGGCGAGGAGTACATCGAGAGTCTGCGGGACGACCGCGAGGTGTACCTGTACGGGGAGCGCGTCAAGGACGTCACCGCGCACCCCGCCTTCCGCAACCCGGTGCGGATGACGGCCCGCCTGTACGACGCGCTGCACGACCCGGCCCACCGGGAGGTGCTGACCACCTCCACCGACACCGGCAGCGGCGGCTACACCCATCGGTTCTTCACCACCCCGCACAGCGCCGACGACCTGGTGGCCGACCAGCAGGCGATCGCCGCCTGGTCGCGGATGAGCTACGGCTGGATGGGGCGCAGCCCCGACTACAAGGCCGCCTTCCTCGGCACGCTCGGCGCCAACGCCGACTTCTACGCGCCCTTCTCGGACAACGCGCGACGCTGGTACCGCGAGTCGCAGGAGAAGGTCCTGTACTGGAACCACGCGATCGTGCACCCGCCGGTCGACCGCAGCCGCCCGGCGGACGAGGTCTCGGACGTCTTCGTCCACGTGGAGAAGGAGACCGACGCGGGCCTGGTCGTCAGCGGCGCGAAGGTGGTCGCCACCGGTTCGGCGCTCACCCATCACAACTTCATCGCGCACTACGGTCTGCCGGTGCGCAAGAAGGAGTTCGCGCTGGTCGCCACGGTGCCGACGGGCGCGCCGGGGGTGAAGCTGATCTGCCGCCCGTCCTACACCGCGATGTCCGCCGTCATGGGCAGTCCCTTCGACTACCCGCTGTCGTCGCGGCTGGACGAGAACGACACCATCCTCGTCCTGGACAAGGTCCTGATCCCGTGGGAGGACGTCTTCGTCTACGGCGACATGGCCAAGATCCAGATGTTCTCGGGACAGTCGGGCTTCCTGGAGCGCTTCACCTTCCACGGCTGCATCCGCCTTGCCGTGAAGCTGGAGTTCCTCGCGGGGGCGCTGGCCAAGGCGCTGGAGATCACGGGGACGCAGGATTTCCGTGGCGTGCAGACCCGGCTCGGCGAGGTGCTCGCCTGGCGGAACCTGTTCTGGGGGCTGTCGGACGCGGCCGCGCGCAACCCGGTGAAGTGGCGCAACGGGGCGGTGCTGCCCAACCCGGAGTACGGCATGGCCTACCGGTGGTTCATGCAGATCGGCTATCCCCGGATCAAGGAGATCATCCAGCAGGACGTGGCCAGTGGTCTGATCTATCTGAACTCCAGTGCCGAGGACTTCAAGAACCCGCAGATCCGGCCCTACCTCGACAAGTACGTGCGCGGTTCGGGCGGCATCGACGCCGTCGAGCGTGTGAAGGTCCTGAAGCTGCTGTGGGACGCGGTGGGTACCGAGTTCGGCGGGCGGCACGAGCTGTACGAGCGCAACTACTCGGGCAACCACGAGAACGTCCGCACCGAGCTGCTGTTCGCGCAGACGGCGAGCGGGCAGCTCGACGGCTACAAGGCGTTCGTCGACCAGTGCCTGTCCGAGTACGACCTGGACGGCTGGACGGTTCCGGATCTGGATTCGTTCACCGGGCTGCGCGAGGCGCGGGAGAAACTGCTCGGCGGCTGAGCGTGCGGCGCGCGAGGGTGGGCGGGCCTGGCGTTCAGGCCCGGTGGAGGAGATCCGCCAGGAACGGCGCGACGACGCCGGGGACCACCTTGCAGTCCAGCAGGAGGGTTCCGGGGCAGCCCGCCGTCCGCCACCGCCGTACGGCGTCGAGGTCGTCCGGGCGGCGTACGGTGACCGCGGTGGCGCCCAGCCCTCGGGCCACCGCGGCGAAGTCGGTGTCGGTGAAGGACAGCGTCGCCCTATCGGCGCCCTGCGGTGCGTACATGTGCTCCTCGAAGCCGTAGGCCGCGTCGTCGTAGACGACGACGAGCGCGGGCCGGCCGGAGCGCACCAGCGTCTCCAGTTCGGGCAGGCCCATCAGCGCGCCGCCGTCGCCCACCGCCGCCACGGTCAGCCGGTCGGGGCGGCCCACCGCCGCGCCGACCGCGCCGGCCAGGCCCAGGCCGATGCTCTGGAAGGCGGCTCCGGTGAAGGCGAGGCCGGCCGGATCGGGGACCGTCCAGTACATGCCCGGCCAGGCGATGAAGTGCCCGCCGTCCAGCACCACCGTGCGTTCCGCGGGCAGCAGCGCGGCCAGGGAGCGGGTCAGGGTGCGCGGGTCGATCCGGTCGGCGGTGGAGAGGTCCTCGTAGGCGAGGGCCGCCCATCCGGCGCGTGCCCGGGCGACCCGCCCGGCGATCCGCCGACGCCAGTGCGTGACGGGCAACGCCCGCTCCTCCACCGCGTCGAGGAGCCGAACCGCGACGGAGTGGGCGTCGCCGGGCACCATGAGGTCGGTCCGCTGCGCCCGCCTGTGCTCGGCGATGTCGATCTGGACGACGGTGGCCGCCGGGTCGAGGATCCGTCCGCCGTGCAGAGTGAAGGTGTCCAGGCTTGCGCCGAAGGCGACGACCACGTCGGCCTCGCCCATCAGCGCGGCCGCCTCCGGTGCTGCGAAACCACCGCATACCCCGAGCGCCCAGGGGCTGTCGTGGAAGAGTCCGCCCGCCATGACGGTGGTCGCCAGCAGTGCGCCGAGGCGGTCGCCCAGCTCGCGCAGGATCTTGCCGGCGCCGCTGTGCCAGGCGCCGAGCCCGGCGAGGAGCAGCGGGCGGCGTGCCCCGGCCAGGGCGTCGAGGACCGGTTCCAGGGTCCGGTCGGCCACGGTGGGCGGCAGGTTCGCCGTGCCGGGCGCGGCGGGTGGGCGCTGGTCGGGGAGCGGGAGGCTCAGCAGGTCGCCCGGCAGGAGCAGGGCGACGGGGCAGCGGCCCTCGCGGGCTGTGCGTACGGCGTCGGTGGTGTCCGCGCGGGCTGTTCGCGGCTCGGTGAGCCGCACGACGCGGACACCGAGTGCGGCCAGGAGCGCGCTCTGGTCGATGTCGTGCGGCCGTTGGCCGCTCACCGGGGCGTCGCCGCACAGCAGGACGACCCCACTGCGGTTCTTGGCCGCGTCCGCCAGCGCGGTGATCGTGTTGGCGATTCCGGGTCCGTGGGTGGTGGTGCAGATCGCGACGTCGCCGGTCGTGCGGAAGTAGGCGTCGGCCATCGCCATGGCCCCGCCCTCGTGCCGGGCGGCCGTGTACCGCACCCCGGCGGCGGTGAGCGCGGCGGTGGCCAGGATGTTGCCGCCGCCCACCACCCCGAACGCGTGCCGGATGCCGCTGTCGGCGAGGGTCTGCCCGACGGCCTGCGCGAGTGTGGTCATGCGTGACTCCTGGGTCGCGTGAAACAACTTGCCGGTCATGCGGAGCGGGGGCGCACCGGCCGGCGCGTCCCCGGGCGTCGGCGGTGTCGCCGTGGCCCGGGGTCCGGCGTGCCCTGCGGATCAGGCGAGTTCGAAGATGACCTCGCCGACGGTGATGTCGATGCGGTTGGTGCGCACCAGTTCCCAGCCGCCCTCCTCGAAGACCGACTCCCAGTCCTCGACGGTCGGAAGGAAGGTGCCCATCAGGTCGTGGCCCAGCTCGAAGCCGAGGGTGAAGACGGGCAGTTCGGTGTCGGGCAGCGCGGTGCGGGTGGCATCGCCGATCAGCAGGCGCCGCGCCGCGGGAAAGACCTCGCGCAGCCGGCGCAGGGTGGCCACGCAGTTCTCCCGGGGCCAGAAGTCGTGGCCCATCATGAAACAGGTGAGCAGTTCGATGTCGGCGTACTCGGGCCGGGGTTCCAGGCGCAGCACGTCGCCCTGCACGAAGTCGGCGCGGTCGGCGAACCCGGCCTCGGCCGCCTCCTTGCGGGCCACCTCGAGGGACGGGCGGGCGATGTCGACGCCGATGCCCGTCGCGCCCGGGTGACGGTCGAGGATCTGCATGAGCCGGGCGCCGCTGCCGCAGCCGAGGTCGGCGACGCGCGTGAAGGGGAAGTCCACGCGGTCCATGGCCGCCCAGAAGGTGGGCGCGTAGGTGACCTGGTCGATCTCGCGGCAGGCGTAGGCGATGGCGGCGGCGTCACGGTGGTAGTAGTCGCCGGTGCGGTTCTCGGTGCGCAGCACGTCGGGCATCTGCCGGAACAGTTCGGCGCTGCCCCGGGCCAGCCAGTGGAAGAACGACTTGTTGCGGTACATGTCGTCGAAGCCGTCGAGGGTGTGCACGACCGTTCCGTCGCGCCGTACGAGTCCGACCGCGGCAAGGGCGCGGAACAGGCCGGTCGTCGACAGCGGGTCGAGGCCGGCGCGCTCGGCGAAGTCCGCGCTGTCCAGGGTCCGCGCCCGGTGCAGTTCGTCCAGGGCGCCGACCTCCCAGGCGGCGGCGATCGCCCAGGCCGCCACGGCGGAGTTGTAGATGGAGGCAATGCCGCGCGCGTTGCCCTGTGCGATGTCAACAGTCACTGCTCAGCACCTCGTCCTTGGGAGGGTCCACGGGTTCGTCGCCCTTCGCTCCATGCTTCAAGCGGGCGATGCAAAGGGGCATCTCTGACGTTGCTGTGCGCCGTGCCGGGCGGTCCCGGCGCTGGTGCGGGGCCGTCAGCCCGCCAGTTCCCGCTGCAGGGCGCGCTCCAGCGGTGTCAGCGGCAGGCCGGTGAGCCGTTCCGGGTGACCGGGCGCGGGCCCGTGCTCCGTGCCGGACACGTCCGGCACGGAGCCGATCCATATCCAGCCGAAGTCGGACAGGGACCAGTAGGCGCAGCGCAGCAGCCGTCGGGCCAGGTCCAGGACGGCGGGCCGCCGGTCTTCGGCGGGGTGGGGGGAGGGAGTCGCGGAGGTGGTCACGGGCCGACGGTCACACTCGGTCCTCGGCCGGCGCATCTCGCACCGTGCGCCGCTCACGGGCCTGGTGGAGCGCTCTGTGTCCGCGGCGGCCCTCCTCCAGGGTCGCGGCGAGTTCCACGGGTGCGCAGGGGTCGCCCTCGCGCAGGATGGCGGCGGCGCGGGCGAGCTGGCCGGCGACCCGTTCGAGGACGTCGGCCACCGGGCCGGCGTTGTGCGCCAGGACGTCGCTCCACAGCCATGGGTCGCCGCCCGCCGTGCGGACCGAGTCGTGCAGTCCCTCTTCGGCGAGCCCGAGGAACGCCTCGGAGCTGTCGGCGAACCGGGTGGCGAGGGCGGCCGCGATCAGGTGCGGGCCGTGGGACAGTTCGGCCGCGATCCGGTCGTGCACATGCGGCGCGAGGTCGATCCGGTACGCCCCGCATGCCCGGATCAGGGCGTCCACCGTCTCCAATGCCCATCCGGGTGTGGTCTCGTACGGGCACACCACCCACGGTCGGCCGGTGAAGCGGCCGGCCGCGGCGGCGTCCCGTCCGGCGGCGTCCGTGCCGGCCATGGGGTGTCCGGGCACGTATCCCTTGAGGTCGCAACCGCGCAGCTCCGCCTCGGCGCTGACGATGTCCTTCGTGCCGGCGGTGTCGGTGTAGACGTGCCCGAGGCCCCGGCTCTGCGCGTCGTGCAGGACGTCGGCGACGGCCGAGGGGGCGGTGGCGACGACGACCAGGTCGGCGGGAGGCAGGTGCGGGGTCCAGGCGGTCCCGGCGCCCAGGGCGACGGCCTCGTGCAGTGCCCGCGCGTCCTCGTCGATGAGGGTGACCCGGACGCCGGCGAGGCCGAGGGCGAGGGCGACGGAGGTGCCGGTGGTGCCGCAGCCGATGACGACGGCGGTGCGCAGGGTGGTGGTCATGGGGGCTCCTTGCGGCGCGGCGGTGGGGCGCCGTGCCGGTGGGCTGCGGGTGCGTTGGGGGCGCGGGTGATCGGGTGGCCGCTCAGTGGTCGCAGCCGGGGTGGGTGAACTGCCCCGGTCGGCGGCCCTCACCGGCCGGGCCCCGGTAGGCCTGTGCGATGTCGAGCCAGCGGTTGGCCTCGGTACCGGTGGCGACGAGGGCGAGGTCGTTGCGGTGGCGGCGGCGGGTGACCAGGAGGCAGAAGTCTTCGGCGAGCCCGGTGATCTTGTTCGCGGCGTCCTCGGGGCCGTAGGCCCACAGCTCTCCGTTGGGGGCGGTCACCTCGATGCGGAACGGCTCGGCCGGCGGCGTCAGACCGCGGGAGAGGTAGCCGAAGTCCCGGGTGAGGAAGGCGAAGAAGACCAGGTGGCGCAGCCGCTCGGTGGGCTCGCGGCGCACGCCGAGCGCGTCGGCGATGTCCTGGCCGTGGCCGAAGATCTCCATGATCCCGGCGGAGGCGAGGACGGCGGGCGGCAGGGGGTTGACCAGCCAGGGCACGACCTGGTCCTCGGGGACGGCGGCGAGGGCGTCGACGGAGGTGCGGCCGAGGGCGCGGAAGCGGGCCAGGAGTTGGGCGGGCGGGAAGGAGTTGAACTGCAGCAGGGCGGCGTTGACCGCGGCGTCGAAGTCGCCGGCGGCGCCGGCGGCGAGCTCGGCGAAGGCCGCGGGGTCGGACGCGGCGGTGCCGGCCAGGTGGAAGATGAAGGTCAGATGGGCGATCTGGTCGGCGATGGTCCAGCCCGGGGCGGGGGTCGCGGTGTGCCAGGCCTGCTCGTCGAGGCCCTCGACGAGACGGGCGGTCTCCTCGATGTCGGTGGCGAGGGCCTTCACGACGTCGTTCAGCGTGCTCATGATGTATCTCCTCGGTCGGGTGTGGATCTCGGGTACGGGCGGGTGCTGCCGGTCAGTGGGCGGTGGACGAGGTAGGGCGGACGGCCCCGCCGAGGCGGGCGCCGGTGTGGACGGCGGCGGTGAGCGCCGCCCATGAGGCGAGCTCCACCAGTTCCCGGTCGCCGGGGTGGGCCGTGCGGAAGGTGTCGATGTCCGCTTGGGTGATCTGGTGGGGGTTGAGGGCGATGAGGAGGGCCAGCCGGGCGGTGGGCAGGTGTGCCTGCGGCAGGCCGGCGGTGGTCTGCGTCAGCCAGGCGCGGCTCGGGCCGGGTACCGCGCCGTCGCGGACGGCGAGTTCGGTGTGCACCAGGTCGCGCACGGCGTCGGGGATCCAGCGCTCGGCGGCGGCGTCGACGGAGGCGACGGCTCGGGAGAGGGCGCCGGCGACGGCCGGGTTGGTCCTTGCCCAGTCGAGTCCGGCCGGCAGCGGGGCGGCGGGGAGCAGGCCGAGCGAGGCTCCGGGCACCACGGTGTGGCCCCGGTCGGGGCGCAGGGCGCGGGCGACCATCCGCATCGCCGGTCCGCGGCCGGCGGCCGGCGCGGTGGTGGGGACGGGCGAGTCGGGCAGGAAGAGCCGGACCATCCGGTTGAGGTAGTGGAAGGTGACGGCGGTGCCGAGGACCTCGGGTGCTTCCTGTGCGTCGAAGGGGGGCGGCGTCTGCCGGGCGGTGGTGGTGCTCGTGCCCGCATCGCGTGCCCAGTCGGCGAGTGGTGCGTGGTCGTCGGCGTCGTCCAGGGTGGCGAGTGTGGCCTCGTGGACCTCGACGCAGTAGAGGCAGTCGTTGGCCCGGGACACGGCGGTGGCCACCGCCTCCTTGGCGGCGCGCTCGACCCGGCCCTCGGCGAGGAGGGTCTCGCGCAGCAGCATCCACGCGGCGGCGAGGGTTTGCGGGGCCGGGGAGTGCAGGGCGAGGGGCGGGGCGACGAGGCCGAACTCCCGTCGGGCTTGGGCGTAGACCTCGGCCACCGGACCATGGGCCGCTCCTTGCCGGACGGCCGTGATGTGCCGGATCTGCTGGAGTGAGCCCTTCAGCAGGATTCTTACGAGCGGTCGCACCGCCGCCTCCTGGTTCCCGGTCCGGGTCGCGTGAAGCAACCCACTGGACGGATGGATGGTTTTTTGAAGCAACTCACCGGCCGTGAAAAGCCGCTCGCAGCTCACACGGTGATCAGGCGCTTCTGCTTCAGCAGCGGCAGCACGCCCGCGCGTCCGCTCTTGTAGCCCGTGGGGGCCGGTGCGCCGTAGGTGACCTGCACTCCCCTGTCGCGGGCGGCGGCCACGATGTGCGGCACGGCCCGCTCGGCGAGCGCGGCGATGGTCATGGCCGGGTTGACGGTCAGGGCACCGGGGACGGCGGAGCCGTCGGTGACGAAGATGCCGGAGTGGCCGCGCAGTTCGTTGGTGTCGTCGAGGGCCGAGGTGGCCGGGTCGTCGCCCATGCGGCAGGAGGCCAGTGGATGGACGGTGTAGGCGCCGACCAGGTCGTTGGTCCAGGGCATGACCTTGGCGAGGCCGTCCTTCTCCAGGATCTCCTTGACGTCGGCGTCGGCCTGGTTCCAGCCGTGCCAGGTGTTCTTCGTCGGCTTGTACGACAGATTGCCGCGGCCGAGCATCTGCTGGGAGATGCGGTGGGAGTTGCCGGTGGCGGGCGGTGGTCCGAAGACCCCTTCGTTGTCGTCCTCGGTCATGCAGAAGATCGTCAGCCAGGACTTCCAGTTCTTCAGGATCTCCTTCTTCTCCTTGCCGAACCAGGTCGGCCCGGTGGCGTCGGGCACCTGGGCGAGGATGGTGCCGAGGCCCGGAGGGAAGTAGAGCTGCTCCAGGGAGTAGCGGGAATACTCGGGAAGTGAGCCGTCGAGCTTGTCCCAGCTGGCCACGGTCGGGCCCTTGCCGATCGCGTTGGCTCCGTAGGGCAGTTGGCCCTCGCCACGGGTCAGTCCGAGGATCTCGGCGACCTTGTCCTCGTTGAGGATGGCCGTGTTGAGACGCTCGCCGTTGCCGGAGAAGTAGCGGCCGACCGCGTGCGGCATCGTGCCGAGGTGGGCTTCACTGCGCTGGAGGATGACCGGAGTGGCGCCGGCGCCGGCCGCCAGCACGATGATCTTGGCTTCGATGACGCCGGAGCCGGCCTGCAGGCGATAGTCCTCGTCGTGGACGATGTTGTAGTGGACGCGGTAGTCGCCGTCGGCGGTCCGCTCCAGGTACTGCACCTCGTGCAGGGGGCGGATCTCCGCGCCATGGGCGAGGGCGGCGGGCAGGTAGTTGACGGTGAGGGACTGCTTGGCCTCGAACCGGCAGCCGGCCATCATGAAGTTGCAGTTGACGCACTTGGTGTTGTCGACGGACGCAGCGAGCGGGTTGGCGGTGCGCCCGGCGTGGTCGCAGGCGGCGGCCCACAGGCCGCCCGCGTAGGAGGCCTCGTTCCAGTCCGGCTTGCTGACCGACAAGGACTCCTCGATCCGGTCGTACCAGGGGTCGAGCGCGTCGCGGCTCACGGCCTGCGGCCACATCCTGCGGCCGATGCTGCCGTGCCGGTCGAAGACGAAGCGGGGGGCCCGGGGCATGGCCGCGAAGTAGACGACGCTGCCGCCGCCGACGCAGTTGCCGCCCAGCACGCTCATGCCGTCGCCGACGACGAAGTCGAAGATGCGTGTGTAGGAGGAGCCGAGTTTGTAGTCGTGCTCGAACTCGTCGTTCTTCAGCCAGGGGCCGCGCTCCAGGACGGTGACCTTGGCACCGCCGGCGGCCAGGTGGTAGGCGGCGATCGCGCCGCCGAAGCCGCTGCCGACGACCAGTACGTCGGTCTTCTCGGTCGCGTTGCTCATGCGGGGCTCCCGGTGGGGGTGGTGTCGGGGTGGGGTTCGGCCAGTTGCCGGCCGTAGCCGGAGTTCTCGAAGCGCCACAGTCCGTCGGCGTCGGGCTGGGTGATGCCCATGGCGGTCAGACCCGGGTGGCCGTCCGCCAGCGCCTGGGCGGTGTGCAGATGGGCGGCCGAGTCGTAGGCCATGTTGCAGAAGAGGGAGAGCAGGACCCAGAAGTCCTTCTCGGGATGGCCGGGCGTGGTCAGTTCCTGGATGAGGCGGACCCGGTCGTCGTAGTCGAGGGAGACGAACGGCGGCACCGTCGCATCGAGGGTGAGGCCGGCCTTTTCGGCGTAGGTCCGGGCGTGGTCGTTGACTCGGTCGGCGAGGTCCTCCAGGCCGTCGTGGATGCCGGTGGCGTCCCAGCGGAGCAGGTCGATGGCGCCGCAGGCGACCGCGCCGCCGCCGGTGCTGACTCCGGCGATCGCCCGGTCTGCGGGTGATCGCTTCTCGCCCGGGACGATGGTGTCCGCGTAGGCCTCGAGGGTCAGGGTGGCGTCGGGCCCGATGTCGACCCTGCGCTCAGGGATTCTTCTCACTGCAGGCAACTGGGGCCTCCGGTCAGGTCTTTGAGGTTCCTGGTGGTGTGAGAGAAAGCTAGAAGTGCTGGGTCTTTTCAAACAACCAACCGGCGGGTGTTCGCCCGAACACGCGTCCGCACACTCGACCAGCCAAAGTCGCGATATCCCCGGTGACCGGTTCCAGAAAAAAAGAGGTCGTTCACTATGCTCTCTTCGGACGCGTTGTTCTCCGTGGCACCCGGGCCCATCTCGCGCTGTGTGAGGTGATTCCGGCACGCCTGGATCTCGCCGAGGGGGAAAGTGAGAGGTGAACAGCAAAGACAGATCTCTGACGCTGCCCGCCAGTTTTACTCACAGGGTGCGGATCGAGGCGCTCCAGCCCGCCGATTCGCCCCGCCTGAACGGCGTTGACGAGAATCACGTGCGACGACTCGCAGACATTTACACCACGCTGCCCCCGATCCTCGTCCACCGTCGCAGCATGCGGGTGGTCGACGGGATGCACCGCGTGGCCGCGGCCGCCGCGAACGGACTCACCACCGTAGAAGTGCAGTATTTCGACGGCGCTGACGAGGAAGCGTTTCTGCGATCGGTGACGGCCAACGTCGCCCACGGCCTCCCCCTGTCCGTCGGGGATCGCAAGGCGGCCGCCGAGCGCATCCTGCGCGCACGTCCCGACCGGTCGGACCGGGCCGTCGCCGCCTATACCGGCCTCGACGCCAAGACCGTCGCTGCGCTGCGTCCGCGTTCAACCGCGGATTCTCCTCAGTCGAACATCCGCACCGGAGCCGACGGGAGGCCCCATCCGCTCGACCGCACGGCCGAACGGATCAGGGCCGCCGAAATCATGACCAGCAGGCCGGACCTGCCGCTGCGGGCGATCGTCAAGGAGACGGGCCTTTCGCTGGGTACGGCCCACGACGTGCGTCAGCGGCTGCTGCGCGGCGAAGCCCCGGTACCCACCGGGCGCCGGCTGTCCGCCCGGCCGGAGGCGGCAACCGCGACCAGCCCTCCCGGCCCGTTCGCCGCCCCCCAGGCCGCCGGCTCCCCCGGCCCTTCCGACCAGCAGGCCCCGGCGAGTTCCAACCGCACGCGCGGTGCGCTGGAGACGTTGCGGCGACTGGCCGGCGACCCGTCACTGCGGCACTCCGAGTCCGGTCGCCAGTTCCTGCGCTGGCTGCATGTCCATTTCGTGGTCGACGAGGCCTGGCGGCAGCAGGCCGACGCGGTGCCCGCCCACTGCGCGGGCACCGTCGCGGATCTGGCCCTCCAGTGCGCCGGCGCCTGGCAGCGGTTCGCCGAAGACCTCGACCGCCGGCGGCTGACCCAGACGACCCCCGCTCCAGCACGGCACGCGGCCTCCGCGTCCAGGCAGGGAGCATGACGCACAGACAGGGAGAAAGGGTGACCACCACCACAGTCGAAGCCGCTGTCCTTCGGGTCATCGACGAAATGCACGCGAATCTCGGTCAGGAACTGACCATCGACGACATGGCACGCACCGCCATGTTCAGCAAGTTCCACTTCACGCGTGTTTTCCGGGATGTGACCGGCACGTCTCCCGGACGATTTCTCTCCGCCCTGCGCCTTCAGGAGGCGAAGCGTCTGCTGATTCAGACGGATTTCAGCGTCGCCGACATCAGCAGTCAGGTCGGGTACAGCAGCGTCGGCACCTTCAGTTCCCGTTTCAAGTCCTGTGTCGGCGTCTCTCCGAGCATGTTCCGGGAATTGGAAGGATTCACGCCGGGAATCGGTCCGGGTGAGGCGGAAAAACCGGCGGCCGACCATGCGCGCGGGACACTGCGTGGCCGTGTGCACCTGCCCGAGGACCGCGCCCCCGGCCAATGCTTCGTGGGTCTGTTCCCCACGCCCGTCCCGCAGGGGCAACCGGCGCGCTGCACCGTGCTGGACGGTCCCGGATCCTTCGAGCTGCGCGACGTCCCGGACGGCACCTGGTACGTGCTCGTGCATTCCGTCCCGTACGGCTATGAGCACATGCCGTCCGGCACCGGTGGCCAGGACGTCGTCTCCGTCGGCACGTACGGTCCGGTGACCGCTCATGACGACACCCTTTTGATGCCGGCCGAGATCGTCCTGCGTCCGCTGGACGCCCTGGACCCGCCGGTGCTCATGGCGCTGCTCGACCTGCGCACCGACGCCCTGGACCGCATCGCCGGCTGA
Source organism: Streptomyces sp. NPDC097129 (assembly GCF_055668065.1). NCBI lineage: Bacteria > Bacillati > Actinomycetota > Actinomycetes > Kitasatosporales > Streptomycetaceae > Streptomyces > Streptomyces sp. NPDC097129. The sequence goes on along the minus strand of NZ_JBVOQE010000014.1, from coordinate 83,247 downwards.
CCACCCACAGCACGCCGAAGGGGCGGGCACGGATTTCCGTGCCCGCCCCTTCGGCGTGCTGTGGCCTGCGGCTGCTCAGTCCGCTGCGCGGACGGTCACCGGCAACCCGCCGCGCATACGCAGCGACATCATCGGCTCGGGGACGCCGTGGTGCCCGGGCAGCACGGCCAGGTCCAGGTCCCGGGTGACGAGGGCGGTGACGAACACCGCCTCCATCATCCCCAGGTTGCTGCCCACGCAGAACCGCGGCCCCGCGCCGAACGGGATGTACGCGTAGCGGTGCCGGTGCGCGACGCGCGCCGGATCGAAGCGGCCCGGGTCGAACCGCTCGGGGTCGTCCCACAGGTCCGGATGACGGTGCAGGGTGTACGGGCACACCAGCACGTCGGCCTTGGCCGGCACGTCGAATCCGCCGACCTGGTCGGGCCCCTGGGCGATGCGCGGCAGGATCCACACCGGCGGGTACAGCCGCATGGCCTCCTGTACGACCTGTGTGGTGTACGTCAGCTTGTGCAGGTCCTCGGCGTCCGGCAGGCGGCCGCCGGCCAGCACGGCACGCGCCTCCTCGCGCACCACGTCGCGCACGTGCGGATGGCGGGCGAGCAGCAGCAGGGTCCAGCCGAGCGTGCTGGCGGTTGTCTCGTGGCCGGCCAGCAGCAGCGTGACCAGCTCCTCCTGCAGCAGCCGGCGGCCCTGTGCCGCGTCCTGGCGCTCGCGTGCGGCGAGGATCATCCGGGCGAACGCGTCGTCGGCGCTTTCCCCGTCGGCGAGGCGGGCGCTGCGGTCGGCGACCAGTTCGTCGACGATCCGGGTGAGTTCGCGGCGAGCGCGGCGGAACCGCCGCTGTGGGGCGAAGGGCACCCACGTGGGCACCAGGCCCTGGGTGACCATGTCGAACATCGCCTGGTCCTGGACGGCCTCGAAGGCGTGCGCGATGCCGTCGTGCCCGTCCAGGGAGGTGTCCATGAGGGTGCGCCCCAGCACGCCGAGGGTGAGCCCGGTGACTTCGCTCAGGAGGTCGACGGGCGTGTCCCCGGCACGCCGGCGCAGCAGTTCCACCAGGGCCGCGGCCTCTTCGGCCACGGCCCCCGCCTGGGCGGCGATCCGCCCGGGCTTGAACGCGGGCTGCACGTTGCGGCGCTGGGTGCGCCACAGCTCGCCCTCGCTGGTGAGCAGGCCGTCGCCGAGCACCTTGCGGGACTCCACCAGGCCGATGCCCTTGTGGTAGTTGGCCGCGTTGTCGGCCAGCACGTGCTTGGCGTAGTCCGGCCGGTTGAAGATGTACAGCTTCTTCGGGCCCATGGAGACGCGGACGGCGTCGGAGAGGTCGGCCGCGTCCCGCATCATGCCGAGCCGGTCGACTGCGAGCTTGCGCAGCAGGCCGGGCAGGGCCCACACCGGCGGGCCGGGTGGATGGACGCTCATGTGCGCTCTCCGTCCTCGGTTGCGGCCAGATGCCGGAAGCGGCCCTTGTGGAAGACGAGCGGTTCCCGGCCGGGCAGATCGTCCAGAGCGAGCACGCGGCCGAGGTGGATGGTGTGGTCGCCGCCGTCGTACGCCCGCCACCGGGCGCACTCGAAGTGGGCGGCCGCCCCCGCGATCAGGGGGGCGCCGCCGGCCGCTCCGGGCAGCCAGTCCACGGCGTCGAACTGGGCGGCGCCCGGCGGCCGGGAGCGGTCGGCGAAGTGGCGGGCCACGTCCTCCTGCCCGGCGCCGAGCACCGACACCGCGAAGGTGTCGGCCTCGGCGAGGACCCGGTTCATGACGGCGTCGTTGCCGACGCACAGCAGCACCAGGGCGGGATCCAGCGACACCGAGGTGAAGGAGTTGGCGGTCATGCCGCGCGGGGCGGCCCCGCCGACGGTTACCACGGTCACCCCGGTGGCGAAGGATCCCAGGGCCCGCCGCAGCCGCGCGGCGTCGCCGTTGACGGCGTCCCGCGGCGGCGCGGTGGCCAGGGTGCTCATGCCGCCCGCCCCGTCAGTGCCCGGCCGTGGACCGCGTACGGCTCCAGGGCGTGGGCGAGGGCGTCGGGGATGAGCGAGGGCACGGTGTTGGTGTTGGGGCCGCGCATGCACGCGATCCGCTGCCTGCCACGCGCGACCAGCACCTCCGCACCGTCGGTGACCTTGACGTAGTCGAAGGTGAACTCCAGTTGTGTCTGTCCCAGTTCGGACAACCGCATCCGGATGGACAGCTCGTCGAAGGCGGTGATCTCCGCGAAGAACTCGCAGTCCACCTTCAGCGTGAACAGCTTCAGATCGTCCTGCACCTCGGCCAGTACCGCCGGTGCCTTCTCCTTCAGGAACAGTTCCCGGCACCGGCCCTGCCAGCGCAGGTAGTTCACGTAGTACACATTGCCGACGAGGTTGGTCTCCTCGAATCCGACCGTGTGCCGGTACTCGAAGTAGTCGTCCGCCATGGCTCAGGCCCTCCCTTCGGTGAGGTGCGTGTCGTGCGTGAGGAACGCGAAGACGGCCGGCTCCAGGGCGTCGCGCAGCGCGGTGACGAAGGTTGCGATGCGCAGGTCGCCGGCGGCGAAGACCACCCAGGCGTCCTTGCGGCGCGGAAGCACCGTCAGCGGGGCGCCGGCCATGATGCCGGCCTTGCGCAGGCATTCCACGGCGCCCCACACGCGCGTGGCCGCGGTGTCGGGTGCCTCGCCCGTCTCCTGGGCGACCAGCGCGGCGACGGCCGCGTGCTCCCCGAGCAGGCCGTGCCATTCGTCGGCCGAGCGCATGCTGACCGCTTCGATGTCGCAGGCCACTTCTGTGTCGGCGACGACGCTCAGGGTGACCCCCAGGCCGTGCGCCGCCGACATCGACATGTGCCGTTGCGGCTCCAGTTCCGGCCGGCCGTCCGGGCGGTGGCGGACCGCGACGGGGCTGCCCATGGCCCGGGCCGCGGCGTCCGCGGTGAAGCTGCGGCGCTGGGCGACGGAGCCGGCCTGGGTGTCCCCGTGTGGCTCGACGGCGACGGCGACGCGGCTGCCGACCACGTCCTCCAGCGAGCGCTCCAGGTACGGGCCGAGCAGCGGGGCGACCCACGGTCCGGAGCCGTCGGTCTTGCGCACGGCGTGCAGGGTCAGGCCGTCCCAGCGTTCGACGACGGTGCCGTGCTCGTCGCGCACCGCGATGTCGTACACATAGGTGTCGCCGTCCCGGCTGCGTTCGACGGCCGTGTACCGCAGCCGGTCGGGCACGTGGTCGCCGGCGCCGAGCGCGTGGATGCGCTCCACGCCGGACGGCAGCAGGGTGGCGTCCGGGACGCAGACCTGGTTGCCGTGCATGAGCGCGTCACGCATGCCGGGGTCGGCGAGCAGCAGCTCACCGGGCAGGAAGCCGGCGAACCAGCCCTCGGGCCGCTGCTGCACGGTGACTTCGGCGTCCACGTGCCGGGCGGCGGCGCGGTGGAAGCGGCGCAGCCGCTGGAAGCGCGCGCCCTGGAACAGGACGCTGCCGTACAGGTCGGCGGCCGGGTCCAGGGGCACGAGGGGGGTGTCCTCGGGCACCTGCAGCGGCGGGCCGTCCGGCGCTGCGGCCTGGCCGAAGAGCAGACGGGCGCGGAAGTGCTCGGCGACGAACCCGGTGTCCTCGGCGTGAATGGCGACGTCGACGGCGTCGGTGGCGGTGACGGTCGCCGCGATCCGGATCCGGGTGCTGCCGGTGGGCGGCACGACGATGGGCCGCAGGAACTTCGCGCCCTCGATGACCGGGGCGCCGGTGTGTCCGGTCACGGCGGAGGCGACCTGGGTCATGGCCTCCATGCCGATGACGGCGGGCAGCAGCAGGTTGCCGTCGAGCAGGTGGTCGGACAGGTAGGGGTCGGTGCCGGCGTTCAGCTCGATCTCGGTGACCAGCTCGACGCCGTGGTAGCGCACCAGCGGGTTGCCGGTGAAGCGCAGCATCGGCAGTGCGGGCAGGTCACGGCGGACGGTGTCGATGCCCTCGGTACGGCCGCTGATGACCGTGACGACGGGTGCGTCCGGGTCCTCGATCAGGCGCAGCAGGATGTCGACGCCCTGGTCCGGGGAGACCGGGGTGATGCCCTCCCGGGAGAGGGACTCGACGACGGAGAGCTTTTCGCCCATGCCGACGCCGGACCACACCGACCATTCCATGCAGCGGGCGCGCAGGTCCGGGTGGGTGCGGGCGACCTCTTCGGTGAGGTCGGCCAGCCACTCGTTGGCGGTGGCGTAGTGGCCCTCGCCGCGCAGGCCGGCCCGGCCGATGATGCTGCCGAAGGTGACGAGCAGCTTCAGGCCGCCGGCGCCGACGGCGTCCAGGACGGTGCGCAGTCCGTCGACCTTGGGGGCAAAGGTCTGTTCGAAGTCCTGCGGGGTGAGCCGGGCCAGCGCGTTGGGCTCGTTGCGGCCGGCGCCGTGCAGCAGGCCGGTGATCGTGCCCAGCTCACCGGTCAGTTCGGCGACGGCCGCCGCGACCTGCTCGCGGGAGGTGACGTCGGCGCGGGCGTAGTGCACGCGGACTCCGTCGGCGCGCATCCGCTCCAGGTTGTCGGCGAGTTCGCGGTCCTGGGCGGGATCAGAACGGCCGAGGACGGCCAGCGCGGCTCCGGTGCGCTGGGCCACGGCCAGCGCGCACTCGGCGGAGATGCCCTTGCCACCGCCTGTGACGAGCAGAACGTCGGAGGCGTCCAGGGGGGCCACGGTGCGCTTCGGCGCCACGGGCAGGGCTCGCAGCGTCGGCACGCGGCGCACCCCGGCGTCGTCGAAGTGGACCTCGGTGAACCGGGTGGTCGCCGCGACCTCGCCCACGACCCGCTCCAGTACGTCCGGCGACGCCGGGGTGTGGACGACGGTGGTGCGCAGGTGCGGGGCCTCCAGGTACAGGGTCTTGGCCAGGCCGGCGGCGCCGCGGCCGTCCTGGACGAGGACGAAGCGCCGCGCGCGGTCACCGGCGAGCGCGCTGTGCGCGGCGGCCAGCACGCGCTCCACCTCGCGGCGTGGGCAGTCCTTGGCCAGTACGGCGAGAACGCCGGCGCCGACGCCGGATCCCTCCAGTTTGCGGCGCAGCTGTTCGGCGTACGGGTGGCTGTCGGTGGTGAACAGTTCCCAGTCGCCGTCGGTGCCGTCGGCGGTGGCGTGCGGCCGGGCCACCTCGTCGAGGTCCACGGCGAAGGGCCGGGCCCAGGCGGCCGCGCCCGCGACGACGGGGGCGGCGGGCTCCGCGGCGCCGCCGGTGCTGACCAGGGTGTCCAGTGCCTCGGCCAGTTCGGCCAGGGTGGCGGTGGCGAAGTTGGTCGGCACCTGCGCGGCGGCGATCCCGAGGCGGGAGGCTGCATGGTTGACGATCTGGCCCACGGTGATGGAGCTCATGTGGAGGTCGTCCAGCAGCCGGCTTGCGGGGTCGACCAGTTCGGCGGGCAGTTCGGCGCGTTCCGCGACGAGGGCGCGCAGCACGTCCAGCGCGTCGGCGCCCTCCTCTGCCCTCTCCTCGGCGACGGACGTGTCGTCGGCTGCCGGGGCGGCCGCGGGGGCCGGCGCCGTCCGCTCCCCCCGCGGGGCCTGCGCCGCCGGGGCAGCGGCCCGCGGGCGGCGTCCGGCCGGCGCGTCCTCGCGGGGCGCCTGCTCGCAGGGGCTCGCGAAGAAGGAGAACTCCTGTCCGATCTCCAGCGGCCGGATGAGCCGGTCCTCGAAGAGCCGTTCCAGGGCGACGGGCGCTCCGGCGACGAAGGCGGCGCCGGTGACGCCCAGCAGGCTGCGCAGCGACTCGTCGTCGGTGTTGAGGGCGACGGCGGGGACGCCGGTGGTGGCCTGGGCGAGGCCGGTGAGCACCCGTCCGGGTCCGACCTCGATGAACAGGTCGACGTTGCGGGCGGCCTCGCTGACCGCCTGGGTGAAGCGGACGGGACCGGTGATCTGCTCGGTGAGCAGCGCGGGCAGGTCCGTCTCCGGGGTCAGGGCCTCACCGGTGACGGTGGAGACGATCCGGCCGGCCGGGGTGTCCAGGCGGGCGCCGGCCAGCCAGGTGCCGAAGGCCGCGGCGGAGTCGGCGACGAGCGGCGAGTGGAAGGCGTGCGAGACGTTGAGGCGGGTGCAGGCGACATCGGCCCGTTCGGCGCGGCGGTGCACCTCCTCGATGTCCGCCGGCGAACCGGCGATCACCGTCTGCTCGGGGCCGTTGTATCCGGAGACGACGGCGTCGAGGCCCTTGAGGAGTTCCGCGGCCCGCTCGGGGTTCGCGCCGAGCGAGGCCATCGCGCCGGCGGCGCCGTGCTGGGCCATGGCCTTGCCCCGCACCCGCGCCGCCTCGAGGAGGGTGTCCTCGTCGAGGACCTGCGCCCAGTGCAGGGCGGACAGCTCGCCCAGGCTGTGTCCGACGGCGACCGACGCCTCCAGGCGCAGCGCGTCCAGGACGCGCAGGCCCGCCGCGGAGCCGGTGGCGATGCGCGGCTGTGCCACGTCGGTGGCGACCATGTCGCCGGTGGTGGGCAGCGCGGCCCGGGTGAAGACCTCGGCGGCCTCGGGGAAGCGGCGGCTCAGCGCTCCTCCGTCGGCGCCGTGGCCGGATCCCTGGCCCGGGAAGAGGAAGCCGATCCGCGCGCGTCCGGTGGCCCGGCCGAGGAAGCCGCGGCCGTCGGCGGCGGTGTACGCCGTCTCGCCTGCTTCCAGCAGGTCGGCCAGGTGGGTCAGGCGGCGTTCGGCGTCTTCCGGGGAGGAGACGACGACGGCCGCGCGGTGCGGCAGGCCGCGCAGTTCGCGCTGGAGGGTGGCGGCGAGGTCGGCGACCTGGCCGTAGGAGACCTGGCCGGCGAAGGCCGCGACCTCGGTGAGCCGGGCGCGCAGCGCCTTCGGGGACTCGCCGTCCAGGACGAGGAGTTCGCAGTCCTGCGGGGCGTGCGCGAGGGCGCCGGAGCGCCGGCTGCGGGCCGTGCGCCGTCGGCCGGTGGGCTCGTCGAGGACGATGTGGGTGTTGATGCCGCCGAAGCCCATGGCGGTGACGCCGGCCCGGCGGGGCGCGTCCTCGGGCCATGCCTCGGCCTTGCGCAGGGCCTTGAGGTTGGCCTTGTCGTCGGTGAGCAGTTCGTGCGGGTCGACGGTGCCGATGGCCGGGGGGAGGGTCTGGTGGTTGACGGCCATGGCGGCCTTGATCAGTCCGGCGACGCCGGCGGCGGCCTTGGTGTGGCCGATCATGCCCTTGATGGAGGTGATGGCGGCGGGAGGGGCGTCGGGGTCGGCTTCGCGGCGCGCGCCCATGAGGGCGGTCAGTTCGGTGGCGTCGCCGACGGCGGTGCCGGTGCCGTGGCCTTCGAAGAGCCGGACCGTCTCGATGCCGAATCCGGCGCGCTCGTAGGCGCGCTTGAGGGCGAGCTGGTATCCGCTGACCTCGGGGCGGGTGATGCCGCCCTGGCCGTCGGAGGACACACCCCAGCCCGCGACGGTCGCGTAGATGCGGTGGCCGGCGGCGAGAGCGTCCTCCTCCCGCATCAGCACGATCATGCCGCAGCCCTCGCCCGGCCAGAAGCCGTTGGAGCCGCGGTCGTACAGCCGCATCTCGCCCTTGGCCAGTGCTCCGGTCTTGGCGAAGCCGATGATCTCGAAGGGGTCGATCGACAGGTCCACGCCGCCGGCGACGGCGACGTCGATGTCGCCGTCGGCCAGCGCGGTGCCCGCGGTGGTGACCGCCAGCAGCGAGGAGGAGCAGGCGCCGTCGACGGTGTATCCGCCGCCGTTGAGGTCGAAGTGGTTGCAGATCCGGCCGGCGATGGTGTTGGCGAGTCCGCCGGCGAGGGTGTCCTCGTCGATGGCGGGGAAGGGTTCCTTGTAGGCGGCCTCGACGTCGTCGAGGAAGCGCGCGATGCGGTCCTCGTCCCAGTCCTGTTCACCCTTGAGGGCTGCGGCCATGACCCGCCGTACGTACGGCCAGCGCAGCCGCATGACGTTGGCGCGGGAGAACTCACCGGTGAGGGTGTTGCCGACGATGACGCCGGTGCGTGCGCGGGGCAGGCCTTCGCCGGCCGGGAACCCGGCGTCGGCGAGGGCGCGCCCGGCGGTGTCCAGGGCGAGCCAGTGGGTCAGGTCGGTCGAGCGGAAGGTGCTGCCCGCGATGCGGTGGGCGATCCGGTCGAACTCGTAGCCCTCGATGACCGCGGCGTTGCGGGCGTAGAAGGCGTCGGGGGTGGTGGGGTCCGCGTCCCAGTAGTCGTCCAGGTTCATCCGGACGTCGGGCAGGCGGCGGAACGCGCGTCGCCCGGCGACGGCGTTGTCCCACAGTTCCTTCGGGTCGGTTGCGTCGGGATAGCGGCAGGCCATGCCGACGATGGCGATTCTGGTCATGCGACCACCGGTGTCTTCAGGGTCTCGGCCTCGGCGTTCGCCGGGGTGGGGCAGGTGCAGGCGTCCTTGGGGCAGGCGCACGCGGCGGCGTCGGCGCCGGCCGGGGCGGGGCAGGTGCAGGCGCCCTCGGGGCAGGCGCATGCGGCGGTGCCGGCGGCCGCCTGGGCGGTGTCCTTGTGGGCGGCGTCGGCCTGTTCGACGGACCGGGTGACGGCGGCGAGGGCGAGGGCCTCTTCGGCCCGCTTGCGCGCCACGATGTCGGCGGTCCACAGGAAGGCGCCGCGGATGGCGCAGGTGAGCGCGGTGGCGAAGAACAGGCCGTAGGCGATGCCCAGCGCGGTCACGACGCCGTAGAGGGTGGCGACGCCGGCGCCGAAGGCGATCTGGCCCCACTTCGAGGAGGGCGTCGTACCCGGGTCGGTGATCATGTAGTTCGTGAAGAGCACGAACGCCACGCCGGTCATCATGGCGAGGGCCGCGGGGATGGAGGTGTCGAAGAGCAGGCCGCGCACGACCGCCTGGAGGGCGAAGCCGCCGATCCAGGCGAGGATGAGCCACATCCGCTCGGTGAGCTTGGCGTTCAGCATGGTGCCGAGGGAGAGGATGATGGCGGGCACGAGCCAGTCGAAGCCGCCGTCGAGGTATTCGGTGAACTGGTAGGGCGGCGCGATCGACGCCCAGGGGAAGAGCACCAGGATGACGGCGATGCCGAAGTTCGAGGGGTTCATGAAGTGCCGCATGCGGCCCTTGACCGGGGCGCGCAGCACCCATTTGGTGCCGACGGCGACGACGACGCCGAACATCATGACCCACACGATGTCGTTGACGTACGACAGCATGTTCACCGCGAGACCGGTGATGTGGGCCGGGTAGAGGAACTCCATGACTCCGCGCGGGCCGTTGCCGCGGAAGCGTGCGGTGCGGCCCTCGGCGCGGGCGCCCAGGATCTCCAGGCCGATCTCGAGCGAGTAGGCGGTCGCCAGGGCGATCAGCGGCCAGGTCCAGGGCTGTTCGAAGCCCAGCACGGTGTAGCCGAAGATGTTCAGGACGGAGATGGAGATCGCGAACCGGCGCAGGGCCGTGATGACCTTCGGGTTGTGGCGTGGTGCGTTGGTCTGGGGGGACATGGTCACTTCTCCTTGGCCAGGTCGCCGAGTTCGATGGTGTGCCGTCCCGGCTTCAGGGTCAGCTCCTGCTCGTGGACGTCACCGTTGCGGTCGCGCCAGGTGATCTGGGTGGGCAGCGGGCCCGTGATCCCCTTGCCGAGGCCGATGTGGATGTCGGTGCTGCGCTTGCCGGAGTGGCCGCCGCCGCCGTCGATGCGGTCGATCCGCTTGGTGCCGTCGGGCAGCTGGACGCAGACCTCCGCGCCGACGACGGGGGCGCCGTCGGGGTGGGTCAGGGTCAGTCCCAGGGAGGCGCCGGGGTGGGGGCTGACGTTGTGGAGGAAGACCGGATCACCCCACTGTCGGGCCACCGCCAGGTCCAGGCGGCCGTCGCCGTCGACGTCGGCGGTGGCGAGGCCGCGGGTGGGGGTCGGCTCGCCGATGCCGAGGGCTTCGGAGAGGTTGACGTACTTGCCGGTCGAGGGGTCCTTGACGTAGAAGCGCATGCGCTGGCTGCCGGCCAGGTCGTCGCCGTGGCGGACGTTGGGCCACCACTGCGGGTTGGGCACGAGCGCGTCGTTGGCGGTGGCGAGCTCCTGCAGCTGCGGCCAGCGGTTGGTCTTGCCCTTGACGAAGCCGTTGGCCTGGGTGATCTCCAGGTCGCCGTTGTTGTCGAAGTCGCCCATCTTCACGTCCCAGCCCCAGCCGGACCAGGCGAGGTTGAGGCCGGAGGACTTGTCCTTGAACGGCGCTTCGCCGTTCTGGAAGCTCTTGCGCAGGTCGGCCTTGCTCTTGGCCTGGTCGACGAAGGCGAAGTTCGACTCCTGGATACCGAACGACGTCGTGATGTTGCTGACGAACATGTCGTACAGGCCGTCGTGGTTCAGGTCGCCGAAGTCGACGCCCATGCCCTTGAACGAGCTGCGGCCCAGTTCCTTGGACTTGGGCACGGCGCCGCTGTGCACGGCCTTGACCTCGGCGAACTTGATCTTGCCCGGCTTGGACTTGTTGTAGAGCAGCGCGGAGGTGCCGAAGTCGTGGGCGAGGAACATCTCCGGCAGGTGGTCGCCGTCCAGGTCGGCGGCGGAGGCGCCGAGCGTCCAGCCGTGGTTGAGGCCCTGCGGGATGGCGTCGTCGACCTTCTCGTAGCCGTTCTTCGTCCAGCGGAAGAAGTGGCCGCCGCCGCCGTTGGTGGCGTGCGACAGCGAGGCGTTCATGGTGACGTCGCCGTCCTTGGTCGGGTCCAGGACGGGGCTGTCGGGGAAGTAGTTGCCGATGAAGATGTCGTCGTGCCCGTCACCGTCGAAGTCGGCGACGGCGGCGGCGTTGGAGTTCCACAGCGGGCCGGTGTACGTCGTGCCGGACTTGCCGGGCAGCAGCTCGGTGGGCCGGAAGGAGTGGGCGGTCAGCGGCTGCCCCTTGTGGCCCTGGTTCAGGAAGATGACCGGCGTGCGGCCCCAGTAGTAGACGAGGAGGTCGGTCTTGCCGTCCTCGTTGTAGTCGCCGGGCACACAGCCCATCGGGGCCATCGTCGTGCTGGTGCCCAGCGGCGCCGGGTTCAGCGCGAACGGCGCGTACCCGTTGTTGCGCGTCGGCGCCGGGGTGACGAAGGCCTGATCGATGCGCGGGTCGACGACGCAGAGGTCGTTGGGCAGGCCGTCCCCGTCCAGGTCGTTCACGGCGATACCGGCACCGACCGAGGATATCCAGGCCTCGATGTGCTTGTACGCCTTGTTGACCTGTCGGACCTCCTGCTTCTTGAATCCGGCGGGCTCGGCGATGGACATCGGCTCGAACGAGAAGTTCTTTGCCAGGTTGTCGATTTCGGCGGCCGAGGACTCAGGCAGCCGGACGCCGTAGAAAGTGCCGACCATGAGGGCCAGGGCGACGATTCCCGGCGAATTTCTGCGAATCCAGTTCTTTGCGACCGTCACTGGTCAGCACCTTTCGAAACGAGCGACGAGGAAGCGAGTTGCGCGGCGATGTCGTGGCGCCAGGCCTCGTAGGCCGGGAACGGTCCGGGGGTCTTCGGCGACCGGGGCCGGGTGTCGCGGCACACCTGCGCGGCGCCGTCGGCCGTCGTGCCGCATACGACGCGGGCCGCGAGGTGGGTGTGGTCGATGACCGTGCCGGCCTTGACGCGTGCCTCGGTGGCGAACGCGGATCCCTGGGCGAGCGCCCAGCGGTGCTCGCCGGCGCCCTCGACGAAGTGGGCGAGCTCGTCCTCGCTGACGCCCCCGGCGTAGGCGCAGGCGAGTCCGGCGCCGGCGTACAGGTCGGCGTGGCGGCGCTCGGGGTAGGCGCGGATCAGGTCGGTGACGACGTCGGGGTCGGTGCCGCCGACGAACCACAGGGCGCGGCCGATGCCCTGGTCGATGGCGTTGGCCGTGTAGTGGTTGTGGCCGCCGCGCCAGCGGAAGGGGTGCTGCCCGTTCGGGGTGCGCACGTACGCGTCGGTCTTGAAGTAGGCCTGGTGGAAGCCGTAACCGTCCAGGGCCAGCCAGCGCAGCAGCGGGTCGGTGGAGCGGATGTCGGGCCACAGCGGCTTGGGCAGGCGGGCCATCGCCCAGCCGATGCCGACGTAGATCATGTAGTCGTGGTGGCGGCCCTGGCCGGCCAGCAGTCCCTGGAGGCGGCCGCCGTGTCCGGGCAGTGAGTCGTACACCGCCGCGCCCATGCCGGCGCCTTCGTAGGCGAAGCCGCGCATGTCCCGCGGGACGCTCTCCAGCAGTTCCTCGGCTTCGGCGGGTGAGCCCGCTTCCACCGCGTAGGCGTACCCCTTCAGGAACACCTCACCGATGTACTCGAGGCGTTGCTTTGCTTCCGCGTTCTTCACGTGAAATCCGCGTACCTCCATGGTCGTCTCGGAGACCGGAGGTGTGAGCATTCGACGCCTGAACGCACCAAAGAAATTGGACACCGCAGTGAACCGCCCCTCTCGAATCCCTGAAATCCGCCAGCGAATCGAATGTAGTCAGGGGGCTCGGAGGGGCGTCTACTCCAGATGTGCTCAAACAACGGCTGTGTTCAATTGCCGGCGCACGTTGCGGCGCCAGACCTCGTAGGCGGGCCCGATGCCGTCCTGTGGTGCGGCGGCGGCGCAGTCGTCGGCGAGGCGCGCGACGGCCTCGACCGTGCGCCCGGTGAAGGCGTGGACGGCGGCACTGCTGTGTTCCGGGACGTGGCCGGCGTGGTCGCGGGCTTTGGCCGCGAACACCGCGCCTTGTGCGAGGTGGTCGGCGAGGTCGCCCGCCTCTGTGTGCAGTGTGTTCAGGTCGGCCGCCGTGGTGCCGCCGGCGAAGGTGGCGGCGAGGCCGACGCCGCTCCACAGGTCCGCCCGGCGGTCACCGGCGAACGCCCGTACGGCCGCGGACACGTTGCGCACGTGGCCGCCGTGGATGAACCACAGTGCGCGGCCGATGCCCTGGTCGAAGGCGCGATGCCAGTAGGAGGGGGTGCCGTCCCAGGCGTAGGGGGCGTCGAGGCGCTGTCCTTCCACCCAGGTGCGGGTGTCGAAGTAGGCGCGGTCGAAGCCGTAGCCGTCGACGCACAGCCAGCTCATCGCCGGGTAGAGCTCGGGCTCGTCGAACTTCGGCACGAGCTTCTTCCACAGCGGCCTGGGCAGCTTGGCCATGGCGAAGCCGATGCCGATGTAGTTGAGGAAGATGTGGGGCCTGCCGCCGCCGCGCAGCAGATCGGCGGTGCGGTGGCCGCTGAGGCCCATCGCGTCGCGGATCGCGCAGGCCATGGTGGCGCCCTCGTAGGCGAAACCACGGTTGAGCGGGTCGAGAAGCGCCAGACGGCGCTCGGTGGTGGCGGTGTCCCGGTCCTCGATGCCCCATTCGAAGCCGGTCACCACCGCCTGTGGTACGGCTTCCAGCTGTCGTGTGCGTTCGGTGGGTTCGACGCGGAACCCTCGTCGCGCGAAGCCGACTTCGTCCAGGGACGGAGCCATGACAAGCCTGCGCAGCGCTCCCAGTGCCGGCACGGACGCCTCCTCGTAAGCGCCGCGCTCCCTTACCGGCGGCGGGGCTGCCATGGTCATCGACCCGGCTCCAGGCAGGCATCTTCGTCCGTGCGCTGTGCGCCGGGTCAGCGGATGGGGCGGACGTTCACCTCTTCGTCGTGCACGGCGCGCCCGCAGTGTGAGCAGTGCAGCTCGACCTCGACGGTGCCCTGGCAGCCGCGGTGGTCGGCTCGCCGCGGCGGGCCGAGCTCCTGCGGCAGGTTGCGGTCCCCCCACTGCATCAGGGCGACGACCGCCCGGGTCAGGTCCCGGCCTGCCGGGGTGAGCCGGTATTCGTGGCGTACGGGCTTGTCCTGGTAGGGCACCCGTTCCATGATGCCGTGCTCCACCAGCCGGTTCAGCCGGGAGGAGAGCACGTTGCGTGCCATGTCCAGGTGGGACAGGAACCCGTCGAAGCGCGTGGTGCCGAGGAGCGCGGAGCGGATGATCAGCAGGGTCCAGCGTTCCCCGATCACCTCCAGGGAGCGGGCGAGACTGCAGTCCTGTCCCTCGTACGTGTGTCTCAGCATGCGATCACTCTAGGCACGGGTGGGTTGTGTGAAGGTACTGGACTTGGCGAACTGTCAGGGTTTTTGCGGGGAGTTCAGGCCGCCATCCGCATGCGCTGTCCGCCGTCGGTGGGAGGCTGGCCGAGGCGGCTGTAGGCGTAGGCGGCGGACACCAGCGTCATGTGGTGGTGCCAGCCGGGGTAGGAGCGCCCCTCGAAGTCGAGCAGACCGCAGTCGTCCGACATCGCGCGCACGGACCTCTCCGCCTGGGCGAGTGTGCTCGTCAGTGCCAGTACCGACTCCATGCGGGTGTGGGTGAGACTGGTCAGCCACAGGTGGAAGGGGCGGCGTCCGGCCTCGGGACGGACGGCGAACAGGCGGTAGGTGCGGTCGATGCGCTCGCCGCCCTGGCCTGTCCTGGGCAGTCGTACGAAGGCGGACATGACGGTGATGTGCCGGCCGCGTCCGTTCCAGGGGGCCACGCTCTCCATCCGGGTGAGGGTGCCGGCGTCGAACTCGAAAAGGCTGCGGGCCGCGAGCACCAGGCCCTGGCCGTCCTCGCCGTTCGGGCTCTGCATCCGCAGGCGTCGGCCCACGGCGACCTGCAGACGGTCCGGGACGGCGATCAGGAAGTCGCGCCCGCGCAGGGCCAGTCCCTGGATCAGGGAGGTGGCGTGGGTTCCGCCGGCGGCTTCCACGTCGGCGACGACCGGCAAAGCTGCGGTACGGCTGTTGCCGGCGAGCGTGTCCACGAGGTCGAGGGCATGCTGCTCCACGGAGCGGGGGCCCACCTCGGCCGGGATCCGCGTCCGTGTGCGGCGTTCCTGGTCCTTCACCCAGGAGCCGGGGAGTAGCAGGCGCCAGTCGACCGGCATGGCCCGGTCGTAGGAGGACAGGAACATACCGATGCCCACCTGGCAGGTGACCGAGCGGCCGCTGGAGGCCAGGAAGCGGCGGTGCACTCCGCAGGAGTGTTCCCCGCGCTTGCGCAGCATCGCCGGGCTGACCACGCAGGCGCGCGGGACGAGACGCGGCTCCACCCACCGGGTGAGTTCGGCTCGGACCGGCATCCAGTCCCAGGGGCTGGCGCTGACGAACTGGTGCAGTGACTGCGCGGCGGCGGGTGATCCGGCGACTGCCGCGGCCAGTCGCCGGACCGACTTCTTGCCCTCCGTGACGAGCAGGCCCTCCACGTAGGTCTGCGCCCAGCGTCGTTGGTCGCTGCGCGGCAGGCACTCGAAGACGCTCTCCGCGAAGACGGGGAGTGAGGCCTGTGGAGCCTTCAAAGCGTGCGTGACCATGGCAATTTCCCTCCCTGACATCGGCCGGCGACTGCTGGCCACGCTAAAATAATAGCGAACGCCCTCTTTTTTTCGCGACTAAGGAGAGTCCCCGGATGCACTTCGCCAAGTCGGCCCCCGCCGCGTCGTACGACACGGATGCCGCTCTCGCACCGCTGCGGCATCCCAGCCTTCGGTACGGCGTGTGCGGCAGCGGCTCTGACCTGCACAGCCGTCAACTCCGCAGGCGTGACCGCCTCCTCACGCGTCTTGGGCAACTACGGGTTGCCCGAAGTCGGCGCATGGCGCAAAGGTGGTGGTCTGAGGCGATCTTCGGCTCGGGCACGGACAGCACAGCGGCGCGCTGCTCGCGGAGCATGCCCGCGCGTATCCCGGCGGCCGGCAGCCCTCTTCAGGAGACGGAATGGTGAAGCAGGAGAGGGCCTTGCGAACGCGTGAGGCCCTGGTCAAGGCGGCGGCGTCGGAGTTCGACCGGGCCGGCTACGACGGTACGTCACTGTCGCGCGTCAGCAAGTCGGTCGGCGTGTCCATAGGTGCCGTCACCTTTCATTTCGCGTCCAAGAGTGAACTGGCGGACGCGGTTCAGCAGGTGGGACGGTCGGTGACCCGGGCTGCGGTGGACGGCGTCCTGGCCGAGTACCGTTCCGCTCTTCGCGCGGTGGTCGATCTGACGTTGACTTTGGCCTGGTTGATGGAGCGGGAGCCTTCCGTCCGCGCCGCGATCCGGCTCAGCCGCGAGCTGCCGCACGCCGTGCCGTGGTCGGAGGTCTGGCTGCCGGCGGTGCGCGAACTCCTGGATGAGGCGCATGAAACCGGTCAACTTCGTGCGGCTGCTCTGCCCGCGGACGTCACGATGCTGGTGGAGTACCTGACCAGCGGGGCGGAGGCCTACCTGCGCGGGGGTGTGGGCTCGGACGCGGCGTTCGAGAGCGCGGTGGCTCAGCTCAAGCGGCTCTGGCAGCTGGCCATCGCGGGCGTCGCGGTCGACGCCCGGGCGAACGCGCCTGGCGATCCTGTGCGCGTGACCCCGGTGGAGTCGGCCGGCCTCGGCACGTCAGCCGTCGTGCTCGGGTCCGAGCGCGAGTAGCGATCGGTACCATGATGCGGCCTGCGGCAGCCGGGTCAGCGGACCCGGGCCGGGGTCGCATCGCGCCGCACGCCAGATCGCGCGGCTGTCGTACCAGTGATCGCGCGCTATCAGCGCGAACTGGCGCTCGCTCAGCTTGCATGCGGACTGCTGCAGCCGGGCCCGGCACTCGTCCCAGGCGAGATCGGCCGAGACCGCCGGCAGGCCGAGGTGCCGGGACAGGGCCGCCAGCAGGTCGCGTGTGACGACGGGTTCGGGGTGGCTGGCGTGCCAGACGCGGGGTCCGGGCAGGGGGGACACCGTGGCGATGTGCGTGACGAGGCGCGAGAGGTCGTCCACGGCGACCATGGAGACGCGTGCGCGGCCGCCGTCCCACAAGGCCGGTACGGCCCTGAGGAGTTCAGCGACGGCGGGCACGACCCACCGGTCTCCTTGTCCCAGAACGAGGCCGGGACGCAGCACGCAGGCCCCGGCTGCCAGTGCGTGCTTCTCACCGGCCAGCCGGGTGCGGCTCGGGACGGACAGTGGGGCGGGGACGACTTCGTCCACGCCCGTGCCGCTGTGCGGCCCCGGCCCGTAGACGGCCGCTGTCGACAGATGCACGATCTGCCCGACCCCGGAGCGTGCCGCCTCACCCATCAGCGCGGCGGACCCATGGACGTTGACGGCCCTACTGTGCCCTTCGTCGGAGCTCTGCGAGGCCGCGAGGTGGAGCAGCACGTCCGCCCCTTCGCAGACTCCCCGCAGACTGCCGGGCTCCGCGAGGTCGGCAGGCGTCCATTCGTCGACCAGCGCGGCGGTGCCGGCGGGCAGTCGTCTGCCGACCACACGGACGAAAAGGCCCGCGGGCCCGCCGGCGTCGTCCCGTAATCGGGCCAGCCTGCGCAGCACCGCCGATCCGATGAAGCCGGTGGCCCCGGTCAGGACGATGCGCTTGGGTCTCATGCGGCGAGCCTCGTGGCGTCCGCGGGCAGGCTCACCCGGGCCCGGCCCTGGGCAGTTGCGATGGCCGGGAGGAGGTAGCGCCACAACGAGGCCAGCCGTCCGGGAAGGTCGGCGTACCCGCTGGAGATGTTGGAGAAGATCTGCGTTCCGGTGTAGGCGCCCACCAGCACGTTGGCGAATTCCCGTTCGTCGACGTCGGGAAGCAGCTCCCCCTGCTCGCGCGCGGCACGCAGGTGGACGTACACCTGTTCGACCCACTCCTGATAGGCCGTGTCGTCGCGCTGCCCGAACTCGCCCTGTTCGACGGCGAGTCGTACGCTCGCCCGGAACAGCACGTTGTTGACCAACTGGTGCGCGGTGAAGAAGGTGAGGTCAACAAGACATTGGAGGCCGTAATCCCCGGACGGGGGCGCGACGAACTCCTGCTGGTGGGTCAGGACAGCCAGGGCCAGCTCCCGCTTCGACTTGAAGTGGAAGTACATTCCGCCCTGCGTGACGTTGGCGCGATTCATGATCTTGCTGATGCTCGCGCCGCTGTACCCGTACTCGTCGAAGACCTCGGCGGCCGCAGTCATGATCGCTTCTCGCGTTCGTACTGCCCTCTCTTGCTTTGGCTCGGCCATGTTGCCCCGACTCTCTCGACAAAAAAAACGAACACCCTTATTTTACATGTCGGCCCCCCTAGATCGGTAGAGAGGGGCCTCCGCATACGAGCGCAGGGGGAGAGGCATGCTCACGACCACGGAACGACCCGACGCGGTAAGACAGCCCGTGCTGACCACCACCGTTGCACGGGAGTACGTGCACCGCGCGGCAGTGTCGGAAGTGTTCCTGACCGGCTGGAGCAAGGGGGGGCCCGACAGCTTCACGGTTACCGCGCAGTGGCCGCGCAGCCACAGCTTCTACAGCTCCGAGCACGGCCTGTACGACCCGCTTCTGCTGAGTGAGACGGTGCGGCAGTGCGGTCTGCTGCTCATGCATGTCGGCTACCACATGCCGTTCGGCCACCAGATCAGCTGGTCGCGCCTGCAGTACGCGCTCAACCCGCAGGCGCTGCGCATCGAACCGACGCCCGCAGAGGTCGAGTTGCACGTGACCTGCTCGGACATCAAGTACCAGGGCAAAGTGCCGCGCACCATGGTCATGCACCTCGAGGCCGTTCGCGCAGGTTCCCTGCTGGCCATGGCCAGCATCCGGTTCAACAGCCACTCCCCCGCGGTCTACCAGCGTCTGCGGGCGGGCCGAAACGTCGAGGAGATCTTCGCGGCCGTTCCGGGACCACTCGAGCCGGTCTCGCGGGCCGCCGTCGGCCGCCTGCGCCAGCAGGACATCGTCCTGTCGCCGACCGAGCAGAGCAGCTGCTGGCAACTGCGCGTCGACACCAGCCATCCCGTGCTGTTCGACCACCCCGTGGACCACGTGCCGGGCATGCTCCTGCTGGAAGCCGTCCGGCAGGCCGGCCATGCGATGGACCCCGCACAGGCCGGCGCGGTACTGCCCGTGTCGCTGGATGTCTCGTTCAACCGCTACGTCGAGTTCGACGAGCCCTGCTGGATCGAGGCCGAGCAGATACCGACCACGTCCACTGCATCCGGCATGCGCCGCGGGATGCGCGTGAATGCCAGACAGAAAGGTTCCTTCGCCTTCACCGCGACAGCAGAGCTGGCGGACGCCGCCTCGGTCTGAGGCCCGGGGCCACCGCTTCCGCAGGTACGCCACGCTCACATTTGGGGGAATGATGTAGAGCGAGAACGGCGACTCGTGCCCTGCCAGGGGACTGTCGCTGACCGTCCCCCAGCGTGCCGACGCTGGGGTCCGCGGTCTTCTCTCACCGCCCGTCGAGCTGCCAACTCGGCGGGCGAAGGCCCGTTTCTGGGTGCCAGCCCAGAAACGCGCGATGCCAGGTTCTGCCCGAACCCTTCAGCCGCCGAACGACGGCTTCCGCATGCCTCTGCACAGAGACCTCTCCATGATGAACCAGAGTTCCGTCATTCACCAGCCCTCCGAGCAACTTTGCTTGGCGGGAGGCTATTTCCATGCCACCGACTCCCCCAGGGACTGCCCGGCTGCCTCCCCGCACTCCGGCGCCGTCTCCCTGCCTCGTGGACGGGTGAAGGTGCCGATGCGGCTCGTCGAATCGCCTCACTACTCCGACGCAGCTCTCAGCGTCTACATCAAGGTCAAGGCCCTCGGCCTGCGTCAGGAAGGCTGCACAGCAGGCGTGGCCACCCTCGCCCGATACCTCGGTCTCTCGGCCTCGACGGTCCAGCGAAGCCTGGCGCAGCTCCGGGCCCCGGCACCCGACGGTGTCATCGAACTCCCCTCCAGCACTCGCCGGTCACTGCCGGGCGGCCGGGGTACCACCGCCCGCCGCCGGGTACGCCCGCTGCAACGCACTGAGCGGTTCATCTGGCTGCCCGTGGCCGCGAGCGAACACCTCCGGCCGCGCGCATTGCGCGCGTACGCCGTCATCGCCTACGCCGTCGTGCAGAAGATCCCCCTGACCGAGGGCATCCTCGCAGGCTTCCTGCGTCACCATTCCGGCCCCCGGGCCGGCGAAGCGATCACCATCGACGCGGCGGGCCGCATCGTCGACGAACTGGCGGCCTCGGGCTGGATCGGTGTGGTTCGCCGGGCCGGGTTCCAAGGGCGCCACCGGTTCACCGTCAACGCCCAACCGGCCTTGGCCTCCGCCTTACTTGACGACTCATCGGGTTCCGGCGCTGATGAGCGTTCCCTCGCGTATGAGGAAGACCTGAGGACTGACCGACCTGAGAACGACGCTGCGCCTGTCTCATCCGCCGTAGGCGAGGTAACGGTGGATGAACCCGTCGAAGCTCCGCTCGAGAACCGGTCTGCCTCGCGGGAACCAGGTGTGCTCGCGCTGCGCGCGGATGACGAACCCCGCCCCTCCCCCATCCGAAAGAAGCCGTACCGCGGACCACTGCTGACGTTCAGCGGCCGGCTGCACGCCGTATTGGAGCCCGTCCGCTTCCTGCTCGGTGAGGTCAACACCTACGTTCAGCGTCGGATCGGCCAGGAGATCGCCCGGCAGCTCGCCGACGGCACGCCCGTGGCACGCCTGCGGGACAGACTCACCCAACGCCTCGCGCAGACCGTCCTCGCCGATGTCCGCGACGTGGGCCGTTGGCTGTTGGGTGTCGCACTCCCCCGCTGGGGTTGCGCGCATCCGGACTGCGAAACGGGCGTCCTGTGGTCCACCGGCGCGCGTTGCCCTGTCTGCCGGGAGGTGGTGGCGGAGCGTGCGGCGGCTCGTCGCAGCGGCGTCCCTCGCCCGCGCCGGGGGGCGGCCGAGGGCAACGGCAGACCGAACAGCTCCGACTCCGCCGCCCCAGAACCGGCCCCCGCGCGCCGTATGAGCATCTGCTGCCCCGGGTGCGAACGCCCGCACCGTCCGGGGCACTTCGGGCTCTGCCGCGACTGCCGCCCCGGCCCGGTTCCCACCGAGCCGGGGGACGGGAGCCGCTGCCCGGGAAGGAGCGGCGCCTGCGGCCGCCCCACCCCGCACGGTCTGTGCTGGCGCTGCCGCGCCTTGCCCGACATGGGGGGCACCACCCCCTCGGAGGCCGGCGCGGACGGGGACTGTCAGAAACGCCCGGCCGGGATGGGCTCAGGCACCAGGTCCTGCTCGGATCCGGCGTCCTCCGCGGGGGAAGCCGGCGCAGTTCCACTCGCTTCGCCCGCCCCGGCCACAGGGGGCTCGTACCCGGCCTTGACCGCGCGCCGTTCCTTCCAGAGGTGGTAGACCGCGATGGCCATGATGGCCGTGCCGATCAGGTTGGCGACGAAGTGCCACCACACGCGATACGTCACGAGCGCCGGGCCTGGCTCGATCAGCCCGAACCACGTGGACAGCCCGATGGCGCGGCTGGCGCCGAGCGCGACGGACAGGGTCAGCACCACGTGCTCCAGACCGTGGATGGTCTGCATCCACACGCCCATCTTCGCCCACTTGCGGGACTTGAGCGCTCCTGCGGCCCGTCGGGTGATCTGCGCGATGCCGACGAGCCCTGCCAGGAAGATGAAGTTGCCGACCAGGTGGAGGATCTCCATGCCGAGCATGGGCTTGCTGGGGTCGACCTGGCCCATGCCGCGGGACAGACCGTTCGCCCAGGGAGTCATCCACGCCGGGGAGTACGGATGCGCCACCCAGTACCCGACTTGGGCCACATGTTCCTGGAAGTGCCCGATCTGCCCGACCACTCCGAGCCCGATCAGGGCCATCGCGGTCTTGTACAGCCAGGGGCGCACCTGCCCCCGGTTGCCGAAGGCAAGCACCACAACGGCTGCCCACATCGCGACGGCCCAGCCGATGAAGAAGACGGCGCCCAGGGTGTCCAGGGACGACACTGTGCTGCCCATGCCGCCCATTCCGCTCATGCCGTGTACTCCGTGCCCGTGGTCCATGAGCTCTCCTGCAGGTTCCGACTCCGGTCAAGGTCTGTGCGTGCTTCCCGTCACGCTAGGGATCCCGGCCGGGTGGCAACCACTTCCCACATGCTGACTTCCCACAGAAGGGACCGCGCATGAAACTTGCGCAACTCAGTGAATCAAGCGGCGTGTCCACCGCCACGATCAAGTACTACCTGCGCGAGGGCCTGCTCAAGCCGGGTGAGCGTGTCCACACGAACCAGATGCGCTACGGCGAGCACCACCTGCACCGGCTACGGCTCATCCGCGCGCTGATCCACGTCGGCGGCCTGTCCGTCGAGGTGGTCAAGGACGTGCTGACAGCCCTGGACACCTCCGATCTCACGCCCGGCGAACTGGTACGCACCGGCCTCGTGCCCCCGGCCGGCTACGGGACGCCCTCGGAACAAGAGGCCGATCACGAGGCCGCCTTGTCGGAGATCGTCGCCCTGGCCCGCCGGTGGGGCTGGCGCGTCTCCCTCGACACTCCGGCGGTCGTCACAGCGGCTGGGGCGCTCGGTGCCCTGCGCGGGCTGGGCCAAGGCGGCACCGCCGAGCACATCGATGCCTATGCGCGAGCCGCCGAGGCCTCGACCGCAGCCGATCTCAGGGCCGCCTGCGACACCACGAGCCAGGCCAACGAGGCCCTGGTCGTGACCACCGTGCTGGGCGACGTACTCCTCGCCGGCCTGCGACGCCTGGCGCAGGCACACCTTCTGCACGATCAAGCTGCCCCCAAGAGCACCGCGCTCTCAAACTTCGCACTCCACCAGTGATCCACCGACCATCCGCAGGAGGAACCGCGACATGAAACTGGCACTCTTCGGGCTCGACGGCACCCTCGTCCAGCGCGGGCTCGTCCGCAAGGCCCTGACGGCGCTCAGCCGCGACCACGATTACGGTCCTGACATCGAGGGGTGGCTGCTGACAGAGCTGTCCGACCAAGCGGAGCGAAACGACTTCGACCGGCTGCGCACGACCTTCCCCGTCACCGAGGACGCCGAATATCTGTGGCGCACGTTCCTCGCACGCACTGCAGCCCAGCTGCGCCCCTCACCGACAGTCCTACACGCTCTGGTACAGCTGAAGGCCGCCGGCTGGAGAACCGGGATCGTCACGAACGGTCCCTCCGATCTCCAGCGCACCAAACTTCAGGCCGCGGGAGTGACCGACCTCGTCGACGGCATCGCCGTCTCCGGCGACATCGACGTCCGCGCCCCCGATCCACGGCTGTTCGAACTCGCCGCCGCACGGTGCGGTACCCAACTCGGCCCCGGCGGCTGGATGATCGGAGCAGACCCGGAAACCGACCTGACCGGCGGCCACAAGGCTGGGTTGCGGACCATATGGATACGCGACGAAGCGTCGTGCGGCGACGTCCCCCTCCCCCACCACGACCACGCTGCCGCCGACGTCGCTCAGGCCGCCGACCACATCCTGAGCCGGCGCATCCCGTAGCCGACCCGCGCCCCTGGGGACGCACGCCCCGCCCCCGATGTGCCCCAGCCGGTACTCGTCTGCTCCTACCGAACTTGTCAGTGCGGCGCTGACGGGCTTCTTTCTGCGTGCTCACTTGGCCGGCCGGGCAGGCCCTCCTCCGCAGCACGAACATGCCCGGTCACGCCCGTGTCCGGGCATGTGCCGCCTGGCCCAGGCACCGCGTGAACGGCGCCGGCGACGGACCGAAGGGGAAGCGGGAGGGCTGGGAAGCCCTTGACGCTGTGAGGAGCAGGCTCACTAACTGTTCGCTATGGCCAGGATGAGTGCAGAAGAGCGGCGCGAGAGCGTCATCCGTGCGGCGACCGCCGCATTCGCGCGAGGCGGATACCACGGCACGTCGACGGCAGCGATCGCCAAACGGGTCGGCGTTTCCCAGCCGTACCTCTTCCGGTTGTTCCCCGGCAAGCGCGGCATCTTCCTGGCGGTGGCGGAACGTTGCGTGGACGACACCCTGACCACGTTCGAGGAGGCTTCAAAAGGCTTGCACGGCGTCGAGGCCCTGCAGGCGATGACGGATGCCTATGTCAAGGTCATCGCCGAGCAGCCCGAGCGGCTGATGATGCAGATGCAGTTGTATCTCGCCGTGGCAGCCGCCGAAGCCGAAGGTGACCACGAATTCGGTGAGGCCGTGCGCGCAGGATGGATGCGTCTGTGGGACACGGTCCACCTGGCGCTGGGCGCCGACATCGATGAGACAACCACGTTCATGGCCCACGGCATGCTGATCAACTGCCTGGTGGCCATGGGGTTCCCCGAAGACCACCGCGTGTGGCAAGGACGCCCGGCGACCTGGAACGAGAGAGGGGAATCGAACCGCGCCGGGTAGTCCTCGGCCGGCAAGGATGTGCCGCCCGGTCGTTCGGAATTCGGGCCCGGCACCGACGGGGGATACGGTGCCGGGCCCGGATTGAGAGTAACCCGCGTTCCGTGACTGTGCACAGGGTTCGACGACCCGCCTGAACATGCCGACTGAACATCATCGGCTGAGCGACGCCATCAGTCATCGCTGGGTCGCTCAGCCGGCCCGCAAAGAGCCGAGCGGCGCCCACCGCGGCATGGTGTCGCCGGGGCTCAAGTGAGTCCCGCGGCGCACTGCGCGGCAACGGAAAGTAGCCCTGCCGACGGGGCGGGATCGCGCCTGGCAGGGTGTCCGTCATGAACTCTGAGCCCGCGCACCCTCATCCGGTGCGCCACCGCGACCACGGCCAGTGGCTCGTCCAGTTCACCGGCCGGGTGCTCGTTGTCTGCCCGAGGTGCGGTGGCCGCGCGCTCGTCGTACCTCTGCCGGGCGTCGCGGAACCGAAGTACTTCAGCGCCCTGCTCTTTCAGCCCCGCCGGCTCGCCTGTGACGGATGCGGTGCGGTCGACAACTGGACGGCCGAGATGCGGGGCGCCGGTTTGGTCGGCGCGGTACCCGGCGGCACCGAGGACCCCTTCTTCCGGCGGCCGCTCTGGCTTCAGACCCGCTGCGCGGGGCGGATTCTGTGGGCCTACAACACAGACCACATCGACGCCCTCGATGCCTACGTGGGCGCCCGCCTGCGTGAGCGTTACGCCTCCCCGACGAGGGCGATGTTCCCCCGACTGCCGAGTTGGATGAAGTCCTTCAAGCGTCGTGACGACGTACTGGCCGGCCTGGCAACCCTCCGGGCCCTTGCCCAGCTCAAGACCCCCGCGGACCGCTCCGACGCAGCCCACGAACGAGGCGACCGCCCGCGTCACCACGGCAGCATGCTGTTCCGCGGTGGTCCGTACTAGACGTCTCTTTTGGGCGCGTCTGCGGCAATCACCCTTCTCACCCCGTCCCGGAGTGTCAGGACGTGCCAGGTGATTACGACGTAATCACCTGGCACTCGAGCCAACGGGTCATCAGAGTTTGTTAACTAACGCGTCGATGAGACGGATGATCACGAACGTTAGTATGGTGTCCCCATGAGTTCGCCAGCCTCCTCCAACGACCGCGAGAAGGTCGTCTCCAAACTGCCGGGATGGCTCCGGCAGAACCTCAAAGTCAGAGCCGCCCAACGCGGCGTCGAAATCCAGACCGCAGTGGAGCAGGGCATCAGGGACTGGTGCAGCCTGGCCTCCTCCGTGGCCGCCATCGACACCGTCGGCTCCGATTCCTTCTCTACTTTCCTGCCTGTTGGGCAGTGGGACGAGTTCCGTCGGATCGCAGCCGACCGAGGCGTCTCGCTCATTCAGGGACTGGCTCAGTCCGTCCAGCTGTGGCTCGACGCCAACCCTGCCCCGGAAGTCGAACGGCCTGAGATCACCCGCCGCATCATCGTCTGCAACCAGAAGGGCGGTGTCGGCAAGACGGCGATCACCGCGGGGCTCGGCGAGGCGCTGGCCGAGTCCCCCGACGCCCTGCACCCCGTGCGCGTGGCAAGGGCACTGACCAAGGCCTTGAGGGACAGCGAAACGCCGGCAGCACAAGCGTCCTCGGCTGAGGACCCGCTCGAGGTCGAGAACCTGCCCGGTCCGGGTCTGAAGGTGCTACTGATCGACTTCGACCCGCAGTGCCATCTCACCAACCAACTGGGAGCCGCACCGCTGCCGATGCACGGCGACAGCCTTACCAACCACATGGCGGGCGACCCCAAGGGCGACCTTCGCGACCTCATCGTCTCCGTCGACGAGGACAACTTCGGAGGCAGGCTGCACCTTCTGCCTGCCTGCAACGACGCGTTCCTGCTCGACGTTCGCCTCTCCGCGGTGCGCGCCCGGGAGGCGGCTCTCGAGCGGGCTCTCGCCCCGCTGGAGGGTGATTACGACGTAATCATTGTCGACTGCCCGCCCAGCCTGGGCCTCAGCATGGACGCCGCCGCCTACTACGGCCGGCGTCGCGACGGTGAGAAGCCCGGCCAATCCGGTGCCCTGATCGTCGTCCAGGCCGAGGACAGCTCCGCAGACGCCTACGAACTGCTCACCACACAGATCGACGACCTCCGCAGCGACCTGCAGGTCGACATCGACTACCTCGGCATCGTCGTCAACCTCTACGACTCCCGCCGCGGCTACATCGCCACCTCCTCACTCCAGGGGTGGGTCGACATAAAGGATCCACGGGTTGTCGGACTCATCAGCGACCTCAAGGAACAGAAGGAAGCGGTACGGGTGAAAAGGCCCCTGCTGTCCTACGCGCCCAAGTCGCAGCAGGCCGTCGCCATGCGAGCCCTCGCCAGGGAGGTCCTGTGAGCAAGGCCGACCAGCTGGGCGCCGGCCGCTTCGGCGGGGCAGTACGCACGGTCAGCGCACGCCGCCAGGCGGTGGCCGCTGCCACTGGAGTCCCCACCGAAGGCGTCGCAGCCCCCACAGAACTCCCCGTCCACCGCATCAGCCTCAACCCCGACAATCCCCGCTCCACCCTCGGCGACCTGACAGACCTCGCCGGCAGCCTGAAGACCCATGGGCAGAAGCAGGCCATCACGGTGATGAACCGGGACGCCTACGTCAAAGCCAATCCCCGTCAGGAAGACGCACTCGAGCCGGACACCACCCACGTCGTGGTCGACGGCAGCAGTCGCCTCGCCGCCGCTCGTGAAGCCGGACTGGCCACGATCAAGGTGATGGTCAGCGACGACCAAGGGGCCACCTCCGAGGAACTCCTCGAGTCCGCCCTCGTCGCCAACATCCACCGGCAAGATCTCGACGAGATCGACGAAGCCCGCGCCCTTCAACGGCTGCTGGCCATTCACGGCAGTCAGCGAGCCCTGGCCAAGCGCCTTCACCGCTCGCAGGGCTGGGTGTCGCAGCGCCTGGCCCTGCTCCATCTGACTCCCGCACTGCAGGCGCGCATCGGTGAGGAACCCATCGACCTTCTGCGCGCGGTCGGCAACAAACCGGCCGACCAGCAAGAAGCAGCACTGAAGGAGCTGAAGAAGGAGCGCGCCAGGAAGGAGGAGAACAGGACCCGCCCGGTCGAGGCTCAGCAGGAAAACACCGCGCAGGGCCGGGCAGAGGGCACGGAAGCTGGTCCCGCTGGTGATTACGGCGTAATCACCCAGTCCCCCGGCGGTGGCATCGCGCACGACAGTGTCGCGTCAGACCCACCTCTTGTCGGTGATTACGCCGTAATCACCGACAGGGGGAACACGGAACCTTCCCCGGCACCGAAGAGGACAGCCACCGCAACAGGGCCGGCCACACCGTCGGTGCCCGTACAGCCCACCAGCAGCGAAGCAACGGCTGGGGCGGAAAGCCGGCAGTTGAAGAAGTTCCCCTACCACGACGGTGCGGACGCAGCACACTACCTGATCCATCGGATGCCGCCCGAAGAGTTCGACAAGATGCTGGGCCTGCTGATCAAGCACAAGAACACCCAGGCAGTCGGCACGGATTGAACCGGTGATACAGCAGGCAGCATGACCGTCGCCGCCTGCTCCGCGGAGCGGAGAGCAAGGGCCGGCCCTCTCAAAGGGTGCCGGCCCTTCTCGCTGAGATCACCGACGCCGCAGCCTCCCCCGTCCACCACGTGCGCCCACGAGTTGGCCAGGAACTGCTCCCACAGGGGGTCGGGCAGGCATGACGGCAGGATGGGCACGCTCGCTGGGGGGACGGGAAGCGGAAGACGTGTGACGCCGCCCCCCCCCCCCCCCCCCCCGAGGGGCCGGGGGCTGCAGGACCCCGGCGGGGTGAGCAGTCGGTTCAGCTCAGCTGGGCATCGGCGTAGGCGGACCATCGAATCGCGCTGGTACTCGGCCAGTCCGGCAGCGACTGTGGCGTAGGCCCAACGAAACTGCGGGCCGTCAACGTAGGCCTGCCCCAGCCCCTTGTACGCGGCAGCGTTCGGGGTCCGGAACCGCCAGACCCCCTGGTAGTGAGCATCCACCTCGGTCTGCACCGCCTGGCCGGATGCGGGCGCCTGCGCGGTCGCTAGGAACTCAAGGCCGACCACTTCCTGGCCTTCACACGGACCGCAGCCGCCCTGATCTGGTGGTGCCGGATGTGGCCCTGACCGGCGAGAACAGCAGAGTGACATGATCCCATCGCAGATTTCAGACGATCCCCCCGTCGCTGGCCTGTTACTCAGCATTGATCCGTACCGACGAGGTATCCCATGACCGACTACCTGGCCGCCACCATGACGATGCTCGGACCGACCCAGAACCGCTATGCAGAACAGTCGGCATGGAACCGCCTCCACGCCGATCTCGGCATACGGCTGCCGCCCGACTACCAAGTGATCGTCGACGCGTACGCCCCGATCCAACTCAACGGCCACCTGTACCTTCAGCACCCCGCGACCGAGCGCTGGAACCTGGTCCAGTGGATCCGGAGCACCAGCCAGGCGTGGTCAGAGGTGCCCTGGGACGAACTCGACGCCGACGAAGATCCACGCCGACTCTTCGGACTCGAGGAGTTGAGCTTCGGCACCCGCAACGGCCTGTGGCCGATCGCGAGCACCGACCGAGGAGAGACGATCTTCCTAGACGCTGCCGCCGATACCACCAGGCTCGTGGTCAGCTACGACGAAACCTGAGCAGAGCACCGCATGAGCTTCACCGAGTGGCTCTATCGCTACCTGATCGGCGAAGACATGACCGGCCCCAACAGCTCAGCCTTCTACCCAGGCCCTGTGAAGCTGCAGCACCTGCCGATGTCAGCCAGCCAACGTCCCGAGCCCTGGTACGGCCCAGAGCGGGGGATGTGAGCTGCCGGCACTGACCAAGCGTGGGCACGGCCCGAAACCAGCCGACTTCTTCAGACGTCCGCGTCGTAGATGTCACTGAACGTGCTGCCACGCGCTGGAACCTGGATGGCGCGAGTCAGGTTCAGGCAGGAGTGCGGTGCTCATGTATGGCAGGTGAGAGAGGGCCGCCCTCAGAACGTTCGGTTTTGACTCCCTTGAGGCGTGGTTCGAGGGTGCGGGGGTCGACGGCTTCGGCGGGCGCGCTCTTGGCGTAGAGGCCGTTGGGCTGGCTGTCGCGGTCGTGGGGCAGGAGCCAGAAGACGCGGCGGCGGAAGGTGCCTGAGGCGCGGGAGGCTTTGGCGCTGGCGCCGAGGATGGCGTAGCCAACCATGCGGCCGTCGCGGTGGTAGGGGGGCTTGCCCTTGCGGGTGGGCAGCCGGTCCAGGCTCTGGCGGACGTAGTCCAGGGTGTCGATGTCCTCCAGCCACACGATGTCGGTCTCGTGGCTGATCTCGTCCTCGGTGATCAGGGAGCTCATCAGCCGGCTTCCCTTTCCTCGTCGGTGAGCAGTCCGATGCCCGGGTAGTGCTTGCGCTGGTTGGACAGGATCATCTCCTTGGGCGAGGCCAGTCCCACGAGTTCCCTGGTCCGGGCCGCGAACGCCCGGGACGACATGGCCGGCGCCCCTTCATTGTGGCACCACGTCTTGTAGGCGGCGTAGAGGGCTGTCTGCTCGGCGCGCAGTTCGGGGGCGAGGAGGCAGCATTCTTCGTAGAAGCGGCCGGTGTGGTCTTCGGTTTCGGCGTAGGCGGTGGTGGCGATGCGGACGCGTTCGGGGCCGGTGAGGTCGCGGTTGCCGGCGAGGTAGCGGCGCGCACCGTCGATGAGCCAGCCGAGGATGCCGGGGCCTTCCTCGGTGACGAGGATGTCCGCCAGATTGTCGATCTTGCGGTTGTCTGGGACGACGCGTTCGAAGGGGATCAGGCGCATGCGGCGCCAGAAGGCGAAGCCGCCGGTTCCGACCTCGGGGCGGTGGTTGCCCAGCAGCCAGAGCTTGTGGGTGGGCTCGAAGCTGAAGAAGTCCTGCCGCATGCGGCGGGCCTTGATCCGGTCGCCGCCGGTGAGGTGCTTGACGCGGGCTTCGTCGAACTTGTCACCCGGCTTGACCTCGGAACAGACGATGACGCGGCGTCCGTGGAGTTCGGCGAGGTCGGTGGGGTGGCCTTCATAAGGCTTGGCCATGAGGAAGCCCGGGGGCGCGGCATCGGCGTAGTCGCCCAGGAGTTTCATCAGTACGTCCAGCAGGACCGACTTGCCGTTCTTGCCAGAGCCGAACAGGAACGGGAGGACCTGGGCGCCCACGTCCCCGGTGACGGAGTAGCCGAGCAGCAGTTGCAGGTAGGCGATCATCTCCCGGCCTTCGGTGTCGTCACCGAAGGTGTCGGTCAGGAAGCGCTGCCAGCGCGGGGTGGGCGCGGGCTTGGGGCCGACGCTCGTTGAACGGGAGTGGAAGTCCTTGTTCGGGTCCGGGGCTCTGGTCACTCCGGTGCGCAGGTCGACGATGCCGTCGGGAGTGCACAGGGCGTAGGGGTCGGCGTCCAGGCGGGAGGCGTTGAGGACCATGCCGGGGGCGGACTTGGCCTGGGCGAGCATGGCGTTCATGCCGGTCGTCGACAGGGCGCGGCGCCGGTGCTTTTGCAGCGCGGTGGTGGTGAACACGCCGCGGGGGTCATGGGTGGCGATGTTCTCGGCGAGGTCGCCGGCCGCCCACAGGACGGTGTCGTCCTCATCCATCTGCCAGCGGGTGATGTCCCACCGGTACCAGCCGATCCCGGGCACATGCCGGTAGTCACGGGAGTACAGCTTGACGAACAGCTTGGCATTGCCGCGGTCGGTGAGGGTGTCCGGCAACAGGCCGTGTGCGGTGGCCTCACCGGGGCCCGCAGCACGTTCGGGGTGTCCCTGGGGCGGCAGCGGCAGGGACGAGCCCTGGGCGCGGATCTGGGCGGCGACGGCTTCGGGATCGAACTCGAAGAGCATGTCAGGGTTGGGTGAGGGCGAGGGCGAGGTCACGGGCGCCTCCCGCTCGCGTGCAGGGGGTTTTTGAGGCCGGCGGTGAGCCCGCTGCGGATGATCTGGTCGATGCGGCGGTCTTGGCCCGGGCGGGCCGCGGCCGCGGCCTCCCTCAGTGCCCGTTCTGCCTCGTCCTGCGGGAGACGGCCGGCCGCGATGAGCCCGCCGAGAGTGTAGGCGGCGCGGTTGAGGACGTCGGAGAAGCCGGCGCCCTCGGCGACCTGGCCGCAGGCCTCGACAGGGGCGAGGACGGCGGCCAGGGTCTGCTCGGTGCGGCCGCGGCCGCCGCCCGCGGAAAGGACTGCCTGCTGCGCCCGGGGTGGTACCTGACGGGGAGCCGGGATGGCCTGGGCCGGGAGGTGGCCGGTGCGCTCGAGTTCCTGGGCGAGCCACTCGGGCAGCGGGGCCGGCTGACGGCTGCCCCCGATGGGAGTGTAGGTGCCGCTGCGGGTGGTGGTTCCGGGAGCGATGATGTAGCTGCCGTGGGCGCGGATGTCGACCTGCCAGGCAAGGGCGCGGCCGGTGCTGGAGCCGACGGAGGACAGCCAGCGGCGGCTGTCGGTGACTTGGTACCAGACGTGCAGTCCACCGGAGGGTGTGCGTACCCGCATGGTGGTCTCGTCCTCGGCTGGGCTGGGCCGGCCGCGCAGGGCCGCCAGGACGGCGAGGGTGTGGAAGCCGTTGGCCAGGCCGGTGAGGTCGACGTGGTCGCCGATCGGGATGCCGGGCAGGATGCGGTCACGGGTCGGTGGCTCGGCGGGGTGCGCGTCGATGTCGATGACGACCAGGCCGGCCGGACCGCAGGAGACTCCGATCCCCAACTGAGGGTGTGTCCCCCACCATTGCTGGATGCGGTCCTGGTCGAGGGTGGCGGCGTAGAAGCCGTGGCACCAGCGGCCTGCGGGCAGACAGGCGCAGGTGGCGGGTGCGTGGGGGTGAGCTCGGCAGCTGCTGCAGTTCGCAGCGGGTGTCTTCTGGCCCGCGGCGAGGGGGTGGACGGGCCAGCCCTGGCGGGCGCACCAGCGGGCTGTGGCGAGGGAGAGCTCAGCGACTGAAGACTTCGGGGCGGGCCGACCTGAGTCGCTGACGGAAAACCCCAGGTCAGCAGACATATGCACCCCCTATCAGCGACTGAAGCGACTCAACGATGGACACAGCCTAGCGAACGGAGCCGGTGGGGAAGGTGAGCACATGCGAAGGAGGCGCAACTCCGTGTCGACGGCGGGGCACGAGAGGGAAGGTCAGCGACTCAACGTACGGGGCAGCGACTGAAGCGGCTTCAGTCGCTGTTCAGTCGCTGCGAGCATTTACGCAGGTCAGCGCGGGTACAGGCAACCGATTAGCGACTGAAGCGACTGAAGGCTTCTATATATGACGCACACGCGCACACACTACTTGGCTGATATACCCGAGCTTCAGTCGCTTCAGTCGCTGTTGAGTCTCCGGCGATGGACCTCACCGCTCCTGACCTGCAGCTTTAGACGACCCAGCGTCAGCGACTGACGGTCCTTCGGTCGCTGGCCGTTCAGTCGCTGCCACCACGAGGCACCGCGCAGGCCGGTCCTCGCGACGAAATCTCAGCGACCGAAGCGACTGAAGCGACCGAGCCACGAACGCAGCCCAGCTGGGGCCCCTGACTTGCCGATACGACGGGCACCGCACCTGAGCGGACCGCTCGATTTGGCGGAGCGAAAACGTCCGAAAGCCGCCGTTGGAATGCAGTGACGGGCTGGAGAGCCGCCTGCCCGCCCTCGATCGCCGCTCGAGAGTGGTGGTCGAGCACGGTGCTGCAGGACATCGTGCTGTCGTCGGCGCACGAGGTGCGGACCGCGCACATTCACACCGAACCCGTCGATCTCGCCGCCGTCATCACCGTGCCGTTCACGCCTACCCTCCAGCCGCCGCATGCCTCCGCCACTCCGGTCGCCGCTCTCCTCGAACGGGCCCGTGCCCGGATGGAGGAAACGGCTGGTGCGCGGGCGCGTTGACCGATGAGAGCGGCGCGGTCTGCCTGCTCGGAGCCATCCGCAAGGATGGCCGGCGGCGACCGCGGCCTGGAGGCCGACGCTGCATCCGTTGTGCTGGACGCCATCCGCCGCCGCCTCCGGCGAAGACATCGACTCAGTGCCGTCCTTCAACGACGCCCACGGGTCCGGCCGCATCCCCGCCCGCATGCTGGGAGAGGCTGTCTCAATGGCCGATGCGAAAGGCGTCTGAGCGCCCCAGCGAGCAGAGCGGTCAGTCGTCCAGCTCGATGATTCAGACGCCCGTAGTCGGCGACCCAGCCCATTACACACCCCCCATCTGCTGTGCCAACTGCGAGTCGGCTTCTCTCGTGGGTGAGCCCCGACGCCACGGCCGCCGGCAGGTTCATATGCGAGAGGACGAGTGCGGCGGGTGTCTGAAGACGGGGCCCGTCAGCCTTCCGGATGTGGCGGTGCGGAGGTCAGCGGAGCGTGCGACCAGCGGACGGGGGTGCCGTCAGAGCCGTTGGTGAGCCAAGAGCCGTCTCCTAGGGGCACCAGTTCCTACGGGTTGGTCACCTCGACGGCGAGTTCGCCGCTGAGCGTGCCCGTGCGCACGTCGATCAGGTGGCAGCGGAACCACTCCTTCTCGTCCTGGCCCTCACCGCCCAATGTGACGACGGCCAGGTCTGGGGTCAGGTAGCCGCCGCTCCATTCCACGAAGGTCTCCTCCGGGTCGTATCCGAAGGCTTCGACGGGCAAAGTGAAGAGCACGTCCCCGCTGGAGTGGCGGTGGAAGGCGACATCTGCCTGCGCGTGGTCGGCGGTCATGAACTGCTGCCCGTCCGGCGCCAGGTCGATCAGACAGCGGTCCGACCACGGGTACGTCAGGCACTCCGTCTCGCCGATCACACCAGCCACACCGTGATCATTTCAACCGGTCGGCCGGGCTGGAGCAGTCTTAGGGCTCTGGGATGAAGGCGGGGTCGATGCCCATCCCGGCGATGCCGTCGCGCACGGCACCGTCGAACCGCTTGATCTCTGCTACGAGAACGTCCCAAGCGAGGGGTAGGGTCCAGAAGTCCGGCGTGAAGATGGAACCGACCCGCCAGCCCTCATCGGAGTGGACGATGCGGATCATCCCCTCCTCGGCCTGCATCGAATCAAGCTCGAAGTCCTCATGACCGGCAGCCGGGCTCTGGAGCCAGAGCGCCAGGTGGTACGCCAACTCAGCCACCGGCGCCTCGTCGGACCACACCTCCCGCCCCTGCTCCCAGATGGACAGTTCTGCCTCGATGTCGAGGAGCAGCACCTCCAGGGGCGCCTCCTGCGGAGTGAGGCCGCGCCTGGGCAGGTCCGACAGTCCAAAGTTCCGGCAGACGAACTGCACCGCCCGGCCTCCATGACATCTGGGGCCAGCTGAATGCCCAGGCCACCCAAATACGGACAACAGTACCAACTGATGCCGGGCGTCCTACCGGGTCCCCGTTTTACGGGACGCCCCTTAGAGGTCGTTCTCTTTCCGAACCTCATGTGCGGATTCCGCTGGTCAGACATGGGATTGCGCCTGTCCCTGACCCGCCACGCTCTCTTCGGTCCACGGCCAGGCCCAGCGCCTGTCCGTGCTCTACCGCACGGATCCAGTACCTCGTTGGTCTTCCCGGCTTCTCTTCCACGAACGTACCGAAAGCCGGAATCGCCTTACCCGGCCGCTGGCTTGGCTTGGCGTGCCAGGCGGAACATGACCTGGGCGTACACGGTGGTCGTTGCCGCGATGATCGTCGGAATGACCGCGAGCGCGAGTATGCCCACCAGTGCGTGGCTGTCTTCGGCGTGTCTGCCGAACCCCTGGTCGTTCTTCATCAGCAGCCGGTAGCCGAACCATGCCCACATCGCCAGCGACAGGACTATCCACCCGACCGACCACTTCTCGATTCGATGCCCGTCCCGGCGGAACTGTTCAATGTCGACTGCCATCTCCGTCTCCCCCTGCAGCTTGGCGAACAGTGATCATTGTTCATCACAACGCGCACGTGACATGACGTGTGCAGCAGACCTGCGTCCGGGTCCGCGGCACACGTACGTCAGGCGACGCTCTACCGGGTTTTGCCACTCTTCGCCGCAGGCCCGGCCTCTCGGTGCGCTGCCACTCCCGGTGTGGCTGGTGCCGCGCCCTTCGCGGCCGCCTTAGTAGGGCCCACGCTCGGCGACGTCGACCGGGCTGCCGCAGTGTTCACCTTCGGCCCCGACTCCACTGGCGCGCCGACCGGCATAAGCAGCGCATCGCTGGCGGCCTGGACCAGCCGCTGCCCCATCTGCGCCTGCGGGCCCTCCTGCCAGGAGGTGTCCTTCGACAGGCGGGCCAGGTGCTCCGCGACCGGCTGGCGCTTGCTCTCCATATCGGCCATCCGCGCGGCAATCAGGGGCCACTGACGCGCCGCCACGAGCAGCTCCGCCTCCCGCTCGAACCCGGGCATCGCCTCCCGCACCATTCGCACGAAGCGCTGGTTCTCCGAGGCCGCGATGGACAACTGATCGTGCAGGGCGCTCTCCCGGTTGTCCAGGTCCAGATTCTTCGGGATGTCCAGCCCGGTGGTCAGCGGCCCGTACGACAGTTGCGCGTCCCTGCTCATCGCCGGTTCCGCGGGCGCCCCGAGTCCCTTCACCACTGCCTGGTCGACGGCCAGAACCTCGTTGTGCGCGGCCGCCAGGACCTCGCGCACGTTGACGCCCCGCTCCTCCAGCCGGGCCATCGTCGCTGCCATCTCCGGCCACGACGGAGACGTGAGGATCGCCTCGCGCACCGGCCCCGCCGGCAGAGCCTCCCGGACGGCACGCACCCACTCATCGGTGGCCGCCCCCTCTGCCTTCGCCGCAACCTGGTCACGCACATTCACCGCGATCTCGCCGACGCGCGGCAGGACCTGGTCCAGGTCGACGCCCGCCTTGCGTAGCGCTAGCAGCTGCTGCGCGAGCTGCGGCCAGTCCGCCTCTCCCATCAGCGCGACGGATACGTCGGACGGAAGCAGTCGCTTGACGTCCTTGCCGACCTCGTTGACCGCCTCCTCAGAGGTCGGCAGGTCATCCTCCTTCCCCTTCTGCTTGCGCTGCTGATGGCGCCGCGCGGCGTCCGCAATGGCCATGACCAAGCGCGCCGCCATGACCGCGGTCTGCACCGCCTCAGCGGCGGACTCCGCGAACGCATCCCCAGCGCGCTCCTGTGGTGCCGGTGTCGTCATCTCGCACTCTCCCCTCGTTAGCGGCCCCGCTTCGGACCCTTGCGCTGCTGCTCCTCGCCTGGCCCCCGTCGCGTCGGCGAGGAGGCGCCCTGCTTGCGGGGCGGGACAGTCCGTCCGGCGCCGCCGGCGGGCACGGCAGTCGTAGCGCTACCGGAGGCGGCGGCCGCCGAACTGCGCTGCCGCTGCCATCCGTCCAGGCGCCATACAAGCACCTCGGCCACCGAGTCCGCAGAGTCCAACTCCCGTCGGGCGGCGACGGTTGCCAGAACGTCGCCCGGGTCGTCACCGGCCTTCTCGACCTCTGCGAGCCGGGCTCTCAGGGCGGCCCACGCCGGATCGGCCAGGACCTCGCGGGCGTGCTCGGGGACGGCGTCCTGGACGATGCCGACCATCGGCCGGATGCCCGGTGTCGTGGCCGCGTGGCGCCCGGTCGCCCGGGCCGCGGCACGCTTGCTACGGGGCCTGTACTCACGTGCTGCGTTGACCCCGACAGTCACCTCGACTGCCTCGTGCGGCAGCCACCCGGCCTGCCCGGCAGCCTCCGTGGACCACCGGGAGGCCTCTACAGCGGTCACCAGGGCGAGCAGGAAGTCAAGCGCGGCGACCGTGTCGTTACGCCCGACCGATGACACGGAGCGGGCGAGGAGCTGTGTTGACTCCCGGTACAGCGCACGCGCTTGGCCCTCCATCCGGTCTGCGCTAGCCGCGCCACCGAATTTTCCTGATTGGCCTGCCCGTAGGCGCCGGACAAGGAAACGCTGCCAGGGCGGCCGTCCGGTGCGTACGACAGAATTCCTGTCATGCACTGTGACAAGAGCCCCGGGACCTGGACACCTGAACCGACCCGACCCCAATGGCATTTGGTCCTGCGCTTCGCTGCCACCCTGCTGTGCTTCCCGGTGCTTTGCGCCCTATGGCTGGCGGTTGCGGCCGTGCTTTTCGTCGTTGGGCTGTTCGCTGACGCGATCGCGGCCGTGAGCGATGGCTTCGAACGCGGCTACATCCGGTTCATGGATGACACACTGGGCGGCATCGCCCGGCTGGGTTCTTGGTTCGTGACCTGGCCGGAGCTGCGCTACGAAGGAAACATCGAGTACTACAAGGCCCGGGTCGATCGATGCGTCGCCCACTGGACCACTCTGGCCTCGGCCCCGCGCAAGCCCAAGAAGCCACGGCCGCCCGTGGAGTGCGCCATCCCCCTTCGTGACTACCGTGGCGTGGGCGCCGGCTACGTGGCCGAGGTTGCTCTGAGACAGGGATGGGAACTGCGACCATCGGACGTTCGCAAGGAGGTACGCCTGTGGTGGTCAGCCGCCTCCCGCGTTGACTGACACCGGCCTGCTGCCGCCACGACGTTCGTCGGATCGGCCTGAGCGGGGTTCCTCCATCCATCATCCGGTTCGGCGCCATACGGCGGTTGCTGGGGGCCCAGGCCGACGCATCCGGAGACATCGGCCCGCTGGTGAGTGTGGACTTCATCGTGCGTGCTCATCAGCACGCCGCTGGCGCCCGCAAAAAGGGGCGCCAGCGGCAGAACCGGATGATTACGCTCTCGGGCGGTCCCGCGGCGGGCTGACCACCAAAGTCCACCTGGCAGCCGACGGCCGGTACCGTCCGTTGTTACTGCTGGTCGCAGCCGGCCACCGCCACGACTCTCTCTACTTCGAGGCCGACATGGCCGGCATCCGCGTGCCCAGGATCGGAAACGGCAGACCCAGGACGAGACCGGACAGCGTGAATGCGGATCGCGCGTACTCCTCCCGCGCGATCCGCACCTATTTGCGTCGTCGCGGGATCGCTGCGGCAATTCCGGAACCCGCTGATCAGATCGCCAACCGCAAGCGGCGCGGCTCACGCGGTGGCCGCCCGCCCAGCTTCGACCGCCAGGCGTACAAGCACCGCAACACTGTCGGGCGATGCATCAACCGGCTCAAGCAGTGGCGCGGAATCGCCATGCGCACCGACAAGCTCGCCGTGCACTACCTCGCAGCACTTCAGGTCGCAGCAACCTTCCTCTGGGTCCGAACCCGACGGCAAGGCCGATCACCTATGCCAGGAGAGCGCCTCAATCGATGTGATGTCACCCGCCGCCAGCAGTCCCAAGAGCCGGAGAATCTCCTCACGGGCGACATCCCGCATCTCCCCCGGAGCCACCGAGTCCTCGTCCGGGTTCTCCCAGACCAGTAGACCGCCATCGAATGCGCTGAGGCACCACCCGCTCTCATGGGTGAGTGAGACATCGGGGTGTTCGTCATCGGCCTGTGCCAGACCGTCGAGCACTCGCCTCATCGTCGCCGAATCAGGCCCCTTGACCGTCCCGCCCATGAAGTCGTACATGAAGTAGCTCATTGATCAATTACCTCATGTGGTGATCCACGGGACACTGCCTAACCTGGGGGTTCGTTCTCACCATCGGGATCGGTCAACTGCGAGGTGATCCGCTCACTCAACGTGTCCGCACCACAGAACCTGGGTACGCCGCCGCCCGCAAGCAGGCCGAGCAGCACGGCATCGCTGGCGAGCGCGTCACCAGCCAGGCCCAGCGTGCTCGTGCTCGCCTTCACCGACCCGGACACCGCGAATGCCGACTGCACCTAGCTGAACAGCTCCTGGCCGGCCTCGACCTGAGCGCCACCAACTTCACGGTGAGGATCGCCGGGCTGGTCTGCGACGCGGGCACACTGCGCGGCATGGAGGCGGCCCGCGCGCTGCGCACCGAGATCCGGGACACCGGCATCACTGCGGCCGAAGCTCTCCTTGGACCTCGGCCTTGCGTTCCATCACGCCGTCCAAGGCGAGGAAAACAAGGTCCGCGCCGTCATCGACCGGTTGCGCGAGCTCGCCCAGAGTGGCGACCACGCCTACCACGCCGACATCGCCCACTTCATGGCCGGGCTCCGCCTGCCCGACGGATCCTCCGCCCGCTGGCTCGACGGCCATGAGGTCGTCCGCGCCCGCTGACAGCAACTCGTCCAGACCCGCCGAGCCCAGATCCACAACGCTGGGTAACCGGCTACAGCGTCAGGGCGTCAGATCCAGGACACGAACCGGCTCACCGATCCAGCGGTCAGGTGCGGTGGTGGCGATGATCGCCCCGTCGGGGCGATCCGGGGTCGGCTGGGCTGCGTACTGGCAGTGGGCCACCGCCCAGGTGTCCTGCCGGGCCACCGCCAAAGCGGCCGCGAGGTCCAGGTCGAGCACGGTGATGCCTGGCAGTGCGACAAGGTGTTCCGCCGTGCCGGGCCGGGCCCGGTCGGCTTCCACGAGCGCGCAGGCGGGGGCGTACAGGTACCAGCCGGCCTGGGCGTGGGCGCGATGGATGAGGCGCGAGGCCAGAACGTTGCCCTGGCCAGCTGCTGCCATCGCGGTGTCGTCCAGGACGATGTGCATGGCGTCGCTCACCGGGCGGCTGCCTGGGACAGGCGGCGGTCGAGCTCGCTGTCGAGGTCCTGCTCCTCAGCAGGGGTGGGCGCATAGCCGTTCCAGGTCTTCAGCGCGGTCCGCGCCTGCTCCGCCCGTGTGGCCCGCTCCTCCGGGGTGAGAAGGGTTTCGGCGAGCCGGGCGAGGTAGGCGCGCAGCGACAGGCCCTCCGCCGCGGCTATGGCGGCGAGCCGGTCGCGGGCTTCTTCGGGAATGCGGACATTGGCGTCAGGCATCATTGGGCTCCCTCCACAAAGACAGGGTACGGGTACGTACCCGTACC
The DNA here is from genome assembly GCF_055668065.1 of Streptomyces sp. NPDC097129. Classification (NCBI taxonomy): domain Bacteria; kingdom Bacillati; phylum Actinomycetota; class Actinomycetes; order Kitasatosporales; family Streptomycetaceae; genus Streptomyces; species Streptomyces sp. NPDC097129. The sequence continues at coordinate 43,455 of NZ_JBVOQE010000014.1, read as the reverse complement.
CATCCTATTGCGAGACATCGAATCCAGCCATGAGGCTGTTGCGTGGCTGAAACCAGTGCAATGCTGCCACCAGCGGTGATCCCCGGCTCGTGGCCGCCGCCCTGGCTCACCCAAGTCACCTTGGCGCGGACAGGCGCCGTCCCTCTCGGCCTCCCCACGGGAGGGCCGACGCCTGTCCGCGCCCCTCTCGGAGGCGGGACCGAACGCCGCCCCAGTCTTCTTGTGTAGCGGCGCCGCAGTGATGTTGGAGACGGGTTGCCGACGAAAGCCATCGGATCTGGCCGAATACTGCGCGGTGGGTCAGTCGTGGACGTGCACCGTGACGAGCAACGAGCAGGTCGGCCACGCCCGGGCGGGCGTGGGACCATCCGCGCGGGGTGCGGGAGCACGCGGACGCGGTCCGCCACAACGTCCATGACCCGGGACCATCCCCGCGGATGCGAGGAGCACACTTCATGACCTGGGCGTTTGCCGCGGGGCCAGGTCGTTTGAAGCATTTTGGCAGATTCCGGCAAAGCGCCAATAAGAGACGTGAAGTACTCAAGAGCTTCTGGTGTCGTCGGCGTCCATGGCAGTGATGGCGCTGGCGTCCCGGTGCACGGTGCAGCGCTCGAGGTAGACGAAGGACAGCCGTTCGCCGGTGCGGGTGAGCTGGTGAGGGGTGAGCGCGGCGCTTCGGGAGATTGTGGTCATCGATTCACCCTGCCGTGCCGAGTGGTGCCAGGGTGAGCAGTCCGCAGCCGTACGCCTTCGCTTTGCCGATGCCTTGGGTCAGGGCGCGTCGCAGGAGCTGCGGGTCGGTGACCTCGAGGCGGCCGTCGAAGGTGACGGTGACCAGGCTGACGGGTGCCCGGCGGCCGCTCTGGGCGGCGGTGCTGCGGGACTTGTCGAAGGCCAGGGAGCGTTTGTCGCGGACGGTCAGTTCATAGCGATCGCCGTGGTGGGGCTGCTTGGTGTGGGTGGTGCCGCTGGGAAGCAGCCGCTTGGCGTCATCTTTTTCCAGTACGCGGAAGCCGCAGGTTTCCTGACGCTGGAGGAGCCAGCCCATTTGGTGGACCGGGGTGAGGTGGGCGGTGCGCTTGGTCGGTTCGTCGTCCTTGCGGCGGATCTGGTGTACGGGGTTGGCGGTGAGGCGGAACGCCCACCGGTCGCCGGGGGCGAGCCGGTCGAGGAGGGGGCTGTAGGGGCGGCTCTGCCAGCCGGGCTCGGCCGGATTGGCGGCGGCTGCAGAGGGCCAGCCGGCTTGTTCGACGAGGTGGGTGAGATCGGGCCGTTCGGGGCTGACGATGTACAGCATGACTTCGGCGCGGGTGGTGTGGTCCAGCCGCCACAGCACCCGCGGGCCGTCGGAGGGGGGTGTGTCGGTGGGGAGCAGTGTCGGAACGGACGACATGACGGCCGCGTGCATGGCCTGCGGTGAGGACAGCAGGCGGCGGGCACCGGACCGCGCGGTGTTCACGCGGAAGCGGGTGAGGAACATCAAGCGCTCTCTTCGTCCAGGGCGTCGAACGGGTCGTGCGGGGGCAGTTGCCGGGCGGAGGGGTTGGGGATGCGCACGCTGTAGGTGACCTGGGTGCGCAGGACGTGGCGCCGGTGCTCGGCGGCGAAGCTGAGGGGCTGGTCGCGCAGGGTGTCCCCGGTCATCTGCTCGTCCTCGACCGCCTCGCGCAGCACGGTCAGCTCGACATCGCTCCGGCCGCGGTACTGCTTGCGGTACCAGGGCGAGGCCTGCCACGGTTCCTCGCCCAGGGCGTCCTGCAGCCCACCGGCGTCGAGGAGGTTGAGCTCGACCGGGAGGGAGGGTGGGCAGGAACGGCGGCCGAGGAACGGCGCGTAGACCGGGGTGCGCAGCGCTGCGTGCAGTTCGGCGAGCAGCCGGTGGTCGCCCTCGAGGGCGGCGACGAACACGGCGTCGGCGAGGTAGAAGCGTTCCGACAGCGGCATGGACTTGCCGGTGACACCGTGGTGGGCGGTCTGGAAGTCCCGTACCCGGGTGCCGGGCTGGTCGATACGGACGCCGAAGCGCAGGCCGGCCAGCGGCTTCAGCTGCTCGTCGTCGCCGCGTTCGATGCCGGCCGCGGCAGCGAGCATGCCGATGACGCCGCTCTTGGTGGGGGCGGACTCAGTGGTGCGGCGGGCGAAGCGGGCCGAGGCCCCCCAGGACTGCAGGGGGCCCGCGAGCCGGAGGGTGAGCACGCTCATGCGGGCTTGTCCAGGCGTTCGGCGACGGCCTGGCCGACAGCGGTGACCAGGTCGCCGATGTTCTGCGACTCGGTGCCGATGCCGGCCAGCTTCTGCGTGTTGGGACCGACACGCAGCACCCAGGTGAGCGTGGAGTCGTCGTCGCCGTAGGCGCGTTCGAGGTCGGGTATGTACTCAGCCAGGCGCTCGGAGGCCTCACGGACGTAGCCGCCGCTCTCGCCGCGCACCGGGTCTTCGAAGGCGGCAACGAAGCTGACTGGCCGGGTGGTGCGCAGCTTGACGATCACGGCGTCGGGCAGTGTGTGGTGCCCGAAGGTGTTGATCTTGCCGGTGGGCAGGGAAGCGATGAAGCCGTGGATGAAGGCCTCCACGGCCCGGCGGACCGGGTCGGTGCGCGGTTCGTCGTCACGAAGGCCCTGGCCGAGGTTGGCGGCGAGCTGGTGGACGCCGAGAGCGGCGTAGCGGTAGAGAGTGGCGGAGTTGAAGTCGACGGTGCCGATCATGCCGGCGCCGGTCTCCGCGTCGGTGTTCTTGTCGTCGACGGCGGTGTAGTAGTCGGACTCGGTGTCCACGCGGTGGACGCTGAGGGCGTGAGCAACCTGGACGGCCGCGTCGACGTTGATGTCGGCGTCGTCGGCCACCATGCGGCCGAACAGGGCGATGTCGACGGAGTGATGGCTGTCTGCGATCTGCTTCGCCCGGGCCCTGTTCTCCTTGTCCTTCAAGAACGCCGCGATGTCGGTGGCGCCTTCGACGGCGAGGCGGGCCAGGCCGTCGAGTTGGCGGGTGCTGAGAAACACCAGGTACTTGGACTGGGGTGCCGGTTCCGGCTCGCCGTCCTTGGCCGCAGCCGCCTTGCTTCTGGGAATCTCGGTCTTCAGTCCCGTGGCCTTCACGGTCTCATCCGCGATCCGTAGCGCCGCTGCACCGGTGAGGGAGGAATCGAGGGCGGTGATCCTTTCGGTGAGGGCCTCGACGACCTTCTTGGTCCGTACGCCGAGTTCGCTCGGATCCAGCAGGTGCTCTTCCTTGAAGTACGTACGGGTGGCCCGCTTCCACGCCTGGCTGGAGACGCGGGCGCGCGGCACTCCCCCGTACACCGCGCTCTTGGGCGCGCCGGTGTCGTCGCGGTTGAGGTTGCTGGGCGGGACGGTCTGCAGGGCGTGCACGTCGAGGAATATGCGGTTCACGAGGCGTCCTTGTCGCTGTCCGTGGTGCTGGTGCTGTGGGAGCCGGCGGAGGAGGGATTGCTGTCGGTGGGCTTGTTGTGCCAGGCGTGGAAGGAGCGGCCCCACTCCCTGCGGACGCTGTCCGCGCCGCCGGGCCACTGCCAGGCGTAGAGCTGTCCGGCGAGCAGGGCGTGGTCGAGCTCGATGTCTTCACCGCCCAGCAGGACGATGATGTCGCGCAGCCGCTGGGCAAGGACGGTCAGGTCGGGGGCGGTGCCGGCACGGACCAGGCGCTTGTGCACGGGCTCGTCGATCTCCCCGGGCTTCATCATCCGGCGCACCCCGGCCCCCAGACCCCGGCTGCGGCCCGGCCGGTCGGCCTGGTACATGCCCGTGCGGCGGGACTGCTGGTGCAGCGCGTAGAGGGTGAGCGCCACGTGCAGGGCGTCCTCGGCCCGGATCAGTTCGATCTCGCTCAGCGGCCGGGCACCCTCCGGCGTTTCGTGCAGGGGGGCGGTGTCGATCAGGGGCCACAGATCCGGCAGCTGGCCGGCAGGCCGGCCGGCGCCGCGCCTGAGCCGGGCGAGCGCCGCGACGGCATGGGACTGATCTTCAAGGTAGCCGCGTTGCAGGGCGGTGATGTGGGCGGCTGCGAGCCGGGTCACCCGCTCGCGCGGGGTGACAGATGCGGTGACGGTGGTCATGCGGGTGCCTTCACGGTGATCTCGGGCGCCGGACCTGCATCCGCATCCGGCGTCATGACAGAGGAGTCGGGGCGCCCCAGGCCCTTATGCAGCGCTGCACGGAACCATCTGCCGGCGAGAGCGGAGTTGAGCCACTCGGTGCCGTGCTTGAGCTGGACGATCCGGCCCTGCCAGGCCCGGTCACCGGCCGCGGTCATCAACTGGTCACCGAGCTTGCTGACCATCTCGTGCACCTGCTGCTGCCAGTCGGTGCGCCGCGCATACGGGTCGTCGGTATCGGCGAGGTGAGCGAGCCAGGTGCGGTAGGGGGCCTCGAGGAGACCGTAGGCTAGATCGCGTGCGCCAGAGCGGGGCCCGTCGGTCTCGGTGCCGGCCGCGCGGGCCAGGTTGGTCGCGAGGTCACCGAGCGCATTGACGGCAAGATCTGCGTCGCCGACGGCCGCGACGGCCTGCTCGGCGTAGCGCCGGTCGTGCTGGTGGAGCAGGACGACGGCCATGGCCACGTGGTCGTCGACGATCTCGTCGATCACTGCCTGCTGCGTACCGTAGCGCGCGCCGATGATCCGGGCCCGGACAAGAAAGCCGCGTTCCAGCTCCCCCTCCGTCACCAGACGGGCCACCCACTCCAGGATCCCCGGGCGCAGGTAGTCGGCCGACTCCGGCCCTGGGCCCGTTCCCTCCTCATTGATGAGCAGCGCGCCGATCCCGCGCCAGGCAGAACGCTCAGGCGCGTGCTCGCGCGGCAGATAGACCGGAGTCGTCTTCAGCTTCTTTTCCTGGGGCTTGCTGCGCCGCCAGGCGGTCATCGGCTCCCGGCGCTGACGGTCGCGAGGGGTGAGCGGGTCGCCGTAGCCGAGGACGACGCCATACACACCGGTAGCGTCGAAGTGGAGCCGCAGGCGCCGCGTCTGCCAGGTGTACAGGTCGCGCACACCGGTCGGGGCCCGCTCGGCGCCGCCCGGGCCGCACGGCGGCCTGCGCCACGCCGGCGCATCCGCTTCGTCGATCTCCAGGTTGGACATGTCGGCGGCCACCAGGTTCAGCAGCAGCGTCTCGCGCAGAGTGCGGCCCTCGACGAAGACGCCCCCGAGATTCCCGGCCCAGCCGACACCCAGCGGGTAGACCTTGCCCGCCTTGGCACGCTCGTCGCCCTGCACGCCAGTCTTTATGCCGGAGGTGTCAAAGGCGTGCGCATGGACGACCCAGCGGGCTGCCTCGGCAAACGTAAGCCGCTCCACGGTGGGCATACGGGCGGTGAAGAACGGCTCCCCGTTCGGGACGTTGGCCACAATCCGGTTGAGGGAGAAGACTTCGCCCTTCGCGGCCCGCAGACCTGGAGTCTGGAAGAACGGTGCAGCGGCGTCCAGCAGGTCGAACCGACTGCGGTGTTCCTCGAGATATGCCCCGACCGGCGCGAAGCAGCTCTCCTCTGCCCACAACTGTGCCCACCTGTCTGTGTCCTGAGGCCCGTCGAGTGCGTCGTGCGCGACCGCGAGGAGCAGACGGAGCAGGGCGAACTCCTGAGTGGGCAGGTCGCCGACGATGCGCCGCACGTCATGCGCCTGCTTGAACACCTCCAGCAGCGATAACTCGTCCTGGCTGCCGTCCCGTCTGAGCACGGGGATCCACAGCTGGGCGGTGAGGTCGAACGACAGCACACCGTCGCTGTTGTTCTGATCGGCTTCAGACACGGGTCACCTCACGGCCGTCACTGGGGCTGTACCGGAGTGGGAAGCCTGCCAGACGGACATTGCTCGTCGAGCGGCAGGACCAACTGGCCGACGAGCCAGTGACAGTCCTTCATCTGCCAGGCAGGGACGTAAAGCTCCTCAAGCTGGTCGACCGCCCGGTCCATGACGTCGGCGTAACTGAACTGGATAGGCAACCGCAGCCCGCAGCTCCCCGCCGTGCGGGCCGCACAAGCAGTCGGCACCTGATCGGTGGACAGGGGCAGCCCCGCACGGGAGCGGCCTTCACGATCTGGCTCCAGCCACGGCACCGTGACCAGGGTGCCGTCGGCGCGCCGCTGAACGACCACCACCTCCAGGGTGTCTCGGCTGTCGCGTACCTGGGCCGGTCCTTGGCGGGGATGGTCCCGCCGCTGGCCGGCGATGCGCTTTGCCGAAGTGCTGTTCACCGCCGGTGCGGGATGGCCCCAAGTGGGCGGCCTACGGTATCAAACACGAAGGCGCGATCTTGCTTGATGAGGGTGTTGGTCGATTTGCGAGAGCCGTAGGATTGCTGTCAGCGGACGCAATCAGTTCCGAATGGGTCGGAGATGGGCGTGATATCTGACTCGGTGAAACCAGTCTGCTCCCCGCGCATGCGGGGATGGTCCATGTCGTGATCGTCGAACATGACGCCTACGGCGCTGCTCCCCGCGCACGCGGGGATGGTCCCCCGCCCCGTACGCCGGTCCCCGCCCTCCGGGCTGCTCCCCGGGCCCGTGGGGTGGTCCTGCGAGGCAGTTCTGGTACCAGTCGGGGATCGATTGCTCCCCCGGCGCCCGCGGGAACCGTACCGAGGTCGTGACGGAACCCCCGACACCACGCTGGACGAGTTCGTTCTCCGGTTCGTGACATGGGCCCGGGAGGCCGATTCCTCGCATCGGTGCATGGTGATGGTCCGTGACGGCGTTGTGATTGGCATGGGCTGGTTGGCGATCACGCAACGTGTCCCACATCTGCGCGCGTTCGAGCGGATGTCAGGTGACGTGCAGTGCACGTACGTCGTGCCCGATGAGCGCGACCGTGCCGTGGGTGGCGAGCTGATCGTGGCGGTTCTTGGCGTGGGCAAGGGAGCTGGGTCTTGAGCGGGTGACCGTTCACTCCAGCGATCGGGCGGTTTCCGCCCAGTCGGCGGCCGCGAGCGTGCCAGCAGGCCCGGAGGACACCACGTACTTGCCGGGGTAGGTGATCGCGCCTTCCGGGATTGCACCAACCTGGCGCCGGCACCGCTAGCCTCGCGCATCAGCCGGCGGATCTCGTCACCACTTGCCCCGCAGGTTCTCGGAGTCGGTCGGATCCTGCGTCACCGTGCTCTGCGCGACGGCGAGCCGTAGCGCCCTACGCATTGGACCACAACAGCAGTATTACGAGGGGCCTCACGGTGTCCTCTTTCTAGAAGTCCAGGTCCAAATAGTCGATGTCGTTGATTTCCACGTCCGACAGTCCCATAGCGCGGCCCCCACCATCTTGAAAATAGATTTCCTTGAACCCTTCGGCGATGATTCCGCGCATCTGCTGGTCGCTTGCCCCCGCGTCGCGGGCGTCGAAGAGGCGCTGTGCGTACTCCGGGGGAAGATGCACGGTGAGGCGCCGGAACCTCCCGTCGTCGGTCGTGCCGACCGGCGCGGTGTAGCCGAACCGGGCCCGGGTCTCCACCGTGATCCCGGTGCTGGTGGCCGCCTTCTTCTGCCGGCGCTTGCGCACCAGCGGCTGCCACCGCTGCCGTACGGCGTCGTCGATCTTCGCGGCGACGTCGGCGCGGGCGTGCTTGCGGGCGCCGCGCCGGTAGCGGTTGACGGAGTCGGCGGTGACGCCGATCTCCTGGGCGACGGCTTTCGCGCTGCCGAACTGTTTGATGAGGAACCCGATCTGGCCTTTGAGGGTCTTGGGCGGTGCCTTGGTGAACGACTCCCGGTCGGCCCGCTCGATGGCGTCCTCGATCTCTCCGGCCACGGTTCAGCTCCTTTCGGGGGTGGGGTCCTGGCCGTCGGGGTCGACCAGCCGGAACCAGGTCTCGCGCGTCTCGCGCAGGTCATGCCGCCACAGCTCGAACCGCGGGGAGGCCCGGTGGGCGCGCAGGGAGAACTGCAGGGCCTCTATACGCCCCTGAAGGCGGTCCAGCGTCCGTTCCCGCTCCGTCGGCCTCGAGGGACCGTGTGCCGCTGGTGTCGTTGGCCACGCGTCTACTCGCCCTCGTCCAGGACGGCGTCGCCGCCCTTGATGTGGCGGGCCGGGTTGAGGCCCTTCTCCATCAGCTCCACCGCCCACAGCATCGGCTGGACGCCCTCCAGCTTCGCCAGGCCCGGCGTGGGCCCGAGGCGGAAGCCGCCCGGCTGCGGCTTGCCGGACGCCGCGTAGGGCAGGAAGTCCAGCGGGCTCGCGCCCGGCGAGGGGTAGACGACGCAGTCGGAGAGCACGGCGAGCGGGAACAGCCCGGTCATCTTCGCCATGTTGTTCAACTTGCGGTGCATGTTGACCCGGGCCTTGCTGATGACGGCGGCCCGGATGTCGGGGCGCCAGGTCGGCCGCTGAAGGGCCGGCCACCGCTCGCCCTCCTTGTAGTGCTTGCCCTGCGGGCGCTCGCGGAGCTTGCCGACGCCGCCCTTCACCGTGGCCTTGATGGCGGACAGGACGGCGGCCAGGGCCGGGTCGACCTGCTTGTGCCGCTCCATCGCGGCAAGGAACTGGCGGTCGTCCAGGTCCTTGGTGACGCCGAGGTCGGCGAGGGTGTCGACGTAGGCGTTCTTGAGCCGGTCGTGCCACGGGTCCAGGTACGCGCCGGTCTCACGGCGCAGGTACGCCTCGATCGGGTGGACGTCGTAGCCGAGCTCCTGGGCGTAGGCGACGGTGTGCGTCTGGTACCAGGCCGGGCCCGTGGGCCGGGAGCCGTCCGGCGTGAATGGCGAGGGCAGGCGCGGGTCCAGCTCGATATGGCTCAGGTCGACCAGCCACGAGCCGGGGATCTTCGGGTTGAACTTCGGGGCGTGGAAGTGGTCCGGAGCGCTGAGGCCGACGACCAGGCGGGCCGCGGCGGCGAGGAAGGCGGTGTTGAGGTCCAGGCCGACCGCGAAGGGCAGCATGCACTCCTCATCGCTGAGCGAGTCCACCGACCGCACCCACTGGTACGCCTCTTCGTTCAAGAACCCGCCCGTCCAGCCGGACTGAACGACGACGGGGTGCTCCGGGGTGGCCTCCGGCGGCGCCGGGTCCATCGGCTCCGTCCCCAAGCTGCCGGGGTTGTGAGCGGAGATCCAGTTGCCGGTCTCCTCATCGCGCTCCGGCTTCGTCGGCGGGCGCAGCGCCGTCATCAGCTCCAGGCCCGAGACGGCCGTCGACCCGCGGGGGGTGATGACCCGCTGGGCGTACACCCCGAGGACGCGGGCGATGTCGGCCGGCTCCATCTCCGCCACGCCGGGCCAGGACCGCTCATCGAGGGCGTCCCACGACAGGATCGCCAGCTGCACGCACTGCCTCTCGCGGCCCTGCGCCTTGCGGTAGATCCGCGCCCACGGGCCGAAACCGCGCTGCGTGAGCTGCCACTTGGCCTTCGCCACCTGCTTGACGACCTGGTGGTCCTCCGGCAGGCGCAGGGAGCGGCGCTGCTCGTGGCCCTCCAGGCGCTCCGGCAGCCCGAGCTTCACCGCGGCCGCGGCCGTGAGGACGATCAGCGGGTCGGAGTCCTTGCCGTACCGGTTCAGCTTCGTCGCACCGAGACCGGACTCGCGCAGCGTCCACTCCACCAGCTCCACCACCGTGGTCGCCGGGCAGTCGAGCACCAGGCCGTTGACGCCGTACGCGGAGCCGTCGCCATCAAGGACGGCGAGCGGGCCGTGCGGGAACCGCGGGTCGACGGCGGGCGCGGCAGCCTTCTTCGCCGCCGGGCGCCGCGACGTTGCCGGGCGCGCTGTCGTACGGGCGGCCCGCTCGGGTACCGGCTTCACCGCAGCGCCCATGTCGGGCTCAGCCTCGTCCTCCTCAACGGTGGGCACGCGCTTGAACGTCTGCGGCACCTCAGGCTGCGGCACGACGGCCGGGGCCGGAGCGGACGCGGCGGGCGCGGGCGCGGGCGCGGCGGGAGCAGCGTGCGCGGGGTACTTCGCAGCCCAGCCGTTCAGCAGCCGCTGGTACGCCTCCAGCCGGGGCGGGCGAGGCTCGGAACGGCCGTTCTCCCAGTTCTTCACGCTCTGCGTCGTCGTCTTCAGCGCGGTCGCGAGGCGGGCCTGGGTGATACCGGCGGCCTCACGCAGCCGGGCGCGCTCCGCTGGGGGCGGGAGCTGCGGCTCTTCCTTCAGCAAGGCGTCGACCGACGCGAACAGCTCTTCCTCGGTAGCCATGCGATCTCCTTTCGCGCCACAATCCTAGCAGTCCTTATCCTTTTATTTACCCCTTCATGTAACCCATTCATTCAGCGTGATGGGTGACGTAGGAACACCCTGCGCCTCAACTGCGCCCCGGCTCTTGAGGTTCCTGAGCTGGGCGTTAGCCTCAGCGGATGATTCCTGAGCCGCCACCGAAGGTCATCACGCGTCTCCGCGATGGGCGGATCCACGCCTACGTCGTGGGCACCGGCGTCTACGGGACGCTGGAGCCCACAGCGGTTTTCCAGCCGCGGGATGGCGAGGAGGCCGTAGCGTCGGTGGTCCGGCAGGATTTGGAGCGGGTCGTGTACACGACGCTGAACGGAGTCGTCTGCCTTACGCGCACCGGCGACCTCATGTGGGCCTCGGACTTCGAACCGCGCTCTGACGTACGCCATGGCCACCGGCCTGGCTGCGTGCTGTCCCGGGACGGCCGGACGGTGTGGGTCTACCGGCCGGACGCGATGGCGGGCCGCGGGGGCGGGGACCAGCGGGTCGTGCACGATGCCGACAGCGGTGTGGTTCTCGCCCGCTGCGAGCTGGAGACGGTCGGGCACGGCGCCTTCCACCACGTGCATCCCGTGGACGGCAGCATCTACCTCGACATCGGTGAGGGCCAGGACGGCTCCGTCATTCTCCGGGGCACGGTCGGGGCGGACAGCGAGCCGGAGTTCGTGACGTACCCGTGGCAGGACCGCTGCCTGATCGACCTGGCTCCGTCCGGGCGCCAGTTCATGACGGTGGACCACGGGCAGGCGGACGTCGCCTTCCATGACCATCCCAACGGGGACGTGCTCTTCACCTTCCCTGTCGAAGCCTTCGGGTACGACCCGGAGGAGTCCTTCGTGGAATGGAGCGGCGGCTACCTGAGCGAGGACACGGCCATCGTCACCCTGGGCGGTGAGAGTCAGGACGAGGATGAGTGGTTCCGTCACCACCTGGTCGACGTACGCACGGGCACCCTCAGCGGCGAGTTCACCGTCGAGGCGAGCAACCCGTACGAGCTGGTGCCCCTGGGCGACGGTTCCTGGCTCACCGGCGGCCCCGGCGGCGACCCCGTCCGTTGGTCCAGCGCTCCGCAGCCGTCGGCACCGCCGCACCCGGCCGCACCAACCTCTCCATACAAGAGGCAGCAACCGTGACGGCAGACCCCCGAGTGCCGCTGATTCCTCAGGCGGCCTTGGCCTGGCCAGCGGGGCCAAACTCCTCCAGCGGGACGAGCGGACCCGCGTCTACCGCACCGACCACGCGTTGTTGGAGCTGCTCAGGAAGGCCTTCGCTGTCACCGCTGCCCGCACCGATCTGCTGCGCCGCGGCAAGCTCGGTTAGTACGGGCGCAGCGGTACCGCGCCATCGAAGGGCTGGCCGGCGCCGGACTGGAATGACGCGTTCAGCCTTCAAGTGTCCTTCGGGAAGACAAAGATGGTCGCATGACGTCACTCCAAGCCCCCGTCATGGACCTGGTACGTGCATCCCTGGACCCAGCCGCGAACACGGCGCAGCTCCGTACGGAACATCCCGCGTGCCAGGTGGTCATCCGGGTAGTCGAGTCCGACCTGGCGGCGGGCGGCATCGACCGCGTGAACATGCTCGCGATCGGTGCCGGGGTGGCAGCGGCGGGGCTGACCGCCTGGCTGGCCCAGGAGCGCGACCGCGACACGGCCGACATCATCTCCGAGTTCGAGAAGGCAGCTGCCTCTCAGGGTTTCACCAGCGTCCCACTCGTGGAGATGCTCAAGACACTGCTGACAGGCCCCACCGGCATGAACCAGACCGCGGAGTTCATGGTCCGGCTCCTTCACGACGATGAGGAGGCCTTCTACGACCTCATCGTCGAACTCGGCGGCTATATCGCCTCCTGCATCGGCCTGCTCGCCGCACACGGCATCAGCAGCCGCGACGACACGCTGGAGGCGCTCGACGACATGCTCGACTCGTTCTTCACCGGGTGAGCGCACCCTTCGCAGCGCGGACGAACACGGCACCGCATTCGCTACGCCGGGTAACCGGCTACAGCGTCAGGGCGTCAGATCCAGGACACGAACCGCCTCACCGATCCACCGGTCGGGCGCGGTGGTGGCGATGATCGCCCCGTCGGGGCGGTCCGGGGTCGGCTGGGCTGCGTACTGGCAGTGGGCCACCGCCCAGGTGTCCTGCCGGGCCACCGCCAAAGCAGCCGGGAGGTCCAGGTCGAGCACGGTGATGCCCGGCAGTGCGACAAGGTGTTCCGCCGTGCCGGGTCGGGCCCGGTCGGCTTCCACGAGCGCGCACGTGGGGGCGTACAGGTACCAGCCGGCCTGGGCGTGGGCGCGATGGATGAGACGCGAGGCCAGAACGTTGCCCTGGCCGGCTGCTGCCATCGCGGTGTCGTCCAGGACGATGTGCATGGCATCGCTCACCGGGCGGCCGCCTGAGACAGGCGGCGGTCGAGCTCGCTGTCGAGGTCCTGCTCCTCAGCAGGGGTGGGCGCGTAGCCGTTCCACGTCTGCAGAGCAGTCCGCGCCTGCTCCGCCCGCGCGGCCCGCTCCTGCGGGGTGAGAAGGGTTTCAGCGAGCCGGGCGAGGTAGGCACGCAGCGACAGGCCCTCCGCCGCAGCTATGGCGGCAAGCCGGTCGCGGGCTTCTTCGGGAATGCGGACATTGGCGTCAGGCATCATCGGGCTCCCTCCACACAGACAGGGTACGGGTACGTACCCGTACCCATGCTATTGCGGGGCGAGGAATTCAGTCATGAGGCTGTTGCGTGGCCGAAACCAGTGCAATGCTGCCACCAGCGATGATCCAGGGCCTGAGGCCGCCGCCCTGGCTCACCCAGTCACCGCGGGCCGCGCCGTCCCTCCCGGCCTCCCCGCGGGAGGGCCGACACCTGTCCGCGCCCCTCTCAGAGGCGGGACCCGGCCCCGTCGGACGGGACGAGCCGGCTGCGGTCAGCTCCTGCGAGGTTGCCAGACTTGGCCTCGGCGCGCGCCGCCCTGGGCCCGTCCGTTGACCCGAAAGAAGCGGCCTGGGGGGGGGTGTGACCTGCTGAGCGTTTAAGCAGCAGTCTGGCCCTTGATCAAAGCGGCGGGCAACGCCCCGTGCAGCACTTCTTCGCGGGGCAGGGTGAGCTGGAACTGCTTCTCCACGATCGCCAGGGACTTGGCGTGCGCCGCGTCTCGTTCGGTTTCTCCAGCGATGCCTGCGTCCAAGAGGGCCTGGCTGACGAGGCCAGGTTGGGAGCCGGTGATCTCCGGGGACCACGTGTGCATGTACATGTCGAATCCACACATGTAGCGCCCGTCGTGGAAGTAGCTGAAGGTGGGCGGGGGGAGCTTGGGGTTCTCCTTCTCGTAGTACAGCCGGAAGACGTGGGCGCCGCCCTGGGACAGGCCGTCGGGGATCCCCAGGTCCATCTCTCCCGGCCAGTGACCGTCCGCTACGGCGAAAGCCAGGTCTGCCACGGCGCCGTACCGCACCGCGATCGTGTCGCTCTGGCCCCGCTCCTGATCCCGATCGCTGAGATACCTTTCGATCTCTGCGGCGGTGCGCTCACCCAGTAAGGCCGGGGCTGCGTCTCCCGCGAGGCGGCGGACGAGTTCCTCAGGCTCCACGCCGCGTCCCAGCGTGATGCAGTACCCGAGCCAGGAGATGTCGCTGCGGGCGATCCAGGTTATTCCGTCGTGCATCTCGTGCCTCCTGTGAGGGAAGCGGGGAGCGGCGCGCAGCGCCGCCCCCCGCAGGTGCCCGCTCGTCGGTCAGGGCGGGGCTTGTCTTTTTACAGGGTTACCGGATGTCGCACTTCACGACCGCCTTGCTCGCGTCGCACTTGTCGAAGCCGGGTGTCCTGACGAAGTACAGGTCCTGGTCGAGCAGACGGTACTGCTTGGCGAAGGTGGGGAAGCGGCTCATGGAGGTGGAGTTGATCCACCCGGACATGGCCGACCGGCCGCAGACTTCCTTCCAGGTGGGACCGGCCTTGCGCTCGTCGTCGTACAGCTTCCAGGTGCCGTCGGCCAGCTTCGTGGCGTAGGACTGCACACACTGGTCGCCGGAGGCGACCGGGTTGGTGCCTTCCATGTCCTTGGGCATTCCGCCGCTGTTGTAGCTGGCGGCGAAGGTGAACTCGTCGCAGCTGGCCTTGTCGGTGGCGCTGATGTCGGTGACCGGGGTGGTGTCGGGGTGTCCCTTGGCAGCCGCCCAACTGTCCGGGCAGATCACCTTGCGGTTGGCGTCAGGGTCGCGGCCGTAGGTGTTGCGCTCGCCGTGCGCGCCGGTGTCTCCCCTGCGGTCCGGGAGGTAGTTCAGCGGCGCGCCCTTGCGGATCTTGCTCTGGATCAGCCAGGCGTGTGCGGCTGCTGCCGGCGTCTTGGCGGTGTTGAACACGTAGCCGGGCATGTAGTCGCGCAGCACGCAGCCGGCCGGGGAGTACACCATGTCGCAGCGTGTGTAGACGGGGTTGCCGATGAATCCCTGGCTCTTGTCGGTGGGGAAGGTCTCCGGGACGCTCGTGGAGAAGGTTGCGTACGGCGCGAAGGCCATGTCCTGCGACAGGTCCTTGTCCTTCGTCCCCGACTCGTCGGGAACGCCGCCCGACCACTTCACCGTGGCGGTGCCGGTCTCCTCATGCGGGTCGATGTCGTACGAGCCGCCCCACATCAGGTTGCCGTCCCACGCGTAGGCGGGCTTGTCGACGCATCCCGCGCTGCACTGCGGGGAGATCGTCAGCTTGATCGCACCGGGCTGCGCCGGGAACGGAATCTTCCCCGTGGGCATGGGCAGGGGGGTGACACGAGCCCACAGCTTCAGCTCAGTACCGACCATGTCGGTCTTCATGTGGTAGGACATCAGGAATTCCTGATAGCCCTTCGACTCGGTCTGCTGTTCGTCGGTCACCTCGACGGACGTCTTGTTGTACATGCATGCCGAGTCACGGGTGAAGATCGACAGATAGCTGCCCTGTGACGCTCCGGCCTCGCAGGTGTCGTTCAGGGGCGGCGCCGCAGCCTGGATCCCCTTGAGACGTGCGCGGCTCTCCTTCGCCTTGGCGATGTCTGCCAGGGTCGCGGGCGAGGAGGTGATGCACAGCTGGTCGCCGCTCTTGGCAGGCGTGCAGTGCCGCTCGGTGGTCGCCGCGAACTGCTTGGTGTTGACGGACCCCCAGCCGGGCACCGGCTGCCAGCTGTTGTCGAACGCGGGATCCGCGGCGCTCTTGTTCGGCGCCGGCAGGGTGATGTCCACCGCGCGGTCGCGGATGCGGAACTTGGCCCAAGGGGACCAGGTCGTCTCGTACAGGCTGCCGTCGTAGGCGGAGGTGTGGAAGGCGTACGTGGTGCCCGGCTTCAGCTTCCCGGAGGGCACCGTCACCTCGGCGGTCTTTCCAGACGCCACGAACGGTGACACCAGGACCCCGTACGGATTGTCGTCCGTGATCTTGACCTGCGTCTTCGGGTTGCCGCTGGCGTCGGTCGAATAGACCTCGAAGGTCAGGTTGGCCTTGTCGCCGTCAGCGTCCGTGACGGTGTTGCGCAGGACGGCCATGGAAGTGTTGACGTTCCACACGCCATTCGCCTGGGTGAACGTCGGACCCGCCTGCGGGGTCTTGCCCGACACAGGGCGGTTCGCCGCCGCAAGGGCGGCCCGCTCGGGGCCGGCCGCCGGCCGCGATGACGGTGCGCCATTGGGGTCCGGATTGGGAAGGAAGCGCTCAACTGCCGTAGTGGGGCTTGCCCCCTGGGCAGCGGCGCCGCTCGTGACCGCGAGCGGGACCGCGGTGAGCAGCGCCGTGCCGATCGCCACACGGGATAACGCGCGTCGTAACTTTGCCTTCGCAGACAACTGGTTGATCCTCTCGTGCCGCCCGCGCCCACCGGCGGCGTCTGGTTGGTCGAGTGGGAGTCGGCGGCCCCGGATGTGTGGCTGCCAGCTCCCTTCCTACGCGCGGCGGTACGTCCACAGCTACCGGACGGACACGGCCAATCGGGCAATCGTTCGATTGGCGACGTGACGATCAACACGGTTTGCCGAAGGTTGTACGAGAAGGGGTGACAGTTTGACAAAACCCGCCGGGTTTCCGGCCGTCGGGGTTCCGAGCGTTGGATCTGAAGCAACGGGTGCACGCTGTCAGGGGGAAGGCCTCGATGAGGAGCGACCCGGGTCAGGCGGTGAATCCGATGGTCGTCACCCACTCGAATCCCAGGTCCACGACGGCGTCGGCGATGCAGGCGTCGCCTAGTAGTGCTTCGTTACGTCGTGTGATCTTGCCTGGTGGTGGGCATCTTCGTGGTGTGAAGCTGGGGGAGGTGGCACGGCTCCGTGGCGAGTTAGCGGAGTTCGTTGCCGATGTGTTCGGGTCGTTTCCGCGGCGGGATCAGCGGCGGTGGGGCGAGTGCTATCTGCGGGGTCTGATGCTGGACGGCCGTCGCAAGTCGATCCAGCCGATGGCCGAGCGGCTGCCGGACGGGAACATGCAGGCCCTGCAGCAGTTCGTGAACCAGTCGCCGTGGGATCCGCTGCCGGTGCGGCGGCGGATCGCCGAGCGGTTGTGTGAGGTGATCCGCCCTGAGGTGTGGGTGGTCGACGACGTGTCGTTTCCCAAGTGCGGAACGGTGTCGGCGGGGGTGGCCCGGCAGTACTGCGGTGCGTTGGGCAAGCGGGCGAACTGCCAGGTCGCAGTCAGCGTCCACGCGGCCACCGACACGGCATCGTGCCCGTTGGAGTGGGAGCTGTTCCTGCCCGAGGAATGGGCGCACGACGACAGGCGGCGGCAGCGGGCTGGGATACCTGTGGAGGTCGGGCATGTGTCCAAGACGCATCTGGCTTTGGGGCTGCTGGACCGGTTGGCCGGGCAGGGACTTGCGGTGCCGGTGATCGTGGCCGATGCCGGCTATGGCCGCAGCGTCTCCTTCCGGCTTGCGCTGGAGGAACGCGGCTGGGCCTACGTCGTGGCCGTCGACCCGAAAGAGATCGCGCGGCCTGCCGACGCCGAGCCGTATCAGCCGGCTTATGGCGGACTGGGACCGCCGACCCTGCCCCGATACCGCCAGGCGCCCCGCTCGCTGCCCGGCCTCGTCGCCGAGGCCGCCGTGTTCGAGGAGGTCACCTGGCGGCAGGGCAGCAAGGGCACGATGACCTCGCGCTTCGCCGTGCTTCAGGTGCGGCCCTCGGGCAAGGAAGCATGCCGCACCGCCCAGGAACAAGGCGGGGGACGCAGCCGCTGGGACGGGGTGCTGCCGTTACGGACCCTGCTGGTCGAGCAGCCCGAACAAGCAGCTGAGCCGACGGGCTACTGGATGAGCAACCTGCCCGCCACCACCCCGATCGCCGACCTGGTGCGGTGGGCGAAGATGCGCTGGCGGATCGAGCACGACTACCGCGAGCTCAAACACGGCCTGGGCCTGGACCACTTCGAGGGCCGCACCTGGCGCGGCTGGCACCACCACGTCACCCTCGTCACCGCCGCCCAGGCCTTCCTCACCCTGCGGCGGCTCGACCCAAAAGCCCAGATGCCGGCCTGACCCTCTACCAGGTCCTCGACATGCTTCAGGACCTGCTGAGGTGCTGGACCGGCACCTGCACCACCTGCGGCCGACCCCTGCCGACCAGAAGACTCAGAACCTAACGAAGCACTACTAGGCAGTGTCCCGTGGATCTCCGCATGAGGTAATTGATCAATGAGCTACTTCATGTACGACGTCATGGGCGGGACGGTCCGCGAGCCTGATCCGGAGACGATGATGGCGAGTGCTCGACGGTCTGGCACAGGCCGATGACGAGTACCCCGATGTCTCACTCACCCATGAGAGCGGGTGGTCCCTCAGCGCCTTCGGCGACGGTCTGCTGGTCTGGGAGAACCCGGACGAGGACTCCATGGCTCCCGGGGAGATACGCGATGTCTCCCGCGAGGAGGTTCTCCGGCTCTTCGGACTGCTAGCGGCGGGTGACATTGCATCGGTTGAGGCGCTCTCCTGGCATAGGTGACCGGCCTGAGCGTCAGGTTCGGACCCAGAGGAAGATGGCTGCGACTTGAAGTGCCGCGAGGTAGTGCACGGCGAGCTTGTCGGTGCGCATGGCGATACCGCGCCACTGCTTTAGCCGGTTGATGCATTGCTCGACAGTGTTGCGGTGCTTGTACGCCTGGCGGTTGAAGCTGGGCGGGCGGCCGCCGCGTGAGCCGCGCCGCTTGCGGTTGGCGAGGCTGGTCGGCAGGTTCAGGGATCACGAGACCGGCGTGGCCGTGTTCTGCGCGGTGGCCGCGTGCGGTTCGAGCTGGTCGCGGCCGGGCAACGCCACGACTCTCTCTACTTCAAGGCCGTCATGGCCGGCATCCGCGTGCCCAGGATCGGGAACGGCAGACCCAGGACGAGACCGGCCAGCGTGAGCGCGGATCGCGCGTACTCCTCCCGCGTGATCCGCTCCTATTTGCGCCGTCGCGGCATCACGACGGGCGAGTTCACCAGCCTTCGCCCCTTGCGCCGCATACCGTGGCCTCGCCGCCCGCACACACGCCCGGCATGGCGGGAAGCAGCGGCATGCATCGCAGACACGACACGGGAGGAAGACCTGTATGACGCAGGCCGCGGTGAGCGAGCTGGACGAGCGGGTGCCGGGACGCCGTTGGACACTGCGTCTGGACGCCGTCCGCCGGGGCGGTGCGGCCGTGCGTATCTCGTGCAGCCGTCCTGCCTGTGCGGAGCAGCGCCTGCCGTCCGCGGCCACCGGCCGTGCGGCCGCCATCGCCCACCTCAAGGCTCACCTACGCGCCGCCCCCGCCCCCCAGGCCTGGGGCGTACTGCGCATGGTCAAAGCATTCCGCACCACGAACGCTCGGTAAGCATCCCGGCCTGATGTGCACGCAACTTGCGCTTGTGCCGCTCCGTCAGGAGCCGGAGTCGTCGTCGGCCGAAGGCTTGCATGCCGCCCACCAGCCCCGGGTCACACTGCTGTGGCACCGACCTCCGTCGGCAACGGCCGGCGCGCGGAGACGAGTCGTTCCGCTTACGACCTCATGAGGGAGCCCCGGACCATAACGGTCCGGGGCTCGCGATGGCCCAACGGGGTCATCTCTCCGTCAGTTGGCTCACACGGAGGTGGGCTGAGATATGCAGTAGGGCAGCCGTCAGTCCGGTTGCGCCCAGGACCGTGGCCTGGATGAGCGCCGGCAGGTACCCGGGCTCGTGCAGTGGCCATGCCCAGCGGGCGGGGATTCCGTGGTGGACGCCGAAGGCCGCACAGGCGATGGGAAAGAGTGTCACGATCGCAGCTGCAGCACGAGGGGTGGTGATCGTACACAGAAGTAGTGCGAGGCCCAGGTAACCCAGGAAGTTGCGGGCCATCCCCACGGCAAGGACATGGCCGGTCATAGACGACAAGAGCCACCCTCCGGACAGCATGAACACGCTGCAGGCCGTCATGAACGCACCATCCCAGAGCCTCACAGGCCGAACGGCGGTCGCTTCGATGGCGCTGTCTCCGCGCGACTGCCCGTGCAGGATGAGGCACACGGGTGCGAGGGGCAGCAAGAACGGCAGCGGGAGGGAAAAAGAGACTCCACCCATCACAACCGGAACGGGGACCTGGATGGAGTCGGCGACCGCTCCGAGCACGAGGCAGGCGGCAAGGCCGGCGCAGATCGCGGGTACGCGGCGGACGTGAAGCCACCACTCCATGGATGTGTTCCTGTCAGTTGGCTCTTGGTGGCGGACTCAAAAGCGCTGGGAGTCGAGGATTGGCTGAAGGTCGCACCGACTGAGGGTTTTCGCGTTCTGTTCGAACCAGGCCATCTGCGCCCGGGCCGGGCGTTGGAGGATGCGGGTGGCGACTTCTGCTTCGGCCGGCGCGTAACGTGACACGACAACTTGGGTGTCCGCTCCGGCTGTGATGGTGAGCCAGGCACTGAGGGGTCCGAAAGCCTGGCTTCCTGGCCATTCTCCGTGCTTGGCGCATTCCGGGATGTCGCGGGGAAGGGCGCTCGAGGCGACAAGGGCGCGGATGTCGTTGGAGGTCGGTGTGGATGATGTCGGTGACAGCTCGGCAGCGGTCGTGACGCCGAGTGCAGCAAGGCGGGTGTGTGCGTCGGTCGCCCAGGTGACGACGTCGGAGGCGGCGTCATGCTGTTCGGGCCAGAGGCAGACCCGAGGCTGAGTCCCGGTGCATGTGCGGGAAGTGACGGGACGGGGTTCGGCTGCGCTGTATCCGAGGGGATGGACGATCCACGCGGAGACGGCCACGGCGACGAGCAGAACAATCGGAGCCAGGATCCGCAGGCCCCGCTGCCGTACGGTCACCATCCGGGCGGCAAAGAGCAAGCTGATCGCAATGATGGCTGGAGCGACCATGCTGCGGGGTGCCGCTACTTGGTTGAGCGAGCAGCATTCAGCCAGGTTTGTGCCGTTGAGCTGTCGGATCCAGAAGATGTTCATGGCGGGTGGATAGGCCATCCACACGAAGCTTCCTACCAGTGCCGCGGGAACGGCCAGCAGTCGAGGCAGGTTGAGCCCGATGACGTAGCCGATGGCGGTATGCGCGGCGACGACCAGCAGTTCCAGGGCGAGTATCGCGGCAACGGTCCAGTCTGGACTGCCAGCGGCTTGCGGCAGGAGCAGGCCGAGGCTCAGCGCCACCGCAAGTGCTCCGAGGAGGAGCGTAGGAGTGAGGACGGCGAGAGACACACCAGTGAAGGTCCGAGCCGGCGCTCCTTGGAGAGCGCGGGACTGCCGGATGCGCAGTCCCTCCCAGGCAGCGCAGGCCGCCACGGCCGGTGCGGTCCAGACCAGCAGAGATGTGCTCTGCGCGGCAACCGACTCCCAATACCCGGTAGTGACCAGTCCGGTGACGTTGCCGTGGTAGGCGAGCAGCCACAGGATCAGCAGTAGGCCGATGCGAGGAGCAACGGACACACGCAGCACGGTGCGCCAGGGCATGCTTACACCTCCTCCTTGACCAGGCCCGCGTAAGCCGCTTCGGCCCGGCGCTCCTTCACGACCTGGCGGGGCGCGAGGTCGAGGAAGGAGTCGGTTGATCCCTGGAAGAGAATGCGACCCTGATCGAGGAGGATGACCGAGTCGTAGCTGTCCGCCAGATCTTCCGTCTGGTGGGTGGAGACCACGAAGCTCGCCCGGTCTCTGAATTTGTCCAGGAGGGCGCGGAACGCGCCCCGTTGCGTCGGGTCGAGGCCGGCGGTCGGTTCATCCATCAGCACTACTCGTGCCGAGTGCACGAGAGTCTGGGCGATTCCGAGGCGCCGCAGCTGGCCTCCTGACAGTTGAGCGGCGGAGCGTTCGGCAAGCTCTCCCAAGCCGACCTGCTTGATAGCCTCCAAGGACCTGTCCCAGGCGTCTCGACGGGACAGGCCCTTGAGCCAGCCAGCGTACGCAGCCTGTTCTCTCACACGCAGTCCCGGGACGGGAGTCACCTGCTGCGGCAGCCAGCCGACCTGCCGTCGATATTCCTTCAGGTCGCCCCGCCTGCGGCTGTCTAGGTCACCCAGCTTCACACTGCCGGCGTGAGGCCTGAGTGCGGATGCAAGAAGTCCCAGCAACGTCGACTTTCCGGCACCGTTGGGTCCCAGAAGCACGGCAGATCCTGACGGTAGTTCGAGCGTCAGATCTTCAAGGACGAGATCCCGGCGCCGGTAGCCAAAGCAACAGCGCGAGACGTGGATGGTCATTCTGGCCCTCTGTCGACTTCCATGAGCGGCGCGGCCCCCGGGAAGAGCCGGGGGCCGCCGACGGTCTGAGGCGTTGTCAGTATCGGGTGACGACGCTGTTGACGTTGAGCCTAGTGGAGCCGATGTAGATGAAGTAGAACTGCGCCTTGCCCACCTCGCCCCAGGACACCGTGTTGCAGGTGTTGCTCCGCGTGCCGTGGCTCACGTCCGGGAGGAGGTCTCTGACGTGATCGAGCTCGAGAGTGGCGCTGCTCGGCCCACCGAAGTTGCAGCCGGAGAAGCCTACGGTCGTGCTCGCCCCGTCAGTGTGGTTGTCCGTCCAGCGGCGGGACTCGTTTCCGCCCAGCCAGTTGGTTATGGAGCTGGTCCAACTGCCCTCTGCGGCGGCGGGAGGGGCCAGAGTGAAAGCCGCAGCCAGGGCGGCCGTTGCGACGACTCCTGCCCGCTTTACCTTCATGTCCATGTCATTCCTTTTCTCGCGAAGCAGCGCGCTATTGCGTTCTCGTCCGGATTGTGTGGAGAATCCGTGACCGCAGGAACGTATGTTCCAAGTCATGATGCGGTAAAGCGTTGGATGTCGATATCGGTCATCCGCATCTCAGGGCTTTTCCCGTGGGGTTGTCATGGATAGCCCCCTTACGTCCCTTTACTAAGGGTGTCCGGGAGTCGGCATCGCCCCCACGTGATCGGGCGGGGGCCTCAAGGTGCTGCCGAGCTGGCACAGAAGCCCCGAGACTGCTTGTGCCCCATGGGTCCTGGCGTACAGGTGGTGAATCGGAAGTCTTTTGATGGAAGCTGAGTTCGCATGGCCGTTCGCCGCTACCGCCCCCAGTGACGGAACCTACTCCGAGCGTTGGAGCGGCCAGAGAGAACATGTCCGATAGTGATCGTTATGAAGTCAAGAAGCCGGCGGTGGCTGGCCTGCCGCCGCTCATAGACTGGATTGGCCGAGATGAGCGGCTCGATCCGGGAGGGCCGACCGCGACTACAAGACCGGCGCCCGCAGGCCGCTGTCCTGCCTACCGTTTTAGTCGGCCCGCGTACCGCCACCAGCCCCGCCGACCCCTTTCCTTCGTATCTAGGCCGCGTCTACCTCCCTGATCAGATGGGCGAGCCTTCCCGCGGCAGTGGTGATCCAGCACAGGTCGGCGTCGAGGTGGTTGAGGGCGTAGTCCGCCGAGAGCACGTTCGCCAGGTCGGCGCCCGGCACGCTCTTCACGGCCATCAGGTCCCGCATCCTGGCCATGTGCGCGGCACGCTGCGCCCGCAGATAGGCCGCCGGGTCGCCGCCGGACAGGATCGCCACGATCACCTTGGCGAAGATCTCGTTCGTGACAAACGGCGCCGGCGGCGCGACCTCGGCCGCCCAGCGGGCCAGCTCGGCCTCGCCGTCCGGAGTCGCCCGGTACGTTGTGCGCTCGGGGCCGCCGTCGGAGTCGGTGCCCTCCACGGCCGCGCGTCCGTCGCGGACCAGGCGTTGCAGGGTCGTGTAAACCTGTCCGTAGGCGAGGGGTCGGGCCTGCGGGAAGCGCTCGTCGTGGCGTCGCTTGAGGTCATAGCCATGGCTCGGCCCGGAAGCGAGCAGCCCCAGCAGAAGGTGGCGGGTACTCATGACCGCAGTATTTACTCACACATGGATGGCACGAGTAGTGCGCCGAGAAGCGTCAGCGACCGGACGAGCCGGAGCCGGACACCATTGTGTGGCGCAGTCCCGCACCTGAGGCCGCGGCTGTCGCGCCCGGCGCGCACAGCCGTCCTCGCCCACATGTGATGGCTAGAGATCACTGCATGACCAATGGAGACACCAGGTTCCATCCCGTCGGCGCCACAACAGCAGCGTCACGTCTCAGAGGAACGTCATAGAGCCTTCGGAGGAACATCAGAAGTAGCTCAGAGAAACCTCAAAGGATCTTCACTCTGTCACCGCTGCGTGATGGGATCGTCACGACCTTCCAGTGGGACCAACCGGAAGGGGCTTTGGCATGTTCTGCACAAGAAGGGGAGATTGATGCTCAACAAGCTCAAGGCCGTCGCCCTCACCGGCGCCATCGCTGCTGGCACGATGATGTTCGGCGCACCCGCTGCTTCCGCCGCCACGTACTGTGACACTTCCGGCTATATGGCGAACCAGCAGCCCATGGACCGCTGCACCAAGCTGTCCAACGGCTACCTCTTCCACTGGAAGAGGCTCGACTCCGCCAACACGAGCACCAACATCTACACCCGCTACGAGAAGTCCGGCGGCTCGACGGTCAGCGTCCGTCTCGGCTACAGCATGGGTAGCAGCACCGTCTACTCGTCGTACTTCTCCATCAGCTCCGGCGGGTCTTCGCAGAAGTCGTGGAACAAGTGGGGCGACTACTACTGCTCGTCGAGCGTCGGCCTGCTCAACTACAGCGGCGGCACTTTCCAGACGCCGAGCGCGCACTGCTGAAACCCTCACCTCGAAGGCCCCGTCTCTTGAGGCGGGGCCTTCGGGCGCTCACGTAGACGCTCTGATCATCTGGCAAGGACGACGCCCGTGTTTACCGCCATCTTCCAGCACCACTATGTCTACCTAGCCGCCTGCACCGTGATTGCCCTGGTTCTCGGCGCCTCGGCGTGGTTGCTCACCCGCCGTGTTGGCAGACCTCGCGGGGTGTGGTGGGGCGGACTCGTCGCCACGCTCACGGGTGTCCTTGGAGTGACCTTCATGGACGCCGGCCCGGCCACCGGCCAGTGCACCATCAATCACAACTTCGCCGAGCCCTTCCACACCACGCAGGGTGTGTGGAACCTGGCGATGACTGTGCCTCTCGGACTCTTTGCCCTATTGGCCTCGCGACAGCTGCTACCCGCCTTGGCCGGCGTCACCGGGTTGCCTCTGGCCATCGAGTTCACTCAGGCCAAGGTCAACGGCCTGGGACGCATCTGCGACAGCGCAGACGCTGAGATGAACATCCTCGGCGGACTGCTCGGACTCACCGTGGCTGTCGTGGTGCTGGCAGCGCATGGGGCGCTCGACTGGCGAGCGGGAACCAAAACAGGGTTGATCGCTTCCGCCGTGCTCACCGTTGTGGGTACAGGTCTGGCGGCTCCCATGGTGACGTTCAACCACGTGGATGGAACCGGGCTCTCGTCCGCGAATTCCGGCCAGAGGGAGGCTGTCGAGCAGGCGGTGAAGGAAGCATTCGGAGACCGTTACCAGCTCGGCCGTGTCTACGAGCAACCCTGCGTGGGGGTTTCCTGCACGAACGTCGTGTTCACCCTGCTCAGCCGGGACAAGCAGCATCCACAGGCGTTCGCTAACGGCAGCCTGTCCTGGCCGGACAAGAAACACCTGAACATTCTGCTGGACGACAGCGACCGTCCCAGCGTCATGGCGTTTCCTGTGGAGGGCGCAAAGGCAGCTGCGAACGAGCGCGACGCCTTCGAGACGGCGCAGGCATACATGCGTGATCACTACCCATGGGCGCAGGGCGCGGGTGTGCAACGAACCCACCCAGTGGGTGAGAAGGCCCAACTGGGTTGGATAACCAACTGGCGCTTCCTCACTAACAAGGTACTGATGCCCAGGATGCTCGACGTTCAGGTCAACAGGGATGGGCGCGTCTCGCAGGTGGACGTCACACTCGGCCCGATGCACCTGGAACTTGAGCAGCCCAAGCTGAGCCGCGAACAGGCCGAGAAGTCAGTACGCGATGCCATGGCCCTCCGGGCGCAGGTCCACGGCGGAACGGTGCCCAAGAGCCTCCAAGTCGAAGCATTCACCCTCAAGGCAGCGGAAAGGGATCACGCATGGCGGCCTGAGTGGCTCGTGGGCGTTGGGATGCCACAAGAGGGACAGCCCGCTGACCCTGCAACGCCGGATTCAGGCGACACCTGGCGGGTGGATGCCGTCAGCGGGCAGGTCTACGACGGCACCGGCGCACCGGCGAAGACGAAGTAGCGCACACCCGCTGCGACCTATCCCACCCGCAGAGATGGCTACCGCAGAGCGAGTGACGAAGCCGGGCTTTCTTGCGCCAGCTCCGGCAGCGATCGGGTGAAGATGCGGCGCTGAGCGCCGTACTTGGCCAGCTCCGCAATCGGCACATGCGGCCGGGGCCACGCCGGAGCCGCCAACAGCGGTCCTGGCGATCATGGAAGCGATGGCAAGAGCAAGCCCTGGTTCCCGGTCGATGGCGATGGCTTCGTCGTATGCGGCGAGGGTGCGGTAGAGGGCGGAGCGGTCGACACCGAGAGGCTTGATGGTGGTCACGGGCTCCTTGCTGGCATCGGTGGTGCCAGGGCCCGGCTGCCGGGCGGCCTGAACCCTGCACATCGCTACCGTTGCCCACGCCGCAGTCCGGCAGAAGGACGCCGCTTGGTACCGCCGCCACTGCCATTCAGCGGGATCAGCGTCTCAAGGTGAGCGCCTTTGACCCAGGAGCCCAGTAGGTCGCGGTGTAGGGCCACGATGTCCTGGCGCAGCGCCAAGCCCAGCGCGGCCTTCGTGAACGTGCGGCAGGTGGTGACGAACAAGGCGACATCCGCGCCGTGCTCGAGCCGGGCGGTGCCAACGAATTTCTGCATGTCCTGCGAGGACACGCTCTGATACGGCGCGTACTTCTTGCACTGTATGACCAGCTTGCGGCCATCGGCCAGGTAGCCGACGACATCCGCGCCCAGGTCACCGCTCTTTCCGCTGACGACGACCTTCGTGCAGCCGTCCCGCCGGCACAGTTCCGCGATGTACGTCTCGAATTCCTGCCACGACAAGGCGTCGACCTCGGCCATGGACAACTCGCGCGCCCGCGCCTCCTCTTGTGCCCGCCACGCGCGGTCCTGGCCGACCGCTTGACGGTGCGCGCGCAGCAGCGCCCAGCCGGCTCCGCCCAGCATGGCCGCGGCCAGTACGGCCACCAGGATGGGCCACACCATCGACCAGTGCCCGGCGACCCACACCGTGGCGGCCAGCGCTGTCACCGCACCCCAGCCCTGCAGTTGCCTGCGGGTCCGCTTCTTCAAGCGCCGGCGCCGTCGACGTGCGGCCATCACTCCCCCGCTTCCCGGACTCGTGATCCGCATTGCGCCCTGGCGGGCGCTGTCCGTCCCGTGTCTGTGCTGGGACTCATCGGCTGGCCTGGGTGACGCCGCTCGCGAGCTGCCCCAGGATATTCAAGATCCCCTGGCCCGCCGGTGTGGGGGCGATCAGGACGCCCAGCGCCAGGACGATGACGACGGTCAGCTTCTCGTCGAAGCGGCTGCGGGCCTCGGTACGCCGCCGCAGTCGCCAGACGACGACGACTGCGAGCAGCACCGCCACGTTGATGGTCAGCAACGGTCCAGACCTCCCCCACCGACAGGCCACCAGTGCGCGGGAACGGCAGAACGCCGCCCCATTCTTCTTGTGTAGCGGCGCCTCAGTGATGTTGGAGACGGGTTGCCGATGAATGGCACAAAGCCATCGGACCTGGCCGAATACCGCGCGGTGAATCAGTCGTGGACGTACACGGTGACGTACAGGTCTCCGGGGGCACAGCTCTTGCCTGGGGACTCTGGTCGAGTTCCGACGGTCAGGCTTCTCGCCTGATGCCGTGCCGGGGAAGATGGAGCGACGTGGCAGTCCAAGTGTGGGGAGACTCATGGATGCGGCCGTGGTGGCGTAATGAGTGGTTTAGTGGGAGCTTTGGCCGGCGCCGGGGCGGCCTACTTTGGTCCCCTTCAGGTGGAGCGGCGTCGACAGCACGGTGAGCAGAGCATTCGGGCTGAAGAGCAAGCCAGCATGCACCTTGACCGCTATGTTCGCGCCCGCACGACCATCGACGTTTGGATCGATCTCCTGCGGCGCGCATACGACGACCTGCTACACGAAAGACTTGATCTTGCCGCTTTCGAGACGGAGGCTGCTCGTCACTCCGAGCAGCTGCGGGCACAACTGGCCGACCTCACTCATCTAGGTATCCCCACTACTGGTGCGGGGGTCATCCTGACAACGACCCACACCATGCTTGCCACCCTGCAATGGGCCACGAGCGACATCAAGCACGCCGCGCTGCGCCCGATCGACGAGAGTGCGCGAACAGCTGGAGATCATCGATTACTAGATCCGACGCTGTCTGGTGCAGCGCAACGATTGGGCGCTGACCGTACTTGACAACGTGAGTAGGCGAGTAGGAACCGCAGTTCACCGTATGGCGGTTGGAAACGACTTCACCGTCGACGAACATCGGTTCCCGTAAGCGGAGCACGCGTGAGTGAGCCCGCAGCCGCCGCCAGACCGTCACCTAACGAGCTCGTGCATGCTTGGCAGGGAGACGTCGAAGGATGGCGGCGGGCTCGGTGTTCACATCTGCCGCCGCCGACGTCAGGTCTGCGGTCTGCTGGTGGGACAGCAGGCCAGCGACGGCCTGGACGGTGTCACTCATGTGCTCGCGGCGGCCGAGGTGGCGGGTCAGAGCCCGCCAGTCGACATGGCGCGGTCCAAGACTTGTCAGATGCCGTGGTGCACGTCACACCAGGTTCGGCAACCCGTGGGCATCTCGTGAAGTGCAAGTGACACAGACAGTCGCGGGCCTTGCAGAACCGATCCCTCGTCACTCTCCTGAGTGGCGTGCGGTGGTGCGGGTGACCACCCAGGCGTGCGGCAGGCGAGCCGGGCTGTACCCGTGACACTGCCCGGCAGCGGTTGAGTACGGCACCGCGTGCATGAACATCCCCCCGTTATGTTTTCCGCGCTCCTGCAAGAGGGCGGCTGACCTCCGGGCCCGGCATGACTGTCCCTCTGCCCCGCGGATACGCGTGCGAGGCCTCGCACCGGCGCAGCAGTGCAGGGAGGGCCTCCGTGCATCCAGGCGCGCCCCGCTGCTGATCGGCAACGGGAACGTGGGGTGTTTTGCGTCAGGTGCGCAACGGCCCAGACGCCGAGCTGGGTGTACGGCCAGCCTCGGGCATGGACAAGTTGATCGAGCTGGTCAGCACGCTCGTCTCCGGGGCGGCCATCACCGTTCTGGCGTCGTGGCTGACCGGCCGCGCCCGCAACCGCCAGGAGCAGCAGGCCGAGATCGGGGCCCTGCGGGTGCAGGCGGATGCGATGACAGTGGCGGTGATGGAGCTGCGAGGCGCGGCCACTGCCAAACGGCTGCTGTGGGATGGACCGGCCGAGCGCGGACGGACGTTCCTGCTGACCGAGCTCGCCTTCGCCGGTGGTGCCGCCGGCGCCCGGATCGCCAGCGGAACAGACGTGCAGAGCGGGCTCGTGGGCTTCGGACGCGCGGCCGAGCTGCGGAGCCGGGAGCGGGTGACGAGCAAGCAGACCGTGGCCGCCGTGCGGGAGCCGCTCACTCGGGCCGCTACCGCCGCCGCCCCGCTCATGCGCTGCTCCGACCCGGCCGTCATAACCGCCACTGAGCAGCTGCTGAACGCCTTGTCCGACGTGGAGGAAACCGCGCGCCTGGAGGCCGCCCTGGAGGCGTTCGGCCAGGCCGTCCACACCGCCACCGCGCCGAGGCTGTCCTGGTGGGCACGGCGGCGCGGTGGTCGGGCTGGGGCCCGCAGCGCGGGCCCGCGGCAAGCTACGGGCCCGTGACGCGGTCAGTGTCGCGTCTCCCACCACAGGGCCAGCAGCGTCACGGCGCCGCTGCCCAGCTTGTACGCCACGCCCTGAAGGAAGTGGTGGTGAACACTCTCCACCGTGCGGCGCGAGACGCCCAGGCGCTCTGCCAGGGCCTTGGTCGACCCTGCGCCCGCGTGAGGAGGAATTTAACCCGTACTTTCGCGGGTTTCGGCGCGGGGCGGGTGAAGACCTTCCGCTCCGCCTGCGCGAGGGCCTCCAAGACCTTGCCGCGATGTGGGGCCGGCTGCTTCTTGTGATCGCTCATACCGACCAGAACGCCACGGGAGCCCTGTGGACAGGTCCTCAGAAGTTCGGCCAGCGGGTGTGGTCGGAGCGTGAACGCTTCGGCAGCGAGCGCTTGATCGCACGGCCGAGACTGCCCAATACGGCTGAGCGAACGGGCCGAGCTGGTCGCATGCCGCTCGCCGCGACTTGCGTCGGCGAGATGATGGGAGGAGAGCTCCCCGCATACGGAGGGAGCAAGGCTGGGGTGTCCCGGGACTGCAGGGTGACGATCCCCATCGTGGGACTGTGCGCAGCCCCGAGCAGGACGCGATAGCGGCGGGGTGTCCTGATGGGTAGCCCGGCACGGGTTGTACCTGCGACTGGGCGGGCCTGTCGGGGGCCCCGCTGTCTGCTCGGGTCATAGAGGAACTTCAGAGTGATCTGCCCGCGCAGAATATCGAAATGGTCCTCCTGACCGAGCATTGGGTATGTGGCGGTTTCGTACCAGGTCGGGCTGTCCGGCCAAGGGGCACCCACCAAGAACTCCGGCTTCTTGGCTGTCGCTGGCGGCCTCTCGGCTTCGGAGATGCGGTCCCAGACCTGCTGCCAGCGACGCACGGTCTCCGGGGGGTGGCCCATGGACTCCATGAACGCCGTGAGGTGCCCTCGCGAGGGGACTGCCTCGCCTCGAAGGATGACGCTCAAACTGCTCTTGGGCAGCCTGTAGCGTCCGTCCGGGGTGCGTCCGGCCAGCGTCTGCAACTCGCCCAGAGACGGCTGCCCTTGGCGGGCCCGCATCTCGACCATGACGTCGTGGAGCTTCCCGAAGGTGTCGACGACGGCGGGGTGGGTCAGGACCGAGCGCACCGAGGAAGCCAGCTCCCTGAACTCCGGAGAGGATCCCGTTTGGCGGCGTCGTTCCTCCTTCGCTCTGCGCGCGGCTTTCCAAAGGCGCACCGCCTCGTCGAGATCTGCGTGGCACGCGGTCGCGAAGGCGACCACCAGGCGGAGGGAAGGGACGCGGCCAGAGGCGCCACGGGAAAGCGCTGACGCAGTGAACTGGTGACCGGTCAGTGTTGCCATTGCCGCATAGGTGAGTCCTCGGCGCTCGCGTTGGGCGCGGAGCCACAACGCGAGCGCCTCGGCCTGTTTGGTTTCGGCGGCAACGGCGTTCTCACGCCGTCCCACTAGAGACTCAGACGCCGTCGGGTGGCGGGACCTGTGGCACGCGCATGGCCTTGACGGAGTGCGCAGCGATGCCCAGGGCTCCGCCGACGAACGCCAGGGCCCCCGTTTCTGGCATGCCGAGGGCCGCGAGAGCTGCGGTCACGACGATCACCACGATCACGAGGCGCACCTCTGCCGCGGTGAGACCGTGGTACGGGTGTTGTGGACCGGGAACCGGCCATAAGGGGATGGAACGCATGTCTACCTGCCCGTCTTGTGTCACGCCTTATGCAAGCGTGGAGAGTTGGCTGCACCTTGCTCAGCCGGCGGCGACTTCCAGGTCGGCCCGTCGGCGAGGGCTGATCCTCTCACCGGTAGCCCAACACTCACAATGAGTGGGGCCCTTGGGTGAAGCCTTTGGTGCGCAGCCGTCCAGGACCTCATCACCGCGAGGTGGCGAACGAGCGGCCGAGTGAGAATCCGAACCTGGGGAAACTGCAGGTGGGATGATGGGCACTGCTTTTTTTGTTGCATTTTCGTCCAGGTGCCATTGCCCTGGCGGAGCCGGGATGTCATGGTCCTTGCGACGCCGCCTCCGGCACCTGCCGCCGAGGCTCCCTGGCGCCATGGCTGCACCATGAAACAGGGTTCGGGTTCACCGCGTTCCAGCGCGGCGCCCACCAGGTGGCGCGTCCTGCGAGGATGCGCCACCTGTCACATGAGGCGATCCAGCGGGTGAGGACGCTCAAGCGTCGTGTGTCTTGCGCCTGGCGGCTCGCGGTTGACGGTGAAGCGAGTGCCGTCGTTACGCATGGCCTGGCGGGGGGATGCGAGCCGTTGCAGCAGCTCGGAGGTGACGTGGGTGGCGACCTCGGCGATTCTGGGACGTACAGACAAGAGTCTTGGCCTGGTCGAACGGGCAGCTCAAATTGTCCAGACCCTCGGGCACGTCCGCCTGTACTTTGCCGGTGCCAGGCTTCAGGAGCTGGTCGAAGCGCGTGCCACCGTCACCGGCGTAGCCCCGCACCCGGACGAGGGACGGGCCGGCAGATTCGACGGTGGTGTCACCGATGTTCTTTTCTGTCCGCCACTTCTCCTTGCCGGTGGCTGGGTCGGCCCCGACCAGTTGGTCGGGGCCGAATCCGCCGAGAATGTCGACGCCTACCGCGGCCTCGGCGGTGACGGCCCGCGTCCGGATGTTCTGTGCTGTCCACCGCACCTGGTGTGTGGCGATGTCGATACCGGCCGTCACCGCGTTGTAGCCGGTGTACACAGTCACGACGACGTTGCCGCCCGCGAAGCCGACCGCGTGAGCCTCGGGCGTGGAGTTGTCCCGTTGTGCCCATGCTTGCGGGATTTTGAGCGATGTGATCCAGGCGGTCTTTCCTGTCTCTGGCATGGTGGCGACGACCTCGAGTTCCATCGAGGGAGACTGCGTTCCAGCGCCGGGCTGTCTGGTGACGAACGGTGTCACGACCAGGGAGCCGTCGGCCGACACGAGCGGCGCGGTCGCATCATCATCCTCGCCCAGGGCCTCCGCGCGCGGGCGCGCCACCGCCACCACCTTCCCGGTGGTCAGGTCCACGGTCTGCATTCGATCGGCGGAGGCCACATACGCCGACGTACGGTGCAGGGCCACCGCGAGGTCACGCACATCGCCCAGCAGATTGGTCCGGCCCGCCGTCGCCTCCGGCGGCAGGGCCACCGCTCCCCGGGCCGTGAATGACTCCGGCGGATCGTGCGGAACGCGCTCCGGCCTCCCGTTTTCTGCGGGCCCCTTCGAAGAGGCGAGCTGGGCGTAGGTGGGCCCGTTGCGGAGGTGGGCGAGAGCGAGTAGACCCTGTCGACAAGCTTAACCATCAGGCCCGCCCGTCAGGCTGGAGGGGCCAGCGCGTAGGCCACAGGGAGGAATGAGTTGTTGCGTTGTGAGGCGGTTGGCAAACGTTACGGCGGAGGAGGACGGTGGATCCTCCGCGACGTGGACATGAAGGTCTCGGCCGGTGACGTTCTCGCGGTGGTGGGCAGCAACGGTTCAGGGAAGTCGACCTTGCTGAGGATCCTCGTCGGCCTGTCCCAGCCCACCTCCGGAAGCGTGTCGCGCCGACCATCGCACATCGGTTACGTACCGGACCGCTTCACCGCCCACGACCGCATCTCGGCGATCTCTTACCTCACCCACATGGGGCGTATCCGCGGCCTGTCCGCCTCCGCCGCCCGTACCCGAGGCAGTCACCTGCTGGAGCGGCTGTCCTTGGTGAGCGAGCGGGACGCTTCGCTGCGCACGCTGTCGAAGGGCAACGCGCAGAAGGTGGCGCTCGCCCAGGCCCTGCTCGTCCGGCCCGACCTGCTGGTTCTTGACGAGCCCTGGTCAGGTCTGGACGCCTCGGCCCACAGGGTCCTCGCCGAGTTCATCGACGAAGCGGCCGCTCAGGGCGGGGCGGTGGTCTTCACCGATCACCGCGAGGCAATCACCGAGACGCACGCCAGCGGCGTCTACGCCATCAGCGACGGCCGGGTCACCTTGGACGGCGGCCGGCACGCCGGGGGCCGGGCCTCGATGGTCAAGTTGGTTTTTACGGTGCCGCCCATCGGCGTCATGCCGGTGGAAGTGAACTGGTCAGCGCTGCCGGGTGTGGTGGACTCCGCTCGGCGCGGCGGGGAGGTAGTCCTGCGGGTGGCGCGTGAGCACTCGGACGCCGTACTGCTGACGGCGCTGCAGCACAGGTGGTCGGTGGCGGGCCTCACCGGGTCTGTGGCTGAACATGATCACCGGTTCGATGTTAGGAGGTCCGCCCCGTGATCGCCCTGGTCCGCTACATGTTCACGGTGCTGCTGCTCTCGCAGCGCTACCTCGCGCCGTTGCTGCTGTTCCTTGGTCTGGTGGCCGTGCTGACCAGCAGCGACGCTGGCCCGCTCACCGCGACCTACGCCTCGGTGGCCGGGGCCATGCTGCTGTGCTCGATCTGGCTGACCATGGCACTGATCGGTCTCGAGGACCAGCCGCACCGCTCGATCGTCGTCGTCAGCATCGGCAGCCATCTACGCGTTCTGATCGCGACGGTCGGGGCGGCCGCCGTGTGGTGCCTACTGCTGACGGCTGCCGGTCTGGTGCTACCGCTGATGTTCGGAACCCACACACCCGGCCTTGCGGACCTGGCGCTGGGGGCCGAGGCCCAACTCACCTGCGCTTTCACCGGCATAGCCATCGGACTGGTCTGCTCACGGCTGGTGTTTCGACGGCAGGGCTACGCGCTCGTCCTCGCCCTGGCGCTCCTACTGGCCGTGCTGCTGGGCAAAGGCGTTTCCCCGGTCAACATCATGCTCACCCACCTGCAGAACGCCTCGGACTCTACGGACGCCCTGGTGCCCACGGGAGTCCTGCTCGCCGTCGCCGCAGGCTTCTTGGTGGTCGGCGCGGCTGTCACACAGGCGATCACCCTCAGAAAGGCATGAGCTCTGCGACGGTGTGCCTGAACCGGCGCAGGCCAGGTTGGAAAAGGCTCACTGGCCGAAAGCCGACGGAAGAGCCGCGTGTCCCGCATAGGACGCTGACTGGGACACGCCAGTGGGAGCACTGCCCGCCGGCCTCCTATGCGCGGCGGTCAGCTTGGCGTCATTCCGGCTCTGGGCGAGATCCGTTTGAAGACAGGCCCTACGCCGCCCGCCGGTGCGGGAAAGTGCAGGCGTGCCTCACCGCCCGCTGACCTTCCTGCTCCTGGCCCTGCTGACCGTTACCGGCTGCTCCACCGTGGCACCCGGGCCCACGCCGCTCGACGATCGACCTCAGGGCGCCTACGGGTCGCTCGTGCCGGGCCCACGGGGACCATCTATGCCTTCACCGGCGCCGGCCTCTCAGGACTCAGCCCTCGTGCGGACCGAGCCTGAGCGGCCGCATCGCGCGGCCCCGGCCGAACGTCCCCAGCCACGCGCGCCCGTTCCTGGCGCGCGCCCGCACACCGGGACGCCTCCGAGGTGTCCCGCTCCCCGCGCATCCCGCGCTGCAGCACCGAGTACCGCCGCACCCACGCCCCCGCCGCTCGGCACCACGCCGGCCTGTCCAGCAGGCTGCCGCTCGTCCGCAGCCGCGCGTGCAGTCCCCCTCCGGCCAGATGCACGAGTTGTGCAGTCGGGCCGACGGTGTGGCAGCGCCCGGCATTGTCAGGCTCTGCCGCCAGGCCTGGGGGTAGCACGCGGGGCAGGCTCGCCGCCGATGCGGGCAAGTGTCACCGCGCTGGCTGGCCTGCTCTCTGCGGCCGGGGCGCCCCAGGGGATCACGAAAGGTCGCCAGCGGGCTGGGCTCCTCGAGGAACCGGCGTCAGTTGATTACGCGAACTCACCACTATCTGCCGCGGTCAGCGCCGCACCCTCAGTTGCGCCTGCTTGAGGGAAGGTCTCTGGCATCCAAGGCGCCACGAGCTGCCGACGTGAATCTGCCAAGGCGCTCGGAGACCGTGGTCACGTCGACGGCGTGACGCTCCACGAAGTTGACGTTGCGATCCGGGGCACCCGAGGATTCGCGCCAGGCGAGAAGCGTCGTATGCATCGAGTGGAGCCCTAGGTGGACGCTGTGGGCGGCATGCTCCACTGACTCGGGTCCCTCGACTGCGAGGCTGGCCCAAGCTGCCTGCACCAGAACCAACTGATCTTGCGCGATGTGGAGCCGCCGATCAGCTTCCCCCAAATCTGGGGCATCGCCAACCAGCGCT
This sequence comes from Streptomyces sp. NPDC097129, assembly GCF_055668065.1. Taxonomy (NCBI): domain Bacteria; kingdom Bacillati; phylum Actinomycetota; class Actinomycetes; order Kitasatosporales; family Streptomycetaceae; genus Streptomyces; species Streptomyces sp. NPDC097129. The sequence goes on along the minus strand of NZ_JBVOQE010000014.1, from coordinate 7,978 downwards.
CGTGCAGCCATCTTCAGGGCGCTGCGAGACTCGTTGGCCGGGGCTAGGAAGGCGCTGTACGCGTCTCGCCGCAGTTGTCTGCGCCACTGGGAGTGCTCGACTCTGGCTTGCCCCTCCAACTGCCGCCGAGTCGACGCACTGGAGATCGCCGACGCCGCAACCGTGCCGACAACGCCCACCGTTGCACCCAGTAACGCCGCAAGTCCCTGGTCCATACAGGGGATTATCATCTTGGTGACCACACACGGTCACCGGTAGGGCGCGTTACACGGGGAACTGGCGACAGTTGAATAGGCGAGCCACCAGTACCGAGGCCGGACTACACCGCCGAGAGCGACCCGGACCAGACCCTCACCCTGCCCGTGCGCGACGCCCTAGAAGGCTGCCCATCATCAACGAGGACCGCACCGGCTACCAGCGCGATGCCTTCAAGCGCTGTTCCCCCATCGGCGCCGCACCTGCTGGCGCCTCAGCGCGTACACCACGAACGCACCGTTCTTATTGGTCTACCGCCCGCCTCCGCCCGTCACGACAGCAACGTCGGGCGACACAGCGGCGGCACCTCGCACAGCAGGAGATCCACAGCGCTCGAGCCAGCGGTCGACCCAGGCGGGCACGGAGCGGACAAGCTGCTGCCGGGCCGCGTAGATCGCTGTGTCGTGCTCCTGGAACCACTGCAGGCGGTCGCCACGGCGCTGGATTGTTCGGAGGCCATCACGCGGCGCGGCGCCGGCATCGATTATCTCGGGGTGAGAAACGAGCGTCAGGCATGTGAGGCAAGTGCCTGTTCAAGAACGTGCCTCACAGATATCCGAGGAGGCGTCAGGCATGTCGGTCACGGCTGGCAGGTGCCACTTCGGTCCCTGCGAACCGAAGTCGGGCCGCAGGCTGGGGCGTGCCCCGCAGCCCCCCACTCGGTACCTCCCCGCTGCTGCCTGCCCCCGCGCACCCCTACGGTCGGCACGTCGCTCCCGAGTGGGAGTACGGCGGGAAGTGGTTCGGCCGAACCACTTCGGCCTCGGAGTCCTGACCCAAACACCAGCCACAAAGTAGGTCGCGGGTAGCCGGACTACTCGAAGACCGGCCTGAAGGGGTCTGAAGCGGCATGATGCCACCCTGTCTCCCACCGTTCCTGTTTCCCGTGATCCCGTTCCTCCCGGTAGGCCGCCTCCGCTCGGACATACTGTGGGGCTGTCCAGACCTTGAACAACGGGTCCGGCGTATGACGCGTGCGCTGCACGATCCGGTGGTGATGAACAACGCGATCTGCGAACACCCACCCCAGAAACTCCGCCAGCGGCACCCGTGGGCCCGCCTCCCAAAAGCCCCCCGCGAACCGTGCCAAGCCCTCCGCTACGGCTAGGCCGCCGCTCTCGTCGGTCACCAGGCGCACCGAGGGGACCACCCCCAGCCACGGCGACCGCAGCCGGTCGCTGAACCACACCGACCGAACGTCGTTCACGCGCATCCGCTCTGTGCGGGCCGCGATGGCGTCCGGCGTAATGGGCGACAGTTGTGCTTCCAGAGCGACCCGCCAGCTCCCACCCGGATCGCTCGCCATGACATCCGCCCGCCATACTCCCTCGGGACCACGCACCTCCATCTCGCAGTGCGCGCCCGCGGCTCGGGCCGCCGCCGCAAGCTCCAGCTTGAGTAGGTGATGAGCCATCGACTCTCCGGCGGCCGCACATTCCGGAGCGCCCGGGGCATGGGCGAAGAATCGCAGCCCGGTCGGTGAGACCTTCGCCCGGACCCGGTGCCGGCATTCGGCGCATACCAAGGGCGCGGGGGGCCTCACCTGCCAGATGTCCGCCCACGCTCGCCCACAGCCGAGATCCGGAAGATGAGCGAAGACCGTCCCCCACTGCTGGTGTACGGCACGGAACCCCATGAGGTGCCCCCTTCTGGTCGGTCTTCAACCGGAACATGCCCAACGGCACCGGCAGGTCCTCACACCGTTGCGGCTGGTGTCTGGGCTAGGACTCCGAGGCCACTTCGTGGACACGCTGACCGCTCCGAACGCGAGTGCAGGAACGTCGAAACACTTCGCAAGAGGAGGCCCAGAAACGTTACGACTGGAACGTTTCCGACTTGCCTTACCACTTCGGCGGACGTGACCCGTCCGGGTATCCGCGAAGCTGCTCGGTCGGCGCTTAGCGCTGCCAGCCGTCGGCAGTGCGCAGTCCGTAGCCGAGCGCCCGATCCGAGGCGATGTGCAGCAGCCAGCCGAGCGCGAAGGTGAACAGCCCGACGTTGGCACCTGGTCCGTCGCCCGGCAGGAAGGGGACAACGATGAGCCCCAGAAATGGGACGATCGGCCGGTGGACGAGGTTGTAGGCGAGCACCTTGCCGCGTGGGAGCTGCCCGGGTTCGCGCGGCCCCGACGGCCCGACGAACAGCGTCAAGTCGGGAGCGATGAAGCCCGATATGCCTAACGGAATCGTCCCGCCGCCGTGGTTGACCATCTCGAGCACAGTCCAGGCCAGCAGAAACACAGCGAGCAGGGCCCAGGCGCCGCGGACCAGGTTCGATGCCGAACTCCGGTTAGCAGTGTGGCGCGTTGGGGATGTCATGTGTTCACTCCTTGCGAGGAGACGGGGCCGAGATCCAGCTTGGGACGGGGCGCTGAACGGTTGGGGCGTAGCTCTCCTGGAGTGAGTTCGTTCAGACTGTCAATTGGTAATCGCCCTGGCCGGGGTGTCGGTGGACGCGTCGACGTTTGATGGCGGCATGGTTTTACGAGGCTTGTCGCCCTTCTCCGTTCCGCCCTCGCTCTGGGGCCGCGACACGTCCTCGATTCCGGGGCGACGGCGGGCCGATACGACGAGGTAGGCGATCGCGCCGAGGAAGACCACGACGGAGGTCCAGTCGTTCAGGCGCAGGCCGAGGAACGTGTGGGCCTCGTCGATGCGCAGGTACTCCGTCCAGAATCGGCCAGCCGTGTAGGCAGCGGCATACACGGCGAAGGCCCGGCCGTGGCCGAGTGCGAACCGCCGGGCCGCCCAGAGGACCAGTGCGGCGACGCCGATGTCCCAGAGCGACTCGTAGAGGAAGGTGGGGTGATACGTGGCGATGTCGAGCATTCCGGATGGGCGGTGTGCGCGGTCGATCTCCAGGCCCCAAGGGAGCATGGTGGGGCGGCCGTAGAGTTCCTGGTTGAACCAGTTGCCCCAGCGGCCTATCGCCTGGGCCAAGGCGATGCCCGGGGCGATGGCGTCCGCGAAGGCGGGAAGGGGGATGCGGCGGCGCCGGCAGCCGATCCACGCGCCAAGGCCGCCCAGGGCGATGGCGCCCCAGATGCCGAGCCCGCCCTCCCACATGTACAGAGCCCGGATTGGCTCGCCGTGGTTGCCGAAGTACGCGTCGGGGCTGGTGACCACGTGGTACAGCCGTCCGCCGATGAGGCCGAACGGCACGGCCCAGATGGTGATGTCGGCGATGACGCCCCGGTCCCCGCCCCGTGCGACCCAGCGCCGGTTGCCGAGCCAGACGGCCACGAACACGCCGAGGATGATGCAGAAGGCGTAGGCCCTCAACGGCAGCGGGCCGAGGTGCAGTACCCCGGTCGATGGGCTGGGAAGGTAGGCGAGATCCATGGTCACCCCGTAGCAGGCTTGGTGAAAAGATTGGTCATCAGGCGTGCACCGGACGGCTTCCTGCCGGAGCTCCTTGTCCAGAAGCCGTGACCGCTGGGCATCCCGAGCGGCAGTTGTCCGCGCATCACCCGGTCGAGCGAGCATTCAGGGCCAGCGCCTGAGCGTGGTGCCGAGTGCGGCGATCCATAGCAGGAGCAGGGGGGAGGTCAGGAGCGGAACGCTTGGCGATGGCCGTCACAGGGCATCGCCGCCATTCTTGTTCTGGAGTAGGTCGGAGAACGCCTCGCAGCCGGTGCGCCATGCGGCGTCCAGGTCCGCGCCGGGCGGGAATCGGCCGTCGAGTTCGAGTGTCACCATGCCGTGGGCGAACGCCCAGAACGACCGCGCGATATCGATGTCGCCATGCACCGCGCGGGCCAGGGGCATCGCCGCGCGGTCTTCGAGCCCTTCGGGGAGCGCGGGGCGGGCGAGCGGCCGAGTGTGGGTAAGGCGGTAGAGATGCGGACCGGCGAGCGCATGCTGCCGATAGGCGCTCGCGAGCACCAGCAGGGGCGGATCGTCGCCGATCTCGGCCACAGCAGCCTCCATGTCCTGCGCCAGGCGAACCATCCCCTGTGCCTGAAGGCCGGCCTCGACAGCGGCCTTGTCGGGAAAGTGCTTGTACAAGGAAGGCGCCCGGATGCCGACGCGCTCGGCAATGCGTCGCATCGACAACGCCTCTGGCCCTTCAGCGTCGAGCAGCTCCCGGGCCGCAGCCATGATCTGCCGCGCACGGTCGGCCATGACGGGCCGCCCGGCTTCGCCTAGGGGAGTGCTCACTGCAGCCCTTTCACGTCGCAAATGATCAACGCGGCTAACGCCGTTAGCCATGGGCGTCAAGTTACGGCTACCGGCGTTAGCCGTCAAGGGCGGCGGGGATGAACTCGGGCTCTACCGCAGTGAATCTCGGTAGGGCGGAACCAAGACGGCGCATCACATCCCGGACGCGGAGTGAGACATCGCGGCGTGGCTGCAGCGTGTCCACGTCGCCTGTTCCTGAGTGGGCCGGGTACGGCGAACTCCTGTTGCATCAGGAGTGTGGCCACCGTCGGACTCGCCTGCTCGGACGGCCTGGTTGAGACACGGCCGTGCGCAGCGGGAAGCCGTACTTGAGCAGCGCGAGGCGCACGGTGGCCAGGCTCGTTCCCGACTAGCAGGCACGGACACAACCAGGTGGCCATATCAGCGCCGCAGGGCGGGACTCGAGAACCTCTTTCGCCGAGCACCGGCTCACCGCACCCTGGGCACTGTGCCCGTCGACCACCGATGAGGCCATCGTGTGCGAATGGCTCACCAGCTGGACAGCGGTCGGCGTGGAGGGGGTGGTCTACAAGCGGCTGGACAGCGTCTACGAGCCGTCCGTGCGCGGGTGGCGCAAATACAAACCCCGCAACACCTGGGACGCCATCGTCGGCGCGGTCACCGGCTCTCCAGCAGCTCCCCGAACTCTGCTGCTCGGGCGGCACGACGACGCTGGGCGTCTGCGGTTCATCGGTCGCAGCACCACGCTCCCGCGGACGGCGAGCCGAGCCGTGGCCGAGATGCTCACCCCGGCCGGCAGCGCACACCCATGGGCGGGCTGGACCTTCTCTGTCGGTTGGGGGACCCGCGAGAACCTGCACGTCACCCTCGTCCGACCCGCGCTGGTCGTGGAAGTCGGGGTCGACGTCGCCAGAGACAGCTCCGGCCGCTGGCGGCATCCCGCCAGAACTGCACCGCCCGGCCTCCTTGACATCTGGGGCCAGCTGAATACCCAGGCCACCCAAATACGGACAACAGTACCAACTGATGCCGGGCGTCCTACCGGGTCCCTGTTTTACGGGACGCCCCTTAGACGTCGTTTCTTATGGCGTGATCTTTCGTTGAGCCGTGCATGACGGATCTGGTTGAGCGGTTGGTGCCGGACGAGTTGTGGGTGTTGTTCCGGCGGGTGGTGCCGCCGACGGTGGTGATACGCCCGCAGGGCGGTGGTCGGCGTCGGGCGGGTGACCGTGAGGCTCTGGCTGCCATCATCTTCGTAGCGACGTCGGGGTGCACGTGGCGGCAGTTGCCGCCGGTGTTCGGCCCCGCCTGGCCCACGGTCTACCGGCGCTTCGCGCAGTGGAGCCGGCCCGGGTGTGGGCGAAGATCCACCGTGTCGTCCTCGACGAACTCGGGGCCCGTGGCGAGCTGGACTGGTCGAGGTGCGCAATCGACTCCGTCAGCGTGAGGGCGGCAAAAGGGGGCCACTGACGGGACCGAATCCGACTGACCGCGGCAAGCCGGGATCGAAGATCCACCTGATCTGTGACCGGAACGGACTGCCGCTGTCCCTAGGCATCTCCGGCGCGAACATGCACGACAGCCAGGGCCTGGAACCGCTCGTCCGGGGCATCCCGCCCATCCGGTCCCGTCGCGGGCCCCGGCGCCGGAGGCCGGCGAAACTGCACGCGGACAAGGGCTACGACTACGACCACCTGCGCCGATGGCTCCGCAAGCGCGGCATCCGCCATCGCATCGCACGTAAGGGCATCGAGTCCTCACACCGGCTGGGCCGACACCGCTGGGTCGTGGAGAGAACCGTGTCCTGGCTGGCCGGATGCCGCCGGCTCCACCGCCGCTACGAGCGCAAAGCCGAACACTTCCTTGCCTTCGTCGGCATAGCAGCGACCCTGATCGGCTACCGCCGCTTGGCCACCCCGCTCATGGCCTGAGCCGGTTCTGTTGCACGTCGAAGCAGACCAGCCCCATGGACTCCGCGACGGCCGCCGCATAGGCCGACGCCTCCTCGGCCATGCTCCACCGCATGGGGAAGTAGATCAGCGGACCCCTGGCTTCGCCGATCAACGGCCCGGTCGACCAGGGCGAAGTGTCCTCCTCGTCCTGGGTGAGGTCACACCACCGCTCAAGTAGCACGGCCACGTAGGCCGCTATGCATTGCGACGGAGGCTCTTCCACCCCGCCGTCGATGTAGCGGTCGTACAGGTCGCTGAAGACCTGGCTGGCGGTCTTGTCATCTGCCGGCCTCTCGCCTTCCCAGACAGCAAGGTCGTAGCTCATGACCGGAGGCTCTCATGCCGCTCTGACAGCCATAAGAAACGACGTCTAAGCCCGAGATAACGCACGCCGACGGTCCGGACGACCTCACCCTTCGGGCTTCTCCTGGTAGGGCAGCCTGGCGGGCCGGACCAGGCGAGCACGTGCAGGACGTCCGCTGTCTCCAGCAGGTCGTTGCAGGCACTCCATCGCCCCAGTCGGTGGCGAGGGCGGGGACGAGCAGCAGGCCGCGGCCGCCTTCCTCGTCCCGCTCCGGTTGACGTACTTGCGCAGCATGGGGATAGCCGTCGTTGACCAGGATCAGGAGCACGCCGGACGGGAGGATAAACCGGAGGGCGATGTCCGGCCTGGAGCCGTACCGCAGAGCATTGGTCGCGAGTTCGCTGATAGTCGGGGGCTGCGACGGGGCGCCGGCTAAGCGCGGCTGCCCGCCACTTGCCCGGCCGTTGCTCATCGGTCGCCGCCCACGTGCACCTCAGCCCAGCAGCTCTTGCCCCACGGACCCCGCGTCGGATGGGAGCCCAGCAGGTCGCAACCCCAGCGGTCAGCGAGGGCGTCCACCAGGAGCAGGCCTCGGCCGGCCTCGGTCTCAGCATCCACGGGGCGCAACTCGGGCAGACGGCCAGGTGCCTTGTCGACGACCGCCAGCCGCACCCAGTTGGGCGCGGGCCGAGCGACGATGACCCGGACCCTGCGACTACCGGTGTGGGTGATGGCGTTCGTGAAGAACTCGGAGATCAGCAACGCAGCCGTCTCCGCCTGCTCGCCCAGACCCCATGCGCACATCGCCTGCCGCGCGAGCCGCCGCACCTCTTCCACGACTTCCGGAGTGGCGTCCTTGGTGACGTTGTAGCCGGGATGGCCGATCGCGGCCGGTCGGACAGCGGTCATCATCACGCCGCACCCCCGAGCTCGATGTAGATCCGCAGCTTCTCGGAGTCCCAGTCGGCCGAGTCGCCGTTCGGCGCGGCGAAGGCACGGGCCTGCGGGCTTATCGGCCTCGCGCGGACGACGGCCGGGAGGGTGTGCTTCCTCGTGGTGGTGCTCGTTGTGCTGTGGTGTTCCTGGCGGAAGGCATATGTGGTCATCGCGGCGCCTCTGCTCGCGGACAGTGATTTGGAGGCGGGCGGGTCCCCCACGGGGGAGGGGACGCCGCCCGCACGCGACCGTGCGTGATCAACAGACCGTCACCTGATGAACACTCAGCGGCCTTGCTCCTACCATGCTCCAATCTGCGCCCATTCCGCAACATTGTGAGAAGAAACCGCAGGGACGAGAACGGCTGTTCCCAGCCAAGACCCCTCTGC
>NZ_JBVOQE010000013.1:0-259868 GCF_055668065.1 Streptomyces sp. NPDC097129 | reverse complement strand
ACCCGCTGGAACAGTTCCCACAACTCGTCCGGCACCAGCCGTTCAACGATCCCCACCACAACCGGCAGCCTACTCAGCCAAATGAGATGACGTCTAAGGCGTGGCCGCGTCGATGTTGGTGAACTATTCTTCTATGTACATCACCAACATCGTGCGGGAGGTGCCACATGTCTGTGACCCAGATCGACATCGATGACGACGCCCTGGAACGCGCCATGGCTCTGGCCAGGGTCAGGACCAAGAAGGAGGCGGTCAATCTCGCTCTGCATTTCTACGCCGAGCAGCAGGAGCGTGCGGCGCGCATCAGCCGTCATTTCGAGCGTGCGCGTGAGTGGGGTGCCGTCGAGGACGCCGAGCGCCTGCACCGTGCGGAGAAGCACAGCCGGTGATCTACTTGCTCGACACGTCCGGCCTGGTCCGGCTGCTCCGTGATGCAAAACTGCAATCGGCCTGGTACGACGCGATCGATGCCGGGGCCATCGCATCCTGCTATGTGCAACGCACCGAGTTTCTTCACAGCGCCCGGACCGGACGCGAGTACGACGAGATCGTGGAGATGTTCACCGATCTCTACCCCGACGTGTCGGTGCCGAAGAACGCGGGGCGCTGGATCGGCGGGGTGCAACATCGTATGGCCAAGGCCGGGGAGCATCGCAGTGCCTCGGCGGTGGACCTCGTGATCGCTGCCACCGCTGCCCACCACGGCTTGGCCGTCCTCCACGACGACGCCGACTACCGTGCCATCGCTCGGCACGCGTCCGACCTTGCCGAGCACAACATCCACGACGTCTCCTGAGGCGGCGTGGAGGGCCGGATCCCGCCGGCTCCTGGTGCAGCCACCGTACGAGGTCGGCCGTGCCGGGTGAGGGGACCACGTCCCGTCCGGAGGAGCGCTCGGTGTAGCGCCGGCGGTGGAGCACTCCGAGGCGCTCCGCCTCGCGGGCGAGGACGCACTCGGCCGGTACTGAAGCCTCAGCTCGGCGCCCGTGCAGACGTGGTCGCGGTGGCGGTCTGGGGCGGCGCCCAGCGGTTCGTCCACGAACGGCGCGTACCGGGCGCATGCGTCGGCCGGCTTTCCGAGTGGCTCACGTTTCCAGGCCAGGTCGCCGTCGGTTGCGGCGCGCGCCCCGCTCGCCGGTCTGGACAACAAAGAACCCCCAGGTCTCTGACCTAGGGGTTTCGCATGGAGCGGGTGACGAGAATCGAACTCGCGCTCTCAGCTTGGGAAGCTGATGTTCTACCATTAAACTACACCCGCGTAAGTTGCCGGCCGTCCCCGAGTCGGGTGGTGCCGGAACCGTCGCCCACTGTACCCCATCCCGCGCCCCCGGTGTTCATGGACGGGGGGCCGCGTGTGTGCGCGGGGGTGGGGGATGCGGCTGCGGGGGGCCGGAGTTGGGGCGTACCGTGGAGGCCTCGGAGAGGGGCTGCGCGAGGCCGGAGTGTAGGTCGGAGTGCCGCCTGGAGGGGCGTCCCTTTCATCCCGTAATGTGTGGCCTCGTCGTCAGGGCAGTCCAGCCCGGCGCGGCTCTTTGGGGAAGGGACTTCAGGACTTGATGGAGCGCACCCTCGTCCGTTGTGCCGATGGGCACGTGTTCACCGCCGCATCGTTCCCGATGCAGCAGGCCGAGCGGCTCGGCCCCGGACGGCTCGTCCGGTGTCCCCGGTGTGCCCGGCTCCGCAGCGTGGTGCCGGTCACCCTCGTCGGGAAGCGGTAGCGGCAGCCGTCCAAGGCCGTCACCGGCGTGCGGGGTCCTCGCGATTGTGGGGGCCCCGCACGCCTTGCGTATCCTCGCTACGTGCTTCTCTCAGACAAGGACATCCGGGCCGAGATCGATGCCGGGCGGGTCCGCATCGATCCCTACGACACAGACATGGTGCAGCCGTCGAGCATCGACGTCCGGCTGGACCGTTATTTCCGGGTGTTCGAGAACCACCGGTACCCGCACATCGATCCCTCGGTCGAGCAGGCGGACCTGACCCGGCTGGTGGAGCCGGAGGGCGACGAGCCGTTCATCCTGCACCCCGGTGAGTTCGTGCTGGCCAGCACGTACGAGGTGATCAGCCTCCCGGACGACCTCGCCTCCCGGCTCGAAGGGAAGAGCTCGCTCGGACGGCTCGGGCTCGTCACCCACTCCACCGCCGGGTTCATCGACCCCGGCTTCTCCGGGCACGTCACGCTGGAGCTGTCGAACCTCGCCACCCTGCCGATCAAGCTGTGGCCGGGGATGAAGATCGGCCAGCTGTGCATGTTCCGGCTCAGCTCGCCCGCGGAGTTCCCCTACGGGGCCGAGCGGTACGGATCGCGCTACCAGGGGCAGCGTGGGCCCACCGCCTCCCGGTCCTACATCAACTTCCATCGGACCCAGGTGTGAGCGCGAGCATGAGCGACGTACGTGAGAATCTGACCTACGACCTGTTCGGCAAGGCCGTGCGCGAGCTCGCGCAGACCATCGCCGACGACGGCTACCAGCCCGACGTCGTGCTCTCCATCGCCCGGGGCGGCGTCTTCGTCGCCGGCGGGCTCGCCTACGCCCTGGACTGCAAGAACATCCACCTGGTCAACGTGGAGTTCTACACGGGCGTCGGCACCACCCTCGAGATGCCCGTCATGCTCGCCCCGGTGCCGAACGCGATCGACTTCACCGACAAGAAGGTCCTGATCGCGGACGACGTCGCCGACACCGGCAAGACGCTCAAGCTCGTCCACGACTTCTGCCTCGACCACGTCGCCGAAGTCCGCTCCGCCGTCATCTACGAGAAGTCCCAGTCCTTGGTGAAGTGCGAGTACGTCTGGAAGCGCACCGATGACTGGATCAACTTCCCGTGGAGTGTCTTGCCTCCCGTCGTGAAGCGTGAGGGTCAGGTGCTCGACGCCTGAGTCGCACGGCGCGCCATCGAAAGGCCCCTCGCATCGCGGCAGATGCGAGGGGCCTTTCGTAGGTACGGAACGGGCAGCCGAAGGACTAGAACGTGCCCAGTTTCACGATCGACAGCAGCGCGATCAGCTGGATCGCCGACGCGCCCAGGGCCTTCGGCCAGGGCAGGTCGTGGGAGCGGCTCACCATCAGGGTGAGCAGCGCGCCGCCCGCGATCCAGGTCACCCAGCCCAGGAGCTGTACGAACGACGCGTCGCCGCCCGCGAACATCGCGACGACCAGGCGCGGCGCGTCCGTCAGGGCCATGATCAGCATGGACAGGCCGACCGTGGGCTGCCAGGCGCCGTCGCCGCCGAGCTGGCGGGCCAGGGTGTGGGTGACCGCGCCCAGGACGAAGGACGAGAGCACCATCGCCACGGCCGTCGTCAGGACGATCGGGATGGCGTTGGAGAGCGTGGCGTTGATCGCGTCCTGGCGGGCGCCGTCGAAGCCGAAGACGGCCAGCAGGCCGTAGAGGAACGTCACGACGAGGGCCGGGCCCCACATCGCGTAGTCCCGCATCCGCAGGAACGTCTGGTTCGGGGACAGCACGATCCCCTTCAGCAGCGCCTTCCAGTGCAGCCGCGGACCGATCGGGCCGGCCGGGGCCGCCGCCGCGCCGGCCTGGTAGGTCCCGCCCTGCGTGTAGCCCTCGTCGTACTGCACCTGGTCGTCGATGGAGAAGGCCTGGGTGTGTCCGGGCTGGTTCGCCGCGTACGGGTCCGCCGGGCCGGGGCCGTAGCCGTCGCCCGGGCCGCCGAAGTACTCCGGCTCGCCCTGCGGCGGTTGCCCGCCGGGCTGCGGCCACGGCGACGCCGGGCCGCCACCGCCGCTCGGTGGGTAGCCCTGTGGGGCGCCGTACGACGGTCCCTGCGGCGCCTGCTGTCCGTACGGGGGGTGTTGCGGTCGCGATTGCGGGGCACGGCCGTCCCGGCCGCCGCGTCCGATCCTGAATCCAGCCACGTCATCGAACGTACCTGGTTCCGCAGAGTGGCGTGCCCACGGCCGAGTCCCGGGCGGGGGTTTGCTGCCGAGCTGTGACATCCCCTAAGGGACCCCTGAGGGGCCAACACCTGGGACTTCGGGGTTCTTTCCGGGGCGGTTGTGGGACCGGTGACTCAACCCCGCCGCGGTTCACTCCTGCGGCAGGAACTCCCGCGTCGAGAACGTCACCGCCGGCCTCACCGACAACAGCCCCTGCCGCGCCCCCGCGAACACGGCCACGGTGTCCTGTGTCTCGTTCCGGTACGTCCGTACGGCCAGGTCCGCCCGGCCGTCGCCGTCGAAGTCCCCGGCGGCGATCACCCGGGAGGTGCCGTGCGCCACGGGCGGCACGGTGACCATGTCCCGCGCCGACAGGCCCGCCGCGCGGCCCCGGAACAGCTTCAGCCGGGAGCCGCTGGAGATCAGCTCGCTCAGCCCGTCGCCGTCGAAGTCGGCGGCGTCGAGCACCGTGCCGGGGGAGTCGAGGGTGGCGCGGCCTGCGGCGGGCAGGTCGTAGCGCAGGGCCGTGCCGCCCATCGTGCCGATCGCCGCGTCCAGCGCCCTGCCCCGGCCGAAGCGGCCCAGGGCCACGTCGACGCCGGCCGGCAGCGCCGCGCCGGTGCGGGTCGGGCCGTCGGGGCCGCCGAGGACCACCGCGGACGTGCCGGACCGTTCGGCCGTACGGACGACGAGGTCGTCGTAGCCGTCGTGGTCGACGTCGGCGGCGGGGCCGGTGGGCAGGCCGCCGGGGGCGGGGATCGGCGGGGCGGCCGAGCGCGGGGCGCCCGTCCGGGTGAACGGGCCGCGCAGGAAGCTCAGCTTCCCGCCGGTGGCGTGCAGCGCGAGGTCGGCGCGCCCGTCGCCGTCGAAGTCGCCGCACACCGGCTGGTCGGGCCAGTCGTTGCCGGCCCGGGCGCGTGCCGGGACGGTGAGGACGACGCCCCGTCCGGTCAGGCCGCCGGGCGAGCCGAACAGCAGCTGCAACGGCACCGGCGGCTGCCCCTGGCCGTCGTAGGGCGGGTCGGTGGAGACGACGAGGTCGGTGAAGCCGTCGCCGTCCAGGTCGCAGGACGCCTCCGCCTCGAACAGCGCGGGCAGCTCGCCACCGGCCCGGGCCGCGTGGGTGCGCGGGGCGAGGAGCTGCCGGGTGCCCGGTACGAGGCCGCGCGCGCTGCCGTAGACGATGCCGATGCCGGGGTCGTCGGTGTGCGGCTGGCTCTTGGCGAGGTCGTTGAGGACGAGGTCGCGGTGGCCGTCGCCGTTGAAGTCGTCGGGGATCTCGCTGCCGGTGCCGTGCGGTACCGGCAGCGGGGCGGAGGCCTCGGCCGCGCGGACGGGCGTCCGCCCGGCTGCGGGGGAGGAGCTGCAGGCGGCGAGCAGGACGAGACAGCCGGTGGCCGCCGTGGTCAGAGCCCCTCTTCGCACGCGCACCGCTCCACCCCACCCGCCCCGCCGGCAACGACCTCGCCATCATGCATGCGTTCGGGGCCACGGGGACAGTCCTGGGGGCGCTGCCGGCGGGCTGGGCCGCCCCGCCGCGGGCCCGCGCGGGGTGCGTGGGCGAGGATGGGTGCATGAGCGTCGTGAAGATCAATGTGCTGACCGTTCCCGCCGAGCAGCGGGAGGTCCTGGAGAAGCGGTTCGCCTCGCGGGCCCACGCCGTGGAGAACTCCGACGGCTTCGAGTGGTTCGAGCTGCTGCGCCCCGTCGAGGGCACGGACCAGTACCTGGTGTACACGCGCTGGCGGGACGAGGAGTCCTTCCAGGCCTGGATGGAGGGACCGATGAAGGCCGCTCACCGGGGCGGCGGCGAGGGCGAGCGGCCCAAGCCCGCAGCCTCCGGCTCGACCCTGTGGTCCTTCGAGGTCGTACAGCAGGCGGCGCCGAAGGGCGCCTGACCTAGAACCTCGCGGCGCCCCGTCGCCGAGCGCCCTACGCGGACGGTTCGGCTTCTTCGGCGGGGCGCTTCGCCACGAATGAGCCCAGGCCGGGTTCGGTGTAGGTCAGCCCTTCCTCGCGCAGGGCGCGCAGCACTTTGTGCGCCGTCGCGTTGGCGATCCCGAACTCCGACGTGAGCTGCACGACGGACGGCACCCTGGTGCGCGGGGCATACGTACCGTCCGCGATCCGACCTCGGATGATCTCGGCGACCTGGCGCCAGCGGGGGATGTCGGGAGCGAATTCCATCACCCCACCATCATGCGTATGCCCTGTACGCCCGTGCGATTCACGGAATCCCTGTACTCCCTAGCATGCCTAGACTCCCTGTACTACCGTAGGAGGACGAAAGACCCCCGCGACGGTTGCAGCCGTCCGGGGGCGTGGCCACCAGCTGTATCCAAGGAGCTCTGATGACATGACCGACCTTATCCGCCGCCTCGTCACCTGGGTGGGCCTCGTGCTCTTCCCGCCCGGAGACGAACGCCTTTCCTACGTCGCCCCGGTCGCCGCCGAACCCGAGCCGCCCCTCCCGCGACACCGCAGCCCTTACGGCTTCGACACCCCCCTCGACGGCACCGCCACCCGCTCCGTACGGCCGTACCTCGTCGCCCACGAGCAACGGCAACGGCGTCGCGAGCCGGCGCTGGCGGCGCTGGGGCAGGACATGCCCGGTCCGTACCGGATCCACGGGCTGGAGGTCGCGTGATGGAGCCGCCCCGCCTGCTGCCCTGGACCGGATCCGAGGGCAAGCCCTGCTATCTGATCACCGACGACAGCGACGGGCCGGTGTCCCGGCTGGCCGACGACATGGAGTCCGTCCAGCTCGGCATGGGCGGTCAGCTCCTCGCTCACGCTCGCGAGATCCTGCCGGACACGGATCCCGGCGAACTCCGCTTCCTTGCCGGGTGCCTGGCCCGCGCTCTCGACGACGCGCTCCGGGTCGCGGAGAGCCGGGGGAGGCGGTTGGCGACGGCCGGGCCGAGCTGAACGGGAAGACGACGGCGCCCCCTGCCTGTGCGGGTCAGGGGGCGCCGTCGGGCTATGCGGGAGCTGGTTACTTCACCGGCTCCGGTTCCGGCTCGCTCGCGGTCTCCGCCTCGCCCGCCGGGTCGGCCGGCGTCTTGACGGAGTCGAGGAGGAGCTGGGCGACGTCCACGACCTGGATGGACTCCTTGGCCTTGCCCTCGTTCTTCTTGCCGTTGACCGAGTCGGTCAGCATGACCAGGCAGAACGGGCAGGCGGTGGAGACGATGTCCGGGTTGACGGAGAGGGCTTCGTCGACGCGCTCGTTGTTGATGCGCTTGCCGATCCGCTCCTCCATCCACATCCGCGCGCCGCCGGCGCCGCAGCAGAAGCCGCGCTCCTTGTGGCGGTGCATCTCCTCGTTCCGCAGACCGGGGACGTTCGCGATGATCTCGCGCGGCGGCGTGTAGATCTTGTTGTGGCGGCCCAGGTAGCACGGGTCGTGGTAGGTGATGATGCCCTCGACCGGCGTGACCGGGACCAGCTTGCCCTCGTCCACCAGGTGCTGGAGCAGCTGGGTGTGGTGGATGACCTCGTAGTCGCCGCCGAGCTGCGGGTACTCGTTGCCGAGCGTGTTGAGGCAGTGCGGGCAGGTGGCGACGATCTTCTTCGCCGACTTGGGCTTCGCGGACTCGGCGACGACCTTGCCCTCGTCGTCCAGCTCCTCGCCGAACGCTGTGTTCAGGGCCATCACGTTCTCCATGCCGAGCTCCTGGAACAGGGGCTCGTTGCCCAGGCGGCGGGCGGAGTCACCGGTGCACTTCTCGTCGCCGCCCATGATCGCGAACTTGACGCCCGCGATGTGCAGCAGCTCGGCGAAGGCCTTGGTGGTCTTCTTGGCCCGGTCCTCCAGGGCGCCGGCGCAGCCGACCCAGTACAGGTACTCGACCTCGGAGAGGTCCTCGATGTCCTTGCCGACGACCGGGACCTCGAAGTCGACCTCCTTGGTCCACTCCAGGCGCTGCTTCTTCGCCAGGCCCCAGGGGTTGCCCTTCTTCTCCAGGTTCTTGAGCATCGTGCCCGCCTCGGACGGGAACGCGGACTCGATCATCACCTGGTAGCGGCGCATGTCGACGATGTGATCGACGTGCTCGATGTCGACGGGGCACTGCTCGACGCAGGCGCCGCAGGTGGTGCAGGACCACAGGACGTCCGGGTCGATGACGCCGTTCTCCTCGGCGGTGCCGATGAGCGGGCGCTCGGCCTCGGCCAGCGCGGACGCGGGGACGTCCTTCAGCTGCTCCTCGGACGCCTTCTCCTCGCCCTCCATCGTCTTGCCGCCGCCCGCGAGCAGGTAGGGCGCCTTGGCGTGGGCGTGGTCGCGCAGCGACATGATCAGCAGC
Organism: Streptomyces sp. NPDC097129; assembly: GCF_055668065.1. Taxonomy (NCBI): domain Bacteria; kingdom Bacillati; phylum Actinomycetota; class Actinomycetes; order Kitasatosporales; family Streptomycetaceae; genus Streptomyces; species Streptomyces sp. NPDC097129. The sequence goes on along the minus strand of NZ_JBVOQE010000013.1, from coordinate 251,659 downwards.
TTGGGGGAGAGCGGCTTGCCGGTGTTCCAGGCGGGGCACTGCGACTGGCAGCGGCCGCACTCGGTGCAGGTGGAGAAGTCCAGCAGGCCCTTCCAGGAGAACTGCTCGACCTGGGAGACGCCGAAGACGTCGTCCTCGCCGGGGTCCTCGAAGTTGATCGGCTTGCCGCCGCTGGTCATCGGCTGCAGGGCGCCGAGCGCGGTCTCACCCGTCGCGTTGCGCTTGAACCAGATGTTCGGGAACGCCAGGAAGCGGTGCCAGGCCACACCCATGTTGGTGTTGAGGCTGACCGTGATCATCCAGATCATGGTCGTGCCCAGCTTGATCAGGGCGAAGAGGTAGACCAGGTTCTGCAGCGTCCCGACGCTCAGGCCCTTCAGCGCCAGGATCACCGGGTACGAGGCGAAGTAGCCGGCCTCGTAGTGGTCCACGTGGTGCAGGGCGCCCTCCAGGGCGCGCAGCACGTAGATCGCGAGGCCGATGACGAGGATGACGTACTCGACGAAGTACGCCTGGCCCATCTTCGAGCCCGCGAAGCGGGACTTGCGGCCGGGCCGCGAGGGCAGGCTGAGCAGGCGGATGACGATCAGCGTCGCGATGCCGAGCGTGGTCATCGCGCCGATGAACTCGATGTACATCTCGTACGGCAGGAAGCCGCCGATGACCGGCAGCGTCCAGTCCGCCTGGAACAGCTGGCCGTAGGCGTTGATGATCGTGGGCGGCAGCGTCAGGAAGCCGATGGCCACGAACCAGTGGGCGATGCCGATGATCCCCCAGCGGTTCATGCGCGTGTGGCCGAGGAACTCCCGCACCAGGGTCACGCTGCGCGCGTAGGGGTTGTCGGTCCGGCTGCCCGCCGGGACCGGCTGGCCCAGCTTGAAGTACCGGACGAACTGGCCGATGGCGCGGGCGAGCAGGGCGACGCCGACCACGGTCAGGGCCAGCGACACGATGATCGCGGCGAGTTGCATGGGGGCTCCTCGGGCCTGCGAGGGTTGATCGCGGGAGATTACTAAGCGGTAACTTATGCAGTTCGTCTGAGACTACCCGCATCTTCCGATGCAATGTAGCCAGCCGTTCGGTGATCTGTGTCGCTGAGGCTTGCCTTAAAGGATCACAGGAAACGCGGGGCTTCCGGGTGGCAGGTCGCAATCCGATCGTGTTATTCGTACCAAATTGGTACATTCACCTCTAACTTATATCCGTGCTCTACGGGATCGCCGCTGCCACCGCCGCCCTGCTGCTCACCGCCCTGCTCGCGGGAGCGCTCCGGACGCCTGCCCTGCGCATGGGGCTCGTCGACCGGCGACGGCGCTCGCGGCCCGTGCCGCTGCTCGGCGGGGCCGCCGTCGCCCTCGCCACCTGTCTGGTCGCCGCGGCCGGCAACTGGACCCGGCTCGCGCCGCTCGGCGCCGGCAACAACCGGCTGCTCGTCGCGGGCGGCGCGGTCGCCGCGCTGGGGCTGGCCGCCGACGTGTGGCGGCTCAGAAGAAGGTTCCTGCTGGTGGGTACGGCCGTGGCCGCGGCCTTCGTCGTGCCGTACGACGAGACGGGGGTGCTCGGCGGGATGCTGGGAGTCGTCTTCGTCGCGGTCGCCTCGCTCGCCTTCCGCTCGCTGGACCACGTCGACGGCGTCGCCGGGACCGTGGGGGTGCTCACCGCCTTCGGGGTGGCCGCGTGCGCCGCGGCGGAGGTGATGGACGGCCTCGCGGTGCTGCTGAGCGTGCTCGCCGCCGCGCTGACCGGCTTCCTGATGCACGGCTGGCCGGCCGCTCGGATCGCGCTCGGCTCCTGCGGCTCGCTGTTCACCGGCTTCCTGCTGGCCTCCGCGGCCGTGGTGAGCCGCTCGGGCTACGACCTGACCGGCACCGCCGCCGTGCTCGGGCCGCTGGTCGCGCTCGGCGCCGCCGACGTCGTCCTCGTCGTCCTCTCGCGGCGGCTGGCCGGCCGGCCGCTGTCGCGCGGCGGACCCGACCACGTCGGCCACCGGCTGCGGCGGCTCGGACTCACCGCGCAGGGCACGGCCGTACTGCTGGGCGTGGCCGCGGGCGCCGGGGTACTCGTGGGAGTGCTGGTGCACGCCGGGTGGGCCCGCCCGAGCGCCGCGCTGTGGGTGGCGGGCGCCGCGCTCGTCGTCGTCGCCGCGCTGCTGCGGGTGCCGGTGTACCGGGTGCCGCGCCGGCGGGGACCGGGCCCGGAGACCATGGCGCGGGCGCCCCGGCAGGCCTCCCCGGGGACCGCGCGGCCGGCTTCTTCCCGGGTTCAGCCGCCTCGGCGTCCGCCATCGTCGCAGGTCAGAGCGCCGTTGCGTGTAAGGAACGGATAAGAGTTGAGTCCAGGTGACTCATGTCTGTTGACCGAGCCGTGAGCCTCATGCACACTTGAGTCTGTTCCACTCAAGTCAGTTGGAGGAATCGCAATGGCACGTGCGGTCGGCATCGACCTGGGCACGACGAACTCGGTGGTCTCGGTCCTCGAGGGCGGCGAGCCCACCGTCATCACCAACGCCGAGGGCGCCAGGACCACGCCGTCCGTCGTCGCCTTCGCCAAGAACGGCGAGGTGCTCGTTGGCGAGGTGGCCAAGCGCCAGGCCGTCACCAACGTGGACCGGACCATCCGTTCGGTCAAGCGCCACATGGGCACGGACTGGAAGATCGAGCTCGACGGGAAGCCCTTCAACCCGCAGCAGATCTCCGCGTTCATCCTGCAGAAGCTGAAGCGCGACGCGGAGGCGTACCTGGGCGAGAAGGTGACCGACGCGGTCATCACCGTCCCGGCGTACTTCAACGACTCCGAGCGCCAGGCGACGAAGGAGGCCGGTGAGATCGCCGGTCTGAACGTCCTGCGCATCGTCAACGAGCCGACCGCCGCCGCGCTGGCGTACGGCCTCGACAAGGACGACCAGACGATCCTCGTCTTCGACCTCGGTGGCGGCACCTTCGACGTGTCCCTGCTGGAGATCGGCGACGGCGTCGTCGAGGTGAAGGCCACCAACGGTGACAACCACCTCGGTGGTGACGACTGGGACCAGCGCGTCGTCGACTACCTGGTCAAGCAGTTCCAGTCCGGTCACGGCGTGGACCTGTCCAAGGACAAGATGGCCCTGCAGCGTCTGCGTGAGGCTGCCGAGAAGGCCAAGATCGAGCTGTCCTCGTCCACCGAGACCTCGATCAACCTGCCCTACATCACCGCGTCCGCCGAGGGCCCGCTGCACCTGGACGAGAAGCTCACGCGCGCCCAGTTCCAGCAGCTGACGGCCGACCTGCTGGAGCGCTGCAAGACGCCGTTCCACAACGTCATCAAGGACGCCGGCATCCAGCTCGCCGAGATCGACCACGTCGTCCTCGTCGGCGGTTCCACCCGTATGCCCGCCGTCGCCGAGCTCGTCAAGGAGCTGACCGGCGGCAAGGAGGCCAACAAGGGTGTGAACCCGGACGAGGTCGTCGCCATCGGCGCCTCGCTCCAGGCCGGTGTCCTCAAGGGTGAGGTCAAGGACGTCCTGCTGCTGGACGTCACCCCGCTGTCCCTCGGCATCGAGACCAAGGGCGGCATCATGACCAAGCTCATCGAGCGCAACACTACGATCCCGACCAAGCGCTCCGAGATCTTCACGACGGCCGAGGACAACCAGCCGTCCGTGCAGATCCAGGTCTACCAGGGCGAGCGCGAGATCGCGGCGTACAACAAGAAGCTCGGCATGTTCGAGCTGACCGGTCTGCCGCCGGCGCCGCGTGGCGTCCCGCAGATCGAGGTCTCCTTCGACATCGACGCCAACGGCATCATGCACGTCACGGCGAAGGACCTCGGCACCGGCAAGGAGCAGAAGATGACCGTCACCGGCGGCTCCTCGCTCCCGAAGGACGAGGTCGACCGCATGCGTGAGGAGGCCGAGCGTTACGCGGAGGAGGACCACAAGCGCCGCGAGGCCGCCGAGGCCCGCAACCAGGGCGAGCAGCTGGTCTACCAGACGGAGAAGTTCCTCAAGGACAACGAGGACAAGGTCCCCGGCGACGTCAAGACCGAGGTCGAGGAGGCCGTTGCCGAGCTGAAGGAGAAGCTCAAGGGCGAGTCCGCCGAAGGCGACAACACCGCCGAGATCCGCTCCGCCACGGAGAAGGTCGCGGCCGTCTCGCAGAAGCTGGGCCAGGCGCTGTACGCCGACGCGCAGGGCGCCCAGGCCGCGGGTGGCGCCGGTGACGCGGGCGCCGGTCAGGCCAAGGCCGCCGACGACGACGTCGTGGACGCCGAGATCGTGGACGACGAGCGCAAGGACGGGGCCGCGTAATGACGGAGGAGACCCCGGGTTTTGAAGAGAAGCCCGACGTCCCCTCCGGCGCCACCCCTGACGACGCCGAGCCGAAGGCCGCCTCCTCCGAGGAGGGGGCGGCCCCGGCCGGGGACGGGAACGACAACGCCGGTCTCGTGGCCCAGCTGGACCAGGTGCGCACGGCGCTCGGTGAGCGCACGGCGGACCTCCAGCGCCTGCAGGCCGAGTACCAGAACTACCGCCGCCGGGTCGAGCGGGACCGCGCCGCGGTCAAGGAGGTCGCCATCGCGAACCTCCTGACCGAGCTGCTGCCCGTGCTCGACGACATCGGGCGCGCGCGGGAGCACGGCGAGCTGGTGGGCGGCTTCAAGTCGGTCGCCGAGTCGCTGGAGACCGTCGCGGCGAAGATGGGCCTGCAGCAGTTCGGCAAGGAGGGCGAGCCCTTCGACCCGACGATCCACGAGGCCCTGATGCACAGCTACGCGCCGGACGTCACCGAGACGACCTGCGTGGCGATCCTGCAGCCCGGGTACCGCATCGGTGAGCGCACCATCCGCCCCGCGCGGGTGGCCGTAGCCGAGCCGCAGCCCGGCGCGCAGGGCACGAAGGCGGAGGGCGCCGAGGACAAGGCGGCCGACGACAAGGAGAGCGGTGGCCCGGACGAGGGCTGACGTCGTACACGACATCGGGAAGGAGGGACGTCGGGGATGAGCACCAAGGACTTCATCGAGAAGGACTACTACAAGGTCCTCGGCGTCCCCAAGGACGCCACCGAGGCCGAGATCAAGAAGGCGTACCGGAAGCTCGCCCGCGAGTTCCACCCGGACGCCAACAAGGGCAACGCCAAGGCCGAGGAGCGCTTCAAGGAGATCTCCGAGGCGAACGACGTGCTCGGCGACCCCAAGAAGCGCAAGGAGTACGACGAGGCTCGCACCCTGTTCGGCAACGGCGGCTTCAGGCCGGGGCCGGGCGCGGGCGGCGGCTCCTTCAACTTCGACCTGGGCGACCTCTTCGGAGGCGGCGCCCAGGGCGGAGGCAGCTTCGGCGGAGGACTCGGTGACGTCTTCGGGGGCCTGTTCAACCGGGGCGGCGCCACGGGGACGCGGACCCAGCCCCGGCGCGGCCAGGACATCGAGTCCGAGGTCACGCTCAGCTTCACCGAGGCCATCGAGGGCGCCACGGTCCCGCTGCGGATGTCCTCCCAGGCGCCGTGCAAGGCCTGCTCCGGCACCGGCGACAAGAACGGCACGCCGCGGGTGTGCCCGACCTGCGTCGGCACGGGGCAGGTGGCGCGCGGCTCCGGCGGCGGCTTCTCCCTGACCGACCCCTGCCCGGACTGCAAGGGCCGGGGCCTGATCGCGGAGAACCCCTGCGAGGTGTGCCTCGGCAGCGGCCGGGCGAAGTCCTCCCGCACCATGCAGGTCCGCATCCCGGCCGGCGTCTCGGACGGGCAGCGGATCCGGCTGCGCGGCAAGGGCGCGCCGGGCGAGCGCGGCGGACCGGCCGGCGACCTCTACGTCGTCGTGCATGTCGACGCCCACCCGGTGTTCGGCCGCAAGGACGACAACCTCACGGTGACCGTGCCGGTGACGTTCGTGGAGGCGGCGCTCGGCGGGGAGGTCAGGGTGCCGACCCTGGGCGGCCCGCCGGTCACGCTGAAGCTGCCGCCCGGCACGCCCAACGGCCGGACGATGCGCGCCCGCGGCAAGGGCGCGGTCCGCAAGGACGGCACCCGCGGCGATCTGCTGGTCACCGTGGAGGTGAGTGTTCCCAAGGATCTGTCGGGGAAGGCTCGTGACGCGCTCGAGGCGTATCGCGAGGCGAGTGCCGGCGACGATCCGCGGGCGGAGCTGTTCGAGGCCGCGAAGGGAGCTTGAGTGGGATGGACGGCCGTCGACGTAATCCGTATGAACTGACCGAGGACACCCCGGTCTACGTCATCTCGGTGGCGGCCCAGCTCTCCGGTCTCCACCCGCAGACGCTGCGCCAGTACGACCGTCTGGGCCTGGTCTCCCCGGACCGCACCGCCGGCCGGGGCCGGCGCTACTCGGCCCGCGACATCGAACTGCTCCGTCAGGTGCAGCAGTTGTCGCAGGACGAGGGCATCAACCTGGCCGGCATCAAGCGCATCATCGAACTGGAGAACCAGGTCGCCGCGTTGCAGTCCCGCGTGGCGGAGATGCAGGCGGCCCTGGAGGGCGCGGCGGCGGCGATGCAGCAGCGCGAGGCCGCCGTGCACGCCTCCTACCGCCGCGACCTGGTGCCCTACCAGGAGGTCCAGCAGGCCAGCGCGTTGGTGGTGTGGCGGCCCAAGAAGGCCAAGGATTAGCGCCGGCGGGCGTTGACACGCGAAGGGGCCCGGAGGCGATCTGCCTCCGGGCCCCTTCGCGTGGTGCGGGGGTGTCAGCCGCGCGCGGTGGGCCGGCGGCGGCCACCGAAGAAGGCGGCGGCGCCGCCGAGGGCGACGAGCGCGGCGGCGGCCGAGGCCGGCAGCCCGGTCGAGCCCGAACCGGTGGAGGCCGGCGACCCGGTGACGGTCGTGGTGGTGGTGCCGGTGCCCGCGCCGCCGGTGGTGAGCGCCGCGGCCGTCGCCGTGGCGCTCACCACGCCGGTGGGCGAGCCGGCCGGCGTGGGGGAGGCCGGCTGCGACGGGGAGGCACTCGGGGAGCGGGTGGCGGGCGGGGGCGTGGCCGGCCGGGCGTGGTCGTCGCCGGGCCGGCCTGGACCTCGGTGGCGGACTCGTCGACGTCGTAGGTGTCGCCCATCGAGTACTTCGCAACAGCGCTCCCGATGACGGATGGCCGATATCTTTCGGTCACCTGTGCGGATTCGACGGAGGTGAACCCCCGTTCGTGAAGGACCGGTAAAGGGTGTTTGACGGTGAATGAGCGGGGATTTTCCGGGCCTTCACGCACGGAGCGGAGCGTGATGTTGCCATCTCGTTAGGTGGCCGGTCTTGACGCAAGGTGGCGCTCCCGCGTTGGCTTTTCAGTCACGTGGGTCGTGCTGCTGCACCCGCGTTTCGTACCGCACCCGAAGTGAGCCCCCGCATGCGCCGTACCGCCATATCCGTGGCCGCAGCCACGATGATCCTCACGCTCGCCGGCTGCAGCATGCTGAACTCGGCGGGCTCCGGCGGCACCGCGAGGCCCACGAAGGGCGACGACGTCACCGTGGGGCTGCTGCTGCCGGAGAAGGTGAACTCCCGGTACGAGAAGTTCGACCACCCCATCATCGCCGCGAAGGTCGCCTCCCTCACCCACAACCAGGGCAGGGTCGAGTACGCCAACGCGGAGCAGGACGCGCCCCGGCAGGCGACCCAGATGCAGCAGATGATCGACAACAAGGTCGACGTCATCCTGCTGGACGCGGTCGACTCGCACGCGATCGCCGGCGAGGTGCAGAAGGCGAAGGACGCGGGCATCCCGGTCATCGCCTACGACCGCCTCGCCGAAGGCCCGATCGACGCCTACGTCTCCTTCGACAACGAACTCGTCGGCGAGGTGCAGGGCCGCACCCTGCTGGACGCCCTCGGCGAGGGCGCCGGCACCTCCGACAAGATCGTCATGATGAACGGCTCGCCGACCGACCCGAACGCGGGCCAGTTCAAGCGGGGCGCGCTCAGCGAGCTGAACGGCAAGGTGACGATCGCGAAGTCCTACGACACCAAGGACTGGGACCCGAAGAACGCCGAGGCCAACATGGCCGAGGCGATCGCCGCGATCGGCGCCAAGAAGATCGACGGCGTCTACTCTGCCAACGACGCCATGGTCGGCGGCATCATCAAGGCCCTCAAGGCGGCCGGCGTCTCCAGCCTGCCGCCCATCACCGGGCAGGACGCCGAACTGGACGCGGTGCAGCGGATCGTGGCCGGCGACCAGTACATGAGCGTGTACAAGCCCTACCCGACCGAGGCCGAGGCCGCCGCGGAGATGGCCGTGGCCAAGGTGCAGGGCAAGGACATCCAGTTCGACGCGCTCGCCGGCGACAGCGTCGACAGCCCCACGCAGAAGGGCATCCCGGCACAGCTCCTCAGCGTGGTCGCGCTGACGAAGAGCAACATCAAGAGCACGGTCGTCAAGGACGGCGTCTACAAGGTGCCGGAGATCTGCACCGGCAAGTACACGACGGCGTGCGCGGCGATTGGCCTGAAGTAGCCGGTGCCGGGCCGTGGACCCTCACGGCCCGGTGAGCGCGGTCATCGGCACGAACACGCCGTCCGGGGCGTACGGGACCGTCGCGCCGCTGAGATAGCCGTCCGCGTCCCGGTCGCCGGACACCCGCAGCCCGGTCACCCGCGCCCGCTTCGGGACGTCGTACCAGACCTCGGTCTCGATGAGGTCGTGCCCGCCGATCTCGACCTGCTCGTGCTGGCGGCGCACCGCCATCGCGAAGGAGTCGGGCGGCGTACGCGCCCCGTCGGCGCTCACCAGCCGCTGCCGCGCGGCGACATAGGTGTGGAAGGCGGGGTCGGCGTTGCGCACCCGCAGCCGCGCGGTGCAGAACTGCCCGTCCGGCTGCGCCTCGCTGTGCGTGCCGGCCACGGCGGTCAGCCCGCAGCGCAGGGACAGCACCGTGAAGACCAGGTGCCCGTCCCGGTGTTCGCCCGGGGCGCGCGGAGAGGGGCGGGCGGAGGCATGAGGCGGCGCACCCCCGGCCGCGTCACACCCGGCCACGCCCACGACGCCCGCCAGGACGAGCGCGGCGGCCCGGGCGAGGGTGGCGGCCCGGACGAGCACGGCGGCCCGGACAGGTAGGGCGGCCCGGACGAGCACGGCGGCCCGGACAGGTAGGGCGGCCCGGACAGGTACGGCGGGCCGGACGGCCGTGGCGGCTCGGTCGGCCGTGGCGGCTCGGGCGGCGGTCGTGGCCCGGTCGGCCGTCGTGGCCCGGGAGGCCGTGGCCGGCGGATGCGCCGGTGTCGTACGCCCTGTGCGGAGCATGTCCGGCATTGTGGGGCCGGTTCGCGCCGAAGGGGAGGGGCCCGGTCGTCATCGGCCGGGTGACCGGTGGGGACGAAGGCCGGGACATAGCCGTACGAACCGGTGGTTTCCCGCGGTCACACGCGTTCGAGCCGTGTTGCACCGCACGCTCCGTCCGCGCATAGTTGCGCTGCGGAAGAGGCGTGAACCGCGGGGGTGGATGGGCGATGACCGGGCACGGGACGGAGGAGCACCCGCACGGTGCCGACCGACTGTGCGCGGCCGGCGACCGGGTGTACTCCCGGGCGGTGCGGCGCGGCCGGGTGCCCCGCAGGGACGCCGAGCAGGTGCCCTGCCTGCTCGACCTGGCGCTGCTGCACCCCGACCCCGACGACATGGCCTGGCTGGTGCCGACCGCGCCCCAGGAGGTCATGACCCGGCTGCTGCGCGGCGTGTACGACGAGGTCGCCGAGAGCCAGCGCCGGGTGGGCGCGGCGGTGGCCGCCGTCGAGTGGTACGCGGGCCTCGGCGGCCGCGCGCCGGCGGCGGGACCCGGGACGGGTGAGGGCAGCGCGATCCGGGTGCTGGACGGCCTGGCGCGGATCCAGGCGGCGATGGACGAGGCGACGCAGGCGTGCACGACCGAGGTGCTGACCGTGCAGCCGGGCGGCATCCGCCGCGAGCACGAGCTGTCCGAGGGGCTGCACCGGGCGCTGGCGCTGCGCGGCCGGGGCGTGCGCATGCGGGACCTGTACAACCACGTGGCGCGCCACGGGCAGGGGCTGCTGACGTATCTGGAGCTGATGGGCGACGCGGTGCAGGCGCGCACGCTCGACGAGGTCGTGGACCGGCTGATCCTCTTCGACCGCACGGTGGCCTTCATCCCGGCGAACGCCGAACGCACGATGGCCCTCGAACTGCGCCATCCGGCCCTGATCTCCTACCTGGTGACGGTCTTCGAGCGGCTGTGGCGCCTGGGCGTCCCGCTGGACGTGCCCGTCCCCGACAGCGGCATCGAGGGCATCTCGCACCGCGAGCAGTCCATCGCGGCGCTGCTCGCCGAGGGGCACCAGGACGCGGTGATCGCCGAGCGCCTCGGCATCAGCGTGCGCACCTGCCGGGCCCACATCGCCCGCCTGTCGGAGACGCTGGGCGCGGCCAGCCGCACCCAACTCGGCGTCCGCATCGCCCAGGTGGGCCTCGACACCCAGGCCCACCGCGCGTGCCCCCGGCAGGAGACCCCGACGGTCCGGTGACGCCGCCGGCCGGCCGGCCCGCGCTACTGCGTCTTCAGGATCCCGGACTGGGCGATGAGATAGCCGAGCTGGGCCCGGCTGCCGCTGCCGAGGGCCTGGGCCAGCTTCGCGATGTGGGCGCGGCAGGTGCGCACGTTCATGCCCAGGCGCCGGGCGATGGCCTCGTCGACGTGGCCCTCCACCAGGAGCTTGGCGATGGAGTGCTGGATCTCGGTGATGCCGTCGGGGGCGAGTTCGTAGGGCGCGCCCACGCTCAGCGGGACCGCCCGGTTCCACATGAACTCGAAGACCTTGATCAGGTAGCGGATCAGCCCGGGGTGCCGCAGTTCCAGGGCCACCTGCTGGTCGTCGCGGGTGGGGATGAAGGCGACGCTCTCGTCGCAGATGATGAGCCGCTCCACCAGTTCGTCGATGGTGCGGTACTCCACCTTGCCGTCGGCGAACCGCTCGACGTAGGAGAGCTTCTCGGGGTTGTAGCGGGCCGTGTGCTGGTACAGGGTGCGGATCCGCACGCCGCGGTCGATGAGGGGGCGGTCGCGTTCCAGGCCCTGGATGAAGGTGCGCTCGGAGAACCGGTTGGTGGGCTGGACGGTGAGCATCTCGGTGTGGCACTGCGTGGTGGCGATGTCCAGCGCCGCGTTGATCCGCTCGCTGCCCTCAAGGACGGCGATCGAACCCTCGCTGGCGGGGCTTTGCACACCGAGCGCGAGGAACGGCGCAAAAGCTTCGGACAGTTCGATTGACCACTGCCGGCGTTCGGCGATCTCGCGTTCCACCGGGTTCAGGCGCTGCGCCAGCGCGACGGCCGGCGGGACGGGGCGGAGCCAGTCGGGGTCGTCCGGATCGGGGTGGAGCAGGGCGAATTCCAGCAAACACGGGGCCAGATCGGCGTCCGCGCGCGCGATGCGTCCGGCGCGCAGAGCAAGGGCATAGAGTCGGCCACCGGCCTCGCACATCTCGGTCATCGCATGGGGATGTGTCGTTTTTCCCCGATCTGTCACCAAATCTCCACCCCCCAGGGTCCTGAACATGCAGGAACATGATGCACCGATTGTGTGGCCATGACGTGCCTGAATGAGCCATCGTCGTACTCGACGGGGGAAGAGGGGACCTTCAAGTGAGGACGAAGCCGACTATGGGTAAGAGAGTGCTTCGCGCGATGCTTGTCGCCACCTTCTCCGCCGTTGTGGCCCTCGCAGCACTGAGTGGCCCGTCCGGCGCGAAGGGCGACAATCGGGCGGACAGTAGGTGGCCCTCGGTGGCCGTATCCTCCGTGCCTGTGAACACGGTCGACGGTACTGGGGGTTGACGATGACCACTCCGCCTGACGACCGGTCCTTCCGCAGGGAAATGGCCACCGCCTACCGATCCGGATGGCATTTCATCGACCTGGTCACCGCCATCCCCCACAACGGTGACTCGCTGATGGTGGCCGTGTTCGGTGAGCCGGTCGTCGTCACGCGCGACGAGGAAGGCGACGTACGGGCGTACCGGTGTCTGCGACGGCCTCGGGGGGCGCCGCAGCCGGTACGGTGCGCCATCCGGTACGGAATGATCTTTGTGAATCTCGACCAGCGGGACCACCGGCTGTCGGAGCCGGACATCTCCGACGTGCGGACCATCTCGGCCACCCCCCGCAGTGCCTGACGCGATTCCCCCGTCGTAACAGATCGCTCAGGCGCTTCCCCCCGCAGCGGCGTCACCGTGACCTGAACACGGTGACGCCGCTGTACTTTGTGGGCCTCCGCTGTATTTTCTGCGCCTACGCGGTGTTCATCCCCGCCCCATGGCCCGGTCCAGCTCGATCTCGATCACCACGCGCGACGGGTTCGGCGACGGCACCCGCTCGTAGCGCTCCGCATAGCGCCGCTCCGCCTCCGCGATCCGGTCCGCCTCCGTGCGGACGAAGGCGCGGCCCTCCAGCGTGGCCCAGCGCCGCCCGGCGACCTGGCACACGGCGACCCGAGCGCCCTCGGGGCCGGCGGCCAGCACATGCCCCACCTTCGCGCTCGCCTTGTTCGTGATCACCCGGGCCAGCCGCGCTGCGGGGTCGTAGGTCACTCCGACGGGCACGACGTGCGGGGTGCCGTCGGGGCGCAGTGTGGTCAGGGTGCACAGGTGCCGCTCCCGCCAGAAGGCGAGATACGGCTCGTCCGGTGCGCCCGGGTCCTGGGGGTACGCGGTCATGGAACGGAACCTACCCGCAGCGGTCGCGCACCGCCGCCCTGTCACCCCTCCCCTCCCCACCCTTGAGTGGAATAGACTCAACTTTGTGTACGTTGACCGAGTCAGTACGGGGAGACGGCTGACCCCGGCGTGTCGAGGAGGAGAGAAGCGAACGTGGACGCCGAGCTGACCAACCGGAGCCGGGACGCGATCAACGCCGCCGGCAATCGGGCCGTGACCGAGGGACACGCGGACCTCACCCCGGCCCACCTGCTCCTCGCGCTGCTCGAGGGGCGGGAGAACGAGAACATCGTCGATCTGCTGGCCGCCGTCGACGCCGACCAGGCCGCCGTGCGCTCCGGGGCGGAGAAGGCCCTCGCGTCCCTGCCGAGCGTGGCCGGTTCGACCGTCGCGCCGCCGCAGCCCAACCGCGAGCTGCTCGCCGTCATCGCCGACGCCCAGGCCCGGGCCAAGGAGCTGGGCGACGAGTACCTGTCCACCGAGCACCTGCTCATCGGCATCGCCGCCAAGGGCGGCCAGAGTGGCGAGGTGCTCACCCGGCAGGGCGCCACGGCCGGCAAGCTCCAGGAGGCGTTCCGCAAGGCGAGGGGAGGGCGTCGCGTGACCACCGCGGACCCGGAGGGGTCGTACAAGGCGCTGGAGAAGTTCGGCACGGACTTCACCGAGGCGGCCCGGGAGGGCAGGCTGGACCCGGTCATCGGCCGGGACACGGAGATCCGCCGGGTGGTGCAGGTGCTCAGCCGCCGCACCAAGAACAACCCCGTCCTCATCGGCGAGCCCGGCGTCGGCAAGACCGCCGTCGTCGAGGGGCTCGCCCAGCGGATCGTGAAGGGCGACGTGCCCGAGTCGCTCAAGGACAAGCGGCTCGTCGCGCTCGACCTGGGCGCGATGGTGGCGGGCGCGAAGTACCGGGGTGAGTTCGAGGAGCGGCTGAAGACCGTCCTCGCCGAGATCAAGGACTCCGACGGGCAGATCATCACCTTCATCGACGAGCTGCACACCGTCGTCGGCGCCGGCGCCGGCGGCGACTCCGCGATGGACGCCGGCAACATGCTCAAGCCGATGCTGGCCCGCGGTGAGCTGCGCATGGTCGGCGCGACCACGCTCGACGAGTACCGCGAGCGGATCGAGAAGGACCCCGCGCTGGAGCGCCGCTTCCAGCAGGTGCTGGTCGCCGAACCGAGCGTCGAGGACACCATCGCCATCCTGCGCGGCCTCAAGGGCCGCTACGAGGCGCATCACAAGGTGCAGATCGCCGACAGCGCGCTGGTGGCCGCGGCGACCCTGTCCGACCGGTACATCACCTCGCGCTTCCTGCCCGACAAGGCCATCGACCTGGTCGACGAGTCGGCCTCCCGGCTGCGCATGGAGATCGACTCCTCGCCGGTCGAGATCGACGAGCTCCAGCGTGCCGTCGACCGGCTGAAGATGGAGGAGCTGGCGCTGAGCAAGGAGACCGACGCGGCCTCCCGCGAGCGCCTGGACAAGCTGCGCCGCGACCTCGCCGACAAGGAGGAGGAGCTGCGGGGCCTGACCGCCCGCTGGGAGAAGGAGAAGCAGTCCCTCAACCGGGTCGGTGAGCTGAAGGAGAAGCTGGACGACCTGCGCGGCCAGGCCGAACGCGCCCAGCGCGACGGCGACTTCGACACCGCCTCCAAGCTGCTGTACGGCGAGATCCCGGCGCTGGAGAAGGAGCTGGAGGCCGCCTCCGAGGCCGAGGAGGAGGCCGCGAAGGACACCATGGTCAAGGAGGAGGTCGGCTCCGACGACATCGCCGACGTCGTCGCCTCCTGGACCGGCATCCCGGCCGGGCGGCTGCTGGAGGGCGAGACGCAGAAGCTGCTGCGCATGGAGGACGAGATCGGCAAGCGGCTGATCGGGCAGGGCGAGGCCGTGCGCGCGGTGTCGGACGCGGTACGGCGTTCGCGCGCCGGGATCGCCGACCCGGACCGCCCGACCGGCTCCTTCCTCTTCCTCGGCCCGACCGGCGTCGGCAAGACCGAACTGGCCAAGGCGCTCGCCGACTTCCTCTTCGACGACGAGCGGGCCATGGTCCGCATCGACATGTCGGAGTACGGCGAGAAGCACAGCGTCGCCCGGCTGCTCGGCGCGCCCCCCGGGTACGTCGGCTACGAGGAGGGCGGCCAGCTGACCGAGGCGGTGCGGCGGCGGCCGTACAGCGTCGTGCTGCTGGACGAGGTGGAGAAGGCGCACCCCGAGGTCTTCGACGTCCTGCTCCAGGTGCTGGACGACGGCCGCCTGACGGATGGTCAGGGCCGCACGGTCGACTTCCGCAACACCATCCTGGTGCTGACCTCCAACCTGGGCAGCCAGTTCCTGATGGATCCGGTGACCAGCGAGGAGGAGAAGAAGGAGCAGGTGCTGGAGGTCGTACGGGCGTCCTTCAAGCCGGAGTTCCTCAACCGGCTCGACGACCTGGTGGTCTTCTCCGCGCTGACCAAGCAGGAGCTGAGCCGGATCGCCGAGCTGCAGATCACCCGGCTAGCCAAGCGGCTCGCCGAGCGGCGCCTCACGCTCGACGTCACACCCGAGGCGCTGGCCTGGCTCGCCGACGAGGGCATGGACCCGGCCTACGGTGCGCGTCCGCTGCGCCGCCTGGTGCAGAGCGCGATCGGCGACCGGCTCGCCAGGGAGATCCTCTCCGGCGAGGTCAAGGACGGCGACACGGTCCGCGTGGACCGCTTCGGCGAGGGCCTGCTGGTCGGGCCGGCGACGGGCAAGACGCTCTGACGGCTCTGACGGTTCAGACGACTCTGACGGCTCAGACAGCCGTGAGGGCGACGTACAGCGCCCAGAAGAACCACAGGGAGAACGCCAGGCAGCCCCACCACAGCGCCCACAACACCCACCGCACCGCTCTCGGTATGCGCATCCCGGCATCATCGCGCACCCCGGGTCCGGCGCGGGCGTGCCGGCCGGGGCATGCCGGGCCGGGATGCCCGAAACCGTGGGCGTCCGGTACCGGCCGGGGGGCGGGTGGGAGCCGCGGCGCTCTCGCCCGACCGGCCGGATCATGTCAGCCCAGGGCTGACAGGCGCCGTCGGGGCTTGCCACCCCCCTCCCCCTCTGGGGGAGGATGGCGGAATCCGTACGAAGGGAAATTCACGGTGACCATCGACCCGTCCTCGATTCCGAACTTCGGGGGCCAGCCCCAGCCGCAGCCGCAAGGACCGGCGGGCCCCGTCGTCCCGGATCAGGACCTCGTGAAGCAGCTCCTTGAGCAGATGGAGCTCAAGTACGTCGTCGACGACGAGGGTGACCTCGCGGCGCCGTGGGAGCAGTTCCGTACGTACTTCATGTTCCGCGGCGAGGACGACCAGCAGGTCTTCTCGGTGCGGACGTTCTACGACCGCCCCCACAAGATCGACGAGAAGCCCCAGCTGCTGGAGTCCATCGACGACTGGAACCGCCGGACGCTGTGGCCCAAGGTCTACACCCACACCCACGACGACGGCACCGTCCGCCTCATCGGCGAGGCGCAGATGCTGATCGGCATGGGCGTGAGCCTGGAGCACTTCGTCTCCTCGACCGTCAGCTGGGTGCGTGCCGCGATCGAGTTCGACCGCTGGCTCGTCGAGCAGCTGGGCCTGGAGCAGGAGATCAACGACGCCGACCAGCCCGAGGAGGGCGACGAGTAGTCCAGCCGTTCTACAGGGGCGTACGGGCGATCACGACCAGGTACGCGCCGTAGGCGAACGACAGCCCGGCCAGGGCGCCGGCCACCACGGCCGCGTGCCGGGGCCGGGCTTTCGCCGTGCCCGCGAGGGCCCGCGCGAGCGGCAGCAGCAGCGGGAAGGCGGGCAGCAGGAAGCGCGGCTTGGACTCGAAGAAGCCGGACCCGCCGGCCGCGACCAGCAGCAGCACGCCGCTGTACACGAGGAGCGGCAGCGGCGCGCGGCCGGCCAGCAGCAGCGCGAACAGCAGGACGGCCGCGGCGACGATCATCAGGGCCATGGAGAACACGAAGCGGTCGCCGTGCAGCAGCAGATGGCGGACGAAGCGCAGCGAGCCGCGCCCGAAGTCGAAGCGTGAGCCCCACCGGCGCTGCACGGTGAAGTAGCCGCCGAGGAGGTCGCCGGTGCGCCGGCCGACCCACAGCACGTACGCGGCCCAGCCGAGCGGCGCGAGCGCGGCGCCCGTCCACAGGCTGTGGGTAACTCCGCGGCCGCGCAGCCGCACCACCTCCCCTGCCGCCGCGGCGAGCACCGCCGCCGCGACCGCACACCCGTTCGGGCGGGACAGTCCCGCGAGCGCGGCGAGCGCCCCGGCCGCCACCCACTGCCGGCGCACCACCGCGAACAGCGCCCAGGCGGCGCAGGCGGTCAGGACCGGCTCGGTGTACGCCATCGACAGCACCACGGAGTGCGGCAGCAGGCCCCACAGCACGACGAGGACCGTGGCGACCGTGCGCCCGTACAGCAGCGCCGCGCACCGGTGGATGCCGCAGGCGGCCACCGCGGCCGCGGCCCAGGACACGACGAGCCCCGACGCGCCGCCGCCGAGCGGGGTCAGCCACAGGACGGCCCGCACCAGCGCCGGGTAGAGCGGGAAGAACGCGAGGTCGCTGTGGATCGCGCCGCCGAGGTGCAGGGTGCGGCCGTAGCCGTGGGCGGCGATGCCCAGGTACCACACCGAGTCCCAGGAACGGCCGAGCAGCGCGAGCGGCTGCCGTCCGCTCAAGAGGGCGGCCGCGGCGAGCACGAGCACGCCGGCCAGCCGGGCCGCGGCGAACAGTGCCAGCGCGGTGCCGGTCCCTCCGGCGCCCGCCAGTGCCCGCGCCGCGCCGACGGACCGCTTGTGGGCCCGGGGCCTGCGGGCAGGGGGGAGCAGAGTCGTACCGGCGTGGCTCACATCCCGCACCTTGCAGCGGGAGGGGAGGCGGCGCGAGCAGAAGGCAGCCAGGTGGGTGGGGGCGGTCGCTCGCGGCGGGCGAGGGGCGACCGTCGGCGTGACCCGATCGAGGGAAAGTACTTGCCGATATGGAAAGTAGTTTCCTAGAGTGGGATGCACGGGGGCGGACCGACCACCGCCCCGGACACGGGGAGGACACATGACCCACGGCACGGACCAGCCGTACGACCAGCACGCCGCCGGGGCGGCCCTGCGTGCCGCGCGCGACGCCCAGGCCGCCGCCCGGGCCGCGCAGCGCACACCGCGCGGCTATGTGATCGCGCAGGGCGTGGCCTGCGCCGTCGAGTTCGGCGCCTTCGGACTCGCCGGGCGGTACGAGCAGTGGTCGGGGCCGCTGCTCGCGCTCGGCCTGGCCGGCTTCGTCGCCTTCATGGCCCTGATGTGGGCGGGCGTGCGGCACGGCGGGAGCGTGCCCTGGCCCCGGCGTGAGGGGCGCTCGACGTGGCGGATCCTGCTGCCGCCGGCCGCGACGATCGCCGTGGGCGGCCTGGCCGCGATCCCCTACGGCCTGCCCGGCGCGCTGGTGGTCTTCGGCGTCGTCTGCGCCCTGGACCTCGGGCGGCGCGTCATACGAACGGAGCACGCGTGACCGACACCCCGCCGCCCGCCCTGGACCGGGAGCTGCAGCACCCCACCCGGCTGGCGCTCGTCGCCTACCTCTCCTCCTGCACGGAGGCCGAGTTCGGGGTGCTCCGGGACTACTGCGGCATCTCCGACTCGGTGACCAGCAAGACGGTCTCCACGCTGGAGAAGCTGGGGCATGTGAGCGTCCGCAAGGGTTACGTCGGCAAACGGCCGCGCACCTGGGTCGCGCTCACCCGCGAGGGCCGCCGCGCACTCGAGGCACACCTCGCCGCACTGGAGGACATCGTCACCGCCGCCCGCCGCGCGGGCGCCGAGCAACGGGGATGACGCGCGGCGCCCGCGGTGCTTGCGGAGACGGCAGAGTTCCGGAAGGGGGGCGGAACTTCTCTGCGTGCGTGGGGGATCAGGCAACGAGCGCGGGCGCAACGCTGCGGGCCCGCTCGTACAGTTCCCGTGCGACGGGGTTCCTGAGATGCGGACGGATCAGTCCGGCCATGGACTTGATCCGATCGTCCGCGCGCCCCGACTGGACCATGGGGAAGTCGTCGAGCGCGAGATGCCATGTGGCGCACGCTGCTTCCAAGTGGCCCATCTGAAGCCGGCGTTCGGCGAGGGTCGCCCGGTGCCGGACACGTGCCCGGCGGTACACGCCGAACCGGTGTTGATCGGACTGCTGCATCGCTTCGATGGACCCGGCCACGTCGCCCAGCTCGTAGCGAACCTGGCTCACGTGGTACAGCAGTGATGACGGGTCGTACGACCCGAAGGCCCGGCTCCGGGACTCTGCTTTCTCCATTGCCGCTTCGGCTTCCCGAAGCCGACGCAACGCGGTCGTGCGGTCACCGGTCTGGGCGGCGGCGTGTGCTTGCTGACCGGCGAGGAAAGCGAGCATCCGGGGGCCTGCCTTGGGGGATGCGGCGGCAGCGGCATCGGCCAACTCCCTTGCCTTCTCACCGTGGCCCAGATCCACGGCCTGAACGCTCATTCCGCGAAGCGTTGTGCAGTACGTGAGGTGATCGTCTGCCGCCCCGGCCAACTCCAGTGCTTTGAGGTAATAGCGCTGGGCAAGACCGTGCAGCCCTTCGTCCACAGCCATATAGCCGGTCAGATAGGCGAGATCCGAGGCAGCCGACAGCATGGCCTTACGGACTTCACCCGAAGCGTCGGCGCGAAGGTACGGCGCCACCGTGTTGACCATGAAAGTCGCGGCCATGGGGCGGGCATGGCGTCCGCCGAACTGATCATCAAGATCCGAGATCCGTTCGGTCATGGCGATGACCATGTCCACTTCGTTCATCCCGACGCGGGACGCTCGGCCGGTCTGGATGGCTTCGGCGCGTTCGATCACATCCGGCCAACCGGGGATGGTGAGCGCCACGGAGAAGAGCCCGGCGCCCAGAACGGCTCTCCGTGACGGGTCCATGTCGGCCCTCCCCAGCTCGATCATTCCTTTGCCGCGCCTAGGCATTCGAATCGGAATCCGTCTCGTTCACCGACCTGTCGCGCAACCCGAAGGCCGTCGCTGCCAGGGCCGCCGCCCTCGGATGCCTGCGCGTCACGCATCGGGACGCGCAGACATGGTGCTGACGACGGCCATACACGCAGAGCGCACCGAGGCAAACCTGACCACGGCGTCCCGGCTGTTCCTTGCACTGATGAAGCAGGACGACGGTGCCAGGTCGCTTCTCCTCGCGTTGCCCGAAGTGTTCCCGTGGGTGCGCCACCTGAACGCCGAGGAAGTGCGTGCCTTCACCGTCGAGCTCCTGGACGCGCTGTCCGATGCCGCTGAGCTGGGTGCCAGGGAGGCTGTGCATCCAGCGATCGTCTCGTGGCGGGCAACCGCGCGGATCAACGCCGACCCCGACCAGCTCAGGGAAGGGATGCGTCCACTTGGTGACGTCGACCTCGGTCCGGTCGAGGTGCACGAGTGAGCCCCAAGAGGGGTGATCGGGTCAGCGTTCCTGCGTTGAACGGCTGGCACGTCATTGACACCGAATAGCTCCGGTGCCGCAGGCGCTGCCGGCTGAGTGGCCGTAGTCGGGGCCGGCGGTCAGGAGGTGAATGCCTTGTGGAGTCGTTCCGTTGCGTCCGTCAGTACCTCGAGGCGCTTGCAGAACGCGAACCGTACGAAGGGGGCGCCCGCCTCGCGGTGGTCGTAGAAGACGGCGTGCGGGATGGCGACCACGCCCGCGCGTTCGGGCAGTGCGCGGCAGAAGGCGAATCCGTCGTCGAAGCCGAGCGGGCGGATGTCGGTGGTGAGGAAGTATGTGCCGGCCGTCCGGAAGACGCCGAAGCCCGCCTGGGCGAGGCCCGTCGCGAGCACGTCCCGCTTGGCGCGCAGGTCCTCGCGGAACGACGTGAAGTACGACTCCGGCAGGTTCAGCGCCTCGGCGACCGCGTACTGGAAGGGCCCGGCGGAGACGTACGTCAGGAACTGCTTGGCCGAGCGTACGGCGGCGACCAGTCCGGGCGCGGCGGTGATCCAGCCGACCTTCCAGCCGGTGAACGAGAACGTCTTCCCGCTGGAGGAGATGGTGACCGTGCGCTCCCGCATCCCGGGCAGAGTCGCCAGCGGCACGTGCGCGGCGCCGTCGAACACCAGATGCTCGTACACCTCGTCGGTCACCACCAGCAGGTCCCGTTCCACCGCCAGCTCGGCGATCGCGGTCAGCTCCTCGCGGGTGAGGACGGTGCCGGTCGGGTTGTGCGGGGTGTTGATCAGCAGCAGCCGGGTGCGGTCGGTGACGGCGTCGCGCAGCTCGTCGAGGTCGAGACGGAAGGTGCCCTCGTCGGGACGCGGGCGCAGTGTGACCGGCACGCGCGTGCCGCCCGCCATCGCGATGCAGGCCGCGTACGAGTCGTAGTACGGCTCCAGCGCGACCACCTCGTCGCCGGGCTCGACCAGGGCCAGCAGGGCGGCCGCGATGGCCTCGGTGGCTCCGGCGGTGACGAGCACCTCGGTGTCGGGGTCGAACGTCAGGCCGTAGTGGCGCTGCTGGTGCGCCGCGACGGCCGTGCGCAGCTCGGGGACGCCGGGGCCGGGCGGGTACTGGTTGCCGCGTCCGTCGCGCAGCGCCCGCACCGCGGCCTCGCGGATCTCCTCGGGGCCGTCGGTGTCCGGGAAGCCCTGCCCGAGGTTGACGGCCCCGGTGCGCAGGGCGAGGGCGGACATCTCGGCGAAGATCGTCGTTCCGAACTCGGCGAGCCGGCGGTTCAGCAGGGGACGGGCGCTGGAGGTCATGCGGGCCATCCTGCGCCCAAACTCTGGCCTTCCTCAACTCACCTTCAGAGGAGGGCGGCGGCCCTGGTGATACCCAACGCGCCTCTCGGGCGAGGGGGGTGTCTTATCTGCCAATCGGTCATCAAGGTCGCTACCCGGCTACGAGCCGTGCCGAGTTCACCCCTGGCGGGCTCCAGCAGCCCGTCGGCCACGCCGACGGGCTGCTGCGGACGGGGGCTCAACTGGGAGAGGCGACGTTTTTCGTCCATCCCACCGAGAGTCCCCAGGTTCCGCTTGTCTTGGTGGTGACCGAGACCACAACGTTCTTGTGGATGTGCCTGAGGCCTACTTCGTTCAGCTGTCCGGGGTCATCGTTTGCGCAGACAACGGTGTAGCTCACGATCGGGCCCACATTGACGTCGATGGTTCCGGAACCTGAACAGATCACCCCGACTTCCAAAGTGCCCTGCCCGATTTCAGGAATCGCGGGGAACGTGTGAGGCCCCGTTTTTCCGCCTGCTCGGATGAATGCCTTCTCTGCCTCGGGAAGCTGAGGCGGAGTGCGAGGGTCCGTGGTCGCCGAGGGAATGGCGGTAGGTGTGCTGGGTGAAGCCGTCCCGGTCGGCGGTGCATCGGGAGTCGCCCGGTGTCCGCCCGGTGGTGTGCTGGTGCAACCCGTCAAAGTCAGGACGGCCACTGCACTGACCGTCCCCAGTCGCCTCACCGAGATGACTGAGGTCAGTCGTCCCACGTGTACCACCCGACATGCAGGGGACCGTAGCCGGTCACGGTGTTCTTCGTCAGGTAGCAGGTGTGGTGCTGCCAGTAGGCAGTGCCGGTGAACTTCCTGCGCCACACGCCGTACTGGGCGTGGACCGTCCTTTTCGGAGGAACGTCCCTCACGTGCACCACGTTGCCCAGTTTGGCCGTTATCGACATCGATATGGAGGCGCCGAACTTCGTATTCACTTCGGACACCACGTCGCTGACCTTTGTGGTGATTTCTCCGGAGTATGCGACGCCGACAGTCCCGGAAGCCTCGGCGGTGAAGTCCATGTCTTCTTTTTCACGGGTACCGTTGTAGTTCGACTGGCTGGGGCCGACACCCTTGTGGTACTGGCCGCCCAAGGAAGCGGGCTTGAACCACTTGCTTTCGTCGCAGTCACCCGCGGCGGGACACTTCTGACCCGGCCCGCAGGAACCGCCAGGAAGGTCTGGGTCACGATCAAGCGCCGGGTCGGTCGGGGCGTCGGTCAAAGACTCCTGCGGAGTGGCCGGCGGTGCGGTGCGGAGGAGGCCGTCACTGGCGTCGTCGCCGTCATGAGGTGCTGCAATGGTCGTGGTCGGAGTCGGCGTCGGGTCTTCCGCCAGCGCCGGGGTCGATATCCCCAGGGCCATGGCGCTTGCGAAAAATACGGAGCCTGCAAGGAAACGCAATTCTTCCCCCCTGTTTTCCAAACACCGTAATGATTGGGTTGGTCGACGACGGAGCTTAGAGAGCAGTAGGTATGCCATGGGGAAAATTGAGCAGAGCTTGAGGTGGACATGTCGTTAACGGCTGCCGCTGCTCGCTCGCCGACCTGGGTGAGGCCACCCGCGACGACGTCGTGCTGCACACGCTGGGGCGGTCGCGGTCGGGCACCTCGCTCATGCTGGCGTGCGCCGACTGCAACCACGCCATGGCCGACCGACTGCCGCTCGCGCTCGCGCGGTCGCTGCTGTGGTGGGTCGATATCCGACTCAGCCCGTCGATTCACGGGCGTGACGGTCAGCGTCACGCCCGTGATGGCTGACTCGAACCGGCCAGACGCTGCGGCTGCTGCCGTCCGCTACAGGATGAGAGGCGGTGACCCTTGCAGGGACCGCCGGGCCAAGCCGCGCACCAGCGGAGCGGACACGTCCAAGCCCCCCAACGGCCCCTGAGCTGCCCTTCCGTGTAGGTCACTGGCCGTCGGCATGCCAGAACCCTCTGGAGTTCCTCAACTCTGCTTTGGGCCGGGGTGGCGGCGGGCATCTCCCGGTCACACCAAGAGCGGGGCGGCCGACGGGGGGCGCCTCGCCGGACCCGCCCCGGGCGGACGCCCGGGGCGGGTCCACGGGGGAGAAACGGAAGGAGGGTGTCGCCGTGAGCGTGTTCTTCGGCTTCATCCTGGTGCTGATCGTCTTCGCGGTGATCGCGGCGGTCCTCTCCGCCGCGCGACGCAGCCGGCGGGCCGTCCGGCGGCCCGCTCGCCACCACGGCCGTCGGAGCGCTGCCGCCGGCACCCTCTACGGCGGCAGCACCAGCAATTCCGGCAACAGCTGGTGGGCCGGCGGGGGCGACGCCGGCGGGTCGTCCTCCGGTACGTCCTCGGGCGGGCACCACGGCGGCAGCGGCCACTCCGGGCACGGTGGACACTCCTGCGGGGGAGGCCACTCCTCGTGCGGCGGCGGCTCGTCCTGCGGAGGCGGGTCGTCCTGCGGGGGTGGCGGGGGATGCGGGGGTGGCGGGGGCGGATGTGGGGGAGGCGGCGGCTGACACGGGGCAGCCGGGTCTCGAACAGGGGAACCGCATCCGCACCGCGGGGCCCGGGTCCGGACCGGGCCCGGGCCCCGCGGCGAAACCACCCGGCGCCCGACACACGTGCGGTGCGCAGGCGTACGCCTCCCGCGAGTGGGCGTACGCCGTCGTTGAACAGTTGAGCGTTGCAGCCCTCTGAGGGATGGAAACCCTCCGAAGTTGGGTAAAAACGCTGTGGCGGCCGCACAGTTCATGATTCCCTCTAAATCACCACCCCAGCCCCGAGGACGTCTCGCGCGGACGCCTGCCCGCCGGGCCGACCGGGCCGATCTCCCGGTGCCGACCGGGGTGTGACGGACCAACGCCCCTGTTCTTTGCGTGCTTGCGGAGCCGATCCATGCTCACGACCCTGAAGACCTCCTACACCGACACGCGCGCGGCCGACCTCGCCTGGACCCTGGGACGCGAACCGCTCCCCGCACTGGCCACGCTCGACCTCGAACTGTCCGGCGCAAAACTCCAGTTGAGACTGCTCGGCGCCTCCCACCAGGTACTCCTGGAGGAGGAGCGCGGCGTGTGCTCGGAGACCGTGGCCTGCATCCCGGGCAGCAGCACACCCCTGCCGCTCGGCGTCGCCAAACGCGTCGGCGACTGGGAGTACGAGTTCGCCGCCCGCGTCGAGGTGCTCTCCCCGGGCTCCTTCGCGGGCCGCGCCCAGGAACTGCTGGCCCTGGTCTCCGACCACCCCCACGGCCTGGCCGGCGTCTTCCCGGGCAGCCCGCACGCCTTCACCGCGCTGCTGGCGCAGGCCCACGACGGCCACGTCCACTGGCGCACCTGGCACGCCTACCCGCAGGACGGCCAACTGGTGGCCACCCGCACACGGGTCGGCACCCGGGTACCGGCCGCCGTCTAGGTCCTCGCGCATCGGCGTCCGAGTACCGGCCTTCGTCCGGGCAAACCCGTGAAGCGCCAACACCACACGTGTGGGTGACGAAGCGTGGCGTACCTCTGACGTAACGTCACAGTTGTGATCGAACAGCACGCCCCCGCTCCGCCCGGCGCGCCGCCGCCCTGGGGCTGCCGCACCCCGCGGCTGCCCGTCCGTCCGGGCACGGGCCGGTTCCTGGTCCTCGCCGGTGTGTTCGTGTGCGCCGCCTGCGGACTGGTGTACGAACTCGAGCTGGTCGCCCTCGCCTCCTACCTGATCGGCGACTCGGTCACCCAGGCCTCGGTCGTGCTGTCGGTCATGGTGTTCGCCATGGGCATCGGCTCGCTCGCGGCCAAGCGGCTGCGGCGGCACGCGGCCATCGGGTTCGCCGCGCTGGAGGCGGCGCTCGCCCTCGTCGGCGGATGCAGCGCGCTCGCCCTGTACGCCGTGTTCGCCTGGACGGGGGCCTGGGGCGGGGTCTGGGCGAGCGGCCCGCGCTGTCTGCTGGTCGCCTTCTCCCTCGCCATCGGGCTGCTCATCGGCGCCGAGGTGCCGCTGCTGATGGAGCTGATCCAGCGCATCCGCCGCCAGGACGCGGGCGGCGCGGTGGCCGACCTGTTCGCCGCGGACTACGTCGGCGGCCTCGTCGGCGGCCTCGCCTTCCCCTTTCTGCTGCTGCCGCTGCTGGGCCAGTTGACCAGCTCCCTGCTCACCGGCGCGGTCAACGTGCTCGCCGGCGGCGCGCTCGTCCTCGGGCTCTTCCGCCGCGATCTGAGCCGGCGCGCCCGGCGGGCGCTGCTCGCCGTGGGTCTCGTCGTGCTCGGCGTGCTCGCCTTCGCCGCCGCAGAGGTCGACGACTTCGAGCGGGCCGCGCGGCACGCCGTCTACGGCGGCGGCGTACGGGTCGCCGTGCAGAGCGGGGTCCAGGAGATCGTCCTGACCGGCGGCACCGCCGGCCGCCCCCTCGACCTCTTCCTCGACGGCCGGCTGCGCGTCGGCGGCCGCGACGAGCGGCGCTACCACGAGGCGCTCGTCCAGCCCGCCATGGCCGGGCCGCACGGGCGCGTGCTGATCCTCGGCGGCGGCGACGGCCTGGCCGCCCGCGAGGTGCTGCGCCACCCGGACGTGCGGCGGCTGCGGGTCGTCGAACTGGACCCCGAAGTGGTGCGCCTCGCCCGCACCGACCCGGCGCTGTCCCGGCTCAACGACCACGTCTACGGCGACCCGCGGCTCACGGTCACCACCGCCGACGCCTTCGGCTGGCTGCGTACGACGCCCCCCGGGTCGTACGACGTGGTGATCGCGGATCTGCCCGATCCGGGCATCACCGCGAGCACCAAGCTGTACGCGCAGGAGTTCTACGGGCTGGCCCGGCGCGCGCTCGCCCCCGGCGGGCGGCTCGTCGTGCACGCCGGGCCGGTCGCCGCGCGGCCCCGTGTGTTCTGGACCGTGGAGTCGACGGTGCGCGCCGCGGGGCTGCGGACCGTGTCCTACCGGGTCGGCGCCCGGGACTCCGGGTTCGCGGCCGGACCGGACCGCACGGCCGGAGTGTCCCATCCGCCGGGGGACTGGGGCTTCGTCCTGGCCGGTACGGGCCCGAGGCCGCCGGCGCTGCGACTCGACCCGGACGGCCCGCGTCCCGCCACGCTGACGCCCGCCCAGCTCGCCGCCGACGCGCGCGACGCGACCCGCACGCGCGTGCCGGGGCTGCCGCCGTCGACCCTGGTGCACCCGCGCTACCGGGGCTGACCGGCCCAGGGCGGATGTTCTTCCATCACCTACGCCCGCGTGGCCCATACGTGCGCGTGGCGGCCCGCCTCTCCCCCGAGAGACGGGCCGCACCCTTCCCCCCGGTCGGGTCGCTCGTCCCCGAACCTACGGGCCGGGGCTCCGGGGCCGAATCCCGCCCGCGGCGGATCTTGGGCGCAACCCGCGCGGTAGGCGTGCGGTTCCTGCAACTTTCGCGGTAGTCCGCAAGGGGGAGGGCGTGGGGATCCAGGCGCGTGAGGGTGCAGTTCGCCGCCCGCTGGGTAGGCTCCGTCGACATGGAGCATGAGGTGTTCGTTCCGGTCCCCGCCGAGCGGCTTCGGGCGGCTCTGGCCGACCCCGCGCGGATCGCCCGGGCGCTGCCCGGACTCCAGCGGGACGCCGGCGCGGAAGACGGCACGGACATCGCCGGGCGGCTGAAGCTGCGGGTCGGCGGCCACTCCGTCACCTACCGCGGCACCCTGCGGGTCAGCGGACGCGAGGACGGTTCCTGCGCGGTCGAGGGCGACGCGGGCGAGGCGCGCGGCACCGGCACGGTGAAGCTGACGCTGACCGTGCGGGCGGCGGACGCCGAGGGCGGCGCCACGCTCACCTTCGAGGGCGGCGCGACGGCCGACGGCCGCATCACGGAGTTCCCTGCCCAGGAGGTCGAGGCGGCCGTCACCCGGCTCCTGACCCGCTTCGCGGAACAGCTCGGGCAGGAGGGGACGAAAACGCGGCCGGCCCCTGAAGCGACGGCAACAGCACCCGAGACCGCCGCGCCCGAGACGCCGGAGTCGCCGGAGCAGCTGTCCGCCGGGGGTTTCGAGCCGGCCGCGACCAGTGACTTCGAGACGGCGCCGGACGCCGACGACGCGCCGGCGCCGTCCGACTTCGACGCCGACGTACCCCCGCCGTCCCTGGACCCGCGCGCCGAAGAGGACGCCGAGCCGCCCGCCGGGCCCCCGGCGGACCGTGCCGAGCCGCAGCCCGACGCCCCGGCGGAGGCGGACTACACCGACCTCGACCGGCCGGCCGCCGAGGCGGCCCACGCCCGGCGCACGATGATCGGCCGCAGCGCCGAGGAGGTCGACCACGCGCCGCCCCGCGGTCGCTACGCGCCCGTCCCCGCCCCGCAGACGTCCTCCGCCACCTCCACCCTGCGCTGGATGGCCCCGGCCGCGGTGGCCGTGGTCGCGTCCGCGATCGTGGTCGGCCGCGCCCTGCGCCGCCGCCACTGACCTCGCCGGCCCCCGCCGGCCCCCGCCGGGCGCCGCTGGGCCCCGCCGGACCCCGCCGGGCGCCGCTGGGCCCCGCCGGACCCCGCCGGGCGCCGCTGGGCCCCGACGGGCCACCCGAGCGGCGTCACCCCCGATCCGTGCCAGCCGGCCCCATCGGCCCCATCGCCCCCATCGCCCTGCATCGCAGCATCGCCGGCATCACCCCCCTCGCACGCGCAGCGCACGCATCGCATGGCATCGCCCCCGCTCCCGTCGCCCCCGCGCCCCCGCCCCCAGTACTGTCGTCCCGTGAGTAACGAAGACATCACGTTGAGCGCCGGGGACGCGCAGGTCGTCGTGCGGCCCGCCGGCGGTGGGCGGATCGGGTCGGTGCGGGTCGGCGGAGTCGAGCTGCTGCGGCAGGGGGACCGGTACGGGTGCTTCCCGATGGTGCCCTGGTGCGGGCGTATCCGGGACGGACGGTTCCGGGACGGCGCCACCGTGCACCAGATGCCGCTGAACTCCCCGCCGCACGCCATCCACGGCACCGCCCGCGACGCCGCCTGGCGGACCGCCCGCGCCACGGCCGACGAAGCCGTCCTGACGTACGACCTGGTCGAGCCCTGGCCCTACCCCGGCCGGGTCACGCAGGTCGTGGCCCTCACCCCGGACTCCCTCACGCTCACCATGTCGATCGAGACGTACGACTCGTCGTTCCCGGCGCAGATCGGCTGGCACCCCTGGTTCCACCGGAACCTGGGCGGCCAGGACGCCACGCTGGACTTCTCGCCCGCCTGGCAGGAGGAGCGCGGCGACGACCACCTGCCCACCGGCAACCGGATCGAGCCGAAGCCCGGCCCCTGGGACGACTGCTTCGGCATGCCCGGCGGCGTCGACGTCACCCTCACCTGGCCCGGGCAGCTGGAGCTGAAGGTGGCCAGCCGGGAGGAGTGGGTGGTCGTCTACGACGAGCAGCAGGAGGCCGTCTGCGTGGAGCCGCAGACCGGGCCGCCCAACGGGCTGAACACCGCCCCGCGCCTGGTCACTCCCCTGGAGCCGCTGGAGGCCGCGACCACCTGGAGCTGGCGGCGCCTTTGAGCGCATTTAAGCTGGTCGGCATGACGGACGTTCGCGCGGCGCTGCTGCAGCAGATCAAGGACAAGGCCGTGGTGCACGGCAAGGTGACCCTCTCCTCGGGTCTGGAGGCCGACTACTACATCGACCTGCGCCGCATCACGCTCGACGGCGAGGCGGCGCCGCTGGTCGGCCAGGTGCTGCTGGACCTGACCGCCGAGCTGGAGTTCGATGCGGTCGGCGGCCTGACCATGGGCGCCGACCCGGTCGCCGCCGCCATGCTGCACGCGGCCGCCGCGCGCGGGAAGAAGCTGGACGCGTTCGTCGTCCGCAAGGCCGCCAAGGCGCACGGCCTGCAGCGCCGCGTCGAGGGCCCGGACATCGCGGGCCGCCGCGTGCTCGTCGTCGAGGACACCTCCACCACCGGCGGCTCCCCGCTCACCGCCGTCGAGGCCGTGCGCGAGGCCGGCGCCGAGGTCGTCGCCGTCGCGACGATCGTCGACCGGGCGACCGGCGCCGCGGAGAAGATCCAGGACGGCGCGGGCGTGCCGTACCTGTACGCCTACGGCAAGGACGAGCTGGGCCTGGACTGACCGGTCCCCGGACCGACCGGTCCCCGGACCGACCGGCCCCTGGACCGTGCCTGGACCTTCCGGGCGAGTCTGGGAAGATGGGGCCGACGATGACGTCGCCCCCATGGTCTAGGTCAGGGCCGTAACGCACCACACGCCCACCCGCACATACAAGGAGCGGACAGATGCCCATCGCAACCCCCGAGATCTACAACGAGATGCTCGACCGGGCGAAGGCAGGCAAGTTCGCCTACCCGGCCATCAACGTCACCTCTTCCCAGACCCTGCACGCGGCCCTGCGCGGCTTCGCGGAGGCGGAGAGCGACGGCATCGTCCAGATCTCCACGGGTGGTGCCGAGTTCCTGGGCGGCCAGCACAACAAGGACATGGTCACCGGCGCGGTCGCCCTGGCCGAGTTCGCGCACATCGTCGCCGAGAAGTACGACGTCAACATCGCCCTGCACACCGACCACTGCCCGAAGGACAAGCTCGACGGGTACGTACGTCCGCTGCTGGCGCTGTCGAAGAAGCGTGTCGAGGCCGGTCTGAACCCGCTGTTCCAGTCGCACATGTGGGACGGCTCCGCGGAGACCCTGGCCGACAACCTGTCGATCGCGCAGGAGCTGCTGGAGCAGGCCCGCGCCGCCAAGATCGTCCTGGAGGTCGAGATCACCCCGACCGGTGGCGAGGAGGACGGCGTCTCGCACGAGATCAACGACTCCCTGTACACCACGGTGGACGACGCGATCCGTACGGCGGAGGCGCTCGGCCTCGGTGAGAAGGGCCGCTACCTGCTCGCCGCGTCCTTCGGCAACGTGCACGGCGTGTACAAGCCGGGCAACGTCGTCCTGCGTCCCGAGCTGCTGAAGGAGCTGAACGAGGGCGTCGCCGCGAAGTACGGCAAGGCCTCCCCGTTCGACTTCGTCTTCCACGGCGGCTCCGGCTCGTCCGAGGAGGAGATCCTGACCGCGCTGGAGAACGGCGTGATCAAGATGAACCTCGACACGGACACCCAGTACGCCTTCACGCGTCCGGTCGCCGCGCACATGTTCACCAACTACGACGGCGTCCTGAAGGTCGACGGCGAGGTCGGCAACAAGAAGACCTACGACCCGCGCACCTGGGGCAAGCTGGCCGAGGCGGGCATGGCCGCCCGTGTCGTCGAGGCCTGCAACAACCTGCGCTCCACCGGCACCCGCATCAAGTAAGCGGCCCGGTCGGCTCACCGAGGGCCCGGCAGCCGTACTCCGGTACGGCTGCCGGGCCCTCGGCGTGCCCCGGCCCGCGGAGGCCGCCGTAAGTGATACCCGCGCGCGCGATGTCAGGGACATGCTCTACGCTGCGCTTCACCGTGTCCCCATCCAGGACGCGTGGACCATTGGGGGGTCTTCATCATCGTGCGTAAGCGCTCTCTCTCGGCCGCGACGGCACTCGCGGTCCTCTGCAGTTCCGCGGCGCTCGTCGCGGGCACGGCCGGCTCCGCCGCGGCGGACAGCAGCTTGCTGCTGCCGCTCAAGAGCGCCGGGGACGTCGTGGTGGACGGCGTCCACCAGCGGATCTTCATCAGCGACCCGTCCGCGGGCAAGGTGGTCGCGACCAACTACTCCGGCGCCGTGCTGGCCACCGCCACCACCCTGCCGGGTGTCACCGGCCTCGCGCTCTCCGACGACGCGAGCCGCCTGTACGCCGCCGTGCCCGGCGCGGACTCCATCGTCGCCCTGGACACCCAGGCGGTCACCGAGCAGGCCCGGTACGCCACCGGCGAGGGCACCCACCCGCGCTTCCTGGCGCTCGCGGGCGGCAAGGTCTGGTTCGGCTACGGCAGCGACCTCGCCAACGGCGCGTACGGCGACGACGACGGCGACATCGGTTCGCTGGACGTCTCCGGCGCCGAGCCGGTGGTGGCCCTGGGCCAGGACAGCGAGACCGCCTACTCGGGCGCGCCGCGCCTGGTCGCCTCGCCGGCGAACCCGAACACCATCGCCGCCGCCGGCTCGTACTCCAATAACTTCGCCCTCGCCACCTACGACGTGACGACGGGCAGCGCCGTGCGCACCGCGCGCGCCGACGGCGACGCGAACGCGGCCCGCGGCATGACGAACGACCTCGCCTACACGCCGGACGGCACCCGCCTGATCACGGCCAACCCGGGCAACGCGCACTCGGTGTGGCAGGCCGCGGACCTCACCCAGGTCGCCTCCTACCCGAGCGAGGACCACGGCGCCGCCGTGGCCGTCGCCCCGGACGGCACCGTCGCGGCGGGCTCCGACGCGGCCTACGGCGACGACGTCTTCGTCTACCGCCCCGGCGAGCAGACCGCGGTGCGGCACTACGACTTCCCCGGTACCGGCTACAGCGGCAGCGGCAGCGGGGACGAGCTGGTCGACGGCGGTCTCGCCTGGGAGCCCGGCGGCAGCCGCCTCTTCGCGGTGACCCGCAACGTCCGCGGCGCCCTGCGGCTGCAGCGGATGGACGAGCCGGTCAAGTCCGCGCCCGCCGTCACCGTCAAGGCGCCGGCCACCGCCCCGCTCGACAAGGCGCTCACCGTCTCCGGCACCGTCACCGCGAGCCTGCAGCTGCCCGCTGGGACGCCGCTCACCGTGACCCGGTACGACGCCGAGGCCCCGAACGGCAAGGCGCTCGGCACCAAGCCGCTCGGCGCGAACAGCGCGTACTCCTTCACCGACACCCCGACCGCGGCCGGCACCGTCACCTACAAGGTGGCCTACGCCGGGGACGCCGAGCACGCGGCCGCCGGCGGCATCGCGCGCGTCGGCGTCGCCCACAAGGCGACCGCGATCAGCCTCGACCGCAACGGCACGCTGGTGAATTACGGCACGACGGTGACGTACACGGCCACCCTCGGCCCGACGTACAAGAACCGTGTCGTGGAGATCTGGGCCGACCCGTGGGGCTACGAGCCCAAGCGGCTGCTGAAGCGGGGCACGGTCAACGCCCAGGGCAAGCTGTCGGCGTCCATGTGGATGAGCCGCGACACCACGGTCACCGCGGTCTTCGCCGGGGACGCCCGCAACGGCTACGCGTCGGCCAAGTCCGGGGTCTACACCCGCGCCGGGGTATCGACCGCGCTGTCGCGCCACTACAAGTGGACGAAGATCGGCACCACCTGGTACCAGACCTACCACCAGAGCACCCACGCGCTGATCACCACCTGGCACAACGCCTACCCGGGCCGCTACACGCGGATCGACTTCCAGCTGTACGTGCAGGGCGCCTGGCAGACCGGCTTCTCCGAGTTCTTCGAGCTCGGCAGCGACGGCAAGATGTACCTCGACCTCGACAACGACGGCGCCGCGGGCTTCCGTGGCCGGGTGCGGTCGGTGTACGTCGACGGCTACAACGGGGACAACGTGAACGCCGGCGTCACCGGACCGTGGAAGTACCTCAACGTCACCCGGTGACAGACTGGATGCCATGTCCCTTCACGAGAACCTGCTCGGGGGTCCGCCCCCGACCCACCTGCCCGACGACCCGGAGCCGCGCGAGCTCCTCGCCAAGGGCACCCCGCCCGCCGAGGTCGCCGCGCGGTTCCCGGCGTCCTCGCTCGCCTGGGCCCAGCTGGCCGACGACGCCTTCGAGCGGGGCGCGGCCGTCGAGTCCTACGCGTACGCCCGGACCGGCTACCACCGCGGCCTCGACGCGCTGCGGCGCAGCGGCTGGAAGGGCCACGGCCCGGTGCCGTGGGAGCACGAGCCGAACCGCGGCTTCCTGCGGGCCCTGCACGGCCTCGCGCGGGCCGCGCAGGCGATCGGCGAGGAGGAGGAGTACGAGCGCTGCTCGCAGTTCCTGAAGGACTCCTCGCCGGCCGCGGCCCAGACCCTGGGCTAGAGCGTTTTCCCTGGTGGGCCCGCCCTTGACCGGGCGGGCCTTGCCGTTTCCGCAGTGATTGCGGAGGATGCGGGTGGGGACCGGGGCCCCCGTGCCGGTAACGGCAGGGGCGGACCGCTACCCGGAGTACAACAGGAGACAGCGATGTCCCACGAGGCTCACCGGTCAGACGAGCTTCAGACCCCGCATCTCGACTTCGAGGGCACCACGCCGTACGAGGACTACGTCAAGGCGGACGTGCTCACCCACCTCCAGCACACCCTCTCCGACGATCCCGGAGAGATGGTCTTCCTGGTCACGACCCAGGTGATGGAGCTGTGGTTCACGGTCATCGTCCATGAATGGGAGACCGCCGCGCGCGCCCTGCGCGAGGACCGGGTGCCGGTCGCGATCGACGCGCTGAAACGTTCCGTACGCGAGCTGGAGGCGCTGAACGCCTCCTGGAAGCCGCTCGGCGGACTCACCCCGCAGCAGTTCAACTCCTACCGGTCCGCGCTCGGCGAGGGCTCCGGTTTCCAGTCCGCGATGTACCGGCGGCTGGAGTTCCTGCTCGGCGAGAAGTCCGCGTCCATGCTGGTGCCGCACCGCGGCGCGCCCCGCGTCCACGCGGAACTGGAGAAGGCGCTGCACGAGCCGTCGCTGTACGACGAGGTGGTAGGCCTGCTCGCGCGGCGCGGGTACGCGATTCCGGCGTCGGTGCTCGGGCGGGACATGACCCGGCGCTACGAGCCCTCCGATGCCGTGGAGGCCGCGTGGGCGGAGATCTACTCCGGCGACCACAACGGTGAACTCGCCCGGCTGGGCGAGGCGTTGACGGATGTCGCCGAGCTGGTGTGGCGCTGGCGCAACGACCATCTGACGGCCACGCGCCGCGCGATGGGCGCCAAGCAGGGCACCGGTGGTTCGGCCGGGGTGGCGTGGCTGGAGAAGCGCGCGCAGAAGAACGTCTTCCCGGAGCTGTGGACGGCGAGGTCCCATGTCTGAACTGGCTGAGCGGGCGCGGAAGCTGGACTCCGCGGACGGTCTCGCGGAGGTGCGCGGCCGGTTCGTGCTCGATGACGTCGTGTACCTGGACGGCAACTCGCTCGGCGCGCTGCCCGCGCACGTTCCCGGCCGGGTGGAGGACGTCGTGCGCCGCCAGTGGGGCGAGCTGCGCATCCGCTCCTGGGACGAGAGCGGCTGGTGGACGGCGCCCGAGCGGATCGGCGACCGGATCGCGCCGCTGGTCGGCGCGGCGCCGGGGCAGATCGTCGTGGGCGACTCGACCAGCGTGAACGTGTTCAAGGCGCTGGTCGGCGCGGTGCGGCTGGCCGGGGACGGGCGGGACGAGATCCTCGTCGACGCCTCGACGTTCCCCACGGACGGCTACATCGCCGAGTCGGCGGCCCGGCTCACCGGCCGCACCCTGCGGGCGGTGACGCCGGCCGAGGTGCCGGGCGCGCTGTCGCAGCGCACGGCGGCGGTGCTGCTGAACCACGTCGACTACCGCACCGGGCGCCTGCACGACCTGCCGGCGCTGACGGCCGCGGTGCACGCCGTGGGCGCGGTCGCGGTGTGGGACCTGTGCCACAGCGCGGGGGCGCTGCCGGTGGGGCTGGACGAGCACGGCGTGGACCTGGCGGTCGGCTGCACGTACAAGTACCTCAACGGGGGCCCGGGTTCGCCGGCGTATCTGTACGTGCGCCGTTCGCTTCAGGACCGCTTCGACTCGCCGCTGCCGGGGTGGAACTCCCACGCCGAGCCGTTCGGCATGCGTCCTGAGTACGCGCCGGCGGCGGGCGCGCTGCGGGGGCGTGTGGGTACCCCGGACATCCTGTCGATGCTGGCGCTGGAGGCGGCGCTGGACGTGTGGGACGGGGTGACCATCGAGGCCGTGCGTGAGAAGTCGCTCGCGCTGACGGATTTCTTCCTCGAGTGCGTTCAGGAGTACGTCGGTCAGGGCCGGGTCGAGTCCGTGACGCCCGTGGCGCACTCGGAGCGCGGCAGCCAGGTCGCGCTGCGGTGCGCGGATGCCGGTGACGTCATGAAGCGGCTGATCGAGCGGGGGGTGGTGGGCGACTACCGGGCCCCTGACGTTCTGCGCTTCGGCTTCACGCCGCTGTATGTGGGGTTCGGGGATGTGGAGCGGGCGGCTCGGGTGCTGGGCGCTGCGCTGGGCTGACCTCCGGCTTTTCGGCTGCGGGCGTGTGGGGGGCTGGTGCAGCACCTGCGGTGCGCGGGGCCGGGGTGGGGGGTGTGCGTCCTCGGTCCGGCCGCCCGTTTCCGACGCGGGCGCCCTGTGCCGGTGCCGGCCGCTGCGGGCGGACACCCCCCACCCCGGCCCCTTCCCGCCGCGCGCGACTGCGGCCACGTCGTGGCGCGCGCGGCGGGGCCCCTCAGTGCCGGGCTACGACGTGTAGTAACCGGCCACGTCGGCCAGGAGATCGACGGTGCCGTTGTGGTTGTACAGCGTCACCTTGCCGTCCTTGACGGGTACGACGACCTGGTTCGCGACGGTCTGGCCCTTGGCCACGTTGAGGTTGGACGTGGCCGGGCGTGGCGTCCCGTACGGGTAGACCGAGACGTAGCCGATGCTGGTCGGGTTGGTCGCCGTCACGTTCATGGTGATCGCCGTGACGCCGGTCGCGGGTACGCCGCCGCGGCCCGTGACCTGCAAGGTCACCGTCTGCCCCGAGCCGATCTTCGCCTTGGGTGCGCCGAGTCCGCTGCGGGTGTCCAGGAGGCGGGCCGGGGCCAGCGCGCGGAAGCCGTCACCCGCGCCGGCCGTGAAGTACCCGGCGACATCCGCGAGGAGGTTCACGCTGCCGGCGTGGTTGTAGAGCGTGACCTTGCCGTCCTTGACCGGCACGGTGACCAGGTTCGCCACCGTCTGCCCGGCGACCATGTTCAGGTTGGACGCGGCCGAGCGGGCCGTGCCGTACGGGTGGACGGACACGTAGGTGGAGGCGGTCGGGTTGGTGGCCGTCACGTTCATGGTGACCGCGGTGACGCCGGTCGCGGGTACGCCGCCGCGGCCCGTGACCTGCAAGGTCACCGTCCTCGCCGAGCCGATCTTCGCCTTGGGTGCGCCGAGTCCGCTGCGGGTGTCCAGGAGGCGGGCCGGGGCCAGCGAGCGGAAGCCGTCGCCCTCACCGCTCAGCGTGTAGTACCCCGCGACGTCCGCGAGGAGGTTCACGCTGCCGGCGTGGTTGTAGAGCGTGACCTTGCCGTCCTTCACCGGCACGGTGACCAGGTTCGGCACTGTTCGGCCCGCCGCCGCGTTGAGGCTGGACGCGGCCGAGCGGGCCGTGCCGTACGGGTAGACGGACACGTAGGTCGAGGCGGTCGGGTCGGTCGCGGTCACGTTCATGGTGACCGCGGTGACGCCCGTCGCCGGTACCCCGCCACGGCCCGTGACCTGAAGCGTCACGGTGCCGGCGGAGCCGATCTTCGCCTTGGGCGCGCCCAGGCCGCTGCGGGTGTCGAGAATGCGGGCCGGGGCCACCGGTTCGTACGTTCCGAGCCGCCCGTGCGTCAGGAACACCTCGCCGGTGCGTCGCAGCTCCGGGCCGGTGCCGTCCGCGGGCCGTGCCGTCAGCTCGTAGGTGTGGCGGCCGTCGGCGAGCGCGGCGCCGTTGTCGTCCTTGCCGTCCCAGACGGCCTTCACCAGTCCGCGCGCCTCACCGCCGCTCAGGGTCCGTACGGCCTTGCCGGTGCGGTCCTTGACCGTCAGAGTCCAGGACGCGGACGGCTTGGACAGCCACCAGCGCCCGGTCCAGGAGGCGGTGGCGGCGTCGAGGTCGAGGGTCTCGGGAGTGTCGGCGTCGAGGGCGGAGAGGTCGGAGGTGGGGGCGCCGCTGCGGACCACGTGGACGCGGTCCTGGTCGTCGGCGTAGGCGAGGGGGCCGCCGAAGCGGTCCACGCTGAAGTTGGTGCCGCCCTTGGAGGGATTGCCGATCACCCGTGTCGTCCCGGTGCCGCGCAGCGGGGTGACGGACAGGACGCCGTCCTGCTGGTGGGCGAGGTAGCCGTCACCGAGCAGGGCGGTGCGGTGAGAGGGGATGGCGAAGTTCTCGCCGGAGGCCACGTCCCGGACGCCCGCCTTGGAGTCGCACTTCCAGTAGAGGAGGGAGCCGTTCACCTGGAGATCGGTCAGGTCGCAGTCCGCGACCTTGAGCGATTGGCGGGGGGCGCCGGAGCGGACGTCGACGGCGATGACCGCGCCGGGGGTGCCGGCCGTCTCCCACAGGGTGTCCCCTGCGAGGGCGATCTGCGGGTCGGACGGGTCCGGGTGCGGCTGGTTCAGTACCACCTGGTGGGTGTCCAGATCGCGGACTTCTGCCCGCTGGCCCGCCAGCCGGTATGCGATGTAGCGGCCGGAAGCCCGCACCGTGTGGTCGGCCGGGTCGACCTCCGCGACGCTCGTGCCGGGCAGGCCCTGCCCCGCTTCGAGCACGTGGATCGGTCCGTGAAGATCTGATCGCAGGAGGACCGAGCGGCCGTCACCGGTGGGAACGATCGACGTGCAGTCGAAGCTGCCGCAGAGGTAGTTGCCGAGTTCCTTCCCGGTCCCGGCCGTCGGGTCACCTGCCGTGGCCAGCTCGGTCGAGGTGAGAAGCCCCCTGTTGCCGGGCCCCGTCCCGTACGTCTGGAGAACACCCTGGGCCAGTGTCGTCTTCTCCAGGCGGGTACGGGTGGGCGGGATGTCGGTGACCTTCGTGACGACCGGCGGTCCGCCGTCCTGGCTCGCTTGTATCGCGTGGACGGTGCGTTCGATGCCTTCGGCGCGGACCGCGAGCACTCGCCCGTCCGGTGAGACAGGGGTGTCGGTGACGACCCGGTCGAGCACCGGCACGTCCGGCCCGCCCGCGAGTGGGCGGGCCACGAGGCGGTCGCCACCGCCCTCGGTGGTGACCCGGGCCAGAGCATGGTCGCCGACGAGCGTCACGGGGATGCCCCCGGTCCAGGCCATCTCATGGGCCGGTGCGGAGAAGTCGCCGGTCATGTCCCATATCCGCATACGGTGCTCGTCCGGATAGCGGCGGAACAGATACCTGCCCGACAGGATCGTGATGTCCGACGTGCCGTACGTCCCCAGATCCACCGGCCGGGTGGTGAAAGAGCGGTCGACCCAGTCGAGGTGGGCGACACCGCTGACGGTGTACTTGAGGAAAAAGCCGTACCGGGTGGGCACCTTCAAGTAGGGCATGAAGACGTTGGTCGCGCCCTGCGGCAAAGTCAGCGTCTTGTCGGTGACCCCGTCCTGCTCGCGTGTCAGGAGATGCCAGCGGGCCGGGTTGTTCCGTTCCACGGCGACGACCGACGCGCCCACGATGGCCTCGAACGCGTACTCTCGCGGGATGCCGATGAACTGCGTGGTGCCGTGCGTGGGGTCGTCCAGCCTGACCCCGCCGTCCGTGCTCCAGGCGATCACGTCCGAGCTGGTGGCGAAGGGAACCTCCGAGGTCGAGCCGAGCGGGGTACGCGTCCCGTCGGCGTAGGAGATCCAGGTGTACCCGTCGCCGGCGTGCCGCAGGAAACCGGTCAGGCCCGCGATGGGCAGTCCGGCGTACGGATCCGCCCTGTACTCGGCCGGGATGACCACCTCGGCCGGCGTCTCGGCGGCCTCCGCCGCCCCGGCCAGCGGTATGACGTTGATGAGAGCCGCCACGGTCACGGCGGCAGCCGCCGCGGCACGGCCACGGCGGCGCTTGAGAATACTGCGCAAGATGAGGGCCCCTCCCCAGGACCGGAAGCCGGAGCCGGGCTCCCCTCCCGGCTCACGAGCCCCGACAGTAACCCGTCGCCTTTACCTGCGTACACCCTGTCCTTTGCTCGCGGACACCCGGACCTTTACCGGCGCCCGGACCGGGGTCACCCGGCGTACACCCCGGCTTTCGCGGCCTCGTACGCCGCTCGGGCCGCCCGATCGGCCGCGGGGGGATCGGGGGCGATTCCGGTCGTCAGCAGCTCGTAGTAGAGGGGTGCCGAGACCGCTCGGACGACCGCCCCCGCGTCCGTGCCGCGCGGCAACTCGCCCCGTCCCACGCCCTGTTCCACGCATGGCGCCCACTCGGCCACCCGCACCTCGTAGAACCGGCGCAGTGCCTCAGCTGTGCGTGTGTCGCAGGCCGCCGCCGCGATCACCGCCCGGAAGAGGGCGCCCTGACGGGGGTCGGCCAGGGTGCGCTGTACCAGTGACGCGTTGGCCCGTAGATCGCCGAGCACCGACCCGGTCTCCTCGCGCGGCAGCGACTGTTCGGCCATGTCCGCGAGCAGGTCGGCGACCAGGCCCGTCACCGAGCCCCACCGTCGGTAGACGGTGGTCTTGCCGACCTCGGCCCGGCGCGCGACGTCCGCGAGGTCGAGCCGGTCGAAGCCGTGCTCCACGAGCACGTCCCCGGCCGCCCGCAACACGGCCGCGCGGACGCGAGCGGTACGGCCGCCGGGACGTACGGTGCCGGGTTCGGCGGACATAACGGCCTCCTTGGTGCACGGACGGATTACCCCGTCAGCGTAACGAAACAGCAGAACCGTTTAACCCTCACCGAGCGTGACATCCGCGTGTCCGCGCACGTCACCGGCCTGATACCGTCCCGGCCAACGGCCGATTTTTCCCCCTGGTCCGTCTCTTCTGGTCCGCCAAGTACGTGTCATCGCTGAGAGGTTGGAGCATGCCGGACGACGTCGCAGCAGCCCGGGCCGCCGCCGAGGAGGAGTCGGCCTTCTCGCACCCGCCCGTCGACCCCGACGCCACCGCCGCCTACGGCGACCACCCCGACCAGGTGATCGACTTCTACGCCCCGCGCGTCCAGGTGGGCCCGACCGGCCTGGCCCCCCTGGTCGCCGTCCTGCACGGCGGTGCCTGGCGGGCGCCGTACGACCGGCGGCACGTCAGCCCGTTCGCGGACTTCCTGGCCCGGCGCGGCTTCGCCGTGGCCAGCGTGGAGTACCGGCGGGGGAGCGCCACGGAGGGCGACGAGGTCGCGGGCCGCTGGCCGGAGACGTTCGACGACGTCGCCGCCGCGCTCGACGCGCTGCCGGGCCTGGTCCGCGCGGCGCTGCCGCAGGCCGACGCGCGCCGCACGGTCGTCACCGGTCACTCCGCCGGCGGTCACCTCGCCCTGTGGGCGGCCGCCCGGCACGTCCTGCCCACGGATGCGCCCTGGCGCATCCACGGCCCGGCACCGTTGCGCGGCGTGGTCGCCCTCGCCCCGATCGCGGACTTCGCGGTCGCGGAGAAGCTGGACGTGTGCGGGGGCGCTGCGCGCCAATTGCTGGGTGGGGAGCGGGTGTTCGCCGAGCGTCGGCTGTACGCCGACCCGGCCCTGTTGCTGCCCACCGGGATCGCGACGACGCTCGTCCAGGGGCGCGCCGACCTTGATGTGCCGCAGGCGGTCGCCGAGTCGTACGCGGACGCGGCGGCGAAGGCGGGGGAGATGGTGGGCCTGACGCTGCTGGAGGATGTGGGTCACTTCCCCCTGATCGACCCGGCGGCGGACGCGTGCGCGGTGGCCGCGGAGGAGATCGCCCAGCTGGCGTGGTGAGGCGGGGCAGGAACTCTGATGAACTGGCGATAGTCCACCTACTCCGGCGGCGGCGAGGGTGACACCTGCGTCGAGATCGCCGACCTCCCCACCCGCATAGCCGTCCGCGACTCCAAGGTCCCGGCGCGGGCCACCCTCTCCTTCCCCGCGTCGGAGTTCACCGCCTTCGTCGAGCACGTCAAGGCGGAGCCCCGTCGTACCCGTAGTACCTGAGAGCTACGCCGGAGATGAGCTCCCCGGTGTGACGCGGATGAGGTGTCGCGCTCCGTAACTTCCTTGTCAGGCGGCCCCGATGGACGGGTCGCGTGGCGGGGAGGGTGAGCATGGACACGGGGGATTACGGCGCGCGGCAGAGCCCGCCGCGGCGGGGTCGGGGACTGCTCCGCGCTCTGCTGGCCGCACTGATCACTACGGCGGTCGTCGTCCCGCTCTCCGCCGCGGCCCGGCCGCAAGTCCCCGCCCCGGCCCCGGCGCGGCTCGCGGCCGTCACCCCGGCCACGCTGCCGCAGGCGTACGCCGCGAACCGGGCCAACGCCCTGGAGGCGGCGCGCATGGCCGCGGCGTACGGCGACACCCGCCGGGCGGAGACGGAGCGCGCCCTCGCGGATCGCCGGTTGCTCGCCTTCGACGGCCGCGGAGCGGGCCATGTCGTTGAGGTGCTCGGCGATCTGGCCCGCGCCGACCGGATAGCCGTGCTCGTGCCCGGTTCGGACACGTCGCTCGACACCTACGCCCGGTTCCGCGCGACGGCGACCGCGCTCGCGGCCGGTGTCGGCAGAGCGGCGCCGCCGGGAACGGTCACCGCCGTGGTCGCCTGGCTCGGTTACGACACCCCCGGCACGGTCAGTACGACGGTGCTGACTCCCGACCGTGCCGACCAAGCCGCCCCGAAGCTGAAGGAGTTCATACGGCAGCTGCATGCCATAGCGGGCCGCACGGCCCATGTCGCCCTCCTGTGTCACTCCTACGGCTCGGTGGTGTGCGGTCGTGCGGCGGACGTGCCGGCCGTGGACGACATCGCCCTGCTGGGCAGCCCCGGCACGGGCGCCGACGACGTCACCGCGCTGCACACGACCGCCCGGGTGTGGGCGGCGCGCGGCGGCGACGACTGGGTGGCCGATGTGCCGCATGTCCGGGCCGGCCTGTTCGGGACGACGGTCGGCTTCGGTACGGACCCGGTGGACCCGGCGTTCGGCGCCCGGGTCTTCGCGGCCGGCGACGGCGGGCACAGCGACTACTTCCGGCCGGGCTCGGTGTCCCTGGCGAACCTCGCCCGGATCGTGCTCGGCGAGCAGGCGGAGGTGTCCCGTGCCTGAGCGTGCGACGCGGACGGAACTCGGGCGGTTCGCCGCGCGGATCGATGCCGCCACCCCGGCCGACCGGGACCGGGCGGTGGACGCCCTGCGGGCGGTCGCCATCCTCGGTGTGGTGCTCGGGCACTGGCTGGTGACCGCGCTGGTCGCCGACGGCGGCACCCTGCACACCGCGAGCCCGCTGGGGCCGATGCCGTGGCTGGCGCCGGTCTCCTGGGTCTTCCAGACCCTGGCCGTGTTCTTCCTGGTCGGCGGGCACTCCGCCACCCGGGGTCTGGCGGCGGCCCGGCAGCGGGGTGTGCCGTACCGGCGGTGGCTGGCGGCCCGGCTGGGCCGGCTGTTCCGGCCGGTGGCGGCCCTGCTGACGCTGTGGGCGGTGGCGGCGGCGCTGCTGGTCCTCACCGGCGCGGAACCGGCGACCGTGCACACGCTCGTCAAGCTGGCGCTGTCCCCCTTGTGGTTCCTTCTGGTCCTCGCCGGGCTGACGGCGGCGACCCCGCTGCTGACCCGGCTCAACCCGCTGTGGCCGCTCGCCGTCGTCCTCCATGTGGACCTGGTGCGCTTCGGACTGGGCGGCCCGTCCTGGCTCGGCTGGGTGAACGTGGCGGCGGGCTGGCTGGTGCCGTACACGCTGGGCGCCGCGTGGACGAGGGGTGAGCTGGAGCGGCGGCGGGCCGGGTGGCTGCTGCTGGGCGGGGGTGCGGTGGTGACCGTCGCGCTGGTGGCGTGGGCGGGATATCCGGCGTCGATGGTCGGGGTGCCGGGTGCCGCCGTGTCCAACCTCGATCCGCCGACCCTGGCCGCCGTCACCTTCGGGATGGCCCAGTGCGGTCTGGCGCTGCTGGTGCGCGACCGGTTGCGCCGGGCCCTGCGCCGGCCGGTGGCCTGGACCGCCGTGGTGCTGGTCAACCTGTCCGCGATGACGGTCTTCCTGTGGCATCAGACGGCCCTGATGGCGACGACGGCCGGCGCGCTCCTCGCCGGGCGGTTGCCCGGCCTGCACACGGCGCCCGACGATCTCGGCTGGGTGGCGGCCCGGCTGCTGTGGCTGCCGGTGTTCGCGGCGGTGCTGGGGGTGTGCTGGGTTGCCTTCCGCCGGCACGAGTGGCGCGGTCCGGGCCGGTCCCGTGTGGTGCGGGCGCACTGCCCGGCGGATCGCCGGAGCTCGGGGGAGGCGCGCCATGTCTAGGCTGGGCGGCGTGACGGAATCGGGGGTGAAGTCGGGGGTGGGCCGCGTGGTGTTGCGCTGGCTGCGGGTGCTGCGCGAGGACTTGTGCACCTACCGCGCGGATCCCCTGCCGGTCTTCGTGTGGCTGCGCTGGTTCCCGCACGGTGTGCTGTGCCTGGTCGCGTTCGGGGTGACCTTCGGCGCGGCGGCCCAGCTGGTGGACGGCGGCGGGGTGGGCGGGCAGGTCGCCTTCCTGATCGGGCTCGCGCAGGGCGGTGCGGTGGTGTTCGCGCTGTGGCGGCCGGTCCCGGCGTGGTGGCTGTCCATGGCGGGCACGCTGGCGGGCGCCGTGGAGGTGCGGCGCCAACTGCTGGCCGGCGGCGCTCACGACTTCGTCTGGCCCTGGTCGTCGGCCGGGATCATCGGCCACATGGCGGTGCTGCTGCTGCTCGCCCTGCGC
Source organism: Streptomyces sp. NPDC097129 (assembly GCF_055668065.1). NCBI lineage: Bacteria > Bacillati > Actinomycetota > Actinomycetes > Kitasatosporales > Streptomycetaceae > Streptomyces > Streptomyces sp. NPDC097129. The sequence continues at coordinate 207,931 of NZ_JBVOQE010000013.1, read as the reverse complement.
GTGCGCACCCGGGTGTCCGTCGAGGCGCTGGCCCTGACCGCGCTTCTCACTTATGCCCTGCAGGGGCTGTTGGGCGCGTCCGACTACACGCCCACCGGGGTGCTCGCGGTCATCCTCTGCGCGGTCGTCGTCGTCCTCGGCATCGCCCTGCGCGGCCGCCGCGAGGCCCGGGCGCAGCTGGAGCAGCAGACCACGCTGACCGCCGAGGAGCGGGCCCGGCGCGCCCTGCTGGAGGAGCGCAACCGGATCGCCCGGGAACTGCACGACGTGGTCGCCCACCACATGTCGGTGATCTCCATCCAGGCCCAGGTCGCGCCGCACCTGGTCAAGGACCCGCCACAGGAGCTGAGGGACAACCTCACCGGAATCCGGGAGAACGCGCTGGAGGCGCTGACCGAGCTGCGCCGGGTGCTGGGCGTGCTGCGCTCGGAGCTTCCCGAGGACCTGGGCGCCCTCGGACAGGGCCGCGACGGTGCCGGGCCGACGCCCGACGCGCCGCAGCCCACCCTGGACCGGCTCGGCAGCCTCATCGACAACATCCGGGCCGCCGGTCTGGAGATCCGTACCGACATCCGGGGCGACGCGGTGCCGTATCCGCCGGGGGTGGAGCTGTCCGCGTTCCGCATAGTGCAGGAGGCGCTCAGCAACGTCCTGAAGCACGCGCCGGGTGCCGCTGTGCGTGTCGAGGTCGTCCACTTCCCCGACGGTCTCTACCTCGGGGTGATCAACTCCCGCCCGACGCGGCCCGCCACGGACTCCTCGGGCAGCGGGCACGGGCTGCTCGGCATGCGGGAGCGCGCCACGATGCTCGGCGGCCATATCATCGCCCACCCGACCCTGCACGGCGGTTTCGCCGTGTCCGCGTTCCTGCCCCGCGACGGCATCCCGTTCGCCGACAAGCCGGTCCCGCCCCCCAGGTTCAACGTGGAACTGACCTTCCCGACAGGAGACGACCTCGTATGACGAGCGGTCCCATCCGCGTACTGATCGCCGACGACCAGCAGATGGTCCGCCAGGGCTTCACGGTGCTGCTCAACACCCAGCCCGGCATCGAGGTGATCGGGCAGGCCGTCGACGGGCGGGACGCGGTCGCGAAGGTGGCGGAACTGGCCCCGGACGTCGTCCTGATGGACATCCGCATGCCCGAGATGGACGGCATCGAGGCCACCCGCCGCATCAAGGCCGCCACCCCCGAGGTCAAGGTGCTGGTGCTGACCACCTTCGACCTCGACGAGTACGTGTACGAGGCGCTGCGCTCCGGGGCGGCCGGGTTCCTGCTGAAGGACGCCTCCGCGGACCAGCTCGCCGAGGCGGTGCGGGTGGTGGCGGCCGGGGACGCGCTGCTCGCGCCGGGCATCACCAAGCGGCTGATCACCGAGTTCACCCGCCTCAACGGCACCCCCAAGGCCCCGCTGAAGGAACGGATCGGCGACCTCACCGAGCGCGAGACCGAGGTGCTCGCCCTGATCGCGCAGGGCCTGTCCAACGCGGAGATCGCCCAACGGCTCGTCGTCGCGGAGCAGACCGTGAAGACCCATGTGGGCCGCATCCTGGTGAAGCTGGGCCTGCGGGACCGTACGCAGGCTGCGGTGTTCGCCTACGAGTCGGGTCTGGTCCGGCCGTCCGGCTACTGACGCGGCCCCGCCCGGCCGGTACCCGATGCCTACGTGGCCCGGCCCGGACGGTAGCCGTCATACCTGCGCGGGCCGGTCGGGACGGTACCCGTAGTACCTGAGACGGACCCGGCAGGACCCCTCTCACTGGTGACGACCGGGACACCCGCCCCGGCCTACGGTGTGGAACGTGACCGAGACGACCCCCACGCACAGCACACCGCCGCGGGACGCGGACGGCGGGTACGCCGCGTACAAGCCGCGCAGCCCGGAGGTCCGGGCGGCCGTGCAGGCGCTGCGCGGCCTGCGGCAGGACCTGCTGCACGACGCCTTCGCCTACCGCCCCCTGCCCCGCCGGGCCGCGGACGGCCGGTTCCTGCGCGGCCTGCCGCCCGGACTGCGGCGGTACGCGCTCTGGACGCCGCACGCGGTCGTGGGCGCACTGGCGCTGCTGGTCTGGATGACCGGCGCCGCACCCGCGCCGGCCTGGCCGCCGTATCTGCTGGTGAGCTTCATTCCGGCGGCCGCCGTGCTGCTGACGCTGCTCAGGCCGGTCGCCGCGTTCTGGCTGTCGCTGGTCTCGGCACCCGTCCTGTGTGTGGTGGACCCGCTGTGGGACCTGTGGCCGTTCCAGCCGGGCAGCTTCCTGGCGCACCTGTGCGTCATGACGATCGTGGCGATCCGCACCCGCCCGCGCACCGCCGCCTGGATGTGGCTGCTGACATTCGTGTACGGCGGGATGGCCGAGCTGCTCGCGCATCCCTTCGAAGGCACGACGACCATGCCGATGCTGTTCCTGTCGGCCGTGCTGCTGCTCGTGGTCACCGTCTGGCACATCCGCCGGGACGCCGAGCAGGAGGTCACCGCCCAGCAGACGGTCACCGCGCACGAGAGATCGCGGCGCACGCTGCTGGAGGAGCGCACCACCATCGCGCGGGAGCTGCACGACGTGGTCGCCCACCACATGTCGGTCGTCGCCATCCAGGCCGAGGCCGCGCCCTACCGGGTGCAGAACCCGCCGGAGGAACTGGAGAAGGCCTTCGTCACCATCCGGGAGAACGCGGTGGCGGCCCTGACCGAACTGCGCCGCGTGCTGGGTGTCGTACGGGCGGAGGACTACGCGGTCCCGGAGGCGCCGCAGCCCACGCTGGCGGACCTGGACGCGCTGCTGGCCAATGTGCGCCAGGCCGGCCTCGACGTGGACAAGGCGGTGACGGGCGCGGTGCGCGAGCTGCCGCAGGGGGTGGAGCTGTCGGCGTACCGGATCGTGCAGGAGGCGTTGAGCAACACGCTGCGGCACGCGCCGGGGGCGAGCGCCCGGGTGGAGATCGGGTACGTCATCGGCGGGCTGGGCCTGCGCATAGTCAACGGCCCGCCGCCCAGCCCCGCGCTGGTCAAGCAGTCGCCCGGCGCCGGGCACGGCATCACCGGGATGCGGGAGCGCGTGACGATGCTGAACGGGGAGATGACGGCGGGCCCCATGGCCGACGGCGGCTATGAGGTGGCGGTGTTCCTGCCGGTCACCGCGGTGGCGGAGGGCACCCCATGACGATCCGGGTACTGATCGCGGACGACCAGATGATGGTCCGGGAGGGCTTCTCGGTGCTGCTGAACGCGATGCCGGACATCGAGGTCGTCGGCGAGGCGGTCAACGGCCGTGAGGCGGTGGACCGGGTCCGTGAACTCGCCCCGGACATCGTGCTGATGGACATCCGGATGCCCGAGCTGAACGGCATCGAGGCGACGCGGGAGATCGTCGCGGCGGACGCGGCGGCGAAGGTGCTGGTGCTGACGACGTTCGATCTGGACGAGTACGTGTACCAGGCGTTGCGCGCGGGCGCCTCCGGCTTCCTGCTGAAGGACGCCTCGGCGCGTCAGCTCGCCGACGGGGTCCGGGTGGTGGCGGCCGGGGAGGCGCTGCTCGCGCCGTCGGTGACGCGGCGTCTGATCACCGAGTTCTCACGGCTCACCGACGCGCCGCGGCTGCCATCTGCGGCGCAGGCGTACGGGGAGCTGACCGAACGGGAGACGGAAGTGCTGGTCCTGATCGCCCAGGGCCTGTCGAACGCGGAGATCGCCGAGCGGCTCGTGGTCGCCGAGTCGACGATCAAGACCCATGTGAGCCGCGTCCTGGTGAAGCTGGGCCTGCGCGACCGCACCCAGGCGGCGGTGTTCGCCTACGAGACCCGCCTGGTGACCCCGAGTTGACGGCACGGGGTGAGGGCCAGGGGCGGCGCCGGTCCAGCGGGCGTCCCTGCCTGCTCCGTCCGGCAGGGACGGGCAGCGGGCGTCCCCGTCGGCTCCGGCCGGTGACCGGATCAGCGGCCGTTCCCCTCGTCCTGGCTCTTCTTGAAGAGCCGGTCGCTGAGCGGTTCCAGCAGCAGGCCCACGGTGGCGACGGCGACGGCCGGCAGCAGGGAGTGGGCGCGAACCCCCGGCGTCCACTCCAGCAGCATCACACCGACGAGGAACGCCGACAGCCAGCCGAAGACGGCGTCGCAGACGCGGGCCACGGACGGTGACGGGTTCAGCGAGGCGCGCACGAGCGCACGCGCCGGCACCGTGACGGCCAGGGCGACGCCCGCGCACGGGCCCATCAGCAGCAGCGCCCACAGGACGGGGAGGACCCCGTCGAACTCCACCGCGTCGGGGAAGACCACGGCCGTGACGAGCAGGACGAGCAGGAACACCAGCCCGACCAGCCCGGCCACGAACAGCACGAGTCCCCCCACGACCAGGCGGGCGAGCCGCTTCTCACCAGGTGTCGACGGTTCGTCATCCATCCGGCTGCCCTCGCCTACGCCTTCTGGGCGATCTCGGCGGTGTCGGCGCCCCCGTCGGTCTTCGTCCGCTGGATGAGATCGCGCACCCCGGCCGCGGTGAACGTCGGCTCGTTCGGGTCGATGACGGTGGTGCGGACCACGCCGGTCGACGATGTCACGTCGGCGTCCCCCTCGTGTGCGTTGTGCAGTCCTGCGGTTGTGCAGGTGGCGCCTGTTGGTCAGACAGACGCGACGCGGTCCCTGCCCCTCTCCTCGGCCGCTGGCCGGGCGACCGGAGCGGGGCAACCGCGACAGAGGTGATCTTGTAGAACAGGACGCCCGAAGACAACGAAGTTGAGCAAGAACTGAGCAACGACCGCACCGGCGGGCCGGCCGTTCCTCGGACGACGGGCCGACCTCTGGCCACACACCGGGCTCCCGCGTTAGCGTCCGTCCATGTCAGCGGTCACCGACCTCGCCTTCGACCCCTGGGACCCGCGCTTCGTCGAGAACCCCTGCCCCGCCTACGCCGAACTGCGTGAGCGTGGCCGAGTGCTGTTCTACGAGCCGACGAACCAGTGGCTGGTCCCGCACCACGCGGACGTCTCCGCGCTGCTGCGCGAGCGCCGTCTCGGGCGGACGTATCTGCACCGCTTCTCGCACGAGGAGTTCGGGCGCACCCCGCCCCCGCCGGAGCACGAGCCGTTCCACACGCTCAACGACCACGGCATGCTCGACCTCGAACCGCCGGACCACACCCGGATCCGGCGCCTGGTGTCCAAGGCGTTCACCCCGCGCACGGTGGAGCGGCTGCGGCCGTATGTGCACGCGCTGGCGGGCGACCTCGTCCAGCGGCTCGTCGACGTGGGTGGCGGGGACCTGCTCACCGATGTCGCCGAGCCGCTGCCGGTCGCGGTGATCGCCGAGATGCTGGGCATCCCGGAGGCCGACCGGCATCGCTTGCGGCCCTGGTCGGCGGACATCTGCGGGATGTACGAGCTGAACCCGCCGCCGGAGACGGCGGACAGGGCCGTGCGGGCGTCGGTGGAGTTCTCCGACTACCTGCGCGCGCTGATCGCCGAGCGCCGCCGGAGGCCCGGCGAGGACCTGATCTCCGGGCTCATCGCCGCGCACGACGAGGACGACCGGCTCACCGAGCAGGAGATGATCTCCACGGCCGTCCTCCTCCTCAACGCCGGTCACGAGGCCACCGTCAACGCCACGGTCAACGGCTGGTACGCCCTCTTCCGGCATCCGGCCCAGCTGGCCGCCCTGCGCGCCGACCACTCCCTGATCCCGACGGCGATCGAGGAGCTGATGCGCTACGACACCCCGCTGCAGCTCTTCGAACGCTGGGTGCTGGACGACATCGAGATCGACGGCACGACGATCCCGAGGGGCGCGGAGATCGCCATGCTCTTCGGCTCCGCCAACCACGACCCGGCCGTCTTCGCCGACCCGGGCCGTCTGGACCTCGCCCGCCGCGACAACCCGCACATCTCGTTCAGCGCGGGCATCCACTACTGCATCGGCGCCCCGCTGGCCCGCATCGAACTGGCCGCCTCGATGAACGCCCTGCTCACCAAGGCCCCCACCCTCGCCCTCGCCGCCGACCCCATGCGCAAGCCGAACTTCGTGATCCGGGGCCTGGAGGGGCTGCGGGTGGAGCTGGGGTGATCACGCGCTCGGTCGATCGCCGCTCGGTCGATCGCGGTCCGGTTGATCGCCGCCTCCGCCGCTCGGTCGGTCGCCGTCCGGTCGATCACCGTCCGGTCGGTCGCCGTCCGGCCGATCACCGCTCGGTCGATCGCCATTCGGTCGGTCGCCATTCGGCTGGTCGCCGGGTGAGGTCCGGCGGTCACGCTCGCGCCCGCGTCACCCCGTGCTCGGCATCGTCAGGGCCCAGGCTCCCTCCGCCACCGTCCACGTCCGCCGTCGTACCGGGCCCGAGACCGTCGCGTCCGCCCGGTAGCGGAAGTCCGTGCCCGTGACCGTCACCCGGCGGCCCGTCGCCCGCAGGGGCGCGGCCGCCGCGCCCACCGACACCGGCCGCACCTCGACCTCCGCGAGCCCCGCGGCCGCGCGTATGACCGACACGCCCGACACCGGATGCTCCGTACCGACCAGCAGCTCCCCGTCGACCTCCACCCGCAGCCGGGCCGGGCCGTCGGCCCCCGGCGCCACACGGGCCGGGCGGGCGGGCACCAGCGCGTGCACGAGGGACCGGCAGGTGCGCAGCCACGGCCGGGCGGCCTCCGCCGGGGCGTCCTCGGTCACCGGCGGGATCCGCAGCTCGCCCAGGACCACCCCGTCGCTGTCGTCGACCATCAGGTCCAGGCGCCGCTCGGCCCCGTCGAGGACGGCCCGCGCCGCCGCCACCGCACCCGCCGGCACGCCGAGCGCCCGCATCACGGACAGCCGGCCCCCGACCGGCACCACCGACAGCGCGCAGCCGGCCAGCTCCCGCCGCCGGTGCAGCAGCGTCACCGCCTGCACCAGGGCGCGGTCGTCACCGACCACGACCGGCCTGCGGGACCCCCGGCGCAGCAGCATCCGGGCGAATTCCTCCGGACCCTCCGGCAGGCACACCTTTGTCGCCGCACCCGCGCTGAGCACGTCTTTTGCGATCCGGACGGACTCTGGGTCCGTCCGCCGGGCGACCGGATCGATGATCACCAACAGCTGGTCGGACATCGCGAAGGTCGCCACCTCGGTCCTGCCTCGCTTCCTCGGGTAGCATCTTTGTGCAAGAGCCCCTTGCGCTATTGCGCCAGGGGCTTCGTCTATTCCGGGGCATCCGGTCCGACGGTAGCGGCCAACGACGGCCGTGGTGCACGCGGCGGAACCCTTCCGCGTACGCCCCTGACCTTGGACATGCCCCGCCCGGAAGGGGTGTACGCGCGTGCCCGCACTTGTGCTGCTCGGTGCTCAGTGGGGTGACGAGGGCAAGGGAAAGGCCACCGACCTGCTCGGTGGATCGGTCGATTATGTAGTGCGCTACCAGGGCGGCAACAACGCCGGCCACACCGTCGTCGTAGGCGACCAGAAGTACGCACTGCATCTCCTCCCTTCCGGAATCCTCTCTCCCGGTTGTACGCCTGTCATCGGTAACGGTGTCGTCGTCGACCCGTCGGTCCTGCTCTCCGAGCTGAGCGGTCTGAACGAGCGCGGCGTGGACACGTCGAAGCTGCTGATCAGCGGCAACGCGCACGTCATCACGCCGTACAACGTCACCGTCGACAAGGTGACCGAGCGCTTCCTCGGCAAGCGCAAGATCGGCACGACCGGGCGCGGCATCGGGCCGACCTACGCGGACAAGATCAACCGCGTCGGCATCCGGGTGCAGGACCTCTACGACGAGTCGATCCTGCAGCAGAAGGTCGAGGCGGCCCTCGACGTCAAGAACCAGATCCTCACCAAGCTGTACAACCGGCGCGCCATCACCGCCGACCAGGTGGTCGAGGAGCTGCTGGGCTACGCCGAGCAGATCAAGCCGTACGTCGCCGACACCGTGCTGATCCTGAACCAGGCCCTGGAGGACGACAAGGTCGTGCTCTTCGAGGGCGGCCAGGGCACGCTGCTGGACATCGACCACGGCACGTACCCCTTCGTCACGTCCAGCAACCCGACCGCCGGTGGCGCCTGCACCGGTGCGGGTGTCGGCCCGACGAAGATCAGCCGGGTCATCGGCATCCTCAAGGCGTACACGACCCGCGTCGGCGCCGGTCCGTTCCCGACCGAGCTGTTCGACGAGGACGGCGACGCGCTGCGCCGGATCGGCGGCGAGCGGGGTGTCACCACCGGCCGCGACCGCCGCTGCGGTTGGTTCGACGCGGTGATCGCCCGGTACGCGACGCGGGTGAACGGCCTGACCGACTTCTTCCTCACCAAGCTCGACGTGCTCACCGGCTGGGAGCAGATCCCGGTGTGCGTGGCGTACGAGATCGACGGCAAGCGCGTCGAGGAGCTGCCGTACTCGCAGACCGACTTCCACCACGCGAAGCCCGTCTACGAGATGCTGCCGGGCTGGAGCGAGGACATCAGCAAGGCGAAGTCGTTCTCCGACCTGCCGAAGAACGCGCAGGCGTACGTGAAGGCGCTGGAGGAGATGTCCGGCGCGCCGATCTCCGCGATCGGTGTGGGCCCGGGCCGGGACGAGACGATCGAGATCAACTCGTTCCTGTAGGTCCTCACGCTGCACACACGGGCGCCCCCGGCAAGCGGGGGCGCCCGTTGTGCGTTCGAATGGAGACATGCCCCAGGGTGAGCCTGCGTGCCGGGGCCCGTACGGCGGTGAGGTCGCCGGCACCGACTGCGGCGAACGGGCCCGCTTCGAGGTGACCCGGCACGGCCGCCCCGCCCTGCGGGTGTGCCCGGTCCACCTGGGCCCGTCCCTGCTCCTGGCCACCGGCGTGCTGTGGCCACCGGAGATCCGCCTCATCGCCTGACCAGCCGCTCGCGCCGGAGCAGCCGAAGAGAAATACCGCATAACGGCATATCCTGGGCGTGAACTTCGCGTATCTCGACCGAAGAGGGTGAGTGCGATGCGCGTACTGTTCAAGGCGCAGATGAACACGGACAAGGCGAACGAGGCCATCCGGAATGGCACCCTGGGGAAGCTGGTCCAGGAGGCGATGGAACAGCTCAAGCCCGAAGCGGCCTACTTCACCGCGGAGAACGGCGATCGCTGCGCCTTCTTCGTCTTCGACATGCAGGACAGCTCCCTGATGCCGGTGCTCAGCGAGCCGTGGTTCCTCAACCTGGGCGCCAAGGTCACCTACACCCCGGTGATGAACTTCGAGGACGTGCAGAAGGGCCTCTCCCAGGTGGGTCGCTGACCGTCAGCTGAACACGATCATCGAGCCCTGCGCCAGACTCCGCGTCGCCGCCGCGTGCAGCCCCAGCCAGACGTGACGCTCGCGGGCGAACGGGCTCGGATCGTACGGCGCCGGCGCGGCCGGCTGCTCCAACTCGGTCGGCTCCAGCGGCGGTTGCGGCGGGGCCGGCGGGTTGGCCGGGTCGATGCCGAGCGCGGGGGCGACCTGCTCCAGCTCCCGCAGCAGCCCCTGCGAGGAGCCCAGCGGGCCGCCGCCGGCGAGGAGTTCGTCGTTGGCCAGCGGGTGCGGGAAGTCCAGCGGAACGTACGCGCCGGCGTGGTCGTAGTGCCAGACCAGATGCGACTGCTGGGCCGTCGCCTCGAACATCTCCAGCAACTGCTCGTAGTCCCCGCCCAGTTCGTCCACCGGCGTCACCGGCAGCCCGCACAGCTGGAGCAGGTGCGCGCGGCGCAGGAAGTGCAGTGCGTCGTAGTCGAACCCGGCGACCGGGCCGACGTCGCCGGACAGACCCGGCATGTACTGGTAGACCGGCACCGGTGGCAGACCGGCCTCGGCGAGCGCCGCGTTGTACTGGGTGAGTTCCTCGGCGAACGGGTTGTCGGGCGCGTGGCACAACACGTCGACGAGCGGTACCAGCCACAGGTCACAGGCCAAAAGGAGCTCCTCACACAGCAACAGCGCACGCGTTGGTCCCAGCAGCGTATTCGCTGTCACCCGCCCTCGTAAGGCGCGGGTACGTCCCGGTCAGCCGTCGTTTTCCCGTGCGGCCCGGCCCTCATCCCTGTGGGCCGCGAGCTGTTCGATCAGCGCGAGCGAGTGCGCGTTGTACGAGGTGACGATGGACCGGGCGGTAACGGTGTCGCGTCGTGACAGGGCGTCGACCAGCTCGGTGTGGCGGGCCCACAGATAGCCGCGCAGATCGGTGAGCAGCCGCAGGTGCTGCACCGCGCACACCCAGGACTGCACGCGCAGCCGGTGCAGGAAGCCGGCGAGGTAGGGGTTGCCGAACAGGGTGCTCAGCTCGCGCCAGAAGCGCAGGTCGTAGCCGATCAGCACGGTCAGGTCGCCGGCCCGTGCCGCCCGCTGTGCCTCCTCCGCGCGCCGCCGCACCCCGGCCGCCGCGGCCGCCACCTGCGGTTCGTGCAGGTCGCGGTAGCCCTTGTGGCCGTCGTCGAGGGCCGTGAACATCCCCTCCACGACCAGGCTGCGGGCCTCGATGATGCCCCGGTAGTCCGCGACGGAGTACTCGTGCACGCGGAAGCCGCGGTGCTGGTCGGCCTCCAGCAGGCCCTGGGCGGCGAGGTCCACGAGCGCCTCGCGCACCGGCGTCGCGGAGACGCCGTACTGTTCGGCGATCTCCTTGACCGTGAACTCCTGCCCGGGCTTGAGCCGGCCTGCCAGCACCTCGTCGCGCAGGGCGTCGGCGATCTGCTGCCGCAGGGTGCTGCGGGTCACGGCGCCGGTGCCGGTACTGCCGGGCATGGTCGTGGGGGCTCCTTCCGGAACGCGCGTAGGTGGCGGGCTCGCAGGGGTGTCTACGAGCACGCCACCTTACGCGTTCGGCCCACCGGGGGCGCCCCCCCCGCGGGAGCTACTCGGTGTACTCGTCGGCCACCGACAGCGCCGCGTCCAGCGCCGCGAGGCCCTCCTTCAGCTCGGCCTCGGTGACGTTGCACGGCGGGACGACATGGGTGCGGTTCATGTTCACGAACGGCCACACGCCGTGCGCCTTGGCCGTCGCCGCGAAGGCCGCCATCGGCGCGTTCGCCTCGCCGGCCGCGTTGTACGGCACCAGCGGCTCGCGGGTCTGCCGGTTCTTCACCAGCTCCAGCGCCCAGAACATCCCGACGCCGCGCACCTCGCCGACGCTCGGGTGCCGCTCGGCCAGCTCGGCGAGAGCGGGCGCGAGCACCGCCCCGCCGAGCTGCCGGGCGTTCTCGACCACGCCCTCCTCGGCCATCACGTTGATCGTCGCCACGGCCGCGGCGCAGGCCAGCGGGTGCCCGGAGTAGGTGAGCCCGCCCGGGTAGGGCCGCTTGCCGAACGTCTCGGCGATCTCCCCGTTGATCGCGACGCCGCCGAGCGGGACGTATCCGCTGTTCACGCCCTTGGCGAAGGTCATCAGGTCCGGCACGACACCGGACAGGTCGGCCGCGAACCACTCACCGGTGCGGCCGAACCCGGCCATCACCTCGTCCAGGACGAACACGATCCCGTACTTGTCGCAGATCTCGCGCACCCCGGCGAGATAGCCGGGCGGCGGGACCATGATCCCGGCCGTGCCGGGCACGGTCTCCAGGATGATCGCGGCGATCGTGGCCGGGCCCTCGAAGGCGATGGTCGTCTCGAGGTGCTCCAGCGCCCGCGCGCACTCCTGCTCCTCGGTCTCGGCGTAGAAGCGCGAGCGGTACAGGAAGGGCGCCCAGAAGCGGACGACGCCGCTGGTGCCGGTGTCGCTGGCCCAGCGGCGCGGGTCGCCGGTGGCGTTGATCGCCTGCTGGGTGCCGCCGTGGTACGAGCGGTACGCCGAGAGCACCTTCGGACGGCCGGTGTGCAGCCGCGCCATGCGGATCGCGTGCTCTACGGCGTCGGCGCCGGCGTTGGTGAAGAAGATCTTGTCCAGGTCGCCGGGGGTGCGCTCGGCGATCAGCCGGGCCGCCTCCGAACGCGCCTCGATCGCGAAGGCCGGCGCGAACGTCGTCATCGTCGCGGCCTGCTCCTGGATCGCGGCGACGACCTTCGGGTGCTGGTAGCCGATGTTGGTGTAGACCAGCCCGCTGGTGAAGTCGAGGTAGCGCTTGCCGTCGTAGTCCCAGAAGTACGACCCCTCCGCGCCGGCGACGGCGAGCGGGTCGATCAGGTCCTGCGCGGACCAGGAGTGGAACACGTGCGCGCGGTCCGCGGCCTTCACCGCGGCGCCGGTCTGGGGGTCGGGCAGATGAGGGGTCATGTCGGCGAGGGTAAATGTCCGCGATGCGGAAGCGGTATCGGCGTCCTGTCTGTGGACAGGGGGTTTCCACGACAGGTTGTCGATGCGGGGCGCCGAGAGGCTCCGGGGGCCGTTCCCTTCCATTGACAGCAGGCTGTCCTGGTGACAGCCTGCTGTCATAGTGCTTTCGCTGGAGGCAGCCATGAGCAGCACCGACCGCAAGCCCGTGTACCTCGCCGTCTACGACACCCTCGCCGACTGGGAGACCGGCCACGCCACCGCGCACCTCGCGCTCGCCGGCTTCCCCGTGCGTACGGTCGGCCCCACCCGCGAGCCCGTCACCAGCATCGGCGGCCTGCGCGTCCAGCCCGACCTCGCCCTGGACGAGGTGCGCCCCGAGGACAGCTCCCTGCTGATCCTGCCCGGCGCCAACGACTGGAACGCCGACGGCGACCCCCTCGCCCCCTTCGCCCGCACCGCCCGCGCCTTCCTGGACGCCGGTGTCCCCGTCGCCGCGATCTGCGGCGCGACCGCCGGTCTCGCCCGCGAGGGCCTCTTCGACGACCGCGCCCACACCAGCGGCGCGGCGCAGTACCTCGCGGCCACCGGGTACGCCGGCGGCGAGCGGTATGTGGAGGCGGACGCCGTCACCGACGGCCTCCTCGTCAGCGCCGGGCCCACCGAGCCGGTCGCCTTCGCGCGGGAGATCTTCCGGCTGCTCGGCGCGTACGACGAGCGCGTGACCGACGCCTGGTACCGCCTCTTCCACGACTCCGACGCCACGGCGTACGCCGAGCTGCAGCAGGCCGGGACGCGGTGAGCCGAGCCCGTCAGGAACTGCTCAGCCGCAGCGCGCTCGGTGTCTTCCGGCTCAACGGGCGGTTCCTCGCCGTCGCCGAGGAGCTGGCCCGGCCGGCCGGACTGACCGCCGCGTGGTGGCAGGTGCTCGGAGCGGTGCTGCCGCAGCCCCTGCCGGTCGCCGGGATCGCCCGCGCCATGGGCATCACCCGGCAGAGCGTGCAGCGGATCGCCGACCTGCTGGTGGAGCGGGGACTGGCCGAATACCGGCCCAACCCGGCCCATCGCCGCGCCAAACTGCTCGCGCCGACCGAGGAGGGCCGCGCGGCCGTCGCCCGTATCGGCCCCCGGCACGCGGCGTTCGCCGACCGGCTGGCCGAGGCCTTCGGGGAGGCGGAACTGGCCGCGGCCGTCGAGCTGATGGAGCGGCTGGCCGTCGTCCTGGACGAACTGGACCCGGCTGTTACGCAACCGTAGACACCGCCCCGTCCACCCGCGCAGACCCCGCAACTATCGTGGGTCTGTTGCACAGGGGAGGGGCACCGCATGGAGAAGCTGCGGCCGGGGGATCCGCACCGCATCGGCGTGTACCGGCTGCTGGCGCGGCTCGGGGCCGGCGGGATGGGACAGGTGTACCTGGCCCGCTCGGACCGGGGACGCACGGTCGCCGTGAAGCTGGTGCGCGAGGAGCTGGCCGCGCAGGAGGAGTTCCGCGCGCGGTTCCGGCAGGAGGTGCAGGCCGCGCGGCAGGTCGGCGGGTACTGGACGGCACCCGTGCTCGACGCCGACACCGAGGCGGCCGTCCCGTGGGTGGCCACCGGCTACGTCGCCGGGCCGAGCCTCGAACGGGTCGTCGGCCACGACCACGGGGCCCTGCCGGAGCGCTCGGTGCGCATCCTGGCGGCGGGCCTCGCGCACGCCCTGAAGGACATCCACGCGGCGGGCATCGTCCACCGCGACCTGAAGCCCTCCAACGTGCTCGTGACGATCGACGGCCCCCGCGTCATCGACTTCGGCATCGCGCGGGCCCTGGAGACGCCGGCCCGGGAGGGGCTCACCCGCACCGGTTCGCTGGTCGGCTCGCCCGGCTTCATGGCGCCCGAGCAGGTCCGCGGCGACCGCATCACGCCGGCCTGCGACGTCTTCTGCCTGGGCTCGGTGCTGGCCTACGCGGCCACCGGCAACTTCCCCTTCGGCGCCGCCACCAGCGGGGCGCACGCGCTGATGTACCGCATCGCCCAGGAGGAACCCGACCTGGAGGGCGTGCCGGAGGGCATCGCCGACCTGGTCAGCGAGTGCCTGCGCAAGGACCCCGCCGCCCGCCCCACCCTCGAACGCGTCCTGGAACACACCGGCGCGGAGGACACCGTCACCGACGGCCGCTCCCGCGACCCCTGGCTCCCCGGCGCCCTGGTGGCCCAACTGGGCCGCCACGCGGTGCGGTTGCTGGACACGGAGAACCCGGAGGGGGCGGGCCCGATGCCGGTGGGTACTGCGGCGCCGGGCGGGGCGGGTGCGGCGGGTGCGGGGGGTGCGGGGGCAGCGGGTGCGGTGCCTCCGGGCGTGGCGGGTGCGGTGCCTCCGGGCGTGGCGGGTTCGGCGGCTCCGGGCGTGGCGGGTGCGGCGGCTCCGGGCGTGGCGGGTGCCGGGGCAGCGGGTGTGGCGGGTGCGGGTGTGGCGGGTGCTACGGCTCCTGACGCGCCGGAGGCCGCGGCTGCCGCCGGTGCGGCGAACGCGCCGGGCGCCGGGGGTGCCCCGGGGGCGGACGACGGTGCCGCTGCCCCGGGGGTGAGGGATGGTGCCGAGGCCCCGGGCGGCGCGGGCGGGGCGCGCGGCGGTGCCGCTGCCTCGGGTGCCGGTGCCGCTGCCTCGGGCGCCGGTGCGGCGCGCGACGCCGGGGCTGCCGCGGCGGACGGTCCGCCGGCCGCGACGCCGGCCGTCCCGGGTGGCACCCCGGGTGCCGTGGGCCTCGTCTCCGGTGGTGCGCCTGGTGCCGTTCCGCCCGTCCCCGGCAGTGCCCCAGGTGCCGTTCCGCCCCTCCCCGGCGGTGCGCCGCGTGCCGTAGCAGGTCGGCCCGCTGCCGTGCCCGAGCACGGGTCCGCCGCCGACGCGGCCGCAGCACCCGGCGGGTCCGGCGGGCCCGGCGCACCCGGCGTGCCCAGCGTGCCCGGTGTCCCCGGTCCCCGGGACGGGGCCGCCGGGCCGCCTCCGCCGGGGCAGCCGGGGTTCCTGCCGACGATGGCTGCCGGAGCGGACGGCGCTGCGGCGCGCGGTGCCGGGACGGGGACGCCCGCCCCCGCGCAGACGCCCCCGCACGGCCACCCCCAGGCGGGCGGGCCGGCGCCCGCCACGCCGCCCGCCCAGAACACCCCGCACCAGCCGGGCCACCCGCCCGCCTCCTACGGCGTCCCCCAGCAGCCCGGCGTCCAGCACGCGCAGGCGCCCGCACCGCACGGGCCGTACGGCGGCAGCCCCGGGTACCCGCAGAGCCCGGCCGCCCCCACGCCGTACGGCCACCCGCACCCCCAGCCGTCGCCCGCACCCGGCGCCTACGGCTACCCGGGGCAGCAGCCCGGCGGCTGGGCCGGGCCGGGATACGCCGCACCGGGGGTCACGCCGCCGTACGGGCCGCTGCCCTTCGGACCGGAGGAGCCGCGCCGCAGCGGCCGTTCCACCGTGCTGCTCGTGGTGATCGCGGTGATCGTCGCGCTCGCCGCGGGCGGCTCGGTGTACGCGTTCATGAGCGGGGGCGGCTCCGCCAAGCACCCCCGGTCGTCCCCGACGGCGACCGGCGCGCAGCCCTCATCGCAGCCGACGTCCGACGGCACGTCCACGGACCCGTCCCCGACCCCGTCCACGCGGAACGGCACCGTCCCGCAGGGGTACCTCGGCACCTGGGCCGCGACCATCGACACCGGGACCGGCCTCAACACCCGTGTGCTGACCATCCGCCAGGGCGGGGTGGGCGACACGATCCTCACGCTCGTCGCCGAGGGCCCGGCCGGCGCCGGCACCTACCACTGCGAGTTCGCGGCGTCCCTCAGCGCGGCGCCCGGCCCGGACGGTCCGCTGCGGATCGGACCGTCGACCGTGGTCACCGGCCCGGCCTCGTCGTGCTCACCGGGCGCGGCCACCGAGGTCACCCTGCTCCCGGACGGCAGCCTGGAACGCGTCAACACCGACAACGGGGAGAAGCTGACATACACCCGGCAGAGCTGAGCTGCACCCACCTGGGGGCGCGGGGCTCTGTCCGATATGCGGCTCCGCCGCGTGGGCGCGACCAGCCACCCCCGCACCCGCAGCCAAAAGCGACCGGCACCACCCCGTACCCCCCAACCGCCGGAGGCCTCACCGCGGCTCCGGCGGCCGCTGCCGCGGCATGTTCGGGCGGGTGCCGCCGCCGGGCGGCATCGGGAAACGGCCGTGCACGACCGTGCCGTCCTGCCGCGTCCCGGGGGAGGCCACCGTCGACTGGATGCCGAGCGGCGCCGACCCGGTGCGGAACTCCACCATCCAGTCGGCGGTCTCGGTGCGCACCAGTTCCGTGATGTCCTCCGAGAACCTCCGCAGCACCCCCAGGCACCGGTCGGCGGCCTCGCTCGCCGTGCCCTCCGTGGGGCCCAGCACCTCGCGCACGCTCTCCGAGGCCCAGTCGAACTGGAGCACCTGGAGCCGGCGCTGCACGGCCTGCGCGGTCGCCACGTCCCTTATCCAGCCGGACGTCACCCCGAAGAACCGGTCCACGCCCACGCACGCCACGGCCAGCATCAGCGCCAGATAGCCCCAGGGGGCGACACCGCCGATCACGCGGGTGAGGTCCAGCAGCGGCAGCGCGGCCCCGGCGACGGCGCCCAGGGCGGCGCCGGTGCGCAGCACTCGCGCCCCGCGCCGCTTCCACACGCGGTCGGCGAGGTACCAGGCCGACGTCTCCAGCGCGCCGCGCTCCACCCACCGGTACAGCTCGTCCAGGCGCTGCGCGGGTTCGCCCCAGTCGCCGAGCGGGAACGCCCGCCCGGTCAGATCGCCCGGCCGCAGCCCGGCCGCACCCTCGCCCCACCCGTCCTGAGGCGGACCCTCGGGCTGCATCTCCGGCTGACCCACCCCGGCACTCCCTACTGATCCCGACCGACCGCGACCGATCACGCTGCGTGACTCAGTGACGCGTGATGCTGATGCGCCGGACCCTTCCTACCGCCCAATGGGTGGCGGTGGGTGACCTTTGGCCTCTTTTCCGCCCGGAAGAGGGCCTTGATCAGGTATAGGAGACGAGATCGACTCACTCGAAAGAGTGGCGGGGCGATGCCCTCGCGGACCACGTAGGCTCATTCCGAGCGGTAAATCCGCACGGAACGCGCGCACCGACGCCAAGGAGCTGAGACGTGATCCCCGGTGGTGGCCAGCCGAACATGCAGCAGCTGCTGCAGCAGGCGCAGAAGATGCAGCAGGACCTTGCCAGGGCCCAGGAGGAACTGGCGAACACGGAGGTCGACGGCCAGGCGGGCGGCGGCCTGGTACGGGCCACCGTGACCGGTGCCGGCGAGCTGCGCGGCCTGAAGATCGACCCGAAGGCCGTCGACCCGGAGGACACCGAGACGCTGGCCGACCTGATCGTGGCGGCCGTCCAGGCGGCCAACGACAACGCCCAGAACCTCCAGCAGCAAAAGCTCGGCCCGCTGGCGCAGGGGCTCGGCGGCGGCAGCGGCATTCCCGGACTGCCGTTCTAGTCGTCTGCTCTTTCTGAGTCAGGTGTCGGCCCTCTACCGTACGTAGTGACAGGAACCCCAGGAAGGACGGCAGTCCGTTGTACGAAGGCGTGGTCCAGGACCTCATCGACGAGCTGGGGCGGCTGCCCGGCGTCGGTCCCAAGAGCGCGCAGCGGATCGCCTTCCACATCCTCCAGGCGGAGCCCACGGATGTGCGGCGCCTGGCGCACGCCCTGCTCGAGGTGAAGGCGAAGGTCCGCTTCTGCGCGACCTGCGGCAACGTCGCGCAGGAGGAGCTGTGCGGGATCTGCCGGGACCCGCGCCGCGATCCCGCGGTGATCTGCGTGGTGGAGGAGCCGAAGGACGTCGTGGCGATCGAGCGGACCCGCGAGTTCCGCGGCCGCTACCACGTGCTCGGCGGCGCCATCAGCCCGATCGAGGGCGTCGGCCCCGACGACCTGCGCATCAGGGAACTGCTGACCCGTCTGGCCGACGGCACGGTCACCGAGCTGATCCTCGCCACCGACCCCAATCTTGAGGGAGAGGCGACGGCGACGTACCTGGCCCGCATGATCAAGCCCATGGGCCTGAAGGTCACCCGCCTGGCCAGCGGCCTCCCGGTGGGTGGCGACCTGGAATACGCGGACGAGGTCACTCTCGGCCGCGCCTTCGAGGGGAGACGACTGCTAGATGTCTGACGCCACGCTGCACGCGACCGAACACAACCCGGACGACTTCGTGGTCCAGATCGCGGACCAGATGGAGAGCTTCCTGGTGGCCGTCACGGAGGTGGCCAAGGGCGACGAGCCGGCCTCGGCGGTCCCCTTCCTCCTCCTGGAGGTCTCCCAGCTCCTGCTCGCCGGCGGCCGTCTGGGCGCCCACGAGGACATCGTCCCCGACGAACGCTACGAGCCCGACCCGGGCCCGGAAGCGGACGTGGACGAACTCCGAGAGAACCTCGCCCGCCTCCTGGACCCCATCGACGTCTACTCGGAGGTCTTCGACCCCTACGAGCCGCGTACCGCCCCGGTCCCGGCCCGTATCTCCGACGACCTCGCCGACGTCATCACCGACCTGCGCCACGGCATGGCCCACTTCCGGGCCGGTCGCACCTCCGAGGCGCTGTGGTGGTGGCAGTTCTCCTACTTCTCCAACTGGGGCTCGACGGCCTCCGCGGTGCTGCGCGCCCTGCAGTCCGTCCTCATCCACGTCCGGCTGAACCAGCCGCTGGAGGAACTGGACGGCCTGGACACCGACCAGGCGGACCTGGGCGACGACACCCTCGAAATGGAGGCGGGCCGCGTCATGGCCCAGGAGATCGGCGGCCCGCTGGGCATGGAACGGCACTGACGCGAAGTTCCCGCACCGACGGGAACTCCCCGCACCGACGGTCACTGCCCGCGCTGACCGTAGCTGACGACAAGTCAACTCCTTGCTCGGGCTGACGTTTCCGTGCCCCTGGAGTCATCATGGGGAGCATGAGTGGCGTGTTCGACCGACGGCCCGGAGTCGCGGCGTCGGGCGACGAAGCGGTCGCGGCGGGCGGGGACATCGGCGTCGCCGTGACCGGCGCCGGTGCCGTCGGCGCGCAGTACACCCAGCAGCACATCGGCCAGTACATCGACAAGGCCACGATCCTGCCGGGCGCCGGATACGCGGACGCCACTCCCCGGCCCGAGTCGGTCGTCGCCCCTTCCGGGCTGACGAACCTTCCCGTACGCCCGGGGCTGTTCGTCGGACGTGCCCGTGAACTCGCCCTGCTGGACGCCGCCCTGGCCACGCCGGGGGGCGCCGTCGTGCAGGCGCTGCACGGCCTCGGGGGTATCGGCAAGTCCGCGCTCGCGGCGCGCTGGGTCGCGGGCCACCCCCAGTTCTCCCCGGCATGGTGGATCACCGCCGACAGTCCGGCCGCGCTGGACGCCGGACTGGCGGGCCTCGCGGCAGCGGTGGAGCGCGACCTGACCAAGACCCTGCACCAGCAGCAGTTACGCGACTGGGCGGTGCAGTGGCTCGCGGTGCACGACAACTGGCTGATCGTCCTCGACAACGTCACCGACCCCGCCGACCTCAAGCCCCTGCTGGCCGTGGCCCGCAACGGCCGCTTCCTGATCACCAGCAGGCGCTCCTCCGGCTGGCACTGGCTGGCGGAGCCGGTGGCCCTCGACGTCCTCGCCCACGAGGAGGCCCTCGACCTGTTCACCCGCATCTGCCGGGATGCCGGGGACGAGGTCGGGCGCCTGTGCTCGGAGCTGGGCTGCCTGCCGCTGGCGGTGGAGCAGGCCGCCTCCTACTGCGCGGAGACCGTCACCAGCGCCGCCGACTACCTCGCTCTCCTCGCCTCCTACCCCGCCGACATGTACGCGGCGGTCGCCGAGGGCGGCGACACCGAACGCACGGCAGCCCGTGTCTGGCGCGTCACCCTCGACCGCCTCGCCGACGACCCGCTGGCCGTGCGCATCCTCCTCGCCCTCGCCTGGTACGCCCCCGACGACATCCCCCGGTCCCTGCTCGACACCTTCGGCAATCCGATCGCGGTACGCCGCGCCCTGGGCCGCCTCGCCGCGCACAGCATGCTGGCGCTGCGCGGCGACACCGTCTCCCTGCACCGGCTCGTACAGGCCGTCGCCCGCACCAGTGACCCCGCCGACCCCCACCGCCGCCCGGACGCGGTCGCGCTGGCGCGCGAGATGGCCGCGGAGACCCTGGTGGAGGGGCTGCCCGCGGGCACGGGCGACCCGGCGCACTGGCCCCGCTGGCATGCGTTGCTGCCTCATGTCGAGGCGCTGGCGGTACACGTGCCCCCGTCGGCGGACTCGGTGGACTTGGCCCGCGTCTTCAGCATCACGGGTGAGTTCGTCTCCGAATACGGCATGCGTGACCGGGCCGTGGGGCTCCTGAAGCGCGGTGCGGCCGGGATCCTGCGCCATCTCGGACCGGACCACCGGCTCTCACTGATCGCCCGCAACCGGCTCATCAGCGTGGTGGAGATATCCGTCGAGGATGCCCGGGCCCATATCGGGCGCTGCGCGGAGAATCTGGGCGTGCGGGACCCCGAGACGATCACCGCGCTGCACGAGCTGGCCCGCGAGTACATTTCGCGGGACGCCATGGATGAGGCCCGCACCGTGCTGGAGCAGGTCATCCGGCGGCGGACCGAGATACTGGGCCCCGGGCACCGCGACACGCTCAAGGCACGTGCGGATCTCGCCAGACTGATCCTGGTGGAGGGCGCGGTCGACGATGCCTTGGCCGACCTGGGGGCGGTCTACCAGGACTGCGCCCGGGAGTTGGGCCCCACCCACCCCCTCACATTGGATCTGCACGGCCAGGTGGCGATGCACGCGCCGCCGGGCATGGGCGAGTTCATCGCCCGCGTGGGCAGCATCATGAGGCTGGCGGAGGCTCCGGACAAGGACGAGTTCCGGTCCTACATGGCGGGCCTCTTCGAGCAGTTCGTCGAGATCAGCCCGACCCGGATGCAGTCCTGGGCCGGTGAGGCGATGACCACCTTGGAGGAACATCTGGCCAACTGCGAGGCGGTGCTGGGGCCCGGGCACGGGGACACGATCCACGCCAGGCTGACGCTGGCGCAGGCGTGCATGATCGGCGGTAACGCGGACAGGGGCATCGCCCTGATCGAGCAGAGCCTGGCCGACGCGGAGCGGACACTGGGCCCCGAGCACCCCTCGACCGTCACCGCCCGCCTGACCTTCGAGATGACGTCCTTGCTGCAGGAAGGCGCGAACGAGGGCCGCCTGCCGGCCAAGGAAGAGTTCACCGCACGCATCCGCGATGCCTTCAGCATCGGGGCGGACAGCGAGCTGGGCGAGCTCCTCGGCTTCGCGGAGACGGCGGGCGAGGAACTGGGCAGGGCGGCCCTTGAGGCGAAGCCGCCCGCAGGGATCGGCCCGGGCGATGAGACGGCCGGTCCCGAGGAACCGTGACCTCGCCCCGCCGAACCGCTGCGCTCGCCACGCTCCGCGCGCCATGATGGTCGTATGACGGGGCAGTCGAAGGCGTTGATGTGGACCGGGATCGGGCTGTGTGCCGCCGGGGCCGTGGGACTCGTGGTCGGCGGGGTGCTGGACGTCTCGGCCGCCGACCCCTGGGCGAGCGTGGCCGGCGGTGCGGCGGCCCTGGTCGGGCTGGCGCTCACCGTGTACGCGCTCTTCGCGAGCCCATCCGGCGGCGGTTCGACGGTGACGGCGGGCGGGACCCGGTCCGTCGCCGCCGGCGGGAACCTCGGGAGCGCGTCGACGGGGAACGGTCCGACCGCCCCGGCCGGACCGGCGGTGCCTCCCTCTCCTTCCACCCCGCCCCCCGGACCGCGGAACGTGTCCGCCTCCGGCGAGCGGTCCATCGCGGCGGGCGGTGACATCGGCTCCGCCTCGACGGGGGACACGTGAGCCTCGCCGAGCTGCTCACCCCGGAATCCGGCGGCTGAGCCGCGCCTCACCCAGCGCCGCCGACAGCGCCTCCACCGTCACGAACGGTGCCGTCGGTGTCGGCTCGCTGTACCAGCGCAGCGGCCAGGTGTCGCCGTCCAGCGCCGGTACGCCGATGTACGTGACGCTCCGGTCCGCGCGCCGGCCGTACCGCTGCACGCCCAGCGGCCAGTCGTAGCGGTGCACGGTCCCCGGCGGAAGCAGGAAGTACACCCAACGGCTCCCGCTCCCGCCCGCGCACACGATCGGCCCCGCGTCGTCGCCCGCCCGCTCGATCAGCCACTCGGCGACGGCCTCGCCCCTGCGGCCCTCGATCCGTACGGCGTCGAAATGCACCCCGGCCAGGCGCAGCCGGTGCCCCTGCGCGGGGACCCAGGAAGGCCGGTGAATTCTGTTGGTCATGGTCACACGCTGACGCACCAGTGGCTACGCTCGGTAGTGACCCAGGTGTTACACGACGCGGTGTACCGGCCGGAGGTGTGTCCTGTGACCCAGCCGCCCCCCATGTGGCGTTTCTGCGGCAACCAGTTGAAGCGCTGGCGCACGAAGGCCAACGTCTCGCGGGAGGAGTTGGCCGCCGCCTCCAACTACTCCCCGGACACCATCAAGGCCATGGAGCAGGGCGTACGGATGCCGACGCCCCGAGTCCTCGACGTGGCCGATGAGTTGTGCGGGGCGGAGGGGTTGTTGAGTGCGGCGAAGGATTACTTGCAGCGCGAGAAGTTCCCGAAGCGCGCGCAGGACTTCATGGAGCGGGAGAAGGAGGCGATCAGCTTCTGGTCGTACGAGGCCGGGCTGATCCCCGGACTCTTGCAGACGAACCGGTACATGCGGAGCCTGATCGAGAGCCACATTCCGCCCGTGGACGAGGCGACGGTGGAGCAGCGGATCACGGGCAGGGCGGAACGGCAGGCCATCCTGGAGCGCACTCCGCCAGTGGCCCTTTCCTTCGTCCTGTACGAGGCCGCTCTGCGTGCCCCCTTGGTGGACGACGTGCAGCTCCGCCACTTGCTGGCGGTGTCGGAGCTGAGGAACGTCGTGTTGCAGGTGCTGCCGTTCGAGCGGGCCATCCCCATCGCCGGAATGGGCCCCATGATCTTGCTGGAGACCAGTGGCCATGAGCGATTCGCCTACACGGAGAGCCAGTTCATCAGTGACCTCTCGGCGGATCCAGATGTTGTTCGGCGGGTGACCGAGCGGCTTAGCATGCTTCGTGCCCAGGCCCTCAGTCCTGCTGAATCGACCCGGTTTCTCGAGCGGATGGTGGAGAACCATGACTGACCAGTTGAAGTGGTTCAAGTCGAGCTACAGCGACTCGGAAGGCGCCGCTTGCGTCGAAGTCGCCGTAACCCCCACCGCCATCCACATCCGGGACTCGAAGACGGCCCCCACCGACCCGCACCTCCACGTCCCCGCCCCCACCTGGACGGCGTTCATCTCCGCACTTCAGCCCGAGGCTTGAGCCTCGGGCTTCGAGCTCTTCCCCTGGGCTTTGGGCTGGGTGAAACCAACCAACCAACCAAGTGTGAACGTGAGTTGAGGCGGCCTACCTCGAAAGAGTGACGTTCCGTGATCGGCTTGCATCGGAACGTAAAGCCGCTCTAGGTTCGCGGCAAACAGATCGGCCCCGGTCGGTGCGCCAACACCGGCTCCGGGGCCTAGACCTACGGAACGAATCGAGACTTCGACCGTGGCTTACGCCTACCCTAATCCCGTCCTGCCGTCCCCGTCCCACCCCATGGCCAAAACGGGGTACGGAAAGCGCTCCGTGGGTGACGAAGACCCGCACGCAGACCAGGACTTCGCACACCTGGGCGACCGCGAACGCGACCTCGCGCTGTACATCGACCACCTGCACGACGGCCACGCCATGGGCTACAAGGCGATCGCGGCGCATCATCCCCGCTACGGCCAGCAGGCCGTCCGTTCGTCGATGAAGCTCCTGTCCGCCGTCGGCCACCTGCGGCACATCCGGGAGCACATCACCGTCGAGGACAACTCGATGCGCTGGGTGACGCGTACGTACTGGTCGCGTACGCCCAGGTCACCGGAGTGGTGGGCGGAGTTCGCGCGGGCGCGCAAGGGCCGGATCGTCACAGACGCGTACGGCCCCGGGCTGGCGCGTACCGACGAGCCGGCCGTGCCCGAGGAGCCGGTGGAGGAGGCCGCTGAGGAGTCCGGCAGCGTCGCCTACGGCACCCTTGCCGAACTCCGCGACGCCGATCCCCGTATGCCGCTGTCCGACTCGGACTGCCGGGCCCTCGAAGGGCTCGCCGCCGAGTGGCTTTCCCGTGGCTCGACACCGCACGACATCACCAGGGCCCTGACCGACGGGCTACCCGCGACCGTGGCGAACCCGGGCGGTCTGGCCCGCAACCGACTGGAGACGAAGATGCCCCCGAAGAAGGCGAAGGTCCGGCAGAAGGCGGCCCGCCGCGCCCGGATCGACCGCGTGATCATGTGCTGCGTCACCTGCGACGCCGACGAACTGACCGCGAAGATCGTGGACGGGCTGTGCCTCGACTGCCACGCCGAGCTGGAGGCGGACGCGCCGGACGGACCGATCCCGGGGTACGTCCCGGAGACCTTCCTCACCGCCGAGGCCCACAGCGCCCGCGTCGTCGACGTCGCCCGCTGGGCGGCCGAGGTCCGCCGCGCGGGCGGCCTGCGCTCGAAGGCCGGGAGGAGCATGTGAGCGTGCAGGACGTGCCGGTCCGGGCACCATGGAGTCGAGGAGGCGACGCCATGACCCCCAGGACCGGGCAACACAGGCCCCAGATGTCCGTCGAGGAGTTCGAGGAACTGGAACGCCATGCCCCGGAGACCGTGCGGCTGGAGTTCATCGGGGGAAACGTCCGGGTCAAGCCGGTGACTGACGGCAACCACGACCACATCATCGCCTGGCTGCAGAGGCTGTGCATGCAGCATCGGCCTGAGCTGTGGCTCTATGGGGACCGTGGGATGAAGGTCGAGCGCTACCGCAAGGGGCGGGCGCGCCCGGACGGCGTTCTGGCGCCCTTCGGATTTCCGGTGGGGCATGGAGACTGGTCCGGTGCGGAGGGCGTGCTCATGGCCGTGGAGGTCACGTCGTACGACTCCGACACGCACCAGCGTGACCGGGTCGGGAAACCCGACGCCTACGCCGCCGCCGGCATCCCCGTCTACCTGCTCATCGACCGCGACGACGGCACGGTCACCGTTTTGAGCGACCCCGAGGACGGCCGCTACCGCCTCCAGCTCAACAAGCCTTTTGGCACCGTAGTCGAGCTCCCCGACCCCGTGAACCTGACCCTCGACACCACCCCCCTCAAAGACCTCGCCGACTGAAACCCCTGCGCCCGCGCCGTACCCGCCGCCATGATGGCCGTATGACGGGGCGGGCGAGTGCGACGGGGGACTCGGAGGGCGGGGAGCCCGGGCGGTCCGTCGAGGCGTCGGGTGAGCGGGCGGTCGCGGTCGGAGGGGACGCCGGGCAGGTGGCCACCGGCGATCACGTGACGCAGATCCGGCGCGCCACGGTCCTTCCCGCTCAGGCTCTCGCGCTCGGACCGCTCACCCATCCGGTGCGGTATCTGCCGTGGGAGACAGGGCTGTTCGTGGGGCGGGCGGACGAACTCGGCGCGTTGGACGAGGCGTTCCGCGAACCGGGCGGCGTCGCCGTGCACGCGGTGCACGGGCTGGGCGGCGTCGGCAAGTCGACGCTGGCCGCCTGCTGGGCCGCTCGCCGTGACGCGGACTTCAACCCCGTCTGGTGGATCACCGCCGACTCCGCCGCGGCGGTCGGCGCCGGCCTGGCCGCGCTGAGCCGGGCACTGCAGCCGTCCCTGGTGGGCGTCCTGCCGGAGGAGGCCCTGCGGGAACGTGCCGTGCAGTGGCTCGCCGGTCACGACGGCTGGCTGATCGTCCTGGACAACGTCACCGATCCGGCCGACATCAGGCCGCTGCTGGAGCGCGCGCCCCGGGGCCGTTTCCTGATCACGACGCGGCTCGGCCCGACCACGTGGCGCGGGCTCGCCCGACCGGTCGACCTGGACGTGCTCCGGCTCCCCGAGGCCGTCGAGCTGTTCACGCGGATCCTGCCCGGACCGGCCGACGGGGTCGAAGAGCTGTGCGCCGAACTCGGCTGTCTGCCGCTGGCCGTCGACCAGGCGGCGGCGTACTGCCGGGAAGCGGGCATCACACCGCGCGCGTACAGCGCGCTGCTGGCCCGGCACCCGGCCGCCATGTACGCGGCCGGCCCCGAGGGCGGTGCGGCCGAGCGCACGGTCGCCCGGGTGTGGCGGGTGACGACGGACCGGCTCCGCGGAACGCCCGCGCAGATGATCCTTCAGGTCATCGCCTGGTGGGCGCCGGACGGAATCCCCCGGTCCTATCTCGACCCGCTGGGCGACGCGCTGGAGGTGACCGAGGCGATCCGGCGTCTGGCCGCCCACAGCCTCGTCACCGTGCGCGACGGGACGCTCTCGGTGCACCGGCTGGTCCAGGCCGTGATGCGCACACCGCGTCCCGACGATCCCGATCCGGGCGGGGCCGCGGACATCGTCGCGAGGGCCCGCAGGCTTGCCGTCGGGCTGCTGCACCATGAGTTCCTGCGCCTGACCGGGGACAACGGTCACGAGGCGGTCACCAGGTCCGTCGGGAGCGCCGAAGCACGCCTGTTCGCCGGCCACGTCGAGGCGCTCGCGGCCCGTTGCCCCCGCGAGGAGGACACGGAGGAGACCGCGGAACTCTTCCTGGACGCCGGCTCGTGCCTGGCGCTGAACGCGCTGTTCCGGCGCGCGGTGGCCATGAGCGAGCGCGCGCTGAGCGCCGCTCTGCGGGCGGGCGGTCCGGACGGCGAGCTGACGTTCATGGCCCGGGGCCTGCTCGTGAACGCCTACGGAAGCGCCGATGACCACGACCGGGCTCTCGCGTCGGCCCGCGAGCAACTGGCCGAGTCCGAGCGGGTCCTCGGGTCCGGCCACCCGGAAACGTTCCAGGCCCGGGGGGACCTCGCCCTGGTGCTCTCCTCCGCGGGCGAGCACAGCCGCGCCGTGGAGCTGGGCCGGGAGAACCTGCGGCTGGCCGTGCGGGTCCTGGGCCGAGGCCATCCGCAGACCCGGGCGGCCCGGCAGGGGCTCACCGAGTCGCTCCGCCGGGCCCGCAGTGCCGGCGGGGACGGCTCCACCGTGTCCTCGTGGGAGACGGACGGTCCGCGCGACGACGCCACGCAGGCGCCCGCGAGCCCCGAGGACGTCCTGGACCAGATGGTGGAGCGCGCTCGTGTGGCGGCCGAGGAGGGGGACTTCGCGCGGGCTCTCGCCCTGAGCGAGGAGTTTCTGCCGGTCTCCCGCCGCCTCTACGGCGACACCGCGCTCGTGCCGATGATGTTGCGCGGGGAGCAGCTCTACTACGTGTACAAGGTCCACGGGCTGGGCCGTATCCAGGAACTGGCCCGCGCCCTCCTGCGGGAGGTCGAGGAGACATACGGTGAGTCCGAGTTCACGGAGAAGATGCGGGAGCTGCTCGGCCCCGTCCTGCTTCTGTGACCCGACCCACATTCCGCGTGCCGCTGGTGCCCCTGGGCATGAGCCTGTCTGACAACGAGCGGCCCGGACATCTCACGATGCGATATCACGAGGGGTGAAAACGGGCGCTCGATAGACTGAACCGACCGCGGTACACCGTCGTATCCGCGGAAAGAACACAAACGGAGCGAGGAGCGCACGTGGGCCTTGTCGTGCAGAAGTACGGAGGCTCCTCCGTAGCCGATGCCGAAGGCATCAAGCGCGTCGCCAAGCGGATCGTGGAAGCCAAGAAGAACGGCCACCAGGTGGTCGCCGTGGTTTCCGCGATGGGCGACACGACGGACGAGCTGATCGATCTCGCCGAGCAGGTATCCCCGATCCCTGCCGGGCGCGAGCTCGACATGCTGCTGACCGCCGGAGAGCGGATCTCCATGGCCCTGCTGGCCATGGCGATCAAAAACCTGGGCCACAGCGCCCAGTCGTTCACCGGTAGCCAGGCAGGTGTCATCACCGACTCGGTCCACAACAAAGCCCGGATCATCGACGTCACGCCGGGCCGTATCCGGGACTCGCTGGACGAGGGCAACATCGCCATCGTCGCCGGTTTCCAGGGCGTCAGCCAGGACACCAAGGACATCACCACCCTCGGCCGGGGCGGTTCCGACACCACGGCCGTCGCCCTCGCCGCGGCGCTCGACGCCGAGGTGTGCGAGATCTACACCGACGTCGACGGCGTGTTCACCGCCGACCCGCGTGTGGTGAAGAAGGCCCGGAAGATCGACTGGATCTCCTTCGAGGACATGCTCGAACTGGCCGCCTCCGGGTCGAAGGTGCTGCTCCACCGCTGTGTGGAGTACGCCCGCCGCTACAACATCCCGATCCACGTCCGGTCCAGCTTCAGCGGACTGCAGGGCACATGGGTCAGCAGTGAACCGATTGGGGACAAGCAGGTGGAGCAGGCCATCATCTCCGGTGTCGCGCACGACACCTCCGAGGCCAAGATCACGGTCGTCGGCG
The DNA here is from genome assembly GCF_055668065.1 of Streptomyces sp. NPDC097129. NCBI lineage: Bacteria > Bacillati > Actinomycetota > Actinomycetes > Kitasatosporales > Streptomycetaceae > Streptomyces > Streptomyces sp. NPDC097129. The sequence goes on along the minus strand of NZ_JBVOQE010000013.1, from coordinate 179,319 downwards.
TGCCCGACAAGCCCGGCGAGGCGGCCGCCATCTTCCGCACGATCGCCGATGCCGAGGTCAACATCGACATGGTCGTGCAGAACGTGTCCGCCGCGGCCACCGGCCTGACGGACATCTCCTTCACGCTGCCGAAGACCGAGGGCCGCAAGGCCATCGACGCCCTGGAGAAGAACCGCTCCGGCATCGGCTTCGACTCGCTGCGCTACGACGACCAGATCGGCAAGATCTCGCTGGTCGGCGCCGGTATGAAGACCAACCCGGGCGTCACCGCCGACTTCTTCACCGCCCTGTCCGACGCCGGGGTGAACATCGAGCTGATCTCGACCTCCGAGATCCGCATCTCGGTCGTCACCCGCGCCGACGACGTCGCCGAGGCCGTCCGCGCGGTGCACACCGCCTTCGGCCTCGACTCCGACAGCGACGAGGCCGTCGTCTACGGCGGCACCGGACGATGACCGTCCGCGTCAGCGGAGGCGTACGCCGATGAAGGACCGTCCGACGCTCGCGGTCGTGGGGGCGACCGGAGCCGTCGGCACGGTCCTGCTCCGGATCCTGTCCCAGCGGGCGGACATCTGGGGCGAGATCCGCCTGCTCGCCTCTCCGCGCTCGGCCGGCCGCAAGGTCGCCGTGCGCGGCGAGGAGACCGAGGTGCTCGCGCTGAGCGAGGAGAACCTCGACGGGGTCGACATCGCGCTGTTCGACGTGCCCGACGAGATCGCCGAGCGGTGGGTGCCGATCGCCGCGGCCAAGGGCGCCGTCGTGATCGACAACTCCGCCGTGTTCCGGCTCGCCGACGGCGTCCCGCTCGTCGTGCCCGAGGTCAACCCGCACGCCGTACGGCTGCGGCCGCGCGGGATCGTCGCCAACCCCAACTGCACCACGCTGTCGATGATCGTCGCCCTGGGCGCGCTGCACGCCGAGTTCGGGCTGCGCGAGCTGGTGGTGTCGTCGTACCAGGCGGTGAGCGGTGCGGGGCAGGCCGGCGTGGAGACGCTGCGAAGGCAGCTGTCCCTGGTCGCCGGGACCGAGCTGGGCACCAACCCCGGCGATGTACGGCGGGCCGTCGGTGACGACACCGGGCCGTTCCCGGAGCCGGTCGCGCTGAACGTCGTCCCGTGGGCCGGGTCGCTGCGCGAGGACGGCTGGTCGTCGGAGGAGATGAAGGTGCGGGACGAGTCCCGCAAGATCCTCGGCCTGCCCTCCCTGCCGGTCGCCGTGACCTGCGTCCGCGTCCCCGTCGTCACCACGCACTCCCTCACCGTCCACGCCCGTTTCCAGGACGAGGTCACCGTCGAGCACGCCCGGGAGATCCTCGCCACCGCACCCGGCGTGGTCCTCGTCGACAACCCGGCCGCGGGCGAGTTCCCGACGCCCGCCGACGCCGTGGGCACCGACCCGACCTGGGTCGGCCGGGTCCGCCGCGCACTGGACGACCCGACGGCGCTGGAGCTGTTCGTGTGCGGGGACAACCTGCGCAAGGGGGCCGCGCTGAACGCCGCACAGCTCGCCGAGCTGGTCGCCGCCGAACGGGGCTGACCCCCTCCGGCCCGCTCCCGCGCGGGCCCTGTGGACGGAAAACCCAGGGCGGTGTCAGTGGCCCTTTGTAGGATCCGTGGAAAACGTGTGATCAGGACGATGGTCCGGACCACTTGAATCGTGCCACCCGGCGTTCGAAGATTTTTCTCCCCGCCTCCGCAACCACGCGGACGGCGGGGAGCGTCTTTGCGATCGCCCTTTTCCGGGCTGCGGGAGGCGTGTCGGTCAGGGCCCGGGGACGGCCCGTGCCGGGCGCGGGGGCGCCCGGTCGCAAACGGACATAGGGGAAGAGCGGGGCTCATGGCGGCACATGACTCACCGTCGGGCGGCGCAAAAGTGACGCCGGGCACGTACAACCCTCCCGGGGGGAAACGGGTCCAACTGGCGTGGCAGAGGTTCTCGACTTTCCTGCGGCAGCGCGCGGCACGGCCCTTCGGCCCCGCCCGCCGGCCCTCCGACCGCGCATGGCCGGTCCGTCCGGTGGCATGCCGGTGATCGCGCCCATGCCCGCAGCGCGGCCCGCCCGCCTCCCCGGTCAGCGTGACGGCGCGGAGCAGAGCGAGGCGGTGGCGGCCGGTACGACCGTCGACCACCTCACCGAGACCTACCGGGCGCACTACCGCTCCCTGCTGGGCCTCGCCGCTCTCCTCCTCGACGACACGGCCTCCTGCGAGGACGTCGTCCAGGAGGCGTTCATCCGCGTCCACTCCGCGCGCAAACGCGTCCGCGACCCGGAGAAGACCCTCGCCTACCTGCGCCAGACCGTGGTCAACCTGTCCCGGTCCGCGCTGCGCCGCCGCATACTCGGCCTCAAGCTGCTGTCCAAGCCGATGCCGGACATGGCCAGCGCCGAGGAGGGGGCGTACGACCAGCTGGAGCGGGACTCCCTCATCCAGGCGATGAAGGGCCTGCAGCGCCGCCAGCGCGAGGTGCTGGTGCTGCGCTACTTCGCGGACATGACCGAGGCGCAGGTCGCCGAGACGCTCGGCATCTCGCTGGGCTCGGTCAAGGCCTACGGCTCGCGCGGCATCGCCGCCCTGCGCAAGGTCATGGAGGCACGGGCATGACGAAGCGCGCGGAGGGCGGTGACTCCCACGAACGGCACGAGCCGTACGCCTGGCACGAACCGGGCACGCCACCCGAGCAACAGCCGAAGCCATCGCACGCTGGGAACGCAACTGTGAACGACGGCCCCGACGACCAGAGCCCCGACGGGCTCGACTCGGACGAGCTGGCCCTGCGCCGGATGCTGCACAGCGCGGTCGAGGAACTCGAACCGCGCGAGGGCGGCCTGGACCACCTGCGCCGCGCGGTACCGGCCCGGCGGGCGCGCAAGCGGCAGGCCGTCGTGGGCATGGCGGCGGCGGCGCTGTTCGTGGGCACCGCCATCCCCGCCCTGGTGCACGTCTCGCAGGCGACCGGCACCGACGCCGACCCCTCCATCGCAGCCAACAGCTCCCAGGCCCAGGGCGGCACCGGGCAGGGCAAGGACCCCAGCGGCGGGCAGACGTCCGGCACCGGGGCCACCGGCCCCGCCCGCGACACGACCGAGCAGGGCACGAAGGACCCCGGCAAGGGCAAGCCCGGCGCGGGCAGCGCCTCCGCGTCCGCCGGCACCGGGCCCTCCGCGTCCAGCCCGGCGAGCGTCCCCGAATGCACGTCCGCGCAGCTCGGCGACGCCACCGCCACGGCCGACGCGCCCGACTCCGCCGGCATCGTCTACGGCACCTTCCGCGTCACGAACGTCTCCACCGCCAAGTGCGCCGTCGCCGGCTCCGGCACGGTCGGCTTCACGGCGCAGGGGGCGGCCGAGGCCGCGCAGATCTCGGTCGTCGAGCACACCGCGGGCGACGCCGCGGCCGCGCTGTCCGACCCGTCGCTGTACGTGTCGCGTCTGGTCCTCGCGCCCGGCTCGGCGTACGACGTGAAGTTCGCCTGGGTGCCTTCGCAGACCTGCCCCACGGGCGGCGGCAGCACCAGCGGCGGCACGACGGGGGGGAGCGGCGGGGACGGCGGCTCCGGCAACCCGTCGCCGGACCCGTCGCCCAGCCAGGACGCCGCCACGGACACGGGTACGTCCACCGGCGGGGAGACCGGCACCACCACCCAGTTCGTCACCGAGGACGGCACGGCCGACGGCAGCGTGGTCGTCACCCACACCGCGCAGGCCGGCTCACCGTCGGCCTCCGTGACGGTGACGGGCGCCTGCGCGGGAACGATCTACCGGACGGGGCTGCTGGCGGAGTCGTAGTCCGCGTCCCCGGACGCGGCGGGGCCGGCTTCGGGGGCGGCGTCGGTGTGGGCTTCGGTTTCGGTACCGGCTTCGGTTTCGGGGTGGGCTTCGGTTTCGGTGTCGGCTTCGGGGTCGGGGAGCAGGCCCAGGCGGGCGTCCTTCTGGAACTCCGCCTCGCGGCGCAGCAGCCGGAACCACATGAAGACGACGAAGCCGGCGAAGACGAACCACTCACCGGTGTAGCCGAGGTTCTGGAACGCCTTCAGGTCCAGGCCGGTGTCCGCGGGCGCGCTCGCGGGCACCGCCTTCATCCCGGCGTCGCCCCGGTCGAGGGTGACCCACGCGGGATACACGTCGTACGGCACCAGGTTGACGAGCGAGGCCGAGCTGATCGCGGCGGTCTGCCCGGCCGGGAGGCCGCCCCTGGCGCTGACGCCGTTGTCGCCGGGCGTCTCCGGCGCCTGGAGCACGCCGGTGACGGTGACCCGGCCGGCCGGCGGGGCCGGGGCCTTCGCCACGTCGGCGGTACCCGGCAGCCAGCCGCGGACGACGGGCAGGGCCTTGCCGCCGTCGACGCGCAGCAGGGTCAGGACGTAGAAGCCCTGGCGGCCGTCCAGCTCACGGTCGGGCACGAGGAGCTGACGGTCGTAGTGGCCGGTGGCGGTGGCCTGCCTGCCCGAGGTCGCCTTGTCCACCGGCAGCAGCTCGGCCAGCGGGCGCGGGGCCTGCGTGTGCTCGGCGGTGGCGGTGGCCTTGGCGTCGCGGTGCTCGGCGACGCGGGTCTCGAAGCGGCTCAGCTGCCAGGAGCCCATGAAGATGCAGAAGGGGATGGCCAACAGCACGAAGACGTTGATCCCCCACCAGCGGGGCGTCAGCAGAAACCGGTACACGCCTTCAAAGGTACGGGGCGCTGCGCTTTGCTTCGGTGTGGGGGGCGGGTGGGGGCGGGTGCGGGTTTTCGGGTGCGGGTCCGTCGTGGCCCCTCGCGCAGTTCCCCGCGCCCCTTTGGGTGGGTGCAGGCACCGGCTGCCTCTAACCGCGGGCATGCGTGCCTCCCCCAAGCTCTTCGAGCAGGGGGGACCCCCAGGGCGGCAGGGCAGGTTGTCCACAGGGTGAGGAGGAGCGCGGTCAATTGTCCGGAGGACCAGGCACTATGGGCCCATGACTGAGAGCAACGGGTCCGTCTCGCAGGGACGGCAGCAGAGCCAGGAAATGCCGGACTGGGAGAAGCGCTTCCGGGCGCCCCGGGTGTCCCTGCCGGACTGGGCCGAGGACGCCCCGGACCGGTCGCTGTTCGTGTCGAACGCGACCGGGACGTACGAGCTGTACGCCTGGGACCGGGTGAGCGGCGAGCAGCGCCAGGTGACCGACCGGCCCAACGGCACCACGGACGGCGTGCTCTCCCCGGACGGCCGGTGGATCTGGTGGTTCGACGACAAGGACGGCGACGAGTTCGGCGTCTGGCGCCGCCAGCCCTTCACCGGCGGCGCCGACGAGCCGGGCGCCCCCGGCCTCGCCGCCTCCTACCCGGCGGGCCTCGCCCTGGGCAGAGACGGGCGTACGGCGGTGGTGGGCCGCTCCACCGACGAGGACGGCACGACGATCCACCTGGCGCGCGAGGGCCAGGAGCCGGTGGAGATCTACCGCCACCGGGAGTCGGCCGGCGTCGGCGACCTCTCGCGCGACGGCACGCTGATCGCCCTGGAGCACACCGAGCACGGCGACGCCATGCACTCCGCGCTGCGCGTGGTCCGCCCCGACGGCACCCCGGTCGCCGAGCTGGACGACACCAAGGGCGGCACGGTCGAGCTGGGCCTCGAGGTGCTCGGGTTCGCCCCGGTCGACGGCGACACCCGGCTGCTCATCGGGCACCAGCGCCGCGGCCGCTGGGAGCCGCTGGTGTGGGACGTGGCGAGCGGCGAGGAGAGCGACCTGGCGCTCGAGCTGCCCGGCGACGTGAGCGCCGAGTGGTATCCGGACGGCAGCGCCCTGCTCATCGCGCACAGCTTCGAGGCGCGCAGCGAGCTGCTGCGCTACGACCTCGCCTCGCGCGAGCTGACGAGGATCCCGACCCCGCCGGGCACGGTGTCGGGGGCGACCGCCCGCCCGGACGGCACGGTGGAGTACCTGTGGTCGTCGTCCGCCGAACCGTCCGCCGTGCGCTCCACCGCCGGCGGTGTGGTCCTGGATCCGCCCGGCCTGAAGTCCCCCGGCTCGGTGCCGGTGGAGGACGTGTGGGTGGAGGGGCCCGGCGGCCGTATCCACGCCCTGGTCCAGAAGCCGGCCGGCGTCAGCGGGCCGCTGCCCACGATCTTCGACATCCACGGCGGCCCCACCTGGCACGACAGCGACTCCTTCGCCGCGGGCCCGGCCGCCTGGGTCGATCACGGGTACGCGGTCGTGCGGGTCAACTACCGGGGCTCCACCGGGTACGGCCGGGCGTGGACGGACGCCCTCAAGCACCGGGTCGGCCTGATCGAGCTGGAGGACATCGCCGCGGTGCGCGCCTGGGCCGTCGAGTCGGGCCTGGCGGACCCCGAGCGGCTGGTCCTGACCGGCGGCTCCTGGGGCGGCTACCTCACCCTGCTGGGGCTGGGCGTGCAGCCCGAGCTGTGGACGCTGGGCATCGCCGCGGTCCCGGTCGCCGACTACGTCACCGCCTACCACGACGAGATGGAGGCGCTGAAGGCGATGGACCGCACCCTGCTCGGCGGCACCCCCGAGGAGGTCCCGGAGCGCTTCGAGGCGTCCTCGCCGATCACCTACGTCGACCAGGTCAAGGCCCCCGTCTACATCTCCGCCGGGGTGAACGACCCGCGCTGCCCGATCCGCCAGATCGAGAACTACGTCAAGCGCCTTCAGGCCCGAGGGGCCGTGCACGAGGTGTACCGCTACGACGCCGGGCACGGCTCGCTGGTGGTGGACGAGCGGATCAAGCAGGTGCGGCTGGAGCTGGACTTCGCCGAGCGGTACCTGCCGCAGCCGTAGCCGTGACGCCGTTCTTCCGGGCCCCCGGTGGAACCAGCCGGCCGGTGGGGCAGTCTGTCCCGTCGTGGGAACGGTTCCGAGTCAGGGCGCACCGGCCGACGCGGCCGGGCACATGGTGGTGTGCGGGGACGACGCGCTCGCGCACCGGCTGGCCGCCGAACTGCGCGGTGTGTACGGCGAGCAGGTGACGCTGGTCGTGCCGTCCGCGCAGCGCACCGTCCGGCCGCCGGTCGTCGGCCGGGCCCGGGCGGTGTCGGCGGCGCTGCTGGACCGGGTGGTCGGCGCCGCCGCCGGCCTCGGCGCCGGCAACGGTGGAAGCGGTGGCGGCAACGGTGGTGCCAGTGGTGCCGGTGGCGGCAGCGGTGGTGCCGCCGGCGGTCGTGACGCGGCCGGTAGGCCGGAGGGGCTGGTGGAGGCCGTCGAGCCGAGCGAGGCGGTCCTCGCCGACGCGGGCGTCGAGCGGGCCGCCGCGCTGGCCCTGGTGTACGACGACGACGAGACCAACATCCGCGCCGCCCTCACCGCACGCCGCCTCAACCCGCGCCTCAGGCTCGTTCTGCGGCTGTACAACCGGCGGTTGGGCCAGCACATCGAGGAACTCCTCGATCAGGCCGCCGCGTTGGCGACCGGCGAGGACACCGGTGACGCGTCGACGACCGTGCTGTCCGACGCCGACACGGCCGCGCCCGCGCTGGCCGCGGCCGCCGTCGCCGGCACCACCAAGGTCGTACAGACCGAGGGGCTGATGCTGCGCGCGGTCGAGCAGCCGCCGGGGCGCGAGCAGCAGAACGCGCCCGGCCTGGCGACGCTGGCGCTGCTGTCGCCGCCCGGCAACGGCACGGCGGCCGCGCAGGGCGCCGACGAGCGGGGGCCCGAGCTGCTGCCCGACAACGGCGCCGTGCGGGAGGCCGCCGGGCTGTGCGGCCGGGTGGTGCTGGAACAGGTGGCCTACACCGGTGACGGCACGTCGGCGCCGACCAGCGGGGCGCGGCGCGGCATCGGGGCCGTCGTACCGCCGTTCGGGTCGCTGTTCTCGCGGCGGCTGCGCTGGTCGCTGGCCGGACTCGTGGGATGCGTGCTCGCCCTCGCCGTCGCCCTGTGGCTGGTGACGGGGGTGCATCCGCTCGGGGCGCTGTATCTGACGTTGCTGGACCTGTTCGCCATCAACGACCCGGCGGTCGGCGCCTCCACCGGACGGCAGATCCTGCAACTGCTGTCCGGGCTGGTCGGGTTGCTGCTGCTGCCGGTGCTGCTGGCCGCGGTGCTGGAGGGGCTCGGCACCTTCCGCAGCGCGTCCGCCCTGCGCAAGCCGCCGCGCGGGCTGAGCGGGCATGTGGTGCTGCTCGGCCTCGGCAAGATCGGCACCCGGGTGCTGACCCGGCTGCGGGAACTGGACGTGCCGGTGGTGTGCGTGGAGGCCGGACCCGAGGCGCGGGGGCTGGCGACGGCGCGGCGGCTGCGGGTGCCGGTGGTGCTCGGGGACGTCACACAGGAGGGCGTCCTGGAGTCCGCCAAGATCCACCGGGCGGCGGCACTGCTGGCGGTGACCAGTTCCGACACCACGAACCTGGAGGCGGTGCTGTACGCCCGCGGCATCCGCCCCGACCTGCGGACCGTCCTGCGGCTGTACGACGACGACTTCGCGACCGCCGTGTACCGCACCCTGCGCGCCGCGCACCCGCACGCCCGCACCCGCAGCCGCAGCGTGTCCCACCTGGCCGCGCCCGCCTTCGCGGCGGCGATGCTGGGCCGGCAGATCCTCGGCGCGATCCCCGTGGAGCGGCGGGTGCTGCTGTTCGCGGCGGTGGACGTCGCCGGTCATCCGCAGCTGGAGGGCCGCACGGTGGGGGAGGCCTTCCGTGCGGGTTCGTGGCGGGTGCTGGCCCTCGACACGGCCGCGTCCTGCTCCGCCGAGCCGTCGGTGGGGGTGGACGGGGCGGAGCCGAGGCCGTCGGGGCTGGTGTGGGACCTGCCCGACACGTATGTGCTGCGACCGCAGGACCGGGTGATCCTCGCGGCGACCCGGCGCGGTCTCGCCGAACTGCTGGGGCGGCGGGGCCGGGCGGGCGCTCAGCGGACCTGATGCGGGACCCGCGGGGTGGACGGCCGTGCCGGACGCCCGGTGTACCACTCCAACTCGGCGAGCGCCCGCGCCCGGGCCTCCACCACCGCCATGCGGGTCCGGCGTTCCACCGGGTCCACGTGGGAGGACTGGCCGGTGACCTGGCCGTCCCACTTGCGGTAGTACAGGCCGACCTCCCGCGTGAACCAGCCCGGGCTGACCGCGTCGAGGGCGAGCAGCAGTCCCGTGTCCTCCGACGCCGGCAGGGCCATCCACCCGCCGAGGGCGAGCAGCAGCTCACGGCGGACGAAGAGGGTCGCGGGGTGGACCTGGGCGCGGTAGTCGTTCGCCGCCCAGAAGCCGAGCACCGCGCCCCGTTCGAGGGGGCCCTCGGCCGGGTCGCCGGGGAAGGCGACGGTCGTGCCGTCCGGCAGCAGGTCCAGGGCGCGGGAGGTGGCCCAGCCGAGGCCGGGGTCGGCCTCCAGCGCGGCCAGGTCGCGGGCGAGCGTGCCCGGGGCGAGCCGGTCGTCGGCGTCGAGGACCTTCACGTACTCGCCGTCGGCGTGCGCGAGCGCGAGGGTGCGGGCGACGCCGGGTCCGCCGCGGCGGCCCTGCCGGAAGGTGACCCGGGGGTCGTCGGGGACGTACGGGCGTACGGCGTCGCTCTCGCCGTCCTCCTGGATCACCCAGTGCCAGGTCCAGCCGTCGGGGAGCGCTTGCGCGCACAGCGAGGCGTGGGCGTCGGGAAGGAAGGGGGCTGAGGGAGCGTGGACCGCGGTGACGATGACGACGCGCCGGTGCACGGCGGCCCTCACCTGCCTTTCCGGGACGGGGCGGGCCGACCGGGGCCGGGCGGCTGCTCAGCAGGGAGCCCGGTCGCTGATGACGGGGGAGACAGCAGCGACCGGGCCTGGGTCCAGCGTAACAAGGGGGAGCGGGTGCCTGTGCCTGCGGCGCTGGGTTGTTTGTCGTCTGCGGGTGCGTTGTGGCTGGTCGCGCAGTTCCCCGCGCCCCTTTTGTGCCTGCGGCGGCCCGTCGCGGTCGCGTCGTGGCGTGCGTCGCGCCTACCGGCGGTTTGTGAGTCGGGGCCGGGGTGGGGGGTGTCCGTCCTCGGTCCGGCCGCCCGTCCCCGACGAAGGGCGCCCTCCGCCGGTGCCGGACGCTGCGGGCGGACACCCCCCACCCCGTCCCCTTCCCGCCGTCGGCGGGTGCGGGCCGTCGCCCCTGCCGCCCGCGGGTGCGGGCCGCCGCGCGGGCATGCCTGCGGGCCGCCGTCCTGCGTAGCTGCGGGCAGTCGTGCCGCTGGGGCGGCACGGGTGGGCTGGGGGTACCCCCTGCTCGAAGAGCTTGGGGGAGGCACCCCGCCAGCGCCGGTGAGCGTGCCCACCCCCGGCCGGCCACAACTCCGGGCACCACTGGACGCCGGGTCTAGTCCCCTGCGCATGGGGGGTCGTAGGAGAGGCGGGGTAGGTATTCGTGCCATTTTTCTGCGGTCAGGACGCCGTGGGTCGTCGCGCAGATGTGGGTGATCGCTGTGTCGACGTCCAGGCTCCACAGGCGGACCGTGTCCGCGCCGCTGGAGACGCCGAGCATGTGGCCCGTCGGGCCGAACGACAGGAAGCTGCCCGTGCGGGCGCGGGCGCTCATCGACGCGCCGATCGGCTTCGCCGAGGAGGGGTCGGCCACGTTCCACAGCCGGACCGTGGTGTCGTTGCCGCCGCTGGCCAGGGTGGTGCCGTCCGGGCTGAACGTCAGGGAGACGACCGCCTCGGTGTGGCCGGTGAGCCGGCGGGCGAAACCCGTGGCGCGTCCGGGGTCGGTGACGTCCCACAGCCGGACCGTGTCGTCGTCGCTGCCGCTGGCCAGCGTATGGCCGTCGGGGCTGTAGGCGAGCACGTTGACCGGCCCGCGGTGTCCGGTGAGGGGGCGGCCGCGCGGCACGGTGTGCGCGGGGTCGGTGATGTTCCACAGCCGGACCGTGGCGTCCGCGCTGCCGCTGGCCAGGGTGCGGCCGTCCGGGCTGAACGCGAGCGTGTAGACGTACCCCTGGTGTCCGGTGAGCGGGGTGCCGAGCGGGCGGGGGCGGGAGGGGTCGGCGACGTTCCACAGCTGGATGGTGCGGTCGTCGTAGGCGGACGCCAGGGTGCGGCCGTCCGGGCTGAACGTCAGCGCGTCGCCCCCGGCGTAACGGATGCGCAGCGCGATCCGCGGGGCGTACGCCACGGGGTGCGCGGGGTCGGTGACGTTCCACAGCCGTATTTCCCTGCTGGCCAGGAGGACGGCGAGGACGTGCCCGTTCGGGGAGAACACCATCCGGCGTATGTGGCCGTCCCCGGGGGGAAACGGTTCGCCCAGGCGGGCGGGGCGGTCCGGCGCCGTGACGTTCCACAGCCGGACCAGGCCGTCCTCGGCGGCCGTGGCCAGGACGCGGCCGTCGGGCCGGAAGGCGCCGACATGCCCGGCCATGTCCGACGTCGGCACCGACCACAGCCGCACCCGGCCGTCCCCGCTGCCCGTGGCCAGCGTCCGCCCGTCGCGGCTGAAGCCGACGGTGTACATCTCGCCGCTGCCGCCCGCCAGCGGCTGGCCGACCTGGGAGGGGTACGCCGGGTTCGTCACGTTCCACAGGCTCGCCGTGGAGTCCGCGCTGCCGGCCGCGAGCAGGGTGCCCTGCGGGTTGAAGGCCACCGACCAGATCGGTCCGGCGTGCCCGGTCAGCGGTGCGCCGAGCCGCCGCGGCCGCCGCGGGTCGGCCACGTCCCACAGCTGCGCCGTGTCGTCGGCGCTGCCGCTGGCCAGGGTCCGCCCGTCCGGGCTGAACGCCACCGAGTGCACGGTCGCCCGGTGCCCGGTCAGCTCCGCCGGCAGCTGCCGCGGGCGGCGCCGGTCGGACAGGTCCCACAGCCGGATCACCGCGTCGTCCCCGCCGGCCGCGAGAGTGCGCCCGTCCGGGCTGAACGCCACACTGCGCACGGCCGCCCCGTGCCCGGCCAGCGGTTCCCCGAGCGGCTTCGGACGCGCCGGGTCGGCCAGATCCCACAGCCGTACCGTGTGATCCTCGTCGGCGGAGGCCAGGGTGCGGCCGTCCGGGCTGAACGCCAGCAGGTAGATCGTGCCCGCGTGCGCGTTCAGCGGCGCGCCGAGCGGGCGCGGCCGTGCCGGGTCGCCGACGTCCCACAGCCGGATCGTGCCGTCGTCCGAGGCGCTGGCCAGGGTGCGGCCGCCGGGGCTGAACACGGCGCTGCTCACCCAGCTGGCGTGCCCGGTCAGCGGCCGGCCCAGCGGCTTCGGGCGCCGGGGGTCGGCCACGTCCCACAGCCGTACGGTGCGGTCGTAGCCGGCGCTCGCCAGCACGCGCCCGTCCGGGCTGAACGACGTCAGATACACGGCGCCGGTGTGTCCGGCCAGCGGCGTCGCCAGCGGCGCGTTCACGATCGACACCAGCCGGTTGCGGGTGCCCTGGTCGCCCGGTCGCAGCCGGTGCGCCACCAGGTCGATCTGCGCCGACAGCGACGGGTCGGTGTCCTGCACCCGGTCGGCCTCGGCGACTACCTGCTCGAACACGGCGTCGTCGCGCTGCTGCCAGGCCACCACGGCCGCACCGGCCGCCACCACCGCGAGCGCGACCAGCGCCGACACCGCCGCCCGGCTGATCCACACCGTGCGCCGCCGCAGCCGTACCGAGGCGGACAGGAACTCCGTGGCACCCCGCGTGAGCAGGGTGTCGCCGGCCTCGAGGGCCCAGGTGCGGGCCTGCTCCAGCCGCGAGCCCCGGTACAGCAGCGAGGAGTCGCGGTGCGAGGCCTCCCAGGCCCGGCCGTCCTCCTCCAGCCGCTGGCGCAGCAGGTTCCCGGAGCGGTCCTCCTCGATCCAGTCCCGCAGCCGCGGCCAGGCGTGCAGCAGCGCCTCGTGGGTGATCTCCACGGTGTCCGCGTCCAGCGTCACCAGCCGCGCCCGGACCAGCGCCTCCAGCGACTCCTGCGTCTTGTCCGGATCGGCGGCCTCCGCGGCCAGTTCCCGCCGGGTGCCGCGCCGCCGGGTGGCCTGCGTGTCCTCGCCGAGGCGCACCAGCCGCAGCAGGAGCAGCCGCGCGGCCGCGCGCGCCGCCGGGTCCAGGTCCGCCCAGGCCCGCTCGGCCGTCGCCGCCACCGCGCCCTGGATCCCGCCCGCCGCACGGTAGCCGGCCAGTGTCAGCCGGCCGCCCTTGCGCCGCTGCCAGGTCGCCAGCAGGGCGTGCGACAGCAGCGGCAGCACCCCCGCGTCGTGCGCGCCGCGCGGGCCGTCCGCGCCGACCTCCCGCACGATCAGCTCGGGCAGCCCCGCCTCCAGCTCCAGCCCGACCGCCTTCGCCGGACCGGTCACCGCGTCGCGCAGCTCGGCGCTGGTCAGTGGCCCGAGCACCATGTGCCGGTGCTGGAGGGCGTCGGCGAGCTCGGGATGGGCGAGGCAGTGCTCGTAGAAGTCGGCACGGATGCCGAGGACGACGAGGACGGGGGGATCCTCGCCCGTGCAGAGGGCGTGCAGCAGCCGGACGAAGGCGCGCCGCTCGTCCTCGTCGGCGCAGAGAGTGAACGTCTCTTCGAACTGGTCCACGATGACCACCGGCCGGGACCCGCCCCCGGCCCACGCGGCGACGGCGCACCGCACGGATTCGGGGTCGGCGGGCAGTCCGTCGGGGTCGGCGGGCCGTGCGTCGGGGGCGGTGAGCCGTGCGTCGGCGTCGGCGGGCCGTGCGTCGGGGGCGGTGGGCCGTGCGTGGGTGGCGGGCGGCCGTCCGTCAGCGTCTGCGGGCCGTCCGTGGGGGGCCGCGGGTGGTCCGTCGGCGTCCTCGTGCGGTCCCGGGGGGTCCGCGGGCAGTCCGGGGATACGGCGGCGCAGCTCGGCCAGGGGATGGGCGCCCGGCACCATCTGCACCACGGTCCGCTCCGGGCCGTCGTCGAGGATGCCGTCGCGCAGCGCGGGCACCAGACCGGCGTTCAGCAGGGAGGATTTCCCCGCGCCGGACGCGCCGACCAGCATCGCCAGTCCGCCGGTGCGCTCGGCCGAGCGCAGCAGCTCCACCAGGATGCACGTGCTGCGCTGCCGGCCGAAGAACCAGCGGGCGTCCTGCTGCCGGTAGGAGGCCAGCCCCCGGTAGGGGCACACCCCGCCGGGCACGGTCGCGTTCTCCTCGGGCTGCGGCGGGTCCTGCCCGGAGTGCGCGGGGGACTCCGCGACCGGGCCGGCCACCGCGCTCTCCCACAGCCGCTGCCACTCGCCGAGGTCGTACAGGCCGGGGCTCACCGGGGTGGGCTGCAACCGGCGCGCCTGCGGGATGAGCACCTGGAGCACCGCGGCGAGGGCGGGGAACTGCGCGGGCACGTTCCTGGCCCGCCGCCAGTCGCTGATCCGCTGCGCGGAGACGCGGACCGGACGCCCCCGCTCGTCGACACGCTGGAGCCGGACCACCGCCTCCGCCACGCGCTTGAGCGGCGGGTTACCGGCCTCGCCGTACAGCAGCGCGAGCCGTTCCGCGAAGGCCGTGCGTGCCCCTGAGTCGGAACTCAAGGTGTCCCACCCCTTACTTCCCCCGCGTCTTTCGTCCGGACCGGAAAACTCACCCTATACGGCTGACCTGCGCGGACGTCCCCGGACGGACGGCTCGGCCTCCTCGGGGCGGGCCCGCTCTGGCAGGATCCCAGATCCGCCGCTCTTGATCCGCGCCGACCGCCGACACGGCCCGGGTCGATTCCGTCCGCACCGCTCGGTACCGGTCCGCACGAGGGGAGGGACCGGTGCCGGACGGTGCGACGGGGCGGCGACTCACGGCCTCGGGTGAGCGGGATGTCCGGTTACGCCTTCCCGGCCTCCGCGAAGGTGTGGGCGACGAGGGCGTTGGCGTGGCCGTGGCCCAGTCCGTGCTCGGTCTTGAGCAGGCGCACCAGGTCCATGTGCTTGGCGGGCAGCGCCGCGCGGATGACGTCCTGCCACTCGGCGATCGGGCGGCCGTACTTCTTCTCGATGGAGGGGAAGTAGCTGGCGGGGCCCTTCACGGCGTCGGTCATCTCGGTGGCTCCTTCGTCGAGTGGTGTCGAGTGGTGTCGAGTGGTGTCGTGTGTCGTTGTGCAGCTCGCTGTGTCACTCCGTATGACCCGTGAGCGCTCGGTGGCTCATCCGTCCGTGCGAGTGGGCTGCGTCACACTTCGGGGCCGCCCGTGCCCGCGGTTCCGCTTCCCGCTGCTTGAGTCTTTCAAGCTTGCGCAATCCGGGAACCATTACACTCGCCAGTCCTCACCTTCATCGGGGGACGTATGACGTGTGGTGGACCGCCGGCGCCCGAGATCGCCGTCGTCTTCGAGCGGGTGCTCGACCAGGCCCTGGCGTGCGGACCGGTCGGGGACGCCCTCGACAGCGCGGCCGGCGTGGTCGACCGCGACCAGCTGCGCGCCCGCGCGCTGCGGGCGCGCACCGCCATCGTGGCGGCGGCGGAGACCGAGTACCGGGAGTACGTCCGCCTGCTGCCCGCGCCGTCCGGTCCGGCGTGCGCCGGCGCGGTCGCGGGGCCGGCCGGTGCTCGCCGGGTCCTGCCCCCGCCCGCGGTGCTCCTGCCCGGCCTGTCCGCGGTGCTGGCGGCCGCCTTCCTGCTCACCGGCTACGGCCTGCGCTTCTTCGACGGCCGCCCCTACGTGGGCGACGGTTTCCTCACGGCGGGGCTGCTGATCGGCGCCCTGGCCGTGGGAGCGGCGGTCGCCGACGTGGTCTGGCTGTGGGCGACCGGGCCCCGGGGGGCGGACGCGGCGTCCGGCACGGCCGCCGACGCGGAACGGGCGAGGGAGTCGTGGGAACTCGCCCTGCTGGAGCGCGGCGTCGTGCCCTTCCTGCTCGGCCGGGTGGAGGAAGCGCTGATGGGGGAGCAGGCGCCGCGCAGCGTGTCCTGATCCGTGCCGGTTTCGACCCCGGTTTCCGTGCCGGTTTCCGTGGCGGTCACAGCGGCGTCGGGATCCGTGCCGGTTTCCGTGCCGGTCACAGCGGCGTCGCCGCGCGGAGCAGGCACAGCAGGGTGACCGCCGAGTTCGCCGAGAACAGCGCGGACAGCGCGGCCCCGGTGGCCGCGGTCCACAGGGCCAGGCCCACGGTGGTGAAGACCGACGGCCACGCCCGTACGGCAGGCGCCGGCCCGAGCAGGGCGGCGACCCGCCGCGGCAGTGGACCGGGCGCGGCGAACCCGGCGAGGGCCGGGGACGGGGCGTCGTGGGAGACCAGCGCCGCCTTGCCGATCGCCCGGGCCACGGCCCTGCGGCTGCCGACGGCCCGCGCCGCCTCCTCGTCCGCCCAGCGCTCCGCCGTATACGTCACGGCGGTCCGCAGCGGCAGCAGGAACGGGTTCGCGCAGGCCGCCAGCCGCACGAGCAGCAGATGACGGTGGTGCCGGGCCGCCAGATGTGCCCGTTCGTGGGCGAACAGGGCCCTGCGCTCGCGCGCGGCGAGGCAGCGCAGCATGCCCGTGGACACCACGACCCGGTCGCGCGGGCCGCCGGGCAGGGCGTAGGCGTACGGCTCGGCGTCGGGCAGTACCGCGACCTCGCGCGGCGGCAGCCCCGCCAGGGCGCGGTGGGCACGCCACCGGACCCGGTAGTGGCGCAGCAGCACCCGGCCGCACGCGCCGACGGCCAGGAGCAGCGCGGGGATCGCGGCCTTCCCGGCGACCTCGTGATGCGGCACGCTCTCGCGGACCTCCGGATCCGACCAGCCGTCGGGCAGGGGGTTGCCGGGCAGTTGCGCGGTGCCGACCACCATCAGCAGCGCCAGACACACGGTGCTGCACAGGGCCATGACCGTGGAGACGCCGGTCAGCAGCACCGTCGCCGTACGCGGGTGCAGGCGCCCCTCGGCCAGACGCCCCTCCGCGAGGCGCGCGACGGGCCAGGCGGTCAGCGGCAGCACCAGCGGGAGGAAGACGAAGATCCCCATCCGCTACCGGTCCTCGCCACCGGCCCGGTCCAGCAGTTCGCGCAGCAGCCGCTCGTCGCCCTCCGGCAGCCCGGTGACGAAGCTGGCGAGCACCGCCCGGCGGTCCTGCTCGCCGTCCAGGACCTTGCGCATGCGCAGCGCGGCGAGCCCGGCGGTGTCCGCGGCCGGCAGCCACACGAACGACCGTCCCTCGCGCCGGCGCGTGACGGCGTTCTTGGCCAGCAGGCGGGCCAGCACCGTCACGACGGTGGTGTACGCGAGGCCGGCGGCCAGGCGCTCCTGCACCCAGCCCGCGGTCACCGGCCCGTCGGCCTCGTGCAGCGCGGCGAGCACCCGCGTCTCAAGCGTGCCGTTGGCCCTGCGCCGACGGCGCGACTGCGGTTCCGGTTCCCGCACGCGCTGCCTCCCTTCCGCCTCGGTCCGGTCGCTTCCCCGTGGGGTGCACGGTGGGGTGAGCGTCACATCGTACAAAGGGCGTGGCCGCTCCGAGCCGTACGAACGAAGGTGATGGTCCGGCCCTTCTACGATGGGTGGGCGCACAGGCGCCGCTGGGAACAGGGTGGGACGGGAGAGGGCTGTGACACAGAGCGCCGGGGGCTTCGAGGATCCGCCCGCCGAGGTGCTGGCGGAGGCGGCCGCCGCCTTCGGACTGCTCGCGTCGTCGGCCCGGCTCCACCTGATGTGGGCCCTGTCGCAGGGCGAGAGCGACGTCACGCACCTCGCGAACCGGGTGGGCGGCGCGCTGCCCGCCGTCAGCCAGCACCTGGCCAAGCTGAAGCTCGCCGGACTCGTCCGCTCGCGGCGCGAGGGCCGGCGGCAGATCTACTACATCGACGACCCGGACATCGTCACGCTGGTCCGGGTCATGGTCGGCCAGATGACCGCGCGCACCGAGCAGACCTCCGCCCCGGCCCACCGGCTGCGCCGGATCGGTGGCTGAGAGCGTCCGGTGGCGGAGAGCACCGCGGCCGCGGGGCCGGGCGCAGCGGCGCGGGACTTCGGCGGAGGGCGCCGTGCTCCCGGCACGGTGCTGGAAATCCTGCGCGAACTGGACAGCGGCCCGCGCGGCCTGACGGAGGCACAGGCGCTGGAGCGGCTGGCCCGCTGCGGCGACAACGTGCTGCCGGCGCGGCGCGAGGCTTCCTGGCTGCGGCTGTTCGCGCGCAGTGCGCGCGACCCCTTCACCGCGGTGCTGCTCTGCCTGGGGCTGGTGTCGGCGGCCGTCCTGGCCTGGGGGACCGCCTCGGTGATCCTGCTGCTGGTCGCGGTGAGCTGCGTGCTGCGCGCGACCGGCGAGCACCGGGCCGACCGGTCCACGGCCGCGCTGCGCCGGCTGGTCGCCACCACGGCCACCGTGCGGCGCCGCCCGGGCGAGGGCGCGGCGCCCGTGAGCCGGGAGGTCCCGGTCGACGAACTGGTCCCCGGCGACGTCGTCCGGCTGGGCCCGGGTGACCTGATACCGGCGGACGTACGGCTGCTGCGGGCGCGCGGCCTGACGGTGCACCAGTCCGCGCTGACGGGCGAATCGGCGCCCGTCGCCAAGTCCGCCGAGCCCGCGGGGTGCGCCGGGTGCGCCGAGCCCGCCGAGTGGGGCGAGCCCGCCGAGTGGGCCGAGCGTGCCGGGTGCGCCGAGCCCGCCGGGTCCGTCGCGTGGGCCGAGCCCGCCGCGTGGGGCGAGCCCGCCGGGTCCGCCGAGTCCGTCGCGTGGGCCGAGCCCGCCGCGCGCGCCGAGCGTGCTGGGTGCGCGGAGTCCGCCGGGTCCGCCGAGTCCGTCGCGTGGGCCGAGCCCGCGGGGTGCGCCGAGCCCGCGGGGTGCGCCGGGTGCGCCGAGCCCGCCGGGTCCGTCGCGTGCGCCGAGTCCGTCGCGTATCGCGGTGGCGGTGTTCTTCAGCAGCCTCAGCTCTGCTTCCAGGGCAGCAGTGTCGCCTCCGGCAGCGCCATCGCCGTCGTCACCGCGACCGGCGCGCACACCCGTCTCGCCGCCGCCCACGCCCGGCGGCCCGAACGGCGGCCGGCGAGCGCCTTCGACCGGTCCGTCCACGGCATCTCCTGGATCCTCATCCGCTTCATGCTGCTGACCCCGCCGCTGGTCCTCATGGCCAACGCCGCGCTGCTCGACCGGGGCCTGGAGACGCTGCCGTTCGCCGTCGCGGTGGCCGTCGGGCTGACCCCGGAGATGCTGCCCGTCCTGGTCACCACCTGCCTGGCCCGCGGCGCCTCGCTGCTCGCCCGGGCCCACGGGGTGATCGTGCGCCGGCTGCCCGCGCTGCACGACCTCGGCGCCGTGGACGTGCTGTGCGTGGACAAGACCGGCACCCTCACGCAGGACCGCCCGGTGGTCCACGGCGCCGTCGACCCGACCGGCCGCGACGACCCCGGAGTACTGCACTGGGCCGCCGTCAACGCGTGGTGGACCCTCCACCTGGCCGACCTGCCGGAACCGGACGCGCTGGACGACGCGCTGCTGGAGGCGGTCCTGCCGGCGTCCTTCGGGGAGGAGGAGCCGGTGGCGGGCGACGCCGGCGAGTACGGCGCGCGGGTCGGCCTTGTGGCGTACGGCGCGGGGGCCGACCCCCTTCCGTCCGCGCCCGAGCGCGACCTCATGGCGTACGACGGTGTCGCCGCGCTCCCCTTCGACCCGCTGCGCCGCCTGGCCACCGCCGTCGTGCGCACGCCCGGCCGCCTCGGCACGCACACCCTGGTGGTCAAGGGCGACGTCGCGTCCGTCCTGGAGCGGTGCGCGCTCACCGGCGCCGAGCGCGCCCGCGCCCACGATCTCACCGCCCGCCTGGCCCATGACGGCCTGCGCGTCCTGGCGGTCGCCACCGCCGAGCGGCCCGCCCGCACCCGCGGCTACACCCCGGCCGACGAACGCGGCCTCACCTTCCGCGGCCTGGTCACCCTGCGCGACGCGCTCACCCCGAGCGCCGCCGACGCGCTGCGGGACCTCACCGGCGGCGGCGTCACCGTCAAGATCCTCACCGGCGACCACCCGGCCACCGCCGTCCGCGCCTGCCGCGACCTCGGCGTCCCGGTCGCCGGCGACGCCGTCCTCGTCGCCGACCGCGTGGACTCCCTCAGCGACGCCGACCTCACCGACCTGGCCGGCCGCACCACCGTCTTCGCGCGCTGCACGCCGGAGCACAAGGCGCGGATCACCGGCGCCCTGCGCGCCGCCGGGCACACCGTCGGTTTCCTCGGCGACGGCGTCAACGACCTGCCCGCGCTGCGCGCCGCCGACGTCGGCATCGCGCCGCGTGACGCGGCCGACGTGGCCCGCGAGAGCGCCGACGTCGTCCTCGCCGAGAAGGACCTCACCTCGATCGCCCACGCCATCGCCGCGGGCCGGCGGGCGGGCGGCAACATCGCGACGTATCTGCGCGTCACGCTGTCCTCCAACCTCGGCAACGTGATCGCGATGCTCTCGGCGGGGCTGCTGCTGCCCTTCCTGCCGATGCTCCCGGCGCAGGTCCTGGTGCAGAACCTGTGCTTCGACGCCGCCCAGCTCGCCTTCGCCCACGACCGCCCGCACCCCCGGGTGCTGCGCCGGCCGACGCTGCTGCGGCCGCGCGACATGCTCCGCTTCATCGTGGCGTTCGGCGCGCTCAACGCGGTCGCCGACCTCGCCACCTTCGCGGTCCTCGCCCTCGCCCTGGACGGGCTGGGCACCGGGGACGACGAGGCCGTGTTCCACTCCGGCTGGTTCACGGAGAACCTCCTCACCCAGGCCCTGGTCATGCTGCTGCTGCGGGCCGGCCGGCAGACGGCCGCTGGTTCCGGCCGGGGCCGGGCCGCACGTGCGGCCGTCCGGCGGCCCGGCCCGGTCGCCCGGGCGGCGCTCGCCCTGGTCGCCGTGGGCCTGGCGCTCCCGCCGTCACCGCTCGGCGCGGCCCTCGGCCTAACCGCCCTCCCGGTCGTCTACTACGGCCTCCTCGCCGCCGTCCTGGCCGTGTACGCGGTGTTCCTGCTGGCGGCGAGAGCCCGCTGGGAGCGGCGCTGCCGCACGCGGGGCGTCGTGCTGTGACGGACATCGTGGAACCACGCGCCTCCCACGTGCCTCCCCTGTAAAGGGAGGGTGGTGCCCGGGCAGCGGCCGCACTGCCACGACTCCATGTTTGTTAGATTGCGCAATCACGCAAGCGAGGCGCCCGAGGACGTTCGGAGGAGTGGCAGATGAGCGAGCCGTGGAACGGCCCGGGCGGCCGGACCACGCGCAACCGCGGCACCCGGGTGCCCGGCGGGCGCGGGTCCGCGGCGGGGGCCGGCCGCGCGTCCGGCGCCGGCGGCGGCCATGCGTCCGGTGCGGACGGCAGGCGCCGGACGGCGGACCGGCCGGCGCCCCGTCAGCGCGACGGCCGAGGCGACGGCGTCCCCCCGCAGGGACGCTCCCGCCCACGCGGCAGCGCGCGGCGACGGCCCCGGCAGCTCGGGCGGGGCAGGCGCCTGCTGCGGGCCGCCGGAATCGGCCTGTCGCTCATCGTCCTCCTCACGGCCGGCGTCGGCTGGTGGTTCTACGAGCACCTGAACGGCAACATCAACAGCGTTTCGCTGGACGGCAAGGGCGGCACGGAGACGGCGGA
Source organism: Streptomyces sp. NPDC097129 (assembly GCF_055668065.1). Taxonomy (NCBI): domain Bacteria; kingdom Bacillati; phylum Actinomycetota; class Actinomycetes; order Kitasatosporales; family Streptomycetaceae; genus Streptomyces; species Streptomyces sp. NPDC097129. Next base: position 157,970 of record NZ_JBVOQE010000013.1, on the reverse strand, counting down.
CGCCTTCGGCCGTACCCCGATCAACATCCTGGTCATGGGCTCGGACGGCCGGACCAGCCAGGAGGACTGCAAGCTCGGCGGCGGCTGCGCGAAGACCGGGGTGCAGACCGGCAGCAACGCGGACGTGCAGATGGTGGTGCACATATCCGCCGACCGCTCCAACGCGACCGTGATGAGCATCCCGCGCGACACGATGACCCAGGTCCCGGCGTGCCAGAACACCGAGACCGGCCGTTCGACCCCCGGCTACTACGGCCAGATCAACAGCGCGCTGGAGTACGGCCCGGCCTGCCAGGTGGCCACCGTCCACCAGCTCACCGGCATCCCCATCGACCACTTCGTGAAGCTGGACTTCTCCGGCGTGGTGAAGATGTCCGACGCGGTCGGCGGCGTCCCGGTGTGCGTCAGCGACGACGTCTACGACACCTACTCGCACCTGAAGCTGTCGCGGGGCACCCACACCCTCAAGGGCGTGGCGGCCCTCGAGTTCGTCCGCTCCCGGCACGGCTTCGGCGACGGCAGCGACCTGGGCCGTACCGTCTCCCAGCACATCTTCCTCAGCGCGATGCTCCGCAAGTTCAAGAGCGCGGGCACGCTCACCGACCCCACCGCGGTCTACGACCTCGCCGACGCCGCGACCAAGGCGCTGACCGTGGACGACGGCCTCGACAGCGTGCGCAAGCTGGTCGCGCTGGCGACGGACGTGGACAAGGTCCCGACCAAGGCCATGACGTTCACGACGATGCAGACGGCCCCCGACCCCCGCAACCGTGACCGCGTGGTGGTGGGCCCCGGTGCGAAGACCCTCTTCGCGACCATGGCGAACGACCAGTCGCTGTCGGCGGCGCAGGGCGCGAAGCCCTCGGCGACGGCCTCGCCCGCCGGTGACGCCGGTTCCGCCGAGTCCACCCCGCCCGTCCCGGCGTCGCAGATCGCGGTGACGGTGGAGAACGGCACGACGATCACCGGCCGGGCCTCCGCGGTCGCGGCGGCGCTGGCGGAGCAGGGCTTCAGCCGGAGCGACGGCACGGCCAACGCCCCGAGCCGCACCGCGGCGACGACCCTCACCTACGGCGCGGGGCAGAAGGCGCAGGCCGAGACGCTGGCGAAGGCGCTGAACCTGCCCGCCTCCCATCTGCGGGAAGGCACCGGTGAGGGCCTGACCCTGGTGATCGGCAGCGACTGGCCGTCCGGCACGAGCTACCCGGGCGCGGCGTCCGCTCCGGCCCCGGCCGACGCCAAGGCGGCCACGTCCAACGCCCACGCCCAGACGGCCGACCAGGCGAAGACCTGCGCCAAGGTCAGCCCGTTCAAGACGGTGGAGCTGAACGGCGTGCCGATGACCCCGGCGCAGGCGTACACGGAGGCCCGGACCAAACCGGACTCGGACGAGTGAACCGCCGCACCTCATGCTTGCTTGCGCAATAAAGCAAGTAAGATGGGGGCCGCCCGACACCTCACGGAGGACCGCATGCTCCGCAACGGACTTGAGCCCTGGCACCTGCTGATCGTCGCGATCGTCATCATCGTGCTGTTCGGCTCCAAGAAACTGCCCGACGCCGCCCGAGGCCTCGGCAAGTCCCTCCGCATCCTCAAGAGTGAGGCCAGGGCGATGAAGACGGACACGGACGCCGCCGGCCCCGTCAGCGCGGGCCCGGTCAGCGCGGGCCCGGTCAGCGCGGGCCCGGTCAGCGCGGCGGCCGAGGCGACCGAACGCTGAGCATCTGCGGGATTCCTCCTCATGGGGAGGCCGTAGCTGCCAGGCTCGGACGCGTGACCTACGTAGTGACCGTGGATGTCTGCATACCGGAGGGGACAGCGGAGCTGGATCCCCTCCAGCGGGTGGGAGCTGTCGCCCTCCTCGAGGACGGCTTCGACTCGGTCGGGGCCATCGAGGGCCCCGACCACGTGGACGTCGAACTCCTCGACAGCATCGTGGCCGTCCACCCGGGCGGAGCCCTGCTGAAAGTCGTGGTGGACGCCCCGGCACTCGAATGCGCCGAGGACGCGGTGGGCTCGGTCGTGGAAGAACTGCTGGAGCGGTTCGAGCTGCTGGCCGACTGGCAGATCGTGCGATGCGAGGTCGCACTGCAACCCAAGCTCGCCCAGGAAAGCCTTGACGCCGCCGACGGCCCCGATGCCCCGCCCGCCGACCCGGCCGCCCGCAAGGCCCGCCACAGCGAGCACCGTCCGACGGGGGACGCAGCGGACCATCACGACGCCGATGCCGATGCCGATGCCGAAGCGGTGCGCTGCCGGATGCTGGCGGCGGCCGGCGAACTGCGCTCCTTCTCCCCGGTGACGTTCGGTGTCCGGGACGACGAGGACGAACAGGAAGAAGCAGGGGAGGAAGGCTTCTCCGTCCGGCGGGAAGACGCGAGACTGGCCGCCGGAGCGCTGGTCCACGCGACCGGCATCCTGGTGGACCAGCTCTTCGAGGACGTGCAGACCCTCACCCGCGAGGACACCACCGCCGCAGCATGCGACGAACCTCTCCGGCACCTCGAAGACCTTCCCCCGCGCTACGCCCTGCGGTACGACGCCCGGTTCGCCCGCCGCTTCCTGGTGACGGCGATCGCCATGACCACCCGCTTCACGGACGGCAGCTTCCAGCAGCTGGGCTGCGTCGCCGAGGAACTCGCCCTGAGCCTGTTGTTGCACGAGACGCACGTGACCCTGGAAACCTTCGGACTGCTCGACGCCGGCGTGTCGACCGCTCTGGAGGCGTTCGCGGACAACGTCTACGAGGACATGGACCACGTCTGGCTCTACGACGACGCGGCGGACGGGACCGACGAGAGCGCCGCCGACCAGGCGCTGCGCATCGCGCCCATGGAGTTCGCGGCGTGGTTCACCCCGTTCAACAAAGGCAGATACGTCCACCCCGCGGCGGCGGACGAAAAGAGGTGAGGCACCCAGGAACGTTCCTGGGTGCCTCACCTGGTGTTTCGGGAGCAGTGGCTTCAACGACTCCGCTGCACACCGCAAGCCAAGGACGCCGGCGAATCCTGGCCCAAGGGGAGGCCCACCGGGAGTGGGAAATCCGATGAATCCGGGTTCGGCTGTTCAGTGGCGTGAATCATGGCGCGAGGCTATGCCCTTTTGGCTTTCGTGGACTCCGGAGGTGCGGGAGTGAGGCGCTGTCGGCGACGTGAGGTCCTCTGACGAGGTGGCCGAGTCAGAGTGATCTGACGGACCAGCTGCTGGAAGCAGGCCAGGGACGCGACGGCCGGCAGGGCGGCCGCGGCGACACTCGTCAAGGTCCTGTCGGCCTCGGCCATGCAGAGGATCATCGCCAGGGAAGAAAACAGCAGAACGACGAGCCAGGAATGCATCGCACGTCGTTGATGCAGAGCGGCCCGCAGGATGGAGAGCGAGGCCACCATCCAGGGGCCATAGATCAGAAGAGGCCACGCGTGAGCCATGGCGCCCTGTGTACCGGGCGCGACATGCAGAAGAGGTGCGTAGGCCACCATGCCGCCAAAAACGCTCACCATCGAGACGATCACGGAAGCGACAGCGGCGATGAGGTAACTGAGGGTCTGCAATCTCGTGAAGCGGGGTTCACGGGCTCGCACCTTCCGATGCCCGGCGGAAAAACGCCGGATGGGCGGCAACTCGGTAGTGAGCTTTACCAGGTTGTCCATCGGGTCGTCGGTGCGGTCGATGCCGGGCGACGGCTCGCTACGCGGGGGTGGCACGGCAGCCACCTGCTCCGCCGTCACGACATCCTGCAAGAGGTAGGTGAGTTCCTCGACAGGATCCCAGCCCCCTACCGGGGAGGTCATCGAATGCAGGGTCTCAGCAGTGCCCATGTGCCAACCTGCCGACTGCCCGTCCTGGTAGGCGCCGAGATATTCATCTTGCCGGGTGAACCAGTGATCCGGATAATCGTGATCCACGGAAGTCAGCCCCCGTCACCTGCGCGATGCGAGGCAATCGGAATGCCTCTGGCTGGTCCACCGCCGACTGAGCTCCTCCTGGGCCGTGTCCAACAGCACCAGGAACTCCCTGAGCAGGGTCTCAGTGACCCGCAGCTCGACCTTCGCGCCGTCTCTGTGCAGGGTGCCTTTGGCGTCGGGCGATGAGTACGCCGAGGCCGGCGTGAAGATGTACCGCCCTACCGCCACGCCACGGGCCGTGGGGCGCTTCTCCGCCGTCGACCCGGAGGGGGCCGAGGAAAAGAGACTTGCTTTCGTCATAGTCCGCTAACGCATTTCATGCTCCTCCAGATGCGCGGCAAATGAGTGAGGTGATTTGGTGAAACTTTTAAAACTGGCGTTTGTCGCAAGAGTCAGCCGCGCCGCGTTCAATGCGTAATAGGTCCAGCGGATTGTCCGTTGAGTCTTCTCGGAAAAGAAGGAGTTCACCGCCTGCGGACAGGATCGGCGGCACCCCGGTTCTCCCCTGCTCGGGCCCTGAGCCCGACACGGCAACGCCGTTTCGCCAGAGGCAGTGCTGACGAGTACGGGCAGGTGATTTCGGCCATGGGAGCAAAGAGAGAGCAGATGTTCCAGCCGGCCGCCGATCAGCTGATGTTCGCCGATGACCTAGTGAGAAGCGGCGTGCCCGCACACGCCATTGACTTCGAGCAGAAGTTTCCGGTCGGCGCTGACATGGACATCCGGATCAAGGACGAGTCCGGTGACGTCTACGCGTACCAGATGAAGCACCTGAATGATCCCCAAGATCCCGTCAGTGAGATCACCCGAGGCAAGTACCTCCTTCAGTTGGCCAGTGCCGAGGCCGATCACTCCGTGCTGCTCGTGGACGGCGGCCGGGGAACGATCGCGGAGTGGATGTCCAACGGCTCCTACGATGAACTCATGGCCATCAATGGCGGGGCAAGAGGACGGAAGGGGATGGGCATCACATTCGTCGTAGGCCTTGAGGATGGAAACCTCGTGATCCCGCCAGGCAGCAAGACCGACCCGAAGGGCATGTTGTGATCACCTCCACCCCTGTCGGCGACTGGACGTGGGAAGTCGCGGCGGACGGCGGCGAGAGGCCCGCCCGTGCCATTCGGACCGCGGTGACGGTCTGGAACGAGTTGGCGAAGCGGAACCTGGCTGTGCCCGAGGGAAAGGCCAGGATTCTGGCCCGGAGTGGGGCCAAGCTGCGTGATGCCCGCCTCGATGTGAGCGGGCTGCGCCTAGGCCCTGATCCGCTGGCTCCGGGGTCGGATTTCACCAAGGCGGTGGCGCAGGCCGAAACGCTCGATGGAGACTTCGTCCTCACCATCCGGATCGAATGCCCTGGCTGGTGGCTGGAGCCGGGGGCCGAGTACCGGGCGGAGAAGCTGTTCAGCATCCAGGTAGAGGTCTGGGGCGGCAACCTGCTCATCGTGACGCTGGAGACGTACTCCGACGCCTGGCTGACGATGGACACCCGCGATCGCGAGCAGCCCGAGGTGTATGCGGCGAACGCGCCTCGGCTCGCCGCCGCGCTGGAGGGGATCTCGTCCCTGCTAGGTGGTGCCCCCACGCCGGGCGACGAGAACCGTTACGCGGCGCCGAGTACAACGGGATTCAAGGACCTGAGGAGCGAGGGCCCCGCTTACGTCGATTCCTGGGGGACGTTCGAAGGGCTCGACCGGGCGAGCCGGCTGAACGCCCGCATTCTGTGGTCCTGTGACGGCCGGCGCGCGCATCGACGGACCGAGGACGAGTACGAGTCGTACACCGAGTACCCAGTGCGGTACTACACCGTTCAGCGGGAAGGGAGGACGCTCGGCTTCGTCTGGGCATCGGCCGACGATGCCGCCGCCGGTTACGTACCTCGAACAGCAGCCGGTGACGACGCATTCGACGTGGGAGCGGCATGGCTGCTTCGCCTACGGGCGGCTTACAGCCAAGGACTCTCCCCGCTCGCGGCGCTGTCATGGGTTGTGCAGAACCCGCCGCACCCGGAGAACGGCCACGCAATCGAGGACACCCCCCGGGACGCCCCGTCCCTGGACGCGCTGGAAGACCTCTCAGGCCGCTACTGAGCACCGTGACGCCATCCGCACCTTTGACGGGTGACTCGGCGACTTCTGTCCGGGCCTTTCCAACAATTGGCAGGAGCGGGGTAACCCGTGATCCGTACTCGCTATTACTTTCAGGACGCATCCAGAGAGCCGCGCTTCGACGGGCCTGAGGAGCTCAGTGGTCTGGGGTACTGGGCAAGCGACATCGGGGAATACCCGCCGAACGTTGTCGAAGTGATCGATGTCGTGAGGCGGGCGCGGTCCGAGGTCCCTTTCACTCCGCAGGACTGGAGCGGAAACGCCCACGGCGCGACCATCAGTGCCCACGGCGTGGAGGTGGAGCACTACTTCGTGACGCACCTGCGGGGCGAGTTCACGCTGGACGAGGCGCTGGTTGTCCTGCGGGACCTCTGGGACTACCACGTGCTGCGACGTCCCGAGGAGGCCGGGGACGCCTGGAGCCAGTACGCAGGAAGGACCGGGCGGAACCCGCTCGCCGGGCTTCGCGACCTCACGGTGTGGTCACCGCCGGCGCTCGTTTCAAGCCGTCGCGCTCGTTGAGAACAGAAAGCAAGCACATGTCCCAGGACGCCATCGCTCTGACACCGCGGATGCCCGACACCAAAAGCCTGCTGGCCGCATTGCACGCCGGCGGCCCGGACCTGCGCGTGAACCGGGCCGGCGGAGGAGCCGTCGCTCAGTTGTGTACGGACGACGGGCGGGTCCTGGTCTCCATGGAGGCGCCTCGCTACCTGCAAGTGCCGGGTGAGGTGGAGCGGTTGCTGGGGCCGGGACCTCGAATCAAAGGACCGGTGTGGTGGACCGAGGTGCGGGCGTCCACCGCCATCTCAGAAGCCAGGCTGCTCGCCGGCTCGGTCGCCGGACGGCTGACAACACTGCTCGGCGCCATCACGTGGCCGCCCGAAGCCGCCCATACCGACGTCGTGACCGTCCCGGCCACGGGTGAGGTGACGGTCCCGCCCGCTGACGTGGAGGTACTGACCGATGCGGATGTGGTGACTGACAAGAGCGTCATCGTCATCTACGACCGCCCGGTCGTTGCCGCCACGACATGGCTGACCGAGGCGGTGCGAACGGTGGGAGCGAGCCGGCGGGAGTTGTATCTCGTCACGTCTCCCAATACCCGGCTGAGCCCGCCCACCCGCACCGTGCTGGAGCGCATACCCGCACGCTGGGTCGTACGCCACCCCGAGCACGGCTACTACGACGGCCTTTCCGGAGTCGTACTGCGCTGGTACGACGGACGTTTCACCCCGGCTGCCGACAACGGCCCTCGGATCGCGGACGCCTTCCAAACCCCGCTCGGCAAGAGCGGTGAACGGCAGTTGCTGCTGTCCATCCGCACCATCCACCCCGCCCACGAGCACCTCGTACTCGGTGGCGCTCTGGAGGATGCCTGGCAGACCCTCACCGGATCGCCGCCGGCCGGATGGGCCACCGCCGAGCCCGTCAACGTCCCGTGGTCGCCAAGGCAACTGACCGACCTGGCCCGCAGCCGCGCCCGTCAGGCCCAGCCCACCTGGGCTGTCGCCGTAGGAACCGTCGACCGCCCTGCGATCGCCACCTTGCGCATCGCTCACACGCGAGAGGGCGTAGAGGAGCACATCACCCTGGCTCTCGGCTACGCCGCGGACGAGCGAGCCCCGATCGAGTTGCTGCCCCGGCTCGCCGGTTCCCTTGCGGCCAGGCACAACCTCGCCACCATGATCAGCGAGCTGCGTGCGGCGCGCGCGGACCTGACCACTCCGGCCCACTACGAACCGCCGTCGATCCCGGTCTCTCTCACTCTCGGGCCGGATGCCGTGGCCGACCTCGACATCAGCCATGCCCGCAACGCCTTGCCGGACTGCATCCCGGCCCCACTCGGCCCGGCCGGTCGACCCGCCCTGCACTACCCGCTCGGCGACGGCACCGAGCCCGCCGCCTGGCAACGCCTGCGACGCATCAACGAACACCTGAAACGTGGAGGCGGGGCTGCTGCCCGACCGTCCTGACGGACGCCGCCCCATCGGCTCCAGCAACTGCCCAGACGCCTGCCCCATCTTCCTCCGGCAAGCGGTACCTGGAGTGGCAGATCGACGACCCTGCTGGTGAGGGAGTCGAAGCCGTCCGACCGCTTCGGGATGCTGTCGAGCGACGCGTACGCGGCCTGCTCGCCGACCTCGGCTTTCGGCGGCGAAATGATGGCCGTCAGCCTCGCCAGTCAGTCATCGAACGGGCTCTCCTCTCCGTAGGCTGACCGGCTCGTGGTCAAGAAAAAGGGCGGAGAGCGTCTTCCCATGGTGCCGTAGGGCACTGACACACCGTTTGCGGTCGGCGCCAGCCGTATCGGGAGCACTACCGGATGCGCTCGGTTGGTCGCAGACCACCTAGCTTCCCCCTGCCCGTCCCTTGGACGGCCGCCTCCGCCGTCACGGATGCTTCCTCGACGAAGGGCCGACTCACCGCATGCGGACGCGCCGGCACCGAACCGGTCTACGACGGCGGCGGTCGCAGGCTCGGGGGAGGCGGACCTACGCGGGTGGCTTGTCGACTCACCGTGCAGAGCCCAGGTAGGGCGACCGATGCGGTCTGTTTCTTTGCTCGGGATGAGACGACGGCCGCGCCGGATCCGTGCAGGGCGGCCCCGGGCCGCGTGGTGACCTATTGGGCGCGGCGTCCCCTCCAGGCCGACGGCGTCGGATTTGACTGCGGCGCTTCGCATGCGGTGATGATGCGGGTCACAGTCCACTGCCTTTCGCGGCCACCGTCTTCCATGCACTCCAAGGTCAGCTTCAGCTCGAACTGCGCCGGCCCTTCGTATTCCATCTCGACGACGAGGTCGATCTTTCTTCCCCTGACCCGGAAGACCGGGGGCGCCGCTTCATCCCTGACCTTGCGGGCATCTTCAAGCGCAGCTTGCGCGACTTGTGCCTGCTCGCGTACTTACTTCCCCTGCCAGACCGACACACCAGCGGCCCCCGGCGCGATCGCGCCACCGACCCATGAACTCAGGTCTCCGACCTGCATCCCGTTTCCCCCGTGTGCTGCATTTGCCACGGCGGATCCGCGCACCGCCCTCACGCGAGGCGGGAGCCTTTTGGGAGCCGGCGCCCCAAGTCGGCTCCCAAAAGGCTCCCAGAACGACCCCAGGAACCACTCAGGGGCCCGACCCGCGATGCGGATCAGGCCCCTGATCTGGTATTTCTCTGTCGGGGTGGCGGGATTTGAACCCACGACCTCTTCGTCCCGAACGAAGCGCGCTGCCAAGCTGCGCTACACCCCGATGTCGCTGCTTGTCGCGGCGACGTCGTTTACTTTAGCCCACCGGCGGCTGTAGGCGAAATCCGGTTCCGGAGCGGGGGCGCGGGTGGCGTCGGAGCGGGTTGGGGCGGGCGTGGTCGAGGATCACCAGGACGATCGCGAGGGCGTAGAAGGACAGTCCCAGCAGCAGGGCGTTCGCCAGCACGCTCTTGTAGCCGTGCTGCTCCACGTCGAGGAACGGGTAGAGGTAGCGGGCCGGCGAGCCGGGCAGCAGGAACTCGGCGCGGACCAGGGAGAAGGCCAGGTAGGCCAGGGGATACACGAGCCATGTCGCCGCCTGGCGCAGGTGCAGGTGGCCGGGTGTGGTGAGCAGCAGCCAGTCCAGGACCGCGGCTGCCGGGGCCACCGTGTGCAGGAGCTGGTTGGCCACCGCCTGCCAGCCGGTCGGGGCGCCGGCGCCGGCCATGGAGAACGGGCTCGCCGTGTTCGCCAGGAGCAGGTGGTACACGAGGGCCGTGATCACGACGTAGAGGAGCGCGGCGCCGGTCAGGCCGGAGGGGAGGGGGCGGCGGGCCGTCCAGGCGCGGCGGGCCGAGAACAGGGACACCACGGCGAGCAGGACGCTGCTCTGGATCGTGAAGTAGGACAGGACCCGTGCCGGGCTGCCGAGGAGGAGGTAGAGCGTCACTCCTGCCGTGGCGAGGAGCGCGATCAGGACGCGGTACGCCGCCGTGAGCGGGCGGCGTATCGGGGGGACCACCGCCGCGGCGGGGACCGGCGAGGGCAGCACGGCGGGGTGGGTTCCCGGTATCGCGGGCAGGTCCGGGATGTCCCTGGGTATGGGGGCGGTCATGCTCCCCAAGTTAGGCGGAAAGGGGCAAGGGGGGCCTTTCGGGCTGGGCCGTCCGGGTCACCGCCCGTCGTCGCCGTCGCCGTCGCCCAGCCCGGATCAGCCTTCGCCGCCCAGCCCGGCCCGATCCAGCCCGGCCTTCGCCGATCAGCCCGGCCGACCCAGTCCCAGCCAGCTCAGCCCGGCCTTCGCCGATCAGCCCCGCGCCACACTCCCCGCCACAGTCTCCGTCTCAGTCCTTCCCCACCAGCGTCAGCAGCGTCGCCTCCGGGGGGCAGGCGAAGCGGACCGGGGTGTAGCGGTTCGTGCCGCAGCCCGCGGAGACGTGGAGGTACGCGGTGCGACCCTCGGCCGTGTGCGTGGACAGGCCCTTCACGCGGTCCGTGTCCAGGTCGCAGTTGGTGACCAGGGCGCCGTAGAAGGGGATGCAGAGCTGGCCGCCGTGGGTGTGGCCGGCCAGGATCAGCGGGTAGTCGTCCGCCGCGAAGGAGTCCAGGACCCGCAGATAGGGCGCGTGGACGACGCCCATCGAGAAGTCGGCCGACTCCGAGGGGCCGCCGGAGACCCGGGCGTAGCGGTCCCGCTTGATGTGCGGGTCGTCCAGGCCCGTCATCTCCACGGAGACTCCGTCGATCTTCAGGGTCCCGCGCGTGTTGGTCAGGTTCAGCCAGCCGGCCGCGTCGAAGGCGTCACGGAGGTCCTCCCAGGGGTTGTGGACCACGCCGACGGCGGGCGGGTTGCCGTTCAGCCCGTGCTTGCCGTAGACCTTCTCGACCAGGTAGCGGGCGGGGTTGCGCAGACGCGGGCCGTAGTAGTCGTTGGAGCCGAAGACGTACGCCCCCGGGAACTCCATCAGCGGGCCCAGCGCGTCCAGGGCCTCGGGCACGCCCTCCGGGTCGGACAGGTTGTCGCCCGTGTTGATCACGAAGTCGGGGCGCAGACCGGCCAGCGAGCGCAGCCAGCGCTGTTTCTTGCGCTGCCCAGACACCATGTGGATGTCGGAGACCTGCAGTACGCGCAGGGGGCGCATCCCGGACGGCAGGACCGGGACCGTCACCCGTCGCAGGCGGAAGGAGCGGGCCTCGAAGCCCGCCGAGTACACCAGACCGGCGGCGCCAGCCGCCGCGATTGCCAGGGGGACCTTGTATCGCGCGCGCATACGGACATCGTGTCAGATGCGCCCGCCCGGCCGCGCCGGCCTGTGGACAACCTCCACACCGACAACCCGGCACCGTCGACACCGACAACCCGGCCAACGTTTTAATCAACGGGCGTCGCACCGGCCGCACCTGCGACAATCACCCTCATGACCACGCTCAAGTCGAAGCTGCAGGAAGACCTCAACGCCGCGATCAAGGGGCGCGACGAGCTGCGCTCCTCGACGCTCCGGCTGACGCTCGCCGCGATCACCAAGGAGGAGGTCGCGGGCAAGGAGAAGCGCGAGCTGTCCGACGACGAGGTGCAGAAGGTGATCACCCGCGAGGCGAAGAAGCGCCGGGAGGCCGCCGAGGCGTTCGCCCAGGGCGGTCGCGCCGAGCAGGCCGAGCGGGAGAAGGCGGAGGGCGAGGTCCTCGCCGCCTACCTGCCCAAGCAGCTGTCCGACGACGAGCTGGACGCGATCGTCTCCCAGGCCGTGACGGAGGCCAGGGCCGCCGGTGTGGAGGGCCCGCGCGCCATGGGCGCCGTCATGAAGATCGTGAACCCGAAGGTGGCCGGACAGGCCGAGGGCGGCCGCGTCGCCGCCGCGGTGAAGAAGCACCTCGCGGGCTGACACCGGCGGGCTGACACCGGCGGGCTGAGACCGGCGTGCTGACACCGGCGGCCTGCGGCCTGCGGCCTTCCGTCTGCCGGCAGCCCAGGACCGCCCGGTGACGACGACGGGGGCGCCCCTCTTACAAGGGGCGCCCCCGTCGTCGTACTCACCGCTGCCGGACCGGCATCCGCGTGGCGGTCAGTGCCCGCCGTGGCCGCGGCCGTTGGTGCCGCCGTTGCCCTGGCCCTGGAACAGGCCGCCGGGGAGGGTGAAGGACGGCAGCGGGAAGGGCAGGCCGTTGGTGCCGCCGTTGCCCTGGCCGCCGCCGCCACCGTTGTTGCCGTCGTCACGGCCGTTGCCGTCGCCCTTGTCCGCGGGCTTGTCGCCGCCCGGGATGTCGACCAGCGTGAAGTCGGGGGCGGGCCTGCCCTGCAGCGCCCCGGACATCATGTCCTTCCAGATCGGGCCCGGTACCTCGCCGCCGTAGACCTTGTCGTGCCAGACGCCGCCGATGGAGATCTGCTGCATCTTGCGCTTGTGCGCCGGGTCGCCGACCCACACCGCGCCCGCCATGTTCGGCGTGTAGCCCACGAACCAGGCCGCGAACCGCTCGTCCGTCGTACCGGTCTTGCCCGCGCTCGGGCGGCTGCCGAGGCCCGCCTGCTTGCCGGTGCCGTCCTCGACGACGCCGCGCAGCAGCGTGTTGACCGTGTCGGCGGTCTTCTCGGACATCGCGCGCGAACAGGTCGACTTCGGCACCGGGAGCGACTTGGTCTGGTCGCCGACTCGCTGCGTGATCGACTCGATGGCGACCGGCGTGCAGTACATCCCGCGCGAGGCGAAGGTGGCGTAGGCGTTCGCCATGGTCAGCGGGGACACCTCCTGGGTGCCCAGCGCGATGGAGGGACGCTCCTCCAGCTTCTTGCCGTCGGCCCGCTGAACGCCCATCTTCTGCGCCATCTGGGTGACCGGGCAGATGCCGATCTCGCTGATCATCTGCACGAAGTAGGTGTTGACGGACTTCGCCGTCGCCTCCTTCATCGCGTACGGGCCGGACTCCGACTTGTTCTCGTTGGTGAGCGGGACGCCGCTCTCGTTCCACTTCCTGCCGTCGCAGGCCGCGACGGGGTGCGGGTAGTCCATCGAGTACGGCGAGGGGTACGTCTTCGTGGCGGGCATGCCGCCCTCCAGCGCCGCGGCCGCCACGATCGGCTTGAACGTCGAACCGGACTGGTAGCCCGCGCCGCCGCCCATCTTCTGGTTGACCGAGAGGTTGATCTGCGTCTCGTTCTTCCCGAAGCCGTACGGCCGTGACTGGCCCATGGCGAGGATCTTGCCGCTGCCGGGCTGGACGACTGTCGCGGCCGTCGCCACGTCGTCGCTCTTGTTCACGTGCCGGCGCACCGAGTCCTGCAGCGATTCCTGGGCCTGCGGGTCGAGGGTGGTGTGGATGGTCAGGCCGCCCTGGTTCCAGACCTTCGCCCGCTCCGTGCGCGTCTTGCCGAAGGCGGGGTCGGTCAGGAAGACCTCGCGGACGTAGTCGCAGAAGAAGCCGGAGCCCTTGACCGCCGTGATGCAGCCGTTCTTGGGCGTGCTGACCTTCAGGCCGAGCGGGGCCGCCTTGGCGCGGTCCGCCTCGGCCTGGGAGACGTCGCCGACCTCGGCCATGCGCTGCAGCACGATGTTGCGCCGCTTGGTGGCCTCCGCCTCGTCGTTCACCGGGTCGTAGCGGCTCGGCGACTGGACGATGCCGGCCAGCAGCGCCGACTCCTGGAGGTTGAGGTCCTTGGCCGACTTGGAGAAGTAGCGCTGGGAGGCGGCCTCGACGCCGTAGGCCTGCTCGCCGAAGAAGGTGATGTTCAGGTAGTTCTCGAGGATCTTCTTCTTGCCCAGCTCCTCCTCGACCTGGATCGCGAACTTCAGTTCCTTGATCTTGCGGCCGAGGGTCTGCTGGGTGGCCTCCGCGACCTTCGTCGGGTCGTCGCCGGCCTCCTCCACGAAGACGTTCTTGACGTACTGCTGGGTGAGCGTGGACGCGCCCTGGGCGACGCCGCCGCTGCGCGCGTTCTTGTTCAGCGCGCGCAGCACGCCCTTCAGGTCGATCGCGCCGTGCTGGTAGAAGCGCGAGTCCTCGATCGCGACGATCGCCTTCTGCATGTACGGCGAGATGTCCTTCAGGGCCACCACCGTGCGGTCACGGGAGTAGACCGTGGCGATCTGGCCGCCGTCGGCGTCGAGGATGGCGGTGCGCTGGCTCAGCGGCGGGGTCTTCAGGCTGACCGGGAGGTCGTCGAAACTCTCCACCGATCCCTTGGCGGCCAGACCCAGCACGCCGACCGCGGGCAGCGCGATACCGGCCAGCACCGCCCCCGCGAGCACACTGACACCGAGGAACTTGGCGGCCTGCTGCGTGGGCGACAGACCACCGCCCGAGCGCTTCTTTGGCATGAGGGCAGCCTACGTTCTCATTCGCCGGACACGCGTATATGCCTTGGCCTAAGCTGCTCTCGACTGTCACAGCGGTGCGGCCGTGTATCAATACGTCCGGCGACCCCGAATCGTTCCGAAGGCTCCTTGGCCGCGGATGTTTCTGCGGTGGTGGCGTGTCCGAATCCGCCTTGTGTGTCACGCGGCGTCCGTTGTGGCGAGCCGGAACCCTCCCGCCTTGCCGGGAGAGTCGCATATGTCGTCGGCTCACTCGCCCGGGTGATCTGCCGCTTCCCCATAGTCCGTTCGGACCATTCAAGATTGGGCCCGCTGGGGGTGTTGCGCTGTGTCGACCTTCCGTAACGTCCTCAACTGGCGGCGGTGAATATGCCGCTGCCGCCGTGGGGGAGCCTCGATTCGGGAGAGGACGGCGCCGGTATGGGCTGGGTAACCGACTGGAGTGCGCAGGCGGCCTGCCGCACTACCGATCCGGATGAACTGTTCGTTCAGGGAGCAGCGCAGAACAGAGCCAAGGCGGTGTGCACCGGATGCCCGGTACGCACCGAATGTCTTGCCGACGCGCTCGACAACCGCGTCGAGTTCGGCGTGTGGGGAGGCATGACGGAACGGGAGCGCCGCGCACTACTGCGCCGACGGCCCACCGTCACCTCCTGGCGCCGGCTGCTGGAGACCGCACGCACCGAGTACGAACGCGGCGCGGGCATCCTGCCCCTCGACGACGACCAGGTGTATGCGGCGGTGAGCTGACGGGTCCCGCGCAGGAGTACGGCGTCTTCGGCTGACGGTGAGCGGGCTCTCACCGTCTGCGCTGATGACGTCGTGGTACGCCGTGGTACGCCGACGTGCGCTGACGGCGCGCCCCAGGCTTTGCCTACGGCAGCCCGAGGGCACGACCGGCTCGCTGCGTCGCGCCACGGCAGCTGGGCCGGACGACGCTCCCACCCGGTCACGCTATGGCAGCTCCGGCCGGTTGGCCGCGAGCTTGATTCCGATGTCCCGCAGTCCCGCGAGGTCGTGCACGTCGCCGGGCAGTGCGGCCACTTCGGTCACCGCCACCTCCGGGTGGAGCGCGGTGAAGCGGTCGCGTGTGCGCTGCTCGCGGGAGAGCAGCCGCATCCGCTCGGCGTGCAGCCGCAACAGGCCCGCGGTGAGCTGTTCGACGTTCCGGGTGCCGTCCTCGGCGGGCGGGGGAGCCTCGTCCTCGGTGACGTCAGGGTTCTCGGTGACATCGGCGTGCGCGGTGCCGTCGGAGCTCTCGGTGTCTTCGGCGCTTGTCGATGCTGAACTTCCGTACGTTTCGGGAGAGTTACGAAGTCCAGCTTTCCCGCCCCCCTGATCCACAATGCGGGCTTCCTCAAGATTTTCCGCGGCGGCAAGCGCCCGCTCGGCCGACAGTTGGGCGGCGCCGCTGCCGTGGACGCGGTTGAGCACCAGTCCGGCGAGCGGCATCCTCTCCGCCGCCAGCCGCTGCACGAAGTACGCCGCCTCGCGCAGCGCGTCCCGCTCCGGGGCCGCCACCACCAGGAACGCCGTCCCGGGCGCCTGCAGCAGCTTGTACGTCGCGTCCGCGCGCGTGCGGAACCCGCCGAACGTGGTGTCCATCGCCGCCACGAACGTCTGGACGTCCTTCAGCAGCTGACCGCCGAGCAGCTTGCCGATCGTGCCGGTCATCATCGACATGCCGACGTTGAGGAACTTCATCCCGGCCCGGCCGCCCAGCTTCGCCGGCGCCGTCAGCAGCCGGATCAGCCGGCCGTCCAGGAACGAGCCGAGCCGCTTCGGCGCGTCCAGGAAGTCCAGCGCGGAGCGGGACGGCGGGGTGTCGACCACGATCAGGTCCCACTCGTCCCGGGCCCGCAGCTGGCCCAGCTTCTCCATCGCCATGTACTCCTGCGTGCCCGCGAAGCCCGCCGAGAGCGACTGGTAGAAGGGGTTGTTCAAAATCGTGGCGGCCCGCTCGCCGTCCGCGTGCGCCTCGACGATCTCGTCGAAGGTGCGCTTCATGTCGAGCATCATCGCGTGCAGCTCGCCACCGGCGCCGTCCTCGATGCCCTTGACGCGGCGCGGCACGTTGTCGAGCGAGTCGATGCCCATGGACTGCGCGAGCCGCTTGGCGGGGTCGATGGTGAGCACGACCACCTTGCGGCCGCGTTCGGCCGCGCGCAGGCCCAGTGCCGCCGCGGTCGTCGTCTTCCCGACGCCGCCCGAGCCGCAGCACACCACGATGCGGGTCTTCGGGTCGTCGAGGATCGGGTCGACGTCGAGCACGCGCGCGGGGGAGAGCCCGCGGGCACCCTCCGGGCCGCGGGCACCCTCCGGGCCGCGGGCACCGTCCGAGGCGCGGGCACCGTCCGAGGCGCGGCCACTGCCGGACGGGCGCGCCCCCTCCGCCGCGCGGGCGCCCTCCGAGGCATTGGCACCCTCCGAGGCAATGGCCCCCTCCGAGGCGTGGGCCGGGTCCGGGCTCATGCGATCCCCTGCTTCCGCAGTTCGGTGGCGAGTTCGTACAGGCCCGCCAGGTCCATGCCCTCGGCGAGCAACGGCAGTTCGTGCAGCGGCAGACCCAGCTCGCCCAGCGTCGCCCGCTGCTCCTGCTCCAGCGCGTGTCGCTCGGCGTACTCCTCGGCCTGCTCCAGCAGCGGATCCACCAGCCGCTCCGCGTGCCCGCCGCGGCGCGCCCCGCCGAGGCCGGCCGCGGACAGCGACTGCGCGAGAGCCGCGTGCGGCGTGGTCCGTACGAGGTCCAGATCGGCCGCTTCCAGCAGCCCGGGCCGCACCATGTTGACGATGATCCGCCCCACCGGCAGCCGCGCCGACCGCAGCTCGGCGATGCCGTCGGCGGTCTCCTGGACCGGCATCTCCTCCAGCAGCGTGACCAGGTGCACGGCGGTCTCCGCCGACTTCAGCACCCGCATCACGGCCTGCGCCTGATTGTGTATCGGGCCGATCTTCGCGAGCCCGGCGACCTCGTCGTTGACGTTGAGGAACCGGGTGATGCGGCCGGTGGGCGGCGCGTCCATCACGACGTAGTCGTAGACGAACCGGCCCGACCGGTCCTTGCGGCGCACCGCCTCGCACGCCTTGCCGGTCAGGAGCACGTCCCTGAGGCCGGGCGCGATGGTGGTCGCGAAGTCGATCGCGCCGAGTTTCTTCAGGGCGCGGCCGGCGCTGCCGAGCTTGTAGAACATCTGGAGGTAGTCCAGCAGCGCCAGTTCGGGGTCGATGGCGAGGGCGAACACCTCCCCGCCCCCGGGTGCTACGGCGATCTTGCGTTCCTCATAGGGCAACGCCTCCGTTTCGAAGAGCTGCGCGATGCCCTGCCGGCCCTCGACCTCGACGAGAAGCGTCCGCTTCCCCTCGGTCGCGAGGGCCAGCGCGAGGGCTGCGGCGACCGTCGTCTTTCCGGTCCCGCCCTTGCCGCTGACGACCTGGAGCCTGCTCACGTCTTCGAGCGTAACCAGTCCGCGTCCGCGTCAACCCGCAGGCTGTGGACAACGGGGTGGCGAAGAGTGCGCCGGCCTGTGGAAAACCGGGGTCGCACGACGTCCCGGGGGCAGGTCGACAGGGTGCTGTGGCGCAGCGGCTACAGTCCCCCCATGACCAAGTGGGAATACGCAACCGTGCCGCTGCTCGTCCATGCCACGAAGCAGATTCTGGACACCTGGGGCGAGGACGGCTGGGAGCTCGTCCAGGTCGTGCCCGGTCCGAACAACCCCGAGCAGCTGGTGGCCTACCTGAAGCGGGAGAAGCAGGCATGAGCGCCGTCGAGGAGAAGCTCGCCGAGCTCGGGCTGACGCTGCCGGAGGTCGTTCCGCCGCTGGCCGCCTACCAGCCGGCCGTGCAGTCCGGCCCGTACGTGTACACCGCGGGTCAGCTGCCCATGGTCGAGGGCAAGCTGCCCGTCACCGGCAAGGTCGGCGCCGAGGTCACGCCCGAGGAGGCCAAGGACCTGGCCCGCACGTGCGCCCTCAACGCCCTGGCCGCCGTGAAGTCGGTCGCGGGCGACCTGGACCGTATCGCGCGCGTGGTGAAGGTCGTCGGCTTCGTCGCCTCGGCGTCCGACTTCACCGGCCAGCCCGGTGTGGTCAACGGCGCGAGCGAGCTGCTCGGCGCGGTGCTCGGCGACAAGGGCGTGCACGCGCGCAGCGCGGTCGGCGTGGCGGTGCTGCCGCTGGACGCCCCGGTCGAGGTCGAGATCCAGGTCGAGCTGGCCCCCTGAGCCACCGCTCCGGATCACCTCTCGAACATTCGCTCACCACGGGATAGCCTCCGGCCATGGCGAATGGGCAGTGGTTTCCCCCGGACTGGCCGGACCGCATCCGCGCTCTCGCGGACGGCACCCTCACTCCGGTCGCGCCCAGGCGCGCGGCGACCGTCATGCTGCTGAGGGACGCCGACGGCGGCCCGGCCGTCCACATGCTGCGCAGACGCGCCTCCATGGCCTTCGCCGGAGGCGCGTACGCCTATCCCGGCGGTGGCGTCGACCCGCGCGACGACGACGTCCTGGTCCGCTGGGCGGGCCCCACGCGCGCGTGGTGGGCGCGGCGACTCGGTGTGGACGACGAGTCGGCGGCCCAGGCGGTCGTCTGCGCCGCCGTGCGCGAGACGTACGAGGAGGCCGGCGTCCTGCTCGCCGGACCCACGCCCGAGTCGGTCGTCGGTGACACCACGGGCGACGACTGGGAGGCCGACCGCGCCGCCCTGGTCGTCCGCGACCTGTCCTTCGCCGAGTTCCTCGACCGCCGCGGCCTGGTGCTGCGCTCCGATCTGCTGGGCGCCTGGACCCGCTGGATCACCCCCGCGTTCGAACCCCGCCGCTACGACACGTTCTTCTTCGTCGCCGCCCTGCCCGCGGGCCAGCGCACCCGCAACGCCTCCACGGAGGCCGACCGCACGGTGTGGACCCGCCCGGCCGACGCGGCGGCGTCGTACGACAAGGGCGAGCTGCTGATGATGCCGCCCACCATCGCGACCCTGCGCCAGCTCGCGCCGTACGCGAGTGCCGCCGAGGCGCTGGCCGCCGCGCCCGGCCGCGACATGACGCCCGTGGTCGCCGAGGCGCGGCTGGAGGACGGCGAGGTCGTGCTGACCTGGCCGGGCCACGACGAGTTCACCAAGCACATCCCGACGCTTCCGACCGGGGGATCCTGAGCATGACCGACGCCAGCACCCTCCCCGGCCAGCCGCGCGGCGCGGTCGGCAATGGCCCGGCGACACCGCGCGCGGTCAACGTCCTCGCGCCCAACGCCTCCGCGATGACCCTGGACGGCACCAACACCTGGATCGTCTCCGAGCCGGACTCCGACCTGGCCGTCGTGATCGACCCCGGCCCCCTGCACGAGGGCCACCTGCGGGCGGTCGTCGACACCGCCGAGCAGGCCGGCAAGCGAGTCGCCCTCACCCTGCTCACCCACGGTCACCCGGACCACGCCGAGGGCGCCGCCCGCTTCGCCGAGATCACCGGCACGCGCGTGCGGGCCCTCGACCCGGCGCTGCGGCTCGGCGACGAGGGGCTGGCCGCCGGGAACGTGATCACCGTCGGCGGGCTGGAGCTGCGCGTCGTCCCCACGCCCGGGCACACCGCGGACTCCCTGTGCTTCCACCTCCCGGCCGACCGGGCGGTCCTCACCGGCGACACGATCCTCGGTCGCGGTACGACGGTCGTCGCGCACCCCGACGGGCGCCTGGGCGACTACCTGGACTCGCTGCGCCGGCTGCGCTCGCTGACCGTCGACGACGGCGTGCACACGGTCCTGCCGGGCCACGGTCCCGTCCTGGAGGACGCCCAGGGCGCCGTCGAGTACTACCTCGCCCACCGCGCCCACCGTCTCGCCCAGGTCGAGACGGCCGTCGAGGACGGCTACCGCACCCCCGAGCAGGT
The DNA here is from genome assembly GCF_055668065.1 of Streptomyces sp. NPDC097129. Classification (NCBI taxonomy): domain Bacteria; kingdom Bacillati; phylum Actinomycetota; class Actinomycetes; order Kitasatosporales; family Streptomycetaceae; genus Streptomyces; species Streptomyces sp. NPDC097129. The sequence continues at coordinate 137,806 of NZ_JBVOQE010000013.1, read as the reverse complement.
CGTCGCCCACGTGTACGCCGACGTCGACCGCTCCCTGTGGCCGGCGGCGGAGCTGTCAGTACGGGCCCAGCTGGACTACCTCAGCGAACACGGTCTGATCTAGACCTGCGCGCGCGTGCCCTTCGTGCCGTGCACGCGCGTGTACTCGCCTGCCAGCCAGGGGCCGAGGTCGTCGACGTAACGCCGCAGGACGGCCGGGTCGGCCACGGGGTCGTAGCCGTGCCGGGCGGCCGTGCGCAGCTGCCCGGCGCGCTCGGGGTAGTACCCGGCGAACACCTCGGCCATCTCGTGCAGGTCGCTGGTCCAGCCCCGCCAGCGGGGCATCACCAGGGTGAAGGCGGTGCGCACGAGGTGGCGGGACATGAAGCGCACGCAGCGGACGCGATCGGTCTCATCGGCCCCGGCGATCCGCTTGCGCCAGCCCGGCAGGAGGGCGGCGAGGTCGCCGTTCGTCTCACGGGCCAGCCGTGACTCGGGCCGGTAGCGTGGCAGGCGGGCGGCGAGGTCCTCGCCGTACAGCGGGGTGCACAGGCAGGCGACGAACCACCCGAGGTCGTAGCGCTCGGCCTCGCTCAGCAGCCTCGCCCGGCCGTACAGCAGCGTGCCGACGCCGTCGATCTGCCCGAACCGTCCGTCGAGCTCGTCACCGAGGTCCCGTACGGCCGCCCGGTCGGCGTCGGATGGCTCGTCCCGCAGCGCGAGCAGCAGGTCAAGGTCGCTGCGGCCCACGCGCGCGGTGCCGCGCGGGATCGACCCGTAGACGTACGCGCTGTGCAACCGCGGCCCGAACAGGTCGGCCAACCGCCGCTTGGCGACAGCCACGACCGGGCGGAACGGGGGCTGCACGCGCGTGAGGGAGCCCTCGCGGGTGAGGAAGCCCTCGGCGTCCACTCCGGGACGCACGGCGATGTCGGCCATGGACGCACTCTGCCCGGGGACAGGCGCGCGAGCAGCCGATTTTTCGCCGTGCCCGGCGTCAGCGCGAGCGCTTCGCGAGGCGCTCCACGTCCAGCAGGATCACGGCGCGCGCCTCCAGGCGCAGCCAGCCGCGCCCGGCGAAGTCGGCGAGCGCCTTGTTCACCGTCTCGCGGGACGCGCCGACGAGCTGCGCCAGCTCCTCCTGCGTGAGGTCGTGGACGACGTGGATGCCCTCCTCCGACTGCACGCCGAACCGGCGGGACAGGTCCAGCAGGGCGCGCGCGACGCGGCCGGGCACGTCGGAGAAGACCAGGTCGGACATGGCGTCGTTGGTCTTGCGCAGGCGCCGGGCGACGGCCCGCAGCAGCGCGGAAGCCACCTCGGGGCGGGCGTTCAGCCAGGGCTGGAGGTCGCCGTGGCCCAGGCCCAGCAGCTTGACCTCGGTCAGCGCCGTCGCCGTGGCCGTACGGGGGCCCGGGTCGAACAGGGACAGCTCACCGATCAGCTCGCCGGGGCCGACCACCGCGAGCATGTTCTCGCGCCCGTCGGGGGATGTGCGGTGCAGCTTCACCTTGCCCTCGGTGACGACGTACAGCCGGTCACCGGGGTCACCCTCGTGGAACAGGGAGTCGCCGCGTGCGAGGGTCACCTCCGTCATGGAGGCGCGGAGCTCCGCGGCCTGCTCGTCGTCGAGCGCCGCGAAGAGCGGGTTGCGCCGCAGAACGTCGTCCACGAGTTCTCTCCTATTCGACCTGCTCAGGGATCTTGTCCCCCCGGTGTACCAGGGGTCCGTGGTGCCCATTTTGCCGGACGGTCCAAACAGTGTGATCTGTCACAAGGATGCCGTACACCTGTCCCCGGGTACGCGGCAGGGGGCCAATTGGACGCCGATCTTCGCGGTCCGGGGCGGATGTCGGTGGCGGGCTTTAGGCTGGCCGAGTGTCCAAATCGCCGGTGAGAGCGCAGGCCAAGGGGGCTGGGCGGGTGGTGGTACGTCGTAATTCCGCTGTGGGCGAACAAGTCTCGGGCGGTGCTGAAAATGCGACAAACGCCACACACGGGGCGGTGGGGGAGAAGGCGGCGGCGGACAGGAAGGGCGTGAGGAAGACGGCTGCGGAGAAGAAGACGGCTGCGGAGAAGAAGACGGCGAGGACTCCGGTGACGGCTGAGGAGGCGCCTGCAAGGAAGGCGCCTGCGAGGAAGGCGTCGGTCACGAAGAAGGCGTCGGCCACGAAGAAGGCGTCGGCGGAGAAGAAGGCACCCGCGGCGAAGAAGCCCGCCGCGAAGAAGGCGCCCGCAGCGAAGAAGCCCGCCGTCAAGAAGGCTCCCGCCCTGAAGAAGGCGGTCGTCGCCCCCAAGAAGGCCAGCGCCGCCGTCAAGGACGTCCCGCCGGCGCGGACCATCACGGAGGAGACGCCGTCGGGCGAGTCCCGAACCGCCCTCGTCCGCCGTGCTCGCCGGATCAACCGCGAACTCGCCGAGGTCTACCCCTACGCCCACCCCGAACTCGACTTCACCAACCCCTTCCAGCTGCTGGTCGCGACCGTGCTGTCCGCCCAGACCACCGACCTGAGGGTCAATCAGACGACCCCGGCGCTGTTCGCCAAGTACCCCACCCCCGAGGACCTCGCCGCGGCGAACCCGGAGGAGGTCGAGGAGATCCTGCGGCCCTGCGGCTTCTTCCGCGCCAAGACCAAGTCGGTGATAGGGCTGTCGAAGGCGCTGGCGGAGGACTTCGGCGGCGAGGTGCCCGGCAGGCTGGAGGACCTGGTCAAGCTGCCCGGCGTGGGCCGCAAGACCGCGTTCGTCGTGCTGGGCAACGCATTCGGCCGGCCCGGCATCACCGTGGACACGCACTTCCAGCGGCTCGTGCGGCGCTGGAAGTGGACCGAGGAGAGCGACCCGGACAAGATCGAGGCCGCGGTCGGCGCGCTGTTCCCCAAGAGCGAGTGGACGGACCTGTCGCACCACGTGATCTGGCACGGCCGCCGCATCTGCCACGCCCGCAAGCCCGCCTGCGGCGCCTGCCCCATCGCCCCGCTGTGCCCGGCGTACGGCGAGGGCGAGACCGACCCGGAGAAGGCGAAGAAGCTGCTGAAGTACGAAAAGGGTGGCTTCCCCGGCCAGCGGCTCGATCCGCCGCAGGCCTACCTCGACGCGGGCGGCAAACCGGCACCGCCGCTGGGGGCCGGGAGCTGAGCTTCGTATGACGGAACGATCTCGGTGTCGCCGGGCGTTGGACTGGGCAGGACGACGGGGGTGGCGATGACGCGTGCGAGCAACACACAGGGCGGCCCGGTGACGCTGAGCAAGGACGGGCTGCCGGACTGGCTGCGCCCGGTGGTGCGAGCCGCCGAGACGGTCAAGCCGGTGCAGCTCAGCCGCTTCCTGCCGCCCGAGGACGGCGCGGGACGCCAGTCGGCCGTGCTGATCCTGTTCGGCGAGGGCGAGCGCGGCCCCGAGCTGCTGCTGATGGAGCGTGCCGGTTCCCTGAGGTCGCATGCCGGTCAGCCGTCCTTCCCGGGCGGCGCCCTCGACCCCGAGGACGGCGACCCGGCCGGGGACGGCGCGCTGCGGGCCGCGCTGCGCGAGGCCGAGGAGGAGACGGGCCTCGACCCGCGCGGGGTGCAGCTGTTCGGCGTGCTGCCGAAGCTGTACATCCCGGTCAGCCACTTCGTGGTCACGCCGGTGCTGGGCTGGTGGCGCGAGCCGAGCCCGGTCGGCGTGGTCGACCCGGCCGAGACCGCGCGGGTCTTCACGGTGCCCGTGGCGGATCTCACGGACCCCGCCAACCGCGCCACCACCGTCCACCCCAGTGGGCACCGGGGCCCGGCATTCCTGGTCGAATCGGCGCTGGTGTGGGGCTTCACAGCCGGTGTGATCGACCGTCTGCTGCACTACTCGGGCTGGGAGATCCCCTGGGACCGCGACCGGCAGGTCCCGCTCGACTGGCGCGCATGACAGGGTGTCTGACGTGAACGTGCTGGACATCCTGTTGCTGGTCGCGGCCGTCTGGTTCGCGGTGGTCGGCTACCGCCAGGGCTTCGTCGTCGGCATCCTGTCGGTGATCGGCTTCCTCGGCGGCGGTCTCGTCGCCGTGTACGCCCTGCCGGTCATCTGGGCCGCGCTGACCGACCACGCCGAGGTCAGCACCACGGCGGCGGTCGTCGCGATCGTCGTCGTGATCGTCTGCGCGTCGATCGGCCAGGCCCTGACCACCCACCTCGGCAACAAGCTGCGCCGCTACATCACCTGGTCCCCGGCCCGCGCCCTGGACGCCACCGGCGGCGTGCTGGTCAACGTCGTGGCGATGCTGCTGGTGGCGTGGCTGATCGGCTCGGCGCTGGCGCAGACCACGCTGCCCACGCTGGGCCGCGAGGTGCGCGGCTCCAAGGTGCTGCTGGGCGTGTCGGAGGCGATGCCCGCGCAGGCCGACACCTGGTTCAAGGACTTCACCTCGGTCCTCGCGCAGAACGGCTTCCCGCAGGTCTTCAGCCCGTTCGCCAACGAGCCGATCAAGGAGGTCCAGCCGCCCGACCCCGCGCTCACGAGCAGCCCGGTCACGGCGCGCGCCCGCAAGTCCATCGTGAAGGTGATGGGCACGGCGCAGGGCTGCGGCAAGGTCCTGGAGGGCTCCGGCTTCGTCTTCGCCGACCGCCGCGTGATGACCAACGCGCACGTGGTCGGCGGCGTCGACGAACCCACCGTGCAGATAGGCGGAGAGGGCCGCAAGTACGACGCGACGGTCGTCCTCTACGACTGGCGGCGCGACATCGCCGTACTGGACGTGCCGGACCTGGACGCGCCCGCGCTGCGGTTCTCCGCGCAGGACGCCGCCAGCGGGGACGGCGCGATCGTCGCCGGCTTCCCGGAGAACGGCTCCTACGACGTGCGCGCCGCCCGGGTCCGCGGGCGGATCACGGCCAACGGCCCGGACATCTACCACCGCGGCACCGTCAGCCGTGACGTCTACTCGCTGTACGCGACCGTCCGCCAGGGCAACTCCGGCGGCCCGCTGCTCACACCCCAGGGCAAGGTCTACGGCGTGGTCTTCGCGAAGTCCCTGGACGACGCCGAGACCGGGTACGCGCTCAGCCTGGACGAGATCAAGGACGACATCGCCACGGGACGCAAGGCGAACCAGCAGGTCGACAGCGACAGTTGCGCGCTCTAGCGACGGTTGCGCGCTCTGAGGGACGCGTGAGGGACGCGTGCGCGGCGTAGGGCCCGGCCCCCGCGGGGCGGGTCAGTCGCGCGTGTGACGCAGGCGCACGGACACCCAGCGGGCGCGGCGGCGCAGGATGCGCGAAATGCCCACCCGGGGGTCGTTCCCCGTCAGTTGCGGAGTGCCGCCTCGCTGGTGGGAGCTCAGGGTGCTGCCCGAGCGGCGGTTGCGTGCCACGTCACTGTAGTCGTGCGTCCAGCCCATACCCGGACGTCTGCCCTCTCCCAAGGTCGATAACCGCCCCGCGACCCCTCAATTGGCCTATGCGGGCGGCAATTGGCCGTTCGAGGCACAGCAGTTCGGCACCGGGTGCGGGGCGGGTACCGGGCGCGATCGCTCCGTCACCGATCGGGTTCGGGATCTTTCAGCCAGTTGACCAGTTCGGTGGAGAATGCGACCGGATCCTCCTCGTGCGGGAAATGCCCCAGTCCGTCGAACAGGCGCCAGCGGTACGGCGCTTCGACGTACTCGCCGGACCCGGCCGCGCTGCGGGTGCGCATGACCGGGTCGAGCGAGCCGTGCAGATGCAGCGTCGGCACGCGCACCGGCCGCTTCATCCGCCGGTAGAACTGGACGCCGTCCGGACGGCCCAGCGAGCGCACCAGCCAGCGGTAGGGCTCCACCGAGCAGTGCGCGGTGGAGGGGATGCACATCGCGCGCTGATACGTCCGCACCGCCTCGTCCTCCGGCAGGCGCGGCCCGGACCAGTCCCGGATCAGCCGCCCGACCAGCGCGCCGTCGTCGGCGGTGAGCTGCCGTTCGGGGATCCACGGCCGCTGGAAGCCCCAGATGTGCGAGCCGGCCCGGGACTGCCGGACGTCGGCGAGCATGGCCGAGCGCCAGCGCCGCGGATGCGGCATGGACGCGACCACGAGCCGGCGGACCAGCTTGGGGCGCATCACGGCCGCCGTCCAGGCGAGGTAGCCGCCCAGGTCGTGGCCGACGAGCGCGGCGTCCGGCTCGCCCAGGGAGCGGATCACGCCGGTGATGTCGAGGGCGAGGTTGGCCGGGTCGTAGCCCCGGGGAGTGCGGTCGCTGCCGCCGACGCCCCGCAGGTCCATCGCGACGGCCCGGTACCCGGCGTCGGCCAGCGCGGTCAACTGGTGCCGCCATGTCCACCAGAACTGCGGGAAGCCGTGCACCAGCATGACCAGCGGACCGTCGCCGAGTTCCGCGATGTGGAAACGCGCGCCGTTGGCGGCGACGTCCCGGTGCTTCACTCGTCTGCCGCCGGGGATGTCGATGCGTACGTCCGAGGCGGCCGGCTGCTGCGGGGCCGAGGGGGTGGCAGGGTCCGTCATGAGGACGAGCGTGCCACAGCCTCGATGGCCTGGGGCGTGCGGTCCTCCAGCGCCGGAACCTCGGGACGCGGGTGCGGCTTGGCCTTCTGCAGCACGCCCGCCGTCTCCTTCATGGACGCGGCGACCTTCTGCGGGCCCTTGCTCTTCTTCGCCTTCTTGGCGAAGACGACGCCGATCAGCGCCAGCAGGCCCGCGATCAGGACGTTCGCGGCGAAGGACAGCAGGAAGCACCAGCCGAGGTTCCAGCCGTCCTGGCCGTTGTGGCCGCCGGTCCAGGCGTGGATGCCATAGGCGAGGGCGAAGTTCAGCATCGGCAGCGAGAACACCAGCACGGCGCCGGCCACGCTGAACGCGCCGCCGCTCATCGCGCCCTTCTTGACGTCCTGCTTGAGCTGCGCCTTCGCCAGCGCGATCTCGTCGTGCACCAGCGCCGACATCTCGGTCGTCGCGGAGGCGAACAGCTGGCCGATGCTGCGTTCGGCACCGACCGGGCTGCCGTCGGGTGCGCTCATCGCGGTCTCCCTCTCTCGCGTTCGGGTCCGTATCCGCCTGACGTGTCCGCCGGACTGCGTCGGGCCCCGTCTTTTGTACCGTCCCGTCAGATCATGCCGGACGCTCGTCCTCCTCGCCTTCCCCGCCCACCACTTCGCCTACCGCGCGCCGCGCGACGGCCTCCCCGTCGGCGGTACGGCGACCCCGGCCGGCCCCTTCTCCGGCCGTACGGCGACCCCGGTCGGCTTCTTCCCCGGCGGTACGGCGAGCGCGGTCTTCCCCGGCGTTGCGGCGACCTCCGTCTTCCCCGGCTGAGCGGCGACCTCCGTCTTCCCTGGCTGAGCGGCGCCCCCCGTCGGGCTGGTCGCCGGGGGCGGCGTCGCGCTCAGCGGCCTTCTCCTCGGCGATCCTGCGGTGCTGTGCGGCCTTGCGCTCGTACAGGGCGGCCATGCGCAGGTGGTACGCCGGGTCGTCCTCCTCGTAGATGTCCGGGATGCCGTCGAGGTCCTCGTCGCGCTCCTCCGCCTCGACCAGTCGGCGGTACTTGGCGTTGCGGATCTTCAGCAGCACCGTCGCCGTGGCCGCCGCGATCACCGACCCGGTCAGTACGGCGGCCTTCGTCTCGTCCGTGAGGACCGCGTCGCTTGCGAAGGCCAACTCCCCGATCAGCAGCGAGACCGTGAAGCCGATCCCGGCGAGCGACGCCACCGCGAAGACGTCCGCCCAGGCCAGGTCCTCGCTGAGGGAGGCCCGCGTGAACCGGGCGGTCAGCCAGGTCCCGCCGAAGATGCCGATCGTCTTGCCGACGACCAGACCGAGGACCACGCCGAGCGTCTCGGGCTTGGCGAAGACGTCGCCGAGCGCGTGCGGCGTGAGGGACACCCCCGCGCTGAACAGCGCGAACAGCGGCACGGCGAGGCCCGCCGACAGCGGCCGCACCCGATGCTCGATGTGTTCGCCCGGGGAGTGCTGCTCGCCCTCACGGGTGGTGCAGCGCAGCATCAGGCCCATCGCCACGCCGGCGATGGTGGCGTGGATGCCGCTGTTGTACATCAGCCCCCAGATCACCAGCGCGAGCGGCACGTACACGTACCAGCCGCGCACGCCCCGGCGCAGCAGCAGCCAGAAGACGGCGAGGCCGACGACCGCGCCGCCGAGCGCGGGAAAGTTGATCCGGTCGGTGAAGAAGACCGCGATGATCAGGATCGCGAAGAGGTCGTCGACGACGGCGAGGGTGAGCAGGAAGGCGCGCAGCGCGCTCGGCAGCGAGGTGCCGATGACGGCGAGCACGGCCAGCGCGAACGCGATGTCGGTGGCCGTCGGCACCGCCCAGCCGCCGAGCGAGCCGCCACCGGTGAGGTTGACGATCACGTAGACGAGCGCGGGGGCGGCCATGCCGCACAGCGCCGCCACGACGGGCAGTGCGGCGGCTTTCGGGTCGCGCAGATCGCCGGCCACGAGTTCGCGCTTGAGCTCGATCCCGGCGACGAAGAAGAAGACCGCCAGCAGCCCGTCGGCGGCCCAGTGCGCCACGGACAGGTCCAGGCCGAGCGCCGACGGGCCGAAGTGGAACTCGCTGACGCTGTGGTAGCTGCCCCGCAGCGCCGGAATGTTCGCCCAGACCAGCGCGGCGATCGCGGCGAGGAGCAGCAGCACACCGCCGACGGTCTCGGTGCGCAGCGCGTCCGCGACGAAGGTCCGCTCCGGCAGCGACAGCCGGCCGAGGACCTTGCGGGCGGTGGTGGGGCGGGGCGCGGTCACGGTGGGACCTCCGGTCGGTGGGCAGGGCGGAACGCATGCCGACCAGACTTCCCGGCGCACCTTGATGATCCTGAGGCGGATCCGTCGCGTCATCGACGCTTTGTTTAGTTTACCTAAGCGGCGACGCGAAGGCATCCGGGGCCGGAGGGGGTGGGCTGAGGCGGGCGCCCAGCCACGCGAACCCGAGGCATGGCGGGACCCAGCCGAACGTGGGGCGGGTACGGCGCGGGCACCCGGCGCGCTGCATTCCGGGTGCCCGTGCCCTCGCTCGTTCAGTCCTGCTTTCGCTCCTGCTTTCGGTCCCGCGGCAGGTGCCGCGTTCAGTCCCGCGCTCAGTCCCGCCGTGGGTCCCGAGTTCAGTCCTCGCTGGGCGCCTTCGGCAGCTTCGTCTGGATCAGGTCCATAACCGTGGAGTCCGTGAGCGTGGTGACATCGCCGAGTTGCCTGTTCTCGGCGACGTCACGCAGCAGCCGGCGCATGATCTTGCCGGAGCGCGTCTTCGGCAGCTCCGCCACCGGCAGGATGCGCTTGGGCTTGGCGATCGGGCCGAGCGTGGCGCCGACGTGGCTGCGCAGCTCGTCGATCAGCTTCTCGGTCTCCGTCGCCGTACCGCGCAGGATCACGAACGCGACGATCGCCTGCCCGGTCGTCTCGTCGGCGGCGCCGACGACGGCCGCCTCGGCCACCGACGGATGCGAGACCAGGGCGGACTCGACCTCGGTGGTGGAGATGTTGTGCCCGGAGACGAGCATGACGTCGTCCACGCGGCCCAGCAGCCAGATGTCGCCGTCGTCGTCCTTCTTCGCGCCGTCACCGGCGAAGTACTTGCCCTCGAAACGCGACCAGTAGGTGTCGATGAACCGCTGGTCGTCGCCCCAGATGGTGCGCAGCATCGACGGCCACGGCTCGGTCAGCACGAGGTAGCCGCCGCCGCCATTGGGCACCTCGTTCGCGTCGTCGTCGACGACGGTCGCGCTGATGCCGGGCAGCGGGGTCTGCGCGGAGCCGGGCTTGGCGGCGGTGACACCGGGCAGCGGGGAGATCATCATCGCGCCGGTCTCGGTCTGCCACCAGGTGTCCACGACCGGCGTGGCGTCGGCGCCGATGTTCTTCCGGTACCAGATCCACGCCTCGGGGTTGATCGGCTCGCCCACCGAACCCAGCACGCGCAGGCTGGACAGGTCGAACTTCGCGGGGATGTCGTCGCCCCACTTCATGAACGTACGGATCGCCGTCGGGGCGGTGTAGAGGATCGAGATCTTGTACTTCTGGACGATCTCCCAGAACCGGCCCTGGTGCGGGGTGTCCGGCGTGCCCTCGTACATGACCTGCGTCGCGCCGTTGGCCAGCGGACCGTAGACGATGTAGGAGTGGCCGGTGACCCAGCCGACGTCGGCGGTGCACCAGTAGACGTCCGTCTCCGGCTTGAGGTCGAAGACGGCCCAGTGCGTGTACGCGGTCTGGGTGAGGTAGCCGCCGGAGGTGTGCAGGATGCCCTTCGGCTTCCCGGTCGTGCCGGACGTGTACAGGATGAACAGCGGGTGCTCGGCGTCGAACGCCTCCGGCGTGTGCTCGGCGGACTGGCGGGCGACGATGTCGTCCCACCACACGTCCCGCCCCTCGGTCCACGCCACGTCCTGGCCCGTACGGCGCACCACCAGCACGTGCTCGACGTTCTCCACGCGTCCGACCGCCTCGTCGACGGCGGGCTTCAGCGCGGACGGCTTGCCACGCCGGTAGCCGCCGTCGGAGGTGATGACCACGCGCGCGTCGGCGTCCTGGATGCGCGTCGCGAGCGCGTCGGCCGAGAAGCCGCCGAAGACCACCGAGTGCGCGGCGCCGATGCGGGCGCAGGCGAGCATGGCGATCGCCGTCTCCGGGATCATCGGCATGTAGATCGCGACCCGGTCGCCCTTGCCGACGCCCAGTTCCAGCAGCGCGTTGGCGGCCTTGGACACCTCGTCCTTGAGCTGGGCGTAGGTGATCGCGCGGCTGTCGCCGGGCTCGCCCTCGAAGTGGATGGCCACCCGGTCGCCGTTGCCGGCCTCGACATGGCGGTCGACGCAGTTGTACGCGACGTTGAGCTGCCCGTCCTTGAACCACTTCGCGAATGGCGGGTTCGACCAGTCCAGCGTCTCCGTCGGCTCCTTGGCCCAGCTCAGCCGACGGGCCTGCTCGGCCCAGAATCCGAGCCGGTCCGCCTTGGCCTGCTCATACGCCTCGGCCGTGACGTTGGCGTTCGCGGCGAGCTCGGCAGGCGGCGGGAAGCGACGGTCCTCCTTGAGGAGGTTGGAGAGTGAAGGACTTTCGTTGCTTGCCATCCGTGCACCGTCCCAAAGTGGTTTAGACCAATCAACGCCCTTGATTCTCCGAGGGGTCGACGGGGCTGGTCAACCCCTCCCCGCATCCTGTCACCCGTTCACGCCCGGGTCACGGGGCGCACCCCGCGGAGGTTCTCCCCCCGAGGGCGGCGCCTACCCAACGCGTCCGCCCCACAACCGGGCGGTGCCAGGCCGTTGACGCATGCGATCCATAAGCCGATGCGCTCTTCCGCCCGGCTGGTGAACCTGCTTGGGGAGACGGCCTGTGGATCGATCGGCCGGGCCGGGCCTCACCCCCTTGGCCCGGCGTGGGCCTCCACCCGATGGGTCGGGCCGGCCCGCGTCCCGCTCCACCCGTGCCGGCCTCACCCCGCCAGCCCGGCTGCCCGCACCCGGTCGAACCGCTGTCCCGCCTCCTCTGCGCCGTCCGTTCCGGTGAGCAGGTACGCCTGCGCCTCGCCCACGTCGAAGTACATCCCGTGCAGCTCCAGAGCTCCGTCCCGCAGCGCACGGGCCACCGACGGGTGGGCGCGCAGATGGTCCAGCTGCTGCACGACGTTGGCCAGGCACAGTTGCTCCACCTGGTCGGCGGGCGGCCGCCCGGCCAGCCGCGGCCGGGGCCGGCCGGTGTCGGCCAACCGCGCCAGGCTCGGCAGCCCGTGCCGCAGCCACCGCTTCAGCGGCGTCTGCGCGCCCCCGGGCTCGGAGCCCAGCAACGCCTGCATCGCTCCGCACCCGGAGTGCCCGCACACGGTCACGGACCGGACCTTCAGCACGTCCACCGCGTACTCGATCGCCGCCGCCACCGAGTCGTCCCCGCCTTCCGCGCCCGGCAGCGGCACGAGGTTGCCGACATTGCGCACCACGAACAGGTCGCCCGGACCGCTGGAGGTGATCATCGAGGTGACCAGACGCGAGTCGGCGCAGGTGAGGAACAACTGCGACGGCCGCTGTCCCTCCCGCGCCAGCCGCGCCAGCTCCTCCCGGACCAGCGGCGCGGTGTTGCGCTGGAAGGCGCTGACGCCGTGGGTGAGCTGGTAGGCGTCGCCCGGCTGGGAGGCGGGGGCCTCGTCCCCGGGTGGGGTGACCGGTGCGCCGCCCGGCTGCTCCCCGAACGGTGGCTCGTTCGGCGGCGCGGTGAGGGGCACCGCGCACTGGTGGTTGCGCCACGGTGTCCAGGGCCGGCAGCGGCAGCCAGTGGCGGGGTGCGCTGTGGAGATGTGCGACGTGGCGGTGTGCGCCTCGGGGGTACGTGCCGTATCGCCGGGCGCCTGTCTCGTGCGGGGCTCCATGGCGGCGGGGGTCTCGGCGGGGCCGGCCGGGCGGACGGCGGCGCGGCGGCCGGTCACCTCCACGGTGCCGCCCTGCGCGGTGTGCGTCTTCTGCCAGTCCTGCAGGGACTCGTACGCCGCGTGGTCCATGAACGAGCCGTCCAACTCCACGACAGCGGCGACGCCTTGGGGAACGAGATGCAGGGTCCGGCTGAGCCGTGGCACCGCGAGGAACGTCAACTGCCCTCTGACGCGTACGTGATGGACCCCCTTTTTCTCATCGTGCGTGATGCGGGTGTGGGCGAGGCGGTTCAGGGCGACGGCGACGGCCACGGCGATCCCCAGCGCCACGCCCTGGAGGACACCGAGGAGCACCACGCCGAGGGTGGTGACGGCGTACACCACCGCCTCCCGGTGCCGGGTCACCGTGCGGATGTGGTGCAGGGACACCATCTGGATGCCGACGGCCATCACCAGGGCGGCGAGCGAGGCGAGCGGGATGAGCTCCAGGAGCGGGACCATCAGCAGCGCGGCGATCACTACGAGAACGCCGTGCAGCATCGTGGAGTTCCGGCTCACGGCGCCCGCGCGCACATTCGCGGTGCTGCGCACGGCCACCCCGGCCACGGGCAGCCCGCCGAGCGCACCGGAGACGATGTTCGCGGCGCCCTGCCCGAGCAGTTCGCGGTCCAGGTTCGAGCGATGGACACGGTGGGCGCGGTGAACGCGGGGGTCGGTCCCGGGGCCGGAGGCGACGAGCTTGTCCACGGCGACCGCGCCGAGCAGCGACTGCACGCTGCACACCAGGGTGATGGTGAGTACGGCGGCGATCAGGCCGAGCACCGGGCCCTCGGGCAGCGCCGGCAGGGCGTGACTGCGCCATGAGGGCAGGTCGACTCGGGGCAGCGTGAGCCCGGCGAGGGCCGCGGCCGTGGTTCCGCCGGCGACCGCGACGAGGGGCGCGGGGAGCGTGCGCAGCAGGTTTCCGGCCCTGCCGGGCAGGCGTGGCCAGAGCATCAGCACCCCCAGGGTCAGCGCGCTGACCGTCACGGCGGCGGGCTGGAGATGGGCCAACTGTGCGGGCAACGCCCGGAGGTTGGCGAGCACCGAGCTCTGCGGGTTGCCGCCGAGGACGATGTGCAGCTGGGCGGCGGCGATGGTGACGCCGATGCCGGCGAGCATGCCGTGCACGATGGCGGGGCTGACGGCGAGGGCGGAGCGGGCCACGCGCAGGCACCCGAGGCCGAGTTGGGCCGCTCCGGCGAGGACGGTGATGGCGCAGGTCGCCTGCCAGCCGTAGCGGTGGATGAGGTCGGCGGTGACGACGGTGAGGCCGGCGGCCGGCCCGCTGACCTGGAGCGGGGAGCCGCCCAGGCGGCCGGCGACGAGGCCCCCCACGGCAGCGGCGACGAGACCGGCCTGCAGGGGCGCGCCGGTGGCGAGGGCGATACCGAGGGACAGGGGCAGAGCGATGAGGAACACCGCGATCGAAGCGGACACATCGGCGCCCGAGAGCCGGAAGCGATGGTGCGGGGCGGGCGGCGGGCTGTGTGGCGGGTGGACGCGCTCGGTGCGCGTCGCGTGGGCCGTACGGGCCGGGGTGCAGGCTGGCATGTTCCCGTCTCCTTCGGGGCGTCACGGCCGCTGAGGGGCCCCGGTTGGGCCCGAGGCCGTCGCGGCGTAGGCCACGAGTGCAGCGGCGGGATGTACCAACAATTAGTAAATGAATCGCAATGAAGAGTAAAGAGCAAGCATGGATATTCGAAGCAAATGGGTTATTGATTCACCCGCTGGAGGGAAGTGGGCATTTCATCGGCTTGTCGTACTAATTCCTTCTCGGCCCCGTGCGACCTTGACGGCGCTGTCGGCTGAGCCCGGCTCGGGCCCCGGCCGCGCACCGTCAAGACGCCCTCGTCGGCGTTGGCCTGAGAGAAGGAAGAAGGTGGGCGGAAGATGGCCGCCACCCAGAGGATCGCCGCAGGCGCCGTGGCCGCCGCGGCCGTAGTCGCATCGCTGGCCGGTTGCACGATGGGAACCGGTGGCTCCAGCGGAGAGCGAGGAGGGGCCTCCGGCCCGCAGAAGGGCAGGCCCGCCGCCGCACCCAAGAGCGCGGTCCGGCTCATCGGCGACGGCTCCACCGCCTACACCGGGGCGCAGCCGCACCTGCCCAGGCCCGAGCGGCTGAAGCCGGGCCAGAAGCCCCCGCAGTTCGTGGTGTTCTCCTGGGACGGCGCCGGCGAGGACAGCCAGAAACTCTTCTCCCACTTCCGTGAGGTCGCCAAGGCCAACCACGCCACGATGACGTTCTTCCTCAGCGGCGTGTACATGCTGCCGGAGGAGAAGCGCGACCTCTACCGGCCGCCGCAGCACTCACCGGGCCGCTCCGACATCGGCTTCAATGACAACCAGGGCATCGCCGACACCGTCAAGCAACTCCGCCTGGCCTGGCTGGAGGGCAACGAGATCGGCACCCACTTCAACGGCCACTTCTGCGGCAAGGACGGCGGGGTGGGCGAGTGGTCGGTCGACGAGTGGAAGGACGAGATCGCCCAGGCCAAACAGTTCGTGAAGAGCTGGAAGACCAACACGGGGATGACGAAGGCGGCGCCGCTGCCCTTCGACTACGACAAGGAACTGATCGGCGCCCGCACCCCGTGCCTGGAGGGCCAGAAGAACTTCATGAAGGCCGCCCATGAGCTGGGCTTCCGCTACGACACCAGCGGCGTGAACAACCAGGTCTGGCCCGGCAAGAAGGAGGGCCTGTGGGACCTGTCCATGCAGCTGGTGCCCTTCCCCGGCCACTCCTACGAGCAGCTGACCATGGACTACAACTTCATGGTCAACCAGTCCGGCACCCAGACCCAGGGCGACCCCAGCATGTACGACCAATGGGGCGACCAGATGCGCGAGGGCCTGCTCAAGGGCTTCCGGCGCGCCTACGACGGCAACCGCGCGCCCCTGATCATCGGCAACCACTTCGAGTCCTGGAACGGCGGCACCTACATGCGCGCCCTCGGGGACGTCGTCAAGGAGGTCTGCAACAAGCCCGACGTGCGCTGCGTGTCCTTCCGGCAGCTCGCCGACTGGCTGGACGCCCAGGACCCGCAGACCCTGGCCAAGCTGCGCAGCCTGGAGGTCGGCGAGGCCCCGAAGCAGGGCTGGGCGTCCTTCCTCAGCGGCCGCCCGGCGCCGGCGCCCAAGGGAGTCCCCGGGGCGCCGGCGGCCAAGCCGTAGCCGTAGCGGACACCGGGAGCGCCGGCTGTGAGCGGGCTCCCGAGCTCGCTCACACGGCGGCGGCGATCTCCTCGCCGAGCACGAAGTCGGGGTCGACCTGCGCCGCCAGGTCGGCCCCGGTGCGCGCGTTGCCCCAGGACTGGGCGTTCTTCAGATGGAAGTGCACCATCTGCCGGGTGTAGCGCGCCCAGTCGCGCCGGGCGTACGTCGCGTCGGCGGCCTCCTGCAACTGGCGCAGCGCGAGGCGGTTGGTGTCCTCCAGAAGGCCGAACCGCGGCGGGCGGCCCTTCTCCATGGCGCGCACCCAGTCGGAGTGCCCCACCGTCACGAGCAGGTCGTCACCGGCCTCGGCACGCAGGAAGTCGACGTCGTCCTGGCCCTGCACCTTGTTGCCGACGACCTTCAGCGCCACGCCGAAGTCGCGGGCGTACTCCTTGTACTGGCGGTAGACGGAGACCCCCTTCCTGGTGGGCTCGGCGACGAGGAACGTCATGTCGAAGCGGGTGAACATGCCGGAGGCGAAGGAGTCCGAGCCCGCCGTCATGTCCACCACGACGTACTCGCCGGGCCCGTCCACCAGGTGGTTCAGGCACAGCTCCACCGCTCCCGTCTTGGAGTGGTAGCAGGCGACCCCCAGGTCGGCGTCCGTGAAGGGGCCGGTGACCATCAAACGGACGGCGCCGCCGTCGAGTTCCACGGGCCGGGCGCAGGCGTCGTAGACCGGGTTGTCCTCGCGCACCCGCAGCAGCCGGGAGCCCTCACCGGGCGGCGTTGTCTTGATCATCGTCTCGGCGGACGCGATCCGCGGGTTGCTGCCGCGCAGGTAGTCCTTGATGAGCGGCAGGTGCTCGCCCATCGCCGGCAGCGCGGCGGCCTCCGCCTCGTCGAGGCCGAGGGCGGCGCCCAGATGCTGGTTGATGTCGGCGTCCACGGCGACGACCGGCGCGCCGGTGGTCGCGAGATGGCGGATGAACAGGGAGGAGAGGGTGGTCTTGCCGCTACCGCCCTTCCCGACGAAAGCAATTTTCATATTCACGAAGCGTAGTGGTGTGATGGCTGTGCGTGGCCAGTCGGCGTGAAGAAGACCACTCCTTCGTGGGGTGGGAGGCCCAGGTGCGTACTGTCGTACCCATGAGTACGACAGGCGCGACCGCCGATCCTCTCGCCGCCCTCGGCGACCTGCCCGGTGTGGCCGAGTCCGTGGAGTCCGTACGCAAGGCCGTGGACCGGGTCTACGGTCACCGGATCATGCGCCGCCGCAGTACCGCGATCACCTCGGAGGCGGCCCTGCGCGGCGCCCGGGGGTCCGCCGCGCTCTCCGGTGCCGACTGGGCGCTGGAGGAGGTGCGCCGGCGCACCGACTTCGGCGGTGACGACGAGGCACGCGCGGTGGGCGCGGCGCTGCGCCTGACCGCCGAGGCGGGGCAGCTGCTGTCCATCTGGCGGCAGTCGCCGCTGCGGGTGCTGGCCCGATTGCACCTGGTGGCGGCCGCCAGTGACGACGACCGGGTCGGGCGGCCCCGGCAGGCCGGCGAGGACGTCGACGAGCCGCTGGTCGAGCTGGCCCTGCCGAGTGCGGCCGAGGTCTCCGGCCGACTGGAGGGGCTCGCCGACCTGATCATCAAGGGCAGCTCGGCGCCCGCGCTGGTCACGGCGGCCGTCGTGCACGGCGAGCTGCTCGCGCTGCGGCCGTTCACCTCCCACAACGGCCTGGTCGCGCGTACCGCCGAGCGGATCGTCCTGATCGGCAGCGGCCTGGACCCCAAGGCGATCTGCCCGGCCGAGGTGGGCCACGCCGAACTGGGCCGCGCGGCCTATCTGACGGCCCTCGGCGGGTACGTCTCCGGCACCCCGGAGGGCATGGCGGCCTGGATCGCGCACTGCGGCCGGGCGGTGGAGCTCGGCGCCCGCGAGTCGACCGCGGTGTGCGAGGCGCTGCAGCGCGGGGCGGCGTAAACGCCGGGAGGGCAGGTGCCCCAACAGGGGGCCGAAAGGGTTGCGGCGGTACGAGAGACTCGTACCGCCGCTGGCATGTTCACCCGGTTACCATGCGTCCTCGATGTGTGCCCATCAGGTCGGGAACTTTGCCCGTACCTGGTGCGGCTGGCCCGTAATCGACGGGTCGACGTCGCGTGGGTGCCAGATGTCCATGCTCGGTCCGTGGGGCCAAAATGCGTCGTAAAGGTGATCCTCGCGGATGTCCTTTGGTCTCGCGGGCCGTTAAGTCCTTTTTACTCCAGACCGGGGGTAAGCGAAACCCCTGCCCTGCTCGTCTTTACTTTTGTTCTCAAATAGTGCGTAAACGGACACCCTGTATCCGAATGCGTGCCGAGGCAGGTCAGGCCAGGCCGGGGCGACGCCGGCTCGCGTACCAGACGAGGCCCGCCGTGGCCGCCGCGGCGCCTATGGCGGCAGCCACCACCAGCGCCGGCCGCGGCGGGACCGAGAGCCCCGGGATGCGCTGCTTGAGGCGCACCGGGCGGTGGAAGTCGAGAACCGGCCACCCGCGCGAGAGCGCCTCCCGCCGCA
The DNA here is from genome assembly GCF_055668065.1 of Streptomyces sp. NPDC097129. Classification (NCBI taxonomy): domain Bacteria; kingdom Bacillati; phylum Actinomycetota; class Actinomycetes; order Kitasatosporales; family Streptomycetaceae; genus Streptomyces; species Streptomyces sp. NPDC097129. The sequence continues at coordinate 119,754 of NZ_JBVOQE010000013.1, read as the reverse complement.
GGGCGCGGTCCGGGTTGACGGCGTGCGGATGGCCGACGGTCTCCAGCATGGGCAGGTCGGTCGCCGAGTCGCTGTAGGCGTAGCAGCGGGCCAGGTCGTACCCCTCGGACGCGGCGAGTTCCCGGACGGCTTCGGCCTTCGTCGGGCCGTACGCGTAGTACTCCACCTCGCCGGTGAAGCAGCCGTCGTCACCCACGACCATGCGCGTGGCGACCACGCGGTCCGCGCCGAGCAGCTCGCCGATCGGCTCGACGACCTCGGCGCCGGACGTGGAGACGATCACGACGTCGCGGCCCGCGGTGTGGTGCTGCTCGATGAGGGAGGCGGCCTCGTCGTAGATGATCGGGTCGATGAGATCGTGCAGGGTCTCGGCCACGAGCTCCTTGACCTGCCGCACGTTCCAGCCGCGGCACAGCGCGGACAGGTATGCGCGCATCCGTTCCATCTGGTCGTGGTCGGCTCCGCCGGCCAGGAACACGAACTGGGCATATGCGGTCCGCAGGACGGCGCGGCGGTTGATCAGGCCGCCCTGGTAGAACGACTTGCTGAAGGTGAGCGTGCTCGACTTCGCAATGACCGTCTTGTCCAGGTCAAAGAAGGCCGCTGTCCGGGGCAAGGAGTGGTTTTCCACGCCCCAGAGCATAGGGGCAGCCCATTCGGCGTAAGGTGGGGCGTGTGGGTTTGCCTGAGAGGCCTCTCGGGTACACCATGGAAGTCACGGATCGTTCGCGACCGTGCTAACCCGGTCCGACTCCTCCCCCCCCGAGTCGGCCGTGGAGACGACCCCCGCTCTCCCCCCCGGCGGGGGTCGTCGCATGTCCGGGTGGGTTTCTCCCCGGGTTCCTCCCTTTCCCGTACGACTCTGCCGTGCCTGTGGAACGAACGCGGCCGATTGGTCATGCCCATGACTGGTTACTGTGGGTAGCACTAGGGCTGCGCTGTGGAAAGCCGCGCACGCGCCGGACAAGGGTCACCGGTATGGGTGACGGAGATATTCACAAGCCCTGAGCCGTCCACAGTTATCGACCAAGATCCACATGATTTCCGACTTCGCTGCACCGTGATTCCAACGCGTCCCGCCACGGCGAGTTCGTGGCCGGTTCCCATTGGCGGGCGCGTATGGCCGGTTTCCGTCGGCCGTCCATATGGAGGCCGCTCGCCGGTTCTTCACACGTTCAGGAATCGCGGGGCCCGAGAGGCCACGCGCCATGCAGCCAAGGGGGATGGAAACCGTGTCCGGAACCGTCACACACGACCCGCCGCCCGCCACCTCGGGACGCCAGGGCCGACCGCTCATCGTCACCGAGGACGCCGAGCTCCTCGACGACCTGCTGCGCCTGTGCGCGGCAGCGGGCGCCACACCGGAAGTGCACCACGGGGTGCCCGAACCGCGCGGCAACTGGGAGGCCGCCCCGCTCGTCCTGGTCGGCGACGATGCTGCCGGGCGAGTGCGCGGCGCCACCCGGCGCCGGGGCGTGGTTCTCGTCGGGCGCGACCAGGACGACTCGGGGGTGTGGAAGCGAGCCGTCGAGATCGGCGCCGACCACGTCCTGATGCTGCCCGACGGAGAGCAGTGGCTGGTCGACCGCATCGCCGACGTCGCCGAGGGCGTCGGCCGGCCCGCCCTCACCATCGGCGTCATCGGCGGACGCGGCGGTGCCGGAGCCTCCACGCTCGCGTGCGCGCTCGCCGTCACCTCCGCGCGGGAGGGCATGCGCACCCTGCTCGTCGACGCCGATCCGCTGGGCGGCGGCCTCGACGTCCTCCTCGGCGGCGAGAGCGCCGAAGGCCTGCGCTGGCCGGCGTTCGCCGCATCCCGCGGCCGGGTCGGCGGCGGCGCGCTGGAGGAGTCACTGCCCGAACTGCACGCACTGCGCGTGCTCAGCTGGGACCGCGGAGACTGCGTCGCCGTGCCCCCGCAGGCCGTGCGCGCGGTCCTCGCCGCCGCCCGGCGCCGCGGCGGCACCGTCGTCGTCGACCTGCCGCGCCGCCTCGACGACGGCGTCGCCGAGGTGCTCGCCCAGCTCGACATCGGCCTCCTCGTCGTCCCCGCCGAGCTACGGGCCGTCGCCGCCGCCGGACGGGTGGCGTCCGCCGTCTGCATGGTCCTGAAAGACCTGCGGGTCGCCGTACGCGGCCCCTACGCGCCCGGCCTCGACGACCGCGAAGTGGCGCGGCTGCTCCAACTCCCCCTCGCCGGTGAGGTGCCCCTGGAATCGGCCCTGCTGCGCCCCGGAGAGGGCAAGGCGCCACCGGGCGCGGCGGCACGCGGGCCACTGGCCCGGTTCTGCACGCAGTTCTGGGAGCGCGCCCTGATCGAGGCGGGTGCCGCATGAACGCCCTCGACGCGACGACCGGAGTGGAACTGCTGGACGGCGTACGACGCCGGCTGGCCGCCAGCGGCGCCGAACCCACCCCCGCCCGCGTGGCACAGGCGCTGCGCGAACAGGGCCGGGTCCTCGGCGACGCGGAAGTCCTCGGCGCGGCCGAGCGGCTGCGCTCGGAACTGGTCGGCGCCGGACCGCTGGAGCCCCTGCTGGCCGACCCGACCGTGAGCGACGTGCTGGTCTCGGCGCCGGACCGGGTCTGGGTGGACCGCGGCACCGGCCTGGAGCTGACCGGCGTCACCTTCCCCGACCCGGCCGCCGTACGACGCCTCGCGCAGCGCCTCGCCGCGGTGGCCGGGCGGCGCCTGGACGACGCCCGTCCCTGGGCTGACGCCCGGCTGCCCGACGGCACCCGGTTGCACGCGGTGCTGTCCCCGGTCGCCGTCGGCTGCACCTGCCTGTCCCTGCGCGTCGTACGGCCGCGCGCCTTCACCCTCGGCGAGCTGGTCGCGGCGGGCACCGTGCCGCCCGGCGGAGACCGGGTGCTGCGCGCCCTGCTGGCGGCCCGGCTGTCCTTCCTGATCAGCGGTGGTACCGGCAGCGGCAAGACGACCCTGCTGAGCGCGCTGCTCGGCCTGGTCGGGCCGGACGAGCGCATCGTCCTCGCCGAGGACTCCGCCGAACTGCGGCCCGACCACCCGCATGTCGTACGCCTGGAGGCCAGACCCGCCAACCAGGAGGGCGCGGGCCTGGTCACTCTCGAGGACCTGGTGCGGCAGGCGCTGCGGATGCGGCCGGACCGGCTGGTCGTCGGCGAGGTGCGCGGGGCGGAGGTCGTGCATCTGCTGGCCGCCCTCAACACCGGCCACGAAGGAGGCTCGGGCACCGTTCACGCCAACGCGGCAGCGGACGTCCCGGCCCGCCTGGAGGCGCTCGGCACGGCCGCCGGGCTCGACCGGGCCGCCCTGCACAGCCAGGTCGCCGCCGCCCTGTCCGTCGTTCTGCACCTGGCACGCGACCGCGCCGGCCGACGCCGGATCGCCGAGGTGCACGTCCTGGAGCGTGACCCGTCCGGCCTGGTGCGGACGGTGCCGGCCCTGCGCTGGGGCCGGGAGGCGTTCGTGCGCGAGCGGGGCTGGGAGCGGCTGCGGGAGCTGCTCGGCAGCCATGGCGACGGATGCGACGAGGACCCGGGCGCGACCGGTGACCGGGGAGGTGGCACGGATGGATGAGACACCGTGGGGTGTGGCGCAGGCGTCATGGGCCGCCGCCGCGGCCTGCCTGGGAATGGCGGCCTGGCTGGTCGGCGGTGACCACTTCGGGGCGCGGCGGGTCCGGCTGGTGCTCGCGGGCGGGGGAACGGTGGCGGCCGGGGGAACGCCGGCTGCCGGAGGGTTGGTGACGGCGGGAGGGGTGGTGACGGCCGGGGGAGTGGTGGCTGCCGTGCCCGCCTGGCCCGATCTCGCCCAGGAGGTACAGCGGTTGCGGGCGCGGTGGCGCCCCGAGTGGTGGACGGCGGTCGCCGGAGTGCTGCTGGGCCTGTGGGGCGCCTCCCTGCTGCCGGTCGTCGCGGGGGCGGCCGGGGTGCCGTTGCTGCGGCGGGCGCGGCTGGCGGCAAAGGCGCGGCGCGAGCGGGAACAACGGGAGGACGCCGTCATCGCGCTGTGCGCGGCGCTCGCCGGAGAGGTACGCGCCGGGCGACAGCCGGGCCACGCGCTGCTGAGCGCGGCGCGCGAGTCCGGCGGTCTCGGAGAGGGCCGGGCCGCGGTCCTGGCGGCCGCCCGCTTCGGCGGGGACGTCCCGGCCGCGCTCGCGACCGCGGCCCGGCAGCCGGGCGCCGACGGACTGCTGGGGCTCGCCGCCTGCTGGCGGGTGGCCCTGGACCAGGGCGCGGGCCTCGCGGCCGGACTGAACCGGCTCCAGGCGGCTCTGCGTGCCGAACGCGACCAGCGTGCGGATCTACGCGCCCAGTTGGCGGGCGCCCGCTCCACCGCGGTGCTGCTCGCCGGTCTGCCGGCCCTCGGCCTGGCCCTGGGCACCGCGCTCGGCGCCGATCCGCTGCGGGTGCTCCTGCACACCGGAGCGGGTCTCGGATGCCTGCTGGTCGGCGGGCTGCTGGAGGCGGCGGGCGTGTGGTGGGCGCTGCGGGTGGTGCGGGCGGCGGAATCGGCGTGAGGAGCCGGTCGCCCGGCGCCGGCGCGAGGCGCGGAGACGGCAGGAGACGGAGAGGACCGGGAGGAGTGAGGGCGTGATGAGCACGGAGGTTGTCCACAGGCTGGGGGCGGTGTCTGCCCTGGTGCTGAGCCTGGTGTGGGCGGCGCGGTGGCTGGAGCGGGTGCGGCGTGAGCGCCGGATGCGTCGGCGGCTGACTCGGCTGCTGGCCCGAGAGGCGGTGTCGGTGAGTCGCCGGTTACGGCTGGGTCGTGGGTGGAGGCGCCGACTGCCCCTGCTCGCCGTGGCGGGCGCGGGATGGGCCGTCATCGGCGGGATCACCGGCGTAGTCCTCGGCGTGGTCGCCGCGGCCGGGTTGGAGGTCTGGCGCCGGCGGCAGTCGGCGGGAATTTCCGGTGCAAGCCTCACCGCGGTGGAACTGCGGGAAGCGGAACGTCAACTCCCGCTCGCATCCGACCTGCTGGCCGCGTGTATCGCCGCGGGCGCCGGACCGGTGGACGCGGCGCATGCCGTCGGTGATGCGCTGGGCGGTCCGCTCGGACAGGCCCTCGCGCGTGGGGCCGCGGAGGTACGGCTCGGCGGCGAACCGGCCGACGCCTGGCGGAGATTGGCCGCGCTGCCCGGGGCCGGTGCGCTGGCCCGGCTGCTGGAACGGGCCGACGTCAGCGGGCTGCCGATGGCTGAGCCGGTCGCGCGGCTCGCCACGGACGCCCGCGCCGACTGGACGCGTACGGCGACGGAACGGGCCAGACGGGCGGTGGTGATGGTGACCGCGCCGGTGGGGCTGTGCTTCCTGCCCGCGTTCATCGTGATCGGCGTCCTGCCCGTGGTGATCGGACTCGCGGGCGGCGTGCTGGAAGGGGGTGGGTGACGGCGGGGACGGACCGGTGTGAACGCACGACACGGACTGACGGACGAACGGAACGGAACCTCACGGGGGTTGAGATGTACAAGGCAGTGAAGGCACGCATGCGGGTACTGCTGCGCAGGGCACGCGCGGTGGGGCGGAGGGACGCCGGAATGGTCACCTCCGAATACGCGGTCGGCGTGGTGGCGGCGGTGGCGTTCGCCACCGTGCTCTACAAACTGGTGACGAGCGAGGCGGTCTCCGCGCAGCTGCAGGCCCTGATGAATCGAGCGCTCGGTGCGGCGGTGTGAGCGGCCGCGAGACGCCGGGTTCGTGACGGCGGAGACGGCTGTGGCCCTGCCGGTACTGGTCCTCTTCGCCACCGCCCTGGTGTGGGGGCTGCTCGTCGTCGCGGCGCAGGTCCAGTGCGTGGACGCGGCGCGGACGGGGGCGCGAGCGGCCGCCCGCCAGGATCCGGCCGAGGAGGTGATCCGGGCGGCGCGGGACACGGCCCCGCCGGGGGCCCGGATCACCGTCGGCCGGGAGGGCGATCACGTCCGGGTGGTCGTCGAGGCCAGGCCCGCCCTGCTGCGCGGGCTGTCCTTCGAACTGCGCGAGGAGGCCGTGGCGTTGGCGGAGGAGACGGTGGGGGCCGAGCCGTGAGGCGGCTGGGCGCGGACGGGCGGGGAGAGCCGCGCGCGTACGGCCGGTGGGCCTTCGGCCCGTGCATGTCCAGCTGGTCCGGGTTCGGCTGGTTCAGGTCCAGCTGTGGGGTCGGGCGCGGCCGGTGCACGTCCGGCCGGGACCGCGGTTCGGCGACCGTATGGAGCGTCGGGGTGATCGCCGTGCTGTGTGCGGTGTTCGCGGCCGTGCTGGCGCTCGGGCACGCTGTCGTGGTCCGGCACCGCGCGGCCGGCGGTGCGGACCTCGCGGCGCTCGCCGCGGCGGACCACTGGGCCGAGGGCACCACCGCGGCCTGCGCCCGGGCGGCCGGTGTCGCGCGGGCCCAGGACGTACGGCTGGTGCGGTGCGCGATCGTCGGCGAGACCTCGGACGTCACGGCGGCGTCGGGACAGGCCCCGTTCGCCGCGGAGGTCAGGGCGAGAGCGGGCCCTGCCGGGCGGACACCGACGGATCCTCTGCCGGATCCTGCGCCGTCCCCGCGCCCGGCTCCTGCGCCCGGCGCTCCACCGGACTCTCCTTCGGCATCTCCTCCGCCTTCTCGTTCTGTTCCTCGCCCTGCTCCTCGTTCTGTTCCTGGCCCGGCTTCCCGTCCGGCTTCTCCTCCGGTGCCCCGCGCAGCAGCACCGTGAGCAGGCGCACGGCGCCGCGTTTGTGGAGCGGATCGTTGCCGTTGCCGCACTTGGGGGACTGGATGCAGGACGGGCAGCCGGCCTCGCACTCGCAGGAGGCGATGGCCTCGCGGGTCGCCGCGAGCCAGGCGCGGGCGGTGTGGAAGGCGCGCTCCGCGAAGCCCGCGCCGCCGGGGTGGCCGTCGTAGACGAAGACCGTCGGCAGGAGCGTGTCGGGGTGCAGCGGCACCGAGACGCCGCCGATGTCCCAGCGGTCGCAGGTCGCGAACAGCGGCAGCATGCCGATGGACGCGTGTTCGGCGGCGTGCAGGGAGCCGCCGAGGATCTCCGGGGTGATCCGGGCATCGTCCAGCTGGTCCTCGGTGACCGTCCACCACACCGCGCGCGTGCGCAGCGTCCGCGGAGGCAGGTCGAGCTTCGTCTCGCCGAGCACCTCTCCGGTGATCAGCCGCCGGCGCAGAAAGGAGACCACTTGGTTGGTGACTTCCACCGAGCCGTAGCACAGGCGTCCCTCGCCCCACGGGATCTCGACGTCCGTCTCCAGGACGGAGATCGCGGTGGTGTCGCGGGCGACGGTCGAATACGGCGGGCTCGCCTGTTCCACCAGGGCGACCGAGTCCTCCAGGTCCAGGGAGCGCACGAGGTAGGTGCGGCCCTGGTGGAGGTGGACGGCGCCCTCGTGGACGGTGCTGTGGGCGGCCGCGGCGTCGACCGTGCCGAGGAGGCGGCCCGTACCGGTCTCGACGATCTGTACCGGGCGGCCGCCCGCCCCGCGGATGTCGGTGAGGTCGGCGGCCCGCTCGCGGCGGGTCCAGTGCCAGGCCGTGGTCCGGCGGCGCAGCAGCTTGGCGGCTTCCAGCTGGGGGATCACGTCCGCACAGGCCGGGCCGAACAGTTCCAGGTCGTCCTCGACCAGCGGGAGCTCGGCTGCGGCCGCGCACAGGTGCGGGGCGAGCACGTAGGGGTTGTCGGGGTCGAGGACCGTGGACTCCACCGGTCGGTCGAACAGGGCCTCGGGATGGTGGACGAGGAAGGTGTCCAGCGGGTCGTCGCGGGCGATCAGCACCGCCAGGGCGCCCTGGCCGGAGCGGCCCGCCCGGCCGGCCTGCTGCCACAGCGACGCGCGCGTGCCCGGGTAACCGGCGATCAGGACGGCGTCCAGGCCCGAGACGTCCACGCCGAGCTCCAGGGCGGTCGTCGCGGCGAGACCGAGCAGCTCGCCGGAGTGCAGCGCGCGCTCCAGGGCGCGGCGCTCCTCGGGGAGGTAACCGCCGCGGTAGGCCGCGACACGCCGGGCGAGTGAGCGATCCACTTCGGCGAGCCGCTCCTGCGTGATCACCGAGATCAGCTCGGCGCCACGCCGGGAGCGGACGAAGGCGACGGTGCGTACGCCCTGCACGGCGAGGTCGGTGAGCAGATCGGCGGTCTCGGCGGTGGCGGTACGCCGAACGGGTGCACCTTTCTCGCCCTGCATCTCGGTGAGCGGGGGCTCCCAGAGGGCGAACACCAGTTCACCGCGCGGGGAGGCGTCGTCGGCCACCTCGACGACCGGCAGCCCCGTCAGCCGCCGGGCGGCCACGGCGGGCTCGGCAGCGGTCGCGGAGGCCATCAGGAACACCGGGGAGGACCCGTAGCGGGCACACAGACGGCGCAACCGGCGCAGCACCTGGGCGACGTGCGAGCCGAAGACGCCCCGGTAGGTGTGGCACTCGTCGATGACGACGTACCGCAGGGACTTCAGGAAGGAGGCCCAGCGCGAGTGGGAGGGCAGGATCCCGCGGTGCAGCATGTCGGGGTTGGTCAGCACGTAATTGCCGTACTGGCGGATCCACTCGCGTTCCTCGAACGGGGTGTCGCCGTCGTAGACCGCAGGCCGCACGGCGTGTCGGAGCGGCTGTGAAAGTTCCTTCACCGACCGGCACTGGTCCGCCGCAAGCGCCTTGGTCGGGGACAGGTACAGGGCGGTGGCGCCGCGGCCGTTCGGGGCCTCGGAGCCGTCCAGCAGGGCCGAGAGGACGGGCACCAGGTAGGCGAGGGACTTGCCGGAGGCGGTGCCGGTGGCGACCACCACCGACTCGCCGTCCAGGGCGTGCTCGGCGGCCTCGGCCTGGTGGGCCCAGGGATGCTCGATCCCGCACGCCTGCACGGCCGCGATCACTTCCGGGCGGATCCGGTCCGGCCAGACGGCATGGCGGCCCGCGCGCGGGGGCAAGTGCTCCGTATGAGTGATGCGCGACGCCCGGTTCGGGCCCGAGGCGAGCCTGCCCAGGACAGCACCCGGCTCCGGGCGGGACACGAGGTCCGGGGCGGGTCGATCGGATCGGTGATTCTTGGCCATCGGCACCGAGTGTGTCACTGGCGTGACGGACAATGGAGCCAAGGCGTCGTGCACGCCTGCCGGTAAGTGATTGAATGCCATCGCGGCTGGCGAACCGTCCTTGGGGCTGTAAGCCGAGGTGTCCCGAGGGACGACCGCTCGATAGCAAGGTGCTGGAGGATCCGTGGACCTGTCCCTGTCGACCCGTACCGTCGGCGATCGTACGGTCGTCGAGGTCGGTGGCGAAATCGACGTATATACCGCGCCCAAGCTGCGCGAGCAGTTGGTCGAGTTGGTGAACGACGGGAATTTCCACCTCGTCGTCGACATGGAGGGCGTGGACTTCCTCGACTCGACCGGACTTGGCGTGCTGGTGGGCGGCCTCAAGCGGGTGCGCGCCCACGAGGGCTCGCTGCGCTTGGTCTGCAACCAGGAGCGCATTCTGAAGATCTTCCGTATCACCGGTCTGACCAAGGTGTTCCCGATCCACACCTCGGTCGACGAAGCGGTGGCGGCCACCGACTGAGCATGCCGCCCCGGCACGCCGGGACGGCCGAGTTGAACAGCAGGGGGACCGGGCCCGTGCGGCCCGGCCCCTCGACAGCACGCCCGTAGTCGCGAGGGGGATGCATGGCCACCGTTGAACTCCGCTTCAGCGCGCTGCCCGAGCACGTCAGGACCGCCCGGCTGGTGGCGGCAGCGGTGGCGCGCAGGGCCGGAGTGGACGAGGCCGTCCTCGACGAGGTCAGGCTCGCGGTCGGCGAGGCGTGCACGCGTGCTGTCGGACTGCACCAGAGCGGGGGCATCAGCGCCCCCGTGAAGGTGCTGCTGATCGAGGAGGAGAAACAGTTCTCCATCGAGGTCGGTGACGAGGCGCGGCACGCCACCCCCGGTTCGGGGGCGGCCGGCGCCGACGGCGCAGCCACCGACGCGGAGGTCGAGGAGGACGAGATGGGCCTCGCGGTCATCTCCGGCCTCGTCGACGACGTGGAGGTCACCGCCGGGGAGCACGGCGGGCAGATCCGTATGACCTGGCCGGCCGCACCGCCGGCCACGACGCTCACCTGATCGCCCGGCGATCACCGCGCACACGACGAAGGGCCCCCTCGTGGGGCCCTTCGTCGTGTGCGGATGTCAGTGGCCGCCCCTACAGTGGTTCACGCAGCGCATCGTCTCCGACGTGACGCGTAAGGGGCGATGCATTTCGTGAAGCGATTCACGATCTATGTTTCACCGGAGAGGTGTCGGGAAAACCGCGCCGGGAATGCTTTCAGGGCGTTACCAGGCGGCGGCGAATTCCGTTTCCCGGGCCCTGTTTACATCGGGCACGGGTACCTACAATCCGTCCACATCGTGAGCTCAGCCCAAGCGTCAAGGAGGACGAATGGCGGAGCTTTCCATCTCACATCGATTGGGCCACCCCTCGACTCTCGCAGCCGCGGTACTGACCGACGACAACCGGATCCTGATCATGGTCATCGGCGTCGTCGCCCTGGCCGCACTGGCGGTCGCGGGCGTGCTCCTGCGCCAGGTGCTCGCGGCGGGCGAGGGCACCGACAGCATGAAGAAGATCGCGGCCGCCGTCCAGGAAGGCGCGAACGCCTATCTGGCCCGGCAGCTGCGCACGCTCGGCGTATTCGCCGTCGTCGTGTTCTTCCTGCTCATGCTGCTGCCCGCGGACGACTGGAATCAGCGGGCCGGACGGTCGATCTTCTTTCTGATCGGCGCGGCCTTCTCGGCGGCCACCGGCTATATCGGCATGTGGCTCGCCGTGCGCAGCAATGTGCGGGTCGCCGCGGCGGCCCGGGAAGCGACGCCGGCACCCGGTGAGCCGGAAAAGGATCTCACCGCCGTTTCACACAAAGCGATGAAGATCGCTTTCCGTACGGGTGGCGTCGTCGGCATGTTCACGGTGGGGCTCGGCCTGCTGGGCGCGTCCTGCGTGGTGCTGGTGTACGCGGCGAACGCGCCGAAGGTGCTGGAGGGCTTCGGCCTGGGCGCGGCACTGATCGCGATGTTCATGAGGGTGGGCGGCGGCATCTTCACCAAGGCCGCCGACGTCGGCGCCGACCTGGTCGGCAAGGTCGAGAAGGGCATCCCGGAGGACGATCCGCGCAATGCCGCGACCATTGCCGACAACGTGGGCGACAACGTCGGCGACTGCGCCGGCATGGCCGCCGACCTGTTCGAGTCCTACGCGGTCACCCTGGTGGCCGCACTGATCCTCGGCAAGGCGGCCTTCGGCGACTCCGGTCTCGCCTTCCCGCTGCTCGTCCCCGCCATCGGCGTGCTCACGGCGATGATCGGCATCTTCGCCGTCGCGCCGCGCCGCGCCGACCGCAGCGGCATGAGCGCGATCAACCGCGGCTTCTTCATCTCCGCGGTGATCTCTTTGGTGCTGGTCGCGGTCGCCGTCTTCATCTACCTTCCAGCGAAGTACTCCGGCCTCCACGGGGTCACCGACCTGGCGATCCGCGGCAAGGACGGTGACCCGCGCGTGCTCGCGCTCGTCGCGGTGGCGATCGGCATCCTGCTGGCCGCCGTGATCCAGCAGCTGACCGGCTACTTCACCGAGACCACCCGCCGCCCGGTCAGGGACATCGGTAAGACATCCCTCACCGGTCCCGCCACGGTCGTCCTCGCAGGCATCTCCGTCGGCCTCGAATCAGCCGTGTACACGGCCTTGTTGATCGGCCTGAGCGTGTACGGGGCGTTCCTGCTCGGCGGTACGTCGATCATGCTCGCGCTGTTCGCGGTCGCGCTGGCCGGCACCGGTCTGCTCACCACGGTCGGCGTGATCGTGGCGATGGACACCTTCGGGCCGGTCTCCGACAACGCCCAGGGCATCGCCGAGATGTCCGGCGACGTCGAAGGCGCCGGTGCGCAGGTGCTCACCAACCTCGACGCGGTCGGCAACACCACCAAGGCCATCACCAAGGGCATCGCCATCGCCACGGCCGTGCTCGCGGCGTCGGCGCTGTTCGGGTCGTACCGCGACGCGATCACCACGAACGTCCGCGACGTGGGCGAGAAGCTCACCGGCGCGGGCGCTCCGCTGACCCTGTCCATGGACATCTCCCAGCCCAACAACCTCGTCGGCCTCATCGCGGGCGCGGCGGTCGTCTTCCTCTTCTCGGGGCTGGCGATCAACGCGGTGTCGCGGTCGGCGGGTTCGGTGGTGTTCGAGGTGCGCCGGCAGTTCCGTGAGAAACCCGGGATCATGGACTTCACGGAGACACCGGAGTACGGCAAGGTCGTCGACATCTGCACCAAGGACGCGCTGCGGGAGCTGGCCACGCCCGGACTGCTCGCGGTGATGGCGCCGATCTTCATCGGGTTCACGCTCGGCGTCGGCGCGCTCGGCGCGTATCTGGCGGGCGCGATCGGCGCGGGCACGCTGATGGCGGTGTTCCTCGCCAACTCCGGCGGCGCCTGGGACAACGCCAAGAAGCTCGTCGAGGACGGCCACCACGGCGGCAAGGGCAGCGAGGCGCACGCGGCGACGGTCATCGGCGACACGGTGGGCGACCCGTTCAAGGACACCGCGGGCCCCGCCATCAACCCGCTGCTGAAGGTCATGAACCTGGTGTCGCTGCTCATCGCGCCCGCCGTGATCAAGTTCTCCTACGGTGCGGACAAGAGCATCGGCGTGCGGGTGGCGGTCGCGGTGCTCGCGTTCCTGGTGATCCTCGTGGCGGTCTACGTCTCCAAGCGGCGCGGTATCGCCGTGGGCGACGAGGGCGATGACGCCGAGCCGTCGTCCAAGTCGGCTGATCCGGCGGTCGTTTCGTAGACCGGGTGAGGTCCTGACCGGCGACCGAGTCAAGGGGTTGCCCTCAAAGAGCGGGCGGGCCGCGCGCGTTGGCGCGGTGGCCGCCCGCTCCGCTGTGTGCGGCGGGTGCGCGGTGGGTGTGTGAACCGGGTTCGTGAGCCTTCTCTCGCTTGGTGCGAATGGCTTCAAAAAGGGATCAATCGGTCAACCCGAGTGCGGGTGGTGCGCGGGCGGCGTGTATGTTCCGGGGCCGAGAGCCATGGAAGGGACCAATCCGGTGAACAAGAAGCTCGCGGCCGCACTGTCCGGCGGTGCGGTACTGGTACTGGCAGTGTCCGGGTGCAGCAGCGACAACGGCAACGAGAAGCTGGACGCCTGGGCCAAGCAGGTCTGTGACGCCGTCCAGCCGCAGGCGAAGAAGATCGAGGCCGCGAACGCCGCGATCCAGAAGGAGACCTCGGACAACAGCGCGCCCAAGGACGTCCAGGCGACCGACGCGCGGGCCTTCCAGGACATGTCCGACGCCTACAAGGCGATCGGGGCCGCGGTACAGCGCGCCGGTGCGCCGAACGTGGGCGACGGCGAGAAGAAGCAGCGCGACGCGGTGACGGAACTGAACGCGCTGTCCGCGAAGTACGCCGCGCTGAAGAAGCAGGTCGACGCGCTGAACACCTCGGACCAGGGGAAGTTCGCCGACGGGCTGAAGGGGATCGCCACCGAGCTGGACAAGCTCAGCAAGAGCGGAAGCGATGCGCTGAAGAATCTGGAGGAGGGCGACGTCGGGAAGGCGATGAGCAAGCAGGAGAGCTGCAAGAGCGCGTCTGCGCCGGCTGCGCCTTCGGCCACGAAGAGCTGACGGCGAGGTGGCGGTGGGGGTGACGGTGCGATGACGGTGCGGCTGGCCTGAGGCGCCTTCTCGTCTGCCGCGTCTGTGTGCGTCTGTGTGCGTCGGCGGGTGCGGGGTGCGTTGTGGCTGGTCGCGCCGTTCCCCGCGCCCCTGATGTGCCTGCGGCGGCCCCCTGCTGTCCGGCGGTGGGCTGGTGCAGCGGCTTCAGCGCGGCCTTCCCGCCGTGCGCGGCCGTCCGCCCGTCCGGGCGCGGGTACGGACGTCCGGGCGCGGGCTGCGGACGTCCCGGGCGCGGGTTGCGGACGTCCCGGGCGGCGCGGGACACAATGGGGGCGTGAGTGATGCCACCCTCTTCCCCCTGCCCTCCGTCGATCGCGATGTTGCCGGGCGGTTGCGCGATGCCCTGCTCGGGGCCGCCTTCACCGCTGACGGGCTGCTCGATCTGCTCGGAGCGCCCGCCTACGCGGCGCTGGCGCGCAGTGAGACCGTTCCCGCGCTGCGGGCGACCCGTGGCGACACGCCGCTGGAGACGCTCGTACGGCTGTTCCTGCTGCAGCAGCCGGTGCCGCTCGCGCGAGTCGCCGGCGTGCTGCCCGTGGACGCGTGCCTGGAGACCGGGTGGCTCGTCGCGGTCGGCGCGGACGAGGTGGCCGCCGCCGTGGACGTGCGGCCGTACGGCGGGGTCGACGGGGAGGACTGGTTCATCGTCTCCGACCTGGGGTGTGCGGTCGGGGGCGCCGGCGGCATCGGCAGCCGGAACGAAGAGGTGGTGCTCGGGGTCGGCGGGGCCTCCACGACCTTGGCCGGCATCACCGTTCGTACGCCGGTCGCCGCCGCGCTGGACCTCGGCACCGGGTCGGGCATTCAGGCGCTGCACGCCGCTCAGCACGCCACGCGGGTGACCGCGACCGATGTCAATCCGCGGGCGCTGCACATCGCCGCGCTCACGCTGGCGCTGTCCGGGGCGCCCGAGGCCGATCTGCGGCAGGGGTCGCTGTTCGAGCCGTTGCGGGACGACGAGACCTTCGATCTGATCGTGTCCAATCCGCCGTTCGTGATCTCGCCCGGCGCCCGGCTGACCTACCGGGACGGTGGGATGGGCGGGGACGATCTGTGCCGCTCGCTCGTTCAGGGGGCAGGGGAACGGCTGAACGTGGGCGGGTTCGCGCAGTTCCTCGCCAACTGGCAGCACGTCGAGGGGGAGGACTGGCAGGACAGACTCAGGTCATGGGTGCCCCGCGGCTGCGACGCGTGGATCGTGCAGCGCGAGGTGCAGGACGTCACGCAGTACGCCGAGCTGTGGCTGAGGGACGCCGGCGATCACCGTGCGGACGCGACGGAGTACCAGGCGCGGTACGACGCGTGGCTGGAGGAGTTCGAGGCGCGCAAGGTGAAGGCCGTGGGCTTCGGCTGGATCACCCTGCGGCGCACGGACTCCGACGAGCCGTCGATCACCGTCGAGGAGTGGCCGCACCCGGTCGAGCAGCCGCTCGGCGACACCGTCCGGGCCCACTTCCGGCGCCTGGACCATCTGCGCGCGCACGACGACGCGGCGCTGCTCGCGGCGAGCTACCGGCTGACCGCCGAGGTGGTCCAGGAACAGGTCGGGCTGCCCGGCGCGGAGGACCCGGAGCACGTCGTGCTGCGGCAGAACCGCGGCATGCGCCGGGCCACCAAGGTCGACACGGTCGGCGCGGGCTTCGCCGGCGTGTGCGACGGCACGCTGAGCGCGGGCCGCATCCTGGACGCGATCGCCCAGCTGATGGGTGAGGACCCGGTGCTGCTGCGCGACCGCACGCCCGCGCAGATCCGGCTGCTGGTGGAACAGGGGTTCCTCGAGCCCGCCGAGTGAGGACGCCCGCATGCGGGCGTCCGGCCGCTGTGGGGACGTGCCCGCTGTGGGGGCCGCACCCGCTGTGAGGGGCGCGCCCGCTGTGAGGGGCGGGCGCGCCCGCTGCGGGGGGCGCGACCGCCGTGCGAGCACCCACCCCGTGTGACGCCGCCCACCGGGGAGTGCGGCCGCCGTGTGAGGCCGCCCGCCGTGCGAGCACCCACCCCGTGTGAGGCCGCCCACCGGGGAGTGCGGCCGCCGTGTGAGGCCGCCCGCCGTGCGAGCACCCACCCCGTCCGAGGCCGCCCGCCGGGGGGCGCGACCGCCGTGCGAGGCCGCGCACCGGGGAGGGCGACCGCCACGCCCTGCCGCCCACCGGGCAGCGGGCGGCACGTCGGGCGGGAGCAGGCGGCCCACCGGGCAGCAGGCGGCCCACCGGGCAGCGGGTGGCCCACCGGGCGGGAGCAGGCGGGCGGGAACAGTTCGCGGCGCCAAAAACGGGAAAAGTCGCGGGGCGAAAAAATCGGCGGAAAGTTGTCCCGGTGAGCCAGCCGGACGCGCTGCGGGGTGATCGGCGGCGTGCCGTTCATCCCGGGTTCGCCTGCCCGCCGTGCGCGCGTGCCACTCTCCCGGCACCGGGCACGCGCGGACGGGAGAACAGGGGCACGCCAGCCATGGAAAGCGGACCGGCGATCTTCGCAGGAGCGGTGTTCGCCCTGTTCGGAGGCGCACTGACGGTGTGGACCGGGGTCCGGGTCCGGCGCGGCCAGCCGGTCGCCCACGGTGTGAGGCCGGTCGCATCGGCGACCCTCGCGGTGCTCCTGGCGGTGGCCGCCCTGGGGGCCGGCCTGTGGTGCTTCACCCAGGTCTGAGGCCTGACCGCGAGCTCGACCGCGGGTAAGGGGAATGTGACGCTCCGGACAGGGCCGAAACGGCGGGTGGGCACTCCGGGCGGCAGGATCGGCGTTTCTCGGGTTACCGTTCGAGTGGCCGTTGCGGGCTTTCGCCGTTTGACACGGAGGCGGGATGTACCGTCACACTCCGCAGCGTCACCAGCGAGCGCGCCGGCGGGACCGGCCGTAGAGCCCCACGGCGAGCGCGCCACGAAGTGAAGACCCGACCCCGGGAGACCAGGCCTGGGGAGGCCCAGCGTCGACCGGAGAGAAGAGCGAAGTTGTCCCCGACCAGCGAGACCGCACAGGGCGGCCGCCGACTCGTCATCGTCGAGTCGCCTGCCAAGGCGAAGACGATCAAGGGCTATCTCGGCCCCGGCTACGTCGTCGAAGCGAGCGTCGGGCACATCCGTGACCTTCCCAACGGCGCCGCGGAGGTGCCCGAGAAGTACACCGGCGAGGTCCGCCGCCTCGGCGTGGACGTCGAGCACGACTTCCAGCCGATCTATGTCGTCAACGCCGACAAGAAGGCCCAGGTCAAGAAGCTCAAGGACCTGCTGAAGGACTCCGACGAGCTCTACCTCGCCACCGATGAGGACCGGGAGGGCGAGGCGATCGCCTGGCACCTCCAGGAGGTGCTCAAGCCCAAGGTCCCGGTCAAGCGGATGGTCTTCCACGAGATCACCAAGTCCGCGATCCAGGCCGCCGTCGCCAACCCGCGCCAGCTCAACCAGAAGCTGGTCGACGCCCAGGAGACCCGCCGTATCCTCGACCGCCTCTACGGCTACGAGGTTTCCCCGGTGCTGTGGAAGAAGGTCATGCCGCGGCTGTCCGCCGGGCGTGTCCAGTCCGTCGCGACCCGTCTCGTGGTGGAGCGGGAACGCGAGCGCATCGCGTTTCGTTCTGCTGAGTACTGGGACCTGACGGGCACCTTCGCGACCGGCCGCGCGGGGGACTCGTCCGACCCGTCGTCGCTGGTCGCCCGCCTGCAGACCGTCGACGGCCGGCGGGTCGCGCAGGGCCGCGACTTCGACTCTCTCGGACAGATCAAGAGCGCGAACACCCTCCACCTCGACGAGGCGAACGCCCGCGCCCTGGCCGCCGCCCTGGAGAACACGCAGTTCTCCGTGCGGTCCGTCGAGTCCAAGCCGTACCGCCGCTCGCCGTACGCCCCGTTCCGTACGACGACGCTGCAGCAGGAGGCCAGCCGCAAGCTCGGCTTCGGCGCGAAGGCGACGATGCAGATCGCGCAGAAGCTGTACGAGAACGGCTACATCACGTACATGCGTACGGACTCCACGACGCTGAGCGAGACCGCGATCAGGGCCGCCCGCGCCCAGGTCACGCAGCTCTACGGCGCCGAGTACCTCCCCGACGCCCCGCGTACCTACGCCGGCAAGGTGAAGAACGCGCAGGAGGCGCACGAGGCGATCCGCCCCTCGGGCGATCGTTTCCGCACGCCCGCGGAGACCGGCCTGACCGGCGACCAGTTCAAGCTGTACGAACTGATCTGGAAGCGGACCGTCGCCTCCCAGATGAAGGACGCGACGGGCAACTCCGTCACCGTGAAGATCGGCGGTGCGGCCGCCGACGGGCGCGACGTCGAGTTCAGCGCGTCCGGCAAGACGATCACCTTCCACGGCTTCCTCAAGGCCTACGTCGAGGGCGCGGACGACCCGAACGCCGAGCTCGACGACCGTGAGCGCAGGCTGCCGCAGGTCTCCGAGGGCGACCGGCTGAGCGCCGAGGAGATCACCGTCGACGGCCACGCGACCAAGCCGCCGGCCCGCTACACCGAGGCCTCGCTGGTCAAGGAGCTGGAAGAGCGCGAGATCGGCCGCCCGTCGACGTACGCGTCGATCATCGGCACGATCCTCGACCGCGGGTATGTGTTCAAGAAGGGCACGGCCCTCGTGCCGTCCTTCCTGTCGTTCGCCGTGGTCAACCTGCTGGAGAAGCACTTCGGCCGGCTCGTCGACTACGACTTCACCGCGAAGATGGAGGACGACCTCGACCGCATCGCGGCCGGCGAGGCCCAGGCCGTGCCGTGGCTGAAGCGCTTCTACTTCGGCGAGGGCAACGCCGAGAGCGCCGCGGCCGACGCCGGCAACGGCGACGGCGACCACCTCGGCGGCCTCAAGGAACTGGTGACCGACCTGGGCGCGATCGACGCCCGCGAGGTGTCCTCGTTCCCCGTCGGCAACGACATCGTGCTGCGCGTCGGCCGCTACGGGCCCTACGTCGAGCGCGGCGAGAAGGGCACCGAGGAGTACCAGTCCCACGACGTCCCGGACGACCTGGCGCCCGACGAGCTGACCGTCGAGCTCGCCGAGGAACTGCTCGCCAAGCCGAGCGGCGACTACGAGTTGGGCACCGACCCGGCGACCGGCCACACGATCGTCGCCAAGGACGGCCGCTACGGCCCGTACGTCACGGAGATCCTCCCCGAGGGCACCCCGAAGACCGGCAAGAACGCGGTCAAGCCGCGCACGGCGTCGCTGTTCAAGTCGATGTCCCCGGACACGGTGACCCTCGAGGACGCGCTGCGGCTGATGTCGCTGCCGCGGGTCGTCGGCGCCGACGCCGAGGGCCAGGAGATCACCGCCCAGAACGGCCGCTACGGGCCGTATCTGAAGAAGGGCACGGACTCGCGGTCCCTGCAGTCCGAGGAGCAGCTCTTCACGATCACGCTGGAAGAGGCGCTGGAGATCTACGCGCAGCCCAAGCAGCGCGGCCGGGCCGCGGCCAAGCCGCCGCTGAAGGAGCTGGGCGAGGACCCGGTCAGCGGCAAGCCGGTCGTGGTCAAGGACGGCCGCTTCGGGCCGTACGTCACGGACGGGGAGACCAACGCGACCCTGCGCTCCGGCGACAGCGTCGAGACGATCACCCCGGAGCGCGGCTTCGAGCTGCTCGCCGAGAAGCGCGCGAAGAGCCCCGCCAAGAAGACGGCGAAGAAGGCGCCCGCCAAGAAGGCGACGGCGAAGAAGGCGACCACGGCGGCGAAGAAGACCACGACCGCCAAGAAGACCGCGGCGAAGAAGACGACCACGGCGAAGACCGCGGCCAAGAAGACGACCGCGAAGAAGACCGCGGCGTCCAAGGCGGCCGCCGAGGACTGACGGCCCGTCGGGCGACGCGCTGTCCGGCCCCGGCCGGCACATGACACGCCCGGCGTTCGCGAAAAAGCACGCCCCGGCACCCATATCGGTGTCGGGGCGCGCGTCTGTTCGGACGGTCGCCGGTGACTGTCGGTGGCGCCCGATAGTCTGAATGCATGACGCGAGCCGACCAGCCAACGGCCCCCCACCCGGTCCCGGACGACGCCCTGGTAGCGGACTCCCGCGAGCGCGCCGTCCGTGCGCTGCTGCGCCATCCCCAGCTCAGGCGACTGTGGAGCGCACAGTTGGTGGGCGGTGTCGGAGACGTCCTCGCCCTGCTCGTCCTGGTCCTGCTCGCCCTGCAGGCGGCGATCGGCCAGGGCTCCTTCGGCGGCGGCTACCGAGGCGTGGCATTCGCAGTGGCGACCGTCTTCGCGGTCCGCATACTGGCCACCCTGATCTTCGGCGCGATCCTCCTCGGGCCGCTGACCAGCCTGACCTCGCCGGACGGCCCGCTCGACCGCCGCTGGACCATGGTCGGCGCGGACGGCGTACGGGCGGCGCTGCTCATCGTCGCGCCCCTGTGGATCGACTGGACGCCGCGCAACGCCCTCGCCGTCCTGCTGGTCACCGCCTTCCTCACCTCGGTCGCCGAGCGCGTGTGGGCGGTGTGCCGGGAGAGCGCCGCCCCCGCCCTGCTGCCCGCTCCGCCGCCCGAGGGCGCCACGGTACGGCCGCTGCCGGACCACCTGGACGCCCTGCGCCGTCTGTCCCTGCGGACGGGTTTCGCCTCCGTCCCGCTCGGCGCGGCCGCCCTGGTCGTCGCCGCGCTGCTGAACAATCTGCTGGGCACCGGCGTCGACTGGTTCGACCAGCACAAGGCGGCCCTCGCCTCGTACCTGGCGGCCGGGCTGTTCGCCGCCTCCCTGTCCGTGCTGACCTTCCTCGAGCTGCCCGCCACGCGCACCCCGCGCGCCAAGTCGCCCCTGGAGGGCCTGCGCCGCCCGAAGACGGGCACCGGCGTCGACAAGGGCCGCACCGGCGCGATCCCGCTGCTGGTCTTCGCCTGTGGCGCCGTCGCCGCGGCGATCTCCGCCGCCGTCGCCGTGTGCGTGCTGCACGCCAAGGACCTCGGTGGTGGCCCGGTGCTGTACGGCCTGCTGGTCGCCGCGCTGACCGGCGGCGTCGTGGTCGGCATCCGTACGGCCCCGAAGGTGCTGGTGTCGCTGTCGCGGCGCCGGCTGCTGTCGCTGTCGATCGCCTTCACCGGCATCGCCCTGCTCGCCGCCGGCCTCGTCCCGGACGTCACCAGCGTCCTGCTGCTCGTCGCGCTGGCCGGCGTCGGCGCGGGCGTGGCCGCCAACACCGGGCACACCCTGCTCGACCAGGAGACCGAGGACCACCGCCGGTCCCGCACCACCGAGCACCTGCACGCCGTGGTCCGGGTCCTGGTCGCCCTCGCCGCAGTGGTCGCGCCCCTGATCGCCGCCGGGATCGGGCCGCACCGCCTGGAGAACGGCAAGTTCGTCTTCGCACACGGCGGCGCCGCGTTCACGCTGATGCTCGTCGGCGCGCTGCTGCTGCCGGTGGCCGTGCTGGTGCTGGCCAAGGTCGACGACCGCGCGGGCGTGCCCCTGCGGCACGACCTGCGCGACGCGCTGCTCGGCGACGACCCGGTGCAGGCGCCCGCAGCCGGCGGCTTCTTCATCGCCCTGGAGGGCGGCGACGGCGCCGGCAAGTCCACGCAGGCCGAGGCGCTCGCCGAGTGGATCCGCGGCAAGGGCCACGAGGTCGTCGTCACCCGCGAGCCGGGCGCCACGCCGGTCGGCAAGCGGCTGCGCTCGATCCTGCTGGACGTGTCGTCGGCCGGCCTGTCCCACCGCGCGGAGGCGCTGCTGTACGCCGCCGACCGCGCCGAGCACGTCGACACGGTCGTACGGCCCGCCCTGGAGCGCGGAGCGGTCGTGATCTCCGACCGGTACATCGACTCGTCCGTGGCCTACCAGGGCGCGGGCCGCGACCTGTCCCCGACGGAGATCGCCCGGATCAACCGCTGGGCGACCGACGGCCTCGTGCCGCATCTGACGGTGCTGCTGGACGTGGCGCCGGAGACCGCGCGCGAGCGGTTCACGGAGGCGCCCGACCGGCTGGAGTCGGAGCCGGCGGAGTTCCACGCGCGCGTGCGCTCCGGCTTCCTCACGCTGGCCGCCGCCGACGCCGGGCGGTACCTGGTCGTCGACGCCGGTCAGGAGCCCGAGGCGGTCACGACCGCCATCCGGCACCGGCTCGACCAGGTGCTGCCGCTGTCCGAGGCCGAGATCAAGGCCCAGGAGGAGGCACGGCGCAAGGCCGAGGAAGAGGCGCGCCGCAAGGCCGAGGAGGAGGCCGCCCGCAAGGCCGAGGAGGAGCGCCTGGAGCGTGAGCGCCAGGAGGAGCTGGCCCGGCTGCGCGCCGAGGAGGAGGAGCGCAAGCGGCGCGAGCTGGAGGAGGCCCAGCGCCGCGAGGCCGAACGGCAGGCCGAGGAGGCCCGGCAGCGGGCCGAGGAAGCACGCCGCCGTGCCGAGGAGGAGCGGGCCCGGCTGCTCGCCGAGGAGAAGGCCCGCGCCGAGGAGGAGGCCCGCCGCAAGGCCGAGGAGGAGCAGCGGCGCAAGCAGGCCGAGGAGGAGGCCCGGCTGCGCGCCGAGGCCGAACGCCAGCGCCTGGAGAAGCAGCGCAAGGCCGAGGAGGCGCTGCTGCGCGCCGAGGAGGCCCGCCGGGCGGCGGAGGAGGCCGCGGCGACCGCACAGGCCGGCCCCAGGCCGACGCCGCCGGCGGTGACGCCGGACGCGGCGACCGTGCCGACGCCGGTGGTCACGCCGACCAACGCCACGGGCGGCCCCCTGGAGGAGACGGCGGTCCTGCGCCCGGTCCGCGACGAGCGGCCCGAGGACACCCCGCAGGAACACCGGTCCGGTGGTCACCGCGCCGGAAAGCCCGCCGAGGCCTCCGACGCCGAGGTGACGGCGGAACTGCCGCAGGCCGAAGTGACGGCGGAACTCCCGCAGCCGCCGGTGCCGCCCCGCGCGGCGGACGAGACGGCCGTGCTGCCGCCGGTGAGGCCGTTGGACGCGGAGGAGACCGCGGTCCTGCCGTCCGTGCGCGAGGAGAGCCTCGTGGACCGGGTCCCGCCGGGGTACTTCCGCGACGAGCCGGCGACCCCGCGACCCGACGGCTCCGACGACCGCACGCGTGAGCTGCCGCAGCTCGACGCGGACGGTATGCCCACGCGCCGTCCCCGCTCGGACTGGGCCGAGGAGACCCCGCTGGACGACCTGCCGACCCTGGCGGACGAACTGCTGGGTCCGCGCCACGACGACGAGGAGCACGACGATGACCGCCGGGGCCGGGGCCGCGGCCGGGGACGCTGAGCCTCCGGGCCGTGTCGGCCGGCCGACACGGTCTGGACCGGCCGCGCCCGGACCGGCCCGGTGGTCGCCTTGATCCCCCGCCGGAACCGGGCGGCGGCATCGGTTGTCAGTGGCCCCCCGCACAATGGATCCCGCAAGTGACGCAGGACGAAAGGGCGGGGTGACCCATGACCGTATGGGACGACCTGGTCGGGCAGGAGCGGGTGAGCGAGCAGCTCGCCGCCGCCGCCCGGGACGCCGATGCCCTGGTGACCGCGGTCGCGGCCGGCGGGCCGGCGCCTCAGGCGTCGAAGATGACGCACGCCTGGCTGTTCACGGGGCCGCCCGGCGCCGGACACATCCAGGTGGCGCGGTCCTTCGCCGCCGCACTGCAGTGCGTGAGCCCCGACCGCGCGCTGGGCGGCGTCCCCGGCTGCGGCTTCTGCGACGGCTGCCACACCGCGCTGATCGGCACGCACGCCGACGTCACGACCGTCGCCGCCGTCGGCACGCAGATCCTCGCGGAGGACATGCGGGACACGGTCCGCAAGTCGTTCACGTCGCCGGCGACCGGCCGCTGGCAGGTCATCCTCGTCGAGGACGCCGAGCGGCTGAACGAGAAGTCCGCCAACGCCGTCCTCAAGGCCGTGGAGGAGCCCGCCCCGCGCACGGTGTGGCTGCTGTGCGCCCCCTCCATCGAGGACGTCCTGCCCACGATCCGCTCCCGCTGCCGCCACCTGAACCTGAGCACGCCGTCGGTCGCCGCGGTCGCCGACATGCTCGTACGGCGGGAAGGCGTCGAGCCGGACGTCGCGGCCGCAGCGGCCCGCGCCACGCAGGGGCACGTCGACCGGGCCCGCCGGCTGGCGACCGACCCGGCCGCGCGCGAACGCCGGGCCGCCGTGCTGAAGCTGCCGCTGCGCGTCGAGGACGTCGGCGGCGCGCTGCGGGCCGCCCAGGAGCTCGTCGACGCCGCCGCCGAGGACGCCAAGGCGCTCGCCGAGGAACTGGACGCCAAGGAGACCGAGGAGCTCAAGGCGGCGCTCGGCGCGGCGCAGGGCGGTCGCCTGCCGCGCGGTACGGCGGGCGTGATGAAGGATCTTGAGGACAAGCAGAAGCGACGCCGCACCCGGACCCAGCGCGACAGTCTGGACCTGGCGCTGACCGATCTCACCGGCTTCTACCGTGACGTGCTCGCCCTCCAGCTCGGCTCCCGCGTCGCGATCGCCAACGCCGACGCCGAGGACGCGCTGGAACGCCTCGCCCGCGCGGGCACGCCGGAGTCCACCCTGCGCCGCATCGAGGCCGTCACCGCGTGCCGTGACGCCCTCGACCGCAACGTGGCGCCGCTGCTGGCGGTGGAGGCGATGACGATGGCACTGAGAGCGGGCTGAGACCGGCGCGTCCGAGTACCGCGGTGAGCGGCCCGTCGCAGCGACCGGTGCCGGGGCGGTGCCGGGGGCGCGCACCGTAACTCGTACGGGTCACGCGGAGCACGCAGCGCGCTCGGCTCGTCGCGCAGCGTTACGCTCGCCGAATGCACACAAGGCGCACTCTCCGCAGGTCCCGCGCCGCTGCCGGCCTTCTGGCCGCCGTGGCGGTGCTCGTCTCCGGCTGCTCCGACGGCGGTTCGACGGTCACCCGCAGTTCGACGGCGGCCCAGGCGGCCCAGGTGGCTCTGGCCCCGCTGCCACACGCCACACCGTCGGCACTGGCGTCGTACTACGGCCAGAAACCCAGCTGGCGCGCCTGCGGTGTCCCCGGCTTCCAGTGCGCCACGCTCAGGGCCCCGCTCGACTACGCCCGGCCCAGCGCCGGGGACGTACGCCTCGCGGTGGCCCGCAAGAAGGCGACCGGGCCGGGCAAGCCCCTCGGGTCGCTGCTGGTCAACCCCGGCGGCCCCGGCGGCTCGGCGGTCGGCTACCTCCAGGAGTACGCCGGCGTCGGCTACCCGGCCGAGGTCCGCGCCCGCTACGACATGGTCGCCGTCGACCCGCGCGGCGTGGCCCGCAGCGAGCCCGTCACCTGCCTCGACGGGCGCCAGATGGACGCCTTCACCCAGACCGACGTCACCCCTGACGACCAGGAGGAGACCGACGATCTGGTCCAGGCGTACAAGAAGTTCGCGGAGGGCTGCGGCGCCCGCTCGGCGAAGCTGCTGCGGCACGTCTCCACGGTGGAGGCGGCGCGGGACATGGACATCGTGCGGTCGGCGCTGGGCGACCGGAAGCTGAACTACGTGGGGGCGTCGTACGGGACGTTCCTGGGGGCGACGTACGCCGGGCTGTTCCCGGACCGCGTCGGGCGGCTGGTGCTGGACGGCGCGATGGATCCCTCGCTGGCCGCGCGCCGGATGAACCTGGACCAGACGGCGGGCTTCGAGACGGCGTTCCAGTCCTTCGCGAAGGACTGCGTGAAGCACACCGACTGCCCGCTCGGCGGCCCGCGCACGTCGCCGCGGCAGGTCGGCGACAACCTGAAGGCGTTCTTCCGGAAGCTGGACGCGCATCCCATTCCGGCCGGTGACGCCGACGGCCGCAAGCTCGGCGAGGCGCTCGCCACGACCGGGGTGATCGCGGCGATGTACGACGAGGCGGCCTGGGAGCAGCTGCGTGAGGCCCTGACCTCGGCGATGAAGCAGAACGACGGCGCCGGACTGCTGTCCCTCGCCGACAGCTACTACGAGCGGGACGCCGGCGGCCGCTACGCGAACCTGATGTTCGCCAACGCCGCCGTGAACTGTCTGGACCTGCCGCCCGCCTTCGCCAGCCCTCAGGAGGTCGAGAAGGCGCTGCCCGCCTTCGAGAAGGCGTCCCCGGTCTTCGGAGCGGGCCTCGCCTGGTCCTCCCTGAACTGCGCGTACTGGCCCGTGAAGGCGACCGGCGAACCGCAGCGCATCGAGGCCCGGGGCGCGGCCCCGATCGTGGTCGTCGGCACCACCCGCGATCCGGCGACCCCCTACCGCTGGGCCCAGTCCCTGGCCGGCCAGTTGGCCTCGGGCCGCCTGCTCACCTACGTCGGCGACGGCCACACCGCCTACGGCCGCGGCAGCTCCTGCATCGACTCGGCGATCGACGCCTACCTGCTGCGCGGCACCCCACCGGCCGCCGGAAAGCGCTGCTCGTAGCCCCGCGACCGGCCCCGCGGCCCGCGCTCCGGGGCCGGTACGAAGCACCCCCGGGAACTGTGTAGACTTACCGACGTCGCCGATCGCACCATAGTGCGGGCAGCGTGCCGCTTTAGCTCAGATGGCCAGAGCAACGCACTCGTAATGCGTAGGTCTCGGGTTCGAATCCCGAAAGCGGCTCCCCTGGAACCCCAGGTCAGGTATTAGCTGACCTGGGGTTTCGTCGTTTTCGGGCGCCGGGCGCCGAGGTGACGCCCGAACAGGACGAGAACCTTCGCGGTCGCCCGGATCTGTACCTACCGCGTGGTCCTCACCACAGCGGACCACACGGGCGCGAACCAGGGGGCGTCCATCGCCAAGTGCTCGACGGCGCGCGAGATCAGCGTGACCGAGGTCGGGCACGGCGCGTTCCGCCGCTGTGAGGAAAACGGCGTAAAGAGGGCGCAAAGCGAATCGGTTCCCGGACAACCCCCGGCCCTGAGGCAACATCTTGGTGAACGACGGTCCGCGCGGCGAGGACGTGGGCGCGGTCGACGGCCGGATGGGGTGAAGGACGTTGGTGGAGCCGAGGATCGCGGTCTCCGTGGTGACCATGGGGAACCGGCCCGCCGAGGTCGACGCCCTGCTGGAGTCCGTGGCCAAGCAGGATCTCGCGCCCGCTCGGGTCGTGATCGTCGGCAACGGCTGCCGGCTGCCCGAGTTCGCCCGCCGGCTGTCGCTGCCGGGCGAAGTCACCGTGATCGAGACCGAGGAGAACCTCGGCTGCCCCGGCGGGCGCAACGTCGCCCTCGCCCGGCTGCGGGAGTTCGGTGACGTCGACGCCGTGGTGGAGCTCGACGACGACGGTCTGCTCGTCGACGCGGATGTGCTGCGTCGCGTGGCGGAGCTGTTCGCCGGTGATCCGCGGCTCGGCATCGTCGGGTTCCGCATCGCCGACGAGAACGGGGAGACGCAGCGCCGGCACGTGCCGCGGGCGGGGAACGCCGACCCGCTGCGGGGCGGGTACGTCACCGGGTTCCTGGGCGGCGGCCACGCCTTCCGGACGGCCATGCTGGACGAAGTCGGCGACTGGCCCGCGGAGTTCTTCTTCGCGCACGAGGAGACCGACCTGGCCTGGCGGGCCGCCGACGCGGGCTGGAAGATCCTCTACGCGCCCGAGCTGCTGCTCCGGCACCCGAAGACCTCGCCCGCCCGGCACGCGATCTACCACCGCGTCACCGCCCGCAACCGCGTCTGGCTCGTACGGCGCCGGCTGCCGCTGCCGCTCATCCCCGTCCACCTCGGCGTGTGGATCACCGTCACCCTGCTGCGCACCCGCTCGGCGGCCGGGCTGCGGGCCTGGTTCGGCGGGTTCGCCGAGGGGCTGCGCGAACCGGCCGGGGAACGGTGCCCGATGCGCTGGCGCACGGTGTGGCGCCTGACCCGGCTGGGGCGGCCCCCGGTGATCTGAGCCGCGGCGGAAGAGGCCGGGCGGTTAGACCTCCCGGGCGGTCGGAGAGCCCGGGCGGTCAGAGAACCCGGCGGTCAGAGAGACAGGGCGGTCAGAGAACCCGGGAGGGCAGAGAGCCCGGGAGGTCGGAGAGGGTGGGGACGAGGGCCCCGGTCGGTCACCTCTGCCGGCCAGGGTCCTCGTGTGTCCCCGGACCCGGCCACGGCGGCGGCACTCCCCCGAGCAGCGCGTGCACGATGTGCACCGCGCGCACCGTCGGGCCGGGATCGGATGTCATGATCACATAAAAACCAGCCGATCGACAGCCGATTGATTTCGGCCGGGCGCGAGCCCCCCGCTCCTGGCCGGGCGCGAACCACCAGCTCTGCCCGGGCGCGAGCCGCCCGCTCCCGGCCGGGCGGGAGGTGATCACTCACGGCCCGGCCGAAAGCGATCACTCACAACCCGGCAGCAAGTGGCCACTCATGGCCCGGCCGCAAGTGGCCACTCACGACCCAGCGGCAAGATGCCACTTACGGCCCGGCAGCAAGTCGTCACTCACGGCCCAGCAGCAAGTGGCCGCTCACAGCCCGGCGGCGGGCGCGGTCACTTCGCGTCGGCGTAGCACTCCACCACCGCCGTCGTGAACGGGAACCGCACCGGCGTCTCGCCGAACGTCAGCCGGCCCGCCACCTCGGCCGCCTCCCGGATCGCCGCGACGACCGCGGGGGCCTCCTGCTCCGGACAGTGGACGATCACCTCGTCGTGCTGGAAGAACACCAGCTCGGCCGCCAGGTCCGCGCACCGCTGCCGCAGCCCGCCGAGCAGCAGCAGGGCCCAGTCGGCGGCGCTGCCCTGGACCACGAAGTTGCGCGTGAAGCGGCCCCGCGCGCGGGCGTCGGTCGAGGCGTAGCCCGGCACCCAGGTCCGCTCCCCGGAGTCGTCCGCGGCGACCGGGATGCCCTCGCCCGCGTCGTCGGCCGCACTCGCCGCCGGTGGGCAGGTCCGGCCCAGCCAGGTGCGTACCAGGCGGCCCTCCTCGCCGGCCCGGGCCGCGTCGTCGACGTACGCCACCGCCTTGGGGAAGCGGCGGCGCAGGGCGGCCAGGTTCTTCAGGCCGTCGCCGGAGGTCTGGCCGTACACCGCGCCGAGCACGGCGAGTTTGGCCTGGGTGCGGTCACCGGCGAAGGCGCGGTCGGACACCTCCTGGTAGAGGTCGCTGTCGCGGCCAGCCACCTCCATCAGCCCGGGGTCGCGCGAGATCGCCGCCAGGACCCGCGGCTCCATCTGGTCGGCGTCGGCGACGACGAGCCGCCAGCCGGGGTCGGCGACCACCGCGCGGCGGATCACGCGGGGGATCTGCAGCGCGCCCCCGCCGTTGGTGACCCAGCGTCCCGTGACCGTGCCGCCCGCGAGGAACTCCGGGCGGAACCGGCCCTCGCGCACCCAGTCCTGCAGCCAGGACCAGCCGTGGGCGACCCAGATGCGGTAGAGCTTCTTGTACTCCAGCAGGGGCTTCACCGCGGGATGGTCGACGGACTCGATCTCCCAGCGGCGGGTCGACCTCACCTTGATCCCGGCCTGCGCGAACGCCTTGACCACATCGGCGGGCAGGTCGGGGCGGACGCGGCGCCCGAAGGCCGCGGAGACCTCGTCCGCCAGCTCGGCCAGGCGGCGCGGCTCGCCCCCGCCCGCGTACCTCTCGCCGAGCAGGTCGTGCAGCAGCGCGCGGTGCACGTCCGCGCGCCAGGGAAGACCCGCGTGGTTCATCTCGGCCGCCACCAGCGTTCCCGCCGACTCGGCGGCCGTCAGCAGCCGCATCCGGTCGGGGTGTTCGGCGCGCGCGTGCCGGCGCTGCTGCTCGGCGTAGACCTCGAGGAGGTCGGTGAGCGGCAGGCGGGCGCCCTGCGGTTCGAACAGCGGGGACTGGGCGCCCGGGTCGGCGGACCGCTGGGGCGGATCCGGCGGTACGGGGCCGCCGCGCAGGCGGGCGAGCGCGGCGGCCGCCGAACGGGGTTCGCCGGAGCGCCCCTCGTGGCCCAGGAGGAGGGTCTCGGCGTCCTCGACGTCGTAGCACCGCTCGACTCGCACCCCCGTGGCGAGCAGACGCGGATAGATCTCGGCCGTGGACCGCCACACCCAGCGCGCGACGTGCGGACGGCTGCGCACGGCTCGGGCCGCGTCCTCCTCCCGCCGGACGGGACCGGCGGGCAGCCCGTCCGGGCCGAGGGGGGCGACGTCCACGCCACCGTCCTCGGCCGGAGCGAGTGCCCACCGGTCGGCCATGTCGTGAGTGTGGCAGAGGGGTCTGACACAGGCCGTTGAGCTGGGCGGATGGCCGCTGCCGGGCCGCTGTTGACCTCGCGGGGTCAGTCCTGCCCGTCCGCCTGGACGGCCGTGAGGAACTCCGCGACGTGCCGTTCGGAGGCCGGCTTGCCGAGACCCAGTCCGCTGAGGACGCCCTCGCCGTTCTCGTGCTCCAGCAGGGCCAGCAGGATGTGCTCGGTGCCGACGTAGTTGTGGCCGAGGCGCAGCGCCTCCCGGAAGGTCAGCTCCAGGACCTTCTTCGCCGAGGAGCTGTACGGCACCAGTTCGGGCGCGTCCTCCACGGCCGGCGGGAGGGCCGCCCGCGCGGCCTCGCGGACCGCGTCGAGGGTGACGCCCTGGGCTGTGATCGCCTTGGCGGCCAGCCCCTCGGGTTCGGCGAGCAGGCCGAGGACCAGGTGCTCGGGGACGCTCTCGGCGCTGTGTGCCGCCTTGGCCTCGTTGTGGGAGGCCACGACGACGTTGCGGGCGCGCGGGGTGTAGCGGTTGAAGCCCTGGCTGGGGTCGATGTCGGTCGACTCCTTGGGCACGAACCGCTTCTGCGCCGCCTGCCGGGTGACGCCCATGCTCTTGCCGATGTCGGTCCAGGAGGCGCCCGAGCGCCGGGCCTGGTCGACGAAGTGGCCGATCAGGTGATCGGCCACCTCGTCGAGGTGCTCCGCAGCGATCACCGCGTCCTCGAGCTGTTCGAGGGGTTCTTCGTGAACCTTCTTGATGGCCGCGATGAGGTCGTCGAGGCGGACGGAAGTCGTGACAGCGGGATTCTTCGCCATGTGTCAACCGTAGGTTGACGAATGATGCCTGTCAACCGTTGGTTGACAGCTGGCGGGTGCTTGTCGGCGGGGCGCAGGACCTCGTGGCCCCCGGGCGGAAACCGGTCCCCGCGTTGTCAGTGCCCCGTGTCACGATCGTCGGGTGAGCACTGCCGACCGTGCCTTCGAGGCCGCCCTGTACGACACCGGTGTGTCCGCCCTGGACACCGGTGCCTCCCTGCTGGCCGCCGACCCCGCGGCCGACGCCGACCTCGAGCGGCGTGGGCGGGAGTTCGTCGCGGTGCTCTGGCGGCGTGGCTGGCAGCCGGCCGACCTCGTGCGGATCGTGCGCCGCGAGCTGGACGACGTCCATGTGCGGCTGGTCGCCGATCTCGTGCGGGCGCAGGCGCCGGACGACCGGGCCCGCGGCGCGCGCTGGCGGGCGCAGGTGGAGGAGCTGCCCGGTCCGCCTCCGGCGCGCGCCGACCGGTTCACCCACGCCACCGTGGTCCTGGAGCTGTACCGCCTGCTGGTGCGCCTGCCTGCTCTGGAGCCCCTGGAGGAACCTCGCCGGCCGCACAGCTCCGGCTCCCGGATGCTGGGCCGGATCCGCGCGCTCCTGGCCAAGGCGGAGGCGACCGGATACCCGGAGGAGGCCGAGGCCCTCACCGCCAAGGCGCAGGAGCTGATGGCCCGGCACAGCGTCGACGAGGCGCTGCTCGACGCGCAGGCGCCCGCCCCCGACGCGCCCGGCGCCTGCCGGATCGGGGTCGAGCCGCCGTACGAGCAGGCCAAGGCGGTCCTGCTCGACGCGGTCGCCACCGCCAACCACTGCCGCGCGGTGTGGAACGAGGCGCTGTGCTTCTCCACCGTCGTCGGTTTCGAGGCAGACCTGGAGGTCGTCGAACTGCTCTACACCTCGCTGCTGGTGCAGGCCCAGTCGGCGCTGGCCACGGCGGAGGCCGCGCAGCGCAAGGGCGGTCGCAGGCGGACGAAGACGTTTCGGCAGTCGTTCCTCGCCGCCTACGCGCACCGGATAGGCGGGCGGCTCGCCACTGCCGCGCAGACGCAGGTGAGCGACGACCTGCTGCCGGTACTCGCCTCCCGCGAGGTCGCCGTCGGCGCCGCGGCCGACCGCATGTTCCCCGCGACCGTCTCCACCCGGCTGCGCGGGGTGAGCGACGCGGCGGGCTGGACCGAGGGCTCCCTCGCGGCGGACCGGGCGCGGATGGCGGACCGCCCGCGGCTGCCGTGACGCTCCGCGCGACGACGGCGGCTGCCGTGACGCTCCGCGCGACGACGGCGGCTGCCGTGACGCTCCGCGTGACGACGGCGGCTGCCGTGACGCTCCGCGTGACGACGGCGGCTGCCGTGACGCTCCGCGTGACGACCGCGGCCGTAGGGCCCGGTGGGGGTGCAGGCATGCGGCCCGGTGGGGATGCGGGCATGCGGCCCGGTGGGGATGCGGGCGCAGGGCGGGGCGAGCGCAGTCGTACGGTGCGGGGCGACCGCGGTCCTGCGTTGCGGTAGGACCGCGGGCCCCGTGAGAGTCACCAGCGGGGCGGCGTCGTCAGTCGCCCGCTTGCTCGAAGCCGCCGACCGTGGCGTCCGGCGTGCTGCCCTTGAGCCCGACCTCGCCGTACGACCACGGGAAGTCGTGCGTGTCCTCCGCGCCGGGCAGGGCGAACGTCGCCGTCTTCACGGCCAGGCTGTGCGTGCCGGCTGCCGCCGCAGCGCGCGTGTAGATGATCGTGAACGAGGTCGTCCCGCCCTTGGCCAGCGTCAGCTTCTGGCTCAGCGCGGCCGGGTCGGCGGGTACGGCCGCCTTCGTGTCGCCGGCCTGGAGGACGACCTTCGGCAAGCCCTCCAGCGTGCAGTCGGCGCCCTTGTTGGTGAGCGTCACGGTGACGGTGCCGATGTCGCCCGCGGCGGGGGCGGCGCTGACCGGGCCGACCTCGGCGCCCACGCCGTCGAGGCGGCAGGCGGTGCTCTTCGCGGCCTTGGCGTCGCCGCCGTCCGCCTTGGCGTTGCTGTCGGTGCCGCTGTCGCAGGCGGTGAGGAGAAGGGCCGCCGCGAGGGCGGTGACGGTGATCGGCATGGCGCGCATGTGTGGAATCCCCTGAGATCGAGACGGTGCCCCAGGATCATCGCGCATGCGGGGGGCCGGGTCCTACGAGCCGAGGCCCGCCGTCGGGAAGCGCGAGGGCATTCCGCCGCTCTCGGAGCGGGTGTATGTCTCCGTGCCGACGTCACCCACCCAGGTGACCTTCAGGGTGGTCTTGTCCACGGAGTCGATGTGGCCTGTGCTGTGGCCGGTGGCGGTGCCTTTGCACTGGAGGCGGATCGTGCGGTCCTGGATCGGGCCGCTGCACACGCTGCCGCCGGTGGTGAAGAGGGCGGCCTGCCGGCCGGTGAGGACCAGGACGACCGCCTTGCCGTTGGTGGTGGTGAGCCAGTTGCCCTGCAGGGCGCTGGTGGGCCCGGGGGTACCGGTGCCCGTGCCTGCGGAGGGCTGCTGGGTGGAGGTGGCTGCGGGGGGTGTGCTCTTCCCGTTGTCGTCGCTGCTGCTGCCGCCGCTGCTGCACGCGGCCAGCGTCAGCGCGGCGGTGAGGGCGGTGGCCGCTGCGGCGGTGAGCCGGCGGCGGGGTGCGGGGGTCCGGGAGGTCACCTGGGCACGCTACCAACGGGTATGGAGGCCTTGCCAGACCTCAGGTGCGTCGGAGACCTGGCGGCCGGGGGGCCTGGCGGCCGGGAACAGGGGCTGGAACAGGAGAGGTACCGAACGCGTCTCCATCTGGTGCACCGGCTTCGCCCCCTGCCCCGCCCCGCCGCGCATGTCCTGCCTGCTCCGGGGCAGGCGATGGGAAGGTTCTCGCAAAGCGCTCGTCAAAAGCTGTAACCGGAGGAACACCGGGCGTGCACGTGCATTTGCTCACGCATCTGCATGTGAACGGGGTTATGATCCGGATCAGTTGACCACTGCATCAATGGCCTCATCAGCCAGTGCACCAACGGGGAGCGACTGTGGACCACGACGTGTACGACGCTGAGAACGCGTCCGGCGTGTACAACGGCATCGCCGCCGCGCGCCTGCACGGGGTGTCCTGGCAGAAGAGCCGGCACAGCAACTCCCAAGGATCCTGTGTGGAGTTCGCCCGGCTGCCGGGCGGAGACGTGGCCGTGCGCAACTCCCGGTTCCCCGACGGCCCCGCGCTCGTCTACACGCGGGCGGAGATCGAGGCCATGCTGCTCGGCGTGAAGGACGGGGAGTTCGACCATCTCGTCGGCGGATGATCCCGCTTCCGTGCGTCCAGTGTGACAGCGCTTGCTCAACGCGCGTAGACATCCGGCGTCGAAGGACGCCGGAGGCTGTCACGTGGAGGGCAACCGGAACAGGGCCCAGACGACCTTCCCACCCAGGGTGCCCGTGAGCGGATGCCAGCCCCAGCTGTCGCTGAAGGACTCGACGAGGAACAGCCCGCGGCCGGACTCCGCCGCGAAGTCGTCGCTCGCGCGCGCCACCGGGCCGTCCTTGCTCGCGTCGCGCACGGCGCACACGAGTCGCTCGCTCCACCGCATCAGGTGCAGCCGCACGGGCGTCAGCGGATCACCGGCCGGCCCGTCCCCGGCCGGGGTGGCATGGCGCAGCGCGTTGGTGACGAGTTCCGAGACGACCAGGCACACGTCGTCGAAGCGGTCGCCCAGCTGCCACTGGTCCAGGGTGCCGCGGGTGAACCGGCGCGCCTCGCGGACGGCTTCGTAACGGGCGGGCAGGGAGCAGGAGGCGGCGTTGGAGACGGCCGCGGGATCCAGCGGCGGAAGGCCCTGCCGTAACGGCTGGAGCATGGTCGATCCATTCGTCCCCATGCGAGGCACTCCCGGGAGTTCGCGGTCGTTGCGATGCAGCGGTGGCGCGGGACCATGGTTTCGGATGCGTAGACCAGATGCAAGGGCAGATGCACGTGCACGTGACCGAAATGGATGCGCCCGTGCCGCTTCTTGGCCATTTTTTCTGCCTTCTTCCCACCCAACTCCCTCATCTTCCCGACCCCTTGATGGCCTGAAGTCGCACGAGTGCGACAGGAGTCTTTTCCGTCTCTGTAATCGGACGAGTACTGCTCGAAGTGTTTTGGTGGCAGACTGCGAGCCCTGGAGTCGGCAGGGAGGCAGCGGACGTGAGTGCGGGAGAGCCTGGATCAGTGGTGCGGCGCATGCTGCTCGGCTCGCAACTCAGGCGGCTGCGCGAGGCACGCGGGATCACGCGCGAGCAGGCGGGGTACTCGATCCGTGCCTCCGAGTCGAAGATCAGCCGGATGGAGCTGGGCCGGGTGAGCTTCAAGACGAGGGACGTGGAGGACTTGCTGACGCTGTACGGCATCACGGACGAAGCGGAGCGCACGGCCCTGGTCAACCTCGCCCGCGAGGCCAACGTGGCGGGCTGGTGGCACAGTTACTCCGACGTCCTGCCGAGCTGGTTCCCCACCTACGTCGGGCTGGAGGGCGCCGCGTCCCTGATCCGCGCGTACGAGGTGCAGTTCGTGCACGGCCTGCTGCAGACCGAGGCGTACGCGCGTGCCGTGGTGCGGCGCGGGATGAAGGGCGCGAGCGACGCCGACGTCGAAAAGCGTGTGCAGCTGCGGCTGGAGCGGCAGAAGTACCTCGTAGCCGAGAACGGCCCCGAGTTCCACGTCGTCCTCGACGAGGCCGCCCTGCGCCGCCCCTACGGCGACCGCGCGGTGATGCGCGAGCAGCTCCAGCATCTGATCGACATGTCCGAGCGGCCCAACGTCCGGCTGCAGGTGATGCCGTTCAGCTTCGGCGGGCACTCGGGCGAGTCCGGCGCGTTCGCCATCCTCAGTTTCCCGGAGTCCGACCTGTCGGACGTGGTCTTCACCGAGCAGCTCACCAGCGCGCTGTACCTGGACAAGCCGGAGGACGTCGCCCAGTACGAACAGGCGCTGAAGGAGTTGCAGCAGGACAGCCCCGGGCCGTCCGAGACCCGCGACCTCCTGCGAGGGCTCCTCCAACTCTCCTGACACACAAGTACGATGACGTGCGATCAGACCGCGAGGTGAGCGAGGCCGACTCGCCTGCCCCGGCAGGCAGGGATTCAGGGGGATCGCATGTCGCCGTACTTCTCCGACCTGGCGCAGCAGTACATCGACGGTGAGTGGCGCCCGGGCACGGGTTCCTGGGACATCATCGACCTCAACCCGTATGACAACGAGAAGCTGGCGTCGATCACGATCGCCACGGTCGATGAGGTCGACGCCGCCTACCGTGCCGCCGAGCGCGCCCAGAAGCAATGGGCGGCCACCAACCCGTTCGCCCGGCGGACGGTGTTCGAGAAGGTGCTGCGCCTCGTCGAGGAGCGCGAGGCGGAGATCACCGAGGCGATGATCGCCGAGCTGGGCAGTACCCGGGGCAAGGCCGCCTTCGAGCTGCACCTGGCCAAGGAGTTCCTGCGCGAGGCGGCCCATGTGGCGCTCAGCCCCGAGGGGCGGATCGTTCCGTCGCCGATCGACGGCAAGGAGAACCGCGTCTACCGGGTGCCGGTCGGGGTGGTCGGCGTCATCAGCCCCTTCAACGTGCCTTTCCTGCTGTCGCTGAAGTCGGTCGCCCCGGCGCTGGCGCTCGGCAACGCCGTGGTGCTCAAGCCGCACCAGAACACGCCGGTCGTCGGCGGCACGCTGATAGCCAAGCTGTTCGAGGACGCCGGGCTGCCCGCCGGGGTGCTCAACGTCGTCGTCAGCGACATAGCGGAGATCGGCGACGCGTTCCTGGAGCATCCGGTGCCGAAGGTCATCTCCTTCACCGGCTCCGACCGGGTCGGCCGGCACGTGGCCACCGTCTGCGCCGCCCACTTCAAGCGCGTCGTGCTCGAACTGGGCGGCAACAGCGCCCTGGTGGTCCTGGACGACGCCGACGTCGATTACGCCGTGGACGCCGCCGTCTTCAGCCGGTTCGTGCACCAGGGGCAGGTCTGCATGGCCGCCAACCGGCTGCTGGTCGACCGGTCCGTGGCACAGGAGTTCTCCGCGAAGTTCGCCGAGCGGGTCGCGGGGCTCAAGGCCGGCGACCCGAGCGACCCGGCGACCGTCATCGGGCCGCTGATCGACTCCCGGCAGGCGGAGGACGTCTCCGGGGTGATCGAGCAGGCCCTCGCCGAGGGGGCGACGGCGCTGGTGCGGGGCGCCACGACGGACACGCTGGTCGAGCCGGCCGTCCTGACCGGGATCCCGGCCGACTCGCCCCTGCTGCGGCAGGAGGTCTTCGGCCCGGTCGCCTTCGTCATCCCCTTCGACGGTGAGGAGGAGGCGGTACGGCTCGTCAACGACACCCCGTACGGGCTGAGCGGTGCGGTCTTCACCGCCGACGTCGAGCGGGGCGTGCGGTTCGCGCGGCGGATCGACACCGGGATGTTCCATGTGAACGACGGCACCGTGCACGACGAGCCGATCGTTCCCTTCGGCGGTGAGAAGCACTCCGGGATCGGGCGGCTGAACGGCGAGTCGACGCTGGAGGCGTTCACCACGCTGAAGTGGATCTCGGTGCAGCACGGACGGAGCCGGTTCCCGTTCTGACGCGCGTCAGATGTGAACCGTTCTGACGCGTGTCCGATGTGAACCGTTCTGACGCGCGTCCGACGTGAACCGTCGGCCCTTGCGGACAGAGGCTGACCGCAAGGGCCCGTAACGTCTTCGGTGTCGGGCAGAAAGCCCGGCGACGACGGACGAAAGGCGGCCGGTCATGGTCACTCACGTGCGAGCCGAAGCCCTGGGCGACGAGCGGGGGGCGCTGCTGTCCTTCCTCGAGGAGCAGCGGGGCGGCATCCGCCGGGCGGTGCTCGGGCTCACCGAGGAGCAGGCCGCGAGCCGGCCGAGCGCGAGCGAGCTGTCGCTGTCCGGCCTGCTCAAGCATGTCGTCGAGGTCGAGCAGACCTGGGTGGCCCGGGCCAAGGGCGAGCCGCCGGCGGTCAAGCGGGACGAGTCGAACTGGCACGAGTGCTTCCGGCTCGTCGAGGGCGAGACACTCGCGCAGCAGCTGGCGTACTGGGAGCAGGTCGCCGCCGAGACGGAGGCGTACTTCCGCTCGGCGCCGAGCCTGGACGACACCTTCGCGCTGCCGAACGACCCGTGGTTCCCGCCGGACGAGCGGGTGTCGCTGCGCTGGCTGGGCCTGCACCTGATCCGGGAGACGGCCCGCCACGCGGGCCACGCGGACATCATCCGCGAGTCCCTGGACGGCAAGACCGCGTTCGAACTGGTGGCCCTGGAGCAGGCGGCGGATCAGGGGCAGGCCGGATAGACGGTACGGGGGACGGGGGACAGGCGGCGTGGGACAGGGAGCAGGGGGCCAGGGGGGCGGAGGACCGGGATCCAGGGCCCGGGCGGGCGCTGCCGAGGGGTGTGCGGCCATAACCTGGTCCCCATGTCAACCATCCGTCTGCTCGTGCTGGGCGCCGTCCGGCAGCACGGGCGGGCCCACGGGTACCAGGTGCGCGGCGACCTGGAGTACTGGGGCGCGCACGAGTGGTCCAACGCCAAGCCGGGCTCGATCTACCACGCCCTGAAGCAGATGGCGAAGCAGGGACTGCTGCACGCGCACGAGACGGCCCCGTCCACGGCCGGCGGCCCGCCCCGCACCGAGTACGAGATCACCGAGCGGGGCACGCGGGAGTACTTCACGCTGCTCCGGGAGGCCCTGGTCACCCGCGAGGGCGGCACCGACGTGCTCTCCGCGGCGATCGGGTTCATGGTCGACCTGGAGCGCGCGGAGGTGGTGGCGCTGCTGCGCGAGCGCCTGCGGCGGCTGGCCGAGTGGCGGGACACCGTCACCGAGCACTACGTCCCCGAGGACGGGCCGCAGCAGTACGGCCACATCGGCGAGATCATGAACATGTGGATGCACACGGCCGACGGCGAGGCCGCCTGGACCCGCGGCCTGATCGCCCGTGTCGAGGCCGGCGCGTACACCTTCGCGGGCGAGGGCGCGCCGTTCGTCGGCGTCCTCGCCGAGGGTCAGGAGAACCCGTACGCGACGGGCGAGCGGCATCCGGGGGACACCCGGTAGGCGGGGCCGACGGGCCCTCAGCGGTGGAAGCTCAGGCCCCTCAGTGGTGGAAGCCGGTCGCCGCGGCCCGGTCCCGGGTCAGCGGATGCGGCTGCCGGCGCAGTTCGGGCAGCAGACGGGTCACGTCCTCGACGAACAGCTCGGCGAGATCCGTGGAGAAGCCGTTGCGGCACACCACCCGCAGCACCGCCAGGTCCTCCCGCTTCGGCGGGAAGGTGTACGCCGGCACCAGCCAGCCCCGCTCGCGCAGCCGCCGGGACAGGTCGAAGACGTCGTACGCCGTGACGTCCTCGGCCGTGGTGCACGCGAACACCGGCAGCTCGTCGCCCCGGGTCAGCAGCCGGAAGTCGCCGAGCGCCTCCATCCGTTCCGCGAGCGTGCGCGCCACGTCCCGGGAGGCCTGCTGCACCGCCCGGTAGCCGTCGCGGCCCAGCCGCAGGAACGTGTAGTACTGCGCGACCACCTGCGCGCCGGGCCGGGAGAAGTTCAGCGCGAAGGTCGGCATGTCGCCGCCCAGGTAGTTCACCCGGAACACCAGCTCCTCCGGCAGCGCCGCCGCGTCCCGCCACAGCGCCCAGCCGACCCCCGGGTACACCAGCCCGTACTTGTGCCCGGAGGTGTTGATCGACGCCACCCGCGGCAGCCGGAAGTCCCACACCAGGTCCGGATCGAGGAACGGCGCGACCATCGCACCGGACGCCCCGTCGACGTGCACCGGGACGTCGAGGCCGGTGCGTTCCTGGAGCGCGTCCAGCGCGGCGCACAGGCCGGCGATCGGCTCGTAGGAGCCGTCGAAGGTGGAGCCGAGGACGCCGACGACACCGATGGTGTTCTCGTCGCACAGCTCGGCGGCGGCCTGCGGATCGAGATGGAAACGCTCGCCCTCCATGGGCACCAGCCGCGGCTCCACCTCCCAGAAGGTGCAGAACTTCTCCCAGCAGACCTGCACGTTGACGCCCATGACGAGATTGGGCCGCGCCCCGGGGTAGCGGTCGCCGGCGCGCTTCGTCCAGCGCCGTTTCAGCGCCATCCCGGCCAGCATGCACGCCTCGCTGGAACCGGTCGTGGAGCAGCCCACGGCCGCCGACGCGTCCGGCGCGTGCCACAGGTCGGCGAGCATCGCCACACACCGCCGCTCCAGCTCGGCGGTGCGCGGGTACTCGTCCTTGTCGATCATGTTCTTGTCCCGGCACTCCGCCATCAGCACCCCCGCCTGCGGCTCCATCCAGGTGGTGACGAAGGTGGCCAGGTTCAGCCGCGCGTTGCCGTCCAGCATCAGCTCGTCGTGCACCAGCTGATACGCCGTCGCCGGCGCCATCGGGGTGTCGGGGAGGCGGTGCGTGGGCGGGGCCTGTGTCATCCCGCCGGCCGGGTTGGCCTCGGCGTAGAACGGGTTGACGGCCAGCGGACGGTCGGCGGGCTGCGCGGCGCCTTTGTGC
This sequence comes from Streptomyces sp. NPDC097129, assembly GCF_055668065.1. NCBI lineage: Bacteria > Bacillati > Actinomycetota > Actinomycetes > Kitasatosporales > Streptomycetaceae > Streptomyces > Streptomyces sp. NPDC097129. Next base: position 79,806 of record NZ_JBVOQE010000013.1, on the reverse strand, counting down.
AGGGGCATGGCTACGACGCTAAGTCTGCCGCTGCGGGCTCGCATGCCGGCTTGCACCTCACGCGGCGTGAGGACCCAGGGTGGAGTGCGCAAGCGAGAAGGGAGCGGAAGTGGGTTACTCCGTGGGACAGGTCGCCGGCTTCGCCGGGGTCACGGTGCGCACACTGCACCACTACGACGGCATCGGTCTGCTCGTCCCGAGCGAGCGCAGCCACGCGGGCCACCGGCGCTACAGCGACGCCGACCTCGACCGGCTGCAGCAGATCCTGTTCTACCGGGAGCTCGGCTTCCCGCTCGAGGAGGTCGCGGCCCTGCTCGACGACCCGGACACGGACCCGCGGGAACACCTGCGGCGCCGGCACCGGCTGCTGACCGCCCGGATCGAGAAGCTGCAGAAGATGGCCGAGGCCGTCGAACACGCCATGGAGGCACGCACGATGGGGATCCAGCTCACGCCCGAGGAGAAGTTCGAGGTGTTCGGGGAGAACGACCCCGACCAGTACGCCGACGAGGTCGAGCAGCGCTGGGGCGACACCGAGCAGTACCGGCAGTCGCAGCGCAGGACCGCCTCCTACACCAAGGAGGACTGGAAGCGGCTCACCGGGGAGATGAACGCCCTCCACGGCCGGATGGCCGACCTGCTCGACCAGGGCCTGCCGGCCGACTCCGAGGCCGCGATGGACGTCGCCGAGGAACACCGTCTCTTCATCTGCTCGGCTTACTACGACTGCTCGCGCGAGCTGCACGCGTGTCTGGGGCAGATGTACGTCGACGACCCGCGCTTCACTGCCACCTACGACAACATCCGGCCCGGACTGGCCGTGTACATGCGCGACGCCATGAAGGCGAACGCGGCCCGGCACGCGGCCTGAGGACCGTGACCCGGTGACGAAAAGACCGCCATCGAAAAAAGCCGCTTAACTTGGGCCGCTTTCTCCCAGGGCTTCGGAAAACAGCGGAAGCGGCCCGTCCGTCAGCCGTCCGTCGATCAAATAACGCGTAACTTTAGAGAGTGCCGCGTGTTAGCTTGAGCGCCTTGGCGACGGCATTGGCGGCGGCCCGCATATTCGGTCCGGGCATCTTCGCGTGACCGTCGGCAAAGCGGGGGGAGCGCGCTGATGGCGATGCACGGGGCACACGCGAGCCCGGGAGCCGGGAGAACCGCGAACGACGCCGGGTCGGTCGCGAGCGTCGCCGGGTCGGTCGTCAACCACGCCGGGTCGGTCGCGAGCGTCGCCCGGCAGCACGCCGGGCTGCTGGTCACCGGGGTACTGCTCGGCCTGCTGGGAGTGGGCGCCTCGCTCGCCCAGCCGTGGGCCATCGGGCAGCTGATCGAGGCGGCGGGCGCGGGCACCTCGATGACCGGCCCCGTCACCCGCCTCGTCGCGCTTTTCTGCGCCGGCGCCCTCTTCTCCTCCCTCCAGGCGTACGCCATCGGGCGGGCCGGGGAGAACATCGTCTTCGACGTCCGCCGCATTCTCCTCGGCCGTATTCTGCGCGTCGATCTCACGGCATTCGCCCATCAAACCCAGGGGGATATTCTCACTCGCGCCGTCACCGATACCTCACTGGTGCGGATCGCCCTTTCGCAGAGCCTCGCCCAGTTGATCGTCAGCGGCGCCACGGTCATCGGCGGCGTCGTGCTGATGTTCCTCATCGATCTGCCGCTGACGCTCATCACCGTGAGCTGCCTGGCAGCCGCCAGCCTCATCTCCGTCGTGCTCGCCCGCAAACTCCGCAAGGAGGCGCTGCGCAACAGGGACGACACCGGCGCGTTCGCCGACGGCACCCAGCGTGTGCTCGCCGCGCTGCCCACGGTGAAGGCGTCCCGCGCCGAGACACGCGAGGCCGCCCGCGTCGGCGAGCTGGCCGGGAGGGTGCGCCGCTCGGGCATACGGGTCAACGCGTACAACGCGCTGCTGATGCCGTCCATGAACGTCGGCACGCAGGGCGCCCTGGCCGTCGTCGTCGGGGTCGGCATGTCCTGGGTGGCCCGCAAAGAGATGGACATGGCCAGTCTGACCACGTTCATCATGTATCTGTTCCAGCTGGTGTCGCCGCTGGTGATGTTCTTCATGGGGGTGGGCCAGTTCGTCCAGGGCCGGGCCGCCATTCAGAGGGTGGACGAGCTGGCCCGGCTGCCCCAGGAGGGCGAAGAGACGGCCGGTGCGGACCCCGCTCCGCTCGGAGTGCTGGACCCGCACGAGCCGGCGGTCGAGTTCCAGGACGTGCGCTTCGCCTACCGGCGGGGGAAGCGGGCGGAGAGGACGCAGGTGCTTGACGGAGTCTCCTTCAGCGTGCCGGCGCGGGGGCTGACGGCGGTGGTCGGGCCGTCGGGCGCGGGCAAGACCACCCTGTTCCAGCTGATCGAACGCTTCTACGCGGTCGACGCGGGCCGCGTGCGGCTCGGCGGGCGGAACATCGAGGCCCTGCCCCTGGACACGGTCCGCGGGCTGGTGGGGTACGTCCAGCAGGACAGCGCGGCCATGCGCGGCACCCTCCGGGAGAACCTGACCTACGCCCATCCCACCGCCGGTGAGGACGCCATCCGGGAAGCCGTGGAGATGGCCGGGCTCACCTCGGTGATCGCGCGTCTGCCGCAGGGCCTCGACACCGAACTCGGTGACCAGGGCAGCGGGCTGTCCGGCGGCCAGCGGCAGCGGCTGTGCATCGCCCGCACGCTGTTGCAGCGACCCGCGGTCATGCTGCTCGACGAAGCCACCTCCCACCTGGACTCCGAGACGGAGCGGGACCTGCGCGAGGTGCTGCGGCGGGTCTCCGAGCGATGCGCGGTCATCGCGATCGCCCACCGGATCTCCACGGTGATCGACGCGGACCGGATCGTGGTGCTGGAGAAAGGCCGGGTCCGGGCCGTCGGCGTGCACGACGACCTGATGGTGCGCGACGAGCTCTACCGGCGCCTCGCCGCATCCCAACTGCGCGCCGCACCCGGCGCCGCCGCCGAACAACACGGACAACCGCGGGCGCCCACGCCCCCCGTCACAGCCGGCCGGCCGGCGTACGCCGGAACGGTTGAGCAGACGTTGCAGCTTCGACTCGGCAGGAATGAGAGGCAGTGGTGAGCACTCCGGACGTCGCCATCGTGGGCACCGGGCCCAACGGCCTGGCCGCGGGCGTGGTCATGGCGCGCGCCGGTCTGCGCGTGGAGCTGCACGAGGCGGCCGAGACCATCGGGGGAGGGCTGCGCACCGCATCGCTCTTCGACTCCGGCGTCGTGCACGACATCTGTTCCGCCGTCCACCCCATGGCCGCCGCCTCCCCGTTCTTCCGCCGCTTCGACCTGGCGGCCCGCGGGGTCGAGCTCCTGCGGCCGGAGATCAGTTACGCGCATCCGCTGGACGGGGGCCGGGCCGCCCTCGCCCATCGTTCCCTGGCGAAGACCTGCGAGCACCTGGGCGTCGACGGTCCCGCCTGGAGGCGGCTGATGGGCCCGCTGCTGGGACGCAGCGAGGCCGTCGTCGACCTCGTCCTGTCCGGACAGCGCCGGCTGCCCGAAGATCCCACGGCGGCCCTGCTGCTGGCGAGCCGGGTGGCGCTGCACGGCAGCGGGCTCGGCTCGGCCCTTTTCCGGGGCGAGGAGGCGCCCGCGCTGCTCACCGGTGTCGCCGCGCACGCGGTCGGCAGGCTGCCGAGCATCGCGTCCGCGGCGGTCGCCATGCTGCTGGGGCACCTCGCGCACGGGACGGGGTGGCCGCTGCCACGCGGCGGAAGCGGCCGGATCGCCCAGGCGATGGCCGACGACATCACCGCGCACGGCGGCGTCTTCCACACCGGACACCGTGTGACGGACCTGGCCGAACTGCGCGGTGCCCGGGCCGTGTTGCTCGACACCGGCACCAAGGGCTTCCTGGCTCTCGCCGGCGGCCGGCTGCCCCGCGCGTACGCCCGCCGGCTCGAGCGGTTCCGTCCTGGTCCGGGCGCCGCCAAGGTCGACTTCCTGGTGTCCGAGCCGATCCCCTGGGCCGACCCGGCGGTGGGCCGCGCCGGAACGGTGCATCTGGGAGGCACGCACGCCGAGATGGTGCGGCAGGAGACGGCGAACGCCCGCGGAGTGCGGACGGGGAGGCCGTTCGTCCTCGTGGTGGACCCGGCAGCGGTCGACCCCGGGCGGGCCCTGCCGGGCAAGCGCCCGGTGTGGGCGTACGCGCACGTGCCCAACGGGGACCCCACCGACCCGTACGACCTGGTCCGGGAGCGCATCGAGCGGTACGCCCCCGGGTTCACGGACACCGTCGTCGCACATCGCTCCGTCGCCGCTGCCGCGTACGAGGCGTACAACCCCAACTACGTCGGCGGCGACATCGGCACCGGGGCGATGACGCTCTACCAGAGCATCGCGCGACCGGTGCCCCGTATCGACCCCTACCGCACGCCGCTGCCCGGAGTCTTTCTGTGTTCCGCGGCCACTCCTCCGGGCCCCAGTGTGCACGGAATGTCGGGATATCTGGCCGCGCGCTCCGCACTTCGCCATTGTTTCGGGATACGCGACGTTCCCGCCCTGGGCCCCGGCCGGGAGCCGCCCGCGACATCGCCGGCGACGGGCATAACGCGGGATGCACGGAGCTGATGAATCCTCAATTGCCGTTATTCCAGTGTGCGGTGTGACGCAGCCCGCGCCCGGTATCCATGGGACGGCCCGGATTGCCTTTGATACGGTGGAGACAACGAAGTCACCCCACAGACTCCGTTGAGGCGTTACCGCGCTGCGTCTGACCAACCACGCGGGCGGTTGCGGATCTGTCCGCAACCGATGTAGCCGGCATCTGTCTTTGTGCCCGGCCGCCGGCCCCTCGGCTTAGTGACGCTCCCATCGGTATGCAGTGGGGTCAGTGCTAGGGGGAATACCTGTGGAAACCACAGTCGACGACATAGGCTACGGGAGGCAGTTCAAGGGGTGGTACGACCGGCTGATCCCGGACGACAGGGTCACAGCCGAAGCCGTGAGAGGACTGGCGGCCCGCCACCCCGCCCCCGAAGCCGGAACCCTCGAACTGGGCGTCGGCACCGGACGGATCGCCCTCCCGCTCTCCCGGAGCGTCGGTCATGTCACCGGCGTCGACTCCTCTTTGGAGATGCTGGACGCGCTGCGCGCCAAACTGACCGACGGCGGCGACGTCACGCCCGTGCACGGGGACATCCGCACCTACACCTCCGATTCCCGCTACGGGCTGGTGTACTGCGTCTGCGCGACCCTGTCCTGCCTGCTCACTCGCGAGGACCAGCAGCGCGCCGTCCAGCGTGCGGCGGACCTGCTGCTCCCCGGTGGCCGGCTCGTGATCGAGACGCACAACAAGCCGGCCATCCTGGAACTGCACGAGGGCCGGGCCCGCACCACCTACTTCGTCCCGTACCCGGAGCCGGGGACCGGGGTGCAGACCCATTCCACCCTGCTCGACGGCGGTCTGTGGCAGTGCTCGCACATCCTCTACCAGGCCGACGGCACCACCAGGGTGGGCAACGAGATCACCCGGCTGACCACTCCCGACGACGTCGACGGCTACGCACGCGCGGCCGGGCTGGAGCCGGAGTCCCGCATGTCGCGGTGGGACGGCACCCCGTACAGCGCCGCGGCGCCCCTGTTCATGTGCTGCTACGTCAAGCCCTGAGCACACCACACCCAGCACGCGGTAGGCCATGAGGGGGTTGCCCGTGGGGCGTCCGCCAGCACTTCCGGTAGACAAGAAACTCGGCCTGGTGGTCAGAGTGATGAGCGGTGAACTGACAGCGGCGGAAGCCGCGCGGGAAGCAGGGGTGTCCGAGCAGTCGGTGTCCAACTGGCGCAGACAGTTTCTTGAGGGAGGCCGCAACGGCCTCGCCGGTGAAGGCGGCAAAGACACCGAAGAAGCGTCCAGGATGGCCGAGCTCGCCAAAGAAAACGCCATGCTGAAAGCAACGATCGGCGAACTCTACATGGAACTCCGGAAATACGGGCGGGGCATGGGCGTTCGCCCGCCGCAGCCCCGTGGGAGAACTCGCCCGGGACGGATGGTCAATTAACTCATAATTTTGGCCCGGCCATGCGTGTTAGCTTTTCGGGCAGACGGTCACTTCACATCACGGGGGAGGGAATGTGGCGTCTTTGGAGCGCCAGTTCGCTGTCGGTCTTGCCGGACTGGCCGGCGCAAGCCTTCTGACCGGAGCAATAACGCGGTACACCGGCAGGAACGAGCGTGCGCGCCGCTACCTGCTGCACGAAAGGCCCGACGGCAAGCTCGTCGAGGTGTGCGTGCACATCCCGCCGCGGGCACGGCGCGCCGTTCTGCTCGACAACGGCATGGGCGCGCCCCAGGAGTACTGGGACTGGGTCTGCGACGCGCTTCCCGAGGACATGGGGTACGTGCGCTTCAACCGTCCCGGCTACGGGCTCAGCACGCCGGACACCCAGTACGGCATCGAGGGGCACTTCGAGCTGCTGCAGGAGCTGCGCGACACCTACATCGCCGGCCTTCCCCTCGTGCTGGCGGGTCACTCCCTGGGCGGGTACTTCGTCGCGGCCTACGCGTCGCTGCATCCGGACGCGGTCCACGGCGTGACCCAGGTGGTCATGATCGACGCCACCGAGGTCGTCAGTCTGCGCCACGCCCGCCGGACCGACGTCGACCGCTGGTCCCACCAGCGGATGCTGATGGAACAGCTGTTCGCCGCCACGGGGCTTTCGGTCTTCCGCCCCGCCATGAACGTCAACCAGCAGTACCGCCCGGAAATCAACCGGAGCTACCGGGCCTTCCTGGCGACGCCCCGCACGTGGGCCACGGCCCACCGGGAGTACCGGGACGCGATGACCTACCCGGAACTCACCGCGCTGGACTGCCCCCTGACCGTCGTCACGGCGGAGAACAACATCGGCGACAACACGCTGCACGCCGGCATCCAGGCCAGGCTCGCCGTCATCTCCGAACAGGCCCGGCACCACTTCGTCGACGGCTCCGACCACGAATCGCTGCTGGCGGTACGGCAGCACGCCGAGGAGGTGGCGCAGCTGATCGCCGGCGACCCGCCGTCGGGGCCGCTCGGCTCCTCGTGGCGGCCGTCCACCACGGGACGCCGGGCCGACGAGAGTGCCACGGACCGGGAGAGGGAACCGGCGTGATCATCAAGGTGAACACCGAACGGGCGAAGGTCGCCGCCGTCACCACGTCGCTCGCGGCCTGGCTGGTCGCGACCGCCGCGGCGCAGATCCCCGAGCAGCGGTTCGACGGGCTGCTCAACCGCGGACGGCTGCGCATACCGACTCCCAACTGGCGTTTCTTCGGGCCGAACCCGGGAGTGAAGGACAACCATCTGCTCTACCGGGACATCACGGACGGGACGCCGGGCGAGTGGACGGAGGTCCCGGTCGTGCACGACCGGCCCTGGTACGCGCTGGCATGGAACGCGCGCAACCGCAGCCCGAAGGCCCTGTTCGACGCGACCCAGCACACCCTCGCCCAGGCGGTCGCCTTCGGCTCGCAGGTGCTCCCGGTGACCACGGCATCGGGGTACCGGCTGCTGGCCCGGTACATCCAGCTCCACCTGCCCCACGCCGACGGCGCCTCGCACAGCCAGTTCATGCTGCTGCACTCGTACCCCACCAGCCCCGAGGACCGGCACATCGAACCGGTCTTCGTCTCCCTGGAGTTCCCGCTGGAGGGGGATGTCACCCCTGCCGACGCTCCGTCGCCGGCAGCCGCCTAGCGAGCCGACCGGCCCCCTCGACTGGAAGCTGCGAGCTCACTCGGCACCCCGGTGACGCGTGAGTCCGCGCCCTCCCGCCGAACGGCTGGAGAACCCGCTCCATCCCTGAGAGAAAGAGGACACCACCATGTCTGTCGTGGCTGATTTCGCCAACACCGAGCTGACCGACGTGCGTCCGGGCCGCATCGGCAACGACGCGACCCCGACCATGCTGACCCCGCTGGCCACCCTCGCCACCCCCGAGGGCGTCGCCGTGACCTCCGCCACCGCCTACGCGCTGCACGAGGTCACCAAGGACATCCAGCGCTGAACAAGGGGCCGGCAGGCGATGCCGACCGGCATCCCTGACTCCGCCTGATGAACGACACGGCGGCACGGTACGCCCGATACGCATACCGTGCCGCCGTTGTCCATTCCACCGTACTCGCATCACATCACCGGGAGCACCCATCCATGTTCCTCAGCGCTCCACCCGAGGTCACGGCACGCCGAGTGGCTTCGCTGGGCACGCTGGTCTCCGCACTGGAAATGCTGAGCCAGACGCGTAAGTTCGAAGACGGGGAAATGCTCAGCGGCCAGGTGGCGAACATGCGCCCCAGGTTCGCCCGGCGCTTTCCCCGGCTGACGCGCGCCCTCGAGTCGAAGAAGGCGGCCATCGCCCTGTACGGGGTGCAGGCGGGTGCTTCCGCCGCGACGCTGATCTGGGGCCACAAGCGGGGAGTACGCACGGCGGGCAGCGCCGTCCTGGCGGTGACGGGCGCGGCCGGACGGCTGCGTTCCCCCTTCGGCGGGGATGGCGCCGACCAGCTCCAGCAGGTGATCAACGTCGTCCTCGCCTCGACCGGCACCTTCAAGGACGGCGACAAGGCCCGCGACGTGGCCATGCGCGCGCTGGCGCTCGAGACGACCATCTCCTACGTCGCGTCCGGCGTGGTGAAGCTGGTGTCGCCGGTCTGGCTCAGCGGAGAGGCGTTCAGCGGGGTCATCCGCACGCACAACTACGGAGACCAGCGCGTTTACCGGCTCGTGCACAAGTACCCGATGGCGGGGAAGCTCGTGACGTGGGGAACGATCGCCGCGGAGGTCGGCTTCCCGCTGGTCTTCGTCCTGCCCCAGCCCGCGGCGAAGGCGTTCCTCGGTTCCATGACGCTCTTCCACCTCGGGATCGGGCAGTTCATGGGACTCAACCGCTTCGTCCTGGCCTTCGGGGCCACGCACCCGGCTCTGCTGTACGTCTTCGACCAGAGCGGCAAGCGCGCGGCACTCACCGGTCGGGCCGCGACGGCCGGACCCGTGGCCGCGTCCGCCGCGTAGCACGCGCACGCGGCGCCCGGCACGGAGGTGCACGGGCGGGCACGGCGGGCACGAGCGGGTGGGCGGACCTCAGCGGTTCCCCGCTCCGGCCACGCGGAAGAAGCGCCCGGTCAGGTGGGCTGATCGGGTCCCACGACCACCGCCGTGCCGTACGCGCACACCTCCGTGCCCACGTCGGCCGCCTCCGTCACGTCGAAGCGGAACGCGAGCACGGCGTTGGCGCCACGCGCGCGTGCCTGCTCCACCAGCCGTTCCATCGCCTGGTTGCGGGTCTCCACGAGGGTCTTGGTCAGCCCCCTCAGCTCGCCGCCGACCAGCGACTTCAGACCGGCGCCGATCTGGCTGCCGATGTGCCGGGAGCGCACGGTCAGGCCGAACACCTCGCCGATGACCTGCTGCACCCGGTGACCCGGTACGTCGTTCGTGGTGACGACCAGTACGTCCGACTGGGGCGTCTGGCCGCCGCCGTAATCGTCGATGCCCATGGTCCACAGCTTCGTACCGGGCGGCGCGGGGTGCATCCTGAGAGAGGCCGGGGAACCCCGGCCGTTCACCGTGCGTTGATAGCTTTGGGCGGGCGCTACCTGCCGCCGTACTTTCCCCACCCTCTCAGGAGCCCGGAACCGTGACGACGCTTGCCCTCGGCCCGAGCTGGCTCGATCCGAACTACCTTCTCGACACGTTCGGCATCTGGGGCCTGCTCCTGGTCGTCTTCGCGGAGTCGGGGCTGCTGATCGGCTTCTTCCTGCCGGGTGACTCGCTGCTGTTCACCTGCGGTCTGCTGATCACGTCCCACCAGCTGAACTTCCCTCTGTGGGGAGCGATCGCCCTGATCTGCGCCGCCGCGGTCCTCGGCGACCAGGTGGGTTACATGTTCGGCCAGAAGGTCGGCCCGTCCCTGTTCAACCGCCCCGACTCGCGCCTGTTCAAGCAGGAGAACGTCGCCAAGGCGCACGAGTTCTTCGAGAAGTACGGCCCGAAGTCCCTGGTCCTGGCCCGTTTCGTGCCCATCGTGCGCACGTTCACGCCGATCGTCGCCGGCGTCAGCGGCATGCGGTACCGCTCGTTCCTGCTGTTCAACGTCATCGGCGGCGTCCTGTGGGGCGCGGGCGTGACCCTGCTGGGCTCCTGGCTGGGCAACATCGACTTCGTCAAGAACAACATCGAGGCGATCCTGATCCTGATCGTCCTCGTGTCGGTGGTCCCCATCGCCATCGAGTTCCTGCGCGCCCGCGCGAAGAACAAGAAGGCTCCGCGGCAGCAGCAGCCGGTTCCGGCCGCCGCCGCGGTGCCCCCGGTGCGCGACGACGCGACGACCCAGCTGCGCCGCATCGACCCGACGCCGGACCACCAGCCCCAGCCCCAGCACCCGCAGCAGTACGGCGACCAGTACTACGGCGACCAGTACGGCAACCAGTACTCCGGCGACCAGCACTACGGCGAGCAGTACCCGCAGCAGCCGTACCCGCAAGAGCCGTACCCGCAGCAGCAGTACCCGCAGGAGCCGTACCCCCAGCAGCACCCGCAGGACTACGGCCGGCAGCAGCCGCACAACGGCCAGTACCCGTACAACCAGGGCTGAGGGACAGCTCAGAAGCCCCTCGTCCGCTTCGCGGCGCGGCGTTTGTCGGCGGAGCCGACCCGCAGGAACAGCCGGGAGATCTCCGAGCCCAGGTTCACCCCGATCGCGATGGCCATGGCCAGCGCCGCCGCCTTCGTCAGGGACACCAGCCCCTTGTCGACGTCGTTCTGCGCGATCGACAGCAGCCCGAAATACGTCGCGGAGCCCGGCAGCAGCGGCCCGATCGCCGCCGTCGTGTAGGGCAGCGCCGACACGAACCGGTAGCGCGACAGCAACTGCCCGAACAGCCCCACGAGCCCCGCCGCCACGGCCGTGGACGCCACCGGCGAGAAGCGCCCGGTGTAGTGCATCGCGCCGTACACGACCCACGCCACACCCCCGTTGAGGGTGACCGCGAGAACCGTGGAGCGCTCCTGCTGGAGCAGCACCGCGAAGGTCGCCGACAGCAGCATCGACGCGGCGATCTGGATCAGCGGCCGTGGCTGGAGCCTCAGCGCCGCATCGGGGTTGAGGTGCGCCCCGAGCTGCACGCCGACGTAGAGCATCAGCAGCACGCCGATGACGATGCCGACGAAGAAGTACAGCACCTCAAGCAGCCGCGCCGAGGCGGTGATGTAGAAGCCGGTCAGGCCGTCCTGCACGCCCGCCACCAGCGCGCGCCCCGGCAGCAGGGCGAACAGCCCACCGGTGATGACGGCGGACGCGTTCACGTCCGCGTGCGCCAGGGTCAGCGTGATGCCGATCGCGGCCGGCGGCATCGCGGCGACCGTGAACTGGTAGAACTCCGGCAGCCCGCGTCCCGCGCACAGCCACGCCAGCCGGTCGCCGAGCATCGCGCCCACCAAGGCCGCCGCGAACACCTGCACGCCACCGCCGACCAGCAGGGAGGCCGCGCCGGCGAGCAGCCCGCTCGCCAGCGTCAGCACCCAGCTGGGGAACGGGTGCCGGTTGCGTCGGATCTCCGCCAGACGCCGGTAGGCCTCCTCCAGGGAGAGGTGGTTCTCCGGGTCGCTCAGGTCGTCCACGAGCCGGAACACGGCCGCGAGCCGCGTGTAGTCGGTGCCCCGGCGCCGTACGGTCCGCGACGCGGTGACCGGGTCCTCCACGAGCGAGGGCTGGTAGGAGATCGCCAGCAGGGTGAAGGTGACGTTCGGTTCGCAGCGGTCCAGGCCGTAGGAGCGGCACACCGCGAACATCGCCGCCTCCACGTCCTCGGCGCCCTCGCCGCCGGCCAGCAGCAGCTCGCCGATACGCAACGTGAGGTCCAGCACGCGCGGGACGGCCGGACCGCCCTCCTCGGGCTTGTGCGCCTTCTCCGGCGCCGGCCGCTCCGTCACCGGCATGCGCAGCATCGTGCGCATCCGGTCCTGCCACGGGACGTCCTTGGTGAGGCTGACGGCGGGTGTCCCGCCCGGCGGGGTGAAGGCCGGCGGGGCGCTCTTGGCGCTGTAGGTCCTCGGCGGGCTGAACGCCGACCCCTCCGGCTCCGCCCCGGCCGGCTGCGGCGCCTCCAGGCCGTCCGGCAGCGCGAACTCGGACGTCGTCTCCGACTCCCCGCCCACCTTGGGCACGGCGAGCCCCTCGGGAATGGTGAACTCCGAGGTGACCTCGGAGTCGTAGCTGCTCCTCGCCTCGTCCGACTGCGGTTTGCGGTCCTCCGCCTCGCTCACTTGCAGCAGCACTCCCTGTACGACACTCCGTAGGCCTCAGTATGCGCCCGGACGCCGGACGGGCCGCACGCGTGCGCGTGCGGCCCGTCACCGGTCTGCTGGGGCGTGCGGAGGCCTCAGTGGCCGCCGTGCTCCCCCAGGCGCTTGATGGAGCGCTCGATCTCGGCCTCGGCGTCCGAGCGGCCGACCCAGTTGGCGCCTTCGACGCTCTTGCCCGGCTCCAGGTCCTTGTAGACCTCGAAGAAGTGCTGGATCTCCAGGCGGTCGAACTCCGAGACGTGGTGGATGTCGCGCAGGTGCTCCATCCGCGGGTCGGACGCCGGCACGCACAGCACCTTGTCGTCGCCGCCGGCCTCGTCACGCATGCGGAACATGCCGATGGCGCGGCACTTCACCAGCACGCCGGGGAAGGTGGGCTCGTCCAGGATGACCAGCGCGTCCAGCGGGTCGCCGTCCTCGCCGAGGGTGCCCTCGATGTAGCCGTAGTCGGCCGGGTAGACCGTCGAGGTGAAGAGGTGCCGGTCCAGGCGGATCCGACCCGTCTCGTGGTCCACTTCGTACTTGTTCCGCGAACCCTTCGGGATCTCGATCGTGACGTCGAACTCCACCGGTGGCTCCTCCATGATCAACACATACTTCGGGTGATTAAGTGTCCCTCACGCCAGTGTGTGATCGCGAAAGGGGCTGGTGGTCGTGCCGGAACTGAGGCCCTGGCGGGCCGCGAGAGGGCACATGGCGCGGATCGCGCACACCGTACGGCCGCGACTGCGACGCGCTGCCGCCACCACCGCCGCCCGGCTGCGCGGCATGCGCGCCACCCGGACGCAGCCCGTCAGGACCTGGCAGTACACGGCCGGTGCCGCCACCGTCGGTCTCGCACTGGCCGCCGGCGTCGTCACCGCCGCCGGACCCTGGGACTCGGGTCAGCGTACGGCCGAACGGGAGTGGGCCGCCGCCCAGGAAGGCACGGGTGGCGCAGATCACGGCCGTACGTCTGATTCGTCCGGATCGTCCGGCGCGGCGGGCGGGGTGCCGCGGCCCGCGCCCAGCGCCCCCGCCGTCCTGACCGGCCTCGGCGGCCCCGCGACCTCGGTACGGTCCGCACCCGGCGGGCCGGCCCTGTCCGGACTCCTCGGCCCGCTGCTGAGGGACCCCGCCCTCGGCGACCGGCACGCGGCCGTCGTCGTCGACCTGACCACCGGCACGCGCCTGTACGGCATCGGCGCCGACGACGCGCTCACGCCCGCCTCCACCACGAAGATCGCCACGGCCGTCGCCGCCCTCTCGGCCCTGGGAGCCGACCACCGCCTCACCACGCGCGCGGTGCTGGAGCCCGACACCCGCGAGCTGATCCTGGTCGGCGGCGGCGACCCCACCCTGACCGCCCGCGCGGACGCCGGGGACTGGGCGAGCCTGCGCACCCTCGCCGCGTCCACGGCCGCCGCCCTGAGGAAGCGCGGCGTGAACGAGGTGACGCTGTCCTACGACACGAGCCTGTACGCCGGTCCCGAACTTCACCCCATCGGGGTCAACGAGAACCTCGCCCCCGTCACCGCCCTCATGGTGGACGAGGCCCGCACCGACGACTCGGCGTCCGGTCCCGCGCCGCGCTCCGCCGAACCCGCGGCGGACGCCACCCGCCTTTTCGCAGGCCTCCTGCACGCCCAGGGCATCCGCACCAAGTCCCCCGGCCCTTCCAAGGCCACCGCGCGCGCCCAGACGCTCGCGACGGTGACGTCCCCGCCGCTGTCCGACCTGGTCGAGCGGATGCTCACCAACAGCGACAACGACATCGCCGAGCACCTGGCCCGCCAGACCGCCCTCGCCACCGGCGTCCGCGCCGACTTCGCGGGCGGCGGCGAGGCCGTCCACCGGCAGCTCGCCGGGCTCGGGCTGCCGCTGACCGGGGCCGCCTTCAAGGACGGCAGCGGCCTCGACCGCACCGACCGCCTCACGGCACACCTCCTGACAGCCCTCCTGGTCACCGCCGCCGACCCGGCCCGCCCCGACCTGCGCCCCGTCCTCACCGGCCTCCCCGTCGCCGGCTTCACCGGCACCCTGACCACCCGCTACGCCGACGGAGCGGCCGGCATCGTCCGCGCCAAGACCGGCACCCTGACGGGCGTCAACGCCCTCGCCGGCACGGTCGTCGACCGCCAGGGCCACGTCCTGGCCTTCGCCTTCCTGGCCGCGGACACGACGGACCCCGAAGCGGCCCAACGGGCCCTGGACCGGGCGGCCACAGCACTGGCGGGCTGAGAAACCCCGCGCCGCCCCGGACGCCCGGCGGCCACCGTCGCCGCCGCGGTCCCGGTGTCCCGGCGCCCACCCGCTCGGCCGCTCCCACGGCCTGCCCCAAGCGGGAACGCTCACGTACGGTTGACACATGACGAGCATCGGTGGTGCCGCATCTGCTGGGATGATCGACTGGAATCTGGCGGTCGCGACCGCGACCCGGCTCGTACGGCCGGGACCCGAGGTCAGCCGTGAGGAGGCCCGTGACGTCGTCACGGAACTGCGCCGCCACGCCAAGGCCTCGGAGGAACACGTCCGGGGCTTCACTCGTATGGGGACCGGCGAGATCCACGACACCCCCGTCCTCGTCGTCGACCGCCCCGGCTGGGTGAAGGCCAACGTCGCCGGCTTCCGCGAGATCCTCAAGCCGCTGCTGGAGAAGATGCAGGAGCGCCGCAGCAGCACCCCCGGCGGTCAGGTCCTCGGCGCCGTCGGCGGCAAGGTCACCGGCGTCGAACTGGGCATGCTGCTGTCCTTCCTCGCCTCCCGCGTCCTCGGCCAGTACGAGACCTTCGCCCCCTCCACCCGCGAGCTCCCGGCCGGCGAACACGGCGGCGGCCGTCTCCTGCTCGTCGCCCCCAACATCGTCCACGTGGAACGCGAACTCGACGTCCAGCCGCACGACTTCCGCCTCTGGGTGTGCCTGCACGAGGAGACGCACCGCACCCAGTTCAGCGCCGTGCCCTGGCTGCGCGACCACCTGGAGGGCGAGATCCAGTCGTTCCTCGCCGAGACCGACGTCGACCCCATGACCATCCTGGAGCGCGTCCGGGAGGCCGCGCAGTCACTGGCCGGCGGCCGCCCCGAGGGCGAGGAGGACGACGGCGGGCGCTCCCTGGTTGAGCTGGTGCAGACCCCCTCCCAGCGGGAGATCCTCGGCCGCCTCACCGCCGTGATGAGCCTGCTGGAGGGCCACGCCGACTTCGTGATGGACGGCGTCGGCCCGTCCGTCGTGCCCTCCGTCGCCGAGATCCGCGAGAAGTTCCAGCAGCGCCGCGCCAAGGGCGCCTCCCGCCTGGACCTCGCCCTGCGCAAGCTGCTCGGCCTGGACGCCAAGCTGCGGCAGTACCGGGACGGCGAGCGCTTCGTGCGCGCGGTCGTCGACGAGGTCGGCATGGACGGCTTCAACCGGGTGTGGACCTCTCCGAACACGCTGCCGACCAAGGCGGAACTCTCCAAACCGGCGGACTGGGTCGCGCGGGTGCACCGCAGGCCCGAGGCGTGAACGGCGGACCACCGTGGTGAACGCGACCCGGCCGACGGCAGGAGAACGCCCCTTCAATCACCCGTCCGAGGGACCGTGAGCCGTGGACAGGCGTGCAATGCTCGGGTCACCGCCCGTTTCTGTCACCATCTACACACTCTGAGTGACCGACTCGGGTTCACCCCCCGACGAGCTTCCTGAAGGGAACCGGACATGGGTCCCCATCCCGCGGTCGCGGCGATACGCCTGGCGGTCCGCCGCGTCCTCCACGACATCCTCACCGAACAGCACGCCTCCCCGGCTGCCGCCCCCGCCGGGCACACCGTCCTCGAGCGCCCTCCCGCGCCGCTCGTGCTCGTGGCCTGCTCCGGCGGCGCCGACTCCATGGCGCTCGCCTCCGCCCTCGCCTTCGAGGCCCCCCGCCTCGGCATCCGCGCCGGCGGCGTCACCGTCGACCACGGCCTGCAGCCCGGCTCCGACCTGCGCGCCGCCGAAGTCGTCCTGCGCCTGACCGGCCTCGGCCTTGCGCCCGTGGAGTCCACCGCGGTCACCGTCGGCCGCGACGGAGGCCCCGAGGCCGCCGCCCGCGACGCCCGCTACGCCGCCCTGGACGACGCCGCCGAACGCCACGGCGCCGCCGCGATCCTGCTCGGCCACACCCGCGACGACCAGGCCGAGACCGTCCTGCTCGGCCTCGCCCGCGGCTCCGGCATCCGCTCCCTGTCCGGCATGGCCGCGGTCTCGGGGGCCGGCGGCCGTTACCGGCGTCCCTTCCTCCAGCTCGACCGGCAGACCGCCCGCAAGGCCTGCATGGTCCAGTCCCTGCCCGTCTGGGACGACCCGCACAACGCCGACCCCGCCTACACCCGCTCCCGGCTGCGCCACGAAGGCCTGCCCGCCCTGGAGAAGGCCCTCGGCAAGGGCGTCGTCGAGGCCCTTGCCCGTACGGCCCAGCTCTCCCGCGACGACGCCGACGCCCTCGACGCCTGGGCCAGCCAGGCCGAGGCCGGTGTGCGCGACGCGGCCGGCCGGCTGGAGTGCGCCAAGCTGTACGCCCTGCCGCCCGCCGTGCGCCGCCGGATCCTGCGCCGCGCCGCCATCGAGGCCGGCGCCCCGGCCGGTTCCCTCTTCGCCCGGCACATCGAGGAGATGGACCGGCTGATCACCGGCTGGCGCGGTCAGGGAGCCATCAATCTGCCGGGCAAAGTCGTCGCCCAGCGCCAGGGTGGCAGACTGGTGATTCGGCAAGGCTGAGTCCCGACCCCTCCGCACCGGCGGCAGGGGCCGGACCGGCCGGTGGGACGACCGACCGAAAGTGATGCGGGTGGACGCGAAAGACATGGGTGCCGACCTTCAGCAGGTGCTCATCACCAAGGAAGAGATCGACGCGAAGCTGGCCGAGCTGGCCGCGAAGATCGACGCGGAGTACGCGGGCAAGGACCTGCTGATCGTCGGTGTCCTCAAGGGCGCGGTGATGGTCATGGCCGACCTGGCCCGGGCGCTGTCCACCCCCCTCACCATGGACTGGATGGCCGTCTCCTCATACGGCGCGGGCACCCAGTCCTCCGGCGTGGTGCGGATCCTCAAGGACCTCGACACCGACATCAAGGGCAGGCACGTCCTGATCGTCGAGGACATCATCGACTCCGGCCTGACCCTGTCCTGGCTGATCAACAACCTCGGCTCGCGCGAGCCCGCCTCGCTGAAGGTGTGCACGCTGCTGCGCAAGCCGGACGCCGCCAAGGTCGCCATCGACGTGGAGTGGGTCGGCTTCGACATCCCCAACGAGTTCGTCGTCGGCTACGGACTCGACTACGCCGAGAAGTACCGCAACCTGCCGTTCGTCGGTACGCTCGCGCCCCACGTCTACGGCGGCTAGCCCAGCCGGGCACGGTTCCTGCGACGATCGGGAACCCCGGCGGGCCTCCCTCCGTTGGAGCATGCAGACGGGTTCGCCAGCGCTCCCGTGCGGCTTCGGACGCCAAGGCTGGGGTACCGTCAGAAGAACTGTCTTATCAAACTCACTATGGCAGGAGGGACGGGGCGGCACCGCTCCGTGTGGATGGACGTGAAGCGATACTTCCGTGGGCCGGTCATGTGGATCGTGCTGGCCGTCCTTGCCGTGGTCGTGTTGATGCAGGTCGTCGGCTCGTCCGGCGGCTACAAGACGGTGGACACCTCCCAGGTCGTCCAGGCCATCAACGACAACAAGGTCGAGCAGGCCAAGCTCACCACCGGCGACGAGCAGAACATCAAGGTAGAGCTGAAGGACGGCGTCAAGGTCGACGGCAGCTCGAAGATCCAGGCCAGCTACATCGGCGACCAGGGCGTGACCATCGCCGGGACGCTGCAGACCAAGTTCCAGGACAAGCAGATCCCGAAGGGCTACACGGTCTCGCCCTCGAAGCAGAACCCGTTCCTCGGGATCCTGCTCTCCCTCGGGCTGCCCCTGGTCCTCATCGTGGTGGTCTTCCTGTTCCTGATGAATCAGATGCAGGGCGGCGGCAGCCGCGTGATGAACTTCGGCAAGTCCAAGGCCAAGCTCATCACCAAGGACACCCCCAAGACGACGTTCACCGATGTCGCCGGCTGTGACGAGGCCGTCGAGGAGCTCCAGGAGATCAAGGAGTTCCTCCAGGAACCGGCCAAGTTCCAGGCCGTCGGCGCCAAGATCCCCAAGGGCGTGCTGCTCTACGGCCGCCCGGGTACCGGCAAGACCCTGCTCGCGCGCGCCGTGGCCGGCGAGGCGGGCGTCCCGTTCTACTCGATCTCCGGTTCCGACTTCGTCGAGATGTTCGTCGGTGTCGGTGCCTCCCGGGTCCGTGACCTGTTCGAGCAGGCCAAGGCGAACGCCCCGGCGATCGTCTTCGTCGACGAGATCGACGCGGTCGGCCGCCACCGCGGCGCCGGCCTCGGCGGTGGTCACGACGAGCGCGAGCAGACCCTGAACCAGCTGCTCGTCGAGATGGACGGCTTCGACGTGAAGGGCGGCGTCATCCTGATCGCCGCCACCAACCGGCCCGACATCCTCGACCCGGCGCTGCTGCGTCCGGGCCGCTTCGACCGGCAGATCGCCGTCGATCCGCCGGACCTGCAGGGCCGACTGGAGATCCTCAAGGTCCACCAGAAGGGCAAGCCGGTCGCCCCGGACGTCGACCTGTCGGCCGTCGCCCGGCGCACCCCCGGCATGACCGGTGCCGATCTCGCCAACGTGCTGAACGAGGCCGCGCTGCTCACGGCCCGCTCCAATCAGAAGCTGGTCGACAACAAGATGCTCGACGAGGCGATCGACCGCGTCGTCGCCGGCCCGCAGAAGCGGACCCGCATCATGTCGGACAAGGAAAAGAAGATCACCGCGTACCACGAGGGCGGTCACGCCCTGGTCGCGGCGGCCTCACCGAACTCCGACCCGGTCCACAAGATCACCATCCTGTCCCGCGGCCGTGCCCTGGGCTACACGATGGTGCTGCCGGACGAGGACAGGTACTCCACCACCCGCAACGAGATGCTCGACCAGCTCGCCTACATGCTGGGCGGTCGCGCGGCCGAGGAACTGGTCTTCCACGACCCGACCACGGGCGCCGCGAACGACATCGAGAAGGCCACCAACCTGGCCCGCGCGATGGTCACCCAGTACGGCATGACCGAGCGTCTCGGCGCGATCAAGTTCGGCGGCGACAACAGCGAGCCGTTCCTGGGCCGTGAGATGGCTCACCAGCGCGACTACTCCGAGGAGATCGCCGCGCTGGTGGACGAGGAAGTCAAGAAGCTCATCGAGACCGCGCACAACGAGGCCTGGGAGATCCTGGTCGAGAACCGCGACGTGCTCGACAACCTCGTCCTGCAGCTGCTGGAGAGGGAGACGCTGGGCAAGGAGGAGATCGCCGAGATCTTCGCCCCCATCGTCAAGCGCCCGCCGCGTCCCGCCTGGACCGGCTCCTCCCGGCGTACGCCGTCCACCCGTCCGCCGGTGCTCTCCCCCAAGGAGCTCGCCATGACGAACGGCGCCAACGGCGCGACGGCCGCGATCAGCACGGCGAAGTCGACGGCGGCGGACCCCGCCTCCACGACCGAGCCGTCGCGTGAGGACCGTCCCGAGAGCTAGCCGTTTCGGCCACCGGGCCGGAATGGATGCCGCGCCCCCCGGGTTTTAGCCTGGGGGGCGCGGTTTTTCGTATACCGCGGTTCGGATCGCGTGGGCGTCCCACGCGTGACAGGTACAGGAACGAGGAACCCAGATGACCGACCCCGTGACGCTGGACAGCGAGGGCACGATCGGCGAGTTCGACGAGAAGCGCGCCGAGAACGCCGTGCGTGAACTCCTCTACGCGGTCGGTGAGGACCCGGACCGCGAGGGCCTCAAGGAGACGCCGGGGCGCGTGGCCCGGGCGTACCGGGAGATATTCGCGGGTCTGTGGCAGAAGCCCGAGGACGTCCTGACGACGACGTTCGACCTGGGGCACGACGAGATGGTGCTGGTGAAGGACATCGAGGTGTTCAGCACCTGTGAACACCATCTGGTGCCGTTCCGCGGCGTCGCCCACGTCGGCTACATCCCGTCCACCAGCGGGAAGATCACCGGGCTGTCCAAGCTGGCGCGGCTCGTGGACGTCTACGCCCGCCGCCCGCAGGTGCAGGAACGGCTCACCACGCAGGTCGCGGACGCCCTGATGGAGATCCTCGAGCCGCGCGGGGTCATCGTGGTCATCGAGTGCGAGCACATGTGCATGTCGATGCGCGGCATCCGCAAGCCGGGCGCGAAGACCATCACCTCGGCCGTGCGCGGTCAGCTGCGGGACGCGGCGACCCGCAACGAGGCGATGAGCCTGATCATGGCCAAGTGAGCCCGAGGGTTCCCGCGGGGCGGCCTCACGCCGGGTGTGCCGCCCCGTTGTTGTTGCTCTGGTCGTCGTCCTCCGGGAGCTTGCAGACCCGCTCAAGGAAGAGCGCCGCCGCCATCACGCAGATGCCCGCGACGACCGAGAGGCCGGCGTAGATGGCCTGGTCGCGGCGGGCCGGGATGTCGAGGAGCTCCAGCAGCAGGACGCCCGTGCCGCCGTACATGCCGGCGACGAGGGCGGCGACCAGCGCGCTGGCCTGCCCGAAGACGACCGCCCGGGCCGCCATCAGCGGGTCCACGCCCTTGGCGTCGGGGACGCGGTCGCGCTGCGCCCTGAGGCGGGCGCGCAGCGACAGCGCCGTGGCCAGCAGGACCACCGCGATCAGCGCGAGGACGATCGGGGCGGCCACGGGGACGCTGGGCAGGGTGCCCACCGAGTTCCACAGGCGGGCGCCCGCCCAGGACAGGATTCCGGCGACGACCAACACACCGGCCAGCACCCTGATGCGCAGCTCTTTCACGGTGACCCTTCAGCTCCCCCGGACCGGGTGACGGGCGGCTCCCGTCCTGTGCGGCCGCGCACGCGGCCCCGCCTCGACCTTAACGACTACTCGGGCAGGTGGAGTTCCAGGTCCTTGCGGGGCGCGACACCTTCGCGGGTGACGGAGTCGAGGAGCTGTCCGATCGTGCCGCGGCCGGGGAGTTCGGCGTCGGGCTCGACGTCGTACCACGGAGCGAGGACGAAGGCGCGTTCGTGCGCGCGCGGGTGAGGAAGAGTCAGGTGCGGGTCGTCGGACAGGACACCGGCGTAGGCGACGATGTCGACGTCGAGGGTGCGCGCACCCCAGCGCTCGGAGCGCGTCCGGTGGAAGGCCTCCTCCACCGCGTGCGCCCGCTCCAGCAGGGAGGACGGGGGCAGGGTGGTCTTCACCAGCACCACGGCGTTGAAGTACGACGGCTGACTGCCGGGGTCGACGCCCCACGGCTCGGTCTCGTAGACCGTGGAGACGGCCTTGACGCGTACGCCCGGCGTGTCCTCCAGGGCGTCGATGGCGCCCTGGAGGGTCTCGAGCCGGTTGCCGAGGTTGGAGCCGAGAGCGATCACGGCCCGTTTCGGGTTCTGCAGCGTGGTGTCGGCGGCGTCGACCTGCTCGACCACGGAGGCGGGTACCGGCTGTACGGTCGGGTCGCTGTGGCCCTTGGTGAAGGGTGCGGTCATACTCGGCTCCGGGTGATCGTGACGGTCACGTCGTCGAAGGGGACGGTGATCGGAGCGTCCGGCTTGTGGACGCACACCTCGACCTCCTTGACCCCCTCGTGCTTCAGACACACCTGGGCGATGCGCTCGGCGAGGGTCTCGATGAGGTCGACGGGCTCGCCCTGGACGGCGGCCACGACCTCCTCGGCCACGATGCCGTAGTGCACGGTCTTCGCCAGGTCGTCGTCCGCCGCGGCCGGCCGGGTGTCCAGGCCGAGGACGAGGTCCACGATGAAGGTCTGGCCCTCTTCGCGTTCCTTGGGGAACACACCGTGGTGCCCGCGGGCCTTCAGGCCGCGCAGCGCGACACGATCCACGCGAATCACTCCTGCAATCGTCGGGTGCGGCCGGTACGTACCGCGTGCGGGCGGTGCGTCGGCCTCAGTCGAATCTACCTGCGGGCACTGACAGGGCCGGGCCACGGGGCGCCGGGCCGGTCGGGGTCGGGAAGGGTTCACCGCGTGTTTCCCCTGGGAAACCCGCTGGCTCACGGGCTGGTAGCCGCCCCTACCCGGGCGCCCGTGATTCCAACCACTTCTTGGTCCCGCGGGCGTTCCCGTAGATCGCCTACCCACTCAGGAGGGTGACTCCTCGCTCTCGTCCTCGTCGTTTTCGGCCAGAACGGGCGAGGCGTGGTGCGACCAGAGCTTCCACCCCTCCGGCGTGCGCCGGAACACGTTCGTGGCGACCACGAGCTGCCCCACGAGCGGTCCCAGCTCCTCGCCGTCGGTGGGGGCGGGGCCGCCGCTGAGGATGTTCTCCGTGCAGGTGACCACGGCCGTGTCCCCGGTGACCGAGACATGCACGTCGGTGAGGAAGAACTGGATGTAGTCGGTGTTCGCCATGATCAGCGCGTACGAGCGCAGGACCTCGCCGCGGCCGGTGAGCACGGGCCAGCCGGGGTGCACGCAGGAGACCACGCCGGCGTCGGCCGGGTCGTGGTAGGTCTCGTCGACGCCCAGGTCGGCCGGGGTGAGCCAGGTCGAGGCGACCTCCTCGAAGTCGCCCCGTTCCAGTGCCTCGTAGAAGGCCGTGTTGGCGGCCTCGACCTGTTCGACGTCGGTGTGCGGGGCGCTCACCGGGCTCCTTCGGGCCGGTGGGCGCCGGGCTCGGGAGAGGAGGCGGGCCGCGCGGGCGCGGGCTCGGGGGACGCGGGCGCGGAGGAGGCGGGGTGCGCGCCGGGCGCCGTACGCGCTCCCTCGACGGCGCGGGCGACCCGTACCGCGTCCGCCGTGGCGCGGACCTCGTGGACGCGGACCGCCCACGCGCCCGCGTGCGCGGCGAGCGCGGAGACGGCGGCCGTGGCGGAGTCGCGTTCGCGGGCGGGCGGGGGCGCGCCGTCGGGGCCGGCGAGGACACGGCCGAGGAACCGCTTGCGGGAGGCGGCGATGAGCAGCGGGTGGCCGAGCGCGTGGAGCCGGTGCGCGTCGGCGAGGAGGGCGAGGTCGTGCTCGGCGTCCTTGGAGAAGCCCAGGCCGGGGTCGACGATGACCCGGTCGGGGGCGATGCCGCCGGCCAGGGCGGCCTGCACGCGCGCGTGGAGCTCGTCGACGACCTCGGTGACGACGTCGGCGTAGTGGCCCGGGACGTTGCCGCCCTGGAGGAAGCCGCGCCAGTGCATGACGACGAAGGGGGCGCCGGCGTCGGCGACCGCGGGGATCATCGCGGGGTCGGCCATGCCGCCGCTGACGTCGTTGACGAGGGCGGCGCCGGCCGCGAGGGACCGCGCGGCGACGGACGCGCGCATGGTGTCCACGGAGACGACGACGCCCTCCGAGGCGAGACCGCGCACCACGGGGATGACCCGGCGCAGCTCCTCGTCCTCGTCGACGCGGGTGGCGCCCGGGCGGGTGGACTCGCCGCCGACGTCGACCAGGTCGGCGCCCTGGGCGACGAGGTCGAGGCCGTGCTTGACGGCGGCGGTCGTGTCGAACCAGCGGCCGCCGTCGGAGAAGGAGTCCGGGGTGACGTTCACGACACCCATGACCGCGCAGCGGTCCCAGTCCGGAAGGCCCGCGACGCGCCGGCGTCCGCTGTGGTTGCTCATATCTTCAGCCTAGGCCCCTCACCGGGGCCGTATCGCCGTACGGCCCGGGCGCGGGCCCCGGTGCTGAGGGGACCCGCGCCCGGGCCGGTGGTGTCCGCCGAAGCGGTGGGTCAGGCCGCGCGCACGTCCCGTTCGGGCACGCCGTGGGCGCACGGGCGCTGGGCGGCGCCGCGGCGGCGCAGGAAGCGCGGCAGCGGCGGGGCGAGGTTCACGAAGCCCTCGGCCTGCATGTAGGCGAAGCCGATGCGCGGCAGGTCGGCGGAGGCGCGGTAGACGATGAAGCGCGGCTCCCAGCGCGGCTGGAACTTCGCGTTGAACTTGTACAGCGACTCGATCTGGAACCAGCGCGAGAGGAAGATCAGCAGCCCGCGCCAGGTGCGCAGCACCGGGCCCGCGCCGAGCTTCTCGCCGCGCGCCAGCGCCGAGCGGAAGACGGCGAAGTTCAGCGAGATGCGCTCGATGCCGAGCTTCGGGGCGGCTTGCAGGGCGGCCACGATCAGCAGCTCGTTCATGCCCGGGTCGGCGCTGCGGTCGCGTCGCATCAGGTCCAGCGAGACGCCGTCGGTGCCCCAGGGCACGAAGTGCAGGATCGCCTTGAGGTCGCCGTACGCGCCGGACTCGTCGGCCTTGTGGGCGGTGGCGACGAGGCAGTCGGCGTCGGCGGGGTCGCCGAGGCGGCCCAGCGCCATGGAGAAGCCACGCTCGGTGTCGGTGCCGCGCCAGTCGTCGGCGGCGCGCCGGATGCGCTCCAGCTCGGCCTCGCCGAGGTCACCGACACGCCGTACCCGCGTCTCGTAACCCGCCCGCTCGATGCGCTTGACCATCTGGCGCACGTTGCGCATCGCGCGGCCGGCCAGGGAGAAATCCTTGACGTCCACCACCGCCTCGTCGCCCAGTTCGAGGGCGTCGAGGCCGGTCTCGCGGGTCCAGACCTCGCCGCCGGTCTCGGAGCAGCCGACCACGGCGGGCGTCCAGGAGTGGGCCTTGGCCTCGTCCATGAACCGCTCGATGGCGCCCGGCCAGGCCTCGACGTCGCCGATGGGGTCGCCGCTGGCGAGCATCACGCCGGAGACGACGCGGTAGGTGACGGCGGCCTTGCCGCTGGGGGAGAAGACGACGGCCTTGTCGCGGCGCAGCGCGAAGTGGCCGAGGGAGTCGCGTCCGCCGTGCTTGGCGAGCAGGTCCCGCAGCCGCGCCTCGTCGTCCTCGGTGAGGCGGGCGGCCGGGTGCTCGGGGCGGAAGGCGAGATAGATGGTGGTGACGGCGGTCAGCCAGCCGAGCGCCCCGAGGGAGAAGGCGACGGTCCAGGAGGTGTTGCCCTGGTAGTCGACCGGGCCCTCGAAGCCGAACAGGCCGTAGATCACGTGCGTGATCCGGTCGGCCAGGCTCGGGTCGCCGACCATCCGGTTGGGATGGACGCTGACGATGATCAGGCCCAGCACGAGGGAACCGGCGCTCATGAGGACGAAATTGGCCAGGGCCCGCCAGCGGCTGCGCGGGTCGGGCAGGGCCGTGAACTGCTCGCGGTGCAGGATCAGCGGCGCGAGCAGCGCGACGGAGATCAGCACCCCGATGACCGAGTGCCGGTACACGAACTGGGCCACCGCGCCGATCGGCAGCAGGACGACGGCGGCGCGCCAGGCACGGCGCTTGCCGCGCTTGAGACCGTGGGCGAGCAGCAGCAGCAGGATTCCGTCGGCCAGCGAGACCGCCGCGGCGAACGGCCCGAACGATCCGGGCAGCACCTCGGCGATGGCGTGCATACGGCTGTGCCTGAACCGCGGAAAGACCCCCGCGGCGATGTCCAGGACACCCACCAGTGCGGCCGCTCTGCCGACGAGGACCGGACTGGCCTCGGGGCGCGGGCCGCGCACAACACGCCGCAGCCGGCTTGATCGGCTCGGAACCCCGTCCGACATTTCCCCATCTTCCCTGACAGACATCGCATCCCGTAGTTCTGCGAGAGACCTTGAACCCGGTGCCGTATGGGGCATCCGGCGACATTGCGTCCTCTAGGACGGTGTCTCGGGGGGAGAGGTTCACTCGCCCCGTCAAAGCCGGTTCAAAGGCCGAGGAAAGTCCGGGGCAAGCCTTCGCGAAGGAAGCGTGGGTTGCGCCGGTCCCGGATGGAAAGCGCAGGCAGGAACACCCCATGGGTCTCACGAGCAAAAAGGTGCTGGTGCTGGCGATCGTGGTCGCCGCGGTGCTGTTCATCGGCACGGTGTGGCTGTGGCCGCGTCTGTCCCGCCGCAACTGGCGCGCGATCGCCGGGCGGGTCGGGCTGCTCCTGATCACGCAGGTGACGCTGTTCGCGTGCGTGGGACTCGCGGCGAACCGTTCCTTCGGCTTCTACGCCAGCTGGGCCGACCTCTTCGGGCAGGAGAACGGCCAGGGCGTGGTCGTCGACCACAACGCGCACGGCGCCGACGGCGGCCCGATCCAGGTGCTCGACACCCGCAAGGTGAGCCAGGCCGGCGGCCGACCGGAGATCGGCGGGCAGATCCAGAAGATCGCCATCACCGGCCCCACGACGCACATCGCCACGCCCGCGTACGTCTATCTGCCCCCGGAGTACTTCCAGGCGCAGTACCGCACGCGCGCGTTCCCGGCGGCCGTCGTGCTGACCGGGTACCCGGGGACGGCCGAGGCGCTCGTGGACAAGCTGCACTACCCGCGCACCGCGCGCGATCTCGCCAAGCAGGGCCGGATGCAGCCGATGATCCTGGTGATGATGCGCCCGACGGTCGCGCCCCCGCGCGACACCGAGTGCGTGGACGTGCCCGGCGGCCCGCAGACGGAGACGTTCTTCGCCAAGGACCTGCCGCAGGCGCTGGCCGGGCACTACCGGGTGGGCCGCGGACCCGGCTCCTGGGGCGTCATGGGGGACTCCACCGGCGGCTACTGCGCGCTGAAGTTCGCCATGCACCACCCGGACACGTACGCGGCGGCCGTGGGCCTCTCGCCCTACTACAAGGCGCCGATCGACCCGACGACGGGCGACCTCTTCCACGGCGACAAGCAGCTGCGCAACCGCGCCGACCTGATGTGGTACCTCAAGCACATGCCGGCGCCCGACACCTCACTGCTCGTCACCAGCAGCAAGGTGGGGGAGAACAACTACAAGAGCACGACGAAGTTCATCGACGCGGTGAAGGCGACCGGCACGACACGGATCTCGTCCATCATCCTCGACAGCGGCGGGCACAACTTCAACACGTGGCGGCGCGAGATCCCCGAGTCGCTGGCGTGGCTGAGCGGCCGGCTGACGGCGGGCTGACCACAGCCCTTGCGCCCCTTGGCTTTTGCCGATGCCCCGTGAACCCTTGCCCATCGCCTTGTTTTTACGGGCCGGGGCTTCACGAGCCGCCTACGCGCGGTAAGTTTCTGGCCATGCCACGTGGACGTCACCGTCATTCCCCGCCCTTGCACAGGGTGCTGCCACCGTCGGCGATCGCAGGCGTCTCGGTCGTCTGCGCCCTGGGCCCCTGGGTGTCCACCGACGCCCTGGTGCTGCGCGTCGTCGCCGGGGCGGGCGCGGTGACGGCCGTCCTCGGGGCGTTCGTCATGCGGCGCTGGGACATCCAGGCGGGCAAGCAGGTCGCCGACCTCACGCGCGCGCGTGCCGGTGACGAGTGGCGGTACGAGGAGCGGGTCGCCGAACTGGAGACCGACCTCGAGGAGTCACGCGAACTGCGCGCCAAGCTGGAGCAGCGGCTGCGGGCCAAGCGCACCGAGCTGGCGGGCCTGCGCAACGAGCACGCGGCCCTGCTGCGCCGTTACGCCACGGCGGAGACGGAACGGGCCAGCGCCCTGGAGGGCCGCCGCCTGCTGGAGCTCGAGGGCCCGGCACGCGCGCTGCCGCCGGCGCCCCCGAAGAAGGACGCGGTGAGCGAGGACAGGCCGGTGCCCCCGGCGGCCTTCTCCCGTGAGGGCACGCGCCTGTTCCGGGCGGCGAACGCGGCGCTGATCCGCCTCGCCACCGGCGCCGAGCGGGAGGACGAGGCGGAGGGGAAGCCCGAGGCGGCCGACGCGCAGGAGCACGCGGCCGCCGCCACCGGGACCGCGGCGGAACGTGAGAGCGCCGAGACCCAGCCCGGCGGTCACTTCGCCGTACCGACCGCGGTGGCCGTCGTACCGCCCACCCCGCCCGTACGGCGTCCCGTGACCGGCGGCGGATTCGACTTCTTCGGCACGAAGGCGTCCCCGACACCGGCGGCCCTGGAGGCCGTCCAGAACGAGGACCTCGCCGACGTCGTCGGCCAGGAGGCCCTCGCACTGCACAAGGCGGAGACCGAGGCCGCCTTCAAACCGGCCACCGAGGACGCCCCCCGCGCGGGCCAGGTCATCGACCTGACGGCCCACGACGAAACAGAACAGATAGACGTCCAGAGCCTCCGCACAGCGGCATCCTGACCCGACGGCAGCTAGCAGGACCGAGGAGCTCACCACGACGACGCCGCACCCGCGTACGGCGGGAAGGGGCCGGGGTGGGGGGTGTCCGCCCGCAGCGTCCGGCACCGGCGGTGGGCGCCGTCGTCGGGGACGGGCGGCCGGACCGAGGACGGAGACCCCCCACCCCGGCCCCGCCTCAGAAACCGGCCGTAGGCGCGACGCACGCCACGACGCAACCGCAACGGGCCGCCGCAGGCACAAAAGGGGCGCGGGGAACTGCGCGACCAGCCACAACGCACCCGCAGACGACCACGCACCCGGCGCCGCAGGCACAGGCACCCGCAGACGACCACGCACCCAGCGCCGCAGGCACCCGCACCCGACACACGACCCGGCGCCGCAGGCTACGCCATCCACCGATCCCCCACCGCAGCCCTCCGCCCCGTCCGAGACCGCTCCGCCTGACTCCCCAGCAGCTCCGCCGCCTCCCCCGCGCCCCTCAGCCGCCCCGTGACGGTCTTGCCGGCCCCCGTGTCCACATGCACATCCGCGAGCCCCCACAACCGCTCCCACGGCCCCTGAGTGACCCGCACGCTCTGCACCTTGGCGTGCGGCACGAGCGCGAGGTGCCGCCGCAGCAGCCCGTGCCGCGCCGCGAACACGTCCCCGCCGACGGCAAGCCCGTACCCCCGCCACCACACCGGCACGCACCACCGCGCCCCCCGCCCCGGCCGGGACAGCGACGACATCGCCGGCACCACAACCCCCGGCAGCACGCGCGCGACGACCGCCTCGGCGACCTCGCGCGGAGCGACCGGCACGAGCACGGAGTTCGACGACCCGGCCACGTCCAGCTCGACCCGCACCCACCCCCGCCGACGCCACAGCAGCGGCTGCACGATCCGCACCGTCTGCACCCGCCCCGGCGGCACCGTCTCGTGGCTGCGGTCCAGCAGTCCCCGGTCGATGCGCAGCCCGTCCGGCGACTCGCCGACCGTCCAGTCGTACTCGGCGACGAACCGTCCCACGCTGCTCGCGCCCGCCGTGCCCAGCAGCGGCGCCGCGGTCGCGAGGACCGTCCACAGGCTGTGGGTGGCCAGCCACAGCACCGGCGGGACGACGAGCGCGGCGACCAGCGAACCCCAGGTGGCGCCCGTCAGCACCAACGAGAGCGCGAGCACCCGCGGCGGCACGCGCAGCACCTCGCGCGCCGGCGCCTCCCCGACCTCGTGCGCCGTCTCGGGCGCGAACCCGGCGGCGCGCGCCAGCAGCTCCGCGCGCAGCGCACGCGCCTCACGCTCGCCCAGGAACGCCAGCTCGTCCTTCTTCTTCGCGCCGACCACGTCCAGCCGCAGCTTCGCCACCCCCGCGATCCGCGCGAGCAGCGGCTGCGTGACGTCGACCGCCTGGATCCGCTCCAGCCGGATGTGCGCGATACGCCGGAACAGCAGCCCGGTACGGATGCGCAGTTCCGTGTCGGTGACCGAGAAGTGCGTGAACCACCACGTCAGAAAGCCGTACAGCGCGGCTCCGGGGACGATCACGGCGAGTGCGAGCAGCAGCGTCGTGGTCGTCAGCCGGGTCAGCTGCCGTTGCGCCTGGTCGGGGTCGTGCACCGCCCAGCCCACGATCACCGCGATCGGCGCCCACGCCCGCCGCAGCGGCGTCACGGGATGCAGCCGCCGCTCGTTCAGAACCCGTTCCCCGGCTACGCCGTCCACGGCGTCCGGCGCCGTCACAGCCCCGCCGATCGGGCCTCGCCCAGCTCGGTGAGCCGGTCGCGCAGCCGTTCGGCCTCGGCCGGCTCCAGGCCCGGGATGGTCGCGTCGGTCGCGGCGGCGGCCGTGTGCAGCTGCACGCTGGCCAGCCCGAAGTACCGCTCGACGGGACCGGAGGTGACCTCGACCAGCTGCATCCGCCCGTACGGCACGACGGTCTCCTCGCGCCACAGCACACCCCGGCTGATCAGCAGGTCGTCGGCGCGTTCGGCGTACCGCCAGGAGCGCCAGTTACGGCCGAGCAGCACCCAGCCCCACGCCGCCGGCGCCAGGGGCAGCAGCGCGAACGCCGCCCAGGCCGGCCCGGCGAACAGGCCGAGCGGCACCCCGGCGGCCAGGGCGAGCACCCCCGTCCACACCACCAGCAGCAGCCGCCGCATCCGCAGCAGCCCCGGTGGCAGCCCGGTCCACACCGGCTCCGCCGTCCGCTGCCCCGTCCGCTCCTCAGACTGCTCCGTCGTCTGCCGAGTCGTCCCCGTGTCTCCCGCATCCCGCCGGTCCTGCGGGCTCCCCGTTTCCATGGGGCCAGCGTACGTAGGAGAGACTGTGTCCATGACTCCTACGACGGAGACCATGGTCGGGATCGGCGGCGCCGCGGAGAGCACCGACATGGTGCTCAACATCGGGCCCCAGCACCCGTCCACGCACGGCGTGCTGCGGCTCAAGCTCGTGCTGGACGGTGAGCGCATCATGCGCGCGGAGCCGGTGATCGGCTATATGCACCGCGGCGCGGAGAAGCTCTTCGAGGCGCGCGACTACCGCCAGATCATCGTGCTCGCCAACCGCCACGACTGGCTGTCGGCATTCTCCAACGAGCTGGGCGTGGTCCTCGCCGTCGAGCGGATGCTCGGCATGGAGGTGCCCGAGCGCGCGGTGTGGACGCGCACGCTGCTGGCGGAGCTGAACCGGGTGCTCAACCACCTGATGTTCCTCGGCTCCTACCCGCTGGAGCTGGGCGGGATCACGCCGGTCTTCTACGCGTTCCGCGAGCGCGAGGTGCTGCAGAACGTCATGGAGGAGGTCTCCGGCGGGCGCATGCACTACATGTTCAACCGCGTCGGCGGCCTCAAGGAGGACCTGCCGGCCGGCTGGAGCGCACGCGCGCGTGCCGCCGTCGCCGCCGTGCGCTCCCGTATGGACGTCTTCGACGACCTGGTCCTCGGCAACGAGATCTTCCGCGGGCGCACCCGGGACGTGGGCACGCTCGCGCCCGAGGCGGTGCACGCCTACGGCGTGAGCGGCCCCATCGCGCGTGCCTCCGGCGTCGACTTCGACCTGCGCCGCGACGAGCCGTACCTGGCCTACGGGGAGCTGCAGGACACGCTGAAGGTGGTCACGCGGACCGAGGGCGACTGCCTGGCCCGCTTCGAGTGCCTGCTGGAGCAGACGCACAACGCGCTCGACCTGGCCGACGCCTGCCTCGACCGGCTCGCCGCGCTGCCGCCGGGCCCGATCAACCAGCGGCTGCCGAAGGTGCTGAAGGCACCCGAGGGGCACACGTACGCGTGGACCGAGAACCCGCTCGGGATCAACGGCTACTACCTGGTCAGCAAGGGTGAGAAGACCCCGTACCGGCTGAAGCTGCGCTCGGCGTCGTACAACAACATCCAGGTGCTGACCGAGCTGCTGCCGGGGACGCTGGTCGCGGACATGGTGGCGATCCTGGGGTCGATGTTCTTCGTGGTCGGGGACATCGACAAGTAGCTCACGCGGCGGACCGCCGGACCTCGATGGACCAGCTGACCTCGGCGGACCGGCCGACCTCGGCGGACGGCCGCCGGCCGGTCACCCGGCCGCGAACGGGTCCGGCGCGCCCACCGGCTGGAGCAGCCAGCCGAAGTCGCCGAGGCCGCCCGGCGCGGTCAGCTCGGCCGCCTCACCGGCGCCCGCGAGGGCGCGCACATAGGCGGCGGGATCGGTGGAGGCGAGCGAGAGCGGGGGGCGTGCGCCGGTGATGCCGAGGGCGCGCAGCGCGTCGCGCTGGGGGAGCGTCCGCCCGCCCGGCAAGGCGCACGCGTCCAGCGCCACATGCGCCGTGAGGTCGCACGACCCGTCCGGTACGGGCGCCGTCTCGCGCCCCTCGCGAAAGCCCGTCAGCGTGCCGAACACAGGCCGCGCCGCCGCCGTGTGCGCGTAGTCCACGGCCACCGCCAGCCCCCGCGCCACGCACCCGGCCGCGGCCGCCCACGCCTCGTCCCGCGGCCGTCCGATCTCCGCGCGCAGCCCCGGCTCCCCGGTGAGCGGCCACCAGCGGGCCAGCCACGCGGCGTCCGCGCCCGACACCGGCTCGCCCAGCCGCTCGGCGCCGTCGCGCCGGACGAGCACCAGCCGGGCGGTGCCCGACGTGTCCACCTCGGCGACCTCGACGGGTACGTTGTCCAGCCACTCGTTGGCGAACAGCAGCCCGGTGATCTCCCGCGGCGGCTCGGCGAGCCACTCGATCCGGTGATCGAGCCCGGCGGGGCGGCCGGCGATCTCGACGGCGCGCACGCGCGTGCGTGCGGCCACCTCGGCGGGCAGCGCGGCCAGCACCCCGGCGGCCAGCTCCCCGCGTCCCGCGGCCATGTCGACGAAGTCCAGCACGGCGGGCCGGTCCAGGGCCTCGTCCACCCGGACCAGCAGCGCCGCCACGGCCCGTGCGAACAGCGGCGAGGCGTGCACGGACGTACGGAAGTGCCCGGCCGGCCCCTCCGGCCTCCGGTAGAAACCGTGCGCGCCGTACAGCGCGTCCCCGGCCGCGGCCCGCCAGCCGCGCCAGCCGTCCGCGTCGTCCACGCCGTCCACGCCGTCCGCCGTCTCCTCGCCCACCCGCTCAGACTAGGCGTACAGGTGATCGCGGCCTCCACCTTGGGGAGTACACCCGCCGGGCGGGGATCGGCCCTCCGGTTGACCCCTGCACCTATCTCGCTTGCCTACGCTGGGTTACGTGCAGCGCCTCTACGACTTCTTCCGCAGACACCCGACCGGGGTCGACGCCTTCTGGGCGGTCGTCCTGTCCGGGATCTCGCTGATGGCCGCGGGGGCCGGTCAGGCGAACCGGGGCACGAAGGCCCCCGCGCTGATCGTGCCGGTGGTGCTGCTGCTGTGTCTGGTGGTCGCGCTGCGGCGGCGTATGCCGGAGAAGATGCTGCTGCTGGCCGTCGCGCTCGGCCTGGTGCAGCTCGTCCTGGACGTCGACACGATGACTGCGGACTTCGCGATGCTGGTGATCACCTACACGGTCGCCGCGACCGGCGCCCGCTGGGCCTCCCGGCTGGCGCTGGCCGTGGGGCTGGGCGCGGCCACCGCGGCGCAGCTTCGCTGGCCCAGTCACGACACGGGCCTGGCGGGCCACGTTGCGATCGTGGTCTTCCAGACCGTGCCGTTCGCGCTGGCCTGGGTGCTGGGCGACTCGATACGCACCCGCCGCGCCTACTACGCCCAGCTGGAGGAGCGCGCCGCCCGCCTGGAGAAGGAGCGCGAGGCACAGGCGAAGGTCGCGGTGGCCGCCGAGCGCGCCCGGATCGCGCGCGAGCTGCACGACGTGGTCGCGCACAACGTGTCCGTGATGGTGGTCCAGGCCGACGGCGCCGCCTATGTGCTGGACGCGGCGCCCGACCAGGCGAAGAAGGCCCTGGAGACGATCTCCTCCACCGGCCGGCAGGCCCTCGCCGAGATGCGCCGCCTGCTCGGCGTGCTGCGCACCGGCGAGCACCAGGAGGGCGGCGAGTACGTCCCGCAGCCCGATGTGGAGCAGATCGAGGACCTGGTCGAGCAGTGCCGGGGCTCCGGACTGCCCGTCGACTTCCGGGTGGAGGGCACGCCGCGCCCGCTGCCCAGCGGCGTCGAGCTGACCGCGTACCGGATCGTGCAGGAAGCGCTCACCAACACCCGCAAGCACGGCGGGCCGAACGCGGGCGCCAGTGTGCGCCTGGTGTACTTCGACGACGGGCTCGGCCTGCTCATCGAGGACGACGGCAAGGGCGCCCCGCACGAGCTGTACGACGAGGGCGGCATCGACGGCGGCGGCCACGGCCTGATCGGCATGCGCGAGCGGGTCGGCATGGTCGGCGGCACCCTGGACGCCGGGCCGCGCCCGGGCGGAGGATTCCGCATCAGCGCCCTCCTGCCGCTCAAGCCGGCCCACTGAACGACCCTGTGACCCGAACGGAAGAGGCCCGATGACGATCCGCGTGATGCTCGTCGACGACCAGGTGCTGCTGCGCACCGGGTTCCGGATGGTGCTTGCCGCCCAGCCGGACATGGAGGTCGTCGCGGAGGCGGGTGACGGCGTCGAGGCCCTGCAGGTACTGCGCTCGACGGCCGTCGACGTCGTCCTGATGGACGTGCGCATGCCCAAGCTGGACGGCGTCGAGACCACCCGCCGTGTCTGCTCCGAACCCGACCCGCCCAAGGTGCTCATCCTGACCACCTTCGACCTGGACGAGTACGCCTTCTCCGGGCTGAAGGCGGGCGCCTCCGGGTTCATGCTCAAGGACGTGCCGCCCGGCGACCTGCTCGCGGCGATCCGGGCCGTGCACAGCGGTGACGCGGTCGTCGCGCCGTCCACCACGCGCCGGCTGCTGGACCGCTTCGCGCCGATGCTGCCGTCCGCCGGCCGGGAGCCGCAGGTCAAGGAGCTCGGGCGGCTCACCGAGCGGGAGCGCGAGGTGATGGTGCTGGTCGCGCAGGGCCTGTCCAACGGCGAGATCGCCGCGCGGCTGGTGCTGTCCGAGGCGACCGTGAAGACGCACGTGGGCCGCATCCTGACCAAACTGGGGCTGCGCGACCGCGTACAGGTGGTGGTCCTGGCGTACGAGACGGGGCTGGTGCGGGCCGGCGGACACGGCTGACCGGCCGGTGCCGCGCCGGTAGGGTGTCGGGCCATGCTCCTGTGGATCAACGGCCCCTTCGGGGGCGGCAAGACACAGACGGCTCACGAGATACGGCGCCGGCTGCCCGGCAGTGTCATCTGCGACCCCGAGCACGCCGGCTTCGGTCTGCGCCGGATGCTTCCGCCCGAACTGCGCGGCGACTTCCAGGACCTGGCTTCCTGGCGGCAGGGCGTCGTCGAGGTGCTCGACCTCGCGCTCACCCGGCATGACGGCGTGGTGATCGTCCCCATGACGGTCACGGACTCCGGACACTTCGCGGAAACGGTCGGCCGGCTGCGCGAACTGGGCCACGACGTCCGGCACTTCGCACTGCTCGCCGAGCGGGAGACCGTGCTGAAGCGGCTGCGTGAGCGCGGCTTCGGTCACCTCGTGTCGTTCGTCGGCGGCAAGAGGGCCGGGCTGCGGCACGAAAGCTGGGCCGTGCAGCAGCTCGACCACTGCCTGGAGCGGCTGCGCAAGCCCGAGTTCGCGGAGCACCTGTGGACCGACCACACCACGGTGCCGAAGACGGCCGACCGCATCGCCGTCCTGGCCGGCCTGCGGCTGACCCCGAACACCGAGAGCCGGCTGCGCACGCGGCTGCGCCAGACGGCGGTCGGGCTGCGCCACATCCGCTTCGACTGATACGCCGGACTACCGGAGGATCCCCTCCAGGAAGTCGCTGCCCAGCCGGGCCACCACCGTCACGTCCAGCTGGTGCAGCACGTACCGCCCGCGGCGGCGCGTGGTGATCAGGCCCGCCTTCTTCAGCACACCGAGGTGCCGGGATATCTCGGGCGGCGTCATGCCGTGCACCCGGGCCAGCTCGCCCGTGGTGTACGCGGTGCGGGCCAGATGGCGGCAGATGCGCATGCGCACCGGGTGAGACAGGGCGCTCATCCGCAGGGTGAGCTCCTCGACCGAGGTGGGCGCGGCCAGGTCGGGGGAGCCGACGGGGTAGTGCAGCAGGGGCTGCCAGCCCCAGCGGTGCAGCACGTTCAGATGCGGCCAGCCGAGGCTGGTCGGGACGAGCAGGAAACCGCCGCCCGCGGTGATCGTGAGCGCGTGCGCCAGCTTGTCCACGACGATGTGCCCGCGCTCCTCGTCGAGGTTCGTCGCGGGTGAGACCGCGCTCAGGGCCTCGGCCAGGCCCTTGCGCCGCAGCAGCTCCGTCTTGTGCCGGGCGTCGGCCGCCAGCTGGTGGCGCAAGCGGGCCCAGACGTCGGCGAAGAAGGCCTCCTCGCAGTCCTCCAGGAAGCGCCGCAGCCAGGCCCGGACGACCGGCGGCTCGTCCAGCAGCCGCCGGGTGAAACGCACCTGCCGGGGGCCCCGGGAGGCGGCCACCTCCAGGGCGCGGCAGCGCACCTCCGGGTTGTCCAGCGTCCCCACCTGCGGTGCGACGGACGCGGGCGTGCAGGTGAACTCCAGCGCGGCGTCGACGAACTGCTCGTCCGACAGCTTGTCCAGCAGGTCGAGGTCCTCGGCGAGCGTGGCCCCGGGCAGGGTGCTGCGGCCCGGGATGCCCGCGAAGGGCAGGAACAGGTCGGAGAACGTCGTCCGCCACAGGAAGTCGGCCTCGCACATCCGGTCGGCCAGATGCGGGTCGAGCCGGGCCGTCACCCCGGTCACCCAGCCCTGCAGGCCCGGGTGGTGGCCGGGTTCGGACAGGGCGTGCAGCGCCATGCCGAGCTCGGCCAGCGCGGACGGCACGACGGCCACCTGTTCCGGCCGCAGCCCCGTGATGTCGATGCGCACGCTCATGTGCCCATGGTGCACCCCGCCACTGACAGCGCCGCCGCCGATTGACGGCAGCCGTCAATCGGCGGGACGTGCGCGGTCGGCCGGGCGCAGGCTGAGGACACCGGGGCAGCCGCGGAGCCTTCCGGACCTCCTGTGTTCCACCGTCCACTCCACGTCCCGAAGAGGCGATCCGTCATGAGCATCACCCAGCAGTACCTCCTCGACGCCCACCGCGCCCTGCAGCACGGTGAGGCGGCACCGCCCGCGCCCGGCACCCACGAGTGGCAGCTGGTGCGCGAACTGCGGGACTACGGACGGT
Organism: Streptomyces sp. NPDC097129; assembly: GCF_055668065.1. Taxonomy (NCBI): domain Bacteria; kingdom Bacillati; phylum Actinomycetota; class Actinomycetes; order Kitasatosporales; family Streptomycetaceae; genus Streptomyces; species Streptomyces sp. NPDC097129. The sequence continues at coordinate 42,820 of NZ_JBVOQE010000013.1, read as the reverse complement.
TCCGCGCGGTGCTCGCCGGGCGCCCGGCGAGCCGGCGGCTCCGCCTGCGGCTACCGCTGCGGCTGCCTCAGCGTCTGGGCCTGCGGCTGCGGTCGCGGCGCGCGGACGTCAGCCGGCGAGCGCACGCACGCGCGTGACGAAGCCGGCCACCGCGGTGCGCACGTCGGCCTCGCCCCACTCCAGGCCGGCGGCGCGCACCGTGATCTCGGTGCGCGCCAGACCCGGACCGGCCTCCTCCCAGGGGCTCTGGAAGAGCAGCGTCCTCGTCTCCTCGCCCTGGCGCACCGCCGCCTCGGACAGCAGCCGGCAGTCGTAGGGCAGCCAGACCTGGAACTGGTGGGTGTGCGGCACCTCGGGGTGCACGCGTGCCCAGGGCAGGCCGGATTCCGCGAAGCCCTCGCGCAGCGCGGCGGCGACCACGCGCGCGTGCGCGACGTACTCCGGCAGCCGCGGCAGCTCCCACTCGAGGCCCGCCAGCGCGGACAGCACGGTCGGGAACTGCTGCAGGACCATGCCGCCGTACCGGTGCCGCCAGGTCTTCGCGTCCTCCACCAGCGTCGCGGGGCCGGCCAGGGCCGCGCCGCCGAAGCCGTCGAGGGACTTGTAGAACGACACGTACACGCTGTCCGCCAGGCCGGCGATCTCCTCGAGCGGGCGGCCGAAGTGGGCCGTGGACTCCCACAGACGCGCGCCGTCGATGTGCACCACCGCGTCGCGCTCGCGCGCCGCCTCCACGACCTCGGTGAGCTCCTCCCAGGACGGCAGCAGGAAACCGGCGTCGCGCAGGGGCAGCTCCAGCATCAGCGCCCCGAACGGCTCCGGGAAGGAGCGCACCTCCTCGGCCGTCGGCATCCGCGGCGCGCTCGTCACGGGGACCGTGCGCAACCCGCTGACGACGGTGAACGCACCGCCTTCATGCACCTGGGGATGGGCCAGCGCGTGAAGGGCGACGGTGGGATTGCCGGTGCGCGCCGCCCAGCAGCGCAGGGCGACCTGCTGCGCCATCGTGCCGGTCGGGAAGAACGCGGCGGCCTCGGTGCCGAGCAGCTCGGCGACCCGGCCCTCCAGCGTCTCGACGATGCCGTCGCCGTACTGGTCGGGGCGGTCGTCGAGGTCGTGCAGCCGGGCCGCGCGCTCCAGGAACGCCAGGCGCTCCCGCAGGGTCGCCAGATAGCCGGGGCGCGAGAGCACCCGTTGAGCGCCCCTGTGTGCGACAAGGCGCCGATCGCGCATCTGCCGGCGCCACCCGCCGTCCGCCGGCTCGTCCGCCCGCCGCGCCGACTCGCCCGTCTCGTCCACCCGCTGCCCGCCCTGCTCCGCCACATCGCTCATGCGCGCGATCATGCCGTGGGCCGGACAGAGCGGGCATCCGCATTTACCCCCACGGCCCGCTCCGGTGCGCCCGCGCTCTCTCGCCGCGTGCCCGCGGCCCCGCTCCGGTGCGCCCGTGCGGGGCGTGGCGTAACCCACAGCCTGTGGACGGACGGACGCCCGCCGACCCGATAGCGTTAACATGACGAGAAATCGTCCGGTACCCGGAGCGGACTGGAACGGAAGGCCGCCGTCGCGTGAGTACAAGCCAACAGCCAGACCCCAGGGACCGCCCCGCGCGGCTCACCGTCGGCGTCGTCGGCGCCGGGCGCGTGGGCCCCGCGCTCGCCGCCTCCCTCCAGCTCGCCGGGCACCGCCCGGTCGCCGTCTCCGGAGTCTCCGACGCCTCCCGGCGGCGCGCCGCGCTGCTGCTGCCCGACGTCCCCCTCGTCCCGCCCGCCGAGGTCCTCCAGCGCGCCGACCTGGTCCTGCTCACCGTCCCCGACGACACCCTGCCCGGCCTCGTCACGGGCCTCGCCGAGACCGGCGCCGTCCGGCCCGGCCAGCTGCTCGTCCACACCTCCGGGCGCTACGGCGCGAAGGTGCTCGACCCGGCGCTGCGCGCGGGCGCGCTGCCGCTGGCCCTGCACCCGGCGATGACGTTCACCGGCACGCCCGTGGACGTGCAGCGCCTGGCCGGCTGCTCGTTCGGTGTCACCGCGCCCGAGGAGCTGCGGCTGGCCGCCGAGGCGCTGGTGATCGAGATGGGCGGCGAACCGGAGTGGATCGCCGAGGAGAAGCGCCCGCTGTACCACGCGGCGCTCGCCCTCGGCGCCAACCACCTCGTCACCCTGGTCGCCCAGTCCATGGAGCTGCTGCGCGAGGCCGGCGTCGAGGCGCCCGACCGGATGCTCGGCCCGCTGCTGGGCGCCGCCCTCGACAACGCCCTGCGCTCCGGCGACGCCGCCCTGACCGGCCCCGTCGCGCGCGGGGACGCCGGCACGGTCGCCGCGCACGTCGAACAGCTGCGCAAGCACGCGCCGCAGACCGTCGCCGGGTACCTGGCGATGGCCCGCGCCACCGCCGACCGGGCGCTCGCCCACGGACTGCTCAAGCCGGAACTCGCGACGGATCTCCTCGGGGTACTCGCCACCGGGACCGACGGGACCGACGGCACCGAAGGGGACGCCCGATGACCATCGCCCTGCTGCGCACCGCCGGCGAACTCCACGCACGCACGCGTGGAGGCCGCCGCGCCGTCGTGATGACCATGGGCGCCCTGCACGAGGGCCACGCGACGCTCATCCGCACCGCGCGCGGGATCGCCGGCGCCGGCGGCGAGGTCGTCGTCACCGTCTTCGTCAACCCGCTGCAGTTCGGCAAGGGCGAGGACCTCGACCGCTACCCGCGCACCCTGGACGCCGACCTCAAGATCGCCGAGCAGGCCGGCGCGGACGCCGTCTTCGCGCCGTCCGTCGAGGAGGTCTACCCCGGCGGCGAGCCGCAGGTCCGCGTCAGCGCCGGCCCCATGGGGGAGCGGCTGGAGGGCTCCTCGCGCCCCGGCCACTTCGACGGCATGCTCACCGTCGTCGCCAAGCTGCTGCACCTCACCCGCCCCGACGTCGCCCTGTACGGCCAGAAGGACGCCCAGCAGCTCGCACTGATCCGGCGCATGGTGCGCGACCTGAACTTCGGCGTCGAGATCGTCGGCGTGCCCACCGTCCGCGAGGACGACGGACTGGCCCTGTCCAGCCGCAACCGCTACCTGTCCCCGCAGGAGCGGCGCACCGCCCTCGCGCTGTCCCGCGCGCTGTTCTCCGGCCGCGACCGGCACGCCGCCCAGGAGGCGCTGCGGGCCCGCGCGCGTGAGGTGCCCGCCACCCAAGCGCGTGCCGAGGCCCTCAGCGCCCTCGGCGAGTCCCGCGCCGCCGCCGACGCGCACGCCGTGGCCACCGCCGCCCCCGGCGGACCGGCCGCCGTACGCGCCGCCGCGCGGGCCGTCCTCGACGAGGCCGCCCGCCACGACCCGCCGCTCGAACTGGACTACCTCGGACTCGTCGACCCCTTCGACTTCACCGAGATCGGGGACGACTTCACCGGCGAGGCCGTCCTCGCCGTCGCCGCCCGGGTCGGCTCGACCCGGCTGATCGACAACCTTCCTCTCACCTTCGGAGCCGCCTCGTGACCAGCACAGGCATACGACTGCACGCGCCCGCCCCCGGGTGGTCCATCGCCGCGGACGTGGTGGTCGTCGGCTCCGGCGTCGCCGGCCTGACCGCGGCCCTGCGCTGCGAGGCCGCCGGCCTGAACACGGTCGTCGTCACCAAGGCCCGCCTCGACGACGGCTCCACCCGCTGGGCGCAGGGCGGCATCGCCGCCGCCCTCGGCGAGGGCGACACCCCCGAGCAGCACCTCGAGGACACCCTCGTCGCCGGCGCCGGGCTGTGCGACGAGGAGGCCGTGCGCGTCCTCGTCACCGAGGGCCCCGACGCGGTACGGCGGCTCATCGCGACCGGCGCCCACTTCGACGAGTCCGCCGAGGGCGGCCTCCAGCTGACCCGCGAGGGCGGCCACCACCGGCGCCGCATCGCCCACGCGGGCGGCGACGCGACCGGCGCCGAGGTCTCCCGGGCACTCGTCGAGGCCGTACGCGCGCGCGGGATGCGCACCATCGAGAACGCGCTCGTGCTCGACCTGCTCACCGACGCCGACGGCCGTACCGCCGGCGTCACCCTGCACGTCATGGGCGAGGGCCAGCACGACGGCGTGGGCGCCGTGCACGCGCCCGCGGTCGTCCTCGCCACCGGCGGCATGGGGCAGGTGTTCTCCGCGACCACCAACCCGTCCGTGTCGACGGGCGACGGCGTGGCGCTCGCCCTGCGCGCGGGCGCGGAGGTCTCCGACCTGGAGTTCATGCAGTTCCACCCGACGGTGCTCTTCCTCGGCCCCGAGGCCGAGGGCCAGCAGCCGCTGGTCTCGGAGGCGGTGCGCGGCGAGGGCGCCCACCTGGTCGACGCCGACGGCGTGCGCTTCATGGTCGGGCAGCACGAACTGGCCGAGCTGGCGCCGCGCGACATCGTCGCCAAGGGCATCATGCGCCGCATGCTGGAGCAGGACGCCGAGCACATGTTCCTCGACGCCCGGCACTTCGGCGCCGACATGTGGGAGCAGCGCTTCCCGACCATCCTCGCCGCCTGCCGCGCCCACGGCATCGACCCCGTCCACGAGCCCATCCCGATCGCCCCGGCCGCCCACTACGCCTCCGGCGGCGTGCGCACCGACCTCCACGGCCGCACCACCGTGCCCGGCCTGTACGCGTGCGGCGAGGTCGCCTGCACCGGCGTGCACGGCGCGAACCGGCTCGCCTCCAACTCCCTGCTGGAGGGCCTGGTCTACGCCGAGCGGATCGCCGACGACATCGCGGGGAGCCACGCCGCGGGCGCCCTGCACGCGCGCGTGCCCGAGCCGTTGCCGTATCCGGACAAGCCCGCGCACCCGCTGCTCGCCCCCGAGACCCGGTTCGCCGTCCAGCGGATCATGTCCGAGGGCGCCGGTGTGCTGCGCTCCGCCGAGTCCCTCGCCCGGGCCGCCGACCAGCTTCAGCGCCTGCACACCGAGGCCCGCGACGCGCTGGAGGAGAACGGCAAGACAGCCGAGCCCGGCGTCGACACCTGGGAGGCCACCAACCTCCTGTGCGTGGCCCGCGTCCTGGTCGCCGCCGCCCGGCAGCGCGAGGAGACCCGCGGCTGCCACTGGCGCGAGGACCGCACCGAGCGCGACAACACCCACTGGCGCCGCCACATCGTCGTACGGCTGAACCCGGACCACCCGCCCGTCTCCCGCCACCAGCCCTCCGACGAGGCGCTGCGCGCCGCATCTGCTGAATTCCGCGCCGCATCTCCTGAATTCGCCGTGCACACCACCGACACCGCCGACTTCCCCCCGACCCGCCCCGAGGCCCCCGCGCCCCGGCGTCCCCAGGAGCAGTGACCCAAGTGACCGATCAGGACCTTTCCCTCGCCTCGAACGGCGGCTGCGGCGACGGCTGCGCCTGCGGCGCGGACACCGGCGAGGAGTACCTGGAGTGCGGCCTCGACCCCGCGCTCGCCGCGCTCCTGGCCGCCGCCGGACTCGACCCGGTCGAGGTCGAGGACATCGCCAACGTCGCCATCCAGGAGGACCTGGACGGCGGCGTGGACGTGACGACCGTCGCGACGATCCCCGAGGACGCCGTCGCCACGGCCGACTTCACCGCGCGTGAGGCGGGCGTCGTCGCCGGCCTCCGGGTCGCCGAGGCGGTGCTCTCGGTGGTGTGCACCGACGAGTTCGAGGTCGAGCGGCACGTCGAGGACGGCGACCGCGTCGAGGCCGGGCAGAAGCTGCTGTCGGTCACCACGCGCACGCGTGACCTGCTCACCGCCGAGCGCAGCGCGCTGAACATCCTGTGCCGCCTGTCCGGCATCGCCACCGCCACGCGCGCGTGGGCGGACGTGCTGGAGGGCACGAACGCACGCGTGCGGGACACCCGGAAGACGACGCCGGGCCTGCGCTCGCTGGAGAAGTTCGCGGTGCGCTGCGGCGGCGGCGTCAACCACCGCATGTCGCTGTCCGACGCGGCCCTGGTCAAGGACAACCACGTCGTCGCGGCGGGCGGCGTCGCCCAGGCCTTCAAGGCCGTGCGGGAGGCCTTCCCCGAGGTGCCGATCGAGGTCGAGGTCGACACGCTGCACCAGCTGCGTGAGGTCGTGGAGGCCGGCGCCGACCTGATCCTGCTGGACAACTTCACGCCGGCCGAGTGCGCCGAGGCCGTCGGGATCGTCGGCGGCCGGGCGCTGCTGGAGGCGTCGGGCCGGCTGACGCTCGACACCGCGCGCGTGTACGCCGACACCGGCGTGGACTTCCTCGCCGTCGGCGCCCTCACCCACTCCTCGCCGATCCTCGACATCGGCCTGGACCTGCGCGAGGCGGAGTAGGGGCCGGCCATGCTGCTGACGATCGACGTAGGCAACACGCACACCGTCCTCGGGCTGTTCGACGGGGAGGAGATCGTCGAGCACTGGCGCATCTCCACCGACGCCCGCCGTACCGCCGACGAGCTGGCGGTCCTGCTCAAGGGCCTGATGGGCATGCACCCGCTGCTCGGCGAGGACCTCGGCGACGGCATCGACGGCATCGCCATCTGCGCGACCGTGCCGTCGGTGCTGCACGAGCTGCGCGAGGTGACGCGGCGCTATTACGGCGACGTGCCCGCCGTGCTGGTCGAGCCGGGCGTGAAGACCGGCGTGCCGATCCTCTTCGACAACCCCAAGGAGGTCGGCGCCGACCGCATCATCAACGCGGTCGCGGCGAACGAGCTGTACGGCGGCCCGGCGATCGTCGTCGACTTCGGTACGGCGACCACGTTCGACGCGGTCTCCGCGCGCGGGGAGTACGTCGGCGGCGTCATCGCGCCCGGCATCGAGATCTCCGTCGAGGCGCTCGGCGTGCGGGCCGCGATGCTGCGCAAGATCGAGGTCGCCCGCCCCCGCAGCGTCATCGGCAAGAACACCGTCGAGGCCATGCAGGCCGGCATCGTCTACGGCTTCGCCGGCCAGGTCGACGGCGTCGTCAGCCGCATGGCGCGCGAACTCGCCGACGACCCCGAGGAGGTCACCGTCATCGCGACGGGCGGCCTGGCCCCGATGGTCCTCGGCGAGTCCTCGGCCATCGACGAACACGAGCCGTGGCTGACCCTGATCGGCCTGCGCCTGGTGTACGAGCGGAACGTGTCCCGCATGTGAGACAGGCGCCGGGGCCCCGGCGCGGTGGCGAGGCCGGGCGCTCCGGCGCCGGAGGGGCGCGGTCGGTGAGCGGGGGCGACGCCGGCGTCCGCCCGGCAGGCAAGCCACCCGCGGCGCGGGTGCCGGCCGGGGCACGCACCCGCAGCCCGGGTGCGAGCCGTGGCACGCGTGTGAGGGGCGCACCCCCAACGCGCCGGACCGAGACCCTGCCATGGGCATGCCCGCCGACCGGTCTCCAGAGCGCGCCCTCCACCTGGGTGGCTCGGTGCGCCACGCCCCGGCGATGTGTCTGGTTTGTCTGATTAGCGCGTATGGTCGCCGCATGCCCACGCCATACGGATCCCGCGGCGGCATGGCGTTCGGCGTGGAGGAGCTCCGTGTGCTCCGCCGCGCCCTCGCCCTCGCCCTGAACCCCGCCCCCGCCTCGGCCGAGGACGTCCAGGACTGCCTCAGCCTCGCCGAGTCCCTCGACGAGGCGATGCGCGAGGGCGCCCGGCTGCGGGCCTTCCTCGTGGCCGACCTCGGCCGCTACCGCGCCGCGCTCCCGGGCACCGCCGCCGGCTACCTCGCCCTGCTCGACGAGGTGCTGGGCGCCGGGTACCGGCCGAACCCCGACGACCTGGCCGCCCTGCGCGCGCTGCGCGGCAACCCCGTCGCGGCCGCCCTGCTCGACCGCTGTCAGACCATGGCCGAGCAGGACGTACGGGCCCGTCTGGCGCGCGGCACGACGGCTCGCGGGGCCACCGTCACGGCCGTACCGACCGTGCCCGCCTGCCGCACCCGCCTGCACGCGCTGCCCGGCGGCCGCACGGCGGCGGGCGAGGGCCCCGTGGCCGGCGACGGCGACCAGCCGCAGAAGCGGCCGGCGCAGAAGCCGGAGCCGGCCCCCCGGCCGTCCCCCTCGGATCCCACGCCGGAACGCCGCCCCATCCCGACCCCCGGCGAGGTCTTCCCGCCCCGTAAGCCCGCCCCGTCGCCCGGCAAGCCGCCCCAGCAGCTGGCGGCCGGCTGACGCTCGCGTTCACCCGCCCGGGCGGGACCGGCCGAATCGTCCGACCCCGCCCGAAATCCGCACACGCGCGTGGCTACTCTGGAGCCATGGACTACGTCTCCGCGCTCCTGCCCCCGGTCGTCATGGCCGTGTTCTTCATCGGCGTGATCCGGGTGATCGTCAAGACCCAGGGCGGCGCCAACAAGGCCAAGGAGGACGCGGCCGTCGACGCCGCCCTCGCGCGCGCCGAGGGCGCCCGCCAGTCCTCCTCCGCCGTCGGCGACGCCTGACAGCGGCGAGCACGGCAGCGGCGAGCGCGGCAGCCCCCGCAGCCGCGCCGCGGCGCCCTCACCGGCGTACGACTCCCCGTGTGGCCCTCCGCCGCCGAGTCGTACGCCCTTTTTGTTCCCGTTTGCTCCTGAAAGCGCACGTCCGGCACGCCAATGGCGGGATGTCCCACTATTGTGTCGAGCTGTGCCTCGCCCATTGGGAGAACTCGAAGACGCCGTCATGACGCGGGTGTGGAAGTGGAACCGCCCTGTCACGGTTCGAGAAGTCCTGGAAGATCTGCAACAGGAACGGTCGATCGCCTACACCACGGTCATGACCGTTTTGGACAATCTCCATCAGAAGGGCTGGGTGCGCCGCGAAGCGGAAGGCCGGGCCTATCGATATGAGGCGGTCTCCACCCGGGCCGCCTACGCCGCCGCCCTGATGAACGACGCCTGGGCGCAGAGCGACAACCCCGCCGCCGCTCTCGTCGCCTTCTTCGGCATGATGAGTGACGAACAACGGCAGGCCTTGCGGGACGCCCTGCGCATCATCCGCGACGGCGGAGAGGAACCCGTCGCGGAAACGGCGGCGGCTCCCGAAGGCACGGAAGACGCCGGCCCGAACCCCGCCGGTACCCAGGAGAACCCCGGCTCGGCAACGCGGGGCGGCGGGCGATAGCGTCCCGTCATGTCCGCACGAAGCCCGGAACCCACCGCTAAAGCCATCACCGTCCGGCGGGCGCGCACCAGCGATGTCCCCGCCGTGCGCCGGCTCCTCGACGCCTACGCCCGTGACGGCATCCTGCTCGACAAAGCGATGGTGACTCTTTACGAGGACATCCAGGAGTTCTGGGTCGCGGAACGCGACGACAACGCCGAGGTGGTCGGCTGCGGCGCGCTGCACGTGATGTGGGAAGACCTCGCGGAAGTGCGCACTCTCGCGGTGAAGCCCGGCCTGAAGGGCGCGGGCGTCGGTCACCAGGTGCTGGAGAAGTTGCTGCAGACCGCCCGCTGGCTGGGCGTTCGCCGCGTATTCTGCCTGACCTTCGAAGTCGACTTCTTCGGCAAGCACGGCTTCGTGGAGATCGGTGAGACACCGGTGGACCGCGATGTGTACGCGGAGCTCCTGCGTTCCTATGACGAGGGCGTCGCGGAGTTCCTCGGTCTCGAACGAGTGAAACCGAACACCCTGGGCAACAGCCGGATGCTTCTGCATCTGTGATCGTCGGGCAACGGGCAAGCGGGTCAACGCCTATTCGGCGTGACGGCAGGCTGCCCGGGTTCCCTATGTCCGAAACGCACATGTTTCCGTCCCGGGGCGGGCGGAGCGGTCTCTGCCAGGGGTTTGTGTTTTTCCGGCAAAAGCGGTTTGCTTTCCGACGTACTGCTGTACTGCATATAACAGGGGCGGTGGCGAAACGGGCGGACGCCACGCTCCCCTACCCCTCAGCGTTTTCGATGAAAGGAAATCCGGTGGCACAGAAGGTTCAGGTCCTTCTTGTCGACGACCTCGACGGCGGCGAGGCAGACGAGACCGTGACGTTCGCGCTGGACGGGAAGACGTACGAGATCGATCTCACGACCGCCAATGCGGACAAGCTGCGCGGGCTTCTCGAGCCGTACGTGAAGAATGGGCGTCGCACCGGAGGCCGTGCGTCGGGCAGTCGCGGAAAGGCGCGTGCCGCTTCCGGTGGCACGCAGGACACCGCCGCGATCCGCGCCTGGGCCAAGGAGAACGGCTACGAGGTCAATGACCGCGGCCGTGTTCCCGCGTCCATTCGTGAGGCCTACGAGAAGGCCAACGGCTGAGCACACGCGCGCCGCAGGCGGATCCGGTGGCACTGCGCGGCCACCGTGTCCACCACGCGTACGAGATCAGGGGCGCCCGCACGGCCCCCCAACGCCGACATCGTCGGCAGCGAGGACTCGGCCTCGCTCCCCGGCACGGGGGGCCGCAGCCATACGGCGGCCCCCTGCGAAGCGGAGCGGCCGGCTCCGTCCGCCCACGCGCCGTCCGCTCCGGCCCCGGCGGGCGCCCCTGTCCCCGTGACGGCCGGCCCCCGCGACCCGGCTCCGGCCGGCTCTCCCGGTCCGTCCCCGCCCGGCGCGATGGGACCCATCGGCCCCACGGGCCCCACATGCCCCACCGGCCACGCTGAGGCACCCATCGCCGCACCTGACGCACCCGCCCCCGAGTGCTGCGGCTCCGTGCCGAGGGGCACCGGCAGGGGAGCCTCCAGTGTGCCGCCCGGGCCCATGGCCCACAGGTCCAGGGACGCGGCGAGCGGGCCCCACTCCAGCCACTCCAGCAGGCCCGGCAGCTCCTCCGCGCTGCCCGGGGCCAGCAGGAGCCGCATGCGGCCGCCGTGCAGGGTCACGGGCGAGGCGGGCGCCAGGTGGCGCAGCGCCGCTCGCCCCGCCTCGGCCGGGACGTCCAGGACGTCGAAGCGCGGGCCCACGGAAAGTCGTACCGGCTCTCCGGGCACCACCGGCCAGCCCAGTTCGTTCTCGTACCAGAGCCGGACGGGATCGGCCGCCTCGGGCGACCGCCGGGGGAAGGGGACCGCGGGCCATGGGGGGACAGCGCCAGCCATGCCAAGTGCAACAGCCGGAAACGCGTGCGGGTTACGCTGGGTGCTCCGATGAGTGCGATGAGTTTCCGCCCGGGGGGCGCGCGGGGCGCCGGGAGGCGCAAGGTTGTTCGCCCGTAGCGGAGGGAGGCCGTGCACGCGGCATGGACTGTCCGTCGCAGCGGGTAAGACATCCCTTGTGGGAGGGGGCGACACGCAGCCCGGGACGGCTCCCGTTCGCCATCGGCGTACTGGCGACTGGGGTAACTGCCTGGCCTGCGGGAACATCGTCTCGCACCATCGGGTTGGAGCAGATGTCGGCGTTCGGGGTCAGGAGGCCATCGACGGTGTCGGCAGTTGGAATGAGCGGTCCCCGCTTGCGGGACTAAGCTGCGGAAGGACAGGGAGGGGAAGTTCCCCCCACTGCCTGACCGCTCTGAGGAGCGATTAACGATGTTCGAGAGGTTCACCGACCGCGCGCGGCGGGTTGTCGTCCTGGCTCAGGAAGAAGCCCGGATGCTCAACCACAACTACATCGGCACCGAGCACATCCTCCTGGGCCTGATCCACGAGGGTGAGGGTGTCGCCGCCAAGGCCCTTGAGAGCCTCGGGATTTCGCTCGAGGCGGTCCGCCAGCAGGTGGAGGAGATCATCGGGCAGGGCCAGCAGGCGCCGTCCGGCCACATCCCCTTCACCCCCCGTGCCAAGAAGGTGCTGGAGCTCTCGCTGCGCGAGGCTCTGCAGCTGGGCCACAACTACATCGGCACGGAGCACATCCTGCTCGGCCTGATCCGCGAGGGCGAGGGCGTCGCCGCCCAGGTCCTCGTCAAGCTGGGCGCAGATCTGAACCGTGTGCGGCAGCAGGTGATCCAGCTGCTCTCCGGTTACCAGGGCAAGGAGACCGCTGCCGCCGGCGGCCCTGCCGAGGGCACCCCCTCGACGTCCCTGGTCCTCGACCAGTTCGGCCGGAACCTCACCCAGGCCGCTCGTGAGTCCAAGCTCGACCCGGTCATCGGGCGCGAGAAGGAGATCGAGCGGGTCATGCAGGTGCTGTCCCGCCGTACCAAGAACAACCCGGTGCTGATCGGTGAGCCCGGCGTCGGCAAGACCGCCGTCGTCGAGGGCCTCGCCCAGGCCATCGTCAAGGGCGAGGTGCCCGAGACCCTCAAGGACAAGCACCTCTACACCCTGGACCTCGGCGCCCTGGTCGCCGGCTCCCGCTACCGCGGTGACTTCGAGGAGCGCCTGAAGAAGGTGCTCAAGGAGATCCGCACCCGCGGCGACATCATCCTGTTCATCGACGAGCTGCACACGCTGGTCGGTGCGGGTGCCGCCGAGGGCGCCATCGACGCCGCGAGCATCCTCAAGCCGATGCTGGCCCGTGGCGAGCTGCAGACCATCGGTGCGACCACCCTGGACGAGTACCGCAAGCACCTGGAGAAGGACGCGGCCCTGGAGCGCCGCTTCCAGCCCATCCAGGTCGCCGAGCCGTCCCTGCCGCACACGATCGAGATCCTCAAGGGCCTGCGCGACCGGTACGAGGCGCACCACCGCGTCTCCATCACCGACGAGGCGCTGGTCCAGGCCGCCACCCTGGCCGACCGGTACATCTCGGACCGCTTCCTGCCGGACAAGGCGATCGACCTGATCGACGAGGCCGGTTCGCGCATGCGCATCCGCCGGATGACCGCTCCGCCGGACCTGCGCGAGTTCGACGAGAAGATCGCCGGTGTCCGCCGCGACAAGGAGTCCGCGATCGACTCCCAGGACTTCGAGAAGGCGGCGTCTCTCCGCGACAAGGAGAAGCAGCTGCTGGCGGCGAAGGCCAAGCGGGAGAAGGAGTGGAAGGCCGGCGACATGGACGTCGTCGCCGAGGTCGACGGCGAGCTGATCGCCGAGGTCCTCGCCACGGCCACCGGCATCCCGGTCTTCAAGCTGACCGAGGAGGAGTCCAGCCGCCTGCTCCGTATGGAGGAGGAGCTGCACAAGCGGGTCATCGGCCAGAACGACGCCGTCAAGGCGCTGTCGAAGGCGATCCGCCGTACGCGTGCCGGTCTGAAGGACCCCAAGCGTCCCGGTGGCTCGTTCATCTTCGCCGGCCCGTCCGGTGTCGGTAAGACCGAGCTGTCCAAGGCCCTCGCCGAGTTCCTCTTCGGTGACGAGGACGCGCTGATCTCCCTCGACATGTCGGAGTTCAGCGAGAAGCACACGGTGTCGCGTCTCTTCGGTTCGCCTCCCGGTTACGTGGGCTACGAGGAGGGCGGCCAGCTGACGGAGAAGGTGCGCCGCAAGCCGTTCTCGGTCGTCCTCTTCGACGAGGTCGAGAAGGCCCACCCGGACATCTTCAACTCGCTGCTGCAGATCCTGGAGGACGGTCGCCTGACCGACTCCCAGGGCCGGGTCGTGGACTTCAAGAACACGGTCATCATCATGACGACCAACCTCGGCACCCGGGACATCTCCAAGGGCTTCAACCTGGGCTTCGCCGCCGCGGGCGACACGAAGACCAACTACGAGCGCATGAAGAACAAGGTGTCGGACGAGCTCAAGCAGCACTTCCGCCCCGAGTTCCTCAACCGCGTCGACGACGTGGTCGTCTTCCCGCAGCTGACCCAGGAGGACATCCTGCGGATCGTCGACCTGATGATCGGCAAGGTGGACGAGCGCCTGAAGGACCGGGACATGGGCATCGAGCTGTCCCCGGCCGCCAAGGAGCTGCTGTCCAAGAAGGGTTACGACCCCGTGATGGGTGCGCGGCCGCTGCGCCGCACGATCCAGCGCGAGATCGAGGACTCGCTGTCGGAGAAGATCCTCTTCGGCGAGGTGCGCCCCGGTCAGATCGTGGTCGTGGACACCGAGGGCGAGGGTGCGGAGAAGACCTTCACCTTCCGCGGCGAGGAGAAGTCGGCGCTGCCCGACGTCCCGCCGATCGAGCAGGCGGCCGGCGGCGCCGGGCCGAACCTGAGCAAGGACGCGTAAGCGCCGCGCTCGGCCCGAGCCGGAGCACGAAAGGGAGCTGCCCCGGGACTCACGTCCCGGGGCAGCTCCCTTTTTCCGTGGGTGCCGTGCGTCAGGACAGCTGTCCGCCGTAGTCCGGCAGCTTGAACGTCTTCTCGGCGTGGCCGCCGGAGAGGTCGGTGGCGCTGTTGCCGATGTTCGCGATGATCGTGTAGCCCTGGCTCTCGATCTGGGCGCGCTGCGCGGTCTTGTAGGCGGAGACGTCCTTGAACAGGTCGAACAGGCCACGGACGCGCAGCCCTGCGACGTCGTAGCCGTCGTACTGCAGGTTGAACTCGGTGGGCGCGTAGAGGATGCCGGGGCGGGCGGTGACGAAGAACAGCGAGACGCCGTGCTCCTGGGCGTAGCGGGCGACTTCAAGGACCGGCTTGTTGGCCGGCTGCGGGTAGTGGAAGCCGAAGTCCGTCTCCAGGGTCGTGTTGTCGATGTCGAGGACGATCGCCTGCCGCTCGCCCGGCCGGGCGGCGGCGATCCGCTGCTTCAGGTAGGGCAGCGCCTGGTCCATCACGCTCTGGCAGTCGTGCTGCCAGGTGGCGTAGTCGACGGCCCCGGCCGTCGCCGTGCCGAGCGCGGTGGGCGCCGCAGGGGCCGCCGCCGGCTCCGCGGCGTCCGCGGGGGCGCCCAGGGCCGTCAGGGCGGCCGCGAGGACGGCGGCCGTCGAGGCCCGGTGCAGCCAGGCGCGTCTGATCGTCATGTGGGGGTTCCTCTCCCGTCCGTACACACGGTGGTGTCGTGTGCATGCTCTTTGGTGAGGGTGGCGCGGGAGGAACCGTAGGGTTACCGGCTGGTAAGTGGCTAGAGGTCTGCGCCACATTCACACACACCCCGACGCGGCGCCCCGGTGATGTGCCGCACGCGACCTGCGTCACGTACGAGGCGGAATAGTGGCCCGGGGAGATCCACAAAAGGGACTTTCAGCCCGGAAGCCGCCTGCTTATCCGGCGCCTGAGGGCGGTTTGCCCGGAATGTCAGTTGCGCCGGAAGTCGAAGGTTTTGCGTTGGACTACTAGAAGTCGTCGTAGATCGCACATTTGGGCGGATGTGCACCGAGGGGTTACCAAGGATGAGCCCATCCGGCGGATGCCTGTGCGTCGGGTGGCTCTTCTCTGTCCCCGGCTTCACGAGGTTCACATGTCCCAGCGCGTCACGTCCCGTCAGTCCCGTACGTCCGCCATCCGCACCCGCGCCGCCGTCCTGGCCGCCGGTCTGGGGGTCTCGGTCGCGCTGGGAGCCGGGGTCGCGGCCGCCGCCGACGCCACGTCCGCCTCCACCACCGCCACTGCCGGCGCGGTCGAGGCGCAGGCCGCCGCGCAGGCCAAGGCCGCGCAGGCCGCGAAGACCGCCGCGGCCGCCAAGGCCAAGGCCGTTGCCGCGGCCCAGCAGGCCGCCGCGAAGAAGGCCGCCGCTCAGCAGGCCGCCGCCAAGAAGAAGGCCGCCTCCTGGGTCCACCCGGTGGAGCACTACACGCTGTCCGCGGGCTTCAACCAGGCCGGCGGCATGTGGGAGCACCGCCACTCCGGCCAGGACTTCGCCGTGCCGCTCGGCACCAACGTCGTCGCGGCCCACGGCGGCACGGTCGTCAAGGCCGGTCCGAACGGCGCCGGTGACGGCCCCGCCTACGGCAACGCCATCGTCATCCGGCACGGCAACGGGACGTACTCGCAGTACGCCCACCTCTCCCGCATCGACGTGAAGGTCGGCCAGGTCGTGGCCACCGGCCAGCACATCGCCAAGTCCGGCAACACCGGCAACTCCACCGGCCCGCACCTGCACTTCGAGATCCGCAAGACGCCGAACTACGGCTCCGCGATCAACCCGGTCGCCTTCCTGCGGTCCAAGGGTGTGTCCGTCTGATCCACCGCCGCCCCACGGGGGCGGACGCTCAGGCCCCCTTGTGGGCCTGAGCCACCAGATCGAACGCGACCTCGAGAGTGGCCCTGCGCTTCTCCTCGGGGTCGCCTTCGATGTCCTGCAGGAGGAACATCCCCGCGTGCAGCGTGAACATCGCGCTGATACAGCGGACCTTGTCGACCAGGTCGGCGTCCGGGTCGACGAGGATGTCCCGCAGTCCGAGCATGCGCTCCTTGAACATCTCGCCGATGCGCAGCTCCCGCACCGTCGCCTGGTTCTCCTGCATGAAGCGGAAGAGCGGGGCCGCCCCGGTGAGGGCGTCGCTGTAGCGGCGGACGATCTCCTGCTTGGTCTCGAGGGTGTGCGGCTGCTGCCGGCCCCACTCGATCAGGTCCTCGATCGGCCGGGACAGATCCTCGAAGATGCTGACGAGGATCTCTTCCTTGGTCTTGAAGTGGTAGTACAGCGCCGCCTTGGTGACGTCGAGGCTCTCGGCGATCTCCCGCAGGGAGGTCTTCTCGTAGCCCTGCCCGGCGAAGAGGTCGAGCGCGACGTCCTGGATGCGCTGGCGGGTGTTCCCGCGACGCTGCTGCTTGGTGCCGTCCATGG
The DNA here is from genome assembly GCF_055668065.1 of Streptomyces sp. NPDC097129. Taxonomy (NCBI): domain Bacteria; kingdom Bacillati; phylum Actinomycetota; class Actinomycetes; order Kitasatosporales; family Streptomycetaceae; genus Streptomyces; species Streptomyces sp. NPDC097129. The sequence continues at coordinate 26,418 of NZ_JBVOQE010000013.1, read as the reverse complement.
TGACGTCCATCCTCGTCCTCCTAGGGCTTCCCCGGAAACTTACCTGCCGCCCGGCTGGTAAAACTTACTTGACGACCGGCTAGTTACGGAGCTACCTTCCCAGTGTAGGGATAACTAGCCGGTCGGCAAGTAAGTAGCAGTCGCTGGGGGAAGTAGGGACGATGGCCGCCACAGAAATGGTCGAGACACAGACGGGCAAACGGCCCAGGAGTGTACGAGTCGTCCTGCTCGCGCTCATGATCACCATGATGCTCGCGATGCTGGACAACATGATCGTCGGCACCGCGATGCCGACGATCGTCGGTGAGCTCGGCGGCCTGGAGCATCTCTCCTGGGTCGTCACCGCCTACACCCTCGCCACCGCCGCCTCCACCCCGCTCTGGGGCAAGATCGGTGACATGTACGGCCGCAAGGGCTCGTTCATGGCGTCGATCGTCATCTTCCTGATCGGTTCCGCGCTCAGCGGCATGGCACAGGACATGGGGCAGCTGATCGGCTTCCGCGCCGTGCAGGGCCTCGGCGCCGGCGGTCTGATGGTCGGCGTCATGGCGATCATCGGCGACCTGATCCCGCCGCGCGAGCGCGGCAAGTACCAGGGCATGATGGCCGGCGTCATGGCGCTGGCGATGATCGGCGGCCCGCTGGTCGGCGGCACCATCACCGACCACTGGGGCTGGCGCTGGGCCTTCTACATCAACCTGCCGCTCGGTGTCGTCGCGCTCGGCCTGATCAGCGTCGTGCTGCATCTGCCGAGGAAGCGGGCCCAGGCCCGCATCGACTACCTGGGCGCCGGGCTGCTGACCGTCGGCATCACCGCGATCGTGCTGGTCACGACGTGGGGCGGCACGGAGTACGCCTGGACCTCCGCGCGGATCATGGAGCTGATAGGCATCGGCGTCGTCGCGCTGATCGGGTTCGTCTTCTGGCAGACCAAGGCCGCCGAGCCGGTCGTGCCGCTGCACATCTTCCGCAGCCGCAACTTCACGCTGATGTCGATCATCGGCTTCATCACCGGCTTCGCGATGTTCGGCGCCACGCTGTTCCTTCCGCTGTACCAGCAGGCCGTGCAGGGGGCGTCCGCCACCAACTCCGGGCTGCTGCTCCTGCCGATGCTCGGCGCGATGCTCGTCACCTCGATGGTGGCGGGGCGGGTCACGACCAACAGCGGGCGCTACAAGGTCTTCCCGATCGTCGGCGGTGTGCTGATGGTCGTCGGGCTGTACCTGCTGTCCACGATGGACACGGACACGTCGCGGTTCACCTCCGGGCTCTACATGGCCGTGCTGGGTCTCGGCATGGGCTGCCTGATGCAGATCACCATGCTGGTGGCGCAGAACAGCGTGGAGATGAGGGACATGGGCGTCGCGTCCTCCTCCACCACCCTGTTCCGTACGCTCGGCTCCTCGTTCGGTGTCGCGATCATGGGCGCGCTGTTCAACCACCGGGTGCAGGACGTGATGACCGAGAAGGCCGGGGCGCTGGGGTCGAAGATCACGGAGAAGTCCGCGCAGCTTGATGCGGCCAGCCTGGCGAAGCTGCCGGCTGCGGCGCGGGAGGCGTACCAGCATGCGGTGTCCTCCGGGACGCATGCGGCGTTCCTGCTCGGTGCGGTGGTTGCGGTTGTGGTGCTGGTGTCGGCGCTGTTCGTGAAGGAAGTGCCGCTGCGGGGGGCTGGGCCCAAGTCCGGTGCGGTGGAGGATGCGGCGGGGCCTCCGGCGGTTGTCGAGGCCGTGTGACGCGTAGGTTGTGAAGTGGGCGCCCGTCGGGTTTGGCGGGCGCCTTTTTGTTGTCTGTGGGGGCGGGTGCCTGCGGCGCTGGGTCGTGTTTTGTCTGCGGGTGCCTGCGGCGCTGGGTCGCGTTTCGTCTGCGGGTGCGTGGGGGCTGGTCGCGCAGTTCCCCGCGCCCCTTTTGTGCCTGCGGCGGCCCGTTGCGGTCCGGTGGCCGGTTGCTGTCGCGCCTGCGGCCGGATTCTGGGTCGGGGCCAGGGTGGGGGGTGTCCGTCCTCGGTCCGGCCGCCCGTTTCCGACGCGCTCGCTGTTGGTCGGTGCCGGCCGCTGCGGGCGGACACCCCCCACCCCGGCCCCTTCCCGCCGCGGGCGGCTGCGGGCTGTCGCGTCTTCCGCTTCGGGGTCGGCGGTGCCAGGGGGTGCGCCCGGTTGGGAACGACGGCTGGGGTGCCCCGGGGGGTTACGGGGTGGAGGGCGGGAGTAGGGGGTAGCTGCCTGTGTTGGTGGGGGCGTGTTCCGGGAGCCAGAGGACTGCTACGGCGCCCTCGGCCGGTATGTGGGGTGGGGCGCCGGCGGGGCGGATGTTGCGGAAGGTCAGACGGGCGCCCAGGACGCGGGCCTGGCCGGCGGCGATGGTCAGGCCCAGTCCGTGGCCGTGGCCGGCGCGGTCCGTGCTGCCGGTGCGGAAGCGGCTCGGGCCCTCCGCGAGGATGTCCTCGGGGAAGCCGGGGCCGTGGTCGCGGACCCGGATGACCCGGCCCTCCACCGTCACCTCGATCGGCGGCTTGCCGTGCCGTGCGGCGTTGGCGAGGAGGTTGAACAGCACGCGCTCCAGGCGCCGGGGGTCGGTGGTGACCTCCGACTCGTGGACGACCCGCACCTCGATCTCCGGGTCCTTGACCGCCACCCGGCGGGCGATGAACTCGCCCAGCAGGATGTCCTGCAGCTCGGCCCGCTCCGAGGCGCCGTCCAGGCGGGCCACCTCCAGGACGTCCTCCACCAGGGTGCGCATCGCCTTCGCCCGGTCCAGCACCAGCTCGGTCGGGCGGCCCGGCGGCAGCAGCTCGGCCGCCGTGAGCAGCCCGGTCACCGGGGTGCGCAGCTCGTGCGCGATGTCGGCGGTGACCCGGCGTTCGGCCTCCAGTCGCTGCTGGAGCGCGTCCGCCATGGCGTCCACCGCGCTCGCCAGGTCGTCGGTCTCGTCCCGCACGATGCCGCCGATGGCGTCCCGCACCCGCACGTCCCTCTCGCCGCGGGCGACCTGGTTGGCGGCGGCCGCCGCCTTGCGCAGCCGGCGTGACAGCTGCCCGCCGATGAGCACGCCCAGCGCGCTGCCGCCCAGTACGACGGCGATGGAGCCGATGACGAGGGCCTGGTCGAGGTCGCGCAGGATGTCCGTGCTGCGGTCGGTGAAGTGGGTGTGCAGCGAGAGGATGTGGCCGTCCTTCGCCGGGGTGGCGGCCCAGATGTCGGGCGGGTGGCCCCGGTGGTCGGAGACGTATGTCGCCACCCGGCCGTCCAGGACGCGGTCACGCAGCGGTGCGGGCAGCCCGGCGTCGTTGATCGCGACGCCCGGGAAGTTCGCCCGATGGGTGAGGTCGTAGTTCCGCTGGGCGATCTTGATCCGTTCCACGGCGAGATCGCGGGCGTTGTCCAGCATCGACACCCGTGCCGCGTTGTGCACGACCAGGCTCAGCACGATCGCCACCAGCGCGCCGACCAGCGCGATGGCTGCGCTGAGCTTCCATCTCAGCCCCGTCCGGATACCCGCGCGCTCCAGGTGATCCGGAAGCAGGCGTCGCATGATCCCCCGCATGCCGAGCCCCGCTCAGGCCTTCAACTTGTAGCCGAAGCCGCGGACCGTCTCGATGCGGTCCTGGCCGATCTTGGTGCGCAGCCGCTGCACATGGACGTCGACGACGCGGGTGTCCCCGCCCCAGCCGTAGTCCCACACGCGCTCCAGGAGCTTGTCCCGCGACAGGACGGAGCCCGGCGCGGAGGAGAACTCCAGCAGCAGACGCATCTCGGTCGGGGTCAGTGCCACCGGTCGCCCGGCCCGGCGGACCTCCATGCCGTCGGTGTCGACCTCCAGGTCGCCGAAGGTCAGTACGCCGCCCGCGTCCGCCGAGGCCGCGTCCTCCGCCTGACGGTCGCCGCCGGCGTGCCCGAAGCGGCGCAGCACCGCGCGGATGCGGGCGACCAGCACGGCCCCGTCGAACGGCTTGGTCACATAGTCGTCGGCGCCCGCCTCCAGGCCCAGGACCACGTCGATCGCGTCGGCGCGTGCCGACAGCATGATCACCGGGACGGTGGACTCGTCGCGGATGCGCCGGCACAGGCTGACGCCGTCCAGGCCCGGGACCATGACGTCCAGGAGGGCGATGTCGGGGCGGTTCGCCCGGAACGCTTCCAGGCCCGACAGGCCGTCGGGCATGGCGGTGACCACGAAGCCGTCCCGCTCCAGGGCGAGCTGGGTGGCCTCGCGGATGACGTCGTCGTCCTCGACGAACAGGACGTGGGTCTGGTCTGCCATCCCGGTGCTCTCAGTCCTTGTTGCTTTTCGGTCGTAAAGCTCTGTGCGTGGACGCGTGGATCTCGTGGTGCGTTCACTTCTCCATCGGAACGAGAGGTCCGACCGGTTCACGCCCGCCGCGATTTCCGCGTCAGTTGTCCGCCGGCGCCGGTGCCGGCGCCTTGGTCGGAGAGGTGTCCACCGTGGTGCCGTAGTCGGTGTGGTGGAAGTCGTCCTGTACGAACCTGCCCGCTTTCCAGGCGTACGTGATCACGTTCTCGCCGGACGGGTTCGACACCGGATCGCCATTCTTGTACACCTGCTTGGTCACCATCAGAGCGCCGCGGTCTATCTCCGCGTAGACCGGGGATTCCTCGGACTGGAACACATTCTGGTACCGATCGCCGTCCGCGCGATACACGTACGAGCCGACCCCCACCGCGTCACCGCACGTCAGCACGTTGATGACGACATCGTCGACCGGCGCTCCGGTCAGGTCGCCGTACGACACGTCGACGGGATAGTCGTCCCCGACGCAGGGCCGCAGGCTCTTCTTGACCGCGTCCGAGACCAGCGGGTCGTCCTTGACGAGCCGGACGGGATCCACCGTCTGCATGGTGTGCGAGGGACTGGGGGAGGGCGAGACCGCCGCGCCCGCGACCGAGTCGGCCCGGGCTGGTCCCTCGTCGCGGGTCCCGGTGCCGCCGGTGGCGCACGCGGAGACCAAAAGGGCGAGGGCGGCGAGCAAGGCCGCCGCCGTGATCACCGCCTGAAGACTCCCCCGGGACGGGGAGGACTCCCCGTCCGTCAGGCCGCGCACCGCTCCCGCTCCTCACGCTCCAGCGCGCGTGCGTCCAGATCGCGGGCCTCCAGCTCCTCGCGGAGCCGGGCGAGCGCCCGGTGCAGCGTGCTCTTGACCGTTCCGGCCGACATGCCGAGGGCGGCGGCCGTCTCCTCCGTGGACATCTGCTCCCAGTGTCGCAGCACGACCACGCTGCGCTGCTTCGGGGCGAGCACCTTCATGATGTCCATCAGCAGGGCGCGGTCGGCGTGCTGCTCGGTGGAGTCGTCCACCGACGCGTCCGGGAGCTGCTCGGTGGGCACCTCCTCCAGCTTGCGGGCCCGCCACCACTCGGTGCGCGTGTTGATCATCACGCGGCGCAGGTAGGCGTCCGCCAGCCGCTTGTCGGCGATGCCCTCCCAGCGGCCGTAGGTGCGGGCCAGCGCGGTCTGGAGGAGGTCCTGGGCGTCGACCGGGTCCGGGACCAGCCGGCGTGCGCTGCGCAGCAGCGCGTCCTGCCGGGTGCGGACGTACTCCTCGAACTCGAGCACCTCGCCCTGCGCCATGATCAACCGCCTCCGAAAAGTCCCCGTGGTGCCGGCCGCGTGCTGCCGGTGTCCTGCCTGTGGTCGTCGTGTCCCTGACGGGCACGACAACGAAGGTACGGAGGGGTTGTCACGGCGCTGTGCGGAGCAGCCTGCGGCCAGCGCTCGGCTGTACGTCGGTTGTGTAACGGAAGCCGCTCGTGGGTAAGGAGGTTGGGCTGTTTGTCGGAGTATGACCCGATTTGACGTCTGTGATGGACCGTAACACGCGGCCGGGTGCTGTGACATGTCTGTACGTCAGCCCGGAGCGACCCGTGCGCGCACCGGCCGCGTGCCCTGCGAAGTCCGTGCCTCAGCTCAGCGGCAGCCGGTACAGCCCGCCCGGCAGCGGCTCCACCAGACCGTCCGCCACGAGGCCGTCCAGCGCCCGGGCGCGCTGCACCGGCTCGTGCCACACCCGGTCCAGGGCGGCCTGCGGCACGGGCGCGTGCGCCTCCCTCAGGACGGCGAGCAGCTTGCCGCGCACCTGCCGGTCGGTGCCGGCGTACGTCTGGCCGCGCCGCGGCGGCCCGTCGTGCTCCGGCTTGCCCGCCAGCCGCCACGCGCACTGCGCGGCGATCGGGCAGCGGTGACAGTCCTCGTTCTTCGCCGTGCACACCAGGGCGCCCAGCTCCATCGAGGCCGCGGCCCAGCGCGCGGCGGTGCGCTCGTCCTCCGGCAGCAGCGTGCGGGCCAGCCGCCGCTCGGCGGCCGTGGTGGCGTTCGGCGGGTACTGCACCCCGCTCACCGCGCGTGCGAAGACCCGGCGCACATTGGTGTCCAGCACCGCGTGCCGCTGTCCGTACGCGAACGACGCCACCGCCGCGGCCGTGTACTCGCCGATGCCGGGCAGCGCGAGCAGCTGGGCGTGGTCGGCGGGTACGTCACCGCCGTGCCGCTCCGCTATCGCCACCGCGGCCCCGTGCAGACGCAGCGCGCGGCGCGGGTAGCCGAGCCGGCCCCAGGCGCGTACCGCCTCGCCGGGCGCCTCCTCGGCCAGGTCGGCGGGGCGGGGCCAGCGGGCCAGCCACTGCTCGTAGACGGGCAGCACCCGGCTGACCGGCGTCTGCTGGAGCATGAACTCGCTGACCATCACACCCCAGGCACCCGCCTCCGGGCGCCGCCAGGGCAGATCACGCGCGTGCCCGTCGAACCAGGCGATGACAGGGGCGTGCAGTTCCTCCCCGGCCGGCGCTGCCGACGGGACGGGGCTGCTGTGCAAAAGCTTCGTGGGCGCAGTCATGACCCTACCGATCCTGCCATGCACGACCACGCGCGCGTGCGCACCGACGGGGGGCGGGTCGGAGCGCGGGCGGCGTCCGCCGGTGCGGGACGCGCGGAACTGGCGGCGAAGACACCGGGCGGGGAGGGGCAGCGGAGAGCACGGGTGGGGGTGGCTGAGAGGGGGTGGCGGTGGTGGGACGGCCGGCGCCCGGGCCGCCGCTGGGGGCGCAGGCCCGGATAGGGCGAAGTGGGACGAAAGCCCATCGTTCGGGCGCGTCGAGTCTCGAACACCTCATCTGAATCGATCACTTGAAACTCCGCCCTCCACAGCCGTGGCCACGGCCGCAAGTGCCGCGATCGCGAACAGGCGAGTCGACCCAGGTGCGTTCAAGGGGTGGTCTCCGGAATGATGATCCGGAAAAGTTGCGCCGCAGGCGGCGGGTGGCGCAAGCGAACGCGGCGATCTCTCGTACAGTTTGCGCCGTGGGATCTCTGCGCAATCCGGTCGGGCCGCTTCCCTCCACCATCTACTGGCGTCGGAGGGCCGTACTGCTGTCTGTGATCGCGCTGTTGGCGCTGCTGATCACCTGGGTCGTCACCTCGGGTGACGGCGGCGGCAAGAACGGTGCCGGTGGGTCCAACGGCAAGAATCCCGCGTCCTCGATCACTCCCGGACCCTCCGGTTCCGGCCCGGCGATCAGCCAACACCCCGGCGGCCGCGACGAGTCGAGCGGCGGTGACTCCGGCGGTTCGGGTGCCGGATCCGGCGCGGGCGGCGGTTCCGGCTCAGGCGGCACCGGGAGTTCCGGTGGTGCCGACGGTTCCGGTGGTGGCGGTGCGGGTTCGGCCGGTGGGTCGGACGACGGAATCAACGGCAGCGCGGGCGGCGGCACCGGTGCGGGCGCGGCCCTGCCTGCCGGCTCGCCGCTGCCCAACTGCACGTCCAGCACGGCGACGTTGACGCTGCGCAGCGTTCGCAACAGCTACACGCCGGACCAGACGCCGACGATCCAGATCGTCGCGCGCAACACCTCCGCGCACGACTGCAAGGCCGACCTCGGCCCGAAGAGCACCGTGGTGACGATCAGTCAGGAAGGCGACCACTTCTGGTCGTCCGCGGACTGCCCCAAGGGCAGCGGAAGCCTGCTGTACCGGGTCCCGGCGGGCAGCAGCATCACGTACGTCGTGACGTGGGACCGCAGGGCGAGCGCGCCGCAGTGCGCGACGCCGCCGGCGCGGACGGCCACGCCGGGGACGTATCTCGTGGAGGCGAAGGCGCCCGGGTTCGAGAAGGCGCAGACGTCGTTCGTCCTCGCGGCGGACTGACACGGGCCACGCGCAGGGATACGGCCACACGTGTAGGGCCACACGGGACCCGGGCCACACGGGTAGAGCCACGCCGGTACGGCCACACGGGTACGGCGACGCGGAGACGACTGCACGTATACGACCGCACGTATACGACCGCACGGATACGACAAGGGGTGCCGGCCAGATCGGGCGGCACCCCTCGCGCGTGTCAGCGGTTCACGAACCGCCGGAGGCTAGACGTACCGCTCCAGGATCGACGACTCCGCCAGCCGGGACAGGCCCTCGCGGACGCTGCGGGCGCGGGCCTCGCCGACGCCGTCGACCGTCTGCAGGTCGTCGACGCTGGCGGCGAGCAGCTTCTGCAGGCCGCCGAAGTGCTCCACCAGGCGGTCGATGATGGCGCCGGGCAGCCGCGGGACCTTCGCGAGCAGCCGGAAGCCGCGCGGGGAGACCGCGGAGTCGAGGGCCTCGGGGGAGCCGGTGTAACCCAGGGCGCGGGCCACCGTGGACAGCTCCAGCAGCTCGGCGTGGCTGAGCTTGTCCAGCTCGGCCAGTGCCTCCTCGACCGTGCGGGAACGCTTCGCGGTCGGCTCGGGGACGTAGTCCCGCACGACCAGCTCACGCTCGGGCTCGACGCCGGCGATCAACTCGTCGAGCTGGAGGGCGAGCAACCGCCCGTCGGTGCCCAGTTCGACCACGTATTCGGCGATTTCGGTGGCGATGCGGCGCACCATCTCCAGCCGCTGGGCCACCGCGGAGACGTCCCGGACCGTCACCAGGTCCTCGATCTCCAGCGCCGACAGCGTGCCCGCGACCTCGTCCAGGCGCAGCTTGTAGCGCTCCAGGGTGGCCAGTGCCTGGTTCGCGCGGGACAGGATCGCCGCCGAATCCTCCAGGACACGGCGCTGCCCGTCGACGTACAGGGCGATCAGCCGCATCGACTGCGAGACGGAGACGACCGGGAAGCCGACCTGCTTGGAGACCCGGTCCGCCGTGCGGTGCCGGGTGCCGGTCTCCTCCGTAGGGATCGTCGCGTCGGGCACGAACTGGACGCCCGCCCGAAGGATCTTCGACAGGTCCGAGGAGAGCACGATGCCGCCGTCCAGCTTGCACAGCTCGCGCAGCCGGGTCGCGGTGAACTCCACGTCCAGGACGAAGCCGCCGGTGGACATCGTCTCGACCGTCTTGTCGAAGCCGAGCACGATCAGACCGCCGGTGTTGCCGCGCAGCACCCGTTCGAGGCCGTCCCGCAGGGACGTACCCGGTGCCACAGCGCTCAGTGAGGCGCGCATCAGGCCATCGGAACCGGCACTCCCACCGGACTTTCCGGGAGCTGCTGCCCGGTCGTTGGCTGCCACTGCACTCCTCCGGTCGCAGGTTCTGGGGTGCTCCCGTTGCGCACTCGGTTCGTACGGACGGGCGAGACCAGGGCAAAGTCTACCGGCGGTCCTCCGGCTCCCGTGGGGCCTCTCGGCGACGGGAGCGCGGCAGCACCCGCAGCGCGTCCCCTATGTCGGCGACTTCCAGGACCTTCATACCGGGCGGGACCCTGCCCGGGTCGCCCGGCACGAGCGCGTGCGTGAAGCCCAGCCGGTGCGCCTCGGAGAGACGCCGCTGCACGCCCGTGACCCGTCTGACCTCGCCCGCCAGACCCACCTCGCCGATCGCGACCAGGTTCTTCGGCAGGGGGGTGTCGCTGGCGGCGGAGGCCAGGGCGAGGGCGATCGCCAGGTCCGCGGCCGGCTCCGACAGCTTCACGCCGCCGACCGTCGCGGAGTAGATGTCCCTTTTGCCCAGTGCGCTGATCCGGCCGCGCTGCTCCAGCACGGCCAGCATCATCGACACCCGGGACGTCTCCAGGCCGGATGTCGTACGGCGCGGGGAGGGGATCTGCGAGTCCACCGTGAGCGCCTGGACCTCCGCCACCAGCGGGCGGCGGCCCTCCAGGGTGACCGTCAGGCAGGTCCCCGGGACCGGTTCGTCACGACGGGTCAGGAAGAGTCCGCTCGGGTCGGCGAGGCCCGTGATGCCCTCGTCGTGCAGTTCGAAGCAGCCGACCTCGTCCGTGGTGCCGTAGCGGTTCTTCACGCCGCGCACCAGGCGCAGACGCGCGTGCCGGTCGCCCTCGAAGTGCAGCACCACGTCCACGAGGTGCTCCAGCAGACGAGGTCCGGCGATCGTGCCGTCCTTGGTGACATGGCCCACGAGCAGCGTGGACATGCCGCGCTCCTTGGAAGCGCGGATGAGGGCGCCCGCGACCTCGCGGACCTGGGCCATGCCGCCGGGCGCGCCGTCGATCTCCGGGGAGGCCACGGTCTGCACCGAGTCCATGACCAGCAGGGACGGCTTGACCGCGTCCAGGTGGCCGAGCACGGCCGAGAGGTCGGTCTCGGCGGCGAGGTAGAGGTGGTCGTCGATCGCTTTGATCCGGTCGGCGCGCAGCCGGACCTGGCTCGCGGACTCCTCGCCGGTGACGTAGAGAGTGGGGTGCTCCTCGCTGGCCGACTTGGCGGCGACGTCGAGGAGGAGGGTGGACTTGCCGACGCCGGGCTCACCGGCGACGAGCACGACCGCGCCGGGGACCAGGCCGCCGCCGAGGACGCGGTCCAGCTCCGGCACACCGGTGGGGCGGGCGGTGGCCTGCCGGCCGTCGACCTGGCCGATGGGCAGCGCGGAAGTGGTGACACGGCCCGGTGCGGTGGTGCGGACCGCGGGTGCGCCGTACTCCTCGACCGTGCCCCAGGCCTGGCACTCGGCGCAGCGGCCGAGCCACTTCGCCGTCTGCCAGCCGCATTCCGTGCAGCGGTAGGAAGGACGGTCCTTGGTGGTCTTGGTACGGGCAGCCATGGAGCACACCGTAGCGGCCGGGTCTGACAGCGGGGCTCCGGCGGCGGTACGGCGGTGTGGGCGGGGGAGGGGGGAGCCCGCGCTCGCCGGATGGGAACCGGCCACCTCCCGCCCGGAACCGGCCACGGAACGGAGGGCTCCTGTCCCCTATTGAGGGATCGTTTCACCCGTACGGATTAAAAGAGCTCAAGGCGCCCGAGAGGGCCTGCTCGTGCCGCCTACGGTCGCACGGGTGATGAGCAGCAGTCCGGAGACCTCGACCCGCACCACCGGCGCACACCGGGCGCACCGGGAGGCGCGCGACCGCGCGGCGGCGCGCACCCTGGCGCAGCGCCCGCCCGCGCGCTATGAGCCGTATCTCGACGGCCTGTTCACCTACTGCCTGTCCGTCCTGTGCGACCACGACGCGGCCACCGCCGCCCTCGCCGACGCACTCGCGCTCGCCGAGCGGCGCGGCACGCGCGTGCCGGAGGCCGCCGGGGACCGCCGCGCCTGGCTGTACGCGCTGGCCCGCTGGGCGTGCCTGCGGGGGCTCGCCGAGGCCAAGCAGAAACGTCAGGCCACCCACGCCGCAAGCCGCCCCGGCCCCGGCAAGCAGCCGGAGACCACGGTGCCGGTCGCCCCGCAGACGCAGGAGCAGCGGCGCCGCGAACTGGGTCTGCTCGCCTGGCCCGAGGCCGCCGGCACCACGCCCGAGCAGCGCGAGGCACTGGAACTCGCCGTGCGCCACCACCTGGCCGCCCACGAGGTCGCCGCCGTGCTCGGCCTGGACCTCGCCGCCGCCCGCGAACTGCTGGCCACCGCGGCCTGTGAGGTGGAGCGCACGCGCGCGGCGCTCGCCGTCGTGGAGACCGGCGCCTGCGCGAGCGTCGCCCGCCTGACCGGCGACGGCCGTTTCGTGCTGAGCAGCACCCTGCGCCGCGAACTGGTCCGGCACGTCGACGACTGCCCCCGCTGCCGTCGCACCGCCGAGCGCGCGGTCCCCGGCCGCTGGCCCGGCGCCGGCGTCACCCCCGCCGAGCTGCCCGTGCTGGAGGCGCCCCGCGCGGCCCTGCACGTCGCCCTCGCGCACCATCCACGCGCGCGTGGCCTCGCCGTGCCGCGCTTCGACCGGCGCGGCTTCCCCCTGGACCCCAAGGACCGCGCGGCCCGCCGCGACCGCCTGCGCGCGCGTGCCGTGACCACGACCGTCGTCGCCACGGTCGTCGCCGCCCCCGTGCTCGCCCTGTGGGCCGCCTACCGGGGCGCACCCGTCGGCGAGGGCACCGCCGGCGGCCCGGCCACCGCCCGCCAGGACCACGGCGCGAGCACGCTCGACGGCGAGACGGCGAGCGGCGGCTACGAGAACGCGGGCAACGCCAGCACCAAACCCGGCGCCCGGTTCGGCCACGGCGAGGACGGCGACGTCTCGGTCGAGGTCGTCAGCGTCGCCGGAGCCGGCACCCGGGGCACGGACCTGGAGGTGACCGCCGGCAACCGGGGCGACACCACCCTGATCACCCTCACCGCGACCGGCTCGGGCCCCGTGCGCTGGTCGGCCACCACCTCGGCCCACTGGCTCTACTTCAGCCAGACCTCGGGAACCCTCCAACCCGGCGAGTCGTTCACGATCCAGGTGCACGTCGACCCCCTGCGCGAGCCGTCCGGCCACTGGAGCGCGCGGGTGGCGATCGCACCCGCCGGCGCCATCGTCTCCATCGAGGGCTACGGCACCGCGCCCAGCCCCTCCGACCCCGGCACGGGACCCGGCCCGGGCAGCCCCACGGCCCCGCCCCCGTCCGACCCCGACCCGACGCCCACCACCTCGGCTCCCTCGGACCCGGGCGGCTCGCCCACCCCGAGCAGCCCGCCGTCGTCCCCCGACCCCACGCCCACCGCGTCCACCCCGTCCGACCCGGGCGGCTCCACCGACCCCGGTGGCTCGACCCCGCCGCCCGGCGACAGCGGCGACCCGAGCCCGACGACGTCGTGACACCGGACACGACACGGCGCCGTACGCCTCACGCGTACGGCGCCGAAAAAACGCACCCGCGGGCCACGCACCCGCGGGCCACGCACCCGCGGGCCACGCACCCGCGGGCTATGCGGCCGCGAAGCACGCACCCGCGGGCTATGCGCCCGCGGGCTCGTCGCTCGCGGCTTACGGGCTCGCCGGCTCGGCACTCGCGCCCGCCGCGCCCCCGAGCCGCTCCGTCAGCCGGCCGGGTCCGCCGGGTGTGGGGCGAGGAGCGGCAGCTGGGATGCCAGCCGCTCCTCGCACAGCTCGGCCAGCCGGTCGTAGCCGGCCTTGCCCATCAGCTCGGTCAGCTCCGCCCGGTAGGAGACGTACACCGGCTCGCCCCCGCCGTGCGCCGAGGTCGCCGACGTGCACCACCAGTGCAGGTCGTGGCCGCCCGGACCCCAGCCCCGGCGGTCGTACTCACCGATGGACACCTGGAGCACGCGCGTGTCGTCGGGCCGGTCGATCCAGTCGAAGGTCCGCCGGATCGGCAGCTGCCAGCACACGTCCGGCTTGGTCTCCAGCGGCTCGCGGCCCTCGCGCAGGGCCAGGATGTGCAGCGAGCAGCCCGCGCCGCCGGCGAAGCCGGGCCGGTTCTGGAAGATGCAGGAGCCCTGGAAGGGCCGGGTCTGCCGCTCACCGTCCTCGTCCTCGGACACCCAGCCGTTCTTCGTGCCCTCGGCGTGGTGCTGCCAGATCTCCGGCGTGAGCCGCGCCACATGCCCGGCGACCCGCTGCTCGTCGTCCTCGTCGGAGAAGTGCGCGCCCAGCGTGCAGCACCCGTCGTCCGCGCGGCCCGCCTGGATGCCCTGGCAGCCGCTGCCGAAGATGCAGTTCCAGCGGGAGGTCAGCCATGTCAGATCGCACCGGAAGACCTGGTCGTCGTCCGCCGGATCCGGGAACTCCACCCACGCGCGTGCGAAGTCGAGGCCCTTCTCGTCGGACACCGCCGCCTCCGCCCCCAGCCGGGCCTTCTTCGCCTTCGCTGTCTTCACCGCCTTCGCCTGCGAAGGAACCTTGGAGGATTTGGTCGACTTTTCGGCCTTCGCCGTCTTGGTCGGCTTTTCGTCCTTCGCCTTTTTCGTCTTTGGCACCCGTCCAGGGTAAGTCGCCAGGGGCCCGTCCCGGCACCGCACGCGGGGCCGAAGGCAGCGTGGCTGGCAGTAGCGTTCCCTACATGAGACTCGGTGTCCTCGACGTGGGATCGAACACGGTGCACCTGCTGGTGGTGGACGCGCACCCCGGCGCGCGCCCGCTGCCCGCGCACTCGCACAAGACGGAGCTGCGGCTCGCCCAACTCCTGGACGACGAGGGCTGCATAGGCTCCGAGGGCGTCGACAAACTGGTGGCCGTCGTCAAGGACGCCCTCCAGGCCGCCGAGGACAAGGGCGTGGAGGACCTGGTGCCCTTCGCCACCTCCGCCGTCCGCGAGGCCGGCAACGCCGACGACGTCCTCGCGCGCGTGCGTGAGGAGACCGGTGTCGAGCTGCAGGTGCTCACCGGCGAGGAGGAGGCCCGCCTCACCTTCCTCGCCGTCCGCCGCTGGTTCGGCTGGTCGGCCGGGAAGCTGCTGGTCCTCGACATCGGCGGCGGCTCCCTGGAGATCGCCTACGGCATGGACGAGGAGCCGGACACGGCCGTGTCGCTGCCGCTGGGCGCCGGCCGCCTCACCGCGGGCTGGCTGCCCGGCGACCCGCCCGACCCCGAGGACGTCCGCGCCCTGCGCCGTCACGTCCGCGCGCAGATCGCCCGTACGGTCGGCGAATTCAGCCGCTTCGGCGCCCCGGACCACGTGGTCGCCACCTCCAAGACCTTCAAGCAGCTGGCCCGCATCGCAGGCGCCGCCCGCTCCGCTGAGGGCCTGTACGCCCAGCGGGAGCTGAAGCGGGAGAGCCTGGAGGCGTGGGTCCCCAAGCTCGCCGACATGACCGCCGCCCAGCGTTCCGAACTCCCCGGCGTCTCCGAGGGCCGCGCGGGCCAGCTCCTCGCCGGCGCGCTGGTCGCCGAGGGCGCGATGGACCTGTTCGAGGTGGAGGCCCTGGAAGTCTGCCCGTGGGCCCTGCGGGAGGGAGTGATCTTGCGACGCCTCGACCACATGGGGTCGGCGTAACGCCCTGAGGGGCGCGGCGCTGCCGACGTACGGCTCCGCAGCGCGGGCGCGCGCAACCACAACGCACCCGCACCCTCGCCGGCCCGCAGCCGCGTATGGCGCTCGCCACAACGGCCATTGGGGACCCGGCGTCCACAACGCCGCACCCCGTAACCTGTCCCCCATGGCAGAGCCAGTCGTACGGATCCCGGATGCGAAGGTCGCGCTGTCGACGGCCTCGGTGTATCCGGAGTCGACGGCCACGGCCTTCGAGATCGCCGCGCGCCTCGGTTACGACGGTGTCGAGGTCATGGTGTGGACCGACCCGGTCAGCCAGGACATCGAGGCGCTGCGCAGACTCAGCGACTACCACCGCATCCCGGTCCTCGCCGTGCACGCCCCCTGCCTGCTGATCACGCAGCGGGTGTGGTCCACCGACCCGTGGACCAAGCTGCAGCGCGCCCAGGCGGCCGCCGAGAAGCTCGGCGCGAGCACGGTCGTCGTCCACCCGCCCTTCCGCTGGCAGCGCCAGTACGCCCGGGACTTCGTGGACGGCATCTGGCGCATGGCGAACGAGACGGATGTGCGGTTCGCCGTCGAGAACATGTACCCCTGGCGCTACCGCGACCGCGAGATGCTCGCGTACGCCCCCGAGTGGGACGTCACGAAGGACGACTACCGCCACTTCACGATCGATCTCAGCCACACCGCGACCGCCCGCACCGACGCGATCGCCATGATCGACCGCATGGGCGACCGCCTCGGCCATGTGCACCTCGCCGACGGCCGCGGTTCGGCCAAGGACGAGCATCTGGTGCCCGGCCGTGGCACGCAGCCCTGCGCGGAGGTGCTGGAGCGGCTCGCCCTGAACGGCTTCGACGGCCATGTCGTCGTCGAGGTCAACACCCGCCGCGCCATGTCCGGCGCGGAGCGCGAGGCCGACCTCGCCGAGGCCCTGGCCTTCACCCGCCTGCACCTGGCGTCCGCGGTGAAGGTGCCCCGCCGATGACGGACCACGGCGACTCCCCGGCCCCGGCGGACCGCGGCGACGAACCGCGGCGACCGCCGACGGACCACGGCGACACCCCGGCCCCGGCCCCGGCGGGCCACGGCGACACCCCGGCCCCGGCGGACCACGGCGACGAACCGCGGCGACCGCCGACGGACCACCGCGACACCCCGGCCCCCGCCCCGGCGGACCACGGCGCCCCCCCGGCCCCGGCGGACCACGGCGCCCCCCCGGCCCCGGCGGACCACGGCGACCCTCCGGCCCCGCCGCCGACGGACCACGGCGACCCCCCGCCCCCGGCCGACCTGCCCGCCGGCGCCCGTCGCCGGGGGCGGCCGCCGCGTACGGAGTCGGCCGGCACCCGGGACCGCATCCTGAGCGCGGCCCGCGAGGAGTTCTCCGAGCGGGGCTACGACAAGACGTCCGTGCGCGGCATCGCCAAGGCCGCCGGTGTCGACTCGGCGCTCGTCCACCACTACTTCGGCACCAAGGAACAGATCTTCGAAGCGGCCATCGAGGTCGCCTTCGCACCGGCCCTGGCGACGCGCGACGCGGCCCTGGCCGGCCCCCTCGCCGATGTCGGCGAGCGCATGACGCGCCTGCTCTTCGGCCTCTGGGAGAACCCCGTCACCCGGACATCGCTGCTCGCGATCGTCCGCTCGGCCGTGAACAACGAGACCGCGGCGGCCGCCCTGCGCCGCCTGGTCTCCGCGCAGCTGCTGCGCCGGGTCGCCGGGGAGCTGCGGACCGCGGACGCCGAGCTGCGCGCCGAGCTGGCGGCCGCGCAGCTGGTCGGCACGGTGATGCTGCGGTACGTGATCAAGGTGGAGCCGCTGGCGTCGGTGGACGTCGAACAGATCATCGCCCGCCTCGCCCCGGTCGTACAGACGCACCTGACGGGCGGCTGACGGACGCTGTACGGCGAGACGCCCGTCCCGCATTCCGGACACCCTGTCCCGGCCCCTGGATGACCGGCGTACGCTCGACTGCAGTCAGAGTTCTCTGACCGAAGGTCTTAGAAGGAGCGAGCGACGATGCCCGAGCTGAGGTCCCGCACAGTCACCCACGGCCGCAACATGGCGGGCGCCCGCGCCCTGATGCGCGCCTCCGGTGTACCGGGTGCGGACATCGGCCGGAAGCCCATCATCGCGGTCGCCAACAGCTTCACCGAGTTCGTCCCCGGCCACACGCACCTGGCCCCGGTCGGCCGCATCGTCAGCGAGGCGATCACGGAGGCGGGCGGCATCCCGCGCGAGTTCAACACGATCGCCGTCGACGACGGCATCGCGATGGGCCACGGCGGCATGCTGTACTCCCTGCCCTCCCGCGACCTGATCGCGGACAGCGTGGAGTACATGGTCGAGGCGCACTGCGCCGACGCCCTGGTCTGCATCTCCAACTGCGACAAGATCACGCCGGGCATGCTGAACGCGGCCCTGCGCCTGAACATCCCGACGGTCTTCGTCTCCGGCGGCCCGATGGAGTCCGGCCGCGCCACCCTCGTCGACGGCACGGTCCGCACGCTCGACCTGGTCGACGCGATGTCCGAGGCCGTCAACGAGAAGATCTCGGACGCGGACATGCTCCGTATCGAGGAGAACGCCTGTCCGACCTGCGGCTCCTGTTCCGGCATGTTCACCGCCAACTCGATGAACTGCCTGACCGAGGCCATCGGCCTGTCCCTGCCCGGCAACGGCTCGGTCCTGGCCACCCACACCGCGCGCAAGCAGCTCTACGTCAACGCCGCGCGCACCGTGATGGACCTCGTCCACCGCTACTACGAGCAGGACGACGACTCCGCCCTGCCGCGCAACATCGCCACGATCGAGGCGTTCGAGAACGCCATGGCCCTCGACATCGCGATGGGCGGCTCCACCAACACGATCCTGCACCTGCTGGCCGCCGCCCAGGAGGCGGACGTGCCCTTCGGCCTGGAGCAGATCGACGCCGTCTCCCGCCGGGTCCCGTGCCTGGCGAAGGTCGCGCCGAACGTCGCCAAGGACCGCACGTACTACATGGAGGACGTGCACCGCGCCGGCGGCATCCCGGCCCTCCTCGGCGAGCTGCACCGGGCCGGTCTGCTGAACGAGGGCGTGCACTCGGTGCACAGCCCGTCGCTGGCGGACTGGCTCAAGACCTGGGACGTGCGCGGCGGCTCCCCGTCGCCCGAGGCCGTCGAGCTGTGGCACGCGGCGCCCGGCTGCGTCCGCTCCGCCGAGGCCTTCTCCCAGTCCGAGCGCTGGGAGGCGCTGGACACCGACGCCGAGGGCGGCTGCATCCGCTCCGCCGAGCACGCCTACTCCAAGGACGGCGGCCTCGCGGTCCTCAGGGGCAACCTCGCCGTCGACGGCTGTGTGGTGAAGACCGCCGGCGTCGACGAGTCGATCTGGACCTTCGAGGGCCCGGCGGTGGTCTGCGAGTCGCAGGAGGAGGCCGTCCAGAAGATCCTCACCCAGCAGGTCAAGGAGGGCGACGTCGTCGTCATCCGCTACGAGGGCCCCAAGGGCGGCCCCGGCATGCAGGAGATGCTCTACCCGACCTCGTACCTGAAGGGCCGGGGCCTGGGCAAGGCGTGCGCGCTGGTCACCGACGGCCGCTTCTCCGGCGGCACGTCCGGCCTGTCGATCGGCCACGCGTCTCCCGAGGCGGCTTCCGGCGGCACGATCGCGCTCGTCGAGGACGGCGACCGCATCCGCATCGACATCCCGGGCCGCTCCATCGAGCTGCTGGTCGACGACGCCGAGCTGGCCCGCCGCGAGCAGGCCCTGAACGGCGCCTACCGCCCGAAGAACCGCGACCGCAAGGTCTCCGCGGCCCTGCGCGCCTACGCCGCGATGGCCACCAGCGCCGACAAGGGCGCGGTGCGCGACGTGTCCAAGCTGGGCTGACCTCGCCGTACGACATCGAAGGGCCGCTCCCTGGGGGGCGGCCCTTCGCCTGTCCGCCCCCGGGCGCCAGGAGTCACCACCGACCCGGTGCCCCCGCCGGCGCCGCGAACACCGTGCCGTCGGGTGCGGAGGCGTACACGCGGCCGTCGGCGACCACCGGCGTGGGCAGGTTCGCGGCGATGCGGTCCGCGCCGGTGCCGAGCCGGGCGCGGGTCTGGCCGACGAGGCCGCCCGTGCGGGCGTCGACGGCGAGCAGGCGCCCGTCGGCCGCCGTGACGTACACGTGGTCGCCGTCAGCGGCCGGCGCCGAGGCGCGGCTCACGGACGTCTCCAGGGACCACAGCCGCCGGGGCGCGCCCATGTCGACCGCGTCCAAGGAGCCTCCGACGCCCATGAGGTAGACGACGTCCTTCCGCACGGTGGCCTGCACCCCCTGCCGGGCGACGGGCAGCGCGAGGCGGCGTGTCGCCCCGGTCGCGGGCGAGTAGCGGACGACGGCCTTCGCCTCGCCGTACGCCCGGTCGAGGTCGAGCAGGTACACCGAGCCGTCCTGGGCGCCGACGAGGTCGAGCATCCCGTCCAGCCGGGTCTCCCAGCGCACACGGCCGGTGCGTGGATCCACGGCGGTGACGCGGGTGTGCTTGCCGTCGCCCGACACGCTCGCCGCGTACGCCGCCGCGTCCCCGGCGAACCCCTCGAACGACGGCATCGCCTGCCCCGCGACCCGGTGGCTCCACACCGTGGCGCCCGTCGCCGCGTCCAGGCCCGTCACCGTGCCGTGCGCACCGGTGAGCAGCAGCATGCCTCCGACGGCCCGGAACCCGGCGTACGCCGGCACGTCCTGCCGTCTGCGGACCTCGCCGGACGCCGGGTCGAGCGCCTCCAGCCGCCGCCCCTGGTCCTCCGGGGCGTACACGAGGCCGCCCGCGACGACCGGCGGGCCACCGGTGCGCCCCCGCGCGGCGGGGTGCCGCCACAACAGCCGCCCGTCATCGGGGTCGAGCGCGAAGACCACGCCGGGCCGGGCGCACAGCAGCCGGCCGGCGCCCAGGGCGCACGCGGCGCCGCCACCGCTCCCGGCCACCGGGTCGGCCTCCCACCCGGCGAAACCGTCCGGCGTGGACCGCGCCGCCGTACCGCCCGCCGTGCTCCCGCCGCCGATCAGCGGTACGACGGCGAACGCACCGCCCGCGACGAGCGCGACCGCCCCCACGGCGGCGGCGATCCGTGCGCGCCGACGCCCGCGCGCACGCTTGTCCGTGCCCGCTGCTCCCGCCGCGTCGCCCTCCTGCGCCCCCGCGTCACCTCCCACCGCTCCACTGGCCGGGCTGTCCTTCGGCGCGGACGGCGCTGGGCCGCCCCCAGTCCGCCGGGCCCCGGTCCGCCAGGCCCCGGTCCGCCACGTCCCCGTCCGCTGAGCCGGTATGAACGCCTGCGTGTCGTACGACGCCGCCACCGAGCGCAGCTCCCGCATCAGCTCGTCCGGTGTCGGCCGCTCTTCCGGCTCCTTGGCCAGACAACGTCCCACCAGCGGCGCGAGGTTCCCCGGCACGCCCGTCAGATCCGGTTCGTCGTGCACGACCGCGTAGGCGACGACGTACGGACTGTCGGAGTCGAACGGACCCCGCCCGGTCGCCGCGTGCACCATCACGGACCCCAGCGCGAAGACGTCGGCTGCGGGCCCCACCTGACGGGGCCGCCGGAACTGCTCCGGCGCCATGAACGGCGGCGTGCCGATCAACTTCCCTGTCTCGGTGCGCAGTTCGCTGTCCTTGGGTCGGGAGATGCCGAAGTCGATGACCTTCGGGCCGTCCTCGGCGAGCAGCACATTGCTCGGCTTCAGATCCCGGTGCACCACCCCGACCCGGTGGATGTCGCGCAGCGCCTCCGCGAGCCCGGCCATCAGCCGGCGCAGCTCCGCCGCCGGCATCGGCCCGTTCTGCTTCACCTGCTCCGACAGCGTGGGCCCGGGGATGAACAGCGTGGCCATCCAGGGCCGTTCGGCCTCCGGATCGGCGTCGACGACGGGCGCGGTGAAGGCGCCGCTCACCCGGCGCGCGGCCACGATCTCCTGCCGGAACCGGCCCCGGAACTCGGGGTCCCGGGCGAACTCGGCGTGCACGACCTTCACCGCGAGCCGCATGCCCGACGCGCTGCGGGCCAGATGGACGACGCCCATGCCGCCCGAGCCCAGGCGGGACTCCAGCAGATAGTGACCGGCGTATTCCGGAAGTTCCGCTTCCGCGCTCGCCCCGGTGTTCCTCTGTGGCGCCATGGAACCCCCCGTGCTGTCCGTCCGCGCGCGCGACGCACGGAGCCTAGTCGATGACTCGAACGAGACAGAGGCGGCTTGCTAGCGTTCGCGTGCGAGTCGCGCACAGGTGTTTCACCACGCGACGAGAGGGAATCAACGGGACCCCATGGCGACATGGGGTGCAACGGGGGAGGTCATCATGTCGGTCGACCATGTCGACGAAACCGCAGGTGAGGCAGTGCGGACCCAGGCCGCGACGGCGCTGCGCTATTACGATGTGGCGCCCGGCGTCCGTCTGAACGTGCGCAGCGGCCCCGGCACCGGCTACCCGCTCGTCACGATCCTGCCGCTGGGCATCAAGGTGCCCGTCTACTGCCAGACCCCTGGCACCTGGGTCTCCGGCACCTACGGCACGACCAACATCTGGGACAACATCGGCAACGGCGAGTTCGTCTCCGACGCGTACGTGCACACGGGCAGCGACGGCTACATAGCCCCGCGCTGCGCCTGACAGCCCGCGCAGCGCCTGACAGCCCCGCGCAGCGCCTGACCGACGGCGGGCCCGGGCGCGGCACCGCGAGGCGGCCGCGACCCGGGCCCGCCGGGCGGCGGCCGGAGCCATAATCGAGGGCGTGAGCGACGAGAACGGCACTCCGGCCACCGCCCCCGGCCCCCGCCCGGAACCCCTGCGTTTCTTCGGCACCAGCTGGGTCGACCACACCCACGGCTACACCGCCCGCCGCATCGGCGTCGCCGTCGGCTCCCTCGTCGCCGCGGCGGCCGCCTGCCTCGTGCTGCGCTTCGCCTACGAGGGGCTGGCGCTGGCGGACACCGGCAGCTTCGTGACCGTGCTGGTCGTCGCGATGTTCGCGATCTGCAGCGCGCTCGCCTTCCGGCACACCTGGGACTCCTTCGGCCGGCACCCCGACCCGGAACGGCACGCCAACCTGCGCGGCCTGCTCGCCATCGGCTTCGTCGGCTCCCTGCTCGCCTACTTCTTCCGTTCCCTGACCGAGGCACCGGGCGAGAAACTCCACCGCGCCGCCTACGAGGAAGCCCTCGACCAGCACCGACGCCGCACCGCCAAGCGCTCGGGCAACCCCACCAGGAAGCGGCGGCGCTCCTAGAAGCCCCCTGGCGGCGAGCGCGGTGAGCGAAATCCGCCCGCTCCCGGCGACCGTCCCGGCCACCATGGCCTCATGGCAGCCACGTCGGAACCCACCCGCGTCCCCCCACCGGAACCCCGCGACCTGACCCACCTCCACGCCGCCCGCGCCCACTCCTTCAACAACGCGGCGGCCCAGTACGCCGCCCACCGCCCGTCGTACCCCGACGCGCTGTTCGACGTCGTCGAGGAGCTCGCCGGCCGCTCCCTCACCGGCGCGCGCGTCGCCGACGTAGGAGCGGGCACCGGTATCGCGACCGCTCTCCTGTCCCGCCGCGGCGCCGACGTCCTCGCCGTCGAGCTGGGCGCCGGCATGGCGGCCGAGCTGCGCCGCAGCCTGCCCGAGGTGCCGCTCGTCCGCGGCGACGGCAACGCCCTGCCGCTGGCCGACGCCTCCGTCGACCTGCTCACCTACGCCCAGTCCTGGCACTGGACCGACCCCTCCCGCGCGGTCCCGGAGGCCCGGCGCGTGCTGCGTCCGGGCGGCGCACTCGCACTGTGGTGGAACACCAGCGCCCTCGACGTGCCCTGGATCGCCGACCAGGCGACCCGGATCGCCCGCCACTTCCGCATCGAGGACTCCCACGCGAAGAAAGGCGCCTTCGACCCACGCGCCGCCGACCCCAGCGGCCGCCTCCACTTCACGCACCGCCGGGTGCGCTGGAGCCGCCGCGTCCCCGTCGACACCCACCTCGCCAACATCGGCAGCCACTCCGTCTTCCTCGTCCACGGCGACAGCAGTGCCCGCGCGTTCCTCACCGCCGAGCGCGCCCACCTGCTGACGGCCTTCCCGGACGGCGCAGTGGAGGAGACCTACGACGTGGAACTTCTCGTGGCCCGCACCCCCTGACCCGTCCCCACTCCCGCCCCCATCCCTCCCCTCCCCGCTCACCACCCCTCTCCCCTCACCACCCCTGCGCCCGCGAGGCCCCGAGCCCCGCGGGCGCTTGACGCTGCCCCGCACCAGGCGCTTGACGGCGCACCGCACCCGGCGCATTATTCATCGCATGATGAATTACTCGTCCGGCGCGCCCCCCACCGACCCCCCGGCCCTTCACGCCACCGGCCTCACCGTCGTCCGCGGCCGCCGCACCGTCCTGCACGGCGTGGACTTCTCCGTCCCGCGTGGTCGCATCACCGGCCTGCTCGGCCCCTCCGGCTGCGGCAAATCCACCCTCATCCGCGCGATCGTCGGCACCCAGGCCAAGGTCACCGGCACACTCGACGTCCTCGGCCACCCCGCCGGCCACCCCGCCCTGCGCACCCGCATCGGCTACGTCACCCAGGCCCCGTCCGTCTACGACGACCTGTCCGTCCGCCAGAACCTCGACTACTTCGCGGCAGTCCTCCACCCCGCACAAGCCACCCCCGACCGCCGCGCCGACGTCGACCGCGTCCTCACCGACGTCGACCTCACCCGCCATGCCGACGCCCTCGCCGGCAACCTCTCCGGCGGCCAGCGCAGCCGCGTCTCCCTCGCCGTCGCCCTGCTCGGCACGCCCGACCTGCTCGTCCTCGACGAACCCACCGCCGGCCTCGACCCCGTCCTGCGCCGCGACCTGTGGAACCTCTTCCACACCCTCACCGACCGCGGCGCGACCCTCCTCGTCTCCTCCCACGTCATGGACGAGGCCGAACGCTGCCACCGCCTGCTCCTCATGCGCGACGGCCGCATCCTCGCCGAGGACACCCCCGAGGCCCTGCGCGACCGCACCGGCGCCGACACCGTCGAGGCCGCCTTCCTCCACCTGGTCGACCAGGCAACCGCCACAGCCCGCGCCCAGGAGACCGCCCGATGAGCACCACCACGACCACACCGGCCCGCGCCCTGCACCCCGCCCGCACCACCGCCACCGCGACCCGGGTCCTGCGCCAGCTCACCCACGACCCGCGCACCGTCGCGCTGATGCTGCTCGTCCCCTGCCTGATGCTGGTCCTGCTGCGCTACGTCTTCGACGGCAGCCCACGCACCTTCGACAGCATCGGCGCGTCCCTGCTGGGGATCTTCCCGCTGATCACGATGTTCCTCGTGACCTCCATCGCCACCCTGCGCGAACGCACCTCGGGCACCCTCGAACGCCTCCTCGCCCTGCCCCTCGGCAAAGGTGACCTGATCGCCGGTTACGCCCTCGCCTTCGGCGCCGTCGCGATCCTCCAGTCCGCCCTCGCCACCGCCCTCGCGCTGTGGGTCCTCGGCCTGGACGTCACCGGCAGCCCCTGGCTGCTCCTCCTGGTGGCCCTGCTCGACGCGCTCCTCGGCACCGCCCTCGGCCTCTTCGTCTCGGCCTTCGCGGCCTCCGAATTCCAGGCGGTCCAGTTCATGCCGGCCGTGATCTTCCCGCAGCTGCTCCTGTGCGGCCTGTTCACCCCGAGGTCCGCCATGCACCCCGCCCTCGAAGCGATCTCCGACGTCCTGCCCATGTCGTACGCCGTCGACGGCATGAACGAGGTCCTCCACCACACCGACCTGACCGCCGCCTTCGTCCGCGACACCGTCATCGTGGCCGGCTGCGCCCTGCTCGTCCTCGCCCTCGGCGCGGCCACCCTCCGACGCCGTACGGCCTGAACCACGCCCGAGCGCCGAGACGCCCCGTACGCCGTCCCGCCCACCGGACAACACGGGCCCACCCCCGCCGGCGGGTGCGAGGATGCCCCCAGGACGACGCACCCCTCGGAGGCATCCCCAGCCATGACGCAGAAAGTCGCGGTTCTCGGCACCGGCAAGATCGGCGAAGCCCTGCTCAGCGGAATGATCCGCAGCGGCTGGACCCCGGCCGACCTCCTCGTCACGGCCCGCCGTCAGGAACGCGCCGACGAACTCCGCACCCGCTACGGCGTCACCCCGGTCACCAACGCCGAGGCCGCCAAGAGCGGGGACACCCTGATCCTCACGGTCAAGCCGCAGGACATGGGCGCCCTCCTCGACGAACTCGCCCCCCACGTCCCCGCCGACCGCCTGGTCATCAGCGGCGCCGCGGGCATCACCACCGCGTTCATCGAGGACCGCCTCGGCGCCGGCACCCCGGTCGTCCGCGTCATGACGAACACGCCCGCCCTCGTCGACGAGGCCATGTCCGTCATCTCCGCCGGCAGCCACGCCACCGCGGCCCACCTGGCCCACGCCGAGGAGATCTTCGGCGCCGTCGGCAAGACGCTCCGCGTCCCCGAGTCCCAGCAGGACGCCTGCACGGCACTGTCCGGCTCCGGGCCGGCCTACTTCTTCTATCTCGTCGAAGCCATGACGGACGCCGGCATCCTGCTCGGCCTGCCCCGCGACAAGGCCCACGACCTGATCGTCCAGTCCGCGATCGGCGCCGCGACCATGCTCCGCGACAGCGGAGAGCACCCGGTCAAGCTGCGTGAGAACGTCACCTCTCCCGCCGGTACGACCATCAACGCCATCCGCGAGCTGGAGAACCACGGCGTGCGCGCCGCCCTGATCGCCGCCCTCGAAGCCGCCCGCGACCGCAGCCGCGAGCTCGCCGCCGGCACGAAGGACTGACCCCGCCCGCCCCAGGGCCACAGGTACCGAAACGACCGCCGGGGTGTCGTCCCGCCACGAGTTGACACACCCCGGTGGCATCCGTAGGGTTCTTCGAGTTGTCCGACGTGAGAGCCGACTCCGGTCGGTCCCCGGACAGCCATTCCGCAAGCACCACCTTCTACTCGACGGCCAGTCGTTTCACTGCGCTGCTGTCGTGTCGTAGGCGCGTGCATTTGCGAAATGAGGAATCCGCGTTCGAAAGGACGCAGGGGCCCCGATTAGCTCGGGGGCCGGGAATCCGCTAAAGTCTCACTCGTCGGAACGGCCGAACAGCCGGGAAGACAAACCCCGCTGACCGGGGATCAGACGCCGAAAGGATCTGATAGAGTCGGAACCGCCGGAAAGGGAAACGCGAGAGCGAAAACCTGGAAAGCACCGAGGAAATCGGGTCGGAAAGATCTGATAGAGTCGGAAACGCAAGACCGAAGGGAAGCCCGGAGGAAAGCCCGAGAGGGTGAGTACAAAGGAAGCGACCGTTCCTTGA
>NZ_JBVOQE010000012.1:106982-295003 GCF_055668065.1 Streptomyces sp. NPDC097129 | reverse complement strand
GTTCTCAAGGAACGGTCGCTTCCTTTGTACTCACCCTCTCGGGCTTTCCTCCGGGCTTCCCTTCGGTCTTGCGTTTCCGACTCTATCAGATCTTTTCTCGACCCGATTTCCTCGGTGCTTTCCAGGTTTCCGCTCTCGCGTTTCCCTTTCCGGCGGTTCCGACTTTATCAGAGATTCTGAGCCGGATTTCCCACCCCCTCGGGGGCTGTCCGGCGCACGAAGCGACCGGGTTCCCGTCGAGGTGGAGCCGTAAACGTACTGGAGCGGGGCGCCTCGATGCAAATCGAGGGGCCCCGCTCCGGGTTCACGCTTGCGCGAGCGTCAAACCTCCACCACGACCGGGAGGATCATCGGCCGGCGGCGGTAGTTGTCCGAGACCCACTTGCCCAGGGTCCGGCGGACCAGTTGCTGCAGCTGGTGGGGCTCGACGACCCCGTCCTGGGCCGAGCGCTCGAGCACCTCGGTGACCTTCGGGAGGACGTCCACGAAGGCCGAGTCCTCGATGCCGGAGCCGCGGGCCTGGACGTGCGGGCCGCCGGTGATCTTGCCCGTGGAGGAGTCGATCACCACGAAGACCGAGATGATGCCCTCCTCGCCCAGGATCCTGCGGTCCTTCAGCGCCGGCTCGCCGACATCGCCGACCGACAGGCCGTCCACGTAGACGTAGCCGGCCTGGACCTTGCCTGAGATCTTGGCCTTGCCCTCGACCAGGTCGACGGTCACGCCGTCCTCGGCGATGACGATCTGGTCGTGCGGGACGCCGGTGAGGGCGCCCAGCTCGGCGTTGGCACGCAGGTGGCGCCATTCGCCGTGGACCGGCATCAGGTTCTTCGGGCGGCAGATGTTGTAGAAGTACAGCAGCTCGCCCGCGGACGCGTGGCCGGAGACGTGCACCTTGGCGTTGCCCTTGTGGACGACGTTCGCGCCCCAGCGGGTCAGGCCGTTGATCACGCGGTAGACCGCGTTCTCGTTGCCGGGGATCAGTGAGGACGCCAGGATCACGGTGTCGCCGTCGACGATGCGGATCTGGTGGTCACGGTTGGCCATGCGGGACAGGGCGGCCATCGGTTCGCCCTGCGAGCCCGTGCAGACCAGGACCACCTCGTGGTCCGGGAGGTCGTCGAGCGTCTTGACGTCCACCACCAGGCCCGGCGGGACCCGCAGATAGCCGAGGTCACGCGCGATGCCCATGTTGCGGACCATCGAGCGGCCGACGAAGGCGACCCGGCGGCCGTACTCGTGGGCCGCGTCCAGGATCTGCTGGATGCGGTGCACATGACTGGCGAAGCTCGCCACGATGATCCGCTTGCCGGCGCCGGCGAAGACCTGCCGCAGGACGTTGGAGATGTCCCGCTCGGGCGGGACGAAGCCCGGGACCTCGGCGTTCGTGGAGTCGGTGAGGAGGAGGTCGATGCCCTCCTCGCTCAGCCGCGCGAAGGCGTGCAGGTCCGTGAGGCGGTTGTCCAGCGGGAGCTGGTCCATCTTGAAGTCGCCGGTGTGGACGACCATGCCCGCGGGGGTGCGGACGGCGACGGCCAGCGCGTCCGGGATGGAGTGGTTGACCGCGATGAACTCGCAATCGAAGGGGCCGAGGCGCTCGCGGTTCCCTTCCTTCACTTCCAGGGTGTACGGGCGGATGCGGTGCTCCTGGAGCTTCGCCTCGATCAGGGCGAGGGTCAGCTTGGAGCCGATCAGCGGGATGTCCGGCTTCTCGCGCAGGAGGAACGGGACGCCGCCGATGTGGTCCTCGTGGCCGTGCGTGAGGACGATGCCCTCGATGTCGTCGAGGCGGTCCCTGATCGACGTGAAGTCCGGCAGGATCAGGTCGATGCCGGGCTGCTCCTCCTCGGGGAAGAGCACACCGCAGTCGACGATCAGCAGGCGGCCGCCGTACTCGAAGACCGTCATGTTCCGGCCGATCTCGCCGAGACCGCCGAGCGGGGTGACGCGCAGGCCGCCCTCGGCGAGCGGCGGGGGCGCACTGAGTTCAGGATGCGGATGGCTCAAAAGACTCTCCTCACCACGCGCGCCACGTACCGGTCGGGCACGTGGCGCGTATGACGTTCGTGCATAAGCAGTTGTCGTTGTCGTGTCGCAGGCACCGGTGGCCTGCTTATTCAGTTGTGAAGCTCAGGTGCGCGGGGCGTGGCGCACAGCCGCGCGAAGTCTGTTGTCAGAGCTGTACCCCGCCGGCGGCAAGATCGATCTTGAGCTGCTCGATCTCCTCGGGCGAGCACTCCACCATGGGCGCGCGCAGCGGTCCGGCGGGCAGTCCCTGCAGGGCGAGCGCGGCCTTGGTGGTCATCACTCCCTGGGTGCGGAACATGCCGGTGTAGACCGGGAGCAGCTTCTGGTGGATCTCGGTGGCCTTGACGACGTCGCCGGCGATGTACGCCTCGACGAGCGCGCACAGGTCCGGGGTGACGAGGTGGCCGACGACCGAGACGAAGCCGACCGCGCCGACGGAGAGCAGCGGCAGGTTCAGCATGTCGTCGCCGGAGTACCAGGCGAGGCCGGAGCGGGCGATGGCCCAGCTGGCGCGGCCGAGGTCGCCCTTGGCGTCCTTGTTGGCGACGATCCGGGGGTGCTCGGCGAGGCGGACGAGCGTCTCGGTGTTGATCGGGACGCCGCTGCGGCCGGGGATGTCGTAGAGCATGACCGGCAGCTCGGTGGCGTCGGCGAGGGCCGTGAAGTGCCGGTACAGGCCCTCCTGCGGGGGCTTGTTGTAGTACGGCGTGACGACGAGCAGGCCGTGTGCGCCGGCCTTCTCGGCGGCGCGGGCCAGCTCGATGCTGTGGTGGGTGTCGTTGGTGCCGACGCCGGCCACCACGTGGGCCCGGTCGCCGACGGCCTCCAGGACCGCTCGTACGAGGTCCGTTTTCTCCGCGTCGCTGGTGGTGGGCGACTCGCCGGTGGTGCCGTTGATGATCAGGCCGTCGTTGCCTGCGTCCACCAGGTGGCCGGCGAGCCGCTGTGCGCCGTCGAGGTCGAGTGCGCCGTCCGCCGTGAAGGGCGTGACCATGGCGGTGAGGACCCGCCCGAAGGGGGTCTGCGGAGTGGAGGTCGGAGCCATGGGTTACACGCTACTCGTTGCTCACCACGTGGTCTGCCCTCGGGGGTCCGGGCAAGTCAGGACAAAGAGGGAGCCCGGCACTGCCTGCTCGGGGGTTCAAGCAGTGCCGGGTCCGTTTGATCAGGCTAGATGAACTTCTCTTACCCCCGCAATACGGACACTTCGCAAGGCTGAACCGCACATGTGTGCCGAGCGGGAGAACGAGGGTGCGTTACGGCGCCACACGTCCGTTCGCATTGAAGGCGGCGTAGGTGAGCGGCATCAGCTCGGCCCACTCGGCCTCCATCTTCTCGCCGACCATCTCGATCTCCCGCTGCGGGAAGGACGGCACCTTCGCCAGCTCGTGCTGGGTGCGCAGGCCGAGGAAGTGCATCAGGGAGCGCGCGTTGCAGGTGGCGTACATCGAGGAGAACAGGCCGACCGGCAGCACGGCGCGGGCGACCTCGCGGGCGACGCCGGCGGCGAGCATCTCCTGGTACGTGCGGTACGCCTGGCGGTAGGACTCCTCCATCGAGTCGCTCATCAGCTTGTACTGCTCGGGCGTGCCCTCGACGAAGCGGTACTTGCCCGGACGGCCCTCCTGGACCAGCTTGCGGGAGGCGTCGGGGACATAGAAGACCGGCTGGAGCTCGCGGTAGCGGCCGGACTCCTCGTTGTACGACCAGCCGACCCGGTGCCGCATGAACTCGCGGAAGACGAAGATCGGGGCGCTGATGAAGAACGTCATGGAGTTGTGCTCGAAAGGGCTGCCGTGCCGGTCGCGCATGAGGTAGTTGATCAGGCCCTTGGAGCGCTCCGGGTCCTTCTGCAGTTCGTCCAGCGACTGCTCACCGAGCGTGGACACCCGGGCGGCGAACAGCACGTCGGAGTCGGCCGCGCTGTGTTTCACCAGCTCCACCGTGACGTCGCTGCGGAAATCGATCTTGATGTCATCCTCGGGGATCACGGTTTCGGTGGGCCTTCCCGTCTCGTCGTGTGGCGACGCCACTCTACCCAGTGGCGCGTTTGGTGCCGCACCGCAAGAAGTCGGTGAAACGGGGCACCTTTGAGGCGGTTCGTTCGTCTCTACGGATGACAAAGATCCGTTCTGTCCCCGAAGGGAGACGCACCCCCGATGTCCGGTCCGCGTGAACCCGTCCCGTTCGCCTTCATAGCCGAGGCCGACAGGTTCCGCAGTAATGTCACTCCTCCGCCCCCTCAGCGCGCGTCCGCAGGTCAGCTGGCCGGCCGGCTGCTGCTGGGGCTGACCATCGTCGCCGCGCTGGTCGGCTCGCTGATGGTGGGGATGCCGGCGCTGAGCCTGGATCACTCCTCCACCTCACCCCAGCAGTCACAGGCGTCTCAAGGGCGTTGATGCCCGCCTGTCGCCGCGCGGCCGTGGACGTGGGGCACCTCCGGGGCCCCCAATGCTGGAGAGCCAGGGCCCGGCCGGATAGCCTCACCGGGCACAGCAGATGCCGGGATCGAGTGAGGACCAGCCGTGCCCCTGCCCTTCCTGACGGCCGACCGCGCGTTCGACACAGAGGCAGCCGACGATGTCGCCCTGCCGCATGACGACCGGGACCGCTGGCGGCGCCCCTACCGGCCCGGCCCCTGGCGGGTGGCGGCGGCCGCGCTGTGTCTGCTGCTGGCCTCGTACGTGCTGTGCGCGGCCGTGATCATCGCGCTGGCGGGCACGGTCGGCGGAGCCGCCGCAGTCTTCGGCGTCGCGCTGCTGATCGTCGCCGGTGCGGTACGGCTGCTGCGCATGGGCGTGTGGGTGAACGCGCGCGGACTGCGGCACGTGGGCTTCTTCGTCACGCGCACGGTGCCGTGGGAGCGTGTGGTGAACGTGCGGACGGTGCAGCAGCCGGTGCGCTGGCTGGGGCTGCCGCGCACGGTGCAGGGCCAGGCGCTGCTCCTGGCGCGCGCCGACCGCGCCGGTGATGCCGTACCGCCGCTGCTGACCACGCACAACGCTGACTTCCTGAGCCGTGCCGAGGCCTTCGACCGTGCCGCGGACGCGGTGGAGGCGTGGGCCGCGGAGAACCGCCGGGGCTGAGCGGCCGGAGCTGAGCGGCAGGAGCAGAGCGGCAGGAGCGGAGCGGCAGGGGCGCGACGGCGAACCCGTACGACGGCGACGCGAAGGGGCCGGCCCGCGTGTGAACGCGGGCCGGCCCCTTCGGCGTGCGGCTGTGGCCCCGGCGCCCGGGCGGCGACACGGGCGTGGCCGGTCAGACCTGGACCGGGCGGCCCTCGTGGAGGGCGATTGCCCGCTGCATCGCCTTGCGGGCGCGAGGGGTGTCGCGGGCGTCGTGGTAGGCGACGGCGAGGCGGAACCAGCAGCGCCAGTCGTCCGGCGACGCCTCCGTCTCGGCCTTGCGCCTGGCGAAGACCTCGTCCGCCGAGTCACGGTCGACGCGGCCGCTGGGCAGCCGCTTCAGCTCGTCGACCGGCAGGCCGCCCTCGGCCTCCAGCTCCGCGGCGAGGGCGTTCGCCTTGCGGACGAACTCGGTGTTCTTCCACAGGAACCACAGGCCGATCACCGGCAGGATCAGCACCGCCACCCCGAAGGTGACGGTCAGCAGGGTGCCGGACTGGATGAGCATGACGCCGCGGCTGCCGACCAGGACGAAGTAGAAGACGAGGACGGCGGCCGTGACGAGGTAGGTGATCTTCGCGCGCATGGAGTCAGGTGCTCAGTTCAGGTCCAGGAAGTGTTCCAGGCCGAAGGTCAGGCCCGGGGTGCTCACCACGCGGCGCGCGCCGAGCAGGATGCCCGGCATGAAGCTGCTGTGGTGCAGCGAGTCGTGCCGCACGGTGAGGGTCTCGCCCTCGCCGCCGAGCAGGACCTCCTGGTGGGCCAGCAGGCCGCGCAGCCGGACGGCGTGCACCGGCACACCGTCGACGTTCGCGCCGCGGGCGCCGTCCAGGGCCGTGACCGTGGCGTCCGGCGCCGGGGCGGAGCCGGCCTTGGCGCGGGCCTCGGCGATGAGCTGGGCGGTGCGGGTGGCCGTACCGCTCGGGGCGTCCACCTTGTTCGGGTGGTGCAGCTCGACGACCTCGACGGACTCGAAGTACGGGGCCGCGATCTGCGCGAACTTCATGGTCAGCACGGCGCCGATGGAGAAGTTCGGGGCGATCAGGACGCCCGTCTCCGGGGACTGGGCGAGCCAGCCCTTCAGCTGCGCGAGACGCTCGTCGGTCCAGCCCGTCGTACCGACGACGGCGTGGATGCCGTGCCGGACGCAGAAGTCCAGGTTGCCCATGACCGAGGCCGGGGTGGTCAGCTCGACCGCGACCTGGGCGCCGGTCTCCGCCAGCGTCTCCAGCTTGTCGCCGCGGCCGAGGGCGGCCACCAGCTCCATGTCCTCGGCGGCCTCGACGGCCTTGACCGCCTCGGCCCCGATCCGGCCCCTGGCACCGAGGACCGCCACGCGCAGCTTGCTCATCTGTTGCTTCCTAACGGAGGTGCTAACGGAGGTGACTTACGCGACCGCGTCGTGCAGCCGCGCGGCCTGCTTGTCCTTCAGCGGGCCGATGACCGACAGCGACGGGCGCCGGCCCAGGATGTCGCGGGCGACGGCCCGGACCTCGTCCGGGGTCACCGCCGCGATCCGGGTCAGCATGTCGTCGACGGACATCTGCTCGCCCCAGCACAGCTCACTCTTGCCGATGCGGTTCATGAGCGCACCCGTGTCCTCCAGACCGAGCACGGTGGAGCCGCGCAGCTGGCCGATGGCCCGCTCGATCTCGTCGTCGGACAGTCCGTGCTCGGCGACGTGGTCGAGCTCGTCGCGGCAGATCCGCAGCACGTCGTGCACCTGCGAGGGCCGGCAGCCGGCGTACACGCCGAACAGGCCGCAGTCGGCGAAGCCGGAGGTGTAGGAGTACACGCTGTAGGCCAGGCCGCGCTTCTCGCGGACCTCCTGGAACAGACGGGAGGACATGCCGCCGCCGAGGGCGGTGTTGAGCACGCCGAGCGCCCAGCGGCGGTCGTCGGTGCGGGCCAGGCCCGGCATGCCGAGGACGACGTGCGCCTGCTCGGTCTTGCGGTTCTGCAGCTCGACCTTGCCGGCGGCGCGGATCGCACGGCTGCCGGCGCGCGGGCCGATCGGCTCGGCGTCGTCGTTGCGGAACGCACCGGCCTTCTCGAAGGCGGCGCGGACCTGGCGGACGACCTTGTTGTGGTCGATGTTGCCGGCGCAGGCGACGACCAGGTGGGTCGGGTCGTAGTGCTTCTTGTAGAAGCGGCGGATGCGGTCGGCGGTGAGGGCGTTGACCGTGTCGACCGTGCCGAGGACGGGGCGGCCGAGGGGGTTGTCGCCGAACATCGTGTGCGCGAACAGGTCGTGCACACAGTCGCCCGGGTCGTCCTCGGTCATCGCGATCTCTTCGAGGATCGCGCCGCGCTCGACATCCACGTCCTCCTCGAGGATCCGGGAGCCGGTCAGCATGTCGCAGACGACGTCGATCGCGAGCGGCAGGTCGGCGTCGAGCACACGCGCGTAGTAGCACGTGTACTCCTTGGCCGTGAACGCGTTCATCTCGCCGCCGACGGCGTCGAGGGCGGAGGAGATGTCCAGGGCGCTGCGCCGGGAGGTGCCCTTGAAGAGCAGGTGCTCCAGGTAGTGCGTGGCGCCGTTCAGGGCCGGGGTCTCGTCGCGGGAGCCGACGTGCGCCCAGATGCCGAAGGTGGCGGAGCGGACCGAAGGCAGGGTCTCGGTGACGATGCGCAGACCGCCGGGCAGGGTGGTCCTGCGGACCGTGCCGATGCCGTTCTCGCCCTTGATGAGGGTTTGGGTACGGGCGACGGCCCGCGCCTCCGAGGAGGTGCGGGCCGTCGCCTTGAAGCCACGGGACGTCACTGGTCGGCGTCGTCCTTCGCGTTCTCGGCGCCCGCGGCGGAGCCGCTGTCGGACTCGGTCTCGCCCTCGATCACGGGGATGAGGGAGAGCTTGCCGCGGGAGTCGATCTCGGCGATCTCGACCTGGACCTTCTGGCCCACACCGAGGACGTCCTCGACGTTCTCCACGCGCTTGCCGCCGGCCAGCTTGCGGATCTGCGAGATGTGCAGCAGACCGTCCTTGCCGGGCAGCAGGGAGACGAACGCACCGAAGGTGGTCGTCTTCACGACCGTACCCAGGTAGCGCTCGCCGACCTCGGGCATCGTCGGGTTGGCGATGCCGTTGATCGTGGCGCGGGCGGCCTCGGCGGACGGTCCGTCGACCGCGCCGATGTAGATCGTGCCGTCGTCCTCGATCGTGATGTCGGCGCCCGTGTCCTCCTGGATCTGGTTGATCATCTTGCCCTTGGGGCCGATGACCTCACCGATCTTGTCGACCGGGATCTTCACGGTGATGATCCGCGGCGCGTTCGGGGACATCTCGTCCGGCGTGTCGATCGCTTCCATCATCACGTCGAGGATGTGGAGGCGGGCGTCGCGGGCCTGCTTGAGGGCCGCGGCCAGGACGGAGGCGGGGATGCCGTCCAGCTTGGTGTCGAGCTGGAGGGCGGTCACGAACTCCTTGGTGCCGGCGACCTTGAAGTCCATGTCACCGAAGGCGTCCTCGGCACCGAGGATGTCGGTGAGGGTGACGTAGTGCGTCTCGCCCTCGATCTCCTGGGAGATCAGGCCCATGGCGATGCCGGCGACGGGGGCCTTCAGCGGCACACCGGCGTTCAGCAGCGACATGGTGGAGGCGCACACCGAGCCCATGGACGTCGAGCCGTTGGAGCCGAGGGCCTCGGACACCTGGCGGATCGCGTAGGGGAACTCCTCGCGCGTGGGCAGCACCGGCACGAGCGCGCGCTCGGCGAGGGCGCCGTGGCCGATCTCGCGGCGCTTCGGGGAGCCGACGCGGCCGGTCTCACCGGTGGAGTACGGCGGGAAGTTGTAGTTGTGCATGTAGCGCTTGCGGGTCACCGGCGAGAGGGTGTCCAGCTGCTGCTCCATGCGGAGCATGTTGAGGGTGGTGACGCCCAGGATCTGGGTCTCGCCACGCTCGAACAGCGCGGAACCGTGCACCCGCGGGATGGCCTCGACCTCGGCGGCGAGGGTACGGATGTCCGTCACCCCACGGCCGTCGATGCGCTTCTTCTCCTTGATCACGCGCTCGCGGACCAGATGCTTGGTCAGCGCGCGGTACGCGGCGGAGATCTCCTTCTCGCGGCCCTCGAACTCCGGCAGGAGCTTCTCGGCGGCCAGGCCCTTGACGCGGTCCAGCTCGGACTCGCGCTCCTGCTTGCCGGCGATGGTGAGCGCCTGGGCGAGCTCGGGCTTGACGGCGGCGGTCAGCGCCTCGAAGACGTCGTCCTGGTAGTCCAGGAAGATCGGGAACTCGCCGACCGGCTTGGCGGCCTTGGACGCCAGGTCCGCCTGAGCCTTGCAGAGCACCTTGATGAAGGGCTTCGCGGCGTCCAGACCGGCGGCGACGATCTCCTCGGTGGGCGCCTCGGCGCCGCCCTCGACCAGCTTGATGGTCTTCTCGGTGGCCTCGGCCTCGACCATCATGATCGCGACGTCGCCGTCCTCCAGGACGCGGCCCGCGACGACCATGTCGAAGACGGCGTCCTCGAGCTCGGTGTGCGTCGGAAAGGCCACCCACTGGCCGCGGATCAGCGCGACGCGGACGCCGCCGATCGGGCCGGAGAAGGGCAGACCGGCCAGCTGCGTCGACGCGGAGGCGGCGTTGATCGCCACGACGTCGTACAGGTGGTCGGGGTTGAGCGCCATGATCGTGCAGACGACCTGGATCTCGTTGCGCAGGCCCTTCTTGAAGGAGGGGCGCAGCGGGCGGTCGATGAGGCGGCAGGTGAGGATCGCGTCCTCGGAGGGCCGGCCCTCACGGCGGAAGAAGCTGCCGGGGATCTTGCCGGCGGCGTACATCCGCTCCTCGACGTCCACCGTCAGCGGGAAGAAGTCGAGCTGGTCCTTGGGGTTCTTGGAGGCGGTGGTGGCCGACAGCACCATGGTGTCGTCGTCCAGGTACGCCACGGCGGAGCCGGCGGCCTGCTTGGCCAGACGGCCCGTCTCGAAACGGATGGTGCGGGTGCCGAAGGCGCCATTGTCGATGACGGCCTCGGCGTAGTGGGTCTCGTTCTCCACTAGCGTTTTCTCCTCGTCCTCGTCCCTCCTCGCCCGTGTGGCGGGGGGACGGTGGCGGAGAAGCGCTCCGTGCTGTGCGGGCCGGTCTTCGATCGAAGCACCCGGGATTCGCTGTCCCGGGGGCCACTACCGAGGACCGGCGGCGGCGTGGTGCGCTTCTCCTCTTCGTCTTACTTCTTACTTCGTCTTACGCGTCAGCCTCTACCCTCCGTGGGCGGGCCGTATCACGCGGTGTCGTCCGTATTGCGTTGTGCTACCACACTACAAAGGGGCAGTGACAGTGCGCACGTACAGCAAAGGGAGCGGCCCCCTTTTCCCCGGGAACCGCTCCCTTCACGGCGTCTTACTTGGCGCCCGCCGCACCACGGCGGATGCCGAGGCGGTCGACCAGCGTACGGAAGCGCTGGATGTCCTTCTTGGCGAGGTACTGCAGCAGGCGGCGACGCTGACCGACCAGGATCAGCAGACCACGACGGGAGTGGTGGTCGTGCTTGTGGGTCTTGAGGTGCTCGGTCAGGTCGGAGATCCGGCGCGAGAGCATGGCGACCTGGACCTCGGGGGAGCCGGTGTCGCCCTCCTTCTGGCCGAACTCGGTGATGATCTGCTTCTTCGTAGCGGCGTCGAGCGACACGCGTACTCCTCAATACTGTGATGACCGCCGAGTGCCCCCGGTCTACATCTCGGGGGAGCTTCCACAACTCGGGAGGCGGGGATCCGCTGAGCGCGACCTCCAGGGCCCGCGAGGGCTTCCGGGGGTGCGTACACATACGGCCGTCACTCAGGGTACCAGCCACAGGCGGGGGCCCTCCGCCAGGTCCCGGAACCGCCGAGGCGAAGGGTGCTCGGCCACTAGGGTGAGGGCACTGATCGTTCCTACCTCGAAGAAGGGGCCGGTGGGGCATGGCCGAGTCGGCAGAAGAGATCAAGGCGCGCAAGGAGCGGGAGCGGGACGAGCTGTACGCGCTCGACATCTCCGGCGCCGAGTGGCACAGCGCGCCGGGCACCGAGGACCACGAGGAGCGCGTCGAGATCGCCTACCTTCCGGGCGGCGCCGTGGCCATGCGCTCCTCCCTGGACCCGGAGACGGTGCTGCGGTACACGGAGGCGGAGTGGCGCGCGTTCGTGCTGGGCGCGCGGGACGGGGAGTTCGACCTGGAGCCGGTGCGGGAGGGGGGCGGGGCGGACACGTAGCCCTCCGCCCTGGACGTGGACATGGGGTGCGCCTCTGCTGCACCCCGCGCACGCGGCGTTCAGCTCGTCATCGAGCGGACCGTCGCGTACACGTCGAAGACGGCGAGCGCCAGCGGCACCAGCGTCAGCAGGACGAGGCTTTCGGCGATCTCCAGGAAGCGCCACCAGAAGGGCGTGACACCACCGCGCGGGGCGATGAGGCCGATCGCGGTGATGACGGCGATCGCCGCGCCGATCGCTGTGACGAGCCAGATGGTGCGGGTATCGAGGCCGCTCCGGTCACCTGTGAGGGCTTCGCGGATCAGGGAGTGCGGCGGGTTGAGCGACAGGCCCAGGCCGAGCAGGACCAGCGAGGCGAGGCCGGCCGTCAGGACCGGTGCGACCTGCGCGGTGTAACGGAAGAGGTAGGCGCGCATCAGAAGCCCGACGCCCGTGGCGAGGGCGAGCAACAAGGCCCAGACGTCGGTGGAGAACGCCAGGACGGCCGAAGAGGCGATCGCGAGCACCGCGCAGCCGCCCACGAGGCCGACCAGAAGTTCATGCCCGCGGCGTGCCCTGGCCGTGATCCGCTCGGTGTCGACCGGCTCCTGCGGGGTCGGGTCGGCTCGGTACGCGGTGCGCGGCGTGGTGTTCGGCGGCTCGAAGCCGATCGGCAAGCGGGCGAAGCGCATGGACAGGCCGGGCAGGAAGGCCAGGGACCCCACCGCGAGCGGTGCGCACAGCGCGGCGGTCTCGGACGGCGTCCAGTGCGCGAGGACCGCGGTGAACGAGGTGATCACACCGACGGCGGAGGCGTAGAGGAATGCCACGAAGGGGCCGTCACCGCTGGGCGAGCAGAGGGTGAGGACGAGGGCGGCCAGCAGGACGGCTGCGCAGGACAGCAAGAACTGCAGAGTGCCGACCCCCTGTCCGGCGGTGAGCGGCAGGAGTCCGCTGCCGGCCACCGCCACGTTGGGCAGGGCGCCGAGGCCCAGCGCGAGGGCCGAGGCGCGGTCGTCGTAGATGCGGGCGCGTACGCAGGCGATGACCACCAGGAGCACCCCGGCGACCGCGGCGAGTACGCCGGGGAGGCCGTGCATGTCGTGGTGCGGATCGGCGGTCCAGATCACGAAGGCGAGGAGCGCCGCGAGGACTCCTCCACCGATGAGGCCCGCGGTGCGTGTCAGCCCTCCGTCCCACAAGGTGTGTTCCTGTGTCACCGCGGAGGCCACCGCATCCGACACGTCGTCGAAGACGGCCGGGGGCAGTGACGCCGAGAACGGGCGGAGGCTGAGAAGCTCGCCGTCGAGGATGCGCTGGGCGGCGAAGCTGCGGGAACTGTCGAGGACGGTGCCGTCACGGCGGACGAGGTGGTAGCCGACGGGGGCGCCTTGGGCCGGACTCTGCCGGGAGAGCCGGAGGATCTCCGGGTAGAGGTCGGCGACCGGGATGTCGTCGGGCAGCGCCACGTCGATCCGGCTGTCGGGCGCGACGATGGTGACCCGGCAGAAGCCGAGCCCCGTGCCGGCGCCGGGCTGGGCCCCGGCGAGCCCTTCTCCCGTGCCGGCCGCCGCGGAGGCCGTGATGCTCACCTGCTGCTCCCCCCTCGGATGCTGCGTGTGCGATCTGTAGAAGTTCTGATGGTCGCCGTCCGTCCGGCCGCCGAGGGCGATGGTGCAACGTCGCGGGCGATACGGCCGTGCGAAGGCCGGCGCACCTCTGCGGTGCTCTCGGAACGCCTTTGTTCCCCACCCGCCGCCTTCGTGTGCCGGCGCGAACCTTCGGCACCCTACCGCTCTTGGATCTCCTGCGAAGTCAGTAGGATCATGCAACGGCCCGGCGTCCGCCCGACACGGGGCGGCGGACGGAACTCCGGGGGTCCGTCGAGGAATTGGTGACCGGTGAGCCACATCGTCGTGAAGCGGCCAGCGCGGGCGCTGCCGTCCGAGGTGCCCACGGGAGAGATCGTCCTGCAGCCTCCGCCGGAGCTGCCGCGTGGGCACCAGGAGAGCGTGCTGATGCAGCTGCTCCCCACGCTAGGGATGGGCGGCTCGGTGGTCTTCTTCTTCACCAGCGGTCAGCCTTTCATGAGGATCATGGGCATGGTGATGATCGCCTCGACGG
Source organism: Streptomyces sp. NPDC097129 (assembly GCF_055668065.1). Taxonomy (NCBI): domain Bacteria; kingdom Bacillati; phylum Actinomycetota; class Actinomycetes; order Kitasatosporales; family Streptomycetaceae; genus Streptomyces; species Streptomyces sp. NPDC097129. Next base: position 281,549 of record NZ_JBVOQE010000012.1, on the reverse strand, counting down.
TGGCCATGTCCATCGCGATGGTGGTCCGCTTCCGCCGCGGATCGCAGGGGCAGTTGGCGGATCTGCGCCGTGACTACCTCAGTCATCTAGCCCTGACCCGGCGTGCCGCCTTGGACACCGCCAAGGTGCAGCGTGATGCCCAGTACTACCTGCATCCCTCTCCCGACCAGCTGTGGGCGCTGGTGGCCGAAGGCAGCCGGGTGTGGGAACGCCGCCCGGGTGACGAGGACTTCGGCCAGGTGCGCATCGGTCTGAGCGCCCAGGAACTGGCCACTCCGCTGATGGCTCCGCAGACCGGACCGATCGAACAGCTCGAGCCGTTGACGGCGGGTGCGATGGAGCGTTTCCTGGCCGTCCACGGCACGGTGGACGACCTGCCGATGGCGATCTCACTGCGCGCGTTCTCCCACGTCACGGTCAACGGCCAAGGTGAGTCCGCCCGTTCGGCCGTGCGGGCCGTGCTCGGTTCCCTGACCGCACTGCACTCGCCCGAGGATCTGGTCGTGCTGATCGCGGCCGGCCAGGATGCGCTGCCCCACTGGGAGTGGGCCAAGTGGCTGCCGCACACCCAGGCGCGTGACGCCCTGGACGGCGCGGGAACGCGTCGGCTGATCGGAAGTGACATCCGCACACTCGAAAACATGATCGGCTCATGTCTCTCGGGTCGCCCCCGTTTCCACCCGAACGCCGCGCCTCTCGCGGACCAGCCGCACATCGTGATGGTTCTGGACGAGGTCACCCTGCCGACGGACTCGGTTCTGGCGAACCCGGAAGGGCTGCAGGGAGTGACGATCGTCGAGGTGTTCCCCGGCGAGTCGGCCGGGGCCGGCGACCTCGGCATCACGGTCCGGCCCGACGCGCTGCGGCTGGAGTCCGCGCATGGCGCTGTCTATGAGGGCATCCCGGACACATTGTCCCCGGAGTCCGCCGAAGCCCTCGCCCGGCAACTCGCACCGCTGCGGATGGCATCCGGCAGCGACGACGACGAACCGCTGCTGGCCAACCTGGAGTTCACCGACCTGCTCAGCCTCGGGGACGCGGCCTCGGTCGCTCCCGAGCGAACCTGGCGCCCGCGCGCCCTGGCCGAACGGCTGCGGGTGCCGATCGGCGTCGGTGAGGACGGCCGTCCGGTCATGCTGGACATCAAGGAGGCGGCACAGGGCGGCATGGGCCCGCACGGTCTCTGCGTGGGTGCCACCGGTTCCGGCAAGTCGGAACTGCTGCGCACCCTGGTGCTGGGCCTGGCGGTCACTCACTCCTCGGAGACGCTGAACTTCGTCCTCGCGGACTTCAAGGGTGGTGCCACCTTCGCCGGCATGGCGAAGATGCCGCACGTGGCGGCCGTCATCACCAACCTCGCCGACGATCTGACCCTGGTCGACCGTATGGGCGACTCCATCCGCGGCGAGCTCAACCGACGCCAGGAGATGCTGCGGGACGCGGGCAACTACGCCAACATCCACGACTACGAGAAGGCACGGGCCGCCGGCGCCCCGTTGCAGCCCATTCCGTCGCTGCTGCTGGTCATCGACGAGTTCAGCGAACTCCTCACCGCCAAGCCGGACTTCATTGACATGTTCGTACAGATCGGCCGCATCGGCCGGTCGCTGGGCGTGCATCTGCTGCTGGCCTCTCAGCGGCTCGAGGAGGGCCGCCTGCGGGGTCTGGAGACGTACCTGTCGTACCGCATCGGTCTGCGCACGTTCTCCGCGGCGGAGTCGCGCGCGGCGCTGGGGGTCCCCGACGCCTACGAGCTGCCGAACGTGCCCGGCTCCGGCTTTCTGAAGCACGGCACGGACGAGATGGTCCGTTTCAAGGCGGCGTACGTGTCGGGTGCGTACCGGTCGGGTGCGCAGCGCGCCGCGCTCACCGCCGGTCCACTGCCGATGGACCGGCGTCCCGTCCTGTTCACGGCGGCCGAGGTGCCGGTGCGGTACGCGGCGGTTCCGCAGCAGCGCACGGACAGCGGGCCCTCGGTGGACGATGCCCTCGCCGACACCGTGCTCGACGTCATCGTCCGCCGGCTGGAAGCACAGGGCCCCGCGGCCCACCAGGTGTGGCTTCCGCCGCTGGACAGCCCGCCGTCGTTGGACGAGCTCCTTCCGGGTCTGGCGGCGGTGCCGGGCCGAGGGCTCACCCAGCCGGGGTACGAAGGTGCCGGGCGGTTGGTCGTCCCGGCGGGACTCATCGACAAGCCGTTCGAACAGCGCCGGGATCCGCTGTGGGTGGACTTCTCGGGTGCGGCGGGCCATATGCAGATCATCGGCGGCCCGCAGTCCGGCAAGTCGACGCTGCTGCGCACGCTCATCTGCTCCTTCGCCCTTACCCACACCCCGCACGAGGTGCAGTTCTACGGCCTCGACTTCGGTGGTGGCGGCATGGCGTCCCTCGCCGGCCTGCCGCACGTGGGCGGAGTGGCGTCGCGCCTGGATCCGGAGCGGGTACGGCGCACGGTGGCCGAGGTGTACGGGGTGATGACACGGCGTGAGGAGTACTTCCGCTCCGCCGGCATCCCGTCGGTCGCGGAGTTCCGGCTCCGCCGTGCTCGTGGGGACATCTCCGTGACCGACCAGCCGTGGGGGGACGTGTTCCTCGTCATCGACGGCTGGGGCAACTTCAAGACGGACTACGAGTCGCTGGAGCCGATCGTGCTGGACATCGCCGCGCGCGGTCTCGGCTACGGCATCCATCTGGTCCTGACGGCCTCGCGCTCCATGGAGGTGCGGGCCCATCTCAAGGACCACCTGATGAACCGGCTGGAGCTGCGGCTCGGTGACCCGATGGACTCCGAGATCGACCGCAAGGTGGCCGCGAACGTACCCGCGGGTGTACCGGGGCGCGGGCAGTCGCCGCAGAAGCTGCACTTCATGGCCGCGGTACCGCGCATCGACGGTCTGACCTCCGATACGGATCTGGCGGATGCGACGAAGGCGCTGACCACCGAGGTGACCCGGCACTGGGAGGGCGCCGGTGCTCCCGAGGTACGGCTGCTGCCGCGGGAGTTCCCCGCACACCAACTGCCCCCCGGCGACCGCTTCCCGCAGCGCGGTGTCGCCTTCGCGCTGGATGAGGACGACCTCGCCCCGGTGTTCGTGGACTTCGAACAGGACCCGTTCTTCCTCGTCTTCGGGGAGAGCGAGTCCGGCAAGTCCAACCTGCTGCGGCTGCTGATCAAGCAGTTGACCGCGCGCTACCCCGGCGAGGACTGCAAGCTGTTCGTGGTCGACAACCGGCGCTCGTTGCTCGGCGTGACGCCGGAATCGCACCTGGCCGAGTACATCCCGATGTCCAACGCCATGGAGCACCACATGGCGGCCCTGGCCGATCTGATGAAGCGCCGCACACCGAACGAGAACGTCACGGCGCAGCAGCTGCGGGACCGGAGTTGGTGGCGCGGCCCCACGGTGTACGTCGTCATCGACGACTACGACCTGGTGTCGACGTCCAGCGGAAATCCCCTGGGAGGCCTCACCGAGCTGCTGCCGTTCGCCCGGGACGTGGGCGTGCGCTTCATCATCGCCCGCTCCACGGCGGGCGCGGGCCGGGCTTCCTACGAGCCGTTCCTGCAGCGCGTCAAGGAACTGGGCGCGCAGGGCGTGATCCTCGCGGGTGATCCGACCGAGGGCGACCTCCTCGGCGGCGTCCGCCCCCGGGCCATGCCGCCCGGTCGGGGTGTCTTCGTCTCCCGCAAGCGGGGGAAGCCGGTGGTGCAGACGGGGGTTGTGCCGGAGGGGGTCTACTGAGCGAATCCGAGGGGCGGACTTCGACAACCCCGTCTGCCCCGCTGACCGCCGCGGTTGTCACGCTGGCTGCGTATGCCTTGTCGGGCCGCGCCCTGGTGACTGAGGGGGCGCCTTTTGCCGCATTGCGGAGCGTTGTTAACGTCGACTCGGCTTGATTACGGCGAAGGTCTCCGTGTGTGGTGCAGGTGACGAATCTTCACCGCACGGAGGCCTTCGTGTCCCACCGTAATGCCCGGCTGACCATCCACGCAGGCGGCTGCTCGTCGAACGTGTCGACGCCGGCCGCCCGTCGCCCACGTCGCCGCAGAGATGAGCCTCTCCCGTCCCACAGCCCACAAGTGGATCCGGCGCCGGCGGTTGGAGGGCGCGAACGTGCTCATCGACCGTTCCAGCCCTCCGCGCACGACCCCGCACCGGACCGCCCCCACGACCGATGCCCGTATCTGTCGGCTGCAGCAGAACCACAAGCTCGGCCCCGCACGCCGTGGACCCGTCCTGGGCCTGCCCGCGTCCACCATGCACCGCATCCTCACCCGGCACGGCCTGAACCATCGGGCCTTTCTGGACCGGCCCACCGGCCAGCACATCCGGCGCGACGAACGCGACCGGCCTGGCGAACTGGTCCACGTCGACATCAATAAACTCGGCCAGGTCCCCGACGGCGGCGGCCACAAAACCCTGGGCCACCAGGCCGGCCGGTGTGGCTCGTATCGGCCGAGTGTCAGTACTCCTTGTTGAGGTCCGTGCCTTTGGGGGCTCGGAAGCAGCCGGAGACGACCCGGACTTGAATCATCGGCTGTCTTGTTCCTGTCGGGCCTGTAACGTGCAGCGAAGCGTGAACCGAAAACGATTCTCTCTCCGAGTCTGCTGTGAGCTCAAGATTTTTGTTGGCGCTCGAGTCGTGACCGTACGCCACGATCTTCCATTGATGCTTGGGGAGCTCTTCGCGTAGGCGCTGGAAGCCGGCCTCAAGTGCTGCAGGTGCCACCTCGTAGATGGACCACGGGTGACGCATGCGGTAGAGGTGATCGGAATCATCGTCGCACAGAGAGACCCCGGCTCCTCCCTCTGTAACTTTTCCTCCTTTGATACCGATCATGTCGAGAATCTGGCTGGACAGGCTGTTCGTCTTCTCTCTGGCCGTGTCCACAGCAAGCGTAGTGGCTTCCATGCTGGCACCACCCGTGTCATCAGCAGTCACGTCGTTCGAGCATCCCGTTATGACGAATGTGAGAGTCAGAGCCACAGCACAGAGGCTGAGCTTCTGACTTGGCGATTCGTGGCCGAGTAGATTCACTTGTCTTCCTTGACGTCACCATACTTGCCGACGACCACTGCTCCCTGGTTTTCCAAGGACACCGATCCTGTGTCCCAGTAGCCGCTGTGCCCGCTGGTGTCGACGTTCATGCGGTGCGCTCCGAACGCCTCGTCGGACGGGATCGTGGTGATTTGACCGGCTTGAATGGGGAACCCATGCCAGTACTGAACTCCCCACTTGTGTCCTCCCAGAAAGGGCCGGCCGATGTAGGGGACCAGATCGTCACCGGCGGCCTCGGACCAAACATGGTCTCTGCCCACGTCCAGGTCACTCGCATCGCTGACGAGCATGCCCGGGCTGCCGGCGACGACAAGGTCGTCGGCGGCGATCCTGTGTTCGTTGGCGGCTGCTCCGACGACGGTGGTCCCATAGCTGTGGGCGATCACCGTGGTATGGCTCGCGTCGGCGCCTCCCTGCGCCGTTTGCAGGCCGTCCAGGAAGCCGTTCAGCTTCGGTGCGGCATCGAGGGCGTAGCTCTGACGAGGTGAGTCGGTGTAAACGCTCTGTGGGGCGTCGTAACCAATCCAGGTGATTGTTGAGGTCGACTCGCCTGGGGCCTGTGCATATGTCTCACGCCACAGGTCAGTCATCCGCTTGATGTCACCCCCGGCCCTCTCGAGTTTTGCCTCCGTCCCAGGCACGTACACAGCCGTGTGGTCCGCTGTGTCCGGGTTGCCGTTGGCGACGATCGCGTGGCCGAGGCCCTTCATGTCGAAGCCGAGCAGGTAGGCCTCGGGCAGTGCGACCTCGCCGCGCGGGCCTGGTACGCCGCTTGCGTCGAAGCGGGCCTGGATGGCATCCATGCCCTTCAACTGCTCCGTGAGCCGTGTGTTCTTCCGGTTCCACTCGATCCAATCAGGGTTCGAGACGAAGCCTTTGCCGGTGGGATCGGGGATGTTCTGGGTCGGCTCGGCCCCCAGGGCGGCGAGTTGCTGCTGCACCTGGGCATGTGCCTCGGCCAGAACCAGGCGGTTGGATGAGTCCCGGACGACGGTCGGCAGGCCGTCGAGGGCGCCGACCTCGGCGGGGTAGAGGGCCGCGTACTGGTCACGCTGCTCCGCGGTCAGGGTGTTCCACCACTTCCTGTTCTCGGCGGGGGACTTACCCTGTGGAATGGCGTCCTTGTCGACATACTGGCCGACCGTCTGCCGTACAGTTTTTGTGTCCTGTGCCGCGTCCACGAGCATGTCGTCGGTCACAGTCAGGCCAGGGGGCGCCTTGAGCCTGCGTAGTGTCCTGGCATACCGGGTGTCGATCTCGGCAGCCTCCTTGACTGCCTGTGCTATGGCCTCGGCAATGTTCTCAGCCTTTCCCTTGTTCGCATCGTTCCCGGCCTCGCCCTGGCCGGGAAGGAGCAGGCCGGGAATAGGCCGACCGGGAGGAAGCTGGTCGGGAAGGGTAGGAAAGCCTGGCGTTGCTGTTCCCTTACCCGGCGTCGACGGGGCGGTCGGTGCGGTGGGGTAGGTCACCGAACCATCCGGGTTCACCGTGAACTTGAGGTTCTCCGCCTCATGCAGGGCCTCTTTCAACTTGCGCTGAGCGCCGATCAGTTCCGTCGCCAAACCGTTGAGGGTAGCGCGGACAAGACCACACTCGCCGTGGACGTACTGGTAGTTCCGGCTCAATCGCGTCAGGTCGGTCTGGGCTTTTGAAGAGGCCTCACCCTTCTGACTGGCGCGGATCGACATGGCCATCTCCTGCTCGACCCTGTTCCGCGCCGCGTCCGCCCGGTTGCTCACCTTTCCCCAACCGTCGGCTGCATTCTCGTAAGCGGAGAACTTCGCGTCGCGCAGTTGCTGCCAAGTGGGCATATGTGCTCACCGCGTCCAGGACGGCTCGTGGCCGACGCGGACGCCGCCGACCTGTGCGGCAACGGCGGGGTCGAGCTCACCGAAGTCCTTGCCCGTCCTGGCGAGCGCTCCCTCCAACCGGTCGCACTCGTCACGTACGGCGGTCAGCCGCACGTCCCACGAGGAGCGGATCTCTTCCAGCGCCGACGTACAGGCAAAGCCCTGCGTACCGCCACCGACATCCGCGTGGGCATCGGTGAGCTCGGTGAGGCCAGATTGTGTGGACAGATGCAGTTCCTTGGCGACACCAGAAGCCTTGGTCCAGGGCCCTTTCGTTGCCTTCAGGTCGACGTCCGCGCCGGTGCTTGTGGCGCCACCGGTGTCTCCGGTGATATCGGCCGGCAGCTGGTTGAGCTGCATCTGTGTTCCGTGCCGCTCCGCTGCCGTCCGTTTGAGCTGCTCCCACTCGTCCCACGCCATGCGTGGTTCCCTCCCTGCGTCCTGTCCTGTGCCAAGCTCGCTGCTGCATGTGCTGTCCGAGGTGACCCGTGATGATCACGGTCAACGTAGCGCGCCGACCTCGGGTGCCGGATCCGCCGCGGCTACCAGAAGTGTCTGAGTAGCCGTACTCAGGAGGGGCCGAGGGGCGGGCATCTCCCGTGCATGCCCGCCCCTCGGTCGGCTAGGCCACTACCTCTTGTTCGGCCGGCCTGGTCTTACCGGTCAGCCTCACTCGAAGTAGCTAGCGCCCTTCAGGTCGCCGGCGCGGTAGTCGCCGCCCGCCTGGTGGATTCGCTGGCCGATGGTGAGGAGGGCCTGGTGGATGCCGTTGGCATGGGCGTCCCACTCCTTGTGCTGCCGGGTGAAGACCTCGTAGGCCTCGCCGCCCCAGGCTTCGGCGATCTTCTGGACGTCTGCCTGGAGAGTCCGGATGTCCTCCTCCAGCTTCTTGGCGACGGCGCCGAGTTCCGTGGTGAGGGCGTCCAGGGTTCCGTACTTGACCTGGAGGTCCTGGTAATGGACGTTCGCCATGATTTCCTTGTCTGGTCGGTGGATGATTGCGGTGCGTTCGGCAGGTCAGTAGCTGCTGAGAGCCGAGGACTTGCCGCCCAGGTCCTGTACGTCGATCTGGCGCATCGAGGCGTCGATCTCGTCCTCGAGCTTCTCCTTGTCCTTGCGGTTCAGGTTGACGCCGTCGAGGACCTTCTCGAGCAGGTGTCCGATGGAGACCACGTGCTGGTTGATCTCTGTCTGCTTGGTGTTGAACGCGCCGGCGCCCAGGCCCGTCCAGCTGGTCTCGATCATGTCGATCGTGCCCTGCAGGCGGGCGAGCTGCCCCTTGATGGAGTCGTAGCGCGAGACGATCGACTGCTCGAGCTTCAGGACTTCATTACTGTCAAGCTTGCGGCCGTCGGCCATACCTGTACTCCTCTTTCGTGACGTCGTGAACCGTGGTGGTTCACCTTTTAGTGGGGTCAGTTGCTCCGCCGTTTGCGGATCGCGGCGAAGACGCCGCCGCCGATCGCTACTACGCCTGCTGCGCCCAGGGCCGCCCACAGCGTGGTGTTGTTGTCGGGAGAGCCCGCGCTTGATCCTGCCGCTGACGTGGCTCCGCCTGCAGTGTTTTTCTGGGGCTGGTCAGCGGGTTGCGTCGGCGTGGATGCGGAGGGGGACGGAGACGTGGGGGCGTCCTGCCCGTCCGATCCGTTCTCGGCTGCCAGCGGGTCGACGTTGGCAGGGCCCGGGTTGAACTTGGTGTTCTCGAGGACCAGGCGTGGGCGGATCAGGCCGTAGCCCAAGTAGTTGCTCGGCTTGTCCTTGGGCCAGCTGCGGCCGGCGGTGTCGATCAGCGAGCGCAGCACCTGATCGGCCGTCCAGTCGGGGTGGGCGGACCAGATGAGGGCGGCGGAGGCGGAGGCGATGGCGGTGGCCATGCTGGTGCCTTGGCCGTCGCAGTAGGAGCGGAAGGTGTTGTCGCACCAGTGGGGGACGTTGAGGCCGGGTGCGGCCAGGTCGACGTACCCGCCGTGTGTGGAGAACGTGCCGACCTTCCCCTTTTCGTCAGAGGCTGCGACACCTACGACGTAGGGGAAGGCGGCTGGATAGGAGACGGAGTTACTCTCGTCCCCTTCGTTACCAGTACTGGCGAACAACAACTTTCCCTTTGAGTAAGCGTACTCAACGGCTGCTTTCTCGTCGGGATAGATGTAGGGGTTGCCGATCGACATGCTGATGATCTCGGCATCGCTATCGGCTGCAGCTCTGATGGCATGCGCCGTGTCAGGCGTCTTGGCCATCTCAGCTTTGCTCACTCCGTCGATTTGCACCCGGTAAGGCACGATTTTCGCTCCCGGGGCCATGCCCTTCAGACCACCGCCACTCCCGGTGCCTGCGATCAGTTCGGCCATGCTCGTGCCATGGCCCAGGACGTCCTTCGTAGCCTGATAGGCGACGGCCTTCGGTACATCGCCCACCAGCACCTGCCCCTTCAACGAGGGAGTGTCCGGGTTCACGCCTGAGTCGATGACCGCGACCTTGATCCCCTTGCCAGTGCTCACCTTCCACATGTCGGCGGCATGCATGGCCTTGAGGTACCACTGCCTGGACTGGACGTCGTCGGCTGCCGCACTCGGGGCCAGACCCACCGACAGAACGGCAAGGGCGCCTAGCGTGGCGGAGAGGACGGAAGCCTCTCTCCTCATCCCCCGCCGCGGACCAGCCGTCCGCCGGTCCTTGGGCTTTCTCCCTGACAACATGCCTTGTTCGTCCTCGCTCTTGTGCGGTCAGTCGGTCACCACAGCGCGGCCCGAGGTGTCCTGCGGGTCCTTCTTGTCCTGCGTCTCCCGGCGGCGCCGGGACTCGGAGGGGCTTCCGCGTGTGCCGCTGCGGGGTGCTCCGACCACTCCGTCCGGGTTGCTCTCCGTCGGACTGGTCGCCCGGGTTGCTTGGCGGGCGGCCGGCTCAGATGCTCCGATAACACCTCGCTGCCCAGGCCGCTCCCCGTGCGAACGGGCACCGGTTGCGTTCTCGGCACCGACGACCGGGCTGCGCGGTACCCGAGAACCGGGGACTGCCGGGTTCGGTCCGGTGACCGGCTTTCCGCCTACGATGCCGCCCGTCCGCTGTGCGCCCCTGGCGCCGCCGCTCTCGGAGCCCCTGGGCGGAACAGCAGTCGTACCCGCGCGGCCGATCGGTGCGGCGCCCGTACGACCGCCTGTCGCGCCGACGGTCTTCTCCGTACCGCCAGTGATGCCGCGAGCCAAGGGAGCTCTGCCCGCCGCCGACGCGGGGCCACGAGCGACACCTTCTTGACCAGGGGCAGCGGCCCGGCCGATGGCCTGCGTCGTGCGCCCGGCTGCGGACCCACCGGATGTACCGCCTGGTCCTCGCTGAGAGAGTGGAGCGCGGCCACCGCCGCTCGTTCTTCCCACTCCTGAGGCACGGCCGAAGGATTCTCTGACCGCGGGCGGCATCGCCCCGGTGGGAAGGGGAGGCACGGTTCCCATGGGTCCGCCGCCTGCCGTCGTGGTGGTCGGCAGCACAGTGGGTCCATGATTCACCGTCTCCTGCGGCGGCAGCACGCCGACATTGTTGATCTCGGTACTGACGGAAGGGACTTCGACGTTGTGCGGCACAACGCCGACATCGGCGCCTTGGTGGCCAGGCAGGGATGTGTGCGGAACTGACCGCTCTCCCCCCGCGATCACCGAATGATGAACTGCTGGTTCCGACGGGGGCTCCACAGAACCGGAGAGCCGTCCCTCCCTCTTCTGTGCTGGCTCGCTCCCGTCTCCGTCCGGCTTCTTGATCGGCCTCGGCACCCCCACCTCCGGCATAGCCTCGAACGTAGGCGGTTCCTGGGCCGCCAGTACCTCCTCCGAGACCGCGTAGAAGGACGCCAGCCGGTTCATCTGGTTGATCGCCTCTTGGCGGTCTTTCTCGGCCTTGACCGCCGCCGCGTACTCCTCGTTGCTCTGGACACGCTTGGCCTCGGGGATGTCCTCGGCCTTCTTGCGGTCTGCGCGGTCGTCGCGGGGCGGCATGGAACTGCGTACGGACGCGAGGCCTGTGGCCGCGGCCTGGATCTGGGTGCCCACGACTTCGGCGAATTCGGCCAGGACGAACGTGTGGTGGACGAGTTTCGTGCCCCACTTGCGGAAACTGTCGCCCGACTCGCCGTGCCAGTCGACGCGGCCGATGTGTCCCTTGAGCTCCTCGGCGGCGGCGTGAACGGCCTTCTGCGCGTCCCACATGGCTTTGCTGGCGCTCTCCAGAACTTCCGGGTCTGCGGCCTCGACCATGTCGATCATGTCGTTGAGATCGTGGCCCTCGAAGTTCGTCCTGCTGAAGACGCCGGGGCTCCACCCCATGAGGCCGCCCATGATCCGCGACATGGTGTTGGCCTTGTCGATGACGCCGACCTGCGCAACTGCCTGGCGTTCTTCTGCCCCGTACGCAGTCGTGTCCTTGTCCTGCTCCCCCATCAGTACCCCCTCCCGCTCTGCCGGCTGTCCGACCGCTGCTGCTCGGGCTTGCCGTTCTCGGCGGCTTGTGCAGCCCTCTTCTCCCTTTCGGACTCGGCCTGCTGCTTGTTGATCAGCGTCTGGATCTCCCAGAACCGACGGCGCTGTTCCTCTTCGAGATTGTCGAAACCGATGTCCGCCGCGTGGACAGCGATCCACAGCCCCTCTATCTGCAGCGCCAGGCTCTTCGAGAGGGTGGTGAGCCGCTCGTGGACGCGCTGGTACTGCGCGTGCAGGCCCTTGGCCTCGCCGAAGCCGCGGCCACCGCTGAACGACGTCTCGGCAAGGACGTGCGCGGCTACCTTCTGCGCGCTGCCCGGTGAGTTCTCGAAGCCGGCAAGGACGCCGTCCACACGATTCTTGAAGGTCGAGAGCGCCTCCAGTCCCACCCTGAGGTCCGCTCCCCCGCTCGCGTCCGCAGGTAGCAAGATGCCTTTCCTCCCCGTTGTGTCGTGCCGTCGCGAGCGACCGTGCAGCCGAAAGCGCTCATGCCCGCAACGTTGTTCACTGTAGTCACTGGGTGTGACAGTCCCAACCGGTCTGTGAACACGGCCGTTCAGTATTGGCCAAGGCATGCACCGCGCTCCCCTGCGCAGGCCCCTACGCTTCCTCCGGGTTACGGCGGGGGCCTGACCGATGGCGCGCGTCGCGCACAACGACCGCGGCGCCACCCAGTACCGCCGCCAGGACCGCCGCTCCGACGACCACGTACGTGGCGAGCCGGGCGTTGCGTTCGTCCGCGGTTTCACCGAGGGGCAGCTTGGCTGGGACGGGGGCCTCGGCCTTGCTGAGACCGCCTTCAGGGTGGGGCGACTCGACCGGGTGGTCGTCCTCGGTGAGCGCGCGAACCGGGTCGACGGCTCCCCAGCCGACCAGGGGGTCGTGGCCGGCGATGGTGCGTTCCGCTGTCTGTTCGATCTGGGCGACGATCTGGCTCGCGGTCCAGTTCGGGTGTTTCCCCTTGATCAGCGCGGCTACGGCAGCTACGTAGGGCGCGGAGAAACTCGTGCCGTTGTCAGAGCAGTGCCCCCCTCCAGGGACCGTCGAGATGATGTCGACACCAGGGGCGGCGACGCCGACGAAGTCACCGGACTGGGAGAACGGGGCGCGTTCGTTGTTGCGGTCGGAGGAGGCGACGGCGAGCACACCTTCGTACGACGCCGGATAGGTCTTCTTGACGTTGCCGCCGAGGCCGTCGTTGCCGGCCGACGCCACAACCACGATCTGCCGGGCCAGAGCGTCGTCGACAGCCCGTTCCAGGTCGGGGTCGGGTTTGACGGCGTTCGAGGTGTCCTGGGAGATGTTGATGATGTCGGCCTGGGCCTGAACGGCGTAACGGACGGCGGTGGCAAGGGACTCGGCCGTGCCGTGGCCTTCGGCGTCGTTCTGCTTGATGGGGATGATCGTCGCTTCCGGGGCAAGGCCCACGAAACCGGTCCCCTTCATCGGACGTGCGGCAATGATGCCGGCGACCCGGGTCCCGTGGCCGACGGTGTCCGTGGTGCCGCTGTCATTGCCCCGGTCCTCGATCGGCTCACCCTTGGCGTCCTTCTTCGGCAGGAAGTTGGCACCACTCTTCACGTCCACCGCGTGGGTCAGTTGCGGATTCTTGGTGTCCACGCCGGAGTCGATCACCGCCACCCGTACACCCTTGCCCCGGGACTGGCTCCACATCTGGTCCAGCATGACCCGCTGCAGGGCCCAGGGGCGGCCAGGGTAGGTCTTGCCGGGGAAGGTGCACTGGCCGGAGAAGGCATCGTCCGCCGCGGCAGGCGGCGCGAGGACGGCGGCTGAGGCGAAAACAGTGGCGGCCGCCAGTACGGCATTCAGGATCCGCCGCGAACGAATCATGCCCGCCGGGCGCCGGCACGGGAGTGAACGTGCGTAAGGCATCGGTCCCTCGCCCCTTACGACCCTTGGGGCTGACGTGCGGCCGCCGTCGACAGGCGGGGCCCGGTGGGCAAAAACTCGGACCAGGCGACCGGAACGGGGGCCGGGTCCACGTCGGCGTACCCCAACCGTGTCTGGGCCTGCTGGGCCTCCCGCTGCAGTTGCTCACGCTCCTTGGCGGTGGTGCCGATACCGGCGTCGTTCGTGGTGCTGTCGGCGTTGGACTGCAGCACATAGCGCAGCCCGGTGTCGGTCACCAGGAAGACCGGCCCTGCCTTGGTCTCCTTGCCCTGGTACTGCCGGTAGAGCTGGCCGGATCCGGGGGTGACGTAGCCGCTGGAGGAGCCGGTGGGCAGTGTCGTCGGGAACTCGGTGCCCGCCCACGTACTCAGGGTGGTTGCGCCTGTACGGTCGTTGACGCCCCGCAGGACGTTGCAGAGGGTGCTCCGACCGCCAGCGGAGGCGTCGTTGACGGCAACCGGGTCGCCGGTCGGCCAACGGTACTCGGTCGCGAAGGCCTTGCCCGGAACGATGGCGCCGGGGCTCATCTCGCGTGCATGACCGGTCTGGCCGAGCGAGGTGAGGTCCTTGCTGAACAGCAGCAGTTGGGCGACGAACGCGGACACGGGCGCCACCCTGCCCGGCAGCACCACGTAGTACTGGTCCTGGTTGTTGTCCACGGCCTTGAGCACCATGCCGACCCTGTTGGTCGACGGGTCCAGCTGCCCGGGGGCGTGCGCGGCGGCACCCACGGCGCTGCCGACTGCGGGGAACCTGATCGAGTCGCCCCGCTGCAGGGTCGCCAGCCACTCCTTGGAGACGCGCTGCGGCTGCCGCCCCGAGCCGACGACGGCACGCAGCAGCAGCTCGTCGTTCGCGTCCACGCGATACGCCGTGCCGGTCCGGTCCACGACGTAACGGTCCTTGTCAGGGCCCTGAACGTACAGCAGTTGGCCGCCGCTCAGTCGTTCCTTGCCGTCGGTCTTCTGCATGTCGCGGGCAGCGAGGACGAACGCGGCCTTCTCAAGGGTGCTGCCCCCCGCACTCGGACGCTCACAGACCGCCCAGCGTTTTTCGGCAGCAGCCTCCTTCGCGGAGGGCAACCGGTCGGGCGCGTAAGGGATGCCGATGGTGACGCCGTGCGGGATCTTTCCGCTGTCCAGTACGGACTCGGCGACGGTGACGACCTCGCCCTTGCCGGGATTGAGCAGGAGCTTGGCCGAGGCCATGTTGAGGACCGGGTGCAACTGCGCCTTGCCGTCGGTCTTCAGCACGACGTACCGGGTGGTCGACTCGCTGGCGATGATCACCTTCTCGGCCGGAGTGTCCCAGCCCTTCGGAGCGGTCGGCTTGAACATGCCCCACGCCCCGAAGACAGCCATCACCACGACGCCCACGACGACGCTCGGGAGCACGCCGCGCAGTGGGCGCGGCGCACCCTCCTCCGAGCCGTCGGGGGACGATTGGACGAAGGCGGCGAGCATGCGGCGCTTGGCGAAGGTGTAGGCGTTGAGCTGGTCCCGCCGAGATGCCATCTGTGCGTGATTCTCCCCGTGTTGTGGCCTGTCACCGGCCGGCGGGACGACCGCCGTCTCCCACCGATGTCACACCCGACCCCTACTATGCCTGGTATCGACAAGCACTTGTGTCGTGGGTCGGCCACCTGGGCCTGCGCAGGCCTCGTGTGGTGGGGGATGCCGCAGAGTCGGGAAGAGGACGGGGGGATGGAGTGATGGCTTCCGGGGTGGGGTTCCGCGCTGACCGGTCTCGGACACAGGGCTCATCCGGTCTCCGTCCGGGCGGGCAACGGCAAACGGCTGTGCCTCTTGCGCAACGGCAGGGGTCCGGACCGGTGCACCTGAAGGCTTCACGGACGCAGGCTGGGTCATTTCGTCTGCGGCGCCTGGTTCTGCTGGAGCTCGCCGGCGCGGTGCTCCTCGTCGGGTGGGCGATCGGTCCGCTGGCGCAGGTGTTCGCGGCCGTGGTCGCAGGGGTGCTCATCGTCCTCGCCCTCGTGCGCCGCCGCGGCCGTTCGCTGCCTGAATGGCTCATGACAGCGCGGAGCTTGCGGGCTCGGCAGCGCCAGGCCTCCGTCACCCGGATACCGCCGGGGACGGAGCCCGGTCTCGCCCCCGTCATGGAGTGTGATCCCAGCCTGCGGACGTACACCCACGGCGGCCGGGACAGGCGGTCCATCGGCATGGCCGGCGACGGTACGTTCGTCACCGCCGTCCTGCAGGTGGAGGCCGACGTGACCGCGCTGCGGGCCGAGCGGAGCCGGCGGCCTCTGCCACTCGCCCTGGTGCGGGACGCCCTCGAAGTGGACGAGATCCGGTTGGAGTCGGCACAGGTCGTCGTGCATACCCAACCGGCTCCGGCGCTGCATCTGCCGCAGCAGTCCGTGGCGGTGAGCAACTACGCACCGCTGCAGGCCCAGACCGGCGCTCCGGCCGTTCGCATCACCTGGGTCGCGTTGAAACTGGACCCCGAGCTGTGCCGCGAGGCCGTGGCCGCGCGCGGAGGTGGGTTGGCGGGCGCACAGAAATGCCTCGCGCGGGTCGCCGACCATCTCGCCAGTCGACTGATCGGCGCCGGATTTCGCGCCACCATCCTCGGCGAGGAGGAGGTGATCGCCGCGCTCGCCACCTCCGCCTGCGCCAACCCCCTGGTGACGGCGGAGGCAGGACGAAGCGAGGTCCGCGAGCGGCGCACACAGGAGACCAGCCGGAACTGGCGGTGCGACAACCGCAGGCACACCACATACTGGATCAGCCGATGGCCCAGGCTCGACCGCGCCGCCGGGTCGTTGCCGCACCTGGTCGCGTCGCTCACGGCCGTACCGGCGCTCGCCACGACGTTCAGCCTCACGCTCGCACGATCGGACCGCCAAGAGGTGTCATTGCGCGGGCACCTACGGGTCACCGGTCGGAGCGACGAGGAACTCGGCAGTGGTCGACGGGCGTTGGAGGAGGTTGCCAAGCAGGCAGGCATCGGACTGGTCCGCCTCGACCACGAGCAGTTGCCCGGCTTGCTCGCCACACTGCCCCTGGGAGGTTCCCGGTGACACCGCTGAGCCGTCGTGCTGCCCGGGCGACCGGCGCTACGGACAGACCGGAGTCATCGACATCGGTGCCGCGGACGCCGCGCACCGGCTTCGGGCTCCTCGGCCCGCGGCACGGCCGGCACACACTGTCCACGGATGAGCTGGACATGCTCTCACTGCCCATCGGAGACGACGGTGTCGTCATCGGTGTCGACGCCGGGCAACAGCCCGCGGTGCTCGGACTCAATCGACCGACTCCGTACGACGTCGTGCTTGTCGGCGGCCTGTGGACCGCACAGGTCATCGCCCTGAGAGCCGCGGCGACAGGGGCGCGTGTCGCCGTGGAGACCGGTCGCGCGCAAGCATGGATGCAGATGGTGCACGCCATGGGCGGCGGTCAGAACGGGCTGGCCGTGTACGACGTCGGTCGCGTGCCGCCGCAGGGCGCCTCGGCGGGTACACCCGTACTGGTGGTGCGGGACTGCGGTATGCGACCGCCGCGCGGACGGGTTGGGTCGCGCCCCTGGCAGTCGGTGCTGACCCTGCTGCCGTACCTCAGCCCGGTTGCCCCGCGGCTCATACGTCAGGCCCGGCTTGTCGGTATCCAGCGGATCTCCCCGGACGAGGCCAGGGAGCTGGGCCGCACGATCGTCCTGCCCCAGGGCGACGTGGAGACCCTGCCCACGCTCACCGACGGCGTCACGCTGTGGTGTGCGGACCGCGACCGGCAGTACGTCATGACCCAGCCGACGGACGCCGAGATCGGATTGTTGGGTACGCCACGGCGGATGGACTGACGTCCGGCTGAAGTCCTGTCGCCACGGCACAACTGCACATATTTGAGGCCGTTCTACCCCCTCTTGCGAGCGTTTCTCTGGCGCTATCTCCCGGTTTGCTCGACTCCTGCCAAGGTGGCCCGAGGCTCGACGGGTAGATGCGGCCCGGCAGTCGACCGCGGACCGATGGGCAGGCCTGCTGAGACGGGGCCGCTGGTGATTAGGCTGGGGGGCGGGCGCGACGTCCGGTCCCGTGGACGGGGCGTCGGTGTCCCTGGGGGAAGGGCCGGTGGATCGGACGACCTCGAAGGACTTGGCACGACACGCAAGGGTCGCCCCGACACGGCGTGGGGGTGCTCGACCACACCAGGAGGAACTGTGAGCAGCGATCGGGACGGGAACGGCGGGGGCTGGGCCACGCCCGGCGACGACCAGCCCGACGCGGAGTCCGCCATCGAGACGACGGGCGAGTTCACCATCGACTACGCGCCGCCTGCCTGGTACACGCAGAACGCGTCCGCGGGGTCGGGGAGCGGGGGCTCCGGGTCGGGGCCGGGGGCCGGTGCGTCCGGTTCCGGTTCGGCGGGGGCGTCGGGAGGCGGTGCGGCCCCGGGGCCGGCGGCCGTTCCCAACGTTCCGCTGCCCGGGCTGACGCCGCCGCCGCACGCGGCCGGTGGGTCCGGGTCGTCCTTCTCTCCGCCTCCGCCGGCGCCCTACACTCCGCCGGCGTCTGCGTCTGCTCCGGCTTCGGCTCCGGCTCCGGCTCCGGGGGCTCCGTACATGCCGCCTCCGCCGCCGAGTGGCAACCCGGTGGCCGTGCCCAAGCTTCCGGTGGGGAGCGGGTTCGAGCCGCAGCGGGAGACACCGGCCCCCGCTCCGGCGCCGTCCGCCCATCCCGCGTCGCCGACCGCTGTGCCGAGCATTCCGGTTCCTGGGTTCCAGGGGCAGTGGGGTGCCTCGGTGGCTCCGGCGGTTGGTTCCGCTGAGGCTGCCGGTTCGGCTGACGCTCCTTCCGCCTCGGCCGACGCACCTGCCGCCTCTGATGGTGACGGTGCCGAGTCCGGCAGCGGGGACATCGAGAGCGGTGCCACCATGCGCTTCTCGTCGGTCGCGCTGAAGCGGCAGATCGCCGAGCACGCCGCGGCGGTTCAGGCGGAGGCGGAAGCCGAGGAAGGGGTTCAGGCCGAAGCCGAGACCGGCGACAAGACTGAGCCCGAGGCTGAGGCCGGCGACAAGGCCGATGTCGAGGCCAAGGTCGAGGAACGCGACGAGATTCGTGCGGACGTCGCCGCGGCTGATGAGAGCGTTGACGCGGCAGACGATCAGGACGGCTCCGCGGACGTCGTGGCCGAGGCCGAGGTTCCGGAGTCGTCGGTCGCGGATGCGGCGCAGGATGACTCGGGCGCGGACGCCGACGAGGGTGAGAACCAGGGCGAGGGCGAGATGTCTGCGCCCACCGACGAGTCCTCTGAGTCCGCTGAGCCCGTTGAAGAGGACTCTGCCGACGCTCAGGCGGTCGGCTCCGAGGACGCCGGCGCGTCCGGGGACGGCTCCCCCGCCGATGCCCCCGAGCAGGAGGCGCAGGCGGGGTCTGCCGATGCCGTGCCGGTCGCCGCGGCGGCCGACGAACCGCAGGACGCGCCGCCCGCCGGCTGGAACAGCCCGTCGGCTCCGCAGGCCGGAGTTCCTCCGCTGCCGCCGTCGTATCAGCCCGCCGCGCCCGCCCCGGCGACTCAGTGGCCCGTGCAGTCACAGCCGGAGCCCGCTGCCGCCGCCCAGGAGCAGCCTGCGTTCCAGCCGCAGGCACCGCAGCCCGCGCCGGCCGGTTGGGACACCTCCGCCGCGCCGCAGCCCGGCCAGCCGCACCCGCCCGCCGGTTACGGCTTCCCACAGCCCACGGCGCCCCCGCAGGCGCCAAGCGGCTACGGCTTCCCCCAGCCCGGCGCACCCACCCCGCCCGCGCCGCCCGCACAGGCTCCGCAGCCCAACGCTCCCGAGTCGCCCGCCGGTTACGGCTTCCCGCAGCCCACCGCGACCCCGCAGGCACCGAGCGGCTACGGCTTCCCGCAGCCGGGCGCACCCACCCCGCCAGCGCCGGCCCCGCAGCCCAACGCCCCGCAGCCGCCCGCCGGTTACGGCTTCCCCCAGCCCACCGCCACCCCTGCGGCACCCCCGCAGCCCAACACCCCCGAACCGCCCGCCGGTTACGGCTTCCCGCACCCCGGTGCGCAGCCGGAGCAGTCCGCTGCTCCCAACCCCCCTGCGCAGCCCAGCGGTTACGGCTTCCCCCAGCCGCCGGCCCACCCGGGCCAGCCGGGTCACCCGGGCCAGCCCAGTCAGCCCGGCCAGCCCGGTCAGCCCGGTCAGCCCGGTCAGCCCGGTCAGGCGTACCCCGGTGCGCCGCAGGCACCCGTGCCGGACGCCGCGCAGGCTCCGCAGGCGGCCCCGCAGCCCCCGGTCGATCCTCGGCTCGGTGCCGCCTGGCCGCAGCCCATGCAGCATGACCAGCGCCAGCGCACCCATCCCGGTGCGCCGCTCGGTTACACCGCCGCCGTGGAGCTGTCCTCCGACCGGCTGCTCAACACCAAGAAGCAGAAGGCGAAGAGCAGCCGCCCGGTCAGCGGTGGTTCGCGGTTCAAGCTGGGCGGCAAGAAGGAGGAGGCCGAGCGGCAGCGCAAGCTCGACCTCATCCGCACGCCCGTGCTGTCCTGCTACCGGATCGCGGTCATCAGCCTCAAGGGCGGCGTGGGCAAGACGACCACCACCACCGCGCTGGGCTCGACCCTCGCCACCGAGCGGCAGGACAAGATCCTCGCCATCGACGCCAACCCGGACGCGGGCACCCTCGGGCGCCGGGTGCGCCGGGAGACCGGGGCCACCATCCGTGACCTCGTCCAGGCGATCCCGCACCTCAACTCCTACATGGACATCCGGCGGTTCACCTCGCAGGCGCCGTCCGGCCTGGAGATCATCGCCAACGACGTCGACCCGGCCGTCTCGACCACGTTCAACGACGAGGACTACCGGCGCGCCATCGACGTGCTCGGCAAGCAGTACCCGATCATCCTCACGGACTCCGGTACCGGCCTGCTCTACAGTGCGATGCGCGGCGTGCTCGACCTCGCCGATCAGCTGATCATCATCTCGACGCCGTCCGTGGACGGTGCGAGCAGCGCCAGCACGACGCTCGACTGGCTGTCCGCACACGGGTACGCCGACTTGGTCGCCCGGTCCATCACCGTCATCTCCGGGGTCCGCGAGACCGGCAAGATGATCAAGGTCGAGGACATCGTGTCGCACTTCGAGACCCGCTGCCGCGGGGTGATCGTGGTGCCGTTCGACGAGCATCTGTCCGCCGGTGCCGAGGTCGACCTCGACATGATGCGGCCCAAGGTGCGGGAGGCGTACTTCAACCTCGCGGCGATGATCGCCGAGGACTTCGTCCGTCACCAGCAGTCGCACGGCCTGTGGACCAGCGACGGCAACCCGCCGCCGGTGGCCGCCCCGCCCCTCCCGGGCCAGTCCGCCCCCGGCCAGCCGATGCCCGGACAGCCGATGCCCGGACAACCGATGCCCGGACAGCCGATGCCCGGACAGCACTTCCCGGGCCAGCCGACTCCCGGCCAGCCCTACCCGGGCCAGCCGTATCCGGACCAGTCGTACCCGGGCCAGCCGGCTCCCGAGCAGCCCTACCCGGGCACGCAGGCGCCCGACCAGCCGTACCCCGGCCCTCCGCCGGTCGCGGGCCAGCCCTTCCCCGGTCAGCCCTACCCCGGCCAGTCGGTGCCCGGGCAGCCCGCCACCGGACAGCCCGCGCCGGCCCAGCCGATCCCCGGTCAGCCGGGCCAGCCCGGTCAGCCGTACCCGCAGGCCGCCGCACCCCAGCCCGGTCAGCCCTTCTCCCCGGCCGCCGCCCAGCCCGGACAGCCGTACCCCCAGGCCGCCGCCCAGCCCGGACAGCCCTACCCGCAGGCCGCCGCCCAGCCGGGACAGCCGTATCCCCAGGCCGCTCCCCCGCCGGGACAGCCGTACCCCCAGCACGGACAGCCGGCGGTGCCCGCCCAGCAGCCCGATCCGCAGGCGGCCCAGCCGGGGCAGCCGGGCCAGCCCGACCCGCAGCCCTACCCGCCCGCCGGCTACGGCTACCCGCAGCCCCCCGCGTACCAGCAGGGACGGCCGGGGCAGCCCGGACAGCCCCCGGCCCCGCCCCAGCAGTAGCCACAGCACACGCGGCAGCCACAGTCGCAGTCGCAGTCGCAGTCGCAGTCGCAGTCGCAGCTCCAACTGGAGCCGCAGGCCATACGAAAGGGCGGCCGGTGCCCTCAGGCACCGGCCGCCCTTCGGCGTCGTAAGGGGTTGGGTCAGCGCGGCGGCTGCGACCCCGCCACCAGTTCCCGGCAGCGCTTCACGTCCTGCGACATCTGCTCCAGCAGCGCGTCCAGCGTGTCGAACTTCGCCTGCCCGCGCACGAAGGCCAGGAAGTCGACGGCCACGTGCAGGCCGTACAGGTCCAGCCCGACGCGGTCGATGGCGTACGCCTCCACCGTGCGCTCGGTGCCGTCGAACTGCGGGTTGGTGCCCACGGAGATCGCGGCCGGCATCGCCTCGCCGTTCGCGTGCAGCCAGCCGGCGTAGACGCCGTCGGCCGGGATCGCGGTGTGCGGGAGGGTCTCGACGTTGGCCGTGGGAAAGCCGAGTTCGCGGCCGCGCTGGGCTCCGCGCACGACCACGCCCTCCACGCGGTGCGGGCGGCCGAGGATCTCGGCGGCGCCGACCAGGTCTCCCTCGGCGACCAGGCGCCGGGTCAGCGTGGAGGAGAACGGCTGCCCGCCGCCCGCCTCGCCGGACACGTACAGGTCGACGACCTCGACCTCGAAGTCGTACACCTTGCCCTGTTCGGTGAGGAACTCCACGTTGCCCGCGGCCTTGTGGCCGAAGCGGAAGTTGGGGCCCTCGACGACCGCCTTCGCGTGCAGTTTGTCGACCAGGACCTTGACGACGAAGTCGGCGGGCGAGAGCTTCGAGAACTCCGTCGTGAAGGGCAGGATCAGCACCGCGTCCACGCCCAGGCCCGCCATCAGCTCGGCGCGGCGGTGGTGCGGGGCGAGCAGCGGCGGGTGGCTGCCGGGGCGGACGACCTCGCTGGGGTGCGGGTCGAAGGTGACGACGACGACGGGGACGCCCAGCTCACGGGCGCGGTCCACGGCGTGCTGGATGATCAGCTGATGACCCCGGTGCACCCCGTCGTAGGAGCCGATGGTGACGACGCTGCGCCCCCAGTCCTGGGGGATGTCCTCCAAGCCACGCCAGCGCTGCACTGTGACCGCTCCTCGAACCCGTGTCCGTGTCTACGTTCTTACGCAGGTCTAAGGGTGCCATGCCGCGCCCGCCCTGCCTGCATCGGCATCGTCGCTGTGACCGGGTGCACGCCGTCGGGGCCGGTCCGGGACCCTTTCCGGGCGGCGAGTCGGGGCGTGTTCATACGGGACGGCCATGCGGGACGGTCATGCGGGACGGTCATGCGGGACGTCACGCGGGGACCCGGACGCCGGACAGTTGCTCGATCGTGCGCCGGGCGCTGGGGCCGACGAGCGCCGCCCAGTCGGCCGGGGCGGCGGTGAACCAGCCGGTCAGGCGGGTGGCGAAGCCGGGAACGTGGCGGGCCAGGTCGACCAGGGCCCGGTCGTAGCGGGCGGCGCCCTCGGGGGTGCGGACGAGGAGGAGGCCGACGCGCTGGACCAGGGCGCGCTGTTCGTCGCCGGCGGTCGCGGGGACGGCCGCGTGCAGCAGCGTGTCGAGCACGGCCGGGTCTCGTTCCTGGGCCAGCACGACGTCACGCAGGTCACGGCGCAGCGCCGCGGAGGCGGGAGTGCCGGGGTCGGCGAGGACGGTGGCGAGGGCCGTGCGCACGCGGTCGGGGCCGTCCCGTAGCAGGCCGCTGAGCAGCGGGAACAGCACCGGGCGGGCGTCGCCGCCCCGGTCCAGGCGGCGGGCCGCGTATCCGGCCAGGCGCTCCGCCAGCACCTCGGGCCGCCGCTGCATCGCCTCCCGCAGGACGTCGGCGACGCGGCGGGCCAGGGCCTGCGGCGCGGCGTCGGCGAGTGCGGCCAGGGTCCGTCCCGCGTCCTGCGGGTCGGCCGTGAGCAGCCGGGTGCGGAAGGCTTCCAGGACGTCTTCGGGATGGGTCGGCAGGGCGGAGGCGAGGGCGGCCGGTGGCAACTGCCGGTCGCCGGCGGTGAAGTGGCGCACGGCGTGCGGCAGGTGGCGGGCGCGGGTGTGGGGGTCGCGGACGAGGAGGGCGAGCGCGCCACCGTGCAGGGCGGGGTCGGCGAGCAGGGTGAGGGCGGCGTAGCACAGCAGTGTGCGGTCGGCGTCGGTGTGTACGTGGGGGGCGGCCCGCAGTCCGTGTGTCATGGCTGCCGCCCGGCGGGCGGGCCGGTCGTCGTGGGCCCAGCGGTCGACGGCCCGGCACAGCGCGGACGGCTCCTCCTCGGCAAGGACGCCGAGGAGTTCGTCGGCGCGGGGGTGGGCCGCGTCCACGAGGGCCTCGGTGAGGTCGTCGAGGGCATGGTGCCGGTGAGTGTGCAGCAGCGCCTGGGCGGCCGTCGCGACGGTGGCGTGCGGGGTCGCGGGCAGCGGTCGCCCGTCGTCGAACCAGCGCACCAGGTGCCGTTGTACGGCGGTGGGGTCGGCGGCGAGCAGTTCCGCGACCGTGTCCAGGAACCGCGGTGTCCCGGCGTCCTGCGGGGCGGGGTCGGCGAGGACGAGCCGGCGCAGCAGGTCGAGGAGGCCGGGCGGGTCCAGTGCGAGGGACGTCCAGAAGGCCGGCCCGAACCAGGTCGGTGCGAGGCGCCGCTCGGCGATGCGGTCGGCGAGGCCGCGCAGCACGGCGAGGTGACGGGTGCCGTCCGGCACGCGCGGCAGGGTGTCGGCGAGCAGGTGGGCGGCCCACCAGGACTGCGGGTCGGCGTCCAGCGCGTCGAGCAGCCCGGACAGGCGTGCGGCGAGGGCGTGCGGGCCCTGCTGGCGCTCCAGCAGGAGCAGTGCCTGTACGACCGGGCCGATGCGGTGGTGCGGGACGGGCGGGGGGCCGTCTTCGCAGCCGACGGGCAGGGGGCGGTCGTCGTCACTGCCGACGGGCAGGCGGTCGTCGTCGCTGCCGTGGACGAGGGCGCGCAGGGCCGCGTCGAGGTCGAGGTGGATGCCCTGGACGTAGTCGGCGACCTCCTCGTGGGCGAAGCGGTAGCCGTCGCCGGCCGGGACGAAAACGCCCTCGGCGAGCACGGCCGAGGCCCAGCCGGTGCCGCCGCCGAGTGCGGCCGGGGCCTGTCCCCAGGGGAAGAGGGTCTCGAACGAGTCCCGGTCCAGTACGCTCTGGCCCGGGCCGAGGCTGCGCCGGGCCGCCTCGTGGATCTGACCGGCGACCTTCGCGGCGAGCCGCCGCACGGCCGTGCCGCGCAGCCCGCGCCCGGCGGCGAGCCGGACGGCGATGCGCAGGCACATCAGGTCCAGGTGGGCGGCGAGGACATCGTGCCGGTCGACGCGGACGGCGGACAGCGGCTCGCAGGGGCCCGCGCCCACGTCAGGAGGCGAGGGCGACGAAGCAGACGGCGGCCCGGAACATCCCGCGCCCATGGCGGCCGACGCAGACGACGAAGCAGACGGCGGCCCGGAGCATCCCGCGCCCATGGCGGCCGACGCAGACGACGAAGCAGACGGCGGCCCGGGGCATCCCGCGCCCATGGCGGCCGGCGCAGACGGCGAAGGGGACGGCGGGTCGGAGGGGCCCGCGCCCACGCCGGGTGACGGCGACGGCGAAGCAGAGGGCAGGTCGGGCAAAGCCGCGCGGACCTCTCCGAGCAGCCGCAGGGTGAGGGGGTGGCGGGCGTCGGCGCCGGTGAGGGTGGTGTCGGGGATGCCGTGCCGTGCGCGGGCGAGGCGGGCCTCCTCGTCGCTGAGGCCGTCGAGGCGTACGCAGGGCGGCAGCCCGAGCGCCGGACGTCCGTGCAGCAGCCGGGGCGGGAAGCGCACCCCGGCCTCTTCCCAGTGCTCCGCCCGGCAGGCCACCACCAGCCGGGCCCCGGTCCGCGCCAGCCACGCCGCCGTCCCCGCGGTCCACTCTCCAAGGCGGTGCGCGAGGCCGGGCGGCATCTCCTCGGGGCCGTCCAGCAGCAGGAGCAGTGGGCGGCCGGCGTCCCGGGCGAGGCGGGCCACCCGGTCGGGGTCGAGGCCCCCCAGGGCCTGGGTGGCGCGTGAGGCGGCGACGATGCGCGCCGCGCGGGCGAGGGCGCGGCCGGCCGCGTCGGCGACGGAGGTGTCGTCGCCGGCGAGGTCGGCGCCGCGCAGACACAGGGTGGGTGCGGGGTCGGGGCCGTGGTGGCGGCGCTCCGCGAGGGCGGCCAGTTCCGTCGTACGGCCGCTGCCGGGGGCCCCGACAAGGGCGAGGACGGCGGCCGGGCCGGTCGTGAAGGCGGCGAACTCCCGTGCCGGAAGGGCGCGTTCGACCGGTCGCGGCTCGAGCGGGGGCGGGCCGTCGGAGCCCGCGGAGGTGGCGGTGAGTTCCAGGACGGCGGCGAGGTTGAGGTCGGCTCCGTAGGCGGGGACGGTGGCCGCGTTGCGGGCGAGCAGCTCGGCGAGCGGGCCGGGCGGGGCGGGCCGCAGGGGCACGGCGAACCCGCAGTCGCGGTGGCCGGCGCGCAGCGCGGTCCCGACGACGCCGACGACGGCGCCGGTGGTGGCGTCGAGCACGGGGGCGCCGGCGGCCCCGCCGCCCAGCCGGAGGGCGTCCCGGCCGGAGGTGCCGATCGCCAGTTCCAGCGCGTCGAGGAGGTGGAAGCGGTCGGTGGCGGTGTACGTCACGCTCGTCGTGCCGAGGAGGCGGGCCTCGCGCCAGCGGCCGGCGGGGAGGCGGACATAGGCGCCGGTGTCGGCGCGGTCCCGGGCCGTGAGCGGGAGCGGGCCGGCGCCGAGGCCGTCGGTGCGGACGAGGGCGAGGCCGCGCTCGGGCAGCGGGGTGACGGCGTCGGCGGTGACGACGCAGCCGCGGTCGTCCGTGCCGTGGAGCGCGAGGCGGGCCAGGCCGTCGACGGTCTCGTGACTGGTGACGACGGTGCCGTGGTGGTCGGCGGCGAAGCCGAGGCCGCGGAGGCGCCCGGCCAGGTCGTGGATGCGGACGAGGGCCGCGTCGGGACCGGCCGGGGAGGGGGTGTCATGCGGGTGCCGGGAGGACGGGGTGTCGTGCGGGTGCCGGGAGCGGTCCCGCAGGCTCCGTCCCGCCATCGTCGTACCTCCCGCCCTGCGCCTCTTGCCTCGACGGTAGGCGCGGGGTGATCGGCGGGACAGACGGCGTGGGGAACGCGCCCCCCTGCGCTCCCTTGGTTCACTCCGAGCGCCTGCCGGACGGGTGAATGGAGCGGGGGTGCTGTGTACACCCTAGGGAGGGGGGAACCGAGGGGGGACCGTGGAGCGGCGGCAGTGAGTACCCCGTGACCGCCGCTCCACGGGCAGGTCCCCTCGGTCAGGCGAAGACCGCGAGGCTCTTGGCCTTGCCCTTGTGCGACTCGACGAGGCCGAGCAGCCGGTTCTCCGGGCCGAAGACGGCGACGGTACCGGCGTCCGCGTACTCGTCGGGCATCTCCAGCCGTACGCCGTTGCCGAGCAGCCGGGCGCGCCGGGCGTCCACGTCCCAGCGGCGGAACGCAGCGGCGGCCGCGTCGGCGATCGGCATCACCGTCAGCTCCTGCTGGAGCTCGTCCAGGGTCTTGGCCGCGTCCAGCTTGTACGGGCCGACCCGGGTGCGCCGCAGGGCGGTGAGGTGGCCGCCGACGCCGAGGTCGGCGCCGAGGTCGCGGGCCAGGGCGCGGATGTAGGTGCCGGAGGAGCAGACCACGGACACGATCAGGTCGAGCACCGGGGTGCCGTCCTCGGCGACGGCCTCACTGACGTCGTACACCGCGAAGGAGGAGACGGTGACCGGGCGGGCCGGGATGTCGAACTCCTCGCCCTCGCGGGCCCGCTTGTAGGAGCGCACGCCGTTGATCTTGATGGCGCTGACCTTGGACGGCACCTGCATGATCTCGCCGGTCAGCCGGGCGACGCCGGCGTCGATGGCGTCCCGGGTGACCTGCGAGGCGTCGGTGGAGGAGGTGAGGTCCCCCTCGGCGTCGTCGGTGATCGTGTTCTGCCCGAGGCGGATGGTGCCCAGGTACTCCTTCTCGGTCAGCGCGAGGTGGCCGAGGAGCTTGGTGGCCTTCTCGACGCCGAGGACGAGTACGCCGGTCGCCATCGGGTCGAGGGTGCCGGCGTGGCCGACACGGCGGGTCCTGGCGATCCCGCGCATCTTGGCGACCACGTCGTGCGAAGTGAAGCCCGACGGCTTGTCGACGATGACGAGGCCGTCGGGCGGGGTGGGCTTGCTGGTCATTCGGCGGCGTCGTCCGTCTCGTCGTCGTCCTCGCCCGGCTTGCGGTACGGGTCGGCCTCACCGGCGTAGGCGGCGCCGGCGGAGACCTCGCGCACCTTCTCGTCGGACTGGCGCGCCCGGTCGAGCAGGTCCTCGATGTTCTTGGCGGTGTCCGGAAGGGCGTCGGCCACGAAGGTCAGGGTCGGCGTGAACTTCACACCGGCGGCCGCCCCGACGGCCGAGCGGAGGACGCCCTTGGCGCTCTCCAGACCGGCGGCCGCGGCCTTGCGCTCCTCTTCGTCGCCGTACACCGTGTAGAAGACGGTCGCCTCCCGCAGGTCACCCGTGACCCGGGTGTCCGTGATGGTGACGTGCGAGCCGAGCCGCGGGTCCTTGATCCCGCGCTGCAGCTTCTGGGCCACCACCTCTCGGATGAGGTCCGCCAGCCTTTTCGCCCGCGCGTTGTCGGCCACTGGTCCGTCTCCCGTTCTTTCTTTCTGCTTGCGTTCTGTGGTCAGTCGTCGTCTTCGCCGTGGAACCGCCGTCGTACGGACAGCAGCTCCACCTCGGGGCGGCCGGCGACCAGCCGTTCACACCGGTCGAGTACGTCGGTGAGGTGCCCCGCGTCGCCGGAGACCACGGCGAGGCCGATGATCGTCCGCCGGTGGAGGTCGATGTGGTCCACCTCGGCCGCGCTCACGGCGTACTTGCGCTGGAGTTCGGCGACGATCGGGCGGACGACGGAGCGCTTCTCCTTCAGCGAATGGACATCGCCGAGGAGGAGGTCGAAGGACAGCGTCCCCACGTACATGTGTGTAACCGGTTCACCCGCCGGTACGGGATCGATGGCCCGCAGCCGTGCGGCCGGGGACATCAAGAACCGTACAACGAAGCGGCCCGCACGATCGACGGATATTACGCTCCGTGGACCGTGGGAAGGGGCCGCAAACGGCGCACCGGCCGACGGGACACTCGGTCCCGTCGGCCGGCACGCACCGGGGGTGTCACACCCGCGGCTTCTCGCGCATCTCGTACGTCGCGATGACGTCGTCGACCTTGATGTCGTTGAAGTTTCCGAGGTTGATACCACCCTCGTAGCCTTCGCGGATCTCGGTGACGTCGTCCTTGAAGCGACGCAGACCCTCGATGTTGAGGTTCTCCGCGATGACCTTGCCATCGCGGACCAGGCGCGCCTTGGTGTTGCGCTTGACCTCGCCGGAGCGGATGAGAACACCCGCGATGTTGCCCAGCTTGGACGACTTGAAGACCTCGCGGATCTCCGCCGTACCGAGCTCGACCTCTTCGTACTCCGGCTTGAGCATGCCCTTGAGGGCCGCCTCGATCTCCTCGATCGCCTGGTAGATGACCGAGTAGTACCGGACGTCCACACCCTCGCGCTCGGCCATCTGCGCCGCGCGGCCGGCCGCGCGGACGTTGAAGCCGATCACGATGGCGTCGGAGCCCATCGCCAGGTCGATGTCGGACTCCGTGACCGCACCGACACCGCGGTGCAGGACGCGGATGTCGACCTCTTCGCCGACGTCCAGCTGGAGCAGGGAGGACTCCAGGGCCTCGACGGAACCAGAAGCGTCACCCTTGATGATCAGGTTCAGCTGCTGGACCTCGCCGGCCTTGAGCACCTTGTCCAGGTCCTCCAGCGACACGCGGCGCGTGCGCTTGGCGAACGCGGCGTTGCGCTCACGGGCGGCACGCTTCTCGGCGATCTGACGGGCCGTACGGTCCTCGTCGACCACCAGGAAGTTGTCACCCGCACCCGGGACGTTGGTCAGGCCCAGGACCTGGACCGGCGTCGACGGGCCGGCCTCGGCGACGTTGTTGCCGTTGTCGTCGAGCATGGCGCGCACACGGCCGTAGGCGTCGCCCACGACCATCGTGTCGCCGACCCGCAGGGTGCCTCGCTGCACGAGGACCGTCGCCACGGCACCGCGGCCGCGGTCGAGACGGGACTCGATCGAGATGCCCTGCGCGTCCTGGTTCGGGTTGGCCCGCAGGTCGAGCGAGGCGTCGGCCGTGAGGACCACGGCCTCCAGCAGCGAGTCGATGTGCAGACCCTGCTTGGCGGAGATGTCGACGAACATGGTGTCGCCGCCGTACTCCTCGGCCACCAGGCCGTACTCGGTCAGCTGACCGCGCACCTTGGTCGGGTCGGCGCCCTCGACGTCGATCTTGTTGACCGCGACCACGATCGGCACGTCGGCCGCCTTGGCGTGGTTGAGCGCCTCGACCGTCTGCGGCATGACGCCGTCGTTGGCCGCGACGACCAGGATCGCGATGTCGGTCGACTTCGCACCACGGGCACGCATGGCGGTGAACGCCTCGTGACCCGGGGTGTCGATGAAGGTGATCTTGCGCTCTTCGTCGTTGACCTCGGTGGAGACCTGGTAGGCACCGATGTGCTGGGTGATGCCGCCGGCCTCGCCCGCGATGACGTTCGTCTTGCGGATGGCGTCGAGCAGTCGGGTCTTACCGTGGTCGACGTGACCCATGACGGTGACGACCGGCGGGCGGACCACCAGGTCCTCCTCGTCGCCCTCGTCCTCGCCGAACTCGATGTCGAAGGACTCGAGAAGCTCGCGGTCCTCCTCCTCCGGGCTGACGATCTGAACCGTGTAGTTCATCTCGCCGGCGAGGAGCTGCAGGGTCTCGTCGGAGACGGACTGCGTGGCGGTGACCATCTCGCCGAGGTTCATCATGACCGCGACGAGCGACGCCGGGTTGGCGTTGATCTTCTCCGCGAAGTCGGTGAGCGACGCGCCGCGGGAGAGACGGATGGCCTCACCGTTGCCGCGCGGCAGCATCACGCCGCCGACGCTCGGGGCCTGCATGGCCTCGTACTCCTGGCGCCTCTGCCGCTTCGACTTGCGACCGCGACGCGCGGGACCGCCGGGACGGCCGAAGGCGCCCTGCGTGCCACCGCGGCCACCGGGACCGCCGGGACGGCCACCGAAGCCGGGACGGCCACCGCCGCCACCGGGACCGCCGGGACGACCGGCGAAGCCGCCACCGCCACCGCCGCCGGGACCACCGGGACGACCGGCGAAGCCGCCACCGCCACCGCCGCCGGGACGACCGGCGAAGCCGCCGCCGCCCGGACGACCGCCGCCACCGCCGGGACGACCCGCGCCGCCCGGACCACGACCGCCGGGGCCGCCGCCGGGACGCGGGCCGGCAGCGGGACGCTGCGGCATCATGCCGGGGTTCGGACGCGGACCGCCGGGACGCGGACCGCCGGGGCCTGCGCCCTGCGGGCGAGGCATGCCGCCCGGGGTCGGACGGGCGCCGCCCGGAGTCTGCGGACGAGGACCGCCGCCCTGGCCGCCGGAGCCCTGCGGACGGGGACCGCCGGGAGCACCGGGACCGCCGGGACGCGGGGCGCCCTGCGGGCGGGGAGCCTGCGGACGCGCCATGCCGGCGTTGCCGCCGGAGGTGAAGGGGTTGTTGCCCGGACGCGGGCCGGCCGGACGGGCACCCGGACGCGGCGCACCGCCACCGGGACGCGCGCCACCCTGAGCGGCGGCGGGACGCTGGCCCTGGCCACCGTCACGGCCCTGACCCGGAGCACCGGGACGGGCGCCGGGCCGCGGAGCGCCGGGACGCGCGCCGGAGCGCGGAGCCTGGGCGGCCGGGGGCTGGGCGGCGGGAGCCTGCGGAGCGGCGGGGGCGGCCGGCGGAGCGGTGAACTCCGGGGCGGCCGGAGCCGGGCGCGGCGCGGGCTTGGGACCCGGCACCGGACGCGGGCCGGAGGCGGCCGGCGCGGGCGCCGACGGGGCCGCGGGCTGCTCCGCCGCGGGCTTGGGTGCGGCCGGCGGCTTGGGAGCAGCCGGACGAGCCGCCTGCGCCGGGGCGGGCGCGGCGGGCTTGGGGGCGGCCTTCTTCGGGGCGGCGGGCTTGCCGGACTTGCCGGAGCCACCTCCCTGGAAGGCGTCGGTCAGCTTGCGTACCACTGGCGCTTCGATCGTCGAAGACGCCGAACGGACGAATTCACCGAGTTCCTGGAGCTTGGCCATGACGACCTTGCTCTCGACACCGAACTCCTTGGCGAGTTCGTATACCCGGACCTTAGCCACTTCGCTCCTTTGAGGTCCGGGTGAAGCCGGACCGTCGCTAGTTCATGGGCGTACTCATCGCGTACTCATCGAGTGCTCATCGCAATCTCGACCTGCTTTCGACTCGCGAGGTACCTACACCGCACGGGGTGCCGTGCGGCACGTCTTCTTCCTTACCGTGTTGCCTGCTCGGCAACTGTTGCCTGCTCGACGTACTGGCGCAACGCCTTTGTGTCGAGCGTTCCCGGGGCGCGCAGTGCCCGCGTGAACGCCCGGCGGCGTACCGCCTGATCGAGACAGACCAGGGCGGGGTGCACGTACGCACCCCGGCCGGGCAGCGTACCGCGTGGATCGGGGACACATTCGTCCTTGATCGCCACGATGCGCAGCAGCTCTGTCTTGGCCGCTCGTTCCCGGCACCCCACACAGGTGCGTTCAGGGCATGCTCGGTCCCGTGTCCGGCCAGACACCCTTAAGTCTACCTCCCCGTACGCACCCCACCCCTTCGGGGCAGGATTCGAACAGTTGCTGTACACCAACCTGTCGTGATCTCAGCCACGCGCGGCCGGTATTTATTCCCCGGAGGACTGCTCCTGCGGCTGACCGGCCTGCTCGGTGTCCGGGCGGATGTCGATCCGCCAGCCGGTGAGCCGGGCCGCGAGCCGGGCGTTCTGGCCTTCCTTGCCGATCGCCAGCGACAGCTGGTAGTCGGGGACGGTCACCCGGGCGGAACGGGTCGACATGTCGACGATCTCGACCTTCGACACCCGTGCGGGTGACAGCGCGTTCGCCACCATCTCGGCCGGGTCGTCCGACCAGTCGACGATGTCGATCTTCTCGCCGTTCAGCTCGCCCATGACATTGCGCACCCGGCCGCCCATCGGGCCGATGCAGGCGCCCTTGGCGTTCAGGCCCGAGCGGGTGGAACGGACGGCGATCTTGGTGCGGTGGCCGGCCTCACGGGCGATCGCGGAGATCTCGACGGAACCGTCGGCGATCTCCGGGACCTCCAGCGCGAACAGCTTCTTCACCAGGTTGGGGTGGGTGCGCGAGAGCGTGACGGACGGACCGCGCACACCCTTCGCCACCCGTACGACGTACGACCGAAGGCGCAGGCCGTGCGGGTAGGTCTCACCGGGGACCTGCTCCTGCACCGGCAGGATGGCCTCCAGCTTGCCGATGTCGACCAGCACGTTCTTCGGGTCGCGGCCCTGCTGGACCACGCCGGTGACGATGTCGCCCTCGCGGCCGGCGTACTCGCCGAGCGTCGCGTCGTCCTCCGCGTCCCTAAGGCGCTGGAGGATCACCTGCTTGGCGGTGGTCGCGGCGATCCGGCCGAAGCCGGAGGGGGTGTCGTCGAACTCGCGGGCCTCCTGGCCCTCCTCGAGGTCGTCCGGGTCCTCCTTCGCCCACACGGTCACATGCCCGGTCTCCCGGTTGAGCTCCACGCGCGCGTGTCGGCGGCTTCCCTCGGTGCGGTGGTAGGCGATGAGGAGGGCCGACTCGATCGCCTCGACCAGCAGGGGGAAGGAGATCTCCTTCTCCCGGACCAAGCCCCGCAGGGCACTCATGTCGATGTCCACGGCTACGCCTCCTCTGCGTTCTCGTTCTTGTCCTTGCGGCTGAATTCCACCTGCACGCGCGCCTTCTCGATCTCCGGGAAGGCGATTCGGCGGCTGGTGGCCTTGCGTCCCTTGACCCCGGGCACCTCGAGGTCGAGTCCTTCGTCGTCGACCGTCAGGATCCGCGCGACCAACTCGCCGCCCTCGGCCAGCTGGAACCTCACCAGCCGGCCCGTGGCACGCACGTAGTGCCGGTGCTCGGTGAGAGGGCGCTCCGCGCCGGGGGTGCCGACCTCGAGGGTGTACTCCCCCTCGCCCATCGCGTCGGTCTCGTCGAGCTTCGCCGAGAGCTCGCGGCTCACATCGGCGATCTGATCCAGGTCGGCTCCGGTGTCGGAGTCCACGACGACGCGCAGCACACGCTTGCGTCCGACGGAGTCCACGGCGATCTCTTCGAGATCCAGGCCCTGGGAGGTCACGAGCGGTTCCAGCAGTTCCCGCAGCCTCTCGTTGTGGGTGGTGCTCATCCGGGTGACTCCTCGGCCGCGTGTGCTGTTGTGGGATGGGTCGCGTGTCAGGTCAAAGGGTATCCGGTCCCGGACGGTGATGCCGTCCACCTGTGTACGGGCGGTGCCGGTGCGTGGTGGCCGTGCGGGCTCGGCGCCGGTGCGTGGTGGCGGGCCGGTCCGGGGTGCCGACGGGTGGTGGGTGGTGCCGCTGAGTGGTGGCCGGCACCGGCGCGGGTACGGTGATCACGGGCCGTGTGCCCGCCGGTTTCGCTCGTACGAGTTCCCTGAGGACGACTGCCGTGCCGTTCCCTCCGCCGCGCCTGCCCTCGGGGCCGCGCAGACGAACCCTGCTCACCGCGTCCGCCGCGGGCGCCCTCCTCGTCACGGGCTGCTCCGGCGGCTCCGGGAACGGTGACGGAGGCACGGGCGGCAGTACGTCGGTGACCGAGCGCACGCGCACGCGTGCGGCGCGGGACAGCGCCGGGCTGGTGGAGCGGTACGACGCCGTGCTCGCCGCCCACCCGCCGCTGGCGGGGCGGATCGGGGCGCTGCGGGCGGAGGTCGTGCGGCATGTGGAGGCGTTCGGGGGGGCGGGGGGTGCGGTGGGCACGTCCACGGCTTCCGGGAGCCCGTCAGGGAGTCCGTTGGGGAGTCCTTTGGGGAGTCCGTCGGCGTCTCCGTCGGTGAGTCCGCCGGGGAGTCCGTCGGCGTCCTCTTCGGTGGCGGCTTCTCCTTCCGCGTCGGTGTCCCCGGCGCCCGGCGTTCCCGGGACCGAGACGGAGGCGCTGGCGCAGCTGGCCGCCGCCGAGCGGGAGCTGGCCGACCGGCGCACCGCCGAGCTGGTCGACGTCGACGGCGAGCTGGCGCGGCTGCTGGCCTCCGTGGCGGCGGCCGGGGCGGCGCACGCGTTTCTGCTGACGGAGGGGGCCGCATGAGAGACACCGGGGTGATCGCAGCGCTGCAGGCGGCACTGGCCGCCGAGCACGCCGCCGTGTACGGCTACGGCGTCGTCGGCGGCCGGATCGGCACCGCCCGGCGCGCGGAGGCCCGGGCGGCGTACGACGCGCACCGGGCGCGGCGGGACGCCCTGGCGCGCGAGGTGCGCGACCGGGGCGCGCGGCCGGTCGCCGCGGCGGCCGGATACGCGCTGCCGTTCCCGGTGCCGGACACCGCGGCGGCGGCACGGCTCGCCGCCGACCTGGAGGAACGTGTCGCCGGGGTGTACTCCGACCTGGTGCGGGCCAGCGCCGGGGAGCGGCGGCGGGACGCGGCCGGCGCGCTGCGGGAGGCGGCGGTCCGGGCGGTGCGGTGGCGCGGCGGGAGCGTAGCCTTCCCTGGGCTCGCCGAACGGGTCGGGACGCCCACGGCGTAGCGGAAGGAAGGAGCGGCTCGCGT
This sequence comes from Streptomyces sp. NPDC097129, assembly GCF_055668065.1. Lineage (NCBI taxonomy): Bacteria > Bacillati > Actinomycetota > Actinomycetes > Kitasatosporales > Streptomycetaceae > Streptomyces > Streptomyces sp. NPDC097129. Next base: position 246,531 of record NZ_JBVOQE010000012.1, on the reverse strand, counting down.
ATGGCTTTCGAACCGCCGCGGCGTCTGTTGAGGGCGCTGAGTGAGACGGCACCGGGCGGTGACGAGTGGCTGGAAGGGCTGCCGGAGGCCGTGGCGCAGGCCGTCGCGCTACGCGAGTTGACCGTCGAGCGGGTGCAGGTGCCGGGCGGTCGCAGCAGCCTCGTGCTGCTGGTGCGGTGTGCGGACGGGACGCCCGCGGTGCTGAAGCTGGCGCCGCGGCGGGCCCGGCCGGAGGCGGAGCGGGCGGCGCTGGCCCACTGGGGTGGGCGCGGGGCCGTGCAGTTGCTGTCCGCGGGGGTGGATCAGGCGGTCGCCTCGCCGGGGGTGCTGCTGTTGGAGCGGCTGCATCCCGAGGTGTCCGTGCGGTCGTTGCCGGAGGCGCGGGCGTTGCTGGAGGCCGCGGGGACCTTGCGGCGGCTGTGGGTGGAGCCGCCCACGGAGTACACCTTCGAGACGGTCGCCGAGCGGACCGGGCGGCAGGCGGACGCGATGCGGGCGAGCGCCGAGCGGGACGCCGAGGTGGCGCCGTTGGTGACGGAGGCGCTGGCCGCGCGGGACGCGTTGCTGGTGGCTCCGCCCGAGGGGCGGCTGCTGCACGGGACCTTCCGGCAGAGCAAGGTGCTGGCCGGGGACCGGATGCCGTGGCTGGCGGTGGGGCCGGATCCGGTGGTGGGCGAGTGCGCCTTCGATCTGGCGCGGCTGGTGCGGGACCGGGTGGAGGATCTGATCGCGTCGCCGTCGGGGGCGACGACCACGCGGCGGCGGGTGAAGCGGCTCGCGGAGTCGCTGGAGGTCGATCAGGAGCGGTTGCGGGGGTGGACGCTGTTTCGGGCCGTGGAGTCGGGGGTGCGGGCTCGGCGGGTGGGGCGGGAGGGGGATGCGGAGTTGTTGTTGGAGTTTGCGGGGTGGTTGTAGGGGGGTGCCGGGTGCCTGCGGCGCCTTGGCGGTTGTTCGTCTGCGGGAGCGTTGTGGTTGCTCGCGCAGTTCCCCGCGCCCCTTTGATGCCTGCGGCGGCCCGTTGCGGTTGCGTCGTGGCGTGCGTCGCGCCTACCGGCGGTTTGTGGGTCGGGGCCGGGGTGGGGGGTGTCCGTCCTCGGTCCGGCCGCCCGTTTCCGGGCCTGTGCCGTTGCCCGGTGCCGGCCGCTGCGGGCGGACACCCCCCACCCCGTCCCCTCCCCGCCGCGCGCGACTGCGGGCCGTCGCCCATTCCGCCCGCGCGTGCGCAGCTGCGGGCCGTCGTGCCTCCCCCGCGCGCCACTGGACGCCGGGACACGTAGCCCGCCCCCGGTGCCGATGCCGGGGGCGTTTGCAACGTGGTGGGTGGTGGGGTCAGCGCGTGAGGCGGGTGACCGCTTCGGTTACGGGGAGTTCCTCGCGCTCTCCCGTGCGGCGGTCCTTCAGTTCTACGACGCCCTCGGCCGCGCGGCGGCCCGCGACCAGGATCCAGGGCACGCCGATCAGTTCCGCGTCGGTGAACTTCACGCCCGGGGAGACGCCCGCGCGGTCGTCGACGAGGACGCGGACGCCGGCCGCGGCGAGCTGCTCGGAGACGTCGAGGGCCAGCTCGGTCTGCAGCGCCTTGCCCGCGGCGACCACGTGGACGTCGGCCGGGGCGACCTCCTGGGGCCAGCACAGGCCCTTGTCGTCGGCGGTCTGCTCGGCGAGGGCCGCGACCGCGCGGGAGACGCCGACGCCGTAGGACCCCATGGTGACGCGGACCGGCTTGCCGTTCTGGCCGAGGACGTCCAGCTTGAGCGCGTCGGCGTACTTGCGGCCCAGCTGGAAGATGTGGCCGATCTCGATGGCGCGGTCCAGCTTGAGGCCGGTGCCGCAGCGGGGGCAGGGGTCGCCGTCCTGGACGACCACGACGTCGACGTACTCGTCGACCTCGAAGTCACGTCCGGCGACGACGTTCTTGGCGTGGGTGTCGGCCTTGTTCGCGCCGGTGATCCACGCGGTGCCGGGGGCGACGCGCGGGTCGGCGATGTACTTCACCTTGTCGAGGCCCTGCGGGCCGACGTAGCCGCGGACCAGGTCGGTGCGGGTCGCGAAGTCCTCTTCGGTGACCATCTCGACCGTGGCCGGGGCGAAGTGCGCCTCGACCTTGCCCATGTCGACCTCGCGGTCGCCGGGGACGCCGACGGCGACGATCTCGCCGTCCACCTTCACCAGGAGGTTCTTCAGGGTGGCGGAGGCCGGGACGCCGAGGTGGGCGGCCAGGGTCTCGATGGTGGGCGTGGCGGGGGTCGGGATGTCCTCGGCGGCGGGTGCGCCGGTGGCGTCGACCGGCTTCAGCTCGTAGGTGATCGCCTCGGTGTTGGCCGCGAAGTCGCAGTTCGGGCAGTCGGCGAAGGTGTCCTCGCCGGCCTCGGCCGGGGCGAGGAACTCCTCCGACTTCGAGCCGCCCATCGCACCGGCGGTCGCCGCGCAGATGCGGTAGTCCAGGCCGAGGCGGGCGAAGATCTTCTGGTAGGCCGCGCGGTGCAGGGCGTAGGACTTCGCCAGGCCCTCGTCCTCCAGGTCGAAGGAGTAGGAGTCCTTCATCAGGAACTCGCGGCCGCGCAGGATGCCGGCGCGGGGACGGGCCTCGTCGCGGAACTTCGTCTGGATCTGGTAGAGGATCACCGGCAGGTCCTTGTAGGACGACGCCTGGTCCTTCACCAGGAGGGTGAAGATCTCCTCGTGGGTGGGGCCGAGCAGGTAGTCGCCGCCCTTGCGGTCCTGGAGGCGGAACAGCTCGGCGCCGTACTCGTCCCAGCGGCCGGTCGCCTCGTACGGCTCGCGGGGCAGCAGGGCGGGGAGGAGCACCTCCTGGGCGCCGATGGCGTCCATCTCCTCGCGCACGATCCGCTCGACGTTGGCGAGGACCTTCTTGCCGAGCGGCAGCCAGGTCCAGATGCCGGCGGCGGTGCGGCGGACGTAGCCGGCGCGGACGAGGAGCTTGTGGCTGAGGACCTCGGCGTCCGCCGGGTCGTCGCGCAGCGTCTTCGCCATCAACTGGGACATGCGCTGGACCGGTGCGTTCGCCATGGCTCTCTTACTCCCGCTACGTGTAGGTGATGGCTAGGAGGTTAGCCGGGCGGCTGCCGTGGCCGGAAATCCGTTACCGGTGGCGCAGCGGGAGGGGGGCGCCCATCACGGCGTACGGCTTGGGGGCGCTCGGGAAGTGGACCTGGCGGGCGAGGTCGCGGTAGCCGAGGGAGCGGTACAGCGCGCGGGCGGGGCTCTCGGTGTCGATCGCGGAGAGGATCGAGCGGGGCTCGGTGGCGCTGTCGGTGATCGTGGTGATCAGGCTGCGGCCGATGCCGTGGTTCTGGTGGTCGGGGTGGACGTGCAGCTCGGTGATCACGAAGGCGGCGTCGAGCCACTCCTCGTGGCCCTGGGCCCGCAGATAGGGCTCGACGACCGTGGACCACCAGTGGGTGCGGTCGTTGGGCATGCCGTAGACGAAGCCGACGAGGCGGCCTTCGACGGTGGCGCCGAGGGCGCGGGCGCCCGGGTGGCTCATGTGGCGGATGACGATCTGACGGCGTACGGCCACCTCGTCGGCGCCCAGTCCGAAGGCGACGGCCTGGACGGCCAGTGCCTCGTCGACGTGGGCGGACAGGTCCAGCGGGCCGATCACGACATCCATGCCGGGAGCCTACAGGGGGGCTTGTGCACGGGGATCAGAAAAGCACGCTCATGAACTCGCCGGCCTCGCGGAAGCCGACGCGGCGGTACGTCCGGCGGGCGGGGGTGTTGAAGTCGTTGACGTACAGGCTCACCACGGGTGCCACGTCGGCCAGCGCGTAGCGCAGGACGGCAGCCATGCCGGGGGCCGCGAGGCCCTTGCCGCGGTACTCGGGGTCCACCCACACGCCCTGGATCTGGCACGCCTGCGGGGTGGCCGCGCCGATCTCCGCCTTGAACATCACCTTGCCGTGTTCGTCGACGCGGGCGAAGGAGCGGCCGGAGCCGACGAGTTCGGCGACCCGGGCCTGATACAGCAGGCCGCCGTCGCCGGCCAGCGGGGAGACGCCGACCTCCTCGGTGAACATCGCCACGCAGGCCGGCATGATCGTCTCCATCTCGTCCTTGCGGACGCGGCGGACGTAGGGGTCCGGGGCGATGTCGCCGGGCATGCGGTCGGTGACCATCAGGGGCTGGTGGGCGCGGACGTCGCGGGCGGGGCCCCAGCTGGGTTCGAGGAGGCGCCACAGCTCGGAGGTCGGGCCGGAGGGGCCGACGATCGAGGAGCAGCGGCGGCCGGCCCGCCGGGCGCGGTCGGCGAAGGCCCGCACCGCGCGGGGGGTGGCGCAGATCGGGACGAGGTTGGCGCCCGCGTAGCACAGGGACGTGAGCATGCCGTCCTCGTACCAGCCCCACATCTCGCCGCCGAGCCGCCACGGGTCGAGGCCCGCGACCTGGACACGGGAGGTCACGAAAGCGTTCATGACGGGCTCGCGGTTCAGGACGGCGAGCGCGGCGTCCAGGTCGCTCGGTTCGAGGACCCGTGAGGTGGTCTGGGTCAGCACGGGCGGGGCCTCACGGTCGGGTGTGCACTGATCTCCGCACTATAGCTGCGCCGCTTTGCCGGGCGCCTTTCGATCAGGGAGTTCCTGGTCGCGGGCGCCTGCGGCTCCGTCGTGGCTGCTCGCGCCCACGCGGCGGAGCCGTATGTCGGCACAGCCCCGCGCCCCTTCGGGGTGCTTGATCCGCCCGGCGCCCCGGGTGTTCAGCCCGCTACCGTCACCGAGGGTTCGCCGGAGGCGGTGCCGTCCTTCTCCATCTGCTCGGCGAGCTTCATCGCCTCTTCGATCAGCGTCTCGACGATCTTGGACTCGGGGACGGTCTTGATGACCTCGCCCTTGACGAAGATCTGGCCCTTGCCGTTGCCGGAGGCGACGCCGAGGTCGGCTTCGCGGGCCTCGCCGGGGCCGTTGACGACGCAGCCCATGACGGCGACGCGCAGCGGGACGTCCATGCCGGTGAGGCCGGCGGTGACCTCTTCGGCGAGCTTGTAGACGTCGACCTGGGCGCGGCCGCAGGACGGGCAGGAGACGATCTCCAGGCCGCGCTGGCGCAGGCCCAGGGACTGCAGGATCTGCAGGCCGACCTTGACCTCCTCGGCGGGCGGGGCCGAGAGGGAGACGCGGATGGTGTCGCCGATGCCCTGGGAGAGCAGGGCGCCGAAGGCGACAGCCGACTTGATCGTGCCCTGGAAGGCGGGGCCGGCCTCGGTGACGCCGAGGTGGAGGGGGTAGTCGCACTGCTCGGCGAGCTGACGGTAGGCCTCGATCATCACGACCGGGTCGTTGTGCTTGACCGAGATCTTGATGTCGCGGAAGTCGTGCTCCTCGAAGAGGGACGCCTCCCACAGGGCCGACTCGACCAGGGCCTCGGGGGTCGCCTTGCCGTACTTCTGGAGCAGGCGCCGGTCCAGCGAGCCGGCGTTGACGCCGATGCGGATCGGGGTGCCGTGGTCCTTGGCGGCCTTGGCGATCTCCTTGACCTTGTCGTCGAACTGCTTGATGTTGCCGGGGTTGACGCGGACCGCGGCGCAGCCGGCCTCGATGGCGGCGAAGACGTACTTCGGCTGGAAGTGGATGTCGGCGATGACCGGGATCTGCGACTTGCGGGCGATGGTGGCGAGGGCGTCGGCGTCGTCCTGGGTGGGGCAGGCCACGCGCACGATCTGGCAGCCGGAGGCGGTGAGCTCGGCGATCTGCTGGAGCGTGGCGCCGATGTCGGACGTGCGGGTCGTGGTCATCGACTGCACCGAGACGGGGGCGTCTCCGCCGACCGCCACGGATCCGACCTGGATCTGCCGGCTCTTCCGGCGCTCGGCGAGCTTGGTCGGAACGGACGGCATGCCGAGAGAAATCGCAGTCATCTGCTGTGCAACCCCAAGTCGTGGATCAAGGTCCCGGTCCCGTCAGCGGCGGGCTCCGGATTTCGAGATTACGGCACGGGCGATCGCGCGGGCACATCACACCCGTAAACCCACTCGATGGGAGGCGGCCGGGTCACCCCGGCCGCCTCGAACGCGGTGTGGCTAGGAGATTCTCACCGGATTGACGACGTCTGCGATGAGGACCAGGACGGTGAAGCAGATGAAGACCCCGGCCACCACGTAGGCCACCGGCATCAGCTTCGCAACGTCGAACGGGCCGGGGTCCGGGCGGCGCAGCACCTTGGCGGTGTTGCGGCGCAGCGCCTCCCACAGGGCGCCCGCGATGTGCCCGCCGTCCAGCGGGAGCAGCGGCAGCATGTTGAACAGGAACAGCGAGAGGTTGAAGCCGGCGACCAGCATCAGGGCCATGCCGAGCTGCTGGGTGGGCGGGATGTGCAGGGTGAAGATCTCACCGCCGACGCGGGCCGCGCCGACGACGCCCATGGGCGAGTCGGGGGCGCGGGGGGCGCCGTGGAAGGCGGAGTCCCACAGGGCGGGGATCTTCGCCGGGAGCGCGGCGAGGGAGTCGACGGCGTCGCCGACCCGGTCGGTCATCCAGGTGACGGACTGGCCGAAGTCCTGCCGGACGACGCCGGTGGCGGCGCTGAAGCCGAGGAAGCCGGCCTTGACGTACTGGCCCTGGACGTAGGCGCCGGAGGCATCCTTCTTGGCGACCATGTTGGTGGCGATCTTCGCGTGCAGGGTCACTTCCCGGCCGCCCCGGTCGACGGTGATCGGCACGGTCTTGCCGGCGCTGTCGCGGATCAGGTCCGAGAGGGTGTTCCACTCGTCGGTGCGCCGGCCGTCGAAGGCGACGATCTTGTCGCCGGCCTTCATGCCGGCGGCCGCCGCCGGGGAGGCGGGGTCGGTCTTCTTGCACGTGTCGCGGTTCTCGCTCTGCGAGATCACGCAGGGCGAGACGGAGCTGACGCTGGTGGTCTGCTGCTGGATGCCGAAGCCCATGAGGACGACGAGGAACAGGGCGACGGCGAGGATCAGGTTCATGAAGGGGCCCGCGAACATCACGATGACCCGCTTCCACGGCTTGCGCGTGTAGAACAGGCGGGAGTCGTCGCCGGGCTGGAGTTCCTCGAAGGCGGCCGAGCGGGCGTCCTCGATCATGCCGCGCCACGGGGAGGTGGAGCGGGCGGTGATCCGGCCGTCGTCGCCGGGCGGGAACATGCCGATCATGCGGATGTAGCCGCCGAAGGGGACCGCCTTGACGCCGTACTCGGTCTCGCCCTTCTTCCGCGACCAGATGGTCGGGCCGAAGCCGACCATGTACTGCGGCACGCGGATGCCGAACAGCTTGGCCGTGGACAGATGCCCCAGCTCGTGCCAGGCGATCGAGACGAGCAGGCCGACCGCGAAGACCACTATGCCGAGGATCATCATCAGGGTCGTCATGCACGGGCCTCCGCCGTCTTCGCTGTCAGTTCCCTGGCCCGGGCCCTCGCCCAGGTCTCCGCTTCGAGGACGTCCGGCACGGTGAGTGAAGTTCCCGTGACCGGCGTGTCGTGTTCCTCGACCACCCGGATGACGGTGTCCATGATCCCGTCGAACGGCAGTGCGCCGCGCAGGAACGCGTCCACGCACTCCTCGTTGGCCGCATTGAACACCGCCGGGGCGGTGCCCGCGAGCGTACCCACGTGCCGGGCGAGGTTCACGGAGGGGAAGGCCTCGTTGTCCAGCGGGAAGAACTCCCACGTGGAGGCCTTGCTCCAGTCGAAGGCGGGCGCGGCGTCGGGCACGCGCTCGGGCCAGCCCAGACCGATGGCGATCGGTCCGCGCATGTCGGGGGGCGTCGCCTGGGCCATCGTCGATCCGTCCGTGAACTCCACCATCGAGTGGACATACGACTGCGGGTGCACGACGACCTCAATGCGGTCGAAGGGAATGTCGTACAGCAGGTGCGCCTCGATGACTTCCAGACCCTTGTTGACGAGGGTCGCGGAGTTGATCGTGATGACGGGTCCCATGGCCCAGGTGGGGTGGGCGAGGGCGTCCTCGACGGTGACGTGGGCGAGGTCGGCCCGGGTGCGGCCGCGGAAGGGGCCGCCGGAGGCGGTGACGACGAGCTTGCGCACGTCCGCGCGCGTGCCGGCGGCGAGCGCCTGGAAGAGCGCGGCGTGCTCGGAGTCGACGGGGATGATCTGGCCGGGCTTGGCCAGCGCCTTGACCAGCGGGCCGCCGACGATGAGCGACTCCTTGTTGGCGAGCGCGAGGGTGCGGCCCGCCTCCAGGGCGGCGAGGGTGGGTGCGAGGCCGATGGAGCCCGTGATGCCGTTGAGGACGGTGTGACAGTCGGAAGCGGCGAGCTGTGTGGCCGCGTCGGGCCCGGCGATGATCTCGGGCAGCGGCTGCCCGGCGCCGTACTGCCCGGCGAGCGCTTCGCGCAGGTGCGGTACGACGTCCTCGCGGGCCACCGCGACGGTGCGCACCTTCAGCCGGTGGGCCTGCTCGGCGAGGAGGGCGACGCGGCCGCCGTTGGCGGACAGGCCGGTGACCTTGAACCGGCCGGGGTTGCGCAGCACGAGGTCGACGGCCTGGGTGCCGATCGAGCCGGTGGAGCCGAGGATCACGACGTCCTTCGGGCCGTCCGCGGTCACCGGGTCGTAGACGAGGTGCGGGTCGGCGAGGGGTCGCGGGGCGGACGGGCCCTCCGGCCCGAGCCCTCGGGGTGCGGGACTGTCACTCATGCCCCCCATTCTTGCCCCTCCGCCGCTCGGAACGTGTTCACGGGGTGGCGTGCCGGAACTTGCGCCACTGCGCGTCCACCACGTCCTGCGGTACGCCGCCGACGTCCTCGGTGCTGTGCGTGTCGGCGCGGAAGGAGAGGGTGGTGGAGCCGGAGCGGATGACGGTGAGGTAGTCGTACAGCTTCAGGCGCGCGTCCTTGACGTCCTGCGTGGTGATCCGGAAGGCGTACGCCTCGTCGCCTGCGGCGGGCGGGCGGAGGCTCTCCACCCGCAGGACCTTCGCGTCGGTGATCACCCGCTGCTCGGTGAAGCCGTGCGCGCACTCCCGGCCCGCCCTGGCGAGGGCCTTCATGACGGCGGCGGCGTCGGCGGCGGTGTAGGAGCGCAGGTGCAGGTCGATGTCGACGCCGCGTTCGGCGTCCGGGTCCCAGACGGTGCGGACGATCTCGGCGGCGGGGTCGTGCCGGGTGGCGCCCTTGGTGAGGCTGACGAGCGGCTGGCAGACGTCCGGCTCGGCGGTGTACAGGTCGCTGACGGGGGGCTCTCCGTCGACGGGTTCCTCCGCCGTGTACGCCCCGGCGTCGTCGTCCTCGGAGAGGGCCGCGGCCAGCAGCTGGGTCCGGGTGAGCGGTCCCGGGCCGGCCGGGGCGGCGGCGGGCGTCGCGGCGCGCGAGGCGTGCGGCGGGCCGGATGAGGAGACGGGCGGCGGGGCGGGTGCGGAGGCGGCCGTGCGGCCTGCGCCGTCCCCGCCGCAGGCGGCCGTGGCCGTGAGGACGGCCGCCGCGAGCGCGGCGGCCGCCGTGTGTCGTGCCCGTGCGCCGAGCATTCCCACCCCTGTGCCTCGTGTGCCGTCGGTCGACTGATCGACGATTGTGCACCACGTCCCGGGGCGGGAAGCGCTCGATGTCACCGGATCGGGCGGTGCACGTTCTCCTTCGCGCTCGGGCCGGGGGTGGTGTCGGCGATCCAGGGGCCGTCGCCGGAGGCGTCGATGATGCCGTCCTCCAGCCACGCGTACGTGCCCGTGAGGACGCCCTTGACGACCGTGCGGTCCAGGTCGTCGGTGTTGTTCCACAGGCGGCCGAAGAGTTCCTCGACGCGCAGCCGGGACTGGCGGCAGAAGGCGTCCGCGAGCTGGTAGGCCTCGCGGCCGTTGCGGCCCTCGGAGCGCAGCAGCTCGGCGCGCACGCAGGCGGCGCTCATCGCGAAGAGTTCGGCGCCGATGTCGACGATCCGGCCGAGGAAGCCCTGCTTGGACTCCATGCGGCCCTGCCAGCGGGACATGCCGTAGAAGGTGGAGCGGGCGAGCTTGCGGGCGGTGCGTTCGACGTAGCGCAGGTGCGGGGAGAGGTCGACCTCGCGCTTGAACTCGGCGTAGGCGGTGGGCAGCTGGCCCGGTCCGGCGATCAGCTTCGGCAGCCACTTGGCGTAGAAGACGCCGGCGTTGGCGCCCGCCTTCGCCTTGTCGGACAGGGACTTTCCGGGGTCGATGAGGTCGCCCGCGACCGACAGGTGGGCGTCGACGGCCTCCCGCGCGATCAGCAGGTGCATGATCTCCGTCGAGCCCTCGAAGATGCGGTTGATACGCAGGTCGCGCAGCAGCTGCTCGGCGGGGACCGCGCGTTCGCCGCGGGCGCGCAGGGACTCGGCGGTCTCGAAGCCGCGGCCGCCGCGGATCTGGACGAGTTCGTCGGCCATCAGCCACGCCATCTCGGAGGCGTACAGCTTGGCCAGCGCGCCCTCGATGCGGATGTCGTTGCGGTCCTCGTCGGCCATCTGGGAGGCGAGGTCGGTGACGGCCTCCAGGGCGAAGGTGGTGGCCGCGATGAAGGAGATCTTCGCGCCGACCGCCTCGTGCTGGGCGACGGGCTTGCCCCACTGTTCGCGGGCCGCCGACCACTCGCGGGCGATCTTCAGGCACCATTTGCCGGCGGCGACGCAGGAGGCGGGCAGGGACAGCCGGCCGGTGTTCAGGGTGGTCAGGGCGATCTTCAGGCCCTGGCCCTCCTCGCCGATGCGGTGCGCGGCGGGGACGCGGACCCGGTGGAAGCGGGTGACGCCGTTCTCGATGCCGCGCAGGCCCATGAAGGCGTTGCGGTTCTCGACGGTGATGCCGGGCGAGTCGGCCTCCACGACGAAGGCCGTGATGCCGCCCTTGTGGCCCTCGCCGCGCGGCACCCGGGCCATGACGACGAGCAGGTCGGCGACCACCCCGTTGGTGGTCCACAGCTTCACCCCGTCGAGGACGTACTCGTCCCCGTCGGGCACGGCGGTGGTGGCGAGCCGGGCCGGGTCGGAGCCGACGTCGGGCTCGGTGAGCAGGAAGGCGCTGATGTCGGTGCGGGCGCAGCGCGGCAGGAACGTCTCCTTCTGTTCCTGGGTGCCGAACATCTTCAGCGGCTGGGGCACGCCGATCGACTGGTGCGCGGACAGCAGCACGCCGATCGCGGGGGACGCCGAGCCGGCCAGGGCGAGCGCCTTGTTGTAGTACACCTGGGTGAGGCCGAGCCCGCCGTACTTGGGGTCGATCTTCATGCCGAGGGCGCCGAGCTCCTTGAGGCCGTCGATGACCTCGTCGGGGATGCGGGCCTCGCGCTCGATGCGGGCCGCGTCGACCCGGGTCTCGACGAAGTCGCGCAGTTTGGCGAGGAAGGCCTCGCCGCGCTGGACGGCGTCGTCGGCGGGGAGCGGGTGCGGGTGGATGAGGTCGAGCCGGAAGCGGCCGAGGAACAGCTCCTTGGCGAAGCTGGGCTTGCGCCAGTGCTGTTCCCGGGCGGCCTCCGCCACCTCGCGGGCCTCGCGCTCGCTGACGGCGGGCCGGGAGGGCGGTGGGGTGGCGGGAGAGGAGGAGGGAGTGGTGGGGGCGGACATGAGGGTCACCTCGCCGCGAAGAGGGATGTTCGGGGACCGTTCGTTACCGACCAGTGCTACTGGATCGTTGGTACCCGAAAGCGGACGTCCCCACCAGTCCTCGCGCGTCCGTTCAGCCGATGCCGGTACCTTCGGGGCGCGGGAGGCAGAGACGGCCGACCGTCCTCCGGAAGGATTCGTCGAAGCGCTTCGACGCCCCTACGTGGACAGTCGCCACCGAGGAGAGCTAGGGTCGAAGGACCCAGAATCACCCTGTGCACCCTAGCGCTGTCGAAGCGCTTCACATCGCCATGTCGCTTGGAGAGCCGGATGGTCACCCTCGCCGAGGTCGCCCAGCACGCCGGAGTGTCGGCGAGCACGGTGAGTTATGTCCTCAGCGGCAAGCGGTCCATCTCCGCGACCACCCGGCAGCGCGTCGAGGAGAGCATCCGGGAGCTGGGCTACCACCCCAACGCCGGGGCGCGCGCCCTGGCCAGCAGCCGCTCGAACATCATCGCGCTGATGATCCCGCTGCGCACCGACATGTACGTGCCGGTGATGATGGAGATCGCCATCGCGGTCGCCACCACCGCCCGCACCCACGGCTACGACGTGCTGCTGCTCACCGGTGAGGAGGGCCCCGACGCGGTGCGCCGGGTCACCGGCAGCGGGCTCGCCGACGCGATGATCCTGATGGACGTCCAGCTGGAGGACGAGCGGCTCCCGCTGCTGCGCGGCAGCGGACAGCCGAGCGTCCTGATCGGCCTGCCCGCCGACACCACCGGGCTGACCTGCGTCGACCTGGACTGGAGCGCGACCGGAGCGCTGTGCGTGGAGCACCTCGCGGCACTCGGCCACCGTGACATCGCTGCCATCGGCGAGGCCCCGGCCGTCTACGAACGGCACACCGGCTTCGCCGAGCGCACCCTGGACGGGCTGCGCTCGCGCGCCCGCGACCTGGGCCTGCGCGTGCTGCACCGGCCCAGCGAGGGCGGGTACGACGCGATGGCCGCCACGCTCGCCCGGATCTTCGACGAGCGGCCCCGCACCTCGGGGTTCGTCGTGCAGAACGAGGCGGCGGTGGAGCCGCTGCTCGCCCTGCTGCGCCAGCAGGGCCGTGCCGTGCCGGAGGACGTGTCGGTGGTGGCCATCTGCCCCGAGCAGGTCGCCACGCAGGGCTCGGTGCGGCTGACGACCGTCGCCGTGCCGGCGCAGGAGATGGGACGCAACGCCGTACAGCAGCTGATGGCCGAGCTGGACGGCCGTGGCGGCGACGACGTCGTGCTGATCGCGCCGGAGCTGACGGTGCGGGCGAGTTCGGGCCCCGCGCCGTCCTGAACCGCCGCTCACCGCGAGGTCGTCCGGGACGAAGTCCGGGCCGCCGGACGGCGACGTGATCCGCAGCCGAACGGGACCGTTCGGCGGGTACGACAACGGCCCGAGCTCCCGCACAGTGAGCTCGGGCCGTTGGCCTTGGGGGGGTCGGTCAGAGGGCGATGCCCGTCAGGACCAGGACCCGCTCGTAGGTGTAGTCGTCCATGGCGAACCGGACGCCCTCGCGGCCCACGCCGGACTGCTTGACGCCGCCGTACGGCATCTGGTCGGCGCGGTAGGACGGGACGTCGCCGATGACGACGCCGCCGACCTCGAGGGCGCGGTGGGCACGGAAGGCGGTCTGCACGTCGTGCGTGAAGATGCCCGCCTGGAGGCCGAACTTGGAGGTGTTGACCGCGGCGAACGCCTCGGCCTCGCCCTCGACCTTCTGCACGGTGAGGACCGGCCCGAAGACCTCCTCGCAGGCGATCGTGACGTCGGCCGGGACCTCGGCGAGGACGGTCGGCGCGTAGGAGGCGCCGTCGCGCTTGCCGCCGGCGAGCAGCTTCGCGCCGGCCGCCACGGCCTCGTCGACCCAGGACTCGACGCGCTGGGCGGCGGCCTCGCTGACCAGCGGGCCGACGTCCACCGTGTCGTCGGACGGGTCGCCGGTGACCTGCGCCTCGACGGCCGCGACGATGCGCGGGAGCAGACGGTCGTACACCGACGCGTCGGCGATCACGCGCTGCACCGAGATGCAGGACTGGCCGCCCTGGTAGTTGGAGAAGGTCGCGATGCGGGTCGCGGCCCAGTCCAGGTCCTCGTCGCTCGCCCAGTCGCCGAGCACGACGGCCGCGCCGTTGCCGCCCAGCTCCAGGGTGCAGTGCTTGCGCGGCACCGAGTCCATGATCGCGTAGCCGACCGTGTCGGAGCCGGTGAAGGAGATGACCGGCAGGCGCTCGTCCTTGACCAGGGCGGGCATGCGGTCGTTCGGGACGGTCAGGACCGACCAGGAGCCGGCCGGCAGGTCGGTCTCGGCCAGCAGCTCGCCGAGGATCAGGCCGGACAGCGGGGTGGCCGGGGCCGGCTTGAGGATGATCGGGGCGCCGGCGGCGATCGCGGGGGCGACCTTGTGGGCGCACAGGTTCAGCGGGAAGTTGAACGGCGCGATGCCGAGCACGACGCCCTTCGGGAAGCGGCGGGTGATCGCCAGACGGCCCTGGCCGCCGGCGTCGGTGTCGAGGCGCTGGCCGTCGCCGCCGTTGAAGCGGCGGGCCTCCTCGGCCGCGAAGCGGAACACGGACACGGCACGGCCGACCTCGCCGCGGGCCCACTTGATCGGCTTGCCGTTCTCCGCGGAGATCAGCTGGGCGATCTCCTCGGTGCGCTCGACGAGCCGCTTGCTGACGTGGTCCAGGGCCGCGGCGCGTACGTGCGCCGGGGTGGCGGCGAACTCGTCCCGTACGGCGTACGCGGCGGCCACGGCCTCCTCGACCTGCTCCTCGGTGGGCACGGCGACCGTGCCGACGAGCCGGCCGTCCCACGGGGAGGTGACGTCGAAGGTGTCGTCGCCGGTGGCCTGGCGGCCGGCGAGCCAGAAGGCGTGGGTGGAAGTCATGTGCGAGTCCCGGCCCTTCCGCGTAGGAGGTGTGCGTGCTTTCGAGACCACGGTAGGGCCGGGGCCGACGGGGGTCGTTTGTCCGACCCGTAGCAGTCGGCGGCGACCGTACGCCGCTTTGGCGTACGACTATTCGGCGGATGTCGCCGTCAGCTACTCGCTGGATGTTGCCTTCAGCTACTCGCTGGAGGTCGCCTTCAGCTACTCGCTGGAGGTCGCCTTCAGCGCCAGCCACAGCTCCATGCGGGCGTCCGGGTCGTCCAGGGAGCGGCCGAGGATCTCCTCCACGCGGCGCATCCGGTAGCGCAGGGTGTGCCGGTGCACGCCCAGGTCGGCGGCGGCCGCGTCCCACTGCCCGTGCCGCGACAGCCACGCCCGCAGGGAGGCCACGAGGTCGCCGCGGCCCGTCGCGTCGTGCTCGTGCAGCGCCCGCAGCAGGCCGTCGGCGAACGCCTTGACCGCGTCGTCGGCGAGCAGCGGCAGCACCGAACCGGACGCCAGATGTTCGTGCTCGACGCACACCCGGCCGCGCCGGCGGGCCACCGACAGCGCCTGTTCGGCCTGCTTGTACGCGGCGGCGGCCGCGATCGGACCGGAGGGCGCGGACAGGCCCACGATCAGCTCGTCCTCCTCGCCGCCGGACTGCTCGTGCAGCTCCGTGGTGCGTCCCGCCTCCAGGGCCGCCGCGTAGGCCGTGCAGGCGGCGACCGCGGCGCCGCCGTCGCCGGCGAGCACCACGAGCCGCTCCCCGTCGGGGACGACGAGCACGGCCTCCCCGGCGCGGGCGGCGGCGGCCTCGACGGTCTCCGCGAGGCCGCCGAGCGGGTCGCCCGAGGAGTCGACGGCGGCCGCGGGCCCGGCGGGCGCCGGTTTCGTCGCCGTCACGTGCGCGTGGGCGTCGGCGTGCGCCCGGGCGGCGGAGGCGGACGCCGACTCGGCGACGATCATCCGGAACGGCGCGTCCAGCAGCGTCCCGTACAGATCCCCGGCGACGGCGCGCGCGTGGTCCGGCTCCCCGGCGAGCAGCATGCGCAGTACGGCGGCGCCGACCCGCTGCTCGGCGGCGTGCAGCGAGCGGGAGCGCTCGGTGGTGAGGGTGAGCAGGGCGATCGCGGAGTGGACGGCGTAGCGCTCGGCGGTGCCGAGGGTGGCGGCGGTGCCGACGGCGAGGGCGGCGCGGGGGCGGCGGCCGGTGCCGATGGAGTGCAGTTCGACGCGGTCCTCGTGGTCCGGGCCGCCGACCACGGAGGAGGCGGGGGCGGGCCGCTCGCGCAGCCGCTCCACGTCGGCGGTGAGCCGCGCCGCCCGCCGTACCGCCCAGTCGGGTGCGGTGGCGACCACGGCGCCGGAGGCGTCGTACAGCGCCGCCCAGCCGTCGACCTGCGCGGCGAGCGCGGCGAGCAGCCCCTCGGGACCGGAGTTCAGCGCCTGTTTCGTCAATTCGCGCTGGGCGGCGAAGCCGGCGGTGACGGCACGGTACTGGTCGGCGGCGATCGCGGCGGACACGGCCTTGCTGATCGCGAGGAAGGGGGTGCGGCGGGGCACCTCCAGCAGTGGCAGGCCCTCCTCGGCGCAGGCGTCGACCAGGGCCTTCGGGGTCTCGTCGTAGTTGACTCCGACCGCGAAGCCGAGGCCGACCACGCCCGCGCCGGCCAGTCGCCGCACGTACCGCCGCATCATCTCGGGTTCCTCGGCGTCCAGCTTCAGCGCGGTGATCAGCAGCAGCTCCCCGCCCTCCATGTACGGGACAGGGTCGGCGAGCTCGCTGACGTGCGCCCAGCGCACGGGCACGTCCAGGCGGTCCTCGCCCGCCCGCACGGTCAGCTTGAGCGCCGAGTGGTGGACGAGGGAGGCGAGCGTGAGGGGCATGGGACCTTCAGGTCTGCGGCAGGTCTGCGGGCGTGGTGTGAACCGAAGAGGTGATCGGTGTGATCGGTGTGATCGGTGTGATCCATGCGATCGGTGTGATCGCTGTGATCCTTTGGCCGCCACGTATGAACGACCTATGTCGATTCTGCCTCACCGTACGGTCGCCGCGCGCCGCGCTGCCCGGAGATCCGGTCAGCCGCGCAGGTCCACCAGCAGCGGCGGCGCGTGCTCGCCGGCAACCGTGGTCAGCGACAGCACCGCGTGCCCCGGCGGCACCGAGTGCGCCAGCTCGGACGCGGACCACCGCTCCCGCTCGACCTGGCGGACGGTGACCGCCTCCGTGGTGACGGCCTTGCCGGTGACCAGTTTGCGCAGCGCGTGCAGCGCGCGGGTCATGGGCTGGTCGGCGAAGACGGTGTGCTGGGCGACGTCCCGGGTCTCCACCCACTCGGTGCCCCATGCCCCGGCGAAGCGGCTGCCGTCCCAGGTGCTGACCCCCGACAGGGCCATACGGCAGCCGACGGCGGCGTACAGCGGCCCGTGGAGCGCCTCGGGCACGTCGGCGACGGTGCGCAGCGTGAGGACCACCCCGGCGTTCTGCGAGCGCAGCCGCTGGACACGGCGGACGGACTCGGCGGTGACGGCGCCGGTGGCGTCGTCGAGGACGAGGCAGGCGAAGTGGTCGCGGCCGCTCTCCCGGGCGACGGCCGCGAACTGGGCGAGGACCAGCCGGGTCAGCAGCCGGGCGGCCTCCTCGTGACCGTGCTCGGGCAGGTCGATGCGCACACGCAGCGGGTGGTGGGCGAGGGCGCGCAGCGAGAACGGCCGGATCGTGTCGCCGCCGGCGCCGCCCGCGCGGTGGCCCGCGCCGAAGAACTCCGCGAACACCGGCCGGTCCAGCAGGGCGAGCCGGTCGGCGAGCGCGAGGCCGGGGTCGCCGGGGGTGCCGGACTGGCGGACCCGGGCGTCCAGCTCGCGCCGCATCACCGCGTGCCGCTCCTCGGCGAGGGCCGCGCGCAGGTCGGTGAGCGGCGCGTTCTCCCCGGCGAGCAGTTCGCGCAGCACGGGCAGGGTGGGGAAGGCGCCGTACGCCGCCTGCCAGGGGCCGAGCAGCTGGGCGAGCGCGGTCACGGCGCGCTGGGCGCCGACGGTGTCGAGGTCGCCGGCGAGGGCCTCGGCGAGCAGGGCGGCGGCCTCGTCGGGGTCGGTGGTGCCGGCGTACGGGTCGAGGTCGTGCACGGAGGCGGGGTCGCCGATGCGGACCACCACGTCGAAGGAGGCGTCGGGTCCGCATCCGGCGCCGACCGCGACGACGGCACACTGCCCGGTCAGCGCCTGCAGGGCGAGGGACTCGACGAGCGGCGCGATCACCTGCCGGGTCTTGCCGGCGCCGGAGGGGCCGACGACCAGCAGGGAGGTGCCGAGGGCGGCCGGGTCGAGGGCGGCTCCGGCGTCGCCGTAGGCGAGGGGGGTGCGTTCCCCGGCGACCCAGCGGCCGATGCGCACCTGCCCGGCGCGCAGGTCGTGCCGGGCGGTGCGGGCGGGCAGGTCGCGGGCGCCGGAGGGGTGGGTGAGCGCGGCGGAGCCGTGGCGCAGGACGGCGTCGGTGAACTCGGCGAGGCGGCCCCGGCCGCGGGCGCGGGTCCAGGCGTGCTCCAGCCGGGCGCAGTCCACGTCGTTCATCCGCCCGGCGAGCACGTCGGCGGTGAGCAGATCGGCGGCCTGGTACTGACCGGCCTCGCGCAGGGCGGGCCACTGGGTCGGCGGCAGGGTCCTGTCCGGTACGGCGTCGGTCGGCGCCTCCCGGCGGGCGGCGACCAGCTCCTTCGCGTACGGCAGCCATGCGCCGAGGCGGGCGAACGGCCACACCACGAGCGCGGTGATGACCGCGTACAGCAGATCGGTCACCCAGGGCGAGGCGAAGACGTCGTAGCCGCCGGTGACCAGGGCGACCAGGGAGAACGCGGGGCCCACGACGGGCAGCGCGTCCCAGCCGACGCCGGGGAAGGCGCTGGGGAAGACGAAGCTCAGGGTGACCAGGGCGCACAGCAGCGCGAGCAGGGCGCGGGCGGGCTGCGGGCGGCGGGCCACCACGTGCCGGACGACGCCGGGCCAGCTGCCGAGCCGGCCCATGGCGTAGACGAGCACGCCGAAGAAGACGCCGCCGTAGACGACGGTGGCCTCGGCGCCCTGCCAGCCCTTGGGGGAGGCGAAGGTGCCGCCCCACCACCAGTCGTCGGGGGTGACCAGGCGCAGCAGGCTCCACTGGTAGGGGACGCTGCCGTGCCGCCACAGCGACCACAGCAGCAGTCCCACGACCAGCGGGACGGCCACGCCGACGAGGGTGACGGGGGCGAGCCGCTCACGGCCGGGTCCGCCGTCGGGCCGGCGGTAGCCGAGCCGCCAGATCCCGGGCTCGGCGTCCGGGCGCGGCGCGTCCAGCCACTCGGCGACGGAGGACGCGGGGGCCTGACCCGGCGCCTGACCCGGCACGGCGGCCTGGCCGGGCGCGTGCGCCGGCCGCGGCGGCACCCCGGGCGCCCCGAGAGCCCCGGGCGCCCCGGATGGCCCTGGAGCGGCTCCCGGCACCTGCGGTGGCCCCGCCGGGCGCGGCACGGGGTTGGCGTGGATGCCTGGCCGGGTGCCCGGCTGGGCACCCGGCCCGGTGCCCCGCGCCTCGTGCGTCCCGTCGCTCTCCATCGACCCTGCCCCCTGACCAGCCGTTCCGTCGACCACTAGCGAGCCAATCTAACGCCCCTACCAAGGGAGTTCACCGAATGCGCGGCCGGTCCCGCACCGCGGGAGCGTCACCGGCCGCCCTCACCTCTATATCCATCGCGGACAACGGGCATCCCCGACAACGCCCACATGGAGCATGCCCGCCCCTCCTCCCCCGTCTTAGCCTGCGAGAAAAGAAGGCAAGCATCCGCAAAACCCCCAGGAGCCCCGCATGACCGCACTTCCGCAGGAGCGCCGCGTCGTCACCGCCATCCCCGGTCCGAAGTCGCAGGAGCTTCAGGCCCGCCGTCTCGCCGCGGTCGCGCAGGGCGTGGGCTCCACGCTGCCGGTGTTCGTCACGCGCGCCGGCGGCGGCGTCATCGAGGACGTCGACGGCAACAGCCTGATCGACTTCGGCTCCGGCATCGCCGTGACCTCCGTCGGCGCCTCCGCCGAGGCCGTGGTGCGCCGCGCCTCCGCGCAGCTCGCCGACTTCACCCACACCTGTTTCATGGTCACCCCCTACGAGGGCTACGTGGCCGTCGCCGAGGCGCTGGCCGAGCTCACGCCGGGTGACCACGCGAAGAAGTCGGCCCTGTTCAACTCGGGCGCCGAGGCCGTCGAGAACGCCGTCAAGATCGCCCGTGCGTACACCAAGCGCCAGGCCGTCGTCGTCTTCGACCACGGCTACCACGGCCGCACCAACCTCACGATGGCGCTGACGGCGAAGAACATGCCGTACAAGAACGGCTTCGGCCCGTTCGCGCCCGAGGTCTACCGCGTCCCGGTCGCCTACGGCTACCGCTGGCCCACCGGTGCGGAGAACTGCGGCCCCGAGGCCGCCAAGCAGGCCATCGAGCAGATCACCAAGCAGGTCGGCGCGGACAACGTGGCCGCGATCATCATCGAGCCGGTGCTCGGTGAGGGCGGCTTCATCGAGCCGGCCAAGGGCTTCCTGCCGGAGATCGTGAAGTTCGCCAACGACAACGGCATCGTCTTCGTCGCCGACGAGATCCAGTCCGGCTTCTGCCGCACCGGCCAGTGGTTCGCCTGCGAGGACGAGGGCATCGTCCCGGACCTGATCACCACCGCCAAGGGCATCGCCGGCGGTCTGCCGCTGGCCGCGGTGACCGGCCGCGCCGAGATCATGGACGCCGCGCACGCGGGCGGCCTGGGCGGCACCTACGGCGGCAACCCGGTGGCCTGCGCCGGTGCGCTCGGCGCCATCGAGACGATGAAGGAGCTGGACCTCAACGCCAAGGCGAAGAACATCGAGGCGATCATGAAGTCGCGCCTCGCCGCCATGGCCGAGAAGTTCGACGTCATCGGTGACATCCGCGGCCGTGGCGCCATGATCGCCATCGAACTGGTCAAGGACCGCGACACCAAGGAGCCGAACGCCGAGGCCGCCGCCGCCCTGGCCAAGGCCTGCCACCAGGAGGGTCTGCTGGTCCTGACCTGCGGCACCTACGGCAACGTGCTGCGATTCCTGCCGCCGCTGGTCATCGGCGACGACCTGCTCAACGAGGGCCTCGACATCATCGAGCAGGCCTTCACCCGCATCTGATTCCGGACGTGCGCGCGCACGGCGTACGCACGTCCGGCAGCCCTGCGGCAGAGGGTGTGAAGAACGTGTGCGAGGTGGATGACAGGAGGACGTTCCTGCTGTTCCCCGCGCATCCGCTGCCGTAGGTTCTCACCAGATGAGAGATACACCCCCACCCACAGGGGACTGTGGGTGATCTCAGGCCGAGGCCTCCCCAGCTTCGACCTGGTCGTGCCCTCGCGCACACACGGAGCCCTACGGCTCCGGATCTCCTCACCGATCGGACGGTCGCCCGCCCCAAACCCCCCGGGGCGCGCGACGTTCCGGTCAGTTCGGCCGCCCCGGAACCACCCCCCCTGTTCCGGGGCGGCCGGCCTCCTTCTCTCCCCGGCCCGCCGTCCGCTGACGGATCATGGGCCCCATGCTTCTGCTGCTCCTGCCGGTCCTGCTCTTCGCCCTGATCACCTGGCAGGTCGTCACCGACGGCCCGCTGCTGACGGTGGACGAGCGCCTCAGCGGCGTCATCGTGCACCCGGGCCGCTTCTGGGAGCTGCTCTCCGACCTCGGCAACGTCGAGGTCGCGGTGCCGGTGCTGGCCCTGGCACTGGCGTACGCCGCCCTGCGCGGCCGGTCCGCCGGACTGGACCGCTGGTGGCTCCCGCCGGCCGCGGCGGCGCTCACCATGACGCTGGTCCCGGCTCTGGTCGTCCCCCTGAAGGACTGGACCGCCCGCCCCGCCACCCCGGTGATGCCACCGGCCGTCGGCTACTACCCCTCCGGTCACACGGCGACGGCTCT
Organism: Streptomyces sp. NPDC097129; assembly: GCF_055668065.1. Lineage (NCBI taxonomy): Bacteria > Bacillati > Actinomycetota > Actinomycetes > Kitasatosporales > Streptomycetaceae > Streptomyces > Streptomyces sp. NPDC097129. The sequence goes on along the minus strand of NZ_JBVOQE010000012.1, from coordinate 225,184 downwards.
GGTGGCGTACGGCGCCGCCACCCTGCTCCTGCTGCCCTGGCTCGCCTCCCCCACCGCGCGCCGCGTCACCGTCGCCGGGTGCGCGCTCCTCGCCCTGGCGGTGTCCACCGGCCTGCTGGTCCGGGGCTATCACTGGCCGCTGGACGTGGTGGCCAGCTGGTGCCTGGCCACCGTCCTGCTGGCGGGCCTGTGGCGCGTGATCAGCCGAAGTAGCCGTCGAACGTGCGCTGGAACTCCCCGCCGCCGAAGCGGTCCCAGTTGATCGACCAGGTCATCAGGCCGCGCAGCGACGGCCAGGTGCCGTGGGGGGCGTAGGAGCCGCAATTGGTCTTCTTCGTCAGGCAGTCCAGGGCCTTGGTGACCTCGGCGGGGGCGACGTAGCCGTTGCCGGCGTTGGTGGAGGCCGGCATGCCGATGGCGATCTGGTCGGGGCGCAGGGGCGGGAAGACGCGGGTGGGGTCACCGGCGACGGGGAAGCCGGTGAGCAGCATGTCGGTCATCGCGATGTGGAAGTCCGCGCCGCCCATGGAGTGGTACTGGTTGTCCAGGCCCATGATCGGGCCCGAGTTGTAGTCCTGGACGTGCAGCAGGGTCAGGTCGTCGCGCAGGGCGTGGATCACCGGCAGATACGCCCCGCAGCGCGGGTCCTGGCCGCCCCACTTGCCGGTGCCGTAGTACTGGTAGCCGTTCTGCACGAAGAAGGTTTCCGGGGCCATCGTCAGCACGAACTTCGCGCCGTACTTCGCCTTCAGGGTCTTCAGCGCCGAGATCAGGTTGACGATCACCGGGGTCGTCGGGTTGCGGAAGTCGGTGTCGTCGGTGTTCAGGGACAGGGAGTGGCCCTCGAAGTCGACGTCGAGGCCGTCGAGGCCGTAGGTGTCGATGATCTTCGAGACGGACGTGACGAAGGTGTCGCGGGCCGCTGTCGTCGTCAGCTGGACCTGGCCGTTCTGGCCGCCGATGGAGATGAGGACCTTCTTGCCGGCCGCCTGCTTGGCCTTGATCGCCGCCTTGAAGTCGGCGTCGGATTCGGCGGTCGGGCACTGGGTGAGGGGGCAGCGGGTGAAGCGGATGTCCCCGGAGGTGACCGAGGTGGGCTCGCCGAAGGCCAGGTCGATGACGTCCCAGCTGACGGGGACGTCGGCCAGGCGGGTGTAGCCGGCGCCGTTGGCGAAACTCGCGTGGAGGTAGCCCACCAGGGCGTGCGCGGGGAGGTCGCCGCTGCCGCCGCCCGTCGCGGCGCCGGTCGTCGCCGTCACGGCCGCCGACTTCGCGGACTCGCCCGCGCTGTTGAGCGCGGTGACCTGGAAGGCGTACGACGTCGAGGGCGCGAGGCCCGTCACGGTGGCCGTCGTGCCGGTCACCGTCCGGTCCTTCGTGCCGTCGCGGTAGACGGCGTATCCCGTGGCGCCCGGCACCGCCGGCCAGGACAGGGCGACGCTGGTGGAGGTGACGGCGCCGGTCGTCAGGCCGGCGGGAGCGGCGGGGGGCTGTGCACTGGTGCCGCCGGGGCCGGTGAGCGTGAGGTCGTCGGCCTGGTAGGCGCCGGTGCCGTACCAGCCGTGGGTGTAGATCGTGACCGAGGCCGTGGCGGCGCCGGTGCGGAAGGCGGTGGTGAGCTGCTGCCAGTCGGGGGCGGACTGGGTCCAGGTGGAGACGTCGGTGGTGCCGGTGCCGCTCGCGCCGAGGTAGACGTAGGAGCCGCGGACGTAACCGGACAGCGTGTACTGGGCGTTCGGCTGCACGGCCACCGTCTGGGCGCACTGGGCGTTGTCGTTGCCGGCCGGGGTGGCCTGCAGGGCGTGACTGCCGCTGTGCACCGGTGAGGTGACGCTCTGTCCGGCGGGGCAGGTCCAGCCGTCGAGGCCGGATTCGAAGCCGCCGTTCACGGTGAGGTTCGCGTCGGCCGCACGGGCGGCCGACGAGAGCGCGGTGATGCCGGGAACGGTCAGGACGGCGGCCGTGATCAGGACGGCCAGGGGTCTGGTGCGGTCCACAAGTGCCTCCGGGCATGGGGGAAGTGGAGGGGTGGAGCGCGCCAACTTGGTCCAGACCAATCCCGTTGTCAAGGCTTCCGGCGGGTCACCCCTGCTCGCCCCCGGCCGCCAGGCCCGCCGCCGCCTCGTGCATCGCCAGCTCCAGCAGCGCCGGGTCGGTCAGCGTGCCGGAGCCGTCCGGCTGGAGCAGCCAGCGGACCGCACCGGTGGACCGGCCCGGGTAGGGCACCACGATCCAGGTGCCGAACCCGGCGCCGCGGATGCCGGTGCCGACCCAGCGCGCGGCGGTCCCCGGCGGCACGAAGAAGCCCATGCGGTTCTCGCCGAAGTCGGCCAGGACCGGGCCCGGCCGGTCGAGGATGCGGGTGAGGACGTCGAGCGTCGGATAGCCGAGGTCGCCCGGCAGGATCAGCACGTCCCAGGCCCGGCCGGCGGGCAGCAGCGCGATCCCGAGCGGATTGCGCTCCCACTCCCAGCGGCAGGCCTCGGGGTCCGGCGCCGCCGATGCCAGCCACTCCACCGCCGTCTTCGCCCCTGCCATGAGAAGACCTCCCTGCCTCGCACACCTGCCACGACGCGGTGCGCGTCGCGGACGTCACGAGTTCAGAGGGAGGTCCCCCGAGGAGCATTACGCGGGTTCCGGCAACCCGTTGGAGTGATCCGGGTCACGTGACGGGGTCAGCTGTCGAAGCCCAGGCCCAGTTTGTCCATGGTGCGCAGCCACAGGTTGCGGCGGCCGCCGTGAGCGTCCGCGCGGGCCAGGGACCACTTGGTGAGGGCGATGCCGGTCCAGGCGAACGGCTCCGGCGGGAACGGCAGCGGCTTCTTGCGGACCATCTCCAGCGCGGTGCGCTCGGTGCGCTCCCCCGCCAGCAGGTCCAGCATCACGTCCGCGCCGAACCGCGTCGCGCCGACGCCGAGGCCCGTGAAGCCGGCCGCGTAGGCCACCCGGCCCTGGTGGGCGGTGCCGAAGAACGCCGAGAAGCGCGAGCAGGTGTCGATGGCGCCGCCCCACGCGTGCGTGAACCGCACGCCCTCCAGCTGCGGGAAGCAGGTGAAGAAGTGCCCGGCGAGCTTGGCGTAGGTCTCCGGGCGGTCGTCGTACTCGGCCCGCACCCGGCCGCCGTAGGGGTAGATCGCGTCGTAACCGCCCCACAGGATCCGGTTGTCGGCGGACAGCCGGAAGTAGTGGAACTGGTTCGCCGAGTCCCCGAGGCCCTGCCGGTTCTCCCAGCCGATCGACTTCAGCTGTTCGGCCGTCAGCGGCTCGGTCATCAGCGCGTAGTCGTACACGGGGACGGTGTACGACCGCACCCGCTTGACCAGGCTCGGGAAGATGTTCGTGCCGAGCGCCACCTGCCGGGCGCGGACCTGGCCGTACGGCGTGCGTACGGCCATGCCCGCGCCGTACGCCTTCAGCGTGAGGGCGGGGGTGTGCTCGTGGACGCGCACGCCGAGGTCGAGGCAGGCGCGCTTGAGACCCCAGGCGAGCTTGGCCGGGTTCAGCATCGCCACGCCCCGGCGGTCCCACAGGCCCGCCTCGAACGTCGGTGAGTTCACCTGTGCGCGCACCGCGTCGGCGTCCAGGAACTCGATGCCCTCGGCGAGCCCCTTGGCCTGCAGCTCGTCGTACCAGTCGCGCAGTTCCCGCGCCTGGTACGGCTCGGTCGCCACGTCGATCTCGCCGGTGCGCTCGAAGTCGCAGTCGATGGAGTAGCGGGCGACGGCCCGCTCGATCTCGTCGAGGTTGCGCCGGCCCAGCTCCTCCAGCGTGTGGATCTCGTCCGGCCAGCGGGTCAGCCCGTTGGGCAGGCCGTGGGTCAGGGAGGCGGCGCAGAAGCCGCCGTTGCGGCCGGAGGCGGCCCAGCCCACCTCACGGCCTTCGAGCAGGACCACGTCCCGCTGCGGGTCGCGCTCCTTGGCGATCAGCGCGGTCCACAGTCCGCTGTACCCGCCGCCCACGACCAGCAGGTCGCAGGTGTCGGCGGTGGTCAGCGCGGGCTCGGGGCGCGGCCTGCCGGGGTCGTCCAGCCAGTACGGCACCGGCTGCGCTTCGGAAAGAGACTCTGTCCAACGGCTCATGGCGCTTGGGGCCATGATTTCAACTCCCTACGAGGGTACGGCGAAAGGGTGCTCGCGCCTTACGCCTTCTGCTTGCCGCGGCGATTGCCGATCAGCATGGAGGTCAGGACCAGCAGCACGGCGACGAGGAACATCGCCGTACCGATGACATTGATCTGCACGGGCGTGCCGCGCTGCGCCGAACCCCACACGAACATGGGGAAGGTGACGGTCGAGCCCGCGTTGAAATTCGTGATGATGAAATCGTCGAAGGAGAGCGCGAAGGCGAGCAGCGCGCCCGCGGCGATTCCGGGGGCCGCGATGGGCAGGGTGACCCGCAGGAAGGTCTGCGCGGGACCGGCGTACAGATCCCGGGCGGCCTCCTCCAGGCGCGGGTCCATCGACATCACGCGCGCCTTGACCGCGGTGACGACGAAGCTGAGGCAGAACATGATGTGCGCGATCAGGATCGTCCAGAAGCCCAGCGGCGCGCCCATGTTGAGGAACAGGGTGAGCAGCGAGGCCGCCATGACGACCTCGGGCATCGCCATCGGCAGGAAGATCAGCGAGTTGACCACACCCCGGGCGCGGAAGCGGTAGCGCACCAGCGCGAAGGCGATCATCGTGCCGAGCAGGGTGGCGCCGATCGTCGCCCACACCGCGATCTGCAGGCTGATGCCGAGCGAGCCGCACATGTCGGCGACGCCGCACGGGTCCTTCCAGGCGTCCGTGGAGAACTGCTGCCACTGGTAGTTGAAGCGGCCCTTCGGTTTGTTGAAGGAGAACACCGTGACGACGATGTTCGGCAGCAGCAGATAGGCGAGCGTGATCAGGCCCGCGATGACGACGAGCTTCTTCTTGAGCCAGTTGACGAAGGGCATTTAGACCAGATCCTCCGTCCCGGACCTGCGGATGTAGAAGGTGACCATGAGAAGGATCGCGGCCATGAGGATGAAGGACAGCGCCGCGGCCGTCGGATAGTCCAGGATTCGCAGGAACTGTGTCTGGATGACGTTGCCGATCATGCGGGTGTCGGTGGAGCCGAGCAGTTCGGCGTTGACGTAGTCGCCGGCCGCCGGGATGAAGGTGAGCAGCGTGCCGGAGACCACGCCCGGCATGGACAGCGGGAAGGTCACCTTGCGGAAGGTGGTCCACGGCCGCGCGTACAGGTCGCCGGCCGCCTCGTGCAGCCGCCCGTCGATGCGCTCCAGGGACGTGTACAGCGGCAGGATCATGAACGGCAGGAAGTTGTACGTCAGACCGCACACCACCGCGAGCGGAGTGGCCAGCACGCGGTCGCCGGCCGTCCAGCCGAGCCAGTTGGTGACGTCCAGGACGTGCAGCGTGTTCAGGGCGCCGACGACCGGGCCGCCGTCGGCGAGGATCGTCTTCCAGGCGAGGGTGCGGATGAGGAAGCTGGTGAAGAACGGCGCGATCACCAGGATCATGACCAGGTTCTTCCAGCGGCCCGCGCGGAAGGCGATCAGATACGCCAGCGGGTAGCCGAGCAGCAGGCACAGCACGGTCGCGGCGGCCGCGTAGGCGACCGAGCGCAGGAACTGCGGCCAGTACTCGGCCAGCGCGTCCCAGTAGGTGGCGAAGTGCCAGGTGACCTTGTAGCCGGTCTCCAGGGAGCCGGTCTGCACGGACGTGGAGCCCTGGTAGATCATCGGCAGCGCGAAGAAGACGATCAGCCACAGGATGCCGGGCAGCAGCAGCCAGTACGGCGTGAGACGGCCCCGCCTGCGCGGCGGCTTCTTCTGCGGTGCGGTCGGGGTGAGCGGCGGGGGCGCCTCGGTGAGCGTCGACATCAGGCCGCCGCCTCTTCCTCGGTGCCCGCGTCGCGGTCCTGGGTGGCGTCCATGCCGAAGGTGTGCGCCGGGCTCCAGTGCAGGACGACGTCGGCGCCGGGGACCAGCCGGCCGTCGCGCTCGACGTTCTGCACGTACACCGCCAGCTCGTCGCAGACCGGGCTGTCGATGACGTACTGCGTGGAGACGCCGATGAAGCTGGCGTCGGCGATCTTCCCGGTGACGCGGTTGCGGCCCTCGGGGATCGAGCCCGCGTCGTCGGCGTGCGTGAGCGCGATCTTCTCGGGGCGGATGCCGACCAGGACCTTGCCGCCGGCGGTGGCGGGCGCGGAACATCGCGCCTGCGGCAGCACCAGCTTGCCGCCGCCCGCCTTCAGGACGATGTCGTCGCCGCTCTTGGTGTCGACCTCGGCCTCGATCAGGTTGGAGGTGCCGAGGAAGTTCGCGACGAACGTGGTCCGCGGGTTCTCGTACAGGTCGCTGGGCGCGCCGAGCTGTTCGACGCGGCCGGCGTTCATCACGGCGACCGTGTCGGCCATGGTCATGGCCTCCTCCTGGTCGTGCGTGACGTGCACGAAGGTGATGCCGACCTCCATCTGGATGCGCTTGAGCTCGAGCTGCATCTGGCGGCGCAGCTTCAGGTCGAGCGCGCCGAGCGGCTCGTCCAGGAGCAGCACCTTCGGGTGGTTGATCAGCGCGCGGGCCACTGCGACGCGCTGCTGCTGGCCGCCGGAGAGCTGGTGCGGCTTCTTGCGTGCCTGCTCGCCGAGCTGGACCAGCTCCAGCATGTCCTCGACCTGCTTCTTCACGCTCTTGACGCCGCGCCGGCGCAGACCGAAGGCGACGTTCTCGAAGATGTCGAGGTGCGGGAAGAGGGCGTAGGACTGGAAGACGGTGTTGACGGGCCGCTTGTAGGGCGGCAGGTGGGTCACGTCCTGGTCGCCGAGGCGGACGGTGCCCGTGGTGGGCTCCTCCAGGCCGGCGATCATGCGCAGGGTGGTGGTCTTGCCGCAGCCGGAGGCGCCGAGCAGGGCGAAGAAGGAACCCTGCGGCACGGTCAGGTCGAGCGGCTGTACGGCGGTGAAGCCGTTGTCGTAGGTCTTGCTGATCCCGGAGAGGCGGACGTCGCCGCTGTGGTCTGTCGTCATGGTCGTCACGCCCCAGTGAGCTTCGCGAATTTCTGTTCGTAGGCGGTCTCTTCCTTCTGCGTCAGGGAGCGGAAGGGGTGAGACCTCGCCTGCATGGCCTTGTCGGGGATGATCAGCGGGTTGTTCGCCGCATCCTTGTCGATCTTCGCAAGCTCGGCCTTCACGCCGTCGACGGGACAGACGTAGTTGATGTAGGCGGCGAGCTCGGCGGCCGGCTGCGGCTCGTAGTAGTAGTCCATGAGCCGCTCGGCGTTGGTCTTGTGACGCGCCTTGTTCGGGATCAGCATCACGTCGGTCGAGGTGATGTACCCGCTGTCCGGGATGACGAAGTCGACGTCAGGGCTGTCCGCCTTCAGCTGTACGACGTCACCGGCCCAGGCCAGACAGGCGGCGAGGTCGCCCTTGGTGAGGTCGGAGGTGTAGTCGTTGCCGGTGAAGCGGCGGATCTGGCCGCTGTCCACGCCCTTCTGGAGGCGGGCGATCGCCGCGTCGAAGTCGTCGTCGGTGAACTTCGCCGGGTCCTTGCCCATGTCCAGCAGCGTCATGCCGATGCTGTCGCGCATCTCGGTGAGGAAGCCGACGCGGCCCTTGAGCTTGCGGTTGTCGAGCAGGTCGGAGACCGACTTCACCTCGACGCCGCCGAGCGCCTTCTTGTTGTAGGCGATCACCGTGGAGATGCCCTGCCAGGGGTAGGAGTACGCCCGCCCCGGGTCCCAGTCGGGATTGCGGAACTGCTGCGAGAGGTTGGCGTAGGCGTGCGGCAGGTGCGCCGGGTCCAGCTTCTGCACCCAGCCCAGGCGGATCAGGCGGGCGGCCATCCAGTCGGTGAGGACGATCAGGTCGCGGCCGGTGTCCTGGCCCGCGGCGAGCTGCGGCTGGATCTTGCCGAAGAACTCGTTGTTGTCGTTGATGTCCTCGGTGTAGCGGACCGTGATGCCGGTGCGGCGGGTGAACTCGTCGAGTGTCGGGTGGCGTTTGCCGGCGTCGTCGACGTCCATGTACTCGGTCCAGTTGGAGAAGTTGACGGTCTTCTCCTGGGCCGAGTGGTCCTCGGCGGACGTGCCGCCCGCCGTCTTGCCGGCCGCGGGGATCCCGCAGGCGCTCAGCGCCCCGAGTCCGCCGACCGCGAGCGCGCCGCCCGCGGAGGCGCGCAGCAGCGAACGGCGGGTGAGGGCGGCCCGTCCGCCCCGGAAACTGCGCCGCATGGCGGCCGCTTGGGCCGGGGTCAGGCGGTCGGGCTCGTAACTCTCCATGCGCGTGGTTGCCCTTTCGCAAGGACCGGCCGCGGGGTGCGGCCGGGTGTGGCTATCGGTCCCCGAAGACGGTGCGGTGCCAGTCCTTCCTGACGACCGCCGTGTTGTCGAACATGACGTGCTTGATCTGCGTGTACTCCTCGAACGAGTACGATGACATGTCCTTGCCGAAGCCGGACGCCTTGTAGCCGCCGTGGGGCATCTCGCTGATGATCGGGATGTGGTCGTTGATCCACACGCACCCCGCCTTGATCTCGCGTGTCGCCCGGTTCGCCCGGTACACGTCCCGGCTCCACGCGGAGGCGGCGAGGCCGTAGGGGGTGTCGTTGGCCAGCCGGATGCCTTCATCGTCGCTGTCGAACGGCAGGACGACCAACACGGGGCCGAAGATCTCCGCCTGGACGATCTCGCTGTCCTGCGGGGCGCCGGCGACCAGGGTGGGCCGGTAGTAGGCGCCCTTGGCCAGTTCCCCACCGGGCGCCTCGCCGCCGGTGACCACGCGCGCGTAGGCACGCGCCCGGTCGACGAAGCCTGCCACGCGGTCGCGCTGGGCGTGCGAGATCAGCGGTCCGAGGTCGGTGCCGGGGGCGAAGGGATCGCCGAGCCGTACCGTCTCCATCAGCGCGGCGGTCCGGGCGACGAACTCGTCGTACAGCGGGCGCTGCACGTACGCGCGCGTGGCGGCCGTGCAGTCCTGCCCGGTGTTGATGAGCGCGCCCGCGACCGCGCCGTTGACGGCCGCGTCCAGGTCGGCGTCGTCGAAGACCACGAAGGGCGCCTTGCCGCCGAGCTCCAGGTGCAGGCGCTTGACGGTGGCCGTGGCGACCTCGGCGACCCGCTTGCCGACGGCGGTGGAGCCGGTGAAGGAGGTCATCGCCACGTCCGGATGACCCACCAGACGCTCACCGGCCTCCCTCCCGGTCCCGGTGACGACGTTGATCACACCGTCGGGGATACCGGCCGCGGTGGCGGCCTCGGCGAACAGCAGCGAGGTCAGCGGGGTCAGCTCGGCGGGCTTGAGCACGATGGTGTTGCCCGCGGCGATCGCCGGGAGGATCTTCCAGGCGGCCATCTGCAACGGGTAGTTCCAGGGCGCGATGGACCCGACGACACCGATCGGCTCACGGCGGACGTACGAGGTGTGGTCGCCGGAGTACTCGCCGGCCGACTGCCCCTGCAGGTGCCGGGCGGCGCCGGCGAAGAAGGCGGCGTTGTCGACCGTCCCCGGCACGTCGAACTCGCGGCTGAGCTTGAGCGGCTTGCCGCACTGCAGGGACTCCGCGCGGGCGAAGTCCTCCGCCCGCTCGGCGAGGACCGCGGCGAAGCGGTGCAGGGCGTCGGACCGCTCGCCGGGCGTCGCGCCGGCCCAGCCGGGGAAGGCCGCGCGGGCGGCGGCCACGGCCGCGTCGACGTCGTCGGCACCGGCCAGCTCGTATGTGTAGACGTCCTCGCCGGTGGCCGGGTCGACGACCGCGTGGGTGTGGCCCGAGGTGCCCCGGGTGAAGCGTCCCGCGATGTACTGCGCGCCGTCCGCGAAACGTTCCTGTGCCGGGAATCCCGCGGACCTCTCCGGGGTGGTGCCCGGGTTGTGCATGTCGCTCTCCTCCGCCGTCGTCCCCCTGTCGTCCCATGAGGGGGGTGGGTGGCTGTCCCATGGGGGTGGGTGGCGTAGCTCCAGCTCGATTTGAGTGCCGATCCTGACAGAGGCCCGGGAGGTGGACAAGGGATTCCGTTGTTGCCTTTCGGTTACGCGACGGAATCGGTCGACCAGGTGTCGAGTGAAGCGGGAAAAGGACGGACGCAGTGTCAGTGGTGCGTGCCAGACTCCCGTGCATGACGAAGATCGATTCTCGGGAGGCCCTGGTCAGGGCGGTCCGCGCAGGGGCGAGGATCAAGTACCTCTGCTTCTGGGGACACCGGCCGCGACCCGACGGCCGCATCGGCGCGAGCTGTCTGAGCCAGTGGTGGCCGTCACCGTTCGTGGTCGACGGCGTGCGGTACGCCACGGCCGAGCACTGGATGATGGCCGGCAAGGCCAGGCTGTTCGGCGACGCGGAGGCGGAGCGGCAGGTCCTGGCCGCCGGTCATCCGTCCCAGGCGAAGAAGGCGGGGCGCCTGGTGCGCGGCTTCGACGAGGCGGTCTGGGAGCGCGAGCGGTTTGGAATCGTCGTCGAGGGCAGCGTGCACAAGTTCTCGGCCGACCCCGGGCTGCGGGAGTTCCTGCTGGACACCGGGGACCGGGTGCTGGTCGAGGCGAGCCCCGTCGACCGCGTCTGGGGCATCGGCCTGGCGGCGGACGACGAGGCGGCGACGGACCCGGAGCGGTGGCGGGGGCCGAACCTGCTGGGCTTCGCGCTGATGGAGGCGCGGGAGCGGGTGGGGCGGCTCACGTGAGCCGGTGTCAGGGCGCGAAGACCACCAGGATCAGGAAGCCGACGCCGAGGGCGATGCCGGTGGCGCCGCAGATGATGCCGGCCAGGGCCTGACCGGGGTTGGTGGCCTCTCCCCGCTTGGCCTTGCTGCGGCCGATCGCACCGAAGATCACGCCGAGGGCGCCCGCGATGACGGCCAGCGGCCACGCGCAGAAGATGACCGCGGCGATGATGCCGAGCACCAGCCCCGCCGTCCCCATGCCGTTGCTGGGCAGGGGCTGCATGCCGGGCCAGCCGTAGTAGCCGGCGGGGTATCCGTGGGCCTGCGGATCGTGGGCGCCGCCGGGGCCGGCGCTGCCCGGGTAGCCGTACCCGCCGGAGTAGCCGTACCCGCCGGAGTAGCCGTAAAGGGCCTGGCCGGGACCGCCCGGGCCGGGGTAGCCGTAAGGGGTCTGGCCGGGACCGTCCGGCGCGATGGGCGGCGGCGGGACCGGCTCACCGTGCGACGGCGACGCGACCGGGGGCGCGAAGGGGTCGGCACCGGTGGCCTGACCCGGCTGCGGCGGGGCGAAGGGGTCGGCACCGGTGGCCTGACCCGGCTGCGGCGGGGCGAAGGGGTTGGCACCCGCTGCGTGGTTGTGCGACGGCGCGGCGAAGGGGTTGCGCCCGGCGGCGTGGTCGTGTGACGACGGGGGGAACGGATTGGCACCCGCGGCGGTGTCGTGCGACGGCGCGGCGAAGGGGTTCGGCTCCGGCCAGGAGTGGGACGGCCGCGGGGTGTCCGTGCCGCCCGGGGCGGAGGCGAACGTCTGCTGGTCGTGCGGGGGCGACGGGGCGACCGGCCCGGAGGACGCGACCGTGTGCCCGGGACCGTCCGCCACGCCGGGAGCGGTCCAAGGGGCGGGCCCGCCGCCGGAATCGGACGCACCGCCGGTGGCGGGCACCTGCGAGCCGGCGGACCCGGACGTGACCCCGTCCGCAGGGCCCTTGCCGAGCGACACCTTCGGGCCCTCGCCCGGACCGGGCCGGTCCACGGTCCCGCCCTCGGGCGTCACCGGCGTCCCCGGTATACCCGGCGTCCCCGTCTCGTCGGCCATGCGTGCATCCCCCTCTGCGAACGTCACGCCATGCTACGGCCCGGTCGCGCACCCCGTCGCAAGCCCCCCGGCCGGCCCCGGCGGCGGCCGCCTACGATGAGCCCGAGTCACCGATCAGCCGATCACCGCGCCCCGGCGCCCGGCACCGCCGGCCGGGGGCGCCGTCCCGGGGAGGGCCCTTGACCGAGCATCTCGACGCAGCCGTCGCGCCCGTTCCGCGCGATCTGCACGCCTTCATCGCCGGACTGCCCAAGGCAGAACTGCACGTGCACCACGTCGGCTCAGCCTCCCCCCGCATCGTCTCCGAGCTGGCCGCCCGCCACCCCGACTCCAAGGTCCCGGCCGACCCCGAGGCGCTGGCCGACTACTTCACGTTCACGGACTTCGCCCACTTCATCGAGGTGTACCTGTCCGTCGTCGACCTGATCCGCACGCCGGAGGACGTCCGCCTGCTCACCTACGAGGTGGCCCGCGACATGGCCCGCCAGCAGGTGCGCTACGCCGAGCTGACCATCACGCCGTACTCCTCCGTGCGCCGCGGGATCGACGAGCGGGCGTTCATGGAGGCGGTCGAGGACGCGCGCAAGGCGGCCGAGGCCGAGTTCGGCACGGTGCTGCGCTGGTGCTTCGACATTCCCGGCGAGGCCGGCCTGGAGTCGGCCGAGGTGACGGCCCGGCTCGCCACGGACGACGCGGTGCGCCCCGAGGGCCTGGTCTCCTTCGGTCTCGGCGGGCCGGAGATCGGTGTGCCGCGCCCGCAGTTCAAGCCGTACTTCGACCGGGCGATCGCGGCCGGGCTGCACTCGGTGCCGCACGCCGGTGAGACCACCGGGCCCGAGACGGTGTGGGACGCGCTGACGTACCTGGGCGCGCAGCGGATCGGGCACGGCACGAGTTCCGCGCAGGACCCCAAGCTGCTCGCGCACCTGGCCGAGCACCGCGTCCCGCTGGAGGTGTGCCCGACGTCGAACATCGCCACGCGCGCGGTGGCCACGCTCGACGAGCACCCGATCAAGGAGTTCGTGCAGGCGGGCGTCCTGGTGACGATCAACTCCGACGACCCCCCGATGTTCGGCACCGACCTGAACAACGAGTACGCGGTCGCCGCCCGGCTGCTGGACCTCGACGAGCGGGGTCTGGCCGAGCTGGCGAAGAACGCCGTCGACGCCTCCTTCCTGGACGGCGTCGGCAAGACCCGTATCCGCGAGGAGATCGACACGTACACCGCGCGGTGGCTCACCACCTGACGATCACGGCACCCCCTTCGCTCGACGGGCACGGACCGACTGCCGTCACAATGGCCCGCATGGAGACCCTGACGGCCGTGGCGCACCGCGGCGACCCGTACCGCGTCCGGGAGAACACGATCGCCTCCCTGCGTTCCGCGCTCGCCGCGGGCGCGGACGCCGTGGAGATCGACGTACGGCTCACCCGGGACGGCGTCCCCGTCCTCCTGCACGACGAGACGCTGAAACGGCTGTGGGAGCAGGACCGCCCGCTGCTCGGCCTCTCCCTGGCCGAGGTGGAGGGGCTGACCGGCGGCGGGGTGCCGACGCTGGCGGCGGCGCTGGCGGCGGCGGACGGGAGCCGGGTGATGGTCGATCTGCCCGGCACCCCGGACGTGAGGGCGGCGCGCCGGGTCGTGGACGTGGTCCGGGAGGCGGGGGCGCAGGACCGCGTGTACTACTGCGCGGGCGCCCAGGCCATGCTGGCGGTGCGTGCCGCCGATCCGTCCGCGGAGATCGCGCTCACCTGGACGAGCCTCGCGCCGCCGCGCCCCGCGGTGCTGGAGGCGGTGCGGCCGCGCTGGCTGAACTACCGCTTCTCCCTGGTGGACGACGCCCTGGCCGAGCGGGTCCATCACGCCGGCTACCTGCTGTCCGTCTGGACCCCCGACACCCGCCGTGCCATGCGCCGCCTGATCGACGCGGGCGTCGACTCGATCACCACGAACCGCATCGACGTCCTGAACACCCTGCGCCGGGACCGGGAGCCGGGCTTCCCTGAGAACTCCTAACGGAGAGCCCCCGTGCCGCCTTCCGTTTCCTGGTAGCCCGGTCCGGCCGCATAGGCCAGCGGAGGTGCGATTGCCTGCGCATCCGCTCCCTCGCCGACCCACAGGGCGATGAACAGCGCGGCGGTCGCTTCCAGGAGTCCCGCACGTTCGAGACCGCCGCCGGCCACGGGTTCGCAGCCCACGTCCCGCACCAATGCGCGTACACGCGCGAGGGCCGTCTCGTCGTCCCCGCAGACCGGCACGGCCAGTGGCCGCCCATCGAAGACGGGCGGCCGCATGCGCCACACCTCCTCGTGGCAGAGGTTGAAAGCCTTGACCACGTGGGCTCCCGGCGCCGCCGCAGCCAGTTGCTGTGCGGCTGAGGGGTCCCCTTCCGTCAGCAGCCGGAAGCCCGGCCCGACCGGATTGGAGCAGTCGATCAGCACCTTGCCGTCCAGGGCCGCGTGCAGATTCCGTGCCACGTCCACTCCCGCCCCGAAGGGCAGCGCGGCCAGCACCGCCTCCTGACCGAACTCGGCCGCCGCGCGCAGACTGGCAGCTTTCACGCCGCCTCCGATGCGCGTCGCGAGCCGCTCCGCCCTGTGTGCGTCCCGTCCCCCGATGGTCACCTGGTGCCCAGCCCGCACCCAGTGGGTGGCGAGCGCGTCGGCCATGTTGCCCGTTCCCAGTACGCCGATTCTCATCACACGTTCCCTCTCCGTGCCTGCTTCGACCGTTCACACCGTCGAACTACGGGAGCGGATCGGGGGCATCAGCTCCAAGGTCCTCACCGAGACGCTGCGCCGGCTGCAGTTCGACGGACTGGTCGACCGGCTGGCAGACCCCGACGCACCCTCACGGGTCGAGTACCAGCTCACCGCTCTGGGCCGGACCTTGCTGACGCCCATCGACGCCGTCGGCGCCTGGGCCTTCGAGTACGGCGATGAGGTTATGGCCGCCCAGGAAGCAGCATGCACTCCTGACCCGCGGTCCCCTCGTCCAACTTGCTAGAGAGCTTCAACGGTGCGGGTTGCATCGGGTCGTGACCGCCGTCGTGGACTGCGCTATGCCGGGAGAACGACGTATGCCGAGGCGGTGGATTGACGGCCGAGGAACGGGCTCGCCCTCCGCGGTGACGATCCGGGCGGTGGCGCAGACGAAGCGGATGATCACGCATCGTCGTCGCCCGGGTCCTGGAGCAGCCCATGGCAAGCCCATGCCCCTTCGCCGCCGCGCCAAGGACGACGACCCGGACCCGGTCGCCGAGCGGATCGTCGCGGCCGCGATCAGGTAGCCGTCGTGGCCCGCCGGTCCGGCGCGCCGCGGCCGACCGCCCACCGCGCCGCCGCGTGCGCCACGGCCGCGACGGCGCCGGCCGTGGCCAGGCCGACGGCGAGATCGCGGGGGCGGGCCGGGCGCAGGACGCCGGCGCGGCGCAGGCGGCCGCGGGCCCAGAGGGTGAAGGGCACGACGACGAGCGGGGAGGTGGCGACGCCGGGGGTGTAGCCGCGTACGGCTGCGGCCTGCGCCATGTGGACCAGGCCGTGCAGACCGAAGCCGTTCACAGTGGCCTGGTAGAACGCCGACCGGCCGCCGGTGGCGTGCCCGGCCGCGGACGCGGCGGCGACGAACACGCCGACGAACGCGACCGCCGGCGGGAAATCCCGCCCGCCCAGGGCTTCCGTCCGCCGCCACACCCGCTCGGGCACGGCCGGGAACCGCTCACGGAGCCGGGGCAGGTCGCGCCGCACCCAGCGCGGGCCGGCCGTCAGCTCCTCGAGGTCGTGGAGCGCCCAGGCCGCGAGCAGGCCGAAGGTCACCCCGGCGGACAGGTTTTCACCGCTCGATGAATTATCCACCCGGGTGATTCTTCTACAACCCGGCGATCTTGTTCCACCGCTTCGCGAAATCCACCCGCTCCTCGGCCGTGATGTCCCGGGCGATCGCGAGCCGGCGGCGCATGCCCGCGTCCGGGAAGATCAGCGGGTCCTCCGCCAGGGCCGCGGTGTCCTTGTCGCCGGAGGAGGCCAGGACGTGCTGGGCCGCCGGGACCGGGCAGACGTAGTTCACCCAGGAGGCCAGCTCGGCGGCGACCTCGGGCTGGTAGTAGTAGTCGATCAGCCGCTCGGCGTTGGCCTTGTGCCGGGCGAGGTTCGGGACCATGAGCGACTCCGCCCACAGTTCGGCGCCCTCCTGAGGTACGACGAACTCGATGTCGGGGTTGTCCGCGCGCAGCTGGATCACGTCGCCGGAGTAGGCCTGGCAGGCCAGGACGTCCCCGCTGACCAGGTCCTTGGTGTAGTCGTTGCCGGTGAAGCGGCGGATCTGGCCGCGCCGCACCTGGGCCTGGACCTGGTCGCAGACGCGGTGGAAGTCGTCCGCCGTCCACCGGGTGATGTCGACGCCGTTGCCCAGCATCAGCAGCGCGAAGGACTCGTCCAGGCCGGAGAGCAGCGTGACCCGGCCGCGCAGGTCGTCGGCCCACAGGTCGGAGACGTGCCGTATCTCACGGCCGAGCTTGCGGCGGTTGTAGGCGATGCCGGTGATGCCGGACTGCCACGGCACGGTGTACTTGCGGCCCGGATCGAAGGCCGGGGAGCGCAGCAGCGGGTCGAGGTACCGGGCGACGTTGGGCTGCCGGGCGCGGTCCATCTCCTGCACCCAGCCCAGCCGCACGAACCGCGCGCACATCCAGTCGCTGACGACGACGAGGTCGCGGCCGGTGGACTGGTGGTTCATCAGCGCCGGGCTGATCTTGCCGAAGAACTCGTCGTTGTCGTTGATCTCCTCGACGTAGTCGACGGCGATGCCGGAGTGCTTCTGGAAGGCCTCCAGCGTGGGCCGCCGGTTGGGGTGGGCGTCGTCGGTGTCGATGTACAGCGGCCAGTTCGCCCACGTCAGCCGTCTGTCGCGGGCCGAGGCGTCGACTGCGGCGCGGTCGCCGGGCTGGACGTACGCCGCGGGCACGCCGCAGCCGGCCAGCGCTCCGAGCGCGGCGGTGCCGCCGAGGGCGCGCAGCAGGGAACGGCGGGAGGCGGTCTGGTGTGGGAGGGCCATGGGCGCAGCATGCCGCCCGGTGACACGCGTGAGCAATTGACGCCACGTCGAGCGAAACGACGCCTGCCCGACACCTTGTCGATCACCGAGCCCGCCCACCGCGCGGCCCGTCCCGCCCGCCACGACCTGGAGGGCTCCCCGCCCCGGACACACCGCTCCCCGCCCCGGACACACGCTCCCGCCCCCGGACACACCGCGGCCCCGGACGGTCCGTCCTCCGTCCGGGGCCGCGAGTCGTGGGCGAGGCCGCCGGCCTCAGCGCACCCGCAGGGGTGGCGTCACGCGTCCAGGGACGTCATGACGTGCTTGATGCGGGTGTAGTCCTCGAAGCCGTACGCGGAGAGGTCCTTGCCGTAGCCGGACTTCTTGAAGCCGCCGTGCGGCATCTCGGCGACCAGCGGGATGTGGGTGTTGATCCACACGCAGCCGAAGTCGAGCTTCTTGGACATCCGCATGGCGCGGGAGTGGTCCTTGGTCCACACCGAGGAGGCCAGCGCGTACTCGACGCCGTTGGCCCACTCGAGGGCCTGCTCCTCGTCCGCGAAGGACTGGACGGTGATGACCGGGCCGAAGACCTCGTTCTGGATGATCTCGTCGTCCTGCTTCAGGCCGGAGACGACGGTCGGCGCGAAGAAGTAGCCCTGGTCGCCGACGCGCTTGCCGCCGGCCTCCACGCGCGCG
This sequence comes from Streptomyces sp. NPDC097129, assembly GCF_055668065.1. Classification (NCBI taxonomy): domain Bacteria; kingdom Bacillati; phylum Actinomycetota; class Actinomycetes; order Kitasatosporales; family Streptomycetaceae; genus Streptomyces; species Streptomyces sp. NPDC097129. Next base: position 207,711 of record NZ_JBVOQE010000012.1, on the reverse strand, counting down.
TGGGCGGGCAGCCGCTCGATGAAGCCCTCGACCTGCTTGAGCTGGTTGGGGTTGTTCAGCGGGCCGAAGAGCACTTCCTCGTCGTCCGGCTGACCGGTCTTGGTCTCGGACGCGGCCTTGGCGAGCGCGGAGACGAACTCGTCGTGGATCGACTCGTGCACGAGCACGCGCGTGGCGGCCGTACAGTCCTGGCCGGCGTTGAAGAAGCCCGCCATGGAGATGTCCTCGACGGCCTTGGCGATGTCGGTGTCCTCGAAGACGACGACCGGGGCCTTGCCGCCCAGCTCCAGGTGGACCCGCTTGACGTCCTTGGCGGCGGACTCGGCCACCGCCATGCCCGCGCGGACCGAGCCGGTGATGGAGGCCATCGCCGGGGTCGGGTGCTCGACCATCGCCCGGCCGGTCTCACGGTCGCCGCAGATGACGTTGAAGACGCCCTTGGGCAGGATCCCACCGAGGATCTCGGCGATCAGCACGGTGGACGCCGGGGTGGTGTCCGACGGCTTCAGCACGACGGTGTTGCCCGCGGCGATCGCCGGGGCGAACTTCCACACGGCCATCATCATCGGGTAGTTCCACGGCGCGACCTGCGCGCAGACGCCGACCGGCTCACGGCGGATGATCGAGGTCAGGCCCTCCATGTACTCGCCGGCCGAGCGGCCCTCCAGCAGTCGCGCCGCACCCGCGAAGAAGCGGATCTGGTCGACCATCGGGGGGACCTCCTCGGAGCGGGTCAGCCCGGTCGGCTTGCCCGTGTTCTCCACCTCGGCCGCGATCAGTTCCTCGGCGCGCTCCTCGAACGCGTCCGCGATCTTCAGCAGGGCCTTCTGGCGCTCGGCCGGGGTGGTGTCGCGCCAGGCCGGGAAGGCGCGCGCGGCGGCCTCCATGGCCGCGTCGACGTCCGCCTGACCGGACAGCGGCGCGGTGGCGTACGCCTCGCCCGTCGCGGGGTTGACCACCTCGGTGGTCCGTCCGTCGGCGGCGTCCCGGAACTCACCGTCGATGTAGTTGCGCAGACGACGCAGTTCGGTGCTCACTGCCGGCCCTCCAAGATTCGGGTGTCCCATCACTGAGAGGCCCAGAGTAATCGCTGCTCCCACGTTTTCAACACCCCCGGTCCCCTCGGATCTGCGAAATCCGTCGGTCTCGATCTCTCAAACAACGAATTTCATCGATCCGGGCTTGCACAACTGCCGAGACGTCGTGCACAGTGAAGTCGTGGCCAGTCGAAGCGCAGACCCCAGGGACGCACGGGACTCCCGCGAGTCCCTCCGCGACACCCCTCGCGAATCCAGGAACGGCAGCAATCCGAACCTGGACGCCGTCTCCCTCGCCATCATCCAGCAGCTTCAGGAGGACGGCCGCCGGCCGTACGCCGCCATCGGCAAGGCCGTCGGCCTCTCCGAGGCGGCCGTGCGCCAGCGCGTCCAGAAGCTGCTCGACCAGGGCGTGATGCAGATCGTCGCCGTCACGGACCCGCTCACCGTGGGCTTCCGCCGGCAGGCGATGGTCGGTCTGCACGTCGAGGGCGACGTCGAAGCGGTGGCCGACGCGCTGACCGCCATGTCGGAAGTCGAGTACGTGGTGATGACCGCGGGCTCGTTCGACATCCTCGCGGAGATCGTCTGCGAGGACGACGACCACCTGCTGGACGTCATCAACAAACGCATCCGGGCGATGCCCGGGGTGCGCTCCACCGAGAGCTTCGTCTACCTCAAGCTCAAGAAGCAGACCTACATGTGGGGAACCCGATAACCGTGAGCACAAAGGACCTCAGCAAGTCCGCGTACGACCACCTGTGGATGCACTTCACCCGCATGTCCTCGTACGAGAACTCCCCCGTCCCGACGATCGTCCGGGGCGAGGGCACCTACATCTACGACGACAAGGGCAAGCGCTACCTCGACGGTCTCGCCGGCCTGTTCGTGGTCCAGGCCGGTCACGGCCGCACGGAACTCGCCGAGACGGCCGCCAAGCAGGCCAAGGAACTGGCCTTCTTCCCGGTGTGGTCCTACGCCCACCCCAAGGCCGTCGAGCTGGCCGAGCGCCTGGCGAACGAGGCCCCGGGCGACCTGAACAAGGTCTTCTTCACCACCGGCGGCGGCGAGGCCGTCGAGACCGCCTGGAAGCTCGCCAAGCAGTACTTCAAGCTGGTCGGCAAGCCCACCAAGTACAAGGTCATCTCGCGTGCGGTCGCCTACCACGGCACCCCGCAGGGCGCCCTGTCCATCACCGGCCTGCCGGGCCTGAAGGCCCCCTTCGAGCCGCTGGTGCCGGGCGCGCACAAGGTGCCGAACACCAACATCTACCGCGCCCCGCTCTTCGGCGACGACCCCGAGGCCTTCGGCCGCTGGGCCGCCGACCAGATCGAGCAGGAGATCCTCTTCGAGGGCCCCGAGACCGTCGCCGCGGTGTTCCTGGAGCCGGTGCAGAACGCCGGTGGCTGCTTCCCGCCGCCCCCCGGCTACTTCCAGCGCGTGCGCGAGATCTGTGACCAGTACGACGTGCTGCTCGTGTCGGACGAGGTCATCTGCGCCTTCGGCCGCCTCGGCACGACCTTCGCCTGTGACAAGTTCGGCTACGTCCCGGACATGATCACCTGCGCCAAGGGCATGACCTCGGGCTACTCCCCGATCGGCGCCTGCATCGTCTCCGACCGCCTGGCGGAGCCGTTCTACAAGGGTGACAACACCTTCCTGCACGGCTACACCTTCGGCGGCCACCCGGTCTCCGCGGCCGTGGGCCTCGCCAACCTCGACATCTTCGAGAAGGAGAAGCTCAACCAGCACGTGCTGGACAACGAGGGCAACTTCCTCTCCACCCTGCAGAAGCTGCACGACCTGCCGATCGTCGGCGACGTCCGCGGCAACGGCTTCTTCTACGGCATCGAGCTGGTGAAGGACAAGAACACCAAGGAGTCCTTCAACGACGAGGAGACCGAGCGCGTCCTGTACGGCTACCTCTCCAAGGCGCTGTTCGACAACGGTCTGTACTGCCGTGCCGACGACCGTGGCGACCCGGTCATCCAGCTCGCGCCGCCGCTGATCTCCAACCAGGAGACGTTCGACGAGATCGAGCAGATCCTGCGCGCGACGCTGACGGAGGCGTGGACGAAGCTGTGACCGTCCGGACGGCCCTCACCGTCCCGGCGTCACCGATCATCCCGGCGTCCTGATCGGTCATCCCCCGGCCGATCTTCCGTCTGGATGATCACCCCGGCCCCGGTGCCACCCGTTCGAGTGAGAAACGGGGGCCCGGGGCCGCGTGCTGTCCGGGCTGCCGGGGTCGCCTGCCTAGCGTGCCAGTGACCGATCGGCCCTGCCTTCGTTCCCCCGCACGGGGGAACGGCACGGGAACTACGGATCTGACACGAGGTGTACGCCCATGGAGGCCCCGCCGGACAACGACGTGCTCTGGGCACGCTCCCTGCACTTCACGCACAGCGACGGCTCCCCCGCACTTCAAGGAGTCTCGCTCGGCGTGCGCGAGGGCGAGATCCTCGCCGTCGGCGGCCCGCGCGGCAGCGGCAAGACGACACTGCTGCGCTGCCTGTCCGGACTCGCCCCGGCCCAGCGCGGCGAGGTGTGGTTCAACAGCGTTCCGCTGCACACCATGGGCCCGGTCGCCCGCGAACGCCTGCGCCGCGAGCGCTTCGGCTGGATCGACCCGGCCCCGCTGCTGGTCCCCGAACTGAACGTGTGGGAGAACGCCGCCCTCCCGCTGATGCTGCGCGGCGTCAGCCGCCGCCGCGCCAAGGTCGCCGCCACCGAGTGGCTGGAACGCGTCGACATCGGCGACAAGGCCCGCCGGCGCCCGCACGAGCTGACCCAGGCCGAGCGGCAGCGCGCCTGCATCGCCCGCGCCCTCGCCCCGGCGCCCACCGTCCTCTTCGCCGACGAGCCCACCGCGCCCCTGTACCGGGCCGACCGCGCCCACGTCCTGCGCACCCTCACCACGGCCGCCCGCTCGCACGGCATCACCGTGGTCCTGGCCACCGCCGACCCGGAGACGGCCGCGCTCACCGACCGCACGGTGTCGCTGCTCGACGGGCGCCGCGTCAAGACGGTGCACCTGCCGCCGGCCACCGAGACGGAAGGCCGGACCGCGTGGTCGCTCTCCGTCTGACCCGCGGCGCCCACCCTGCCGTCCACCTGCGCCGTCTGCTGGTGGCGACGGCGTCGGCCGGCACGGGCTTCCTGCTCCTGTGCACCCTCGGCTACGCGCTAGGCCACCCCGGCGTCTCCCCGGGGTCCCTGCTGCTGCGCCTGGCGTGGTGCGTCGTACCGCTGGCCGCCACGGTGTGGTTCGCGCTGGCGGTCGCCCGCACCGACCCCGCGACCAAGCCCCGCCCCGGCCTGTCCGCCGTAGGGCTGGGCCCGGCCCGTCTGATGGCCATCGCGGCCCTGACGACGGCGTTGTCCACCGCGCTCGGCTCGGTGCTGGCCCTGCTGGTCTTCCTGCACCTGCGCGGCGACCTCACCGGCACGCCGTTCGACGGCGCGGCCTCCCAGTTCCTCGCGGCGGACCAGCCCCTGCCGGTACCGGCGGCGCTGACCCTGCTCGCCGTGCTCCCGGTCACGGCCTCCGCCCTGGTCGCCCTGGCACTGCGCCCGCGCGAGACCCACCCCCGGCCCACTGCGCACCCGTACGGCCGCTTCGGGGCGTACGGCAGGACGGCGGTCCGCGAGACGTTCGGGGCGTACGGCAGGTTCGGCGCGCGCCTGCGCGGCAGCGAACCGGTGAGCAGGCCCCAGCCCGCGGCCGGCCCCGCCGCGCAGGTGGACACGGACGTCCTCACGCGGGCGCCGGACGACGCCACCGACCCACAGGGCACGCAGGAGACCCCGGGCGACGCCACCGACCCGCAGAGCACGCAAGAGACCCTGGGCGACGGCGCCCGGCCCGTGCCGCCCACCGAGCCCGACCCCACCGCCCTCCTCCCCTGGGGCGTCACCCTCCTCGCCGCCGGCCTGGCCACCGAGGCGTACGCCACCCGCGCCACCGACCCGACGACCCTGCCCATGCCCGGCGGTCTGAGCACCGGACCCGTCACCGTCCTCCTCGGCTGGCTCCTCACCGCTGTCGGCCTCGCGCTCGCCGGGCCCGGCCTCACCCACCTCACCGGCCGGCTGCTGCAGGCCGTCCGCCCGGGCGCCCTGCGCCTGCTCGCCGGGCGCGTGCTGATGGCGGAGGCGACCCGTGTCGGCCGCCCCCTCGGTGTCGTCTGCGCCGTCGCGTCGGCGGCGTTCGCCACGACCGCCCTGCGCGGAGCCGGCTCCCCCGGGCTCGGCCCGCTGACCACGCTCGGCGCCCTCGTCGTCGTCGGCTGCGCGGTGGCGACCCTGTTCACCGCCGCCGTGGAGGCACGCCAGAACCGCGCCGACACCACCGCGGCCCTGCTCCGTCTCGGCGCCCCCGCCACGATGCTGCGCTCGGCGGCGGCCCTGCGCGCGGCCGCCCTGCTGGCTGTGTTCGGCCCGCTGACGCTGCTGGTGGCGGAACTGGCCGCGCTGCCCCTCGCCCGCTGAACAGCCACCGGAAGAACCCCTCGGCCCACCGATGAGTTCCGCGCGGCGGCCCGGTCTACCCCCACGACAACACCGCACCACTTACGGGAGAGGCCCCATGTACCAGCAGATGATCTTCGTGAACCTGCCCGTGAACGACCTCGAGGCCTCGAAGAAGTTCTTCACCGGCCTCGGCTACACGCTCAACGCGCAGTTCAGCGACGAGAACGCCGCGTCGGTCGTGATCAGCGACACGATCGTGGCGATGCTGCTCACCAAGCCCTTTTACGCGACCTTCACCGACAAGGGGATCGCCGACACGAAGACGACCAGCGAGGTGCTGATCTGTCTGAGCGCCGAGAGCCGCGAGAAGGTCGACGAGCTGGTCGACCGCGCGATCGCGCTCGGCGGCACGGCGACCGGCAAGACCCAGGACATGGGCTTCATGTACGGCCGGGCCTTCGACGACCTCGACGGCCACACCTGGGAGATCATGTGGATGGACCCGGCGGCCGTGCAGGGCTGACAGCAACGCGGTGCCTAGCATGGGCGGGTGCATCCGACACCCGCCCAGCCGTACGACGGCTCCCGCGACCGTGAGATCGAGTCCCTCGCCCAGTTCGACGAGGTGGTCGCGCGGCGCGGCTCCCTCGCCGGTTTCCGCGTCCAGGCCGTGGATCTGACGGGCCGTACGGACGCGCTGCTGTCCGTGGACACCGCCGGCGCCGTCTTCCTCGGCTGCCCCATGGCGCCCGAGGCCGCCGCCCGCGTCCGGGCGTCCGACGCCCTGGTCTTCCCGCCCGTCCCCGGCCTGCCCTTCGACCCGTACCGCGGGTTCGTCTACTCCGCCGAGGAACTCTTCGCCGGCCTCGACCTCGGCTACGAGGCCACCCCGGACGCGCTCGCCCACGCCTGGTTCCAGCAGACCAGGGCCGACGGCGACATATTCGCCTCCATGCTCCGCTCGATCCACGACGACGCGGTCTCCGACGCCCTCGACGAAGTCCTCGTCGGCGCCCGGGTCGTGGGCGTCATGGGCGGCCACGCCATGGCGCGCGGCAGCCGGGAGTACGCCGGTGCCGCGCGCCTCGGCCGCGCCCTGACCGGGGCCGGCCTGACCGTGGCGACGGGCGGCGGGCCCGGCGCGATGGAGGCGGCGAACCTGGGCGCGTACGCGGCGCCCTTCGACGACGAGATGCTGGAGCAGGCGCTGGAACTCCTCGCGCCCGTACCGTCGTTCAGGCCCTCGGTCACCGACTGGGCGCGGGCGGCGTTTCAGGTGCGCGCCCGCTGGCCGCGCGGCGGCACGTCGATCGGCATCCCGACCTGGTTCTACGGGCACGAGCCGCCGAACCCGTTCGCCACGCACATCGCCAAGTACTTCGCCAACGCCACACGCGAGGACGGTCTGCTGGCCCGCTGCACCGCCGGTGTGGTGTTCCTGCCGGGCGCCGCCGGGACCGTACAGGAGATATTCGACAACGCGACGCCGAACTACTACGAGTCCCGGGGCGAGGCGACGCCGATGGTGCTGGTGGACCGGGCGCACTGGACGGAGCGGCTGCCGGCCTGGCCGCTGCTGCGGTCGCTCGCCCGGGACCGTTCGATGGCCTCCCGCATCGCGCTCGTCGACCGGATCGAGGAGGCGCCGGAGGCACTGAAACGTCTCGCCGGTTAATAAGAGGGCAAAGGCAACGCCCTTGGCGGGCATATGCGTTGACACTGCTTACGAAGCGCTTATAAACAGGTGAGCCTCATGGGGGCGGTGGTACCGGGTGGGTGTGATCGCATTCCTTCGGCTCACCATCTCCCCTTCAACCCCCCGCAGTTGCATCCTGTAAAGGACAAACGTGTCCATATCCCGTCGTACTGCCGCCCGTTCCGCGCGCGCCCTCGGGGTCGCCTCCGCCGCGGCGGCGCTCGCGCTCGGTGTCGCCGGCAACGCGCTCGCCTGCAACATCAGCGAATTCTCCGCCAAGGCCTCGTGCGAGGGTGACAAGGGCGTCATCACCGTCACCGACGTCGACGCCTCCGGCACCCAGGCCGTCGTCTCCGTCTTCCTGGAGAACAACGGCAGCGACGACCACAAGGTCGGCGAGCAGACCGTCACCGGCTCGCGCGAGGGTGTGACCATCACCTTCGCCGAGGACTGGAAGCCGAACGCGACCTACCGCGTCCACGTCCTGGCCGGCGACGCGAAGAACCCCCGCGTGGACGAGGACATCACGCCGAACCTCACCACGCCGGACGCCGGCTGCAAGAAGGACACCCCGACGACGCCGCCGGCCACGCCGAGCAGCCCGGCGCCGAAGCCGTCGCAGTCCACCCCGGCCGAGGACACGCCGAGCCCGTCGGCCCCGGCGAGCACCGCCCCCGCGGGCACCACGAGCAACGCGCCGTCCCCGGCGGCCGGTGACTCCAACCTCGCCGAGACCGGTGCGAACTCCAACACCGGTCTGATCGCCGGCGTCGCGGGCGCCCTGGTCGTGGTCGGCGGCGGCGCCGTCTTCCTCGGCATGCGCCGCCGCGGGGCCAAGAGCAACGGCTGACCTCGCGCGCACACGACGGCCCGCCCCGGTAGGCAAGGGGCGGGCCGTTCTGTGACGTCGGCGGCCCTCAGCCGAGGACGACGACCTCCGCCGCGTCGAAGGCGACGCCCACCTCCGCGCCGGTCTCAGGTGCCTCGCGCAGCGCGCAGGCGGCCTCCAGGCGCGGGGCGTCCTCGGGCTGGAGGCGGACGGCGACATGCGTGCCCCGGAAGGTGCGGGCGGTCACCGTGCAGCGCAGGCCCTGCGACACCTCGGTCAGCCGGACTCCGGCCGGGCGGACCAGCAGGTCGCACGGGCCCTGCGGGGAGCCGTCGGGCACCGGCAGCTTCCCCCAGGGCGTGTCGGCGGCCTCACCGACGACGGTCCCCGGCACCACGTTGTCGAAGCCGAGGAAACGGGCGACGAACGCGTCCGCCGGGTGGAGCCACACCTCGAGGGGCGTGCCCGACTGGGCGATCCGCCCGTCGCGCATCACCACGACCCGGTCGGCGAGCGCGAACGCCTCACCCTGGTCGTGCGTGACGGCGAGCACGGTCGTGCCCAACCGGCCGAACAGCTCGCGCAGTTCGACCACCAGGCGTTCACGCAGCGAGCGGTCGAGCTGACCGAGCGGCTCGTCCAGCATCAGCAGCCGGGGCCTCGGCGCGAGCGCCCGGGCGAGCGCGACCCGCTGCTGCTCACCGCCGGACAGCGCGCCGACGGCCCGCCGCCCGGCGCCGGGCAGGCCCACCAGGTCCAGCAACTCCCGCACCCGCTCGCCCTGTTCGCTCTTCGTCGCGCCGCGCATGCGCAGTCCGAAGGCGACGTTCTTGGCCACGTCCCGCTGCGGGAAGAGCTGGTGGTCCTGGAACATCAGCCCGACGCCCCGCTTGTGCGCGGGCACCTTCGCCTGGTCGTGGCCGTCCAGCGCGATCCGGCCCGCGTCCAGCGGCTGCAGCCCGGCGACCGCCCGCAGCAGCGTCGACTTGCCGCTGCCGCTGGGGCCGAGCACGCACACCACCTCGTGCTCGGCGACCTCGAGGTCGACGGCGTCGAGGACGGCCCGCTCGCCGAAGCGGACGGTCGCGGCGTCGAGGCTGAGCAACATCTAGAACTCCCCCGTCCGGCCGGGCACCCGCAGGCTCTCCAGGATCAGCAGCGCCACGGCGCACACCACCATCAAAATCGTCGACAGGGCCATCGCCTGCCCGTAGTTAAGGTCACCGGGCCGCGCCAGCAGCCGGGCCACGGCCACCGGCAGCGTCGGCGTGTCGGGCCGGGCGATGAACACGGTCGCCCCGAACTCGCCCAGCGACACGGCGAAGGCGAACCCGGCGGCGATCAGCAGCGCCCGGCGCACCATCGGCAGGTCGACCTCGCGCCACACCCGCCACGGCGACGCCCCGAGCACGGCCGCCGCCTCCCGCAGCCGTCCGTCGACCGCGCGCAGCACCGGCAGCATCGTCCGGATCACGAAGGGCACGCCGACGAGCGCCTGGGCGAGCGGCACCAGGATCCAGGAGCTGCGCAGGTCCAGCGGCGGCTTGTCCAGCGTGATCAGGAAGCCGAAGCCGACGGTCACCGCGGACACGCCGAGCGGCAGCATCAGCAGCGCGTCGAAGCCGCGCACCAGACGCCCGGCGTCGCGTCGGGTCAGCGCGGCGGCGGCGAGAGCGCCGATCAGCAGCGCGATCGCGGTGGCGGCGACGGCGTACTGCAGCGAGTTGCCGATGGCCTCGATCGGCGGGACGAGGAAGGTGTTGCCGTCCTGGCTGCTCAGCGCCCTGAAGTAATGCAGGCCGCCGTCGAGGGAGCGCTGCACCAGCACCGCGGGCGGCAGCACCAGCAGCGCGGCGATGGTGAGCAGCACCCCGGCGAGCAGCGCCCACTGTCCGGCGCCGCGCGGCCGGCGTGCCGTCGTCGCCGCGTCCACCAGCTTCAGGGCGCTCTCCCGGCGCCGTACCGTCCGGGCGTGTACGGCGAGGATCGCGCCGACGGCGACGAACTGGACGATCGTGAGGACGGCGGCCGTGGACAGGTCGAAGATGTCGGCGGTCTGCCGGTAGATCTCCACCTCCAGGGTGGAGAAGCCGGGGCCGCCGAGGATCTGGACGATGCCGAAGGAGGTGAAGCAGAACATGAACACCATCAGCGCGGCCGCCGCGACCGCCGGTGCCAGCGCGGGCAGGGTGACCGTGCGCCAGGCGGTGAAGCGGGACGCGCCGAGCATCCGCGCCGCGTCCTCCTGGCGCGGGTCGAGCTGCGCCCACAGGCCGCCGACGGTCCGCACGACGACGGCGTAGTTGAAGAAGACGTGCGCGAGCAGGATCGCCCACACGGTGGTGTCCAGCCGTACGCCCCACAGCTGGTCGAGGAGACCGCCGCGGCCGACCAGCGCGAGGAAGGCGGTGCCGACGACGACGGTCGGCAGCACGAACGGCACCGTCACCACCGCCCGCAGCAGCCGCTTGCCGGGGAAGTCGAAACGGGCGAAGACATAGGCGCCGGGCAGCGCGAGCAGCAGGGTGAGCCCGGCGGAGACCAGCGCCTGCCAGGTGGTGAACCACAGCACGTGCCGGATGTCGGACTGACCGAGCACATCGGTGAGCCGGCCGAACCGCCAGGCGCCGTCGACCTTGAGCCCGCGGGCGACGATCGCGGCCACGGGGTAGGCGAAGAACACGGCGAAGAACGCGACGGGCAGGGCCATCAGGCCGAGCCGCGCCGCGCTCCCCGCGCGGTCCGGGCGGCGGGCTACTTCAGTACGAGCGAGGTCCACTGCTTGACCCACTGGTCGCGGTGGTCGGCGATCTTGCCGGGGGCGAGGGTCTCGGGGTTCTTGGCCGCGGGGCCGTACTGGGTGAACTCGGCGGGCACCTTGGCGCCGTCGACGACCGGGTAGACGAACATGTTCAGCGGCATGTCCTGCTGGAACTCCTTGGAGACCAGGAAGTCGATCAGCGCCTTGCCGCCCTTGGTGTTCTTCGCGTTGCTGAGCAGCCCGGCGAACTCGATCTGCCGGAAGCAGGTGCCGGCCGCGACGCCGGTGGGCGCGGTCTTGGGCTGCGGCTTGGCGAAGACGACCTCGGCGGGCGGGGAGGAGGCGTAGGAGACCACCAGCGGCCGGTCGCCGTGCGCCTTCTTGCCGCCGGAGGAGCCGGAGAACTCCTGGTCGTAGGCCTGCTCCCAGCCGTCGACCACCTTGACGCCGTTGGCCTTGAGCTTCTTCCAGTAGTCCTGCCAGCCCCCGTCGCCGTACTTGGCGGCGGTGCCGAGGACGAAGCCGAGGCCGGGTGAGGAGGTGGCGGCGTTCTCGGTGACGAGGAGGTTCTTGTACTCCGGCTTGACCAGGTCGTCGAAGGAAGCCGGCGGGGTCAGCTTGTGATCGGCGAAGTACTTCTTGTCGTAGTTGACGCAGATGTCGCCGAAGTCGATCGGGGTGACCCGGTGCTTGCCCTGGTCCAGCTGGTACTGGGCGCCGATGGTGCCGAGCCCCTTGGCCTGGTACGGCTGGAAGAGGCCGTTGTCCAGGGCGCGGGAGAGCAGGGTGTTGTCGACGCCGAAGAAGACGTCACCCTGCGGGTTGTCCTTGGTGAGGATGGCCTTGTTGACGGCCTGCCCGGCGTCACCGCTGGGCAGGACGCGGACCTTGTACCCGGACTGCTTCTCGAAGTCCGCGAGGACGTTCTTGGACACGGCCCACGAGTCGTGGCTGACGAGCGTGACGGTCTTGGACTCGGCGGCGGTCTTCTCGCTCCCCGACGACCCGCACGCGGACAGCGTGACGAGGCCGAGGCCGACCACCACGACCGTGGCCTTCTTGGTGATGCTCACTGACATTCCTCCTGGAGTGACCAGGAAGAGACGCGGCCCTGCCCGGGACGCCTCAGGGTGTCCCGGGCAGGGCGCAACAGCTCGAGTGATGACCGATCTCCCTACCCAGAATGACCTGGGCGAGGTTCAGAGGGTCTGCGGCCGGTGCCGCACTCTCAGCGCTGTGGCGCTCCCCTGTCGGAAAGATGTTCCGGCTATGAAGTTGTCGTTACGACAGTCAGATTACCGCTCGGTGGCGGCGAGCTGACCACACGCCCCGTCGATCTCCTGACCTCGGGTGTCCCGGATCGTCACCGGTACACCATGGGCGGCGATGGCCTCGACGAACGCCTTCTCGTCCTCGGGCCGGGACGCGGTCCACTTGGAGCCCGGCGTGGGGTTCAGCGGGATGAGGTTGACGTGCACAGGCTTGCCCTTGAGCAGCCGCCCCAGCCGGTCCCCGCGCCACGCCTGGTCGTTGATGTCCCGGATCAGCGCGTACTCGATGGACAGCCGGCGGCCCGACTTCTCGGTGTACTCGAACCCGGCGTCGAGCACCTCGCGCACCTTCCACCGCGTGTTCACAGGGACGAGGGTGTCGCGCAGCTCGTCGTCGGGGGCGTGCAGCGAGATCGCCAGCCGGCACTTGAAGCCCTCGTCGGCGAACCGGTGGATGGCCGGCACGAGCCCGACCGTCGAGACGGTGATACCGCGCTGGGACAGCCCGAGGCCGTCGGGCGCGGGATCGGTGAGCGCGCGGACGGCCCCGACGACCCGCTTGTAGTTGGCGAGCGGCTCGCCCATGCCCATGAACACGATGTTGGACAGCCGGGAGGGACCACCGGGGATCTCCCCGTCCCTGAGCGCCCGCATGCCCTCGACGATCTGGTGCACGATCTCGGCGGTGGACAGGTTCCGGTCGAGTCCGGCCTGCCCGGTCGCACAGAACGGGCAGTTCATGCCGCAGCCCGCCTGGGAGCTGATGCACATGGTCACCCGGTCCGGGTAGCGCATGAGCACGGACTCCACCAGCGTCCCGTCGAACAGCCGCCACAGCGTCTTGCGCGTGGTCCCCTCGTCGGTCGACAGATGCCGTACGACGGTCATCAGCTCGGGGAACAGCGCCTCCCGCAGCTTGTCACGCGCACCGGCGGGGATGTCGGTCCACTGCTCGGGGGCGTGCGCGTACCGCGCGAAGTAGTGCTGCGACAGCTGCTTGGCGCGAAACGGCTTCTCCCCGATCTCGGCCACAGCCGCCTTGCGCTCGGCGGGCGAGAGATCGGCAAGATGCCGCGGCGGCGTCTTGGCTCCGCGCGGCGCGACAAAAGTAAGTTCTCCGGGCTTGGGCATGGTGCTACCAGTGTCGCAGATCCACTGGTGTGGCCGGTCCGGTCGCCTTCGGCCCGGGGAACGTCTATGCGGCCGTGTGTTCCAGGCGCTGCTTGAGCAGCTGCTCGTTGCGGGGGAACTCCTTGCGGGCCTGGGGGCGGACGACGAGGGGGATGAGGACCTTGCCGAGGCCGTGGCCCTCGAAGTCGAGGTCCATGGTCAGGCGGGTGCGCCGGCCCTCGTCGAGGGGGGTGATCTCGCCGTGGAAGTTGCCGCGCACCGCCCCGTCGATCCCGTGGACGCTCCAGGAACGCCCCGGCTCGTACTCGGTGCACTGCATCGTCATGGGCACCTCGCGGCGGCCGAGGTGCCGGGTGACCCGGACCCGTGAGCCGAGTCCGAACGGGCCGTCGTCGAGCTGCTCGGCGGACACCGCGCTCGCCTGCCACTCCGGCAGGTGGGCGGGGTCGGTGACGTAGGTCCACACCTCGTCGGGCCGGCAGTCGAGAACGATCTCATCGTGGAAACCGGACATGGTGGCCCCCTTTCCAGGGCGAGCCGGTTCGGGGCTTATACCGGACATCGTCCCACCGCACCTTCAGCGCGGCCATCCAGAGGGCCACCCATACGACGAGCCCCGCCCTCCGCGCGGGAGGACGGGGCCGCACAGCCGCTGACGCCGGTCAGCCGGCGCCGACGAACACCACCAGCAGCAGCCACACGACAGGAGCCGTCGGCAGCAGCGAGTCCAGGCGGTCCATGATGCCGCCGTGCCCGGGGAGCAGCGTGCCCATGTCCTTGATGCCCAGGTCCCGCTTGATCATCGACTCGCCGAGGTCGCCCAGCGTGGCGCTGGCCGCGACCGCGAGGCCCAGCAGCAGCCCCTGCCACCAGGCGCCGTCGTCGATCAGGAACTGCAGACACAGCGCACCGGCCACCATCGCGAAGGTCACGGCGCCGAGCAGGCCCTCGCGGGTCTTGCCGGGGCTGATCCGCGGGGCGAGCTTGTGTCTGCCGAAGCGCCAGCCGACGGCGTACGCGCCGGTGTCGCTGACCACGGTCAGGAGCAGGAACGTCAGCACCCGCCACGGCCCGTCGTCGGCGGTGAGCATCATCGCCACGAACGTGGCGAGGAAGGGCACGTAGAACGCGGCGAAGACGCCCGCCGTGACGTCCTTGAGGTAGCCCTCCGGCGGCTCGGTCATCCGCCAGACCAAGACCGCGAGCGCGGTGAGCGCCATGGCGACCCACGCGCCCTCGGCCCCGCGCACATACCCGGCGACCACCATGGCGGCGCCGCCGACCGCGAGCGGCACCAGGGGCGCGCGGATCTCCTTGCGCTCCTGCAGCCTGCTGGTCAGTTCCCACAGGCCGACGACGACGGCGACGGCGATCACGCCGACGAACACGGCCTTGACGATGAACAGGGAGGCGATGATGACCGCACCGAGCCCGACGCCGACCCCTATGGCGGAGCTCAGGTCGCGGCCCGCGCTCTTCTTCTGCGGGGCGGGCGCCGGCTGCGGGGCGTCGGGCATGGGCTCCGGATTCTGCTCGCGGAAGGTGTCGGTACGGACGCGGTGGTCGCGCAGGTCGTCGTCCCGGACGGTCTCGGCGCGGACGTTCCCGCCGCGCGCGTCCTCGTCGCGGAACAAGGGGCCGCTCAGCCGAGCGGCCCCCCGGTCGTCATCCTGGTCTCCGCCGTGTGCGGGTCCGTCGGGCACGATGGGCATGGGGCGAGTCTGCTGCGCTTCGTGCGCATCGTACGCGGGACCCGCCGGACCGGTGCCCGGGACGGGCCCCTGGCCGGAGGGGCCCCAGTACCCGGTCCGCCCGGCGTGGGGCGGTGCCCCCCAGGAAGAGTCGTTCATCAGACCTCGAGCAGTTCCGCTTCCTTGTGCTTGAGAAGCTCGTCCACCTGGGCGACGTACTTCGACGTCAGGTCGTCGAGTTCCTTCTCCGCACGGCGGCCCTCGTCCTCGCCGACCTCGCCGTCCTTGATCAGCTTGTCGATGGCGTCCTTGGCCTTGCGGCGCACGGAGCGGATGGAGACCTTGGCGTCCTCGCCCTTGCTGCGGGCGACCTTGATGTACTCGCGGCGGCGCTCCTCGGTCAGGTCCGGGAACACCACACGGATGATGTTGCCGTCGTTGCTCGGGTTGACGCCGAGGTCGGAGTCGCGGATCGCCTGCTCGATGTTGCGCAGCGCGGTCTTGTCGAACGGGGTCACGACGGCCATGCGCGGCTCCGGCACGGAGAACGAGGCCAGCTGGTTGATCGGCGTCGGCGCGCCGTAGTAGTCGGCCACGATCTTGTTGAACATCGCCGGGTGCGCACGGCCGGTGCGGATCGCGGCGAAGTCCTCCTTGGCGACCACGACGGCCTTCTCCATCTTCTCCTCGGCCTCGAGGAGGGTCTCTTCGATCACCACTTGCTCCTGCGTGTCTTGAGTAGGCCCGGCTGCGGTTCCTGGCTGTGGTCGGCGGCCGGCTGCGTCGCGTCTTGTTCCTGCACGGTTCCCGACCTGCAGGACATTGTCCATCCCCCGGTCAGGGTCCGGGTGAATCTCCGGTCAGTCCCGGCTGCCCTGCTCGCCCACGAGCGTGCCGATCTTCTCACCCTTGACGGCGCGGGCGATGTTGCCCTCCTTCAGGAGCTCGAAGACCACGATCGGGAGCTTGTTGTCGCGGCAGAGCGTGATGGCCGTGGCATCGGCGACCTTCAGGTCGCGGGTGATGACCTCGCCGTAGCCGAGCGAGTCGAACTTCACGGCGTCCGGGTTGGCCTTCGGGTCGGAGTCGTAGACCCCGTCCACGCCGTTCTTGCCCATGAGCAGCGCCTCGGCGTCGATCTCCAGGGCGCGCTGGGCGGCGGTGGTGTCGGTGGAGAAGTACGGCATGCCCATACCGGCGCCGAAGATCACCACGCGGCCCTTCTCCAGGTGCCGCACGGCGCGCAGCGGGATGTACGGCTCCGCGACCTGGCCCATGGTGATGGCGGTCTGGACACGGGAGACGATGCCCTCCTTCTCCAGGAAGTCCTGGAGGGCGAGGCAGTTCATCACGGTGCCGAGCATGCCCATGTAGTCCGAGCGGGCGCGGTCCATGCCACGCTGCTGGAGCTCGGCCCCGCGGAAGAAGTTGCCACCGCCGATGACGACCGCGACCTGCGCACCGTCACGCACGACGGCGGCGATCTCGCGGGCGATCGCGTGCACCACGTCCGGGTCGACGCCCAGCCCACCGCCGCCGGAGAAGGCCTCTCCGGACAGCTTCAGCAGAAACCGGCCGCGTACTTTGCCGTCGTCGCTCTTGTCGGGCTTGGTGGTCATGGGGATCCCGCCTCTTTCAACGTGGTGCACATGCGAAGAAGGCCATTGCCGGCGGGGCGTGGTTCACATCCCATGCGGCAATGGCCTCCTCGTCAGATCTGCTGCCGTCCGTCACGCGCGCGTGTGACGCCGTGCGCGGACGGCAGGGACGACTGATGTCGACCCTATCGGGGTCGAGCGTCGATCGCCGTACGGACTCAGATGCCGACCTTGATGCGCGCGAAGCGCTTCAGGGTGACACCGGCCTCCTGCAGAACCTTCTCGACGCTCTTCTTGTTGTCCAGCGCGTACGGCTGGCCGAGGAGCGTGGCGTCCTTGAAGAAGCCGTTGAGGCGACCCTCGACGATCTTGGCGATCGCGGCCTCGGGCTTGCCCTCGGCGCGGGTGGTCTCCTCGGCGATGCGGCGCTCGGACGCGATGACCTCGGCCGGGACCTCGTCCTTGGAGAGGTACTTGGGCGCGAAGGCGGCGATGTGCTGCGCGACGCCCTTGGCGATCTCGGCGTTCGGCTTGTCCAGCTCGACGAGGACACCGATCTGCGGGGGCAGGTCGGGCATCGTGCGGTGCATGTAGGCGAGGACGAAGCCGTCGGTGAACTGCGCGAAGCGGTCCAAGACGATCTTCTCGCCGAGGTTGGCGTTGGCCTCGTCCACGAACGCCTGAACGGTCTTGCCGGGCTCGATCTCGGAGGCCAGCAGGGCCTCGATGTCGGCCGGGTTGGACTTGGCGACGTGCTCGGCGATCGCGTTGGCGACGGCCTGGAACTTGTCACCCTTGGCGACGAAGTCCGTCTCGCACTTCAGCTCGACCAGGACACCGGAGGAGTTGTCGTCGGCGATGATCGAGACCACGGCGCCGTTCTCGGCGGAGCGGCCCTCGCGCTTGGCGACGCCCTTCTGGCCCTTGATGCGCAGCGCCTCGACGGCCTTCTCGACGTTGCCCTCGGCCTCGTCCAGCGCCTTCTTGCAGTCCATCATGCCGGCGCCCGTGAGCTCGCGGAGCTTCTTGACGTCGGCGGCGGTGTAGTTCGCCATGAGTCTGTGAGTCTTTCTCGAAGTCTGGAGGATCGACGATCTGCGGGGTGCGGACTCCATGTGGTCGGAGGCCGCTGTCCTGCCGCTGACCTACGGGTGAACGGCGGGAGCGGACTGGATGTCGCCGCTCCCGCCGTCAACGCTGACGCTGACGGGTCAGGCCTGCTCGCCCTCGGCGGCCTTCTCGTCCTCGGCGGCCGGCGCGGCCTCGGCGGCCGGAGCCTCGGCGGCGGGGGCCTCCTCAGCGGGGGCCTCCTCAGCCGGAGCCTCGGCGGCGGGGGCCTCGGCGGCCGGAGCGGCCTCGTCGGCCTTCTTCTCACCCTCGAGCAGGTCGCGCTCCCACTCGGCGAGCGGCTCGCCCGCGGCCTTCTCGCCCTTGTCGCCGGTGGCGGCGCCGGAGCGGGCGATGAGGCCCTCGGCGACGGCGTCGGCGATCACGCGGGTGAGCAGGGTGACGGAGCGGATCGCGTCGTCGTTGCCCGGGATCTTGTAGTCGACCTCGTCGGGGTCGCAGTTGGTGTCGAGGATCGCGACGACCGGAATGTTGAGCTTCCGGGCCTCACCGACGGCGATGTGCTCCTTCTTGGTGTCCACGATCCAGACGGCGCTGGGCACCTTGGACATCTCGCGGATACCACCGAGGGTCTTCTCCAGCTTGGCCTTCTCGCGCGAGAGCACGAGAAGCTCCTTCTTGGTCAGACCGGACGCGGCGACGTCCTCGAAGTCGATCTGCTCGAGCTCCTTGAGGCGCTGCAGACGCTTGTAGACGGTCGAGAAGTTGGTGAGCATGCCGCCCAGCCAGCGCTGGTTGACGAAGGGCATGCCGACGCGGGTGGCCTGCTCCGCGATGGCCTCCTGCGCCTGCTTCTTCGTGCCGACGAACATGACCGTGCCGCCGTGGGCGACGGTCTCCTTGACGAACTCGTAGGCGCGGTCGATGTACGACAGCGACTGGAGCAGGTCGATGATGTAGATGCCGTTGCGCTCGGTGAAGATGAAGCGCTTCATCTTCGGGTTCCAGCGACGGGTCTGGTGACCGAAGTGGACGCCGCTCTCCAGCAGCTCCCGCATCGTGACGACGGCCATGGCCGTATCTCCTTGATTCTCGGTTGTGCCGCGTCCGCCGGACGGCGGTCGCGCCTGACGCCCGCGGTGCGCCGTGCCACGAAGGACCGAGGGGCGCGGATACGGACCGTTTCCGGTGGCCGTAGCGGGGCGTGCGAAGTCGACCCGGTGACCCGGATCGCCAGAAGAAGTGTACGGGACCGGCGGGGCGCCGGGTGACGCCGCTGTCCACAACCGGGGAGTGGTCCACAGGCTCCGGCGGGGTCGCGTGGAGTGCGGGACCGTCTGACGCATGCGGACACAGCGATACGCAGGCGTGATGTGGGCGGCGCTGCTGGGGCTGGTGGTGACGGCCCTGGCCCCGCTGGCGTGGGCCCAGGGACCGACGCCGGGGCCTCGGGACACGGCTCCCGGACCTCGGCACGCCGCTCCTGAACCTCGGCACGCGACTCCCGGGGTGCCGGCCGTGGCCACGGCGGGGGTGCCGGCCGTGGCGACGACGTGGCCGGTCGGGGTACGTCCCCGGATCCTGCGGCCCTGGTCCCCACCTGCGACCCCGTACGGCCCGGGCCACCGAGGCGTCGACCTCGCGGCCGCGCCCGGCGCGCCCGTCCGGTCGGTGGCCGCGGGCCGGGTGACCTTCGCGGGGCGGGTGGCGGGGAAGGGGGTGGTGTCGGTGGAACTGCCGGGCACGGGGACGCCACCCTTACGGACGACGTACGAGCCGGTAGGGGCGTCGGTGAAGAAGGGCGACGAGGTTGCGGCGGGCGCGGTGATCGGCACGGTGGAGCCGACGGGCTCCCACTGCACGCTCACCTGCGTGCACTGGGGGCTGCGGAGCGGGGAGACCTATCTGAACCCACTCCTGCTGCTCCCGCCCCACCTGCGGAACGGGGGGCCGTCGAGGCTCCTGCCGGTGCTGGGAGTACCGCTAGCGCCGAGACCGGCCGGATCGGCTACGGGCAAGCACGCCTGAGCCGGCCCGCGCCGCTACCCCCGCGAACGGCTGGTCGACTGCGGGGCGAGCACCCCTGCGCCCGCCGGAGCCGCTACCGCCACGACCGGCTGGTCGACTGCGGGGCGAGCACCCCTGCACCGGCCGGAGCCGCTACCGCCACGACCGGCTGGGTCGGCTACGGGCGAGCACGCCTGCACCCGCCGGAGCCGCTACCGCCGCGACCGGCTGGTCGGCTACGGCGCGAGCGCCCCTGCACCGGCCCGGGCCGCTACCGCCGCGACCGGCCGGGTCGGCTACGGGGGCCGGGTCGGCTACGGGGCGAGCACCCCGCACCGGCCGGGGTCACCCCCGTACGCCCCGCAGGACCATCGCCACGGCCGCTTCCGCGATCACCGTGGGTTCCTCCGCCGCGCCCAGCTCCAGCCTCCGCACGGCCGCGTCCACGACGCCCTGCACGAGCATCGCCGCCAGCCGGGCCTCCCCGTGGCCCATCTCCTCCAGGGCCTCGACGATCATCGCGACGAGTCCCCCGTGGGCGGCCCGGATCTTCTCCCTGGCACCCGCGTCCAGCTCGCTCGCGGAGATGGCGACCACGGCCCGGTGGCGCCGGTCCCCCACCAGCTCCAGCTGCGCGCGCACATACGCCTCGACCTTGTCCTGCGGCCCGTTCGCCGCGTCCATCGCCGCCGAGACCTCGGCCGCCCACACGGGGAAGTCGACCGCGCACAGCTCCTCGACCACGGCCGCCCGCGAGCGGAAGTACTCGTACACGGACGACCGCGCGAGCCCCGTCCGCTCGGCCAGGGCCGGGAACGTCAGCGCTTCGGTGCCGCCCTCGGACAGCAGGGAACGGGCCGCGTCCAGCAGGGCGGCACGCTGCATCGACCGGTGCTCGGCCACGGAGGCCGCTCGAATCCTTGGCACGTCAACCACTGTACGGACGCGCCACGCACGACGGGAGTCACTCACCGGCAGCGGTCGCTCACCGGCGCCTCAGCGCCCGAAACTGGCCAGCTTCGCACGCAGCTGCAGCACCGACTTGGTGTGGATCTGACTGACCCGGCTCTCGGTCACCCCGAGCACGTTGCCGATCTCCGCCAGCGTGAGGCCCTCGTAGTAGTACAGCGTGACGACGGTCTTCTCCCGCTCGGGCAGCGTGTTGATCGCCCGCGCGAGGAAGCGCCGCAGCTCGCGGTCCTCGGCGACCTCCACCGGGTTGTCGGCGTGGGTGTCCTCCAGCGTGTCCATCAGGCTCAGCCGGTCGCCGCTCTCGCCGCCGACGTGCAGCAGTTCCTCCAGCGCCACGACGTTGGCCAGCGACAACTGGCTGAACACCGCGTGCAGTTCCTCCACCGGGATGCCCAGCTCGGCGGCGACCTCCAGCTCGCTGGGGGTGCGCCGCAGCCGTGCCTCCAGCGTGGCGTAGGCCCGCTCGACATTGCGGGCCTTCTGCCGCACCGAGCGCGGGATCCAGTCCAGCGCCCGCAGCTCGTCGATCATGGCGCCGCGAATCCGGGTGATCGCGTACGTCTCGAACTTGATCTCCCGGTCGATGTCGAACTTCTCGATCGCGTCGATCAGCCCGAACACCCCGGAGGAGACGAAGTCGGCCTGCTCCACGTTGGGCGGCAGGCCCACGCTCACCCGGCCCGCCACGTACTTGACCAGCGGCGAGTAGTGCAGGATCAGCTGCTCCCGCAGCCGTTCGTCTCCCGTCGCCTTGTAGGACCGCCAGAGCTCGTCGAGCGTCGAGGGAGCGGGCGGCCGCACGCTGCCACCGTCACGGGCGGCTGCGGGGATCGCCGCCCGGTCGGACCCGGAAGTGTGCTGGGGCATTCGTCGCCTTGTGCCGTTCTGCTGTGCCGTACGCGTGAAGGTGGGGATGTCGTCGCCGATCCTCGTGAGCGTAGCGTGACTGAAGGATCGCGGTGTGCGAAGAGAGCGTCCCGAGGGATCCGCAGATACGTTCCGCTGGACGCCCCGGCGGAGTGCGGCGGTCCCCGCGCACGCTCTCCGCGAGGCGCCAACTCGCCGCGATTTCCCCGGGCTTCGCCCTTCCCCCGGACGGCCGAACGGCCCGCGTCAGACCGGTCCGCGAGCGCCTCTGGTGGACACCACGGCCTGGCGTGTCAACTTCCAGTCGTCGCCGTGTCGTTCGACGTAACCGAGGGCTCGCAGTTCGTACAGTCTCGCGATGGCGTCGTCCTGGGTGGTCTGCGCGCCGCGCGCGATGGCGGACGCGGAGGCGGCGCACCGGCCGGGCAGCGCCGCCAGGATCCGGCGGGCGCCGGGGCCCAGCAGGTCGCGCGGGAGTACCGGCCCGCGCCGCTCCGGGGCCAGCTCCCCGATGTCGCCGACCAGTTCGACGACCTCCGCCGCGTCGGTGACCAGGGTCGCGCCGCCGCGCAGCAGCTCGTGCACTCCGGCCGACAGGCCACTGGTCGCGGGTCCGGGTACTCCTATCGTGTGACGGCCGAGACGCTGGGCGGCCCGCGCGGTGACCAGGGAGCCGCTGCGGTACGCCGCCTCGACGACCACGCTGCCCCGGGTCAGCGCGGCGATGACCCGGTTGCGCAGGATGAACCGGCTCGGCGTCGGATGATCTCCGGGCGGCAGCTCGCCGACGACCAGCCCCTGGTCGGCGATCCGGTTGATCAGCGCGGTGTGTCCGCGCGGGTAGGGCTGGTCGACGCCGCAGGCCAGGACGGCGACGGTGGCGCCACCCGCGCCGAGCGCCCCGCGGTGGGCGGCGCCGTCGATGCCGTACGCGCCGCCGGAGACGACGACCCAGCCGCGCTCGGCGAGACCGGCGGAGAGGGTGGCCGCCATATGGGCTCCGTACTCGGTGCAGGCGCGGGCGCCGACGACGGCGACGGACTTCAGCGCCCACATGCGCAGGCTGGGCCGGCCGCGCGCCCACAGCCCGAGCGGGCGGGCGTCGCCGAGGTCGTCGAGCTGTCCGGGCCACTCGGAGCTGCCGGGCGCCACGAACCGCACGCCGGCGGCCTGCGCGGCGGCGAGGTCCGCCTCCGGCTCGGCCCGCCCGGCGCGGGCCAGCAGCCCGGCCCACCGCTGGGCGCTCACCCCGGGCAGCGCCGGTCCCCCGGCCCGCAGCCGCCGCACGACCTCGCACACCCCGAACTCCCGCACCCACCGCCCGCCGGCCTCGTCCCCCGGCTCGACGACCCGGGTGAGGAAGACCCGGCCGAGCAGTTCCTCGGCCGGTCCTCCCCCGCCGGTCATACGAGCGCTCCGATGGCCATCGGCACCCCGCGCGGAACGCCGGTGCGCAGTTGCAGCGCCAGGGCCACGTCGGTCGCGTCGGGCCGGTCGTGGCCGACGAGGTCGGCGACCGTCCAGGCGACGCGCAGGACCCGGTCCAGCCCGCGGGCCGTGAGGACCCCGCGTTCCAGGCTGCGTTCGGCGTCGTCCATGGCCCCCGGCGCGGCGTGCCAGCGGGTCCGGAGCTCCCGGCCGGGGACCTCGCTGTTGGTGCGCCAGGGGGTGCCCGTCAGCCGGGCCGCCGCACGCTCCCGGGCCGCCCGGACCCGCGCGGCGACCGTCGCCGTCGACTCGCCGCCGGGACCGCGCTGGGCGAGTTCGGCACGGCCCACCGGGTCCACCTCCACCCGCAGGTCGACCCGGTCGAGCAGTGGGCCGGAGATCCTCGCCTGGTAGCGGCGGATCAGCGAGGGCGGGCAGTCGCACAGGCTGTCCCTGAGCGAGAAGCGGCCGCAGGGGCAGGGGTTGGCCGCGAGGATCATCAGGAACCGCGCCGGGAAGCGCACCACTCCGGCGCTCCGCGCGATCACGACGTGCCCCGACTCCAGCGGCTGCCGCAGCGCGTCGAGCGCCTGGCCGCTGAACTCGGGTGTCTCGTCCAGGAACAGCACGCCCCGGTGGGCCAGGGACACCGCGCCGGGCCGGGCGATGTTCGCGCCACCGCCGACCAGGGACTGCATGGTGGCCGAGTGGTGCGGGGCGCAGTAGGGCGGAACGTCGATCAGCGGCTTGCCCGGCGGCAGCAGCCCCGCCACCGAGTGCACGGCCGTGACCTCCAGCGACTCCTCCCGGGTCAGCTGCGGCAGGACGGCCGGCAGCCGCTCGGCGAGCATGGTCTTGCCCGCTCCGGGCGGCCCCTCGAGGAACAGGTGGTGTCCGCCGGCCGCGGCCACCTCCACCGCCGTACGCGCCGAGATCTGGCCGACGACGTCGGCGAGGTCGTGACCGGCGTCCTGCTGGGCGGCTCCGAGGCTGTGCATGCCGGTGGCCGCACCGGTTCCGGGCATCCGCAGCCCGGCCAGCAGCGGGTCGGGACGGCCCGCCTCGTCGGGCTCCTCCTCCGGGACGGGTTCGTCGGTCAGGACGGCGATCAGCTGGCGCAGGCTGCGCACGCCGAGCACCGACACCCCCGGGACCAGCGAAGCCTCGGCGGCGGCGCACTCCGGGACGACCACCTGTTCGTAGCCGGCGTCGGCGGCGGCGAGGACGGCCGGCAGGATGCCCCGCACCGGCCGCACCCGCCCGTCCAGCCCCACCTCGCCGATCATGACGATGTCGGCGAGCACCCGGGGATCGATCCGCTCGGCGGCGCCCAGCACCGCGCAGGCCACGGCCAGGTCGAACCCGCTGCCCGCCTTCGGCACCGAGGCGGGCGAGAGCCCCACGGTCAGCTTCTTCTGCGGCCACTCGGCGCCCGAGTTCACCACCGCCGCCCGCACCCGGTCGCGGCTCTCCGTCAGGCTCTTGTCCGGGAGGCCGACCAGGGTGAACGCGGCGACGCCCGGTTCGAGGTCGGCCTGGACCTCCACGACGACGCCCTCGACACCGACCAGGGCCACGGAACACGTACGCGCGAAGCCCATGTCAGGCCACCCCCCGCACATGCTCGACGACCGGTGCGCCCCGCCGTGGCAGGACCACGCCGACGACGTCGATGCGGACGCCGCCCGGCGGGGCCCCGCCGTGGGCCTGGATCCACCGCTGGGCCAGCGCGCGCAGCCGCTCGGCCTTCTCCGGGGTGACGGCGGCCATCGGATGCTCGAAGGAGCCGTCCCTGCGGGTCTTCACCTCGCAGACGACCAGGACGTCGCCGTCCCGCGCCACGATGTCGATCTCTCCGGAGCGTCCGGCCCGCCAGTTGCGTTCCAGGACGCTCAGTCCGGTCTCGGTCAGCCGCCGTGCGGCCAGGGTCTCTCCGTACCTGCCGAGGGCACTGCGTGCGTTCATGTCGGCACCACCTCCGGTGCCAACGATCACGCAGCCGCCACCAAGAAGTGGATCTTGGTGGACGGCTGACCGCTTGTGGACAACTCGGCCACCCACACGGGTGACGCAACCCGCGGCATCAGCCGCCGGGCAGCTCCAGGTCGCTCTTGTTCAGCTCCTCGATGTTCACGTCCTTGAACGTGAGCACACGGACCTGCTTGACGAAGCGGGCCGGCCGGTACATGTCCCACACCCAGGCATCGGCCATGCTCACCTCGAAGAAAACCTCACCTTGAACCGAGTGCACCTGCATCTCGTAGTCATTGGTCAGGTAGAAGCGCCGCTCGGTCTCGATCACGTATTTGAACAGACCGACGACATCGCGGTACTCCCGGTAGAGCTTGAGCTCCATCTCGGTCTCGTACTTCTCGAGGTCCTCGGCGCTCATGGCATGTTCCCCTTCAGCCGTGCGGTCCCACCATTGTGCGCCAGTCGCGCGCGCCCCTAGACGATTTCCGTCTCCAGGGTCACGGGCCGGCCCGGGGGGCCTTCGTCGAGCAGAGTGCGCAACAGCTCGGCGAGTCTGGTCGGATACACCGTCTCATGCGTCCCGGTCAGTTCCGCACAGGACCACCACCTCGCTCCCGCGACGCTGCGCCGTTCCAGCTCCGTCAGCGCCAGCGCCCGGGTCGCCGTCGTCGTCGTACGGGCCAGGTAGTACCACTCGTCCTGGTCCCAGCGACGGCCGGCGAACGGGAACGAGCACGTCCGCCGCCACAGCACCGGCCCCAGGTCGACCTCGGTGATGCCCGTCTCCTCGGCGAGTTCCCGCAGGGCGGCCTCCTCACGGGTCTCGTCGCCCTCCAGGCCGCCGCCGGGCGTGAACCACCAGTCGTCGGCCGGGTCGTCCGGCTCATGGCCGTGCAGCAGCAGAACCCGGTCCTCGGGGTCGAGCAGCACCACCCGCGCCACCTTGCGCAGGGCCCCGTCAACGGACACCGGCGGGCTCCGTCCGCGCGGCGGTGCCGGAGCGGCGCGCCGCCCGCTTGGCGATCGGCCCGTACGCACCGCCCGCGAGCACCAGCACCGCACCGGCGACGATCACGGTGACGACGGAGCGCAGGGGCCCCGGCTCGGACAGCGCACCGAGCGGCGCGAAACCGGTGGGGCGGGCCAGCATGCCCTTCATGGGCCATACGACGGCGTCGACCCGCGCGCTCACGGCGCTCGCGTCGACCGTGCCGCGTGCCGCGTCGGTGAGGTGCGCGGTGGAGTCCAGCGAGCCCTGGCGCTCGTCACCGAGCAGGAACAGACGGCCCTTGGGGACCGTCACCTTCGGGAAGTTCATGAGCTCGGCAGGGGTGCCCTCGGCCAGGTACGGCTCGTCGATCTCCCTGCCGTCGACGGTCAGCTTGCCGTCGGTGCAGCAGGCGACGGTGTCCCCGCCGACCGCGACCACCCGCTTGACCACGGGGGCGTTCGACACCCAGGTCTTGTCGGTGAACACGACGACGTCACCGCGGCGCACATCGCTGCCGTCGACACGGTGGGCCAGCACCCGGTCACCGACGTCGATCGTCGGCGTCATCGAGGGGGTCGGCACGGTGTACGGCCGATACACGACCGCGCCCCAGACGAACCCGCCCAGGAACAACACCATCCCCAGCGCGACGGCAAGCCCGGAGACCCGTTGCCCCACCTTGCCACCACGACGTATGCGCTCACCCATGGCCCCGCACCCTACCCTGGGCTCCGCCGGCCGGGGAGATCCCACCGCACCCTGGGGGCCGGCGGGGAATCGCGCGACCCGCCCCCACTCACCCGCAGACGAGCGACGGCCGGAAAATCCTCACCGCCGACGCCGACGCCACAGAGCCAGCGGCACCACACCCGCCAGCACGACCGCACCCGGCGCCGCGGGCAGGACCCCGGCCGCAGCGGACGGCTGATCCAGCCCCGCCTGATCGAACGTGTCCGGCACCGGCAGCGTCCCCCACCGGTTGATCGGCCACGCCTTGACGATCGCGCGCCCCACGACGTCCTTCACCGGGACCATGCCGTGGTGCCTGTCGTTCTGGTTGTACCGCGAGTCCTTGGAGTCCTGCCGGTGGTCACCCATGACCCAGATGTAGCCCTTGGGCACCTTGACCTTGAACGTCCCGCCGCCCGGGTCGTCGGAGCACGGCGTGTTCCCGGCGTAGACGTAGTCCTGCTCGTTCAGCGCGTGGCCGTTGACCGTGAGCGGCCCGGTGCCCTTGCACTCGATGGTGTCACCGCCGACCCCGATGACCCGCTTGATCAGGTCCTTCTCCTCGGCCGACGGCATCAGGCCGATCCAGCTGAGCACCTTCTGCGCCGCGTTGGGGTTGGTGGTCGCCTCCCCGGCCAGCCAGTTGTCCGGGTCGTGGAAGACGACGACCTCGCCGCGCTCGGGCTCGGAGCCGAACCACGGCGTCAGCTTGTCGACGAGGACCCGGTCACCCTCCTGCAGCGTGTTCTCCATCGAAGCGGAGGGGATCGAGAACGCCTGCACCAGGAACGTCTTGATCAGCAACGCCAGCACGAGCGCGATCCCGATGAGGATCGGCAGCTCCTTCCAGAAGGAGCGCGGCTTCTTCGGTCCGGCGGCCCCTGCCGCCGAACCCTGTGACACCGTCCGCCCTGCCTCGCCCGGCACCGTGCCGTCCTCCATCACGTCGGAGTCATTCCCTGAGGTCCCCGAAGTCACGGCGCCGTCCGCGGTCGGGGCTGCGGACTCCACAGGGTGTCCGCGGTGTTCCTCGCCGTCGTGTCCGGACCGAGCGCCAACCGCCACATCCCCCACGCCAACTCCTTACTCCGTGTCGCTGCCTGCCCCGCGCACGACGCAGGCCCACCACTCCCATAACGAGCGGGAGTTCCGCAGGGGTCGGGAGCTGGAACATTTCCTTCTGATCCACCGGATCACCGGAAGCAACCCTATGCGACGGCGAGCCGGCCATGGCCGACCCGGACACCACCGCGTCGCCGTCGCCCACCGCGCCGCCCCCGCCCGCCGCGTCGGCCCCGGCGGCAGCGTCGTGCACGGACGCGTACGCCGACGGTTCCTTCAGGGTGGTCCAGTGGCCGAGGGGCCAGGCGATGACCATCGCCCGTCCGACCACCTCGTCCTCGGAGACCGTACCGCCGTAGTCCATGTCCTGGTGCGAGCGGGAGTCCGCGGAGTTGGAGCGGTGGTCGCCCATCACCCACAGCCGCCCCTGCGGGACGGTGACGTCGAAGGGCGTGTCGGAGGGGGTGTCGCCCGGGTTCAGATAGTCCTCGTTCAGGGGAACACCGTTGACGGTGATACGCCCCTGCGCGTCGCAGCACTTCACATGATCCCCACCGACTCCGACCACGCGCTTGATGAGGTCCTTCTCGTTGTCGGAGGGCAGCAGGCCGATGAAGATCAGCGCTTCCTTGACCTGCTTCACCACGACCGGGTCGTCCTTCTTGACCGTGGTCTGCTCGTCCTGGAGCCAGCCGCCGGGGTCCTTGAACACCACCACGTCCCCGCGCTCCGGCTTGGAACCGAACCACGGGGTGAACTTGTCAACCAGTACCCGGTCGCCGATGCGGATCGTCTGCTCCATGGACCCGGACGGGATCACGAACGCCTGGACGAGGAAGGTCTTCAGCACCAGCGCGATCAGCACCGCGACCCCCACGAGGAGGGGGATCTCCTTCACGGCACTGCGGCGGCGTTTGCGCTTGACCTTGCGCTGGAGCCGGCGCCGCTCGGCACGCGTACGGCCGCCCCCCGAGGGACCCCCGGCAGGGCGGCCCCCGGAGGAACCCCCTGACGGGCCGCCGGAGGGGCCCCCGGCCGGGGCGGAGGCGCGCCGCACACCGGTGGGCAGCGGATCGTCCGCACCCGCCGCGGCGCCACCCCGCGGCCTGCCCCGGTTACCCACGCCCGCTCCCCGCACCGCCGGGCACGCCACCGTTGACGGGCCCCGCACCGCCGGGCACGCCACCGCTGTCGCCCGCCGCACCGCCGGCGGCCTGCGGCACCGCCGCATACGCCCCCGGCCGCTGCAGCCGGGTGGCGTGTCCCAGGGGCCATACGATCCAGTCCGCGCGCCCGATGACGTCGCCGACCGGCACCATGCCGCCGCCGGGCGAGCCGAGGTGGTCGCGGGAGTCGCTGGAGTCGCCGCGGTGGTCGCCGAGCACGAACAGGCGGCCGGCGGGCACCACGACGTCGAAGGTCACCGTGGACGGGCTGTCCCCGGGGTACAGGAACGCCGACTCGTCGACCGACCGGCCGTTCACCCGGATCCTCCCCTCCTGGTCGCAGCAGACCACGTGGTCTCCCCCCACCCCGACGACGCGCTTGACGTAGTCGCCGTCCCCGAAGGAGTCGCTGCCGTCGAACACGACGACGTCCCCGCGCCGCGGCTCGGCTCCGAAACGGTACGCCAACTCATTTACGAGAACCCTGTCCCCGATCCTCAACCCCGATTCCATGGAACCGGAGGGAATCTGGAACGGCCGCACCACGAAAAGGTTGAGGAGCAGCAAGAAGAGCAGGCAGATCAGCAGGGTCAGGCTGATACGACCGCCGGGGAGCCACGCGGCGATCCGGTCCGCCAACGCGAAACGCGACCGTCCCTCCCCACCCGCCGCTGCGGGTTGGGAGGAGCGGTCGCGCTCCGTCGGCTGTGCTTCGGTGTCCATCGGGGCCGAATGCTATCCGGCCCCGCTGTGACCCCGGGAAAGCGCTCAGCTGTCGCGCTTCTCCTTGATCTTCGCGGCCTTGCCGCGCAGGTCGCGCAGGTAGTACAGCTTGGCGCGACGCACGTCACCGCGGGTGACGAGCTCGATCTTCTCCACGATCGGGGTGTGCACCGGGAAGGTGCGCTCGACGCCGACGGAGAAGGAGACCTTGCGGACCGTGAAGGTCTCGCGCACGCCGGAACCCTGGCGGCGGATCACCACGCCCTTGAACTGCTGCACACGGGAGCGGTTGCCCTCGATGACGCGGACGTGGACGTTGACGGTGTCACCCGGGCGGAAGGCCGGGACGTCGCTGCGCAGCGACGCGGAGTCGACGGAGTCGAGCAGGTGCGACATTTCGTCTGCTTTCTTCGCTGATGCCACAGGTCATCAACGGCATCTAGATCTTTCAATGGAAAGCTGTCCGCGTCGGAGCGGACGTCCTGTCCCCCTGTGGCAGGGGCGCACGCCGGACGGACGGACAGCAGCGGTCTATTCTTCCACGCCCGCCGCCCGGCGCCAAAATCGGCCGTACGGCTCACCCTCGGGGTCGGGCTCCCAGCCCAGGATGGACAGCATCTCGCGGTCCTTCTTGTCGAACGCCTTCGGGTCGCACCGCTCGATCAGGTCGGGCCGGTTGGCCGTCGTGCGCCGCAGGGCCTCGTCACGGCGCCAGCGGGCGATCTTCCCGTGATGGCCGCTGAGGAGCACGTCCGGGATCTCCCGGCCGCGCCAGGCGGGCGGCTTGGTGTAGACGGGGCCTTCGAGCAGATTGGCCATGGCGCCGGGCGCGAAGGAGTCGTCGCGGTGGGACTCGGCGTTGCCGAGGACGCCGGGCAGCAGCCGGGCCACGGCCTCCGTGACGACGAGGACGGCGGCTTCCCCGCCGGCGAGGACGTAGTCGCCGATGGACACCTCGTGGACGGGCATGCGGGTGGCGTACTCGTCGATGACGCGGCGGTCGATGCCCTCGTAGCGGGCCGGGGTGAAGATCAGCCAGGGCTGTTCGGAGAGGTGGACGGCGAGTTCCTGGGTGAACGGCCGGCCGCTGGGCGTGGGCACGATGAGCGCGGGCTCACCGGAGCCGCTCTCGTAGCCGTCGGCGAGGACGGAGTCGAGCGCGTCGCCCCAGGGGTCGGTCTTCATGACCATGCCGGGGCCGCCGCCGTACGGGGTGTCGTCGACGGTGTTGTGCCGGTCGTAGGTCCAGTCCCGCAGGTCGTGGACGTGCACGTTCAGCTGTCCACGCGCGCGTGCCTTGCCGACCAGGGAGACGTTCAGCGGGTCGAGGTACTCGGGGAAGATCGTGACGACGTCGAGCCTCATGCGCCGGCGTCCCCGGACTTCTCGCGCTCGTCCCCGGACTCGTCACGCTCGTCCCCGGGCTCCTCGCGCGCGTCCCGCTCTTCGCTCTCGTCCCGGGACGAGGCGATCTCGGCGCGGTCGTCGATGAGGCCGGGCGGGGGCGCGACGACGGCCTTCTGCTCGGCCAGGTCGATCTCGGTGACGATCTCCTCGACGAAGGGGATCATCACCTCGCTGCCGTCGGGCCGTTCGACGATGAACAGGTCCTGGGAGGGCAGGTGGGAGATCTCGGTGATCCGGCCGACCTCGGTGCCGTCCTCGGTGACCACGTCCAGGTCGATCAGCTGGTGGTCGTAGTACTCGTCCTCGTCCTCGGGCAGCTGGTCGGGGTCGATCTCGGCGATCAGCAGGGTGTTGCGCAGCGCCTCGGCGCCGTTGCGGTCGGCGACGCCCTCGAACCGCAGCAGGAGGCGGCCGCTGTGGACGCGTCCCGTCGCGATGGTCAGCGGGCCGGCGGAGGGGGGATCCGTGGCGAGCACCGCGCCGGGGGCGAGCCTGAGTTCCGGCTCGTCGGTCCGTACCTCGACGGTGACCTCGCCCTTGATCCCGTGGGCACGGCCGATCCGTGCGACTACCAACTGCACCTGTTCATTCTCCTGTCATACGACTGCGGGCCGGGGACGGCCCAGTGGCCCTCCCCGGCCCGAGCCGGTGCTGCGAAGCGTCAGCGGACGTGGTCCACGTCGACGAGGTCGACACGGACACCGCGGCCGCCGATGGCGCCCACGACGGTGCGCAGAGCGCGTGCGGTACGGCCGTTGCGGCCGATGACCTTGCCGAGGTCGTCGGGGTGGACCCGAACCTCGAGCACACGCCCGCGGCGCAGGTCGCGAGAGGCCACCTGCACATCGTCAGGGTTGTCGACGATGCCCTTCACGAGGTGCTCGAGAGCCTCCTCGAGCATGCTCAGGCCTCGGTCGACTCGGACTCAGCCGCAGCCTCGTCCTTCTTCTCAGCCTTCTTCTTCTGGGTGATCGCCTCACCCTTGTTGTCGTCGTCGCCACCGAGGGCCTCGAACGACGGACGCGCGGCCTTGGGCTCGGCGACGAGCAGCGGCGCCGGGGCGGGCTCGCCCTTGAACTTCTGCCAGTCGCCGGTCTTCTTCAGGATGGCGAGCACGGGCTCGGTCGGCTGAGCGCCGACGGAGAGCCAGTACGCCACGCGCTCGGCGTCCACCTCCATGACCGACGGGTTGTAGGTCGGGTGGTACTTGCCGATCTCCTCGATGGCCCGGCCGTCACGGCGGGTACGGGAGTCGGCGACGACGATGCGGTAGTGAGGCGAACGGATCTTGCCCAGACGCTTCAGCTTGATCTTGACTGCCACGGGAGTGGGTTCTCCTGAATTTGACGTGGTTGGGCACGGCGAGAGAGCCGCGTGGGGTTGCGGTACCCGAGTGCCCGATGGACGCGTCAGCCGGAGGAGAGAGGGGTCCTGTGCGACTGTCGAGTACAGCTAGCCATTGTGCCACACGCTGCGGGGCGCTTCCGGCCGAGGGTTGCTTGTCGTGGGCACGCTTGAGAGGCACCCGGCGTCGCCGTGACCGCCGTCGGGTGCGCAACCCGGCGTGACGGGGTGCCGCCGCCCGGCCTGGGCCGGCCGGCGGCACCCCACCTGCGTTCGACCGCTCCGGCACCCACGAGATGCCGGTACGCGCGGTTACGCCGCTCCCACGACCTCCGGGATGCGGAACGGCTTGCCGCAGCCGCCGCAGACGATCGGCGCCTGGGCCAGGACCGAGGGGACGACGCGGACGTTGCGGCCGCAGTCGCACACCGCCTTGACGCGGACGCCGCCGCCCGAGGACCCGTGCCGCGCGGCGGGGCCGCGGAAGGCGCGGGTGGCGTCCGAGGAGGTGGCCGCCGAGTGGGCCTTCAGGGCCCGCTGGAGGCGTTCGATGGTCGGCCGGTAGCGCCGCTTGGCCTCGGGACTGAGCGTGACCAGCGAGAAGCCGCTGCTCGGGTGCGGCTCCTCGGGGTGGTCCAGGCCCAGTTCCTCGGCGATCGCGAGGAATCTGCGGTTGTGGTAGCGCCCGGCCCGGGACGTGTCGCGTACGCCGCGCGATGCGGCGACGCCATGGACTGCCTCGTGCAGCAGTCGCTCGAAGGAGAGTTCGTGCCCGCACGCGGACGACGACTCCCCGATCAGTGACTCCGGCGCGGCGAGGTCCGGCAGCTCGGGGTGGTACCGCTGAATGTCGGCCCACGCCTGCGCCAGCTCGGCGGCGAGAACAGGTGGTGTCTGTGTCGTGCTCACGTAATGACAACGAGCCGGGGTGCCGCTGTGTTCCGATTCCGGGGCATCCCAAATAATTTGCACGTACCCGTCAGTTGCCGCTGATGCGTCGTGACGAGGACGGGTGCGCTGATCTGCGGAAATGCCGCACACCTCGTATCAAGGTGGTGCGTAGCCCGACGTAGGCGCATGTACGTACCCACGCGTAGATCGTGTCGACGCCGACGCTCCACGGGGTCCGCCGGTGCGCAAGGGGCCTTTCGGTCACTCCCGCGGCGGGCCGCCTCACCTTCGTCAGCGCACGCGACGACGGCGACGTTACCGGGTCGGCGGCAGGCCTCCGGCACCGCCCCGGCCGCGGCTGGCCGGAGATCGTCCGGGCCATATTGCGCGCAGGTGAAATCCAGCCAGTCCAGCAGCCAACTCTCAACCCGTCGTCGCTTTCCACTGGACGCACCGGCGAGGCCGGAGTTTCCTGGCATACGGGGGTCAGTGCGAGCGCACTGCACGGGGACCGTGCAACACCGGCAACTCCAGCAAAACGGGCACACGACTTTTCTCTCGGCGGATTGGGGCGCGTACCTATGACACCTACGCTCGTGCGGCAGCACCTCCCGCAAGCGGGACCGGCCCCCCGCGTGGACCTGTGTGCACGCGCGCGTGACTGGTCGGAGATCCAGGAACGGATGCTGGTTCCGCTCTACGAGACCGTCTACGAGCGACTGGAAGTGGGGCCCGGCACCCGCCTGCTGGGCCTGGGCTGCGGCTCCGGCCTGGCCCTGCTGATGGCGGCGGTGCGCGGGGCGGAGGTCACCGGCGTCGAGTGCCACTCCCCCGAACGGCTGGCCCTCGCCCACGAGCGGCTGCAGCCGGAGGCACCCGGGGCACGCGCGCGTGGCGGTGCGCGGCTGGTGCGGGAGACCCCGGAGCGGGCGGCCGCGGCGTACTCCCTGGTGACGGCGTTCGAGCCCATCGGGTGCACGGCCGGTGATTCCGACGGGCTCGCCGAACTGCTCGCCGGGGCGGTACGGGTCGCCGAGCGCGGCGCCCCCGTGGTGCTGGCCGGCTGGGGCCCGCCGGAGCGGTGCGCCACCTCCTCGGTGCTGCGGGTGGCGGGGAAGCTGTCCGATCCGCTGCGCAGCCCGGGCAGCTGGCGTCCCGCGCTGCGCGACGACCTGGAGGAGGTCGCCCAGCGCGCCGGACTGCGCCCGGACGGCTCCGGACGCGTCGCCTGCCCCTTCGGGTACGCCGACGTGGACAGCGCGGTGCGCGGGCTGCTGTCGACCGGGCTGTTCGACGCGGCGACCGCGGCCACCGACCAGGAGCAGGTCGGCAAGGAGCTCACCGAGGCGCTGCACCCGCACCGGCGGGCCGACGGCACGGTATGGATGCCGAACGTCTTCCGCTATCTGATAGCCCGGGTGCCGTGAGCGGTCCTCACGGCTCGTCCTTCGTCAGCCGCGAGATGCCCGCGATGCGGTAGGCGTCGGCCTCCTCGAGCGTCTCGCGGTCCAGCAGCGCCTCGGCCAGGGCGTCCAGCTGCCCGCGGTGGTCGCGCAGCTTGCGGCGCGCCTCCTCGTAGCACTCGTCGACGACCCGGCGCATCTCCTCGTCGATCGCGTCGAGGGTCTGCGGGGCGGCGGCCAGGCCGTAGGCCTGCTGGGCGTCGTCGGGCAGCGCGGAGAGGCGGCCGACGCGTGCGCTCAT
This sequence comes from Streptomyces sp. NPDC097129, assembly GCF_055668065.1. Classification (NCBI taxonomy): domain Bacteria; kingdom Bacillati; phylum Actinomycetota; class Actinomycetes; order Kitasatosporales; family Streptomycetaceae; genus Streptomyces; species Streptomyces sp. NPDC097129. The sequence goes on along the minus strand of NZ_JBVOQE010000012.1, from coordinate 172,891 downwards.
GCCCCACCGGGAGACCATCCCGCGGGCGATGCGGGTGACCTGCTCCAGGTCGCTCTCCGACCCGGTGGTGATCATGCCGTACACCACCTGCTCGGCCGCCATGCCGCCGAGGGCGCCGATGATCCGGCCGCGCAGGTACTCCTCGGTGTACGCGTACTTGTCCGCGTCCGGTGTGGACAGCGTGACGCCGAGGGCCCGGCCGCGCGGCACGATGGTGATCTTGCGGACCGGGTCGGCGCCGGGCTGCAGCATGCCGAGCAGCGCGTGCCCGCTCTCGTGGTAGGCGGTCCGCCGCCGCTCCTCGTACGGCATGACGAGTGCGCGTTCCGCGCCGAGCTGCACCTTCTCCAGGGCGTCGGACACATCGGACCGGGTGACCTGCCGCCGACCGCGCTTGACGGCGAGCAGGGCGGCCTCGTTGGCGAGGTTGGCGAGTTCCGCGCCGGTCATGCCCGGGGTGGTCCTGGCGACCTGGGCGAGGTCGACGTCTGCGGCGAGCGGGATCTCGCGGGTGTGGATGCGCAGGATGGCCTCGCGCCCGCCGCGGTCCGGGGGTGAGACCTGGACGACCCGGTCGAAGCGGCCGGGCCGGGTGAGTGCCGGGTCGAGGACGTCGGCGCGGTTGGTGGCGGCGACGACGATGACGCCCTCGGAGCCGGAGAAGCCGTCCATTTCGGTCAGGATCTGGTTGAGGGTCTGCTCGCGCTCGTCGTGCCCGCCGACGCTCGCGCCGCCGCCGCGGGCCCGGCCGATGGTGTCGATCTCGTCGATGAAGATGATCGACGGAGCGACCTTGCGGGCCTCCGCGAACAGCTCGCGCACCCGGGACGCGCCGACGCCGACGATCATCTCGATGAACTCGGAGGCGGACGCCGAGAAGAACGGCACCCCAGCCTCCCCGGCGACGGCCCGCGCGAGCAGTGTCTTGCCGGTGCCGGGCGGTCCCGCGAGCAGCACACCGCGTGGCATCTTGGCGCCCATGCGGCGATAGGCGTCGGGGTTCTTCAGGAAGTCCACGACGTCGTTGAGCTCGCCCGCGACCTCGTCGATACCGGCCACGTCCGCGAAGGTGGTGCGCTGCTGCCCGGGTTCCAGCTCGACCGGTTTGGGCGGCGCCTTGCGGCCCAGCATGCCGCCGGCGCCGCCGAGCCCCGAGCGCAACCGCCGGGCGACGAACACCCACACCGCGACCAGCACCAGCATCGGCGCCAGCGAGATCAGCAGGTTGGCCAGAAAACTGCGGTGCTGGACGACGGGTTCCGCGGTGACCGTGACGTTGTGCTTGGTCAGGGACTCCCAGATCTTGTCGTCGGCGAAGGTCGGGCGCTCGGTCTTGAACTTGGTGTAGGTGCCGGAGCCCTCGGGGTTGTCCTCGGCCTTCTTCAGCTGGCCCTGGATCGCGTCGCCCTTGGCGTAGATCTTGCTGACGTTGCCGGCGTCGACCTGCTTGCTGAACTCGGTGTAGGAGATCGTCGGCTCGGTCGCCTCGTCCTGGAAGGACAGGATGAGGTTGGCGATCAGGTACACGACGAGCGCGGCGACGATCAGCCGCCACCAGCCGCCCCCCATCCGCCGCCCGCCGGAGGGCGGTTTCGGCGGCTCCTCGGGGGTGCCCTCGGTACGCCAGGGCTGGTCGGGAGACTTCCGCGGCGGCGCAGGGTTGGTCATACCGGGACGTTACGACAGGAAAGCCCGGCAGGCATGCGGGTGTACGACGCCGGGGGCGCCCCCTGATGAGGGGCGCCCCCAGCGGACGTACGACGGGCTGGTCAGCCCATGAACTTCTTGAACTCGTCCGGCAGCTCGAAGTCCTGACCGGCCTGCTGGCCCGGCAGGCCGAAGGCGCCGCCGTTCTCGGCGGCGGCCGCGCGGCGGGCGGCCTCCTCCTGCTCCTGCTGCTTGCGCTTCATCGGGTTGCCGGAGCGCTGCTTGCCCTTGGCCTTCTTCTGCTGCTTCTTCTGCCGGCCGGGGCCGCCGCCCATGCCCGGGATGCCCGGCATACCGGGCATGCCGCCGCCCTGCGCCATGCGGGACATCATCTTGCGGGCCTCGAAGAACCGCTCGACGAGCCCCTTCACCGCGCTGACCTCGACACCGGAGCCCTTGGCGACACGGGCGCGGCGGGAGCCGTTGATGATCGTCGGGTCCTGACGCTCGGCCGGGGTCATCGACTTGATGATCGCGGCCATGCGGTCGACGTCCCGCTCGTCGATGTTGTTGATCTGCTCCTTGATCTGGCCCATGCCGGGCAGCATGCCGAGCAGCTTGGAGATGGAGCCCATCTTCCTGACCTGCTCCATCTGAGCCAGGAAGTCGTCCAGGGTGAAGTCCTGGCCCTTCTTCGACGCCAGCTTGGAGGCCATCTTGGCGGCCTCTTCCTGGCTGAACGTCTTCTCGGCCTGCTCGATCAGGGTGAGCAGGTCACCCATGTCGAGGATGCGGGAGGCCATCCGGTCGGGGTGGAAGGCGTCGAACTCGTCGAGCTTCTCGCCGTTCGACGCGAAAATGATCGGCTTGCCGGTGATCTGCCGGATCGACAGGGCGGCGCCACCGCGGGCGTCACCGTCGAGCTTGGAGAGCACCACGCCGTCGAAGCCGACGCCGTCGCGGAAGGCCTCGGCGGTGTTGACCGCGTCCTGGCCGATCATCGCGTCGACGACGAAGAGGATCTCGTCGGGGCTGACCGCGTCGCGGATGTCCGCGGCCTGCTGCATCATCTCCTGGTCGATGCCCAGGCGGCCGGCGGTGTCCACGATGACGATGTCGTGGACCTTGGACTTGGCGAAGTCGATGGAGTCCTTGGCGACCTTGACCGGGTCGCCGACGCCGTTGCCCGGCTCCGGCGCGTACACCGCGACGCCGGCGCGCTCGGCGACGACGCTCAGCTGGTTGACGGCGTTGGGGCGCTGGAGGTCACAGGCGACCAGCAGCGGCGAGTGGCCCTGCTCCTTGAGCCACCGGCCGAGCTTGCCCGCGAGGGTGGTCTTACCGGCACCCTGGAGACCGGCCAGCATGATCACGGTGGGCGGCTGCTTGGCGAAGCGCAGACGCCGGGTCTCGCCGCCCAGGATCGTGACCAGCTCGTCGTTGACGATCTTGAGGACCTGCTGGGCCGGGTTCAGGGCCCGGGAGACGTCGGCGCCGAGCGCGCGCTCCTTGACGTTCTTGATGAACGTGCGGACGACGGGCAGGGCCACGTCGGCCTCGAGGAGCGCGATGCGGATCTCGCGCGCGGTGGCGTCGATGTCCGCCTCGCTCAAACGCCCCTTGCCGCGCAGATTCTTGAAGGTCGCTGAGAGGCGATCGGAGAGAGTATCGAACACGGCGGCGTCGGTCCTCGGAGTCGGGGGCAGTATGAGCGTCTTCCAGGGTATCCGGCTCCGCAAGACAATCGTCCCCGCCCGCTGCATCACGGACGGGGGTCACGCCTTCAGCATCTCTTCCAGCTTCCGGGCCTGCGAGGCCGCCTCCTCCTCGGGCAGCGGAGCGCCCTCGGCGTTCGTCACGTAGAAGGCGTCGACCGCGTTGGAGCCCAACGTGGACACATGCGCGCTGCGCACCCGCACTCCCGCGTCCTCCAGGGCGCGCCCGATACGGAACAGCAGGCCGGGCGCGTCCTGGGCGCGGACCTCGATCACCGTGGCGAGGTGGGAGGCCGCCGGGTGGACGGTCACCCGGGGCGGGGGCGGCAGGACGCCCCGGCGGCGGGGGTAGGCCGCGTCGCGTTCCGCGAGGCGGGCGGCGATGTCCAGCGAGCCGTCCAGCGCGCGCACGAGGTCGGCGCGCAGCCGGGCGGCCTGCGGCAGGGAGCCGTACTCGGCCGCGACCCGCCAGTCCAGCAGCAGCACCGAGCCGTCCACCCCGTCCGGCAGGTCCAGCGCCCGCAGCTCGGCGGTGCGCACGGTGAGCCGGTGCACGGCGAGGACACCGGCCACCGCGGGCAGCACACCCGGCTGGTCGGGTACGGCGATGAGCAGCTCCACCCCGAGCGGCTCGGGATCGCCCTCGCCGGCGGGCGCCTCACCGGCCGCTCCCTCGCCGGGCGGCTCCGCCTGCGCGCGCAGCGCCAGCACGGGCCCGCCGGTGGTGACGGCCTCCAGTGCGAGCCGTTCCTGCTCGGCGGTCGGCGCGGCCGGCTCGGGGTCCTCCGGCGCGTCGCCGGCGAGCACGGCCGACACCCGCCGCACCAGGTCGGCGACGAGCGAACCCCGCCACGAGGACCAGGCGGCCGGGCCGGTGGCCAGCGCGTCCGCCTCGGTCAGGGCGTGCAGCAGCTCCAGCGTGGACGGCGTGCCGACGGCCTCGGCGACCAGCCGCACGGTGGCCGGGTCGTCCAGGTCACGCCGGGTGGCGGTCTCGATCAGCAGCAGGTGATGGCGGACGAGGGCGGCGAGTACGGCGACGTCCGCGCGGTCGAAGCCGATGCGCGCGGCGACGTCGCGGGCGATGATCTCGCCGGCCACCGCGTGGTCGCCGGGCCAGCCCTTGCCGATGTCGTGCAGCAGGGCCGCGACCAGCAGCAGGTCGGGCCGGCCGACCCGGCGGGTGAACTCCGAGGCGCGCACGGCCGTCTCGATCAGGTGCCGGTCGACGGTCCACACATGGACGGCGTTGCGCTGCGGCCGGCAGCGCACCCGCTCCCAGTCGGGCAGCAGCCGGGTGATCAGCCCCTCGGCCTCCAGCGCCTCCCACACCTCGACCGTGGGGCGGCCCGAGCCGAGCAGCGTGACCAGCTGCTCCCGGGCCTCGGCGGGCCAGGGCGCCGGCAGCGGGCGCGCGGTGGCGGCCATCCGGCGCACGGCGTGCAGGGACAGCGGCAGGCCCGCCTGGGCGGCGGCGGCCGCGGCGCGCAGCGGCAGCACGGGGTCGCGTTCGGGACGCGCGGCACGGGCGAGCACCACCTCGCCGTCCTGCTCGACGACGCCCTCGGCCAGCGGCGAGCGCTCGGTGACCGGTTTGCCGCCGCCCAGGATGGCGCGCAGCCGGGGCCGTACCGCGCGGGAGCGCAGCACACGGCTCACCTCGCGCCAGGTGACGTCACTGGCGTAGGAGATGACGCGGGCCGCCTCGTAGACCTGCCGGAGCAGGGCGTCGGCGTCGAGCAGGCCGAGGCCGGCGGCGACCTGGTCCTGTTCCTGCAAGGAGAGCCGGTCGGCGGCCCGGCCGGTGGTCAGATGCAGGGCGTCGCGGACGTCGAGGAGGCGGCGGCGGGCGTCGGCGAGGCCCTCGCGGGGCGCGTCGGCGAGCCAGGAGGCGGCGACGGCGCGCAGGGCGGTGGCGTCCCTGAGTCCGCCGCGGGCCTCCTTGAGGTCCGGTTCCAGCAGGTACTGCAGCTCGCCGTGGCGCTCGGCCCGTTCGGCGCACAGCTCCTGGAGTTCGGGCAGGCGCCCCGGGGCCTGGTTGCGCCAGTCGGCGAGGACGGCGGTGCGCAGGGAAGCGGTCAGGGCGGGGTCGCCGGCGAGGTGGCGGGCGTCCAGCAGGCCCAGCTGCACCTTCAGGTCCTCCCCGGCCGTCCTGCGGGCCTCCGCCGGGGTGCGCACGGAGTGGTCGAGGGCGAGGCCGAGGTCCCACACCGGATACCAGAGGCGGTCGGCGAGCGCGGCGACCTCCTTGGGGTCGGCGCCGTCGTGCAGCAGGACCAGGTCGAGGTCGCTGCGCGGCGACAGCTCGCCGCGCCCGTACCCGCCGACCGCGACCAGGGAGACACCCGTGAGGTCGCCGGAGCCCGCCGCGAACAGCTCCGCGAGCCAGTCGTCGGTGAGCTGGGACAGGGCCGCACGGCGCGGCGGCCCGGACTGCTCCCCCTCGGTGAGGAGGTGCAGCCGGGCCGCCACGTAGCCGCTGGGGCCGGAGTCCTCTGCTTCGTCGCGCGCGTTGGTCGTCGTCACCCAGCGACTCCTGTTCGTCAAGCGGTCAGAGCGCGTCGGGGCCGCGCTCGCCGGTGCGGACCCGGACGGCCGTGTCGACCGGGATCGACCAGACCTTGCCGTCACCGATCTTGCCGGTACGGGCCGCCTTCACGACGACCTCGATGAGCTGCTCGGCGTCGTCGTCCTCGGCCAGCACCTCGATACGGATCTTCGGGACCAGGTCGACGGTGTACTCGGCGCCGCGGTAGACCTCGGTGTGGCCCCGCTGCCGACCGTAGCCGCTGGCCTCGGTGACCGTCAGCCCGTGGACCCCGAAGGCCTGCAGGGCCTCCTTGATCTCGTCGAGCCGGTGCGGCTTGACGACGGCGGTGATGAGCTTCATGCGTCCACCTTTCGGGTCGCGGCCTCGACGGCGGCCTGTACGGCGCTGGTGCGGGCGGCTCCGCCTCCGGCGCCGCTGAAGTCGTACGCGGTCTCGGCGTGCTCGCTCTGGTCGATGCCGCGGACCTCCTCGTCCTCGGTGACCCGCATCCCGATGGTCTTGTCGAGGAGGAAGGCGAGGATCGCGGAGACGACGAGGGAGTAGGCGAGGACGGCGCCGACGCCGGCGCACTGCTTCCACAGCTGAGTGAAGGAGTGGTCGCCGTAGAGGACGCCGGTCGCTGTGGACTGGCCCTTGCCGGTGGCGAAGAAGCCGATGAGCAGCGAGCCGGCGATGCCGCCGACCATGTGGACGCCGACGACGTCGAGCGAGTCGTCGTAGTTGAACCGGTACTTCAGGCCGACGGCCATCGCGCACAGCACACCGGCGATGGCGCCGACGGCGATCGCGCCGAGCGGGGAGACCGCGCCGCCGGAGGGCGTGATGGCGACCAGGCCGGCGACCGCGCCGGAGGCGGCGCCCAGCGTGGTGAACGCGCCGTGCCGGATCTTCTCGTAGATCAGCCAGGCCAGCATGGCGGCAGCGGTCGCGACCTGCGTGTTCACGAACATCAGCGCGCCCACGCCGTCGTCGTTGCCGAGCCAGGAGCCGGCGTTGAAGCCGAACCAGCCGAACCACAGCAGCCCCGCGCCCAGCATGACCAGGGGCAGGCTGTGCGGGCGCATCGGGTCCTTCTTGAAGCCGACGCGCTTGCCGATGACGAGGATCACGCCGAGCGCCGCGGCACCGGCGTTGATGTGCACGGCCGTCCCGCCGGCGAAGTCGATGACGCCCAGTTCGTAGGCCCAGCCGCCCGCGCCCCAGACCCAGTGCGCGACGGGGAAGTACACGATCGTCACCCACAGCGTGATGAACAGCGCCCACGCGCTGAACTTCACGCGGTCGGCGAGCGCGCCGCTGATCAGGGCGGGTGTGATGATCGCGAACATCAGCTGGAACACGCAGAACACGAAGACGGGGATGGAGTAGCCGTCCCACAGCTGGGTCAGCCCGATGTTGCTCAGGCCCAGCCAGTCGGAGTTCCATCCGATGAGGCTGCCGGAGTCCGTGCCGAAGGCGAGGGAGAAGCCGTAGAGCACCCACAGGATGGTGACGATCCCGAGGCTGATGAAGCTCATCATCAGCATGTTCAGGGTGCTCTTGACGCGGACCATGCCTCCGTAGAAGAAGGCCAGGCCCGGGGTCATGAGCATCACCAGGGCGGAACAGATGAGCATGAAGCCGGTGTTGGCGGACGACAGTTTGGGCGCGTCCGCCGCAAGCATGATGGCTGCTGGTGCCATCGGCGTCTCCTCGTCGTTGTACGGCCCCGTGCGGGCGAAGCCTGAGCGGAATGCCTCAGCGGCATGAGGGGTGGGCCGGTTATGGCGACGAGAGTGACGCAGCGCCGTTTCGGTGGGCGCCCCGCGTTGTTTCGCCGGGGTGACGAAGGCGCCCGGCGTGTTACGCCCCGATGAATTGCCGGGGGGACGGGACCGGCCGCGGCCGGCCTTCCGATGACCTGGCGGGGGAGCCGAGTCGGGCAGTTCGGGAGGGCCGGCCGCGGCCGGGGTTCAGGGGTGCAACGGTGCGGGTCAGACCGCCTCGGCGGCCTCCGGCAGCTCGGCGGCGAGCTTGTCGGTGAGGTCGACGATCTCGGCGAGGTCGCCGAAGTCGCGGGCGGCGGTGTCGACGGTCTTGCGGATCCGGGTGTTGACCCGCTCGGAGCGCACCTTCCGGGCGATCCGCATGGCCTGCCCGGCGTACACCGTGCTCTGCTCGGGCTCGCGCCGCAGCAGGTGGACGGTGGCCATGCCGATGAGATTCAGCGCATACGACCGCTGGTGCTCGCTGTCGTCGGCGAACAGCTCCACGGCCCGCTGCATCAGCGGCTCGGCCAGCGAGGCGTAGGCGGGGCTGCGGCCGGCGACGTAGGCGAGGTCGCGGAAGGAGTGGCTGTTCTCGCCGTACAGCTCGGCCTCGGAGAAGAAGCGGATCCAGTCGGGGTCCGGCTCGTCCCAGTCGTCGGCGTCGGCGAAGGTGTCCTCGGCCATGCGGACGGCCCGCTTGCACTTGCCGGGCTGGCCCATGTTGGCGTAGGCGCGGGCCTCCATCGCATACAGCATCGCCTGGGTGCGCGGGCTCGCGCAGTCGCGGCTGCCGTACTGGGCGAGGTGGATGAGTTCCAGGGCGTCCTCGGGCCGGCCGAGGTGGATCATCTGGCGGCTCATGCTGGACAGGATGTAGGAGCCGAGCGGCTTGTCGCCGGCCTCCTTCGCGGCGTGCAGCGCGAGGACGAAGTACTTCTGCGCGGTCGGCTGGAGCCCGACGTCGTACGACATCCAGCCGGCCAGCTCGGCCAGCTCGGCGGCGACCTTGAACAGGCGCCGGGTCGTGGTCTCGGGCTGGGGTTCCTGGAGCAGGTCGGTGACCTCGTGCAGCTGGCCGACGACCGCCTTGCGGCGCAGGCCGCCGCCGCACTGGGCGTCCCACTGGCGGAACATCACGGTCGTGGACTCCAGCAGGTCCAGTTCCGGCTTGGAGAGCCGGCCTCGGGCGCGGCTGGTGGGGATCGGCTGCGGATCGGCCTCCAGGCGCTGGCCGGGCAGCGCCGGCGTGGGCACCAGCCAGCGCTGCATCGGCTCGATGAGGGCGGGACCCGCGGCCAGGCCCAGCGAGCTGCCGAGGAAGCCGCGCCGCGCCAGCATCAGGTCGCTGCGCGAGAACTCGCCCAGCAGGGCGACGGTCTGCGGGCCCGTCCAGGGCAGGTCGACACCCGTGGCGGACGGCGACGGGCGCACGGTGCGCAGGCCGAGGTCCTCGATGGAGACGACACAGCCGAAGCGCTCGGAGAACAGCTCGGACAGGATCCTGGGGATGGGCTCGCGGGGGTTCTCGCCGTCCAGCCAGCGGCGGACCCGCGAGGTGTCGGTGGAGATGTGGTTGGCGCCCAGCTGGCGGGCGCGGCGGTTGACCTGACGGGCCAGCTCGCCCTTCGACCAGCCGCTGCGCACGAACCAGGACCCCAGCAGCTCGTTGGGGCGCTTCTCAGCGTTCGTCCCGCTACCGCCGTTGCCGCCCACTGGAACGCCCCCATCCCTCAAGACCTCTTGCCGCGCCGTGCGACGCCGCCGCGCGGCCGCGCCGCTGCGCCAAGCCCTATCAGAATGCCGGTCCTCGGGGCCTTCCGTCCGGTGGTTGTCACCCTTCGAACGGAAAACCGAGTTGCCTCCGGCATACCCACGAGTGCATGTGCCCGCCGGTACCGTGCACTCAAAGTAATCCTACGATCACCCGTCCGGCCATGGTGAAACCGTAAACGCCACCATTCGCCACCCCTTCGAATGAACTCACGGTGGCCTTCCCGCGATTCACTTGACATAGGACAGCCGGGAGTGAGCGGACGGATGCACTCGGGGGCGCGTGTCGCCGGATGCACCACCGACGGCGCTTCCGGACGCCGTCGGCGGCGGACTCGAGGACACGCTCCGTAGCGGGTTGAGTGTTCTTGGTCACCACAGCGTCGTAACCACCGGTGCGTCGGACCCGTTGGAGGGGGCATGGGCTTCACGATCGGCAGCAGTCGGGGCATCCGTGACATCCGCGACATGCGGTCCGCCTCCCGGCGGCGCGGCCGCTCGTCGGAGTGCACCGCCGTGGCGGAGTTCACCGGCCTGTGGGGCTGGGACGTGGTGCCGGGCGCGCGGGCGGTGGCGGGGGCGTGCTCCTGCGGGCACCGCGACTGTCCGGCGCCGGGGGCGCATCCGCTGTCGTTCGCGGCCGAGGTGCGGGCCGGGGCGACGCTGGACGAGGTGACCGCGGCGTGGGCCGAGGTGCCCGGGGCGTCGGTGATGCTGCCGGTCGGGCGGGCGTTCGACGTACTGGAGGTCGCGGAGGCGGCGGGACGGCGGGCGCTGGTGCGGCTGGAGCGGATGGGCGTGCCGCTGGGGCCGGTCACCGTGACGCCCCAGGGGCGGGCGCAGTTCTTCGTGGCGCCGGGGGCGGCGGCCGATCTGCCGCGGTTGCTGTACCGGATGGGCTGGGACGATCCCGGGCTTGACCTTCTGGGGCTGGGGGCCGGGACGTATGTCACGGCTCCGCCGTCGGATCGGGGCGGGGCGGGGGCGGTGCGGTGGCTGCGGCCGCCGGCGCTGGATTCGGCTACTCGGCCGGCGGGGGCGCGGCTGTTGCTGGGGACGTTGGCGTATGCGGCGCATCGGTCGCGGGGGTAATTGGTCGTAGGTCGTCTGCGGGTGCGTGGGGGCTGGTCGCGCCCACGCGGCGGAGCCGCATATCGACTCAGCCCCGCGCCCCTTGGATGCCTGCGGCGGCCCGTTGCGGTCCGGTGGGTGGTTGCTGTCGCGCCTACGACCGGTTCCTGAGTCGGGGCCGGGGTGGGGGGGGGCCGTCCTCGGTCCGGCCGCGACGACGGCGCCGTTGCCCGGTGCCGGCCGCTGCGGGCGGACACCCCCCACCCCGTCCCCTTCCCGCCGCACGCGGGTGCAGCGCCGTCGCGGCGGGTGCCCCGGCCCGCGCTCACTGAACGTCGGTGAACGCACCCCACCCCCGGACGGGACCCGTGCCGGGGGTGGGATTACAGGTTGACGACGGAGTCGCTAGTCGCCGAGGAGGGCGTCCACGAAGGCGCCCGGTTCGAAGGGGGCCAGGTCGTCCGCGCCCTCGCCGAGGCCGACCAGCTTGACCGGTACGCCCAGCTCGCGCTGGACCGCGATCACGATGCCGCCCTTGGCGGTGCCGTCGAGCTTGGTCAGGACGATGCCGGTGATGTCGACGACCTCCGCGAAGACGCGGGCCTGGACCAGACCGTTCTGGCCGGTCGTGGCGTCGAGGACCAGCAGCACCTCGTCGAGCGGGGCGTGCTTCTCCACGACCCGCTTGACCTTGCCGAGCTCGTCCATGAGGCCGGTCTTGGTGTGGAGGCGGCCCGCGGTGTCGATGAGGACGACGTCCGACCCCATCTCCTTGCCCTCCTTCACCGCGTCGAAGGCGACGGAGGCGGGGTCGCCGCCCTCCGGCCCGCGCACGGTGTACGCGCCGACCCGCTCGCCCCAGGTCTGGAGCTGGTCGGCGGCGGCGGCGCGGAAGGTGTCGGCGGCACCGAGGACGACGGAGCGGCCGTCGGCCACCAGGACGCGGGCCAGCTTGCCGGTGGTGGTGGTCTTGCCGGTGCCGTTGACGCCGACGACCATCACGATGCCCGGCTTGCTGGTGGCCGGCTCGGTCTTGACCTCGCGGTCCATCTCCGGGCCGACGAGCGTGAGCAGCTCCTCGCGCAGCAGGCCGCGCAGCTCCTCCGGCGTGCGGGTGCCGAGCACCTTCACGCGTTCACGCAGACGCTCGACGAGCTCCTGCGTGGGCTGCACACCGACGTCCGCGGTGAGCAGCGTGTCCTCGATCTCCTCCCACGTGTCCTCGTCGAGGTGTTCACGGGAGAGCAGGGTGAGCAGGCCCTTGCCCAGGGCGTTCTGGGAACGGGAGAGGCGGGCGCGCAGGCGGACCAGGCGTCCCGCGGTGGGCTCCGGGATCTCGATCTCGGGAGCCTCGACGACTTCGGCCGGCGGCTCCTCTACGGCGACGGGAGCCCGGCCGCCTGGAAGATCCACCTCCTCGATGGTGCGCCGCGGTTCCTCCCGCGGCGTCTCGGCCTCGTCGCCGACGTGCGGCTCGGCCGGAGGAGCGGTGATGTCGGGCGCGGCGGGGGGCGGCGGGGGCAGCGACTTCTTCCGTCGGCTGCCGACCACGAGCCCGCCGAGCGCGACGATCGCGACCACGGCGATGACTACAGCAAGGATGACGGTTTCCATAACCCGTCCAGTATCAGCCATGGGGGCCCGCCGGAGCCGTCTTGTGGCTTCCTCTGAGAGACAAACGCCACTGGAGGGCAGGAGTCGGTCCAAAGTACGATGGTGGTCCCTACATCAACGCGCGTAGAGTCCCGACGACACCCCGTCCCCCACCTTGAGGCTCCCTCCTTCCATGAGTAAGACCGCCGAGACCGAAGGCGCTCTCGAAACCCGCGGCATCGAACAGGTGCCCGACAGTGAGCGCACCGCCAAGCCCCGCGAGCTGTTCCCCACCTGGGTGGGCGCCAACATCAGCGTGCTGCTGCTGACGATGGGCGCGAGCCTCGTCGTGGCGTACCACCTGGACATCTGGCAGGCGCTCGTCGTCGCGGCCGTCGCTCCCGTCGTGTCGTACGGCCTGGTCGGGCTCATCGGCATCGCCGGCAAGCGTGGCGGGGCGCCCGGCATGGCGCTGTCGCGCGCGGTGTTCGGCCAGCGCGGCAACCTGCTGCCCGGTTCGCTGATCTGGGTGGCCCGCTGGGGCTGGGAGACGATCAACGCGGTGACCGGCGCCTACGCCATGCTCACCATCCTGGACATCGTCCTCGGCGTCCACGCGAACAGCGTGCTCGACATGGTCATGCTGCTGCTGTTCGTCGTCGCCACCTTCGCGATCTCCGGGCTCGGCATCAACGCCGTCCAGAAGTGCAACAAGTACGCGACCTACCTCTTCGGCGCCTTCTCGGTGCTCGTCCTCGTCTATCTGGCCGTCAACACCGACTGGTCGAAGGTCATGGACCACGGCGCCGGCTCAACGGCCGCGGTGATCACCGGTATCGGCATGATCGCGGCCGGCGGCGTCAGCTGGATCCCGTCCGCCCCCGACTTCACCCGCTACCTGCCGCGTACGGCGTCCTCGAAGGCGATCGTCGGTACGTCGGTCGGCGGCGCCGGCATCGTCGTCCTGCCGATGGTGCTGATGGGCGCGGTGATGGCGGTGTCCACGCCGGACCTGGCGTCGGCCTCCGACCCGGTGTCCTTCGTCGGTGAGATCCTGCCCACCTGGATCGCGGTGCCGTATCTGCTGATCGCGCTGATCGGCATGCTGCTGATCAACTCCATGTCGATGTACTCGGCCGGCTTCACCGCGCAGACCCTCGGCTTCAAGGTGCCGCGCCACTGGGCGGTGTCCGTGAACGCCGTGATCTCGCTGATCTTCGGCGGTGTGCTGATGCTGGTGGCGACCAGCTTCATGGGGTCCTTCATCGCCTTCCTGTCCCTGCTCGCCGTCGCCTTCTCCGCCTGGGTCGGCGTCTTCGGCGCGGACATGCTGCGGCGCACGGAGTACGACGGCGCGGCCATGGCCGACACCTCGCGCCGCAGCGCGTACTGGTACCGGGGCGGCTTCGCCCCCGCGGCGGTCGTCTCCTGGGCGGTGGGTCTCGTCGGCGGCCTGATGTTCACCACGTCGGACTGGTTCACCGGCCCGCTCGCGAAGAACAACGTCATCGGCGAGTACGGCCTCGGCTGGGTCGCCACCATCGTGATCTCCGGCCTGCTCTACCTCGCCCTGCCGAAGCCGCCAGTAGCCCGGCCGACGGCAACGGCGCCGACCGAGGACCGCGAGAGCCTGACCGTCTGACCACCCCTCTGCAAGCCCCCTCCGGCGAAGAAGTGCCGGAGGGGGCTTCTTCACACCGGTCACCAACCGCGGCGCACCCAACAGAAGCGGCGACGCCCCAAACCCGCCGACGGCGGGAAGGGGCCGGGGTGGGGGGTGTCCGCCCGCAGCGTCCGGCACCGACCAACAGCGCGCCCGTCGGAAACGGCCGGCCGGACCGAGGACGGACACCCCCCACCCCGGCCCCGACTCAGAAACCGGCCGTAGGCGACAGCAACCGGCCACCGGACAGCAACGGGCCGCCGCAGGCACAAAAGGGGCGCGGGGAACTGCGCGACCAGCCACAACGTACCCGCAGACGACCACGCACCCAGCGCCGCAGGCACAACGCACCCGCAGACAACCACGCACCCGGCGCCGCAGGCAAAGGCACCGCCGCCCCCGCCCAGGCACGAGCCGGGCGGGGGCGGCGGACGGATCGAGGAGAGGGGCAGCGGGGACTTGGCCCTTCTCCCCGAGTTCGGGGGGCGTCAGCCCATCTCCTCCAGGGCCTTGCCCTTCGTCTCCTTGACGAACTTCAGGACGAACGGGATGGAGAGCGCGGCGAACACCGTGTAGATCACATAGGTGCCGGAGAGGTTCCAGTCGGCCAGCGACGGGAAGCTCGCGGTGATGGCCCAGTTGGCGATCCACTGCGCGGCGGCGGCCACGCCCAGCGCGGCGGCGCGGAGCTTGTTCGGGAACATCTCGCCGAGGAAGACCCACACGACCACGCCCCAGGACAGGGCGAAGAAGAGCACGAAGATGTGGGCGGCGATCAGGGCGACCCAGCCCTGGGTGGTCGGGAGCTTGCCGTCGACCAGGTGGTAGCTGAACGCCCAGGCCTCCAGCGCGAGGCCGACGACCATGCCGACCGAGCCGATGAGCGCGAGCGGCTTACGGCCCACGCGGTCCACGAAGATCATCGCGATCACGGTGCCGACGATGTTGATGATCGACGTGGTGAAGGAGTAGAAGAACGAGTCCGACGGGTCGACGCCCACCGACTGCCACAGGGTGGAGGAGTAGTAGAACGCGACGTTGATGCCGACGAACTGCTGGAACACCGACAGGCCGATACCGATCCAGACGATCGGCTTGAAGAAGAAGCCACCACCGAGCAGGTCCTTGAAGGAGGACTTGTGCTCGCTCTTCATCGCCAGCTCGATCTCGTTGACGCGGGCGTTCAGGTCGACGCCCTTGCCCTCGACCTCGGCGAGGATCTCCTTGGCGCGATCACGCTTGCCGACGGAGATCAGGAAGCGCGGCGACTCGGGGATGGCGAAGGAGAGCATGCCGTACAGGACGGCCGGGACGACCATGACGCCGAGCATGACCTGCCAGGCCTCCAGGCCCATCAGCTTGCCGCGCTGGTCGCCGCCGGCGGCGTTGAGCAGACCCCAGTTGACCAGCTGGGAGACGGCGATGCCGATGACGATGGCGGCCTGCTGGAAGGAGCCGAGGCGGCCGCGGTAGGCGGGCGGGGCGACCTCGGCGATGTAGGCCGGGCCGATCACGGACGCCATGCCGATGGCGAAGCCGCCGACGATGCGCCAGAAGGCGAGGTCCCACAGGGCGAAGGGCAGGGCCGAGCCCACGGCGCTGACGGTGAAGAGGGCCGCGGAGATCTGCATGCAGCGGATACGGCCGATCCGGTCGGCTATCCGGCCGGCGGTGGCGGCGCCGATGGCACAGCCGATCAGGGCGATGGCGATGACCTGGGCCAGCGCGGCGGAGCCGATGTCGTAGCGGCTTCGGATGGCCTCGACGGCGCCGTTGATGACGGAGCTGTCGTAACCGAAGAGGAAACCGCCCATCGCGGCCGCTGCCGCGATGAAGATGACATGCCCGAGATGATCGGGATGAGCCGTACGGGCTCCTGACTGGGGTGCCTGCGCTGTGCTGGTCACGTGTACTCCTCGGGCCACCGGCAACGCTGCCGGGTGGGGGTCTGCCCTTCCAGGCTTCCAGTGGCGCATATCCGTACGCCGCTCACACCTGAAGGTAAAAGCAACGTTGCAGAGACTATGCCTTCAAGTTTCGAAGTCAATAGTTCAACGGCTGTGAGTTTGTAGATACACCAGGCCAACTTGTGTTCAATAAATGAACGGCGAGTCAGATGATCTTGAAGGGCCCGTGTCCCTAGCGCAGGCGCTGGGAGATGACCTTCGAGACGCCGTCGCCCTGCATGGAGACGCCGTACAGCGCGTCCGCGACCTCCATCGTCCGCTTCTGGTGCGTGATCACGATCAGCTGCGAGGCCTCCTGCAGCTCCTGCATGATCCGGATCAGCCGCTGCAGGTTCGTGTCGTCCAGCGCCGCCTCGACCTCGTCCATGACGTAGAAGGGGCTCGGCCGGGCCTTGAAGATCGACACGAGCAGCGCCACGGCGGTCAGCGACCGTTCGCCGCCCGAGAGCAGGGACAGCCGCTTGACCTTCTTGCCCGGCGGGCGGGCCTCGACGTCCACGCCCGTGGTGAGCATGTTGCCGGGGTCGGTCAGCACCAGGCGGCCCTCGCCGCCCGGGAAGAGGCGGCTGAAGACGCCCTCGAACTCACGGGCCGTGTCCCGGTAGGCCTCCGTGAAGACCTGCTCGACCCGCTCGTCCACCTCTTTGACGACCTGGAGCAGGTCGGCGCGGGTCTTCTTCAGGTCCTCCAGCTGCTCGCTCAGGAACTGGTGCCGGGCCTCCAGCGCGGCGAACTCCTCCAGCGCGAGCGGATTGACCTTGCCGAGCTGCTGGTAGGCACGCTCGGCGGCCTTCAGACGCTTCTCCTGCTCGGCGCGTACGAAGGGGCGCGGCTGGTTGCGCGGATGCTCGGGGTCCTCCGGCAGCTCCTCGCCGTCGGCGGGGGGCGAGGGCGGCACGGGCTGATCCGGCCCGTACTCGGCGACCAGCCCCTGAGGTTCGACACCCAGCTCCTCCAGCGCCTTGCTCTCCAGCTGCTCGATGCGCAGCCGCTTCTCGGCGCCGAGTACCTCGCCCCGGTGGACTGAATCCGTCAACTTGTCCAGCTCGGCCTTCACTTCGCGCCCGGTGACGCGGGCAGCGGTCAGCTCCTGCTCACGGGCCGCCTTGGCGGCCTCCGCCGCCGACCGTTCCCGTTCGGCCCGGGCGAGGGAGACCTCGACGTGCGCGAGCAGCTGGCGGGCGCCGGCGGCGACGGCCCGGGCGACGGCCGCCTCGTGGCGCAGCCGGGCCCGGCGCTGCTCGGCACGCGCGCGTGCCTCGCGTTCCGCGCGGGCGGCCCGGTCCAGGGAGTCGGCCCGCCCGGCCAGGCCCTTCACGCGTTCCTCATGGGTACGGACCTGGAGGCGGGCCTCCATCTCGGTCTGGCGGGCGTTGGCGCCGTCGGCGGCCAGCCGGTCGCGTACGGCGGTGTCCGGCTCCTCGTCGACGGGGGTCTCCTCGGCGACCGCCAGCCGTTCCGCCAGCTCCTCCGCGTCCTGAACGGCCTGCTCCAGCGCCTCCTGCGCGCGGGCCGCGGCGGCGGTGGCCCGCTCGGCCTCACCGGCGGCCGCGCGGGCCTGCCCGGCGAGCCGCCCGAGCTGCTGCGCGACGGCCGACTTCTCCCGGTCGGCGGCCCGCCGGCGCTCACCGAGTTCTTCTACGAGGGTGACGGCCCCGGTGCGCCGTTCAGCCGCCGCCCGCTGCTCCTCGGCCAGCTCCTCGCACCGCACGGCCAGCTCGGCCAGCTCGCCCGCGGCCTCGTCGACGGAGGCCTGCACCTCCAGCAGGCTGGGGGCGCCGGCGGAGCCGCCGTGGGCGAAGTGGGCGCCGAGCAGGTCGCCTTCGGCGGTCACGGCGGTCAGCTCGGGGTGCGCGTAGACGACGTCCTCCGCGTCCTCCAGAGTGCCGACGACCACGATTCCGTGCAGGCGGCGGCGGACGGCGGGCATGAGGTCGGCCGGGCCTCTCACGAGGTCCACGGCGGGGCGCCCGCCGGGGAGGGGAGTGACAGGTGCCGGTGCGTCTGCGGGTGCGTTGTGGTCGCTCGCGCCGTTCCCCGCGCCCCTTTGGGGCGCTTCCGGGGCCCCGGACAAGAGCAGGGCCGCTCGGCCCCCGTCCTGTTTGCGCAGGAGGCGGATCGCGTCCGCTGCCGCGGCCGGGGTTTCGACGGCGATCGCGTCCGCGGCGGCTCCGAAGGCCGCGGCCAGGGCGACCTCGTAGCCGGGCTCCACCGTGAGCAGCTCTGCCGCCGGGCCGAGGACGCCCTTCAGGCGGTCGCGGGCGGCGAGCAGTATGCCGGTGCCGTCCTTGCGGCGCAGGCCCATGGCCAGTGCCTCGTGGCGGGCCTGGGTGGCGGCGCGGCCGCGTTCGGCGGCGGTGAGGGCCTCGCGGGCGGTGCTGAGCGCCGTTTCCGCTTCGGCGAGCTGCCGCTTGGCCGTCTCGTGCCGTGCGGCCAGTTCCTCGTCGCCGGCGTCGAGGCCGTCGACCTCCGCCTGGAGCGCCTCGTACTCCTCCTGTGCGGTGACGGCGCGCTCCTGGGCCTCGTCGCGGGCGGCGGCCAGGCGGTCGATCTCGGCCTGCGCGGACGCGGCGCGCGAGCGTGCGGCGCCGAACTGGCCGCGCAGCCGGGCGAGGCCCTCGCGGCGGTCGGCAATGGCACGGGCGACGTCCTTCAGGCGCCGCTCCTCCTGGGCCAGCTCCCGCTCCAGCTCGGCGCGGTGGGCGACGGTGTCCTCCAGGGCCCGCTCGGCGGCCTCCAGCGCGGCCGTCAGCTCGGCCTCCTGTTCGCGGATGCGGGCGGCCTCGCGCTCCATGTCCTCGGGGTCGCGGCCGCGCCGTTCCTCGGGCGGGGCGGAGGTGGCGCTCGTGACGCGGGCGTCGGCCAGCGAGATCGTGCCGCGGACGCGTTCGGCGAGCTGGGAGAGCTCGTACCAGGTCTGCTGGGCGCGCTGGAGACGTGGCGTGAGCTGCCGTACCTCGTCCTCCAGCTGGGCCTCGCGCTGCTGGGCCTTCTTCAGGTCCTGCTCGGCGGCTTCCTTGCGGGCCTTGAGCGCGGCCTCGTCGGCGATCTCGGTCTGCAGTGCCTGGCGCAGGCGTACGAGGTCGTCGGCGAGCAGGCGCAGGCGGGCGTCGCGCAGGTCGGCCTGGATGACGGCGGCCCGGCGGGCGACGGCGGCCTGCCGGCCGAGGGGTTTGAGCTGGCGGCGCAGTTCGTCGGTGAGGTCCTGGACGCGCGCGAGGTTGGCCTGCATCGCGTCCAGCTTGCGCAGCGCCTTCTCCTTGCGCTTGCGGTGCTTGAGGACGCCCGCGGCCTCCTCGATGAAGGCGCGCCGGCCCATGGGGTCGGCGTGTAGGACGGAGTCGAGCTGGCCCTGGCCGACGATGACATGCATCTCGCGGCCGATGCCGGAGTCGGAGAGCAGTTCCTGGATGTCGAGCAGCCGACAGGTGTCGCCGTTGATCTGGTACTCGCTGCCGCCGTTGCGGAACATGATCCGCGTGATGGTGACCTCGGCGTACTCGATGGGCAGCGCGCCGTCGGAGTTGTCGATGGTCAGCGACACCTCGGCGCGGCCCAGCGGCGGGCGGCCGGTGGTGCCGGCGAAGATGACGTCCTCCATCTTGCCGCCGCGCAGCGACTTGGCGCCCTGTTCGCCCATGACCCAGCTGAGCGCGTCCACGACGTTGGACTTGCCGGAGCCGTTGGGGCCGACGACACAGGTGATCCCCGGTTCGAAGCGGAGCGTGGTCGCCGAGGCGAACGACTTGAACCCGCGGAGCGTCAGGGCCTTGAGGTGCACGCCGTCGGACTCTACCTTCCGGGGGTTGTCCCACTCCATGAACCACGGGGCGACCCGCGGTTTCACTGGTGAACGCGGAGGGCACATCAGACGTTGAAGAGAGTGAAAGATGCACGGGGGCAAGAAAGACAAGAAAGAAGGGACGCCGAGGCGTCCCTTGCAGTTCTGACACTAAGCGGTTGTGACGGACAGCCCAACCACTGCTTGTGCTGTTGTGGAGCGTGCAGTGATCAGGTGAGCGCAGGCTCCGCCTGGTGTGCGTCAACGCTCTCCATGATCCTGTCGTGAGAAGCGGCAGCCTGCAGGGCGTCCTTCTCGGCCTGGATCCGCACGAGCTCGGATTCGAGGTCCTGGACGCGCTGCTGGAGCCGTCGCATCTCGGCGAGGAGTCGCGGGTCGGAGCCGCCGACGTAACCGAGAAGCGCCTTTGCCATGATGGATGGTCCTCCACACTGAGTGACCGACCGAAGCGGTGGTGGGTCGTGAGGGATTCGCACCCGCGGCTGCTTGGCGGGCCTGCAGTTGTGCTGCCGTTCAGCCATGCCAAACAGCTAAGGTGCGCGGGCTTTCAGCGTCTCACCAAAAAGTTTGACGGTCAACACGATCACGCCCCGTGTGGGAGGGCGACCCGGGGCGCGCGGCATGAAAGCGCCTGCGCTGCGACTCCTGCGGGCCCCTGGGGGCGTGACGATCATCCTTGCGTGCGGAGCCTGCCATCGCAAGCCCTTCTCCGCAACGACCTGCCGGTTTGCGTGGAGTGAGGGGGGGGCGCGCGGCGGCCTTCGGCGCGCCCTGGGGAGGGCGGGGGCCGGGGATCAGCGGATGGCGAACCCGTCGTAGCCGCCGCGGGGTGTGTCCCAGATCTCGGTGACGCCGTCCACGCGGCCGGGCGTGTCAGCGCCGGAGAGCCAGTCGAGCAGGTTCTCGCAGCCGGGGCGGGGGCCCTCCGCGACCACCTGGACGCGGCCGTCGGCCAAATTGAGAGCAAAACCACTCAGGCCGCCGATCTCGAGGGCCTTGGCCCGCGTGAACCAGCGAAAACCCACGCCCTGCACGTTTCCACGCACCCAGGCGACCAGTCGTACATCCTCGCTCATGAGTGCAACCTAACCGGCCAATGTCTCTCGGGACACATCCTCCCCGTGCGCCATGGGGTACCGTCCCGACGCAATGCATCTCATATGAAACTCACCCGATCGGGTGAGTCTGGTCGGCTGCCGGGGGCGAGGGGACCCCCGTGATCCGCTGGGCGGGCCGATCGCGAGGACGAGGAAGGCCAGGACATGGGACGCCACCGACGCTCCGCCGCCGGCCGCGCCGCCAAGGGCCGCGCCACGGGGGCCACTCAGCCGGAGGGCTCCTTCGCGGAGCACCGCGCCCCGGGGCACTCGACCGGGGGCGACACCGCCCCCATGGGCATCGCGCCCTATCTGAACCCCGAGGCGTACGCGGAGGCCGTGGCGAAGAGCCAGGCGTATCTGTTCGCCACCGAGGACGCCTCCTGCGGGGGCGGTTCCGGGGCGGGCTTCACGCCGGACGCGGGCGCATCGCGCGGCGGTGGCCGGCGGCGGCGCAGGCGGGCGGTGACGCCGGTGCGCACCGGGCTGCTGGGCGTCGCGGGCGCGGTCGCCATCGGTACGGTCGCCGTCGCCTCGGGCGTGGTGCCGGGCCTGCACAACTACCGGCTCGGCGGCAGCTCCGGCGGAGACGGCGGGGTGCGCGCCGCGGAGGCGCCGACGAACTCGCCGAGCCAGCAGGGCGGCACGTCCGGCAGCGCGGAGCCCGGCAACGGCAGCGGCCCGGCCGCGGGCCGGACCCCCAGCCGTTCGACCGCGGCACCGGCATCGGCCTCTGCCTCCCCCTCTCCCTCTCCCTCGGCCTCGAAGGCGGCCTCCCCTTCGCCGTCGGCGTCCCCGTCCACGGCGTCGCCCTCCCCCACGCCCACACCGTCGAAAACCGCGTCCCGGCAACCTTCGGCCGCACCGCGCACGACGGCCCCTTCGCGCAAGGCGACCCCCACCAAGGCACCGGAGCCGACCAGCGCACCGCCGGTCACCGTGTCGGCGCGGGCGCAGGCCGAGGCGGAGGTCCTGCGGCTGGTCAACGACGAGCGGGCGAAGGCGGGGATCGCCCCGCTGGCGGCGAACAGCGCGCTGACGGGTCTGGCGGAGGACTTCAGCGACGACATGGCCGCGCGCGGCTTCTTCGACCACACCGACCCCGACGGGCACACGCCGTGGGACCGCGCCGCGAAGGCCGGCATAACGGGCCTCGGCGGCGAGAACATAGCCCGCGGCCAGGCCGACCCGGCGGCGGTGGTCGCAGCCTGGATGGACAGCCCGGGCCACCGCGCCAACATCCTCAACCCGGACTTCAAGACCCTCGGCGTCGGAGTCCACTTCGGCCCGGGCGGCCCCTGGTGGACCCAGGACTTCGGGTTCTGAACCGACGTACGGCACCCCTCTGTGAAGCGAACGCAATGCTAAGTTGAACGCGTTCAAAATGCAGGGGGTACTTGTGTCGACGCAACCGGAGAGGCCCTACAGAGTGGGGCGGGTGCTGCGCCGGATGGGGCGGTGCGTGCTGACGTATCTGCTCCTCTACTGGGCGGCCTGGCTGGCCCTCTCCCGAGCCTCCGGATGGAGCGAGGACTTTGCGGGGACCATGCGGATCGCGGCGGTGCTGCTGCTGGTCACCGGCGTACCGAGCCTGCTCATCGCCGTGTTCGCAGCGACGGTGCACAACCGCATGGATCCGCACCGGTTCCGCGCCCTGCTCCTCATTCCGCTCACGCTCACACTGACGCCGCTCACGTTGATCGGCGCGATCGAGCCGATGGGTTTCCAACTGCTCGCCCACATCGCCTTCGCCGCCCTGATCCCCGCGCCGCTGTTTCCGGAGGACTGGGCCGGCGACGACGGCATCGCGGGGGCGGCGTGACGCAGCAGCAGTGGGACGGCGATGCCGACTGCCGGAGAGTCCTGAGCCGGGCATGGGCGGCGACCGCCGTCGGTTACGGCTGCGCGGCGGGCGTTGTCGTGTTCGTGGCCGTCAGCGTCGCCGCCGTGGCGGCGTTCTGGGCGCTGGCCATGGTGCTTGCCAAGTAACGCCGGGGCCGGTCAGGCTGCCGCCAGGCCCCTCAGGAAGACGCGGGCCGTTTCCGTCACCCGGCGGCCCAGGTGTTCGGCCGTGGCGAGGTCGGCCTTGTGGACGGCCTCGGGGCCCTCGTCGACGTTGGTCTGGGCGGCGGCGCCGGAGAAGAAGCCGAGGCGGTTGAGATCGTTCTCGGAGGCCGTGCTGCTGTTCCAGCCGGGCAGCAGGCCCAGGTTGACCCAGTGCATGCCGAGCTGCGCGGCGAGGATCTGGAAGAACTGCAGGGTGTGCAGCTTGTCGCCGCTCTTGGAGCCGGAGTTGGTGAAGCCCGCCGCCAGCTTGTCCGCCCACGCCCGGGTGGCCCACCGCTTGGACGTGGCCTCGGCGAAGACATGGAAGGCGCCGGACGCGGTGCCCATGTAGGTCGGCGAGCCGAAGACGATCGCGTCGGCGCGGTCCAGCAGCTCCCACTGGGCGTCGGTGATCTTGTCCACCTCCACCAGGTGGACCTCGGCGCCGGCGTCCGCGGCGCCCGCGCGCACCGCCTCGGCGAGGACGGCGGTGTGGCCGAAGCCGGAGTGGTAGGCGATGGCGACAACAGGGGTGGTCATGCGTACTCCTCGTAAGGGCTGCTCGGAAGCGATGACCAAAGGAAAGCACTAACTTTTGGTTAGTGCAACCCAGACGAAAGCGCTGCGCTGCAGTACGCTCAAGATATGACCGGTACCGACCAGCGCACGCCCGACCAGGACCTGCCGTACAACGTGTTCGCCAAGGCCTGCCCGTCACGGGGCACGCTGGAGCACGTCACCGGACGCTGGGGCTCGCTCACGCTCGGCGCGCTGCACGAGGGCCCGCTGCGCTTCAACGAGCTGCGCCGCCGCGTGGACGGGGTGAGCGAGAAGATGCTGTCCCAGACGCTGCACGCGCTGGAACGCGACGGACTCGTGCACCGCGAGGCCCAGCCCACGAATCCGCCCCGCGTGGACTACGAGCTGACACCGCTGGGCCGCCAGGTCGCCGAGCGGCTGCTGAGCCTCATCCACTTCGTCGAGGGCAGCATGGACGACGTCCTGGCCGCCCGCGAGCGGTACGACGGGACCCGCGCTACGGCGTGACGCGCGGCGCCCGCTGGCACTTGGGGCAGAAGTAGCTGGAACGGTTCATCCACGGGCGGCGGCGCATCGGCGTGCCGCACCGCTTGCACGGCAGCCCCTCACGGCCGTACGCGTCCAGCGACCGGTCGAAGTAGCCGGACTCGCCGTTGACGTTGACGTACAGGCTGTCGAAGCTGGTGCCGCCGACGGCGAGGGCCTCGTTCATCACGTCACGGATGTGACCGAGCAGTTCGGCGGTGCGCGGGCGGGTGAACCCGGCCGTGGGGCGTTCGTAGTGGACGCGGGAGCGCCACAGCGCCTCGTCGGCGTAGATGTTGCCGACCCCGCTGATCAAGGACTGGTCGAGCAGGGCCCGCTTGATCGTGGTCCGCTTGCGGCGCAGCGCCTGGTGGAAGCCCTCGTCGTCGAAGAGGGGGTCGAGCGGGTCGCGGGCGATGTGCCCGATGACGTCCGGCAGGCCGTCGTCGGTCGTGTCGTGCAGCGAGAGCCCGCCGAAGGTGCGCTGGTCGACGAAGCGCAGCTCGGTGCCCTGCACGTCGGTGAAGCGGACGCGGATGCGCAGGTGCTTCTCGTCGGGCGCGGCGTGCGGCTGCACCAGCAGCTGGCCGCTCATTCCGAGGTGCGCGAGGATCGCCTGCCCGGTGTCCTCCAGCGGCAGCCACAGGTACTTGCCGCGCCGGCTGGGCACGCCGATGCGGTGTCCCTTGAGGCGGTGCGCGAAGTCGTCGGCGCCGGCCGGGTGGCGGCGTACCGCGCGCGGGTGCAGCACCTCGGCGTCGGCGACGGTGCGATGGGCGACCCACCGCTCCAGACCGCGCCGTACGACCTCGACCTCGGGCAATTCGGGCATGGGGCTCCCCCGTCACACAGTACGGCGTCACAGGTACGGATCGAGCGCCCGCCCCGGTGGTGGGGCGGGCGCTCGGTCGCTCGTCGGTCAGGCGGAGGCCGACGCCTCGTCGGCGTTCTCGGCGGCCTTCGCCGCCTGAGCCGCCTTGGCGCGCTCGTCCGCGGCGGCGCGGATGGCGCGCCAGGCGGACTCGGCGGCCTGCTGCTCCGCCTCCTTCTTGCTGCGGCCGGTGCCGGTGCCGTACGAGACGCCTCCGACGCGGGCGGCAGCAGTGAAGGTCTTCTCGTGGTCGGGGCCGGTCTCCGTGACCAGGTACTCGGGCACGCCGAGCCCCTCGGTCGCGGTCAGCTCCTGCAGGGATGTCTTCCAGTCCAGGCCTGCGCCCAGGTTGGAGGACTTCTCGATCAGCGGGTCGAACAGGCGGTGCACCAGTTCGGAGGCCGCGTCGAGGCCCTGGTCGAGATAGACCGCGCCGATCACCGCTTCCAGGGTGTCGGCGAGGATGGATGCCTTGTCCCGGCCGCCCGTGCCCTCTTCACCGCGGCCGAGCCGGATGAAGGAGCCCAGGTCGAGGCCACGCCCGACCTCCGCCAGCGCACGAGAGTTGACCACCGCGGCCCGCAACTTGGCCAGCTGGCCTTCGGGCAGGTCGGGGTGGGTGCGGTACAGCGTGTCGGTGACGACGAGTCCGAGCACGGAGTCCCCGAGGAACTCCAGGCGCTCGTTCGTCGGCAGACCGCCGTTCTCGTACGCGTAGGAGCGGTGCGTCAGCGCTCGCACCAGAAGGGCGGACTCGAGCTGGTAGCCGAGCCGCCCTTCCAGAAGCGTGTGGGACGAGGCCTGGTTGTCCGCCGACTGCTTCTTGGGCGTGGACACAGTGCCTCTCACCAGCCGCTCAGACCTCGAGGACCTGGCGCTTGTTGTAGGTGCCGCACGACGGGCACGCGGTGTGCTGCTGCTTGGGCTCGTGGCAGCGCTCGCACGCGACCAGGGTGGGGACCGCAGCCTTCCACTGCGACCGGCGGTGGCGCGTGTTGCTGCGCGACATCTTCCGCTTCGGAACAGCCACGGCTACTTCTCCTGCTTCTCGTCGACGCCCGCTTCGGCGCCGCTCGTGTCGTCCTTGTCGCCGTCCCGAAGTGAGCCGGCGAGTCCCTGCAAAGCCGCCCAACGAATGTCGACGGCGTCATGATGGTGGTCCGGGTCGTCCGCGAGCCGCGCCCCGCACTCGGGGCACAGACCGGGGCAGTCTTCCTGGCACACCGGCTGCATCGGCAGTGCGAGCACCACCGCATCACGCAGCACAGCCTCGAGGTCGAAGAGTCCGTCCTCGAGGAAGAGCCTGTCCTCGTCGTCCTCGGCGTCGTCGCCCGGTTCCGCGTGCTGGACGCGGCCCCGGTCGTCGGCGTCAGGGTACGAGAACATCTCCTGGAAGTCCGCTTCGACGTCGAGCTGAAGCGGCTCCAGACACCTTACGCACTCCCCCTTCGCGGTCGCACGGGCGGTGCCTGTGACAAGCACCCCTTCCAGGACCGACTCCAGGCGGAGTTCGAGCTCCAGCGGGGTGCCTTCCGGCACTCCGACGACTCCCACCAGACCGAAGTCCCTGGGAGTGGGGACCGTGCGAGTCAGGCGCTGCAGCGCACCTGGCCGCCGGCCCAGCTCGTGCGTGTCGAACACGAGGGGGTTGCGGTGGTCGAGGCGGGCGTTGTGAGCCATTCCTGCTTTCGGTCTTCCAGCTCAGGGGGACGCCGCCGCGGAAGCTCCGGGCAGCGCTGATCGCGGACGTACTCGCGACCGAAGAGCCAGGATACTGGACCTTTCGCTGTCGGCCCAATCCGGGCCGGGTCCCTACAGACCGCGGCCCTGCTCGTAGGCCCTGAGCTGCTCGGCGCTGATCATGCCGGTGTCGAAGAGGCTGGTCTCGTCGAGGGCGTACTGCTGCGGCTGTGCCGCCTCCTGCTGCGGCGCCGCCTGCTGGTGTACGGCCTGGGCCTGCTGCGGGTCGTACACGGGCTGCTGACCCGTGTCGTAGCCGCCGTAGCCGTAGGGGTCGGCCTGCTGGTAGCCGTAGGCGTCCTGCTGGGCGTACTGCTGCGGGTAGCCGGCATAGGGGTCGGGCTGTTGCGCGTACGTCGCGTACTGGGGCTGGTGCTGCGGCTGGGGTGGCTGGTGCGCCGGCGGGGCCGGGGTGTCCTGCTCGGCGTGCGCGGCGAGGTCGGCGAGGTAGTCGGCGTCGCTGGAGTGCTGGACGGTGCCGAGGTCGCCGGCGAGGGCGCCGAGGTCGTCGGTGGCGATCCGGCCGTGCAGCTTCTGCCGGCCGCGGCCGACCGCCTCCAGGGTCTTGGCCAGGACCGCCTCGAAGGCGCCGAGCTTGGCGTCGACGTAGGAGTCGGCGTCGCGGCGCAGGGTCTCGGGGTCGTGGCTGCGCTGCGGGGCGTCCTCGTCCTCGTAGCCGTCCTCGTCGACGCCGGGGCCGGTGCCGAGCAGCTTCTCGCGGCCGCGGCCGACCGAGCCGAGGGTCTTGGTGAGGACGACCTCGAAGTTGGCGAGCTTGGAGTCGACGTAGTCGTCGGCCTCGGCGCGGATCTCCTCGGCCTCCTGGCGGGCCTCGGCGAGGATGCGGTCGGCCTCGGCCTGGGAGCGGCGGGCGACCTCGGTGTCGGAGATCAGCGAGCCGCGCTCGGCGTGGGCGCCGGCGATGATCCGCTCGGCCTCCTGACGGGCCTGCTCGACCATCTGCTCCCGGCCGCCGATCAGCTCCTGGGCCTGGGCGAGGGAGTCGGGCAGGGCCGCGCGCAGCTCCTCCAGCATCGACAGCAGGTCGGCGCGGTTGACCACGCACGAGGCCGACATGGGCATCGACCGGGCGCCGGAGACCGCCGAGACGATCTCGTCGAGCTTTTTCTGCACGTCCACCGTGTGCTCGCCACTCTCTACGGATGTGATGGAGACGGACGGGGACGACTGTAGCCCTTCAGCCTTGGCGCAGCCGCGTGTTGAGCGCCTGAAGGACGGGGGCCGGGACGAGGTGGGAGACGTCGCCGCCCCACTGCGCGACCTCCTTGACCAAGGAGGACGACAGGAAGCTGTAGGTGGGGTTGGTGGGCACGAAGAGGGTCTCGACGCCGGAGAGGCCGTTGTTCATCTGGGCCATCTGCAGCTCGTAGTCGAAGTCGCTGACCGCGCGCAGGCCCTTGACGATGGCGGGGATGTCGCGCTGCTTGCAGAAGTCGACGAGCAGGCCGTGGAAGGCCTCGACCCGGACGTTGCCGTACTCGGCGGTGACGGTGCGGATCAGTTCGATCCGCTCGTCGATCTCGAACATCCCCTTCTTGGACTGATTGATCATCACCGCGACGTACACCTCGTCGTACAGACGGGAGGCGCGGGCGATGATGTCGAGGTGTCCGTTGGTGATCGGGTCGAACGACCCGGGACAGACGGCGCGGCGCACTTGTGATCCCTCGCTCTCCGGTCCGGTCATCGTGCGTCTTCGCACGTAGAGGCGGCGCGACCGTACCAAAACGTTCCCTCGCCGTAGCGACGGGCCCGGATCGCCTCGAACCCCGTCGGCCAGCGGAACTCCCCGCCTCTGGTGCTGCGCTCCACGGTGACGAGCGCTTGCTCAGTGAGCCAGCGTTCCGAGCGGAGTGTGAGCAGGATCTCCCGAAGATCGTCGTCGGAGACGGCGTAGGGCGGATCGAGAAAGACCAGGTCGTACGGCTCCTGCGGGGGGGCGGTGCGGATGATCTGTTCCGCTTTGCCGTGTCTGACCTCGGCGCCGGGCAGGCCCAGGTTCTTCACGTTCTCCCGCACGATGCGGGCCGCGCGCGCGTCGGCTTCGACGAGGAGGGTGTGGCCCGCGCCGCGGGACAGGGCCTCCAGGCCGACGGCGCCGGAGCCGGCGTAGAGGTCGAGGACCCGTTCGCCGTCCAGGGGGCCACCGAGGAGGGACTGCCAGGTGGAGAAGAGGCCCTCGCGTGCTCGGTCCGATGTCGGCCGGGTTCCTGTCCCCGGCGGGACGGCGAGGCGGCGCCCGCCGGCGGCGCCGGCGATTACGCGGGTCATGTGGGGTCCTTCTCCGTGGACGGCTTTGGGATCATTGTGGCTGGTCGCGCGGTTCCCCGCGCCCGTGGTGACCTCACCCGCTTCACCCCTTCTCCAGGTACTGCTCCCGCTCCTCGTCCAGCAAGGCGTCCAGGGCCGTGCGCAGGCCCGGGAACCGCTCCAGCTCCGGGTCCGCCGCGACGATCCTCGCCGCCTCCTCCCGCGCCTCGGCGATGATCTCCTCGTCCTCGATGACCGCGAGGACGCGCAGGGACGAGCGGACGCCGGACTGGGCCTGGCCGAGGACGTCGCCCTCGCGGCGCTGTTCGAGGTCGATGCGCGACAGCTCGAAGCCGTCGAGCGTGGAGGCGACCGCGCCCAGGCGCTGGCGGGCGGGGCTCGCCTCGGGCATCTCGGTGACCAGCAGGCACAGTCCGGGGGCCGCGCCACGGCCGACCCGGCCGCGCAGCTGGTGCAGCTGGGAGACGCCGAAGCGGTCGGCGTCCATGATCACCATCGCGGTGGCGTTGGGGACGTTGACGCCGACCTCGATGACGGTCGTGGCGACCAGGACGTCCGTCTCGCCGGCGGCGAAGCGGCGCATGACGGCGTCCTTGTCGTCGGGGTGCATCCTGCCGTGCAGCACCTCGACCTTCAGGCCGTTCAGCGGGCCGCGGGCGAGCTGTTCGGCGACGTCGAGGACGGCGAGCGGCGGGCGCTTCTCCGCGTCGTCCTCGGCGGACTTCTTGGCCTTCCTGGGGTCCTCCTCCTCGTCGCCGATGCGGGGGCAGACGACGTAGGCCTGGTGGCCGCCTGCCACCTCCTCGCGCACCCGCTCCCAGGCTCGGGCCAGGAAGTGCGGTTTGTCGGCGGCGGGCACGACATGGCTGGCGATGGGCGAGCGGCCGGCCGGGAGCTGGTCCAGGACGGAGGTCTCCAGGTCGCCGAAGACGGTCATGGCCACCGTGCGCGGGATGGGGGTGGCGGTCATGACGAGCAGGTGCGGGGGCTGCTTCCCCTTGCCGCGCAGGGCGTCGCGCTGCTCGACGCCGAAGCGGTGCTGTTCGTCGACGACGACCAGGCCGAGGTCGTGGAACTGCACCTTGTCCTCGATCAGCGCGTGGGTGCCGATGACCATGCCGGCCTCGCCGGTGACGAGGTCGAGCAGTGCCTGACGGCGGGCGGCGGCGCCCATGGAGCCGGTGAGCAGGACGACCTTGGTGGCGTGCTCGGCGCCGCCCAGCATGCCCCCCTGGGCCAGCTCGCCCATCATCTCGGTGACCGACCGGTGGTGCTGCTGGGCGAGCACCTCGGTGGGCGCGAGCATCGCCGCCTGCCCGCCGGCGTCGACGACGGCGAGCATGGCGCGCAGGGCGACCAGCGTTTTGCCGCTTCCGACCTCTCCTTGCAGCAGCCGGTGCATCGGGTGTTCCGTGGCCAGGTCGTCGAAGATCTCCTGGGAGACCTTCTGCTGGCCCTCGGTGAGGGTGAAGGGGAGGCGGTCGTCGAAGGCGGCGAGGATGCCGTCCGGCCGGGGGCGGCGGGGCACCGCCGGGAGCTGGGCCTCGGCGTGGCGGCGGCGGGCGAGGGCGACCTGGAGGACGAAGGCCTCGTCCCACTTCAGGCGGGCGCGGGCGTCGGCGATGTCGGCCTTGGTGTGCGGGCGGTGGATCTTGAGCAGGGCCTCGGGCAGGGAGACCAGGCCGCGGCCCTCGCGCAGGCCGTCCGGGAGCGGGTCGACGGCCTCCTGGGCGCTGGGCAGGACCGTCTGGACGGCCTTGCCGATCTTCCAGGACTCCAGTTTCGCGGTGGCCGGGTAGAGGGGGATGAGCGCGCCGGCCCACGTCTCGACGCTCTCCTCGCTGTCGCCGCGCAGCAACTCATAGGCAGGGTGGGTGAGTTGGAGGCGACGGTTGAAGACGGAGACCTTGCCGGCGAACATCGCGCGGGTGCCCGGGAGCAGCTCCTTGTGCGGCTTGTGCACGCCGGCGCCGAAGAAGACCAGCTGGAGCCTGCCGCTGCCGTCGGTGATGGTCACCTCCAGCCGCTGGCCCTTGCCGCGCGGGGCCCGGGAGGAGGCGAAGGTGTGCAGGCGGGCGTCGGCGACCTGGGCGACCACCGTGACATGCTCGTCCATGGGGAGGTCGGCGAGGTGGGTGAGCTGGCCGCGCTCCTCGTATCTGCGCGGGTAGTGGTGGAGGAGGTCGCCGACGGTGTGCAGGCCGAGATGCTCGGCCATCACCTTCGCGGTGGCGGGGCCGAGCACCGACTTCAGCGGTTGTTGCAGTGGTTCTTGCAGTGCGGGCACGAGATCCATTGCACACCACGGCACTGACAATGCCGAAGACGTGCGGTGATCCCGTGCCGGCCACGTGCGGCGGCGCCGCCGTTCACAGGTTGGGGACGTTGTGGGAAATCCCTGGTCAGGACGTTCGTTCGAGCCGTAGGATGACGCGCTCCGGCCATCCCCCGCGGATTCCCGCCCCACCGGGACCGCCCGACCCCGCGCCCTCGGCCCTCCCCCACCAGCGGCGCTGTGACGATGGACTCGCAGACCTCACAGTCATCCCAGGCTTCCCAGTCACCTCAGACACCTCATTCGTTCCAGGTCGACCTGCGTGGTCTGGTCGACCTGCTCTCCCATCACCTCTATTCCAGTCCGAAGGTCTATCTGCGCGAGCTGCTGCAGAACGCCGTCGACGCCGTCACCGCGCGCCGCGCGGAGGACCCCGGCGCACCCGCCCGGGTGCGGTTGTACGCCGAGGGCGGCGCCCTGCGCGTGGAGGACTCCGGGATCGGGCTCACCGAGGCGGACGTGCACACCCTGCTGGCGACCATCGGCCGCAGCTCCAAGCGGGCGGACGGGCTGCGCGAGGCACGCTCGGACTTCCTCGGGCAGTTCGGCATCGGGCTGCTCGCCTGTTTCGTCGTCGCCGAGCGGATCCGGGTGGTCAGCCGCAGCGCCCGTACGCCGGACGCGCCGCCGGTGGAGTGGACGGCGCGCGACGACGGCTCGTACACCGTGCGGACGCTGCCGGTGCGGGACCGGCCCGAGCCGGGTACGACCGTGTACCTCACCGCGCGTCCCGGGGCCGCCGAGTGGCTCACGCCCGAGCGGGTGCTGACGCTGGCCCGGGACTTCGGCTCGCTGCTGCCGTACGACGTACGGGTCGGCGAGGAGGCGGTCACGGACCTGCCCGCGCCCTGGGACCGCTCCTATCCGAGTCCGGCGACGCGGCGCGTGGCGCTGGCCCGGCACTGCCACGGGCTGTTCGGGTTCACGCCGCTGGACTCCATCGACCTGGACGTGCCGGTGGCCGGCATCCGCGGGGTGGCGTACGTGCTGCCGCAGGCGGTGAGCCCGGCGCAGCGGGCGGGGCACCGCGTGCATCTGAAGGGCATGCTGCTGACCGAGCGGGCCGAACAGCTCCTGCCGGACTGGGCGTTCTTCGTACGCTGCGTGCTGGACACCGACAGCCTGCGGCCCACCGCCTCGCGCGAGTCGCTGTACGAGGACGAGACGCTGGCGGCCGTGCGGGAGGCGCTCGGGGAGCGGATCCGGTCCTGGCTGACGTCGCTCGCGGCCGGTGACCCGGAGCGGCTCGCGGCCTTCTTGTCGGTGCACCACCTGGGAGTGAAGTCGCTCGCGCGGCACGACGCGGAGATGCTGCGCACGATGCTGCCGTGGCTGCCGTTCGAGACGACGGACGGGCGGCTGTCGCTGGAGGAGTTCGCGCAGCGGCACCCGGTCGTGCACTTCACGCGGACGGTGGAGGAGTACCGGCAGGTGGCGCCGATCGCCTCGGCGCAGGGCGTCGGTGTCGTCAACGGCGGTTACACGTACGACAGCGAGCTGGTCGAGGCGCTGCCGTCGGTGCGGCCCGGCACGGTGGTCGCCGAACTGGACGCGGACACCGTCACCGCGCATCTGGACGCGGTCGACGCGGACGTGGAGCTGGCCCTGGCGGGCTTCCTCGCGGCCGCGCGGGCCAAGCTGGACCCGCTGGGCTGCGATGTGGTGCTGCGGGCCTTCCACCCGCTGTCGGTGCCCGCGCTGCACCTGGACGACCGTTCGGCCCGGCACGAGCAGGCGCGGGCCGAGGCGCAGGAGCAGGCCGACGACCTGTGGGCGGGCATCCTCGGCTCGCTGCGCGGCAGCGCGCCACGCGCGCGTCTGGTGCTGAACCACCTCAATCCGCTGGTCCGCCGGATCAGCGCGCTCGGCGATCCGGAGCTGATCGGCACGGCGACGGAATCGCTGTACGGGCAGGCGCTGCTGATGGCGCAGCGGCCGCTGCGGCCCGCCGACTCGGCGCTGCTGAACCGCGCCTTCATCGGGCTGCTGGAGTGGGCGACGCACGGGGAGGGCGAGCAGCGATGAGCGGGATCACGGACTTCGACGCGTTGCGCCGGGCGATGGCGGACAACTCCGGGCAGCCGGAGGGCCCGGCGCGCAACGCGCGTGCGGAGCAGCTGCTCGCCGAGGCGGAGAAGCTGGACATCCCGCTCGCCGTGATCGAGGCGCTCGGGCACCAGCTGAAGGTCTACAACTACAGCTCCGAGAAGGCGAAGATGTTCGTCCCCTTCGCGCGGCTGCTGCGCCTGTGGGACGAACGGCCGGAGGACTTCGACGCGTACGAGGTGCACTCGCTGCACTGGGTGTTCAAGTGGATGACGGCCGGCATGCTCGACCAGCCGCACATCCCGCTGGCGTCCATCGAGAAGTGGCTCGGCGAGATGGAGCACCGCTACCGGCTCGCCGGGTACTCCGAACGGGCGGTGCGCAGCGCGGAGTTCTCCGTGGCCGCCCATGTGGGGGATCTCGAGCGGGCCGAGCGGGCGTATGCCGGGTGGCTGGCCGCCGACCGGGACGAGATGGCCGACTGCCACGCCTGCGAACTGCACCAGCAGGGCTGGTGGCTGGAGCGTCGGGGGCGGTACGCGGAGGCGATCGAGGTGTGGCGGCCGGTCCTGGAGGGCGAGTTCACCTGTGCGCACGAGCCGCACGCCGTCCTCGCCTCGTCGTTGACGCCGCTGCTGCGGCTGGGCCGGGTGGAGGAGGCGCGGGCCCACCATCTGCGGGGGCTGCGGCTGGTGCGGTCGATGGAGAGCATGCGCGGGGCGTTCGCGGACCACGTGGAGTTCTGCGCGCTGAGCGGCAACGAGGCACGCGCGCTGGAGCTGCTCGCCGAGCGGCCGGCGTACTTCACCGACGACGGGCATCCGCGCAGCAGGCTGAGCTTCCTGGAGGCGGTCGTGCTGCTGACGGACCGCCTGGCCGAGCTCGGCCTGTCCGGGCAGCGGGTGCCGGGGCCGGCGGGACGGGCGTGGACGGCGGGCGACCTCGCGGCACACGCGCGTGGGGAGGCGCTCGCGCTGGCCGCCGCCTTCGACCGGCGCAACGGCACGGCGTACGTCAGTGAGCAGTCCCGGGCGCGAATGGCGCAGCGTCCGCTGGTGGAGCGGCTGCCGCTGGGGGTGCGGTCGGTGCGGACGGCTCCGGCCGGCGCGACGCCGCCCGTGGCCTCGCCGGTGGTGTCGCCGGTGACCGAGCCGCCGGCGGCCGGCGAGGACCTGCCTGCCCTGCTGGCGCGGGCGCGGCGGCTGTCGGACACGCTCCAGCCGGACGCGCTCGACGCGTGGGCGGCGGTCGGGCGGGCCGCGCGGGGCGCCGAGCTGGCGCCGTACGACCAGGCGGAACTCGTCGACCACGAGGCGATGAGCCGGGGCGAGGAGGGCGCCGAGCTGTTCGCGGACGCGGCCGAGCTGTACGCGCGGGCGGGCGACGAGGGCGAGGCGCTCGCGGCACGCGCGCGTGGGGCGTACGTGCGCGCGCTCGCCGGTGACGTGGACGCGGCGCTCGCGGCGGTCGCCGAGCCCTACGACCGGGTGCTCGCGCTGTACGCCGGGGACGGCACCGGGTTGCGGCAGACCGCGTCGGTGGTGATGAGCCGGGCGCGCATCCTGATGCGGCGCGTGCACCAGGCCGAGGGTCCGGTGGACGCCGACGCCGCCGAGACGGCCGAGGGGGCCGTACGGGAGGTACTGGCGCTCGTCGAGGGCCGCACCGGTGACGACGTGCGCCTCGCGGCACGGCACGCCGAGGCGCTGGCGATGCTCGGCGAGCTGGCCGCGCACAGCGGGGACCCGGCAGCGGCCGCGAAGCTGCTCGCGCGGGCGGCACGGGAGTTCACCGACGCCGGGGTGGCGTGGTTCGCGGTGGAGTACGAGGTGCGGCTGGCGCAGCTCGCCCACCATCTCGGGGACATGGCCGAGACCGAACGGGCGCTGCGTGCGGCCCTGGAACACGGCGGGGCGCAGCTGACGCCGGTCGGGCGGGCCCAGCTGCACCTCCAGCTCGCCGAGGTCGTCGGCGGGCGCGGTGAGGTCGCCGAGGCCGCCGAGCACGCGCTGGAGGCCGCGCACTGGGCGGACGAGGCCGGCGACGGACCGGCGCTCGGCGCCTGGGCGCGGCACCAGCTCGGCGGGCTGCTGGTCCGGCAGGGCCGGTGGGCGGAGGCGGCGGAGGTGCTGGAGTCGGCGCTGCCCGATGTGAGCGCCGAGACGCACGGCGACGGCGCGGTGGTGCAGACCCTGTGGTGGCTCGGCGACTGCCTGGGCGAGCTGGGCGAGCACCGCGCGGCGGCCGAACGGCGCTTGCAGGCTGCGGAGATCGCGCGGCACTGGCCCGAGCAGCAGGACCACGCCACGCTCGCCCATCTCGCCGCGACGAGCCTGGAGGCGGCGGGCCTGTCCGAGGAGGCGACGACGGCCTACGCGCGTGCCGGTGAGCTGTGGCGCGCGGTGGGCGATGTGCACGGTCTGGTCCGCTCGCTGCGCGCCCGCGCGTGGCTGACGCTGCGGGCCGAGGACGGCCCGGCAACGGCCCGTGAACTGATGTCGGCGGCCGTCGAGGAGTGCGCGGCGGCACTGACGGCGGCAGGCGGGGACGACGAGACACGGCACCGTCTCACCGCGGAACTGGGCCACACCCACCGCCAGTTCGGCGACCTGCTGGCCCGCTCCGGTCCGGCGGGGTTCGAGGACGCCCTGGCCGAGCTGGAGGAGGCGATCACCGTCTTCACCTCCCTGGGCCAAGACGCGGTCCACGCCCGCACGGGCGCGGAACTCGCCGCGGGCTGGCTGGCGGCCGAACTGGGCCGGCCCGACGCGGCGCAGGCACGCGCACGTGCCGTCCTCACGGCGTACGAGACAGCCCCCGAGGACGACGAGACGGCCACGTCCCGCCGCGCGGAGGCGCAAGAACTGGCGCAGGCGACACGGGAGGAAGCAGGCTGAGCCGGCCCGAACGGAATGAGCGGCGCCGGTGGGAGTGAGCTTCCCCCGGGGGCGGCTGACCTCTGCTGGCTCAAGCGGCGCGGGAGGGAGTCGGCTGAGCGCCGCCGGAGCGGTTGAGCTCACCAGGACCGTTCAGCTCTTCCCGTCGGGCGACTGAGCTGCCCGGGGCGGCAGAGCCTTCTGGGGCAGAGCAGCCCGGGGTGGCTGAGCTTCCTCCGGGGCGGCGCTCCCCCGCCGGCTCAGGCGGCGTGGGAGGGGCGGCCGAGTTCCTTCTCGCCGTCTGCGTGGCCGCGCGTCGCCGGCCGGCGGTGTGCGCCGGGGTCACTCCACGCCGATGAGCAGGAGTGCGCCCTGGCGGCCGCCTCGGTAGACCACCGTGTCGACGGCCAGGTAGGTGTCCCGGACCCGGGTCTCCAGGCGGTCGGTGACGCCGTCGGGGGCCTCGTCGCCGAGGACCAGGGTGACGAGTTCGCCGCCGGCGGCGAGCATGCGGTCCAGGACGGTCTCGGCCGTCGCGGTGACGTCCGTGCCGATCACCGCGACGTCGCCGTCGATGAGCCCGAGGACGTCGCCGGCCTGGCAGACGCCGGCCGTGGTCCAGGACTCGTGTTCGGCGACGGTGACCTCGGCGTAGCGGGTGGCGCCCGCGGCCGAGGTCATGGAGACGACGTCCTCGTCGAAGCGGCGGTCGGGTTCGTGCACGGCGAGCGCGGCGATCCCCTGGACCGCGGACCGGGTCGGGATGAGCGCCACCCGGATGCCCTCGGTGCGGGCCTGCTCGGCGGCGGCCGCCGCGGTGTGGCGCAGCTCGGGGTCGTTGGGCAGCAGTACGACCTCGCGCGCGTGGGCACGTCGTACGGCCTCCACGAGCTCCCCGCTGGCGGGCGGCTCCCCGGGGCGGGCGAGCACCGTCGTCGCGCCCGCCTCGCTGTACAGCCCGGCCAGGCCCTCGCCGGGGACGACGGCCACGACGGCCCGCTGGACGCGTTCGCGGGGCGGCCGCTCACCGCGCGCGGTGTGGGCGTCACCGGCGCCGAAGTGGGTGATCCGGATGCGGTACGGCCGCCCGGCCTCCACTCCGGCCTCCACGGCGGCGCCGGCGTCGTCGACGTGCACATGGACGTTCCACAGCCCGTCGCCGCCGACCACGACCAGCGAGTCACCGAGGGCGTCCAGGCGGCGGCGCAGCCGGTCGACGGCGTCGTCGTCCGCCTCCAGGAGGTAGATCACCTCGAAGGCGGGGCCGTCGTCGTCCGCGGCGCCCGTCTCGGGGCAGGCGATGAGCGTCCCGGCGGGCACGCGCGCCTGCGAGGCGGGCCGCACGCGCGGGTGCCCGCCCGGATCGGCCGGTGTCTCCCCCGTGAACGTCTCCACGAGCGCCCCCAGCACCGCCACCAGACCCCGCCCGCCGGCGTCCACGACTCCGGCGCGCTCCAGGGCGGCCAGCTGGCCGGGGGTCGCGGCGAGCGCCGTGCGCGCCCCGTCGTAGGCGGCCCGCGCGACCGTCCCGCAGTCGCCTCCCGGGCCTCCCGAGCCTTCCGCGCCGCCCGGGCCTTCCGTGCCGCCCGCGGTCTCGGCGGCGTCGGCGGCCGCCGCGGCGACGGTCAGCACCGTGCCCTCGACGGGGTGGGCGACGGCCTGCCGGGCGGCGTCGGCCGCGCTCCGCAGCGCGCGCCGCAGCCCCGGCCCGTCGGTGTGGGAGTCGTCACCCTCGGCGGCGAGCACCTGCGCCATGCCACGCAGCAGCTGGGCGAGGATGGTCCCGGAGTTCCCGCGCGCCCCGATGAGCGCACCGTGCGCCATCGCGTGCACGGCGTCGGCCAGGGACGGCCGGCCGCCGCCGGTCTCGTACCCGGCGAACACGGCCTCGACCGCGCCGGCCGCCGACTCCAGGGTCAGATACAGGTTGGTGCCGGTGTCCCCGTCGGCCACCGGGTAGACGTTGATCGCGTCGATCTCCTCGCGCGCGCGGCCGAGCGCGTCCAGCGCGAGGGAGCACCACGTGCGCACCGCGAGAGCATCGAAGAATGTCTGCGGCACCTGCGCCACCTGCGCCTCCCTGAGCTGCTGGACGTGGGACGCAGCGTAGACCCCGGGCCCCTGCCTGCCGGAAGAGGGCCGTGGGCGGGCCGCTGGGCCGTCATGGTAGTTTCGTTGTCCGGACGCAGTCGTTGTATGCTGCTCCGGTTGCCCGATCCGATCGGGCTCTCCCCCTGGCAGCGCCACTCAGATCTCAGATCATTCACCGATCGCAGGATCCGTCCCGGCATGCCGGGATCAACCGTAAGTGCATCTGAAGTCTTTGGAGTGACCGGTGGCTGCCAACTGCGACGTCTGCGGCAAGGGGCCGGGCTTCGGCAACAACATCTCGCACTCGCACCGCCGTACGCCCCGTCGCTGGAACCCGAACATCCAGCGTGTGCGTACCGTGGTCGGTGGGACGCCGAAGCGCGTGAACGCCTGCACCTCGTGCATCAAGGCCGGCAAGGTCTCGCGCTGACGCACAGCTAAAGCGCGCGGCCACTGTCGGTTCGCTGCAGATAGCCGGTCCACCACCAGGTGGGCCGGCTTTCTGCCGTACCCACTCCCCGCTCCGGCTGCCGGGGTCCCGGATGCCGACCCCGCCGTGGGCACTCCCGTCGGAGCGCTCAGGCAGTACCGCTCCTGAAAGCCCACCCGTGGTCCACCGGCCCGATGCCGCCGCCGAGCGCGAAGCCGGCGGCGATGGCCCCGGTGACGTACTCCTTGGCCGCCGTGACCGCCTCGGGCACGGTCCGGCCCTTGGCCAGGCCGCAGGCGATGGCGGAGGCGAGGGTGCAGCCGGTGCCGTGGGTGTGACGGTTGTCGTGGCGGGGGGCGCGCAGCCAGTGCTCCTCGGAGCCGTCCGTGAGCAGGTCCACGGCGTCACCGGCCAGATGCCCGCCCTTGATCACCACCCAGCGCGGCCCGTACGCCAGGACGGCCGCCGCGGCGCGCCGCAGGTCGTCCTCCGACTCGACGTGGACGCCGGTGAGTTGGGCGACCTCGTCGAGGTTCGGGGTGGCGACGGTGGCCGCCGGCAGGAGCTTGGTGCGCACGCGGTCCAGCGCGGAGGCGGCGAGCAGCGCGTCGCCGTGCTTGGAGACGCCGACCGGGTCGACGACGGCGGGCGCGTCGGTGCCGGCGAGCAACTCGGCGACGGTCTCGACGAGTTCGGCGGAGGCGAGCATGCCGGTTTTCACCGCCTGAACGCCGATGTCGTCGACGACGCTGCGGTACTGCGCCCGTACCGCCTCGACCGGCAGCTCCCAGGCGCCCTGCACGCCGAGGGAGTTCTGCGCGGTGACGGCGGTGAGCACGCTCATGCCGTGCGTGCCGAGCGCCAGCATGGTCTTCAGGTCGGCCTGGATCCCGGCGCCGCCCCCGGAGTCGGAGCCGGCCACGGTGAGCACCCGGGGCGGCGCGGTCATGACTCGATGTCCCCGAAGTGGTCCCAGCCGCCCTTGCTGGTCCAGGGGGCGCCGTCGACGGTCACCTGGGGCAGCGCCGAGGGGTTGAGCACCTCGCCGATCACCTTCCAGCGGGCGGGCAGTTTGGCGTCCGAGGGGAAGGTCGCGACGATCGCGTGGTCCTCTCCCCCGGTCAGCACCCACTGCAGCGGGTCGACGCCGACGGCCTGCCCGATGTCGTGCATCTGGGTGGGGATGTCGATGGCGCCGGAGCGGATGTCGATGCGCACCTTGCTGGCCTCGGCGATGTGCCCGAGGTCGGCGATCAGGCCGTCGCTGACGTCGCACATCGCGGTCGCGCCGAGCGCCGCGGCCGCGGGACCGGCGTGGTACGGCGGCTCGGGGCGGCGGTGGGCCTCGACGAAGGCGCGCGGCGAGCGGAAGCCGCGGGAGAGCACCGCGTACCCGGCGGCGGACCAGCCGAGCCAGCCCGTCACGGCGACGAGGTCGCCGGGCTGTGCGCCGCCCCGGGTGACGGGCTCCTGGTTGCGCAGGTCGCCGAGCGCGGTGATCGACACCATGATCGTGTCGCCGCGCACCACGTCGCCGCCGACCACGGCGGCCCCCGCGACCTGGCACTCGTCGCGCAGGCCGTCCATCATCTCCGTCGGCCAGGTCACCGGCAGCTCGGCGGGCACGACCAGGCCGAGCAGCAGCGCGGTCGGGACGGCGCCCATGGCGGCGATGTCGGCGAGGTTCTGCGCGGCGGCCTTACGGCCGACGTCGTAGGCCGTGGACCAGTCGCGGCGGAAGTGCCGGCCCTCCAGCAGGATGTCGGTGCTGGCCACGACCCGACGGTCGGGTGCGGCCACCACGGCGGCGTCGTCGCCGGGGCCGACCCGGACCGCCGGGGTGGTGGTGAGACGGGAGGTGAGCTCCCTGATGAGCCCGAACTCCCCGAGCTCACCAACAGTGCCCTTCATTGCCCTGGCTCCCCTTCCGTCCCTGCTGTCCTTGTCCGTGCCCGCTCGCGCGGGACCAGTGTCCTCGATACCGTCGAAGTGACCGGCCCCAGGTGCCCGGCCTGCGGGACCGGACCCTGGTGAGCGGTCCCGTCAGCCGTCCTCGTCCGCCCTGTCCGCACCCCGGCACGCAAGGACCGGTTCCCGCAGGTCTCCCCGCGGGGAGCGGCGACGCGGTACCGTGGCGTTCCTTTTCCCCACATGATCCTCGTGGCCGCCCTGGAGGTTCCGTGGTACAGGCGTACATCCTGATCCAGACCGAGGTCGGCAAGGCCTCGACCGTCGCCGAGACGATCGCCAAGATCCCTGGAGTGATCCAGGCCGAGGACGTCACGGGTCCCTACGACGTCATCGTGCGCGCGCAGGCCGACACCGTCGACGACCTGGGCCGCATGGTGGTCGCCAAGGTCCAGCAGGTGGACGGCATCACCCGCACACTGACCTGCCCGGTCGTCCATCTGTAGCCCCCGTCTACGCTTGGCCGGTGAGCTTCTTCCGTCACCGGCCCTTCGGCCTGCCCGCCCTCGTCCTGCTCCTCGGCGTCGCGGGCTGCTCCTTCGCAGACGACGGCGCGTCGGTCGCGGTTCCCTCACCGGGGGCGAAGACCGCGGGGCTCTGCCGAGAGCTGGACCGGGTGCTGCCGTCCCGGGTCGACGGCCAGGACCGCCGGGACCCCGACCCCGCGTCGCCGCTGACCGCGGGCTGGGGGGACCCGGCGATCATACTGCGGTGCGGTGTCGAGCGGCCTCCGAAGATGCTCGACCGTAAGGTCTCGGTGGGCGGTGACCCCGACGCGGTCGCCGGCGGCGTGGACGGGGTCGACTGGCTCATGGAGAAGCAGGACGACGGCGCGTACCGGTTCACCACCGCCAACCGCCGTGCCTACGTCGAGGTGAGCGTGCCCAAGGGCCAGGACACCTCGTCGGTGCTCGTCGCCCTGGCCCCGGGCATCAAGAAGGCGATCCCCGAAGGGATCGCCGACTGAGCCGACCGAAGGGTCAGCGCAGGCCCGTCGGCCTGCGCAGGGCCGCCTGGATGAGGCGGTCGACCAGTTCGGGGTAGGCGACGCCGGTGGCCTGCCACATCTTCGGGTACATCGAGATGGGCGTGAAGCCGGGCATCGTGTTGATCTCGTTGATGACGAACTCGCCGTCCTCGGTGAGGAAGAAGTCCGCGCGCACCAGCCCCTCGCAGGACGCCGCGTCGAAGGCGTCCACCGCGAGCCGCCGCACCTCGGCCGTCTGCTCGTCGGTGAGCGGCGCCGGGACGATGCCGGGCGTGGAGTCGATGTACTTGGCCTCGAAGTCGTAGTACGCGTGGGCGTCCGGCGGCGGGATCTCCGCCGGCACCGACGCGCGCGGGCCGTCCTCGAACTCCAGCACGCCGCACTCGATCTCACGGCCGCGCAGGGCCGCCTCGACGAGGATCTTCGGGTCGTGCCGCTGCGCCTCCTCGATGGCCTCGTCCAGGCCCGAGAGGTCGTCGACCTTGGTGATGCCGATCGAGGAGCCGGCGCGTGCGGGCTTCACGAACAGCGGCCAGCCGTGCTCGCCGGCGAAGTCGATGATCTTCTTGCGGGCGGCGGCGGTGTCCCGCTCCCACTCGCGGGGCCGGATCACCACGTACGGGCCCACCTTGAGCCCGAAGGAGGTGAACACCCGCTTCATGTACTCCTTGTCCTGGCCGACGGCCGAGGCGAGCACGCCCGAGCCCACGTACGGCACCCCGGACAGCTCCAGCAGGCCCTGCAGGGTGCCGTCCTCGCCGTAGGGGCCGTGCAGCACGGGGAAGACCACGTCGACCTCGCCGAGCGCCTTGGGCACCGAGCCGGGCTCGCTGTAGACGACCTCGCGGGTGCCGGGGTCGACGGGGAGCACCACGCCGCCGTCGCCGGGTTCCGCCAGGCCCTCGACCTCTGGGGTGCGGCGGTCGGCGATGGCCATCCGCTCGGGCTCGTCGGCCGTCAGCACCCAGCGCCCCTGGCGGGTGATGCCGATCGGCAGGACGTCGTACCGCGTCCGGTCGATGGCGCCCAGGACGGCACCGGCGGTGACCACGGAGATCCCGTGTTCGGAGCTGCGTCCGCCGAACACGACGGCCACGCGCGGCTTGCGGGACGGCTGCTCAGGGCTCTGGGGAAGGTTCTCGGTGCTCATATCGCGATGAGAGTACCTGTTGACACAGTGGGGAGACAGCGTCCGCCGCCCCGCGTCGCTCAGCGTCGTTCGGGCTTCGCGCTGCGCGACATCAGCTCCTTGAGGGCGACCACCGGGGACTTGCCCTCGTGCACGATGGACACGACGGTCTCGGTGATCGGCATGTCGACGCCGTGCCGGCGGGCCAGATCCAGCACCGACTCGCAGGACTTGACGCCCTCGGCGGTCTGCCGGGTGACCGCGATGGTCTCCTGCAGGGTCATGCCCTTGCCGAGGTTGGTGCCGAAGGTGTGGTTGCGGGACAGCGGCGAGGAGCAGGTGGCCACCAGGTCGCCGAGGCCGGCGAGTCCGGAGAACGTCATCGGGTCGGCGCCCATCGCCAGGCCCAGCCGGGTGGTCTCGGCGAGGCCGCGGGTGATGAGCGAGCCCTTGGCGTTGTCGCCGAGGCCCATGCCGTCCGCGATGCCGACGGCGAGCCCGATGACGTTCTTGACGGCACCGCCCAGTTCGCAGCCGACGACGTCGGTGTTGGTGTACGGCCGGAAGTAGGGCGTGTGGCAGACGGTCTGCAGGCGCTGCGCGACCGCCTCGTCGGTGCAGGCGACGACGGCCGCGGCCGGCATGCGGGCGGCGATCTCACGGGCCAGGTTGGGCCCGGTGACCACGGCGACGCGTTCCGGGCCGACCTTGGCGACGTCCTCGACGACCTCGCTCATCCGCATGGTGGTGCCCAGCTCGACGCCCTTCATCAGCGACACCAGGACGGTGCGCGGGGCGAGCAGCGGGGTCCATTCGGCGAGGTTGGCGCGCAGCGTCTGGGAGGGCACCGACAGCACGGTGAAGTCGGCGCCGGCGGCGGCCTCGGCGGGGTCGGTGGTGGCGCGCAGGTTCCCGGGCAGCTCCACACCGGGGAAGTAGTCGGGGTTGGTCCGGGTGGAGTTGATCGCCTCGGCGACCTCGGGGCGGCGCGCCCACAGCACGACCTCGCACCCGGCGTCGGCGAGGACCATGCCGAAGGCCGTGCCCCACGAACCGGCGCTGAAGACGGCTGCCTTGACCGGCGTGACCGGCTTGCTCACGTGCCCTGTCCTTCCGCCTGCTTGTCCTGCGTCCGCGCCTCGGTCTGGGCCTGGGTGCGGCGGCGCTGCTCGATGCGCTCGCGGCGCGGGTCGTACGGCGTGGCGGGCGCCTTCTCGCCGCGGATCTCCTCCAGCTGGCGGGTGATGGCCGCCATGATGACCTCGGTGGCTTCCCTCAGCACGTCCGCGGTCATCTCCTTGCCGTAGAAGCGGGAGAGGTCGACGGGGGGCCCGGCCAGCACGCGGTGGGTCTTGCGCGGGAAGAGGTTCGGCTTCCTGGCGTACGGCGGCAGCAGCTCGTTGCAGCCCCACTGGGCGACGGGGACGACCGGGCACCTGGTCTGCAGGGCGACGCGCGCGGCGCCCGTCTTGCCGGTCATGGGCCAGC
This sequence comes from Streptomyces sp. NPDC097129, assembly GCF_055668065.1. Classification (NCBI taxonomy): domain Bacteria; kingdom Bacillati; phylum Actinomycetota; class Actinomycetes; order Kitasatosporales; family Streptomycetaceae; genus Streptomyces; species Streptomyces sp. NPDC097129. Next base: position 128,902 of record NZ_JBVOQE010000012.1, on the reverse strand, counting down.
CGTTGGGGTCGCGGGTGAGGGTGCCCTCGGGGTAGAAGGCGACGCACTCGCCGCGCTCCACGGCGTCGATCGCGGCCCGGAAGGCGCTGAGCGCGTCGGTGGACTCGCGGTAGACGGGGATCTGGCCGGTGCCGCGCATGGCGGCGCCGACGAAGCCCTTCCTGAAAAGCCCGCTCTTGGCCAGGAATCGCGGGACCCGGCCGGTGTTGTACTGGTAGTGGGCGTAGGCGAAGGGGTCGACGTGCGAATTGTGGTTCACCACGGTGATGAATCCGCCGTCGGCCGGAATGTTCTCCATTCCGCGCCAGTCCCGCTTGAGCAGAAACACCAGCGGTGGTTTGCAGATCACCGCGGCGAAGCGGTACCAGAAGCCGATTCTGCGGCGGGGCACGCGGACACCTTCCTCCAGGGCTGCCACCGGGGCCCGCGAGGGCCGCACAAGTGTCGCCCCGGGCCGCCGGTCTGTCGAGAACACCGTACGCCCCGCCGTCCCATGGACGAGATGGCCCGGCGACAATGACCAGGACACGAGAGGGACGGTACGCCGGTGCAGTGGACCTTGGTCATCCCCCTGAAGCCTCTGGCGCGGGCCAAGAGCAGGCTCGCGGACACGGCCGGGGACGGGGTGCGCCCGGGCCTCGCGCTGGCGTTCGCCCAGGACACGGTCGCGGCGGCGCTGGCCTGTGACGCGGTGGGCGATGTGGCGGTCGTCACGAACGACGCCCTGGCCGGCCGTGAGCTGGCGGCCCTGGGCGCCCGTATCGTGCCCGACTCCCCGGCCGCCGGTCTGAACGCGGCCCTGGCGCACGCGGCGGCGGTGGTGCGCTCGACGCAGCCGCGAACGGGCGTGGCCGCCCTGAACGCCGACCTTCCGGCCCTGCGCCCGCTGGAATTGGCCCGGGTCCTCGATACGGCCGCCGCATTCCCGCGCGCATTTCTTCCGGACGCCGCGGAAATCGGCACCACGCTTCTGGCGGCCGGTGCGGGTCAGGAATTGCGTCCGGCATTCGGTCCGGACTCCCGGGCCCGGCACCGCGCGTCCGGGGCGGCCGAGCTGCCCCTGGACCGGGTCGATTCCGTACGGCAGGACGTGGACACCGGCGACGACCTGCGCGCGGCGCTCTTTCTCGGCGTGGGCCCCCGGACGGCCGCGGTGGCCGCGCGGCTGCTGATCCCCGGGCAGTAGGCTGACCGTCATGCAGGCCACCGCATACACGTACGACCCCGAGACCCGCTCCGGCCAGGTGCTCCTCGACGACGGCACCCCCGTGCCGTTCGACGCCCCGGCCTTCGACGCGGGCGGCCTGCGTCTGCTGCGCCCCGGTCAACGGGTGCGGATCGAGACGGAAGGCGAGGGCGACGCCCGCCGCATCACGCTGGTGACCCTGCAGACGTTCTGATGCCCCCGCAGACGTTCTGACCTCGCTCCGCGCGCCCCCGCGGGCGTTCGCGGCCCCGGTCAGGCCAACCCGTCCCAAACCGGCGGCGCTACCAGGACATCAGGTCCACAACACACCGCGGGCCGGACTCCGTCAGGGAGTCCGGCCCGGCGCGTGAGTAACCCGTACGCTCCGCCTCCTAGCGCGCGGTGGTCTTCTTCGCGGCGGTCTTGCGCGCCGACGACTTCTTGGCGGGCGCCTTCTTGGCGGTCGCCTTCTTCGCCGGGGCCTTCTTCGCCGTGGTCTTCTTGGCGGCCGTGGACTTCGCCGCGGTCGTCTTCTTGGCCGCCGCCGTCGTGGTCTTCTTGGCGGGCGCCTTCTTGGCCGTGGTCTTCTTCGCGGCGGCCGTGGTGGTCTTCTTCGCCGGGGTCGCCTTCTTCGCGGTGGTGGTCTTCTTCGCGGCCGCCGTCGTCGCCTTCTTGGCCGCGGCCTTCTTGCCCGCGGGCTTGGCGATGGTGGCCGACGGGCCGGACAGGCTGCCCTTGGGCGCCTTCTTGACCGCGATGTCGTTCTTCGGGAGCTTCTTCGACCCGCTGACCAGGTCCTTGAAGCCCTGACCCGCGCGGAAGCGCGGAACGGAGGTCTTCTTGACCCGAACCCGCTCGCCCGTCTGCGGGTTACGGGCGTAGCGGGCCGGCCGGTCGACCTTCTCGAAGGAACCGAACCCGGTGACCGAGACCCGGTCGCCCCCGACGACCGAGCGGACGATGGCGTCCAGGACCGCGTCGACAGCATCGGCGGCCTGCTGGCGGCCACCCATCTTGTCGGCAATCGCTTCTACGAGCTGCGCCTTGTTCACGTCTTCCCCTTCGGAGACATCGCCAGAACGAAAGTGTTCAAGCTTTTTCGCACGTTAGGCAGATATATACCGCAAATCAAACACGAAACGGGCTTATCACCCTTGTGCCGCAACGAACTCGGCGATCACAGATGTGTTCAGTGGTCCTCTTCGGGTACGCGCCCCGCGTCGAGATCCGCCATGAACCGCTCCAGCCGCCTTGTCGCACCGGCAAGATCGTGTTTGGCCGCGGCCGTAATGACCAGCAGCTTCCGGGTCAGCGCCATCCGTACGCCCTCCGGGACTTGCAGTGCGCGCACCCTGGCGTGCGCTTGTTTGAGTTGGTCCGCGACCGCCGCATAGAGCTCGAGTTGGCCGTCGTGTTCCATGCACAGATTGTGCCATCTGGGGCGAGTTGTCGCCCGCGCAGGGGGCAACTGCCGCCTCTGACAGCCATCCGGGCGCATCGCGAAGAGGCGTTCCGGAACCTCGTCTACCCCGGCAACCACGGCCGTAACGTGGGAAGTTGAATGCTTACCGACCGGCGGGCGGCGCCGTTCGGGCCCGAAAACGCCCGTACCCCCGATCGGTCCGATCGGGGGTACGGGAGGGGTGATGCGGTGGCCGAAACCCGACCCTCAGGGGGCGGGGCGGGCCGAAGGTTCAGACCTGGAGGGTGCGCGGCTTGAAGGAGGGCCGCTTCGCCTCGTACGCGGCGATGTCCGCCTCGTTCTGGAGCGTGATGGAGATGTCGTCCAGGCCGTTCAGCAGCCGCCAGCGGGAGTTCTCGTCCAGCTCGAAGGCGGCGGTGACGCCCTCGGCGCGCACCTCGCGCGCCTCAAGGTCCACGGTGATCTCGGCGGTCGGGTCCTTCTCGACCAGCTCCCACAGCGCGTCCACGGTCTTCTGGTCGAGGACCACGGTGAGCAGGCCGTTCTTCAGCGAGTTACCGCGGAAGATGTCGGCGAAGCGGGAGGAGATCACGGTCTTGAAGCCGTAGTTCTGCAGCGCCCACACCGCGTGCTCACGGGAGGAGCCGGTGCCGAAGTCGGGGCCTGCGACCAGGACGGTGGCGCCCTGCCGCTCGGGACGGTTCAGCACGAACTCGGGGTCCTTGCGCCAGGCCTCGAACAGCCCGTCCTCGAACCCGTCGCGGGTGACCTTCTTGAGCCAGTGGGCGGGGATGATCTGGTCGGTGTCGACGTTGCTGCGGCGCAGCGGGACGGCCCGGCCGGTGTGCGTGGTGAAAGCTTCCATGATCCTCAGACTCCAGCGGGCGTACGGGTCTCGGCGTCGGTCAGGTCGGCGGGCGAGGCCAGGTGACCCAGGACCGCGGTCGCGGCCGCGACCTGCGGGGACACCAGGTGGGTGCGGCCGCCCTTGCCCTGCCGTCCCTCGAAGTTGCGGTTGGAGGTGGAGGCGGAGCGCTCACCGGGGGCGAGCTGGTCGGGGTTCATGCCCAGGCACATGGAGCAGCCCGCGTGCCGCCATTCGGCGCCGGCCTCCTTGAAGACCACGTCGAGGCCCTCGGAGACGGCCTGCAGACCCACCCTGGCCGAGCCCGGGACGACCAGCATCCGTACGCCGTCGGCGACTTTGCGGCCCCGCAGCAGGTCGGCGGCGGCGCGCAGGTCCTCGATGCGGCCGTTGGTGCAGGAACCTACGAAGACGGTGTCCACGTTGATGGAGCGCAGCGGCTGGCCGGCCTCCAACCCCATGTACTCCAGGGCCTTTTCGGCGGCGAAGCGCTCCGAAGGGTCTTCGTACGAAGCCGGGTCGGGGACGGACGCGGAAAGCGGCGCGCCCTGGCCCGGGTTGGTGCCCCAGGTGACGAACGGGGACAGCGCGGCGGCGTCGATGACGACCTCGGCGTCGAACTCGGCGTCGTCGTCCGTCCTCAGCGTCTTCCAGTACGCGACGGCGGCGTCCCAGTCGGCGCCCTCGGGGGCGTGCGGGCGCCCTTGGAGGTACGCGAAGGTGGTCTCGTCGGGGGCGATCATGCCCGCGCGGGCGCCGGCCTCGATCGACATGTTGCAGATGGTCATCCGGGCCTCCATCGAGAGCTTCTCGATGGCGGAGCCGCGGTACTCCAGGACGTAGCCCTGGCCGCCGCCGGTGCCGATCTTCGCGATGATCGCCAGGATCAGGTCCTTGGCGGTGACGCCGTCGGGCAGCTCGCCGTCGACCGTGATCGCCATGGTCTTCGGGCGGGCCATGGGCAGCGTCTGGGTGGCCAGCACGTGCTCGACCTGCGAGGTGCCGATGCCGAACGCCAGCGCGCCGAAGGCACCGTGCGTGGAGGTGTGGGAGTCACCGCAGACCACGGTGGTGCCCGGCTGGGTCAGACCCAGCTGCGGGCCGACGACGTGCACGACGCCCTGCTCCACGTCGCCCAGCGGGTGCAGGCGCACCCCGAAGTCGGCGCAGTTCTTGCGCAGCGTCTCCAGCTGGATGCGGGAGACCGGGTCGGCGATGGGCTTGTCGATGTCGAGGGTCGGGGTGTTGTGGTCCTCGGTCGCGATGGTCAGGTCGAGCCGGCGCACCCGGCGACCGCCCTTGCGGAGGCCGTCGAAGGCCTGCGGGCTGGTCACCTCGTGCAGCAGGTGCAGATCGATGAAGAGGAGGTCGGGCTCGCCCTCGGCGCGCCGGACGACGTGGTCGTCCCAGACCTTCCCCGCGAGTGTCCTACCCATCGCTTTCCCTCCGGCCGGCACACGTCCACCGGCCCAACTCGAGATCGTGAGGAGGCGTTGCCCGCGCCCCTGCGACCGGACATCCGCCACCAGGCCCGTCGAATCGCGGGCCGCTGTGCCTTCGTGACATCCAGAGTGGCGGGTTCCACGGAAAATTGAACTTGCGTTTCACAGAGTGAGACGCGAGTATCGTTGCATGGACAACAGTAGCGGCGTCGGCGTTCTGGACAAGGCGGCCCTCGTCCTGAGCGCTCTGGAGTCCGGTCCGGCCACCCTCGCGGGTCTGGTCGCGGCCACCGGACTGGCTCGACCCACGGCTCACCGCCTGGCCGTGGCACTGGAACACCACCGCATGGTGGCGCGTGACATGCAGGGACGTTTCATTCTCGGCCCTCGGCTGTCGGAACTGGCCGCCGCCGCGGGTGAGGACCGTCTCCTCGCCACCGCCGGCCCGGTGCTCACCCACCTGCGGGACGTCACGGGCGAGAGCGCGCAGCTCTATCGCCGCCAGGGTGACATGCGGATCTGCGTCGCCGCCGCGGAGCGCCTGTCCGGACTGCGGGACACGGTCCCGGTCGGCTCCACGCTCACGATGAAGGCGGGCTCGTCCGCGCAGGTCCTCATGGCCTGGGAGGAGCCCGAGCGCCTCCACCGCGGCCTGCAGGGCGCCCGCTTCACGGCGACGGCCCTGTCCGGCGTACGGCGCCGCGGCTGGGCCCAGTCGATCGGCGAGCGCGAGCCGGGCGTCGCGTCCGTCTCCGCGCCCGTACGCGGCCCCTCCAACCGCGTGGTGGCCGCCGTGTCCGTCTCCGGCCCCATCGAGCGCCTCACGCGCCACCCGGGCCGCATGCACGCCCAGGCGGTCATCGACGCCGCGGCCCGCCTCTCGGAGGCCCTGCGCCGCACGGGCTGAGGTCACACCCCGCACCAAGGGGCAGGGCCCGCCTCAACGCCGCGGCGGGCCCTGCCCCGTTTCTCACCCCGCACTCACTCCCCCGTCCCGGCCGGGACCTTCCGCGAACGGTGGGCGAACCGGTCCTTCGCGTACCGCCCGCGCGCAGCGACCGGCACCTGCCCGTGCGCGGCGGCCAGACCGAACGCCGGCATGTCGGCGTAGATCGACTCGTACGACCCCTCCGGCACGATGTACGCCTCGTGCCACAGCCCCACGTGCCCGCGGACCTTGCCGGCCTTCTCCAGACGGTTGATCGCCGCCCACACCGGGTGGTGCAGGGCGCCGGGGTCGTGCGCGTAGGCGTAGAGCTTCTCCCTGGACTCCCAGTACTGGACGACGTAGTACGTCCGCGGTGACGCCGTCAGCAGGACGTGCCCGAGCAGTCCCCGGCTGCGGTCCCGGCTCAGCTCGCGCAGCATGCGCGGCATCGCCAGGAACACCGGCAGCCACTGGTGCACCGCCCAGAAGTGGTTGATGCGCATCCCGATCAGCAGGACGACGACGTCGCCCTCCGTGTCCGCGGTGGTGCGCCCGGCGGTGATGTGCTTCCCGAACATCGAGCCCCCTCGTCGGTGAGCGACGCTATCCAACAGCGCCATGCTTGGATAGTGCCGTTATCCAAGAAGGGGCGCAAGAGATGCGGCTGGCGGAACTGAGCGAGCGCAGCGGGGTCTCCACCGCGACGATCAAGTACTACCTGCGCGAGGGGCTGCTGCCGCCCGGCCGGCAGATCAACACCACGACGGCGGAGTACGACGACGAGCATCTGCGCCGGCTGCGGCTGGTGCGCGCGATGATCCAGGTCGGCCGGTTGCCCGTGGCGACGGTCCGGGAGGTGCTGGGGCACGTCGACGACGACTCCCTGGGCCGCACGATCCGCCTGGGCGCCTCCCTGTGGGCGCTGCCGCAGGTGCCGGAGCCGGACGCGGACGACGAGCACGTGCAAGCCGCCCACCGGGAGGTCGCCGCGCTCCTGGACCGGCTCGGCTGGCGCAACGCCAAGCTGCTCGCGACCATCTCCCCGTCGTACCGCTCGCTGGTCGTGGCCGTGGCCGCGTTCCGCCGGCTCGGCTACGACTGGGGGGCCGAACAGCTCGCGCCGTACGCCGAGTTGATGCACCGCACCGCCGCCCTGGACCTGGACGCCATGGAGAGGTATCCGTCCGAGGCGGAGCGGGTGGAGTTCGCGGTCCTGGGGGCGATCCTGAACGAGCCGCTGCTGCAGGCGCTGCACCGGCTGGCCCAGGAGGAGGAGTCGTCGCGGCGCTACGGCTTCGAGTGACCGCGCACACCGAAGGCCGGGTACGCCGAAGGCCCTCCGCCGAAGCGAAGGGCCTTCTTCTGTACCCCCGACCGGATTCGAACCGGCGCTACCGCCTTGAGAGGGCGGCGTGCTAGGCCGCTACACAACGGGGGCCCTGGACGCTGCGTTTCCGCAGGTCCGAGCTGGTCTACCTGGACTCGAACCAAGACTAACTGAACCAGAATCAGTCGTGCTGCCAATTACACCATAGACCAATGATGGCTTAGACCAGTCAGTACCCCCGACCGGATTCGAACCGGCGCTACCGCCTTGAGAGGGCGGCGTGCTAGGCCGCTACACAACGGGGGCCCTAGCGATCCCGACAAGTTCGAGATCAGTACCCCCGACCGGATTCGAACCGGCGCTACTGCCTTGAGAGGGCAGCGTGCTAGGCCGCTACACAACGGGGGCTTTGCAGATGAGCTCTGCGAGCTGGCCTACCTGGACTCGAACCAAGACTAACTGAACCAGAATCAGTCGTGCTGCCAATTACACCATAGGCCACTGGAACTCAAGCCCCTGCGGGGTTCTCGTTCTAGTTCGCTCCCCCGGGTCCCGGCCTTTCGGCCCGCTCCCCGGCGGCGCAGGAAGAACATTACCTGAAGGTCGACCGGGCTCCAAAACGGGTATCCGCGCCGAGCACCGCCGGGAGTTCGGCGAGGCCGGAGATCCGGCGCGGGCCGTGCGGCGCATCACCGCCGGTGCGCGACCCGTCACGGTCGATCCACACCGACAGCAGGCCCGCCTCCGCCGCGCCGCGCCCGTCGATGTCCGGGTGGTCGCCGACGTAGGCCACCTCGTGCGGGGCCAGGCGCAGGGCGGTGCAGGCGGCGTGGAAGGCGGCGGCCTCGGGCTTGGACACGCCCAGCTCGGCCGCGCACAGGATGGTCTCGAAGCGGCCGTGGACGCCGAGGACGCGCAGCTTGCGGTCCTGGACGACGAGGCTGGAGTTGGACAGCACCGCGTGCCGGTAGCCGGCCGCGAGGGTGTCCAGGACGGGCAGGACGTCCGGGAAGAGGGCCCAGGCGGCCTCGTAGTGGCCGACGTAGCGGTGGAAGAAGCCGTCGGCCTCCGCGTCGCTCAGTACGGTGCCCAGGAACGTCCGCACGCGGTCGCGCCGCTGCGCCTCGAAGGTCAGCTCGCCCGCCGCGAAGCGCGCCCAGTGCAGTTCGGTGGCCTCCCGCCAGCGCGCGAGCGCCTGCTCCGCCGTACCGAAGTCCCCGAGCAGTCCCTCGGCGGCCAGGTGAGCGCGCATGCCGGCGCGGTCGGCGCTGGTGTAGTCGAAGAGGGTGTCGTCGACGTCCCAGACCACGGCTCGGATGCTCATGGCCCGACGGTAGCCAAACAGCGGGGGCGGTACCCGGGTGTTTCCCGGATACCGCCCCTGTGCGCGGACCTCACTCGGTCCGGGTGTGCCTTACGACGCCAGCTTCGCCAGCGCCGCGTCGATCCGGGCGAGGGACTTCTCCTTGCCCAGGACCTCCAGGGACTCGAAGAGCGGCAGGCCGACGGTACGGCCGGTGACGGCGACCCGGACCGGGGCCTGGGCCTTGCCGAGCTTGAGGCCGTGCGCCTCACCGGCGGCCAGGACGGCCTCCTTCAGCGACTCCGGGGACGTCCAGTCGGCCGCTTCCAGCTTCTCGCGGGCCGTGCGCAGCAGGGCGTCGGAGCCCTCCTTCATCGCCTTCGTCCACGACGCCTCGTCGACGACGGGCTCGGCGAGGAAGAGGAAGTCGACGTTGTCGGTGATCTCGGAGAGCACCTTCACGCGGGTCTGCGCGTGCGGGGCGACGGCCTGCCACTTGGCCTCGTCGAAGTCCTCCGGCGCCCAGGGGGCGACGGGGGCCTTCAGCCAGGGACGGCAGCGCTCGGTGAAGTCCTTCACATCCAGCAGGCGGATGTGGTCGGCGTTGATCGCCTCGCACTTCTTCAGGTCGAAGCGCGCCGGGTTGGGGTTCACGTCGGCGATGTCGAAGGCCGCGACCATCTCCTCGATCGAGAAGATGTCCTGGTCCGCGGAGAGCGACCAGCCCAGCAGGGAGAGGTAGTTGAGCAGGCCCTCGGGCAGGAAGCCCCGCTCGCGGTAGAGGTTCAGGCTGGACTGCGGGTCGCGCTTGGACAGCTTCTTGTTGCCCTCGCCCATCACGTACGGCAGGTGGCCGAAGGCGGGGGTTTCCTTGGCGATGCCCAGCTCGGTCAGCGCCTTGTACAGCGCGATCTGGCGCGGGGTGGAGGAGAGCAGGTCCTCGCCGCGCAGGACGTGGGTGATCTCCATCAGGGCGTCGTCGACCGGGTTGACCAGCGTGTACAGCGGGGCGCCGTTGGCGCGCACGATGCCGTAGTCCGGGACGTTCTCCGGGGTGAAGGTCAGCTCGCCGCGCACGAGGTCGGTGAAGGTGATCGTCTCGTCCGGCATACGGAAGCGGACGATCGGGGCGCGGCCCTCGGCCCGGTACTGCTCGACCTGCTCGGCGCTCAGGTCACGGCAGTGGCCGTCGTAGCCGGAGGGCTTGCCGGCGGCGCGGGCGGCCTCGCGGCGGGTGTCCAGCTCCTCCTGCGAGCAGTAGCAGTGGTAGGCGTGGCCGGCGTCCAGCAGCTTCTGCGCGACGTCCTTGTACAGGTCCATGCGCTGCGACTGGCGGTAGGGCGCGTGCGGGCCGCCGACCTCGGGGCCCTCGTCCCAGTCGAAGCCGAGCCAGCGCATCGCGTCGAGCAGCTGGTTGTAGGACTCCTCGGAGTCGCGGGCCGCGTCGGTGTCCTCGATGCGGAAGACCAGGGTGCCCTGGTGGTGCCGGGCGAACGCCCAGTTGAACAGGGCGGTGCGGACCAGGCCCACGTGCGGGTTACCGGTGGGCGAGGGACAGAAACGGACACGGACTGCTGATGCGCTAGCCACGCTTGACAACCTTGTTGGTGAGAGTGCCGATGCCTTCGATGGTGACGGCGACCTCGTCGCCGACGTTCAGGGGGCCGACCCCTGCCGGGGTGCCGGTGAGGATGACGTCGCCGGGCAGCAGCGTCATGGCCTCGGAGATGTTGACGATGAGATCCGCGATGGGGTGGATCATCTCGCTCGTGCGGCCCAGTTGGCGCTGTTCGCCGTTGACCGTGAGCTGGAGGGTCAGATCGGACGCGGCGTCGAGGCCGATGTCCGTCTCCACCCACGGGCCGAGCGGGCAGGCGCTGTCGAAGCCCTTGGCCCGGGCCCACTGCTTCTCACGCTTCTGCACGTCGCGTGCGGTGACGTCGTTGGCGCAGGTGTAGCCGAAGATCACGTCCGCCACGCGCTCGCGCGGGACCTCGCGGCACATACGGCCGATGACGACGGCCAGCTCGGCCTCGTGCTGGAGGTCCTCGGTGAACGGCGGGTACTGGATGGCGTCGCCGGGGCCGATCACCGAGGTGGACGGCTTGAGGAAGGCGAACGGGGCGTCCGGCACCTCGTTGCCCAGTTCACGGGCGTGCTCGGCGTAGTTGCGGCCGAAGGCGACGACCTTGTTGGGCAGCACGGGAGGCAGCAGCCGCACCTTGCTCAGCGGCACCTTGGTGCCGGAGAGCTCGAAGTCCGCGAACGGGATGCCCTTGATGATGTCGAGGACGAGCTCGTCCGGCTTGTCGCCTTCGACCGCGCCGAAGGCGACGTTCCCGTCGATGGAGAACCTGGCGATGCGCACGGGATCCTTGCGCCCCTTAACTTGTCACTGAGCTGGCTGGAGTCTGACGCTCCAGGCTAACGCGGTGACCATGGCGAAGGGCGCCCGCTCGGTGCGGGCGCCCCTCAGAATTCCGGTTCGGCTGTGCGCTCAGTGCGCGGCGGTCGCCGGGGCCTCCATGAGGACCGTGCGTCGCGGGTTGGCGGTCTGCGCCGGCAGGTCGATGGAGTGCTCCGGCTGCTCGGGGATCTGCAGTTCGTCGGCGCCGTCCAGGTGCGCCAGCGTCGTGCGCCGAGGGTTGGCAAGCGGGCGGAACATCATCGTCGTCTTCACGGTTAACAAGACCTGTTCGTCTCGGGGCGCTGGGAGGGGGCCAAAGCTACCCCACGCGCGCGCGGATTGTCAGAACGTCACCTCTTGTCAAGCACGAGTCCAAATCTGCGCATTCCCGTCGAAGGCGTGAAGACCACATGATCCGCGTGTGAGTTTGCTCACGAATCACCGCCCAAACCGGTCAATTCCGACCCGTGGATCACCGCAACGAAACGGACATTGGGTCCCTGAAGCCATCATTCCGCTCCTGATCATGGCGACTGGGACACCGGTCGCACTCCGCCGACTCGCTCGGATACGCCCGATTCGTACGGGATCACTTTCCACGCCTGGTAACCCGCCCCTCACAAGCTGTCACGGTGGTCACACAACGACCCACGAACCTTGTTGGAGATCCTGCACTGTGCTGGAATGCCACGGACCGCCGCAGGATCGAGCCGGCGCACAGGGGGCGCGAATGCGACGTCGCTCCCGACAAGGTGAGCGGCGAGAGGGGGAGTCCAGCGCCGGTCACTCACGACCACCCGGGAGACGTATTCAGGGCGATCTCCCAAGACGCCGACACCGTTTCTCCGTATCTGCGGAGGGACGCCTGGTCCAGAGGTTGCGACGCTAGTGCAGGGACGTTTCAAGAGGGATGGCAGCGCTTCGGCGGAGCCGGAGCCGCACGGCGGGACTGGCCCGATGGCCGGCAGCTCCTCGCCCCAGCACGCCCAGAAGCCGGGCCAGGCGGCCCCCGCCGGTGACGGCGGTGAGCGCCCCGGGCGTCCGGGTGTGACCGGGTCGGCCCCCACCCCCGCCACGCCCAAGGTCAAGCCGCAGGGCCCCTCCGGCCCCGGCACGCGAATAGCCCTGCGCAACTGGCGCATCTCCACCCGGCTCGTGTCGCTGCTCGCGCTCCCCGTGGTCGCCGCGACCACCCTGGGCGCCCTGCGCATCAGCGAGTCGATGGACAACATCCAGCAGCTCGAGAACATGAAGCTGCTGACCGAGATGACCAAGCAGGCCACCGAGCTCGCCGCGGCGCTCCAGGAGGAGCGCGACGAGTCCGCCGGTCCGCTGGCGCACGGTTCCAAGGCCGAGGACCCCACCGTCAAGGGGCTGCGGGACAAGACCGACCGCGCCAAGGACAACTTCATCGACGCCTCGGAGCAGGTCGAGGACGGCAACCTGCAGGGTGTCCGCGAGAGCGTCGTCGCCATCGCCCGTGACCTGAACACCCTCGGCAAGATCCGCCACGACGCCTACACGGCCGACGGCAACTCCTCCCAGACGGTCGAGGCGTACCACCGGCTGATCACCCACCTGCTGGACCTGTCGCAGGACATGGCCGAGGCCACCAGCAACCCGGAGATGATCCAGCGCACCCGCGCGCTGGCCGCGTTCTCCTCCGCCAAGGAGTACGCCTCCATGCAGCGCGCGGTCATCGCGGCCGCCCTGCCCGTCAGCAACACCACGTACGGCGACCTCTCGGAGAACGACCGCAACTACGCCGAGTCGGCGACCGAGGGCCAGAAGTCGGAGCTGAGCACGTTCCGCAGCATCTACGGCGACAAGAACGCCGAGGAGCTGCTCAAGCCCATCCAAGAGGGCAACCCGATCATCGAGGACGCCGACACCTACGCGAGCCGCGCGGTCCAGGACGTCGGTGGTCTGAAGAAGCTGGACAAGCGGTCGTACAAGGACTGGCTGGACGACAGCGGCACCAAGCTCCAGCAGATGTCGAACATCGAGCTGACCCTGCTCAGCGAGATGGAGCAGAAGGCCCGCGAGCTGCGCAGCGACTCCGAGCGCGAGGCGATCATCTCCGGTGCGCTGATCCTGCTGGTCCTCGGTGTGTCGCTGGTCGGCGCCTTCGTCGTGGCCCGCTCCATGATCCGCTCGCTGCGCCGGCTCCAGGAGACCGCGACCAGGGTCGCCCAGGACCGTCTGCCGGAGCTGGTCAAGCAGCTGTCGGAGTCCGACCCGCAGGACGTGGACACCTCCGTGGAGTCCGTCGGTGTGCACTCCCGGGACGAGATCGGCCAGGTGGCCGCGGCCTTCGACGACGTGCACCGCGAGGCGGTCCGCCTCGCCGCCGAGCAGGCCCTGCTGCGGGGCAACGTCAACGCGATGTTCACCAACCTCTCGCGCCGCTCCCAGGGTCTGATCCAGCGCCAGCTGTCGCTGATCTCCGAGCTGGAGTCCCGCGAGGCCGACCCGGACCAGCTGTCCTCGCTGTTCAAGCTCGACCACCTCGCCACCCGTATGCGCCGTAACGGTGAGAACCTCCTCGTCCTCGCCGGTGAGGAGCCGGGCCGCCGCTGGACCCGCCCGGTCCCGCTGGTCGACGTGTTGCGTGCCGCCGCGTCCGAGGTGGAGCAGTACGAGCGCATCGAGCTGGCCTCCGTGCCGACCACCGAGGTCGCCGGCCGGGTCGTCAACGACCTCGTGCACCTGCTCGCCGAGCTGCTGGAGAACGCCACCTCGTTCTCCTCCCCGCAGACCAAGGTCAAGGTCACCGGTCACGCGCTGCCCGACGGCCGCGTGCTGATCGAGATCCACGACACCGGCATCGGCCTCTCCCCCGAGGACCTCGCCGCGATCAACGAGCGGCTCGCCTCGCCGCCCACCGTGGACGTCTCCGTCTCCCGCCGCATGGGTCTGTTCGTGGTCGGCCGCCTCTCGCAGCGTCACGGCATCCGCATCCAGCTGCGCCCGTCCGACTCCGGCGGTACGACCGCGCTGGTCATGCTGCCGGTCGACGTGGCGCAGGGCGGCAAGAAGCCGCAGCCGCCGAAGCCCGGCCAGGGTTCCACCGGCGGTCCCGCCGCCGCGCAGGCCGCCGCCGGTGCGGCCGCCGCACGCCGCCAGGCCACCGGGCAGAACGGCGGCGGCCAGGGTGGAGGCGCCTTCGGCGCCTCGCCGTCCGCGGGCGCCCCGGGTGCCGGCAACGGCGGTCTGCTGGGCGCCGGCCAGGGGCCGCGCGCCGCGCTGCCCGGCCGCGACGGCTCCCGCCCGGGTGCGCCGTCCGCTCCCCGCGGTCCGCAGCCGCAGGGCGGCCCGCAGCAGGGCCGGCCCGCGCCGGCCGGCACGGGCGCTCCCTTCGGACAGCCCGCCTCGCCGCAGGGTCTGCAGCCCGCGGGTCCGGGTGCGCCCGGCCAGGACCCCTTCGGTCCTGCGCGCGGCCCGGCCCCGGCGCAGCGCCCCGCCGACGACGCGGGCGCGGGCGCGGAGAAGGGCGGCCGGCGTCGCCGTCCGCAGCTGCCGGCCCGCGGCGGTGCCCGGGCCGAGCTGCCCGGCAGCGCCCCGCAGCAGCCGCGTACGCCGAGCTGGAGCGACCAGAGCGCCGAGCCGCCGGCCTCACGTGCCTCGCTGGACACCCCGCGCGGTCACGAGGAGCCGGAGGCCGCGCAGACCTCGCGGATGCCCCGGATCGACGACCGTCAGGGTCCCGGCGCGACCGCCGAGTTCCCGGCGGTGGGCCGCGGCGACGACACGCAGGGCAGGGCCGGCACCTCCGAGTTCTCCGGTCCGGACTTCGGCGCGCCGCGCCCGAGCGCCGGCCAGGGCGACGACCCGTTCGTCCGCTCCGACATCTTCGGCGCCCCCGGCGGCCGTGACTCCGGGCCCGCCACGGGCCGGTTCCCGGCCCCGCAGGCGTACGACGACGGCTCCACCGGCCAGTTCCCGGCACCGCAGCGCGATGGTTCCACCGGCCAGTTCCCGGCGCCGCAGCACGACGGGTCCCCCACGGGCCGGCATGCGCTTCCCGCGCGGCCGGAGCCCGCGGCCGGCGACCCGTTCGCGCAGCCGCAGACCGGTGGCTACGGCTACCCGCAGCCCCAGGCCCCGCAGCAGCGCCCGGCGCAGCAGCAGGCGCCGCAGCAGGCCCCGCAGCAGCGGCCCGTCCGGCGTGAGCCGGAGGCGCTGCCGCCGGCCAGCGGTCCGGGTGACGGCCGTACCCCGCTGTACGACACGCTGGAGACCAACTGGTTCCGCGGCGCCCGTGAGGACGAGCAGCAGCAGAGCGGCGCTCCGGCCCCGCAGCAGCAGCCGCAGCAGGCGCCGGCTCCGGCCGCGCCGCAGCAGCAGCCGCCGGCCCAGAGCGGCTGGCGCAGCTCGCCGAACGACGATCTCGTCCGGCAGGCGGAGCGGGTGCGTCAGCCCGCCTCGGGTGGGGTCACCACCTCCGGTCTGCCGCGCCGCGTGCCCCGGGCGAACCTCGTGCCGGGCACGGCTCAGCAACAGCAGCACCAGTCCGGTCCGCAGGTCTCGCGTGCGCCACAAGACGTACGCGGCCGGCTGACCAATCTTCGTCGGGGCATCGCTCAGGGCCGTCAGGCCGGCAGCGGCCAGACCGGCAGCTTCCCGAGCCCCACTCACCAGCAGGAGCGTTAGTTGAGCCAGATGAGCCAGGCGGCACAGAACCTCAACTGGTTGATCACCAACTTCGTGGACAACACCCCAGGGGTGTCCCACACCGTCGTCGTGTCCGCCGACGGTCTGCTGCTGGCGATGTCCGAGGGCTTCCCGCGCGACCGTGCCGACCAGCTGGCGGCCGTCGCGTCGGGTCTCACCTCGCTGACGGCCGGTGCCTCGCGGATCTTCGAGGGCGGCACCGTGGCACAGACGGTCGTCGAGATGGAACGGGGATTTCTGTTCCTCATGTCCGTCTCGGACGGCTCGTCGCTGGCCGTGCTCGCGCACCCCGAGTGCGACATCGGCCTCGTCGGCTACGAGATGGCGCTCCTCGTGGACCGCGCGGGCGCGGTGCTCACGCCCGACCTGCGTGCCGAGCTCCAGGGAAGTCTGCTCCACTGACCGGCCCGTGATCCATACGCGTCACCGAAAAACCGTCCGGCCGCCACAATCCCCCCACCGGCCCCGTCCGACGGCCAGCCCGACCGACTTGCTGTCTCGCCCGGAGGATTCATGACCCCGCCCACCGCCCATCATGATCCGTACGCAGGGTCGTACGAGGAAGAGGGCGACCAGCCGCTGGTCAGGCCGTACGCCATGACCGGCGGCCGGACCCGGCCGCGCTACCAGCTCGCCATCGAGGCGCTGATCAGCACCACGGCCGACCCGGCTGCGCTCATGGGGTTGCTCCCGGAGCACCAGCGCATCTGCCATCTGTGCCGTGAGGTGAAGTCGGTCGCGGAGGTCTCCGCGCTGCTCAACATGCCGCTGGGCGTGGCCCGCATTCTGGTCGCGGACCTCGCCGAGGCCGGTCTCGTCGCGATCCACCAGCCGGGCGGCGACGAGGCCACCGGTGCTCCGGACGTGACGCTGCTCGAAAGGGTGCTCAGTGGACTTCGCAAGCTCTAGCGGTCAGGCGACGACCGCGCGCTCGACCACCTCGGCGAAGATCGTGGTGGCGGGCGGCTTCGGCGTGGGCAAGACCACGTTCGTCGGCGCCGTCTCGGAGATCAACCCGCTGCGCACGGAGGCCGTGATGACGTCCGCGTCCGCGGGCATCGACGACCTCACCCACACCGGAGACAAGACCACCACCACGGTGGCCATGGACTTCGGCCGCATCACCCTCGACCAGGACCTGATCCTCTACCTCTTCGGTACGCCGGGCCAGGACCGCTTCTGGTTCATGTGGGACGACCTCGTGCGCGGCGCGATCGGCGCGGTGGTACTCGTCGACACCCGGCGCCTGGCCGACTGCTTCCCCGCCGTCGACTACTTCGAGAACAGCGGCCTGCCCTTCGTCGTCGCCCTCAACGGCTTCGACGGACAGCAGCCCTACCAGCCGGAAGAGGTCCGCGAGGCCCTCCAGATCGGTCCCGACACCCCGATCATCACGACGGACGCACGGCACCGCGCCGACGCCAAGTCCGCCCTGATCACGCTGGTGGAACACGCGCTGATGGCACGGCTGCGCTAGCGCCGGCGCCGGGGCGGCGCCGGCCCGACGCTCAAGTCGGAAGAGCGTCACGGCAGTTGTCGTAGGGCTCGACGGAGCCGGCTGTGGCCTTTGACACGGCCGGCTCCGGTGTTCATAACAGTTCGGCAGAGGAATCGTGGAGAACCGCCACGCGTCGCGGTCGACCGGTGTCGCTGCGCGCACGAACGCCCCGTCTTTTGACGGGGCTCGCTCTTTATGACCGTTTTATGCGGGGCTTACATCACCTCGAGCTCGCGCATTCCGCTGTTTGGAAGAGCGCAGGTCGTCGTGCTGGAATGCCTGAACTGCCCAATAGTCAAAGACGTACTGGTAGGCGTACCGGGAGTCGTTGGCCGACCGGGCACGGACACACTGCGGCACGACGAAGGTGCCGACCGCCGAGAGGTTGTTGGTCGAGTGAGGCGAAGCAAGAACAGTCCCGAGCCGGCGGCGCGGGGCAACTTCACCCCGCCGCCGCGCACAGCGGCGCCCGCCCCTGTGCCCGGTTCGGAACCGTCGGCGGCGCCGGCCCCGAGCGGCGGCCGCTTCTCCCCCCGCAACTGGCGGGTGCCGACCCGGCTGAACGCGATCCTGCTCATACCCGTGCTCGTCGGCCTCGTCATGGGCGGCTTCCAGGTCAAGAGCTCGATCGACACCTGGCAGAACGCGGAGGACGCGGAGAACGTCGCGCTCCTGGTGCGCGCCGCCGAGGACTACGGCCAGGCCCTGCTCGACGAGCGCGACCTCACCGCGCCCGACCTGCTCCAGGGCAAGGGCGAGACGGCCGAGGTCAAGCAGCTGCGCGCCGCCACCGACTCCGCCAAGGGGAAGTTCGACGAGGCGGCGAAGAACCTGCCGCACACGGCCGCCCTCGACCGCCGTATGCAGCTGTTCCGGTCCAACGAGAACAAGCTGACCGCGCTGCGCCAGGCCGCCTTCACCAAGGTGATGGACCCGGTGAAGACGGAAGAGGGCTACGTCCTCGTCCAGCACTCCCTGATGGAGTTCGCCAACGAGCTGAGCCTCGGCACCGGCAACGTCACCTCCTACGGCCGTACCGTCTACGCGGTCTCCCTCGCCAAGGCGGCGACCTCGCTGCAGCGCGCGATCGGCGTGCACCTGCTGATCCGGCCCGCCGAGAAGCAGAGCGTGGCCGCGCAGCAGCGCGTCTCCCTCGCCACGTACCGCTATCTCGAGGGCATCGCCGTCAACGAGTTCGTCTCCGGCGCCACCCAGGCCGACGTCGACCGTCTCGACCAGGTCATGGCGCAGCAGCGCCAGAAGGTCGGTGACCGGGGCGCCGCCGTCAACGCCGGTGACAGCAGCTCCACGCAGGGCGGCGCCTACACCGCCATGCCCGTCGCGGACAAGATGCTCCAGGGCATCGCCGCCGGCACCTTCAGCTCCGAGGAGCTGGCCGCCAAGGGAGTGACGCCGCAGACCTGGATGGGCGCCTCCACCGCGAAGTTCGAGGGCTACCGCCAGGTCGAGACCGAACTGGTCGACAAGGCCGTGGCCGACGCGCAGACCATCGCCGACAACGCCAAGCAGGACGCCATCGTCACCGGCGCCATCGTGGTGGTCGCGCTGCTGCTCGCCTTCATCCTGGCCGGTGCCGTGGCCCGCCAGATGAGCCGCGCCATGCGCCAGCTGCGCAACGCCGCCTTCTCCATCGCCGAGCAGCGCCTGCCGATGCTGGTCGACCAGCTCTCGCGCACCGACCCCGGCCGGGTCGACACCCGGGTCGCCCCGATCCCGATCACCACCACCGACGAGATCGGCGAGGTCGCCCGCGCCTTCGACCAGGTGCACCGCGAAGCGGTCCGGCTCGCCTCCGAGCAGGCCCTGCTGCGGGGCAACATCAACGCGATCTTCACCAACCTCTCGCGCCGCAACCAGTCGCTGATCGAGGGCCAGCTGACCCTGATCACCGACCTGGAGAACAACGAGGCCGACCCGGACCAGCTGGAGAACCTCTTCCGGCTGGACCACCTCGCCACCCGTATGCGCCGCAACGGCGAGAACCTGCTGGTCCTCGCCGGCGAGGAGCCCGGCCGCCGCTGGGACCAGCCGGTGCCGCTGGTCGACGTGCTGCGCGCCGCCTCCTCCGAGGTGGAGCAGTACGAGCGCATCGAGCTGCAGGGCGTCCCGGAGGCCGAGATCCACGGCCGCGCCGTGACCGACCTCGTCCACCTGCTGGCCGAGCTGCTGGAGAACGCCACCACGTTCTCCTCGCCGCAGACCAAGGTCCGGGTCACCGCGACCCGTCTCCCGGACGGCCGCGTGATGATCGAGATCCACGACAAGGGCATCGGTCTGACGGCCGAGGACTTCGCGGACATCAACCACAAGCTGGCCAACCCGCCGACCGTGGACGTCGCGATCTCGCAGCGCATGGGCCTGTTCGTGGTCGGCCGGCTGTCCGACCGGCACGGCATCCGGGTCCAGCTGCGCCCCTCGGGTGAGCAGGCCGGCACCACCTCGCTGGTCATGCTGCCGGACGCGATCACCCACGGCGGTGGCGGCGAACAGCACGTCCAGCGCGACGAGTTCACCGTTTCGCAGATCATCCCGGAGCAGAACTTCCCGGGTGAGAACTTCAACCAGCCGATGCGGACGGCCGCCGAGCTGGGCTTCGACGACAGCCGTTACACCGAGGTCCCCGACGACCTGCGGGACCTGGACCCGGTGGGCCGCTCGCTGATGCGCGAGGAGCGCCGCGCGGCCCTGGAAGCCCAGTCGAACGACCAGCCGCAGGAGCAGGGCCACGAGCAGGGCGGGTACGCCGACGACTTCGGCTCCCCCGCCCAGCAGCAGCCCGCCTACGACGCCCACCGGGGCGGCTACCCCGAGCAGGGCTCCGGGTACGACCAGCACACGGCGTACGAGGAGCACCGCGGCGGCTACGACGGGCAGCAGGCGCCGTCGTACGAGGACTCCTCCTACGGGCAGAACGGCCACGTACCGCGCAACGACGGTTTCCAGAAC
Organism: Streptomyces sp. NPDC097129; assembly: GCF_055668065.1. NCBI lineage: Bacteria > Bacillati > Actinomycetota > Actinomycetes > Kitasatosporales > Streptomycetaceae > Streptomyces > Streptomyces sp. NPDC097129. The sequence continues at coordinate 108,882 of NZ_JBVOQE010000012.1, read as the reverse complement.
GCCGGCGGCTACCCCGAGCGCTCGTATGCGGAGCCCGCGCAGGAGGAGTCCGCGCCGGCGCACGCCGTCGCACCGGAGAACCTCTCGGGCTTCGACCAGCCCTCCTACCAGGACGACTGGCCCCAGAACAACGGCTACCAGAACGGCTACGGGTCCCAGTACGCTGCGGACGCACCGGAAGCGGAATCGCAGCGGACCGCTGACGCGAGTCAGCAGGACCGCGTAGGCTTCGACCGTCCGGGACCGGCCACTTCCGCCGTCCACGCGCTGACCGACGCCGGGCTGCCTCGCCGCGGATCCCACGCGAGCGGTTCGAACGGCGCCGCGCAGCGCGGGAACCAGGAGGCGCCGGCGCCCGCCCCGGAGAACAACGGCGACAATGGCAGCTGGCGGTCGGCGAACGACGACCGGTGGCAGCAGGCCGCACAGCTCCGGAAGCCCAAGGCAGGCGGAGTGACATCCTCCGGTCTGCCGCGGCGGATTCCCAAGGCCAACCTGGTCGAAGGCGCCGCCGAAACCACCCCCCAGGGGGGCCCACAGGTCTCCCGCGCCCCGGAGGACGTCCGGGGCAGGCTGAGCAACCTGCGCCGGGGCGTCCAGCGTGGACGCGACGCGAGCGCAGGCAGTGAAACGAACGGCCAGGGCTTCGGTCCTGACAGCACCTACAACCAGGAGCGTTAGTGTGAGCCCGATGAGCCAGGCGGCACAGAACCTGAACTGGTTGATCACCAACTTCGTGGACAACACCCCGGGGGTGTCCCACACGGTGGTGGTCTCCGCCGACGGACTCCTTCTGGCGATGTCCGAAGGCTTCCCCCGCGACCGCGCCGACCAGCTCGCGGCCGTCGCCTCCGGTCTGACCTCGCTGACCGCCGGTGCCTCCCGCATCTTCGAGGGCGGAAGCGTGAACCAGACGGTTGTGGAGATGGAGCGGGGATTCCTGTTCATCATGTCCATTTCCGACGGTTCCTCGCTCGCGGTGCTGGCGCACCCGGAGGCGGACATCGGTCTCATCGGGTACGAAATGGCCCTTCTGGTGGACCGGGCCGGTACTGTCCTGACGCCGGATCTGCGGGCTGAGCTCCAGGGCAGCCTGCTCAACTGACAGGGGGACGGTGCGTATTGGCGTCCCGGGGCCGTAAGGTTTCGGGACGCGGGCTTCCACGTGGTGGGATGCCAGACACGCTCGGAGGAGGAGAGAAAGTGGCAACACCCCCAGGCGGTTCGTCTTCGGGCAACTGGTCGTACGGCCCTGGCCAGGGCCACGGCGACGGTTCCGCGAACCCGTACGCCTACCCCTCCGCCCCGAGCCACCGGCAGCCGTACATGCCGCAGGGCCCCGGCCCTTCGCCGTACGACCAGCCGCCCGCCCCGCGTATCCAGCCCGTGCAGCCGCAGCGTCGCACCCCCGAGCCGGCGCCCGCCGGGGCGTCGAACAATCCGTTGGTGCGTCCGTACGCCATGACCGGCGGCCGGACGCGTCCCCGCTACCAGCTCGCCATCGAGGCGCTGGTGCACACCACCGCTGCTCCGCACCAGATGCAGGGCCAGCTGCCCGAGCATCAGCGGATCTGCAACCTGTGCCGCGAGATCAAGTCGGTGGCCGAGATCTCGGCCCTGCTGACGATCCCGCTCGGCGTGGCCAGGATCCTCGTCGCCGACTTGGCGGAGGCGGGACTGGTCGCCATCCATCAGCCCGGCGGCGACGAGAACGCCGGCGGCCAGCCAGACGTGACACTGCTCGAAAGGGTGCTCAGTGGACTTCGCAAGCTCTAGCGGCGGTCCTTCCCGCTCCACCACCTCCGCGAAGATCGTGGTGGCGGGCGGCTTCGGCGTGGGCAAGACCACGTTCGTCGGCGCCGTCTCGGAGATCAACCCGCTGCGCACGGAGGCCGTGATG
>NZ_JBVOQE010000012.1:0-106884 GCF_055668065.1 Streptomyces sp. NPDC097129 | reverse complement strand
CGTGCGCGGCGCGATCGGCGCGGTGGTACTCGTCGACACCCGGCGCCTGGCCGACTGCTTCCCCGCCGTCGACTACTTCGAGAACAGCGGCCTGCCGTTCGTGATCGCGCTGAACGGCTTCGACGGACAGCAGCCGTACAACCCCGACGAGGTGCGCGAGGCCCTGCAGATCGGCCCGGACACCCCGATCATCACGACGGACGCACGGCACCGCGCCGACGCCAAGTCCGCCCTGATCACGCTCGTCGAGCACGCGCTGATGGCGCGGCTGCGCTAGCGGCCTCCCGCGGAACGCCTCCGGCCCCCGAACCGTGCGGTTCGGGGGCCGTCGTGCGTGGTGGCCGTCGTGCGTGATGGTCGACATGCTTGGCCAGCCGGTGCGGAAGGGGTGTTCAGCCGCCGCAGAAGGGTGCGGTGCGCACGAATCCGCCCAGGTTCTCGTCGTCGGTGCCGAGCAGGGCGTCGGGCGTGCCGGGCAGGCACTCCACGGCCTCGATCTTGTGCCCGGGGAAGGTGCCGAGCACGGTCGGCTTCCGGGCGAGTGCGACGCGCACCCGGCCGGCCGGCGACACCGTCACCCGTCCCGCGTCGCTCACCGCGGAGTCGAACGGGCCGTCGTCACCGGCGTCGGCCGCGGAACTCACCAGTATGCGGCCCGAGGCGGTGACAGAGATATCCGATATGTGCCGCGTGCCGGGGGCGGTGGGGTACGACGCCCGGTAGGTGTGCCGGGTGACGGCGCCGAACTGCGGCTGTCCCCAGGGGGCGAACGTCAGGGGCGCCGCGTTCAGGGTGGCGGGGCGGTCGGCGCCGGCGCCCCGGTCGGCCCACAGGGCCACGAGCCCGCCGCCCTCGCTCGTGAGCGCCAGGCTCTCGTAGTCGTCGCCGGCGGCGATTCCCGGCACCGGGGTGTAGTCGACGACGGTCGCCGTCGCGTCGGTGACCGTCAGCCGGTAGACGATGCCACGGGAGGCGAGCGCCAGGTACTCCCCCGGTGCGCCCGGGACCGCCTCGATCGCCTCCAGGTCGACGGGTTCGGCTCCGCTCCAGGTCAGCGGGGTGACCTGGGGCGCGCCGTCGGCGCCGAAGGCGACCCGGGACAGCCGCGGCTGCCCGCTGCGCTTGTTGTCGTGGACGATCAGCGCGGTGCGGCCCTCGTGGGCCAGGCCGCTGACGCCGGTGGTGGAGTCCGTACCGACCCTGAGCCAGCCGTCGTCCGCCCCGGCCGGGGCGGATACGAGCACGGCCAGCAGGGCGGCCGCGGCGGTGGCGTACGCGGTGTGCCGCACCATGGGGAGTCTCACGTATGGGTGCCTGCCTTCCCTGTCGCCGACGCGAGGAGCACACGCCGGGCGGCCAGGTTAGGGATCTTGCTCTCCGGGGCCAAGAGATCAGAAGTCCGAACCCGGCGACGGCCTCCGGCCGGAGGAACATCCAGTCCGACGCGGCGCGCCCCGACCGTGACGGGGGCGGCTGGGCCGGCGGCGCGGGGCGGAGGGGGCTGGCTGCCGGTGCCGGGCAACGCGGCGGCCCCGCCTTCCCGGAGGGGAGGGCGGGGCCGTCGGTGTGCGGTGCAGTCAGCGCCAGCTGTGCGGGGCGCGGAAGCCGTTCTCGCGCTCCAGGCGGCGCCAGCCGGCGCGCGGGCGGCCGCGGTGAGTGGGGACGGTCTCGGCGGGGCGGGCGGCCGCGCGGGCCAGGAGGACGGCCGTGATGGCGGCGACCTCCTCGGGCTCGGCGTGGCCCTTCTCGACGCGGATGTCGGGAGTGCTCATGGGTGTCAGTCTCCGTGAGTAAGGGGTCCGAGGCATTGCCGCGGTGGGTCCGCAGGGTTACTGCGGAGGGTTGCCGTGCTTGCGCGAGGGCAGGTCGGCGTGCTTGGTCTGGAGCATCGCAAGCGAGCGGACGAGGACCTCACGGGTCTCGGCGGGGTCGATGACGTCGTCGACCAGGCCGCGCTCGGCCGCGTAGTAGGGGTGCATCAGCTCCGCCTTGTACTCCTTGACCATCTTCTGCCGCATGGCCTCGGGGTCCTCGGCGTCGGCGATCTGACGGCGGAAGATGACGTTGGCGGCGCCCTCGGCACCCATGACGGCGATCTCGTTGGTCGGCCAGGCGTAGGTCAGGTCGGCGCCGATGGACTGGCTGTCCATGACGATGTAAGCACCGCCGTACGCCTTGCGCAGGATGAGCGAGATCCGCGGCACGGTCGCGTTGCAGTACGCGTACAGCAGTTTCGCGCCGTGCCGGATGATCCCGCCGTGTTCCTGGTCGACGCCGGGGAGGAAGCCCGGTACGTCCAACAGGGTGACGATCGGGATGTTGAAGGCGTCGCACATCTGCACGAACCGCGCGGCCTTCTCCGACGCCTCGATGTCCAGCACACCGGCCAGCACCTGCGGCTGGTTCGCGATGATGCCGACGACCTGGCCGTCCAGCCGGGCCAGCGCGCAGATGATGTTGCGGGCCCAGCGCTCGTGCACCTCGAGGTACTCGCCGTCGTCGACGATCTCCTCGATCACCTTCGCCATGTCGTACGGCCGGTTGCCGTCCGCCGGGACCAGGTCCAGCAGGACGTCGCCGCGACGGTCGACCGGGTCGCCGGACTCCGCCCGCGGGGGGTTCTCCCGGTTGTTCTGCGGCAGCAGCGACAGCAGGTACCGCACCTCGGCGATGCAGGTCTCCTCGTCGTCGTACGCGAAGTGGCACACGCCGGAGGTCTCCGCGTGCACGTCCGCGCCGCCGAGGCCGTTCTGCGTGATCTCCTCACCGGTGACGGCCTTGACCACGTCCGGACCGGTGATGAACATCTGCGAGGTGTCGCGGACCATGAACACGAAGTCCGTCAGCGCCGGGCTGTAGGCCGCGCCGCCCGCGCACGGGCCGAGCATCACCGAGATCTGCGGGATGACGCCGGAGGCCTTGGTGTTGCGCTGGAAGATCCCGCCGTACCCGGCGAGCGCGCTGACCCCCTCCTGGATGCGGGCGCCGGCGCCGTCGTTGAGCGACACCAGCGGCGCACCGGCCGCGATGGCCATGTCCATGATCTTGTGGATCTTGGTGGCGTGGGCCTCGCCCAGCGCGCCGCCGAAGATGCGGAAGTCATGGGCGTAGACGAAGACCGTGCGGCCCTCCACCGTGCCCCAGCCGGTGATCACACCGTCCGTGTACGGCTTCTTGGCCTCGAGCCCGAAACCGGTCGCCCGGTGCCGGCGCAGCTGCTCGACCTCCCGGAAGGACCCCGGGTCCAGGAGCAGCTCGATGCGCTCCCGGGCGGTCAGCTTGCCCTTGGCGTGCTGGGCCGCGGTCGCCTTCTCTCCCGGACCGGCCAACGCCTGGGCACGGATCTCGTGCAGTTCGGCGACCCGCCCGCGCGCGTCCGTCGGCTCGCCGGTGGGCTCACCCGTCGTGTCTTCCAAAACGGTCATGTAGTGACCTTACGAAGACCGCCCAGGAAAGCGAGCCGTCGACTCCGTACAGTCTCCGGGCCGTTTTCCTGGTACCCCTGAACAGAACCCGGCGGGCATGCAGGCGTTCCGACTGCTCAGAGGGCGTCGGGGTTGTGGGGGTCGCACAAAACCGGGGGACGTAAGCCGCCTCACATCGGCGCGCTCAGATGCCATCCCCGGAGTGAATCGGGGCCGGGGTCGCGACCTCGGAAAGACTACCCCGGCCGAGACTGTTGAACTTTGAACGGAATAGGTCTACGGTCGAAGTCGTTGGCATCGTTGAACATTCAACATCCCGTCCCCAAGGAGCACGCCATGGGCATCTTCGGCCGCAAGAACACCCCCGAGACCACCGCCACCACCCCCGAGACCACCGGCGCCACCGCCACCGCCACGGCGCCCGCTGGCCCGGACCTCGCGGCGCTCAGCGGCGACTACACGATCGACCCGAGCCACACCACGATCGGCTTCGTCGCCCGCCACGCCATGGTCACCAACGTCAAGGGCTCCTTCCTCGACTTCTCCGGGTCGCTGCACCTCGACGGCGCCGACCCGTCGCGCTCGACGGCCTCCCTCGACGTCAAGATGGACAGCATCGACACCGGCAACGCCGACCGCGACGGCCACCTGAAGTCCGCGGACTTCTTCAAGACCGACGAGTTCCCGGCGATGACCTTCCGCTCCACCGCGGCGCAGGCCCTGGGCGGCGACGACTACCGCATCACCGGTGACCTGTCGATCCTCGGCGTCACCAAGCCGCTCACCATCGACCTGGAGTTCCACGGCGCCGCGAAGGACCCGTTCGGCAACGAGCGCGTCGGCTTCGAGGGCAAGGCGGAGATCCTGCGCTCGGAGTGGGGCCTGAGCTGGAACGCGGCCCTGGAGACCGGCGGCGTCCTGGTCTCCGACAAGATCAAGCTCGTCTTCGACATCTCGGCGATCCGCAACGCCTGACCCGAACACCGGCACAGCACGGGCCACCCGACTTCCGCGTCCTTCGCGGAAACCGGGGGCCCGTGCCGCGTTCGTGCCGCCGCCCGTTCAGAAGTTGCCGCCGAAGTCCCCGCCGCCCCCGAAGTCCCCGCCGCCTCCGCCGAAGTCCCCTCCCCCGCCGCCGCCGAAGTCCCCGAAGTCGCCCGAGTCGAAGTCGGAGCCCGACACGTCGCCGCCGTCGTAACCGCCGGCGCCGAAGTCGCCGTAGCCGCTGCCGTAGTAGGCGGCGTAGGACGGGGTGGCCATCATGCTGCCGAGCAGGGTGCCGACGAGGAGGCCCGGCAGCATGCCGCCGCCGAAGTAGCCGCCCGCCCAGGGGCCGTAGGCCGGGCCGGCGTCCCAGTAGGGGCGGCGGCCGTAGTCGGTGTCGACCTCGCGGACCATCGGGTCACGGCCGTCCTCCAGCCGGGTCCGGTCGGCGGCGCACACCGGGACCTCGCGCGGGGCGCCGCCGGCCGGGGTCCAGGTGGCGTCGGCGACCGAGGGGCCGTGGCGCGGGTCGAAGAAGCACGGCGGCCGGCGCTGGGGCAGCGGCCGGCCCTCACGGCGCGCGGCGAGCTGGGCCAGGGAGAAGCGGCCGTCCTCCAGCGTCTGGGTGACGGCCCGTACGTCCTCCGGCCGCCGGGCCGCCGCCATCAGCGACTTCGCCTGCTCGTAGGCGTCCAGGGCCCGCTCGTAGTCCCCGCGCATGGCGTCGTCGGCGCCCCCTTCGGCCGGGTTGAAGTCCAGCCGGTCCAGTTCCTCACCGAAGGCGGTGATGTCCTCGTCGACGACCACGCGCAGCCTCTCCAGTGCGCCCCGCTGCTCGTCCTCGCGGCGGCGCCGCCCACGCCGGACGAAGGCGTACGCGCCCGCGCCGCCGACGACCACCACGGCAGCCGTGGCGACCAGCGCGGTGGCCGACACCCCGCTGCTCCCGGAGGAACCCCAGCCCGAGGGCGCCGAGCCGTGCATGTTGAGCAGGGCCCGGTCGGTGAAGCCGGTCAGCTGAGCGCGGGCGTCCGTCTCGCCCTGCACACTGCCGACCAGGTTGCGCACGGCCGTCCGCGGCAGCACGGAGGAGTCGGCCCGGGCGTCGAAGCGGTCCCCGAGCCGGACCGCGTACAGCCCGGTGATGCCGGTGGCGGTCCGCAGGTCCGTGAAGAGGCTCTTGGTCGGGTAGTCACCCGGCAGCACCACCACGAAGAGCGGCTTGTCCGCGCCCTTGATCCGCTTCGCCAGGGCGGCGGCGTCCCCGGCCGGCAACTGCGCCGAGGCGGCCGGGTCGACGTAGACGGGGTTCTCGCGCAGCGACCGCCCGATCGTGGACAGATCGGAGTCCGCGACGGCGTGCGGGGCAGGCGCCCAGAGCACCGCGCACGCGGCGAGCAGGGCGGCCGCCAGCAGGGCCGGGAGGCTTCGGGTCCGTACGTCAGCCTTCATATGTCGAACGTACCCGAAGCATCCCAAAACGCTCCTCCGCGTTGAGCGGAATCAGGCCCCAGGTGGTCCGGCCCGGCGATCGCCGGGGTGAGGTGCTGCCCCGCCTTCTGCTGGACGATCAGCAGCTGCCCGGTGAACGGCCGCCTGCCGTACAGCACGTCGGCCAGCCACACCGCACCTGACGCACAGCCAACTCATGGCGACTTCCATGCCGTTGAGCCCCGCATAGCCCCCTCTGACCCTTGGCCTGCCCAGCCACGACGACCCGCAGTCGCCGACGGCGGGCAGGGGACAGGGTGGGGGGTGTCCGCCCGCAGCGTCCGGCACCGGGCAACGGTGCCGTCGTCGGGGACGGGCGGCCGGACCGAGGACGGACGCCCCCCACCCCGGCCCCGACCCACAACGCACCGCAGGCGCAACAGCAACCGCCCACCGGACAGCAACGGGCCGCCGCAGGCATCAAAGGGGCGCGGGGAACGGCGCGACCAGCCACAACGAAACCCGCAGACGAAACACGACCCAGCGCCGCAGGCAAGCCGCATGCTGGAAGCATGACCACCGCACGCGACCTGTTGATCACCGCCCTGGACGTGCCGGCCGCCCGCCCCCTCACGCAGGGCGATCTGTCGCTCGCGCTGGCCGGGGCCGAGCTGGTCGACCTGATCGCCGACGAGTCCGTCCACCTGGACGACGACCGGATCCTGCCCGGCCTCCAGCGGGCCACGGGTGACCGGCTGCTGGACGAGGCGGCCGCGGCCCTGAGCCGTGACACTCCCTACGAGTCCGTCGAGGACTGGCTGTGGCGGCGGGGCCGGGGCCTCGCCGCCGCCTACGCCGCAGAGCTGGAGGGCGAGCGCGGCGGCCACCGGTGGCCGCTCTCACGCAGACGGCGGGACGGCGACACCCCGCCCGACGATCCCGGCCGCCGTCACGCCGCCGACCGCTGGGCGTTCGGCGAGCCCGTCCTCGCGGCCCTGGCCGCCGCCCTGGGCATCCCCGGGCACGCCGGGCCCACGGGGCAGGAGGAGACCGCGGACCTGGACGACGCCGTCGTGACGGTCGTCGCGGCCGTCAACGACGCGGTCACGGAACTGGCGGCCGTCCGCCAGCGCCGCCGTATCGAGGACGACGCGTACGCCAACATCTGGCGCGGCCTCTGATCAGCCGGCGGGGCCACGCCCACCCCACCGGCTCCCCCTACAGGTAGACCGGCTAGACGACCGGCTGCCCCACGGCCAGCAGGTTCCCCTCGCTGTCCCGGAACCACGCCCCGCGCTCTCCCCGCGCGCCCTTGCTCGGGTAGTTGCCCTCGACCTCGGCGATCCCGTCCCGGGTGTGCAGCCCCGGCGCGTCGACGTCCTCGAACACGACCCCGCGCCGCCGCAGCTCGGCGACAACCGCCTCGATGTCGTCCACCTCGAACGCCATCTGGGTGAACGTGCCGGGCGAGGACCCCGTCGAGCGGAACACGACGAAGTCCACCGCCCCGCACCGGTACAGCAGCCCGCCGGGCCGCTCGTCCACGGGGGTCAGACCCAGCTTGTCCGCGTAGAACCGCCGGGCCCGTTCCAGGTCCCGGGCGGGCAGCCGGGTCGCCACGCGGGCCCGGCCCAGAAGGTCACCGTCCGAAGAGGTCATGCCTCCACTGTGGCCTACTCGGCCGGGTGCACGCCCGCCCGCAGCAGCCCGAACGTGTACGCGTCCTCCAGCGCCTGCCACGACGCGGCGATGACGTTGTCGGCGACGCCCACCGTGGACCACTCGCCGGCGCCGTCGGAGGTGGAGATCAGGACGCGGGTGGTGGACTGGGTGCCGTGCACGCCCTCCAGGATGCGCACCTTGTAGTCGACGAGGTCGAGCTTGGCGAGCTGCGGGTAGATCTTCTCCAGCGCGACGCGCAGCGCGCGGTCGAGGGCGTTGACCGGGCCGTTGCCCTCCGCGGTGGCGACGATCCGCTCGCCCTTGGCCCACAGCTTCACCGTGGCCTCGTTGGCGTGGGTGCCGTCGGGCCGGTCCTCGACGATCGCGCGCCAGGACTCGACCTCGAAGTAGCGCAGCGGCCTGCCCTGCACCTCGGTGCGCAGCAGCAGCTCGAAGGACGCGTCGGCGGCTTCGTAGGTGTAGCCCTTGAGTTCGCGCTCCTTGACCCGCTCGACGACCCGGCCGACCAGTTCGCGGTCGCCGCCGAGGTCGATGCCGAGCTCCTTGCCCTTCAGTTCGATGGAGGCGCGGCCGGCCATGTCGGAGACCAGCATCCGCATGGTGTTGCCGACCCGCTCGGGGTCGATGTGCTGGTACAGGTCCGGGTCGACCTTGATCGCGGAGGCGTGCAGCCCGGCCTTGTGCGCGAAGGCGGACACGCCGACGTACGGCTGGTGCGTGGACGGCGTGAGGTTCACGACCTCGGCGATGGCGTGCGAGATGCGGGTCATCTCCCGCAGCCGGCCCTCGGGCAGCACCTTCTTGCCGTACTTCAGCTCCAGCGCGGCGACCACCGGGAACAGGTTGGCGTTGCCGACGCGCTCGCCGTACCCGTTCGCCGTGCACTGCACGTGGGTCGCGCCGCCGTCGACGGCGGCGAGCGTGTTGGCGACCGCGCAGCCGGTGTCGTCCTGGGCGTGCATGCCGAGCCGGGCGCCGGTGTCGGCGATCACGGTGGAGACGACGGCGTGGACCTGCGCGGGCAGCATGCCGCCGTTGGTGTCGCACAGGACGACGACGTCGGCGCCGGCCTCGGAGGCGGCGCGTACGACGGCCTTGGCGTACTCGGGGTTGGCGCGGTAGCCGTCGAAGAAGTGCTCGCAGTCGACGAAGACCCGGCGGCCCTGCGAGCGCAGGTAGGACACCGTGTCGCGGACCATGTCCAGGTTCTCGTCGAGCGTGGTGCGCAGCGCGAGCTCCACGTGCCGGTCGTGGGACTTGGCGACCAGGGTGACCACCGGGGCGCCGGACTCCACGAGCGCCCTGACCTGCGGGTCCTCGGCGGCGGTCGTTCCGGCGCGGCGGGTGGAGCCGAAGGCGACGAGCTGGGCGTGCCGGAAGGTGATCTCCGCCTGCGCGCGGGCGAAGAACTCGGTGTCGCGCGGGTTGGCGCCGGGCCAGCCGCCCTCGATGAAGCCCACGCCGAAGTCGTCCAGGTGCCGTGCGATCGCGAGCTTGTCGGCGACGGTGAGGTTGATGCCCTCACGCTGGGCGCCGTCCCGCAGGGTGGTGTCGAAGACGTGGAACGAGTCGTCGAGCTCGCTGGTTGCCGTCTCGGTCATGGTCTCAAGGCTCCTGTTGTGGATCTTCGATCTTACCGGAATGACCGGCTCCACCGTCCCCCCAATGGTCCCTCACGCCTGACTCCCGGCTGAAGGTGGGCCAGGAAACAGAAAAACCCCTCGCGGGTGCGAGAGGTCTGCGCGCGGGTCGAGGACGACGGTGGCCGCCCGTACCTGGTCGTACGTGGCGGTCACTGCGGACCGGCGCGCCTGCTGCCAATAATCGTGGCGAACGAGAGCACGGGGGCAGTCTGGCACAATCCGCCCGGTTGCTCACCGCCCGTCTCAGGATGCGAGCGCGGCGCCGGTCACCTCTCGCGTGACCGGGTGCGCCCTTGCCCGGACGGTGACGCCGCCGGGCGGGGGGTCAGCCGTGCGCGAGGAGCGCGTCGTCGATGAACTCCCGCACGTGGGCGAGGGTTTGTGCCCGGTCGGTGCCGCGCAGGCCGATCGCCACGTGGATGGAGAACCCGTCCAGCAGGGCCCGCAGCCGGGACGCGAAGCGGTCGGGGTCCACGGCGCGGAACTCGCCGTGCGAGATGCCCTCGGCGACGAGGGCGACCAGGTCGCGGTGCCAGGCGCCCTCGATGGCGGCCTGGCGGACCCGGGCGTCGTCGTCGGCGTTCTGCGAGCGGTTCCACACCTCGAGCCACAGCGTCCAGTGCGGGTCGCGGTGCCCGTCGGGGACGTACAGGTCGACGTAGGCCGCCAGCCGTTCGCGGGCGGTGCCGCCGCTCGACAGCAGCCGGGCGCGTTCGGCGCCCAGCCGGCCCTCGCTCCACTCCAGGGTCCGCAGCAGCAGCTCGTCCTTGGAGCGGAAGTAGTACAGCAGGTGGCCGCTGCTCATACCGACCTCGCGGCCCAGCCCCGCCATGGTGAGTTTCTCCAGACCGCGCTCGGCGATCATGTCCATGGCGGAGGCGAGGACCTCCTCGCGCGGCGGCGCGTTCCTGCGCGCACGGGCCGCACCGGCCATCTGCTGCTCCTGTGTCTCGGACCGGTCTGCGGGTCAGACCTTCGGCTGCTGCTGGGTGATGCAGTGGATGCCGCCCCCACCCGCGAAGATCGTACGCGCGTCCACCAGGGTCACCGTCCGCTCGGGGAACAGCTTGCGGAAGATGCCGGCCGCGATCTCGTCGCGCGGGTCGTCGAAGCCGCACAGCACGACGCCGCCGTTGCACAGGTAGTGGTTGATGTAGGAGTAGTCGGCCCAGTGGCCGTCGGCCTCCAGCACGGTCGGGGCGGGCACCTCCACGACCTCAAGCGCGCGGCCCCGGGCGTCGGTCTGGGAGCGCAGCAGGGAGATGACCTCCTTGGAGACCTCGAAGTCCGGGTGGGCCGGGTCCGGCTGGTGGTGGGCGACGACGACGCCGGGCCGGGCGAAGGCGGCGACGATGTCGACGTGACCGAGGGTGCCGAAGCCGTAGGGCGGGTAGTCGCCGGTCAGACCGCGCGGCAGCCAGATCGCCTTGGTGGTGCCGAGGTGGGCGTGGATCTCCGCCTCGACCTGCTCCTTGGTCCAGTGCGGGTTGCGCTCGGGGCCGAGCTGCACGGTCTCGGTGAGGAGCACGGTGCCCTCGCCGTCGACGTGGATCGCGCCGCCCTCGTTGACCAGCCGCGAGGCGTACGTCTTCGCGCCGGCCAGGTCGGAGACGTAGGCGCCGATCTTGGAGTCGTGCTCCCAGCGGGCCCAGTCCTGGGCGCCCCAGCCGTTGAACGTCCAGTCGACGGCGGCGAGTTCGCCTCGGCCGTTGGTGAGGAAGGTGGGGCCGATGTCGCGCATCCAGGCGTCGTCGAGTTCGCGCTCGACGACGTCGATGCCCTCACCGAGCAGGGTGGCGGCCTCGGTGGACTGGCCGGGGCCGCAGACCACGGTGACCGGCTCGAAGCGGCGGATCGCACGGGCGACCGACGCCCAGGCGATCCGGGACGCGGCGAGGTCCTCGGGGTCGTCGAAGGTGGGGTTGGGGCTCGGCCAGGCCATCCAGGTCCGCTCGTGCGGGGTCCACTCGGCGGGCATCGAGAAGCCGTCGGCGACGGGCGTGCTCATACGGGAGGTCCTTAGAGGAAGTAGAGGCGGTTGAGGGAGACGGAGTCGGCGGGCTCCGAGCTGAGCGGCTCGCCGTCGAGGGTGACGAGGCCGGTGCGCTGGTCCACGTCGACCTGTCCGGTACGGGAGTTGAGCCGCAGGTCGGCCGGGCCGATGCCGCGTGTGCCGCGCACGGCGACCCGGCGGCGCCGGGTGGGCATCGTGTCGTTGCCCTGGTCGACGGCGGCCTGGGCGACGAACGCGACGGAGATGTCGGCGGCGGTGGCGCCGAACGCGCCGAACTGCGGCCCCAGCACGAGGGGTTCGCAGGTGTCGGTGGCCGCGTTGGGGTCGCCGACCACACCGTAGGCGGGGAAGCCGGACTTCAGGACGAGCTGCGGCTTGGCGCCGAAGTACTCCGGCCGCCACAGCACGATGTCGGCGAGCTTGCCGACCTCCAGCGAGCCGACCTCGTGGGCGAGGCCGTGGGCGATGGCCGGGTTGATGGTCAGCTTGGCCATGTACCGCAGGACGCGCTCGTTGTCGTGGTCGGCGTCCGGGCCGCCCAGCTCGGCCTTCATCTTGCCGGCCATGGCGAAGGTGCGGCGCACGGTCTCGCCGGCCCGGCCCATGCCCTGGGCGTCGGAGGAGGTGATGCCGATCGCGCCCAGGTCGTGCAGCACGTCCTCGGCGCCCATCGTCCCCGCGCGGATGCGGTCGCGGGCCATGGCGGCGTCGCCGGGCAGGTCGGGCTTGAGGTCGTGCACGGAGACGATCATGCCGTAGTGCTCGGCGACCGCGTCCCGGCCGAACGGCAGCGTCGGATTGGTCGAGGAGCCGATGACGTTGGGGACGCCGGCCATCTTCAGCACGTTGGGGACGTGTCCGCCGCCGCAGCCCTCGATGTGGAAGGCGTGGATGGTGCGGCCCTCCAGCACCCGGAGGGTGTCCTCCACCGACAGGCACTCGTTGAGGCCGTCGCTGTGCAGGGCGACCTGCACGTCGTGCTCCTCGGCGACCCGCAGCGCGGTGTCCAGGGCGCGGGTGTGGGCGCCCATGTCCTCGTGCACCTTGAAGCCGGACGCGCCGCCCTCGGCCAGCGCCTCGATCAGGGGCGCGTCGTGCGAGGACGAACCCCGGCCCAGGAAACCGATGTTGACCGGCCAGGCGTCGAAGGCGTTGAAGGCGTGGCGCAGCGCCCACGGCGAGTTGACGCCGACACCCCACACCGGGCCGAACTCCTGCCCGATGATCGTGGTGACACCGGAGGCGAGCGAGGCCTCCATGATGCGCGGCGACAGCAGGTGGACGTGCGTGTCGACGGCACCGGCGGTGGCGATCAGCCCCTCGCCGGAGACGATCGAGGTCCCCGTGCCGACGACGACGTCGACGCCGTCGAGGGTGTCCGGGTTGCCGGCCCGTCCGATCCCGCAGATCCGTCCTTCCCGGATGCCGATGGACACCTTGCGGATGCCCTGCACGGCGTCGATCACGACGACGTTGCTGATCACGACGTCGCAGGTGTCGCGGACGGCGGCGGCCTTCAGGTGCAGTCCGTCGCGGGCGGTCTTGCCGAAGCCGGCGAGGAATTCGTCTCCGTACTTCTGCGCGTCGGACTCGACCTTGATGGTCAGCCCGCTGTCGCCGAGGCGGACGCGGTCGCCGGCCCGGGGGCCGTGGGTGGCCGCGTACTCGTACGGCGTGAGGTGGCGGGCTTCGGCGGGGTGGCCTCCGGGGCGACTCATCGCTCGGCCTCCTTCTCGGTGGTGTCCGGTACTCCGAGGTAGCCGCAGGCGGCGGCCCGGCGCAGGGCCTCGTCCTTCGCGCCCGGCGCGTCCAGCGGCCCGTCGACCAGACCGGCGAAGCCGATCGCGATGCGCTCGCCGCCGATCGGCACCAGGCCGACCTCGTGCGTCTCGCCCGGCCCGAAGCGCACCGAGGACCCGGCGGGGACGGCGAGCCGCATGCCGTAGGACGCGGCGCGGTCGAAGTCCAGGCGGGGGTTGGCCTCGAAGAAGTGGAAGTGCGAGGTGACCGACACTGGCACGCTCGCGGTGTTGGTGACCGTCAGCCGGACCACTGGTTCGGGGTCGGAGTGCATCGGGGCCGGGAGCAGCGCACCCGGCGCCTCCTCCCCCAGGCCCCCGCCGATCGGGTCGGAGACGACGGCGAGCCGGGAGCCGTCGTCGAAGACGGCCTCGACCATGACCTCGGTGACCACGTCGGCGACGCCGGGCAGCACGTCGTCGGGGCCGAGCACCGAGCGGGCCGCCTCGATGGCCTCGGCGAGCCGCTTGCCGTCCCGGGCGGCCTCGCAGACGGTGTCCGCGATCAGCGCGGTCGCCTCCGGGACGTTCAGCCTGAGCCCTCGGGCCCGGCGGGCACGGGCCAGCTCGGCAGCTCCGAAGAGCAGCAGCCGGTCACGTTCCGTGGGAGTCAGTCTCACCTCGCGGCACCTCCTTGCCTTCCTCGCTTTAGAGCACCACTCTAAACACCAGATTCACGCAACGGAAATATTGACGGGCCACCTTTACGCACGTCACATTGAACGTCGCTCTAACATCAGGTGGCCGTCGAAGGAGACCCACACCATGCCCATCGAACAGCGCGGAGTCGACACGATCCCCGACGAGGAACGCACCAGCGGGCCACGCGACCTCGTCTCGATCCTCCTCGGCTCCAACCTCTGCCTGGGCGTCATCGTCTTCGGCTGGCTGCCGGCCTCCTTCGGCCTCGACTTCTGGTCCTCGATCACCTCGATCCTCGCGGGCACGGTCGTCGGTACGGCGCTGACGGCACCGCTGGCGCTGATCTCTCTGCGCACCGCGACCAACCTGTCCACCTCCTCCGGCGCCCAGTTCGGCGTGCGCGGCCGGCTGGTCGGCTCGGTCGTCGGTCTGCTGCTCGCCCTCGGCTACACCGCCCTGACCGTGTGGGTGGGCGGTGACGTCTCGGTCAGCGTGCTCGGCCGCCTCTTCGGCCTCCCCGCGAACGGCGTGTCGTACGGCGTGATCTACGCCCTGCTGGCCGGGGCGACCGTCGCGGGCGCGGTGTACGGCTACAAGGTGCTGCTCACCATGTCCCGCGTCCTCGCCGTCGGCATGACGGCCCTGCTGGCGCTCGGCCTGCTCGCCTACGCCCCGCACTTCACCACCGCCGCGCTCCCCCAGGCCGGCGGCTATCTGCTGGGCGGGTTCTGGCCGACGTGGCTGCTGTCGGCAGTGGCCGCGGGCCTGTCCGGGCCGATCGCCTTCATCACCCTGCTCGGCGACTACACCCGCTACATCTCCCCCCGCCGCCACGCCCCGCGCCGCATCCTGCACGCCACCTGGCTCGGCCTGATCCTCGGCCTGCTGGTGCCGCAGCTCTTCGGCACCTTCACCGCGTTCGGCGCCCGCGCCGCGCTCGACTACGCCGGCCCGCTGGTGGGCGCCTCCCCCACCTGGTACCTGATTCCGCTCCTGCTGGCCGCCTCCGCGGGCTCGGTCGGCAACGCCGGTCTGATGCTGTACTCGATGGGCCTGGACCTGGACGCGATCCTGCCGCGGGCCTCCCGCGCCCGCGCCACCCTCACCGTCGCGATCGTCGCCACGGCCTGCGTCTTCGTCGGCCACTTCCTGTGGGACGCGCAGGCGGCGATGACCTCGTTCGTGCTGCTGCTCACCGCGATCGGCACCCCGTGGGCCGTCATCACCCTCATCGGCTTCGCCCGCTGCCGTGGTGTGTACGACGCGGACGCGCTGCAGGTGTTCAACCGGCGCTCGCACGGCGGCATCTACTGGTACCGGGCCGGCTGGAACGTCCAGGCCGCCGTCTCCTGGGCGATCGGCGCGTTCACCGGTCTGCTCGCGGTGTCCCTGCCGGAGTACGAGGGCCCGCTGCTGAAGTTCACCGGCGGCGTCGACTGCAGCTTCCTGCTGTCGGGCCTGGTCGGCGGCGTCGTCTACCTGGCGCTGACGGCCCGGGGCGCGGGCGTTCCGGTCCTCCCCGCCGACCCCGTGGCACCGGCCGAGACGGTGACCGTCGACGCCTGACCCCCCAGACCCCCGGGCCGGCCGAGGACGGACGGCCGGCCCGGGCCGAAGAACAGCAGGGCCGCCCCGGACGCACTGTCCGGGGCGGCCCTGCTGTTCGTCGAAGAGGTCAGCCGAGCTTGTGCATCCAGCCGTGCTTGTCCTCGGTGATGCCGCGCTGGAGGCCGAGCAGGGCCTCGCGCAGCCGGAGGGTGACCGGACCGGGGGTGCCGTCGCCGTGGCTCCAGGCGTCCGACCTGGTCTTGACGTGGCCGATCGGGGTGACGACGGCGGCGGTGCCGCAGGCGAAGACCTCGGTGAGCGCGCCGGAGGCGGCGTCCTCACGCCACTGCTGGAGCGTGACCACGCCCTCCTCGGCGGTGTAGCCGAGGTCGCGGGCGACCTGGAGCAGGGAGTCGCGGGTGATGCCCTCGAGGATGGAGCCGGTCAGCGCCGGGGTGACGATCCGGTCGCCGTAGACGAAGGCGACGTTCATGCTGCCGGACTCCTCGACCTTGGTGCGGGTCACCGCGTCGAGGTAGACGACCTGGTCGCAGCCGTTGGCGGCGGCCTCGGCCTGCGGCAGCAGGGAGGCGGCGTAGTTGCCGCCGGTCTTGGCGTCGCCGGTGCCGCCGGGGACGGCACGGACGTGGTCCTCGGAGACCCAGATGGTGACCGGCTTGACGCCGCCCGCGAAGTAGGCGCCGGACGGGGAGGCGATCAGCATGAACAGGTACTCGTTGGCCGGGTGCACACCGAGCCCGGTCTCCGAGGCGAACATGAACGGCCGCAGGTAGAGGGACTCCTCACCGCCGTGCGGCGGCACCCAGGCGGCGTCCTGGGAGAGCAGCGCGTCCAGGGCGGCGATGAACAGCTCCTCGGGCAGCTCGGCCATGGCCATGCGGCGGGCGGAGTTGCGGAAGCGGCGCGCGTTGGCCTCCGGGCGGAACAGCGCGACCGAGCCGTCGGGCTGGCGGTAGGCCTTGAGCCCCTCGAAGATCTCCTGCCCGTAGTGAAGGACGTGGCTGGAGGGGTCGAGGGAGATGGGGCCGTACGGGACGAGCTGCGCGTCGTGCCAGCCGCGGCCCTCCGTCCACTTGATCGTCACCATGTGGTCGGTGAAGTGGCGGCCGAACCCGGGGCTGGCGAGGATCGCCTCGCGCTGCGCGGCGGGCAGCGGATGGGCGGAGGGCTTGAGCTCGATCGTGGGCGTCGTCATCAGTGGTTGTCCTTCACCGGTTGTCGTGACGGGCCGCGCTCCTGCACGCCGGGCAAGGGCCGTTTCCGGCCAGTGCTAGGACGTCCGAGCTTTCCCTCATATCGCGGCTCCGCGTTCGATTATCGCGCGGGCGCGGCGGCTGAAGGAATCCGGGTGGGGCGGCCCAGGGGTCGATGGTTCCACCCGGCGCCGCACAGGGAAAGCCGCCGGGTGCGTCAAGGCGACCCGGCGGCTTCGAAGTGGTTCTTCAGGAGCGCACCGGGTCAGCCGGCTACGCGTACGGCGAGCGCGTCGCCGATCTCGGAGGTGGAGCGGGCGGGCTTGCCCACGCGCTCGGCGAGGTCGGCGGCGACCGCGTCCTCGATCCGGGCGGCCTCGGCCTCGTAGCCGAGGTGGCGCAGCAGCAGGGCGACGGACAGGACCGTGGCGCTGGGGTCGGCCTTGCCCTGGCCGGCGATGTCCGGGGCCGAGCCGTGGACCGGCTCGAACATGGACGGGAACTCGCGGCTCGGGTTGATGTTGCCGGAGGCCGCGACGCCGATGCCGCCGGAGACGGCCGCGGCGAGGTCGGTGATGATGTCGCCGAAGAGGTTGTCGGTGACGATGACGTCGAACCGCTCGGGCTGGGTCACCAGGTAGATGGTGGCCGCGTCGACATGGATGTACTCGGTGCTGACCTCGGGGTACTCCGCGGCCACCTTGTTGAAGATGTTCGTCCACAGGTGACCGGCGAAGGTCAGCACGTTGTTCTTGTGCACCAGCGTCAGCTTCTTGCGCGGCCGCGCCTGGGCACGCGCGAAGGCGTCCCGCACCACTCGCTCGACACCGAAGGCCGTGTTCACGGACACCTCGGTGGCGACCTCGTGCTCGGTGCCCTTGCGGATGGTGCCGCCGTTGCCGGTGTACGGCCCCTCGGTGCCCTCACGCACGACGACGAAATCGATCTGCGGCTCACCGGCGAGCGGGGTGGCGACACCCGGGAGCAGCTTGCTCGGACGCAGGTTGACGTGGTGATCGAAGGCGAACCGCAGCTTCAGCAGGAAGCCGCGCTCCAGCACGCCGGACGGCACCGACGGGTCACCGATGGCGCCGAGCAGAATGGCGTCGTGCCCCTTCAGCTGGGCCAGGTCGTCGTCGGTGAGGGTCTCACCGGTGGAGTGGTAGCGGCGGGCGCCGAAGTCGTACTCCTTGGTCTCCAGCTTCACATCCTGCGGGAGGACGGCGGAGAGGACCTTGAGGCCTTCGGCCACGACTTCCTGCCCGATGCCGTCACCGGGGATCACTGCGAGATCGATGCTGCGAGACATGCGGGCACCCTACTCCTCGTCCCATGGGATGACACGAACCGTCCGCCATCCGGACAAGGAGCGGGCGTGCCTGCGGGTCTTTCAGTGGCCGGTGGCGCCGCCGTTGTCACGGCGGTCGAGAGCGCGCTGGAGCGCGGCGGCGGCGTTCTTGCGGTCGGACTCGCTCGTGCGGGAGGAGTGGCGGACGCGGCGGCGGACGGTCGTCTCGGCCATGAGGGATCGACTCCTTCAAGCAAACACGGAGGGGTAACGAGACGCCGGAAGAGGCGGGGAGCGACGGACCGCAGGGGTTGCCTGCATCGGGGCCCGGCTCACAACCGCCGTTCGCTGGGTCGAGCGAGACGTTCGGCTCCTACAAAGCTAGGACAGGACCGCGCATCTGTCTCCACAATTACTCGGACTTCCTACTATCTGAGACACCGGGTTACGTCACACTGCCCTGACCTGCGCTTTCCCGCGAGGCACCCACCACGACGACGCTGCACCCGCGTACGGCGGGAAGGGGCCGGGGTGGGGGGTGTCCGCCCGCAGCGGCCGGCACCGACCAACAGCGAGCGCGTCGGAAACGGCCGGCCGGACCGAGGACGGACACCCCCCACCCCGGCCCCGACCCACAACGCACCGCACGCGCGACAGCAACCGCCCACCGGACAGCAACAGGCCGCCGCAGGCACAAAAGGGGCGCGAGGAACTGCGCGACCAGCCACCACGCACCCGCAGACGACCACGCACCCAGCGCCGCAGGCACAACGCACCCGGCGCCGCAGGCACCCGCTCCCCCGGACGACTGATCCTCGCCCCCGCCCGGGACACCCCACCCACCCCCGGGAACCCTCAGCCCATGACCAACACGGCCAAAGCAGTTCTGGAAGGCGGCCCCGACGACCTCGCGGAGCGGATCGTCCCGATCACTCCCCCGGGAACGGAGCTGAAGGTCCCCCACCGGGGCGGGTACGAACACTTCCGGTCGACCACCCGCCACCAGGAAACCGAGCAGGGCCGGCTGCCGGTGTACGAGTGGTGGGAGCGCACCGAGATCGCCGAGTAGCCGGCCGGGAACAGCGAAACGGGCCGGGTCCCGTGCGGAAGACCCGGCCCGTGACACTCGGGGCGTCAGCCCATGTGCGGGTAGCCGTACTCGGTCGGCGGCACCAGCGTCTCCTTGATGGCACGCGTCAGCGTCCACCGCAGCAGGTTCTGCGGCGCACCGGCCTTGTCGTTCGTACCGGAGGCCCGGCCACCACCGAAGGGCTGCTGGCCGACGACGGCGCCGGTCGACTTGTCGTTGATGTAGAAGTTGCCCGCGGCGAAGCGGAGCTTCTCCATCGTGTACGCGGCCGCCGCGCGGTCGCCCGCGATGACCGAACCGGTCAGCGCGTAGTCGGAGACGGACTCCATCTGCTCGAGCATCTCGTCGTACTTGTCGTCCTCGTAGACGTGCACCGCGAGGATCGGGCCGAAGTACTCGGTGGTGAAGACCTCGTTGGCCGGGTCGCTGCACTCGATGACGGTCGGCCGGACGAAGTAGCCGACCGAGTCGTCGTAGGAGCCGCCCGCGACGATCGTGCACGCCGGGTCGGACGCGGCGCGGTCGATCGCGGCCTTGTTCTTGGCGAAGGAACGCTCGTCGATGACGGCGCCGATGAAGTGCGACAGGTCGGTGACGTCACCCATCGCGATGCCGTCGACCTCGGCCGCGAACTGCTCCTTGAAACCGTCGTTCCAGATCGACGCCGGGATGTACGCCCGGGAGGTCGCCGAGCACTTCTGGCCCTGGTACTCGAAGGCGCCGCGGGTCAGCGCGGTCTTCAGGACGGCACGGTCGGCGCTCGGGTGGGCGACGACGAAGTCCTTGCCGCCGGTTTCGCCGACCAGGCGCGGGTAGGAGCGGTACTTCTCGATGTTGGCGCCGACCGTCTTCCACAGGTACTGGAAGGTCCTGGTCGAACCGGTGAAGTGGATGCCCGCCAGGTCGCGGTGGTTCAGGGCGACCTCGGAGACCTCGATGCCGTCACCGGTGAGCAGGTTGATGACGCCCTTGGGCAGCCCCGCCTCCTCCAGCAGACGCATCAGCAGCACGGCGGCGTGGGTCTGCGTCGGGGACGGCTTCCACACCACGACGTTGCCCATGAGGGCGGGCGCGGTGGGCAGGTTGCCCGCGATGGCCGTGAAGTTGAACGGCGTGATCGCGTAGACGAAGCCCTCCAGCGGGCGGTGGTCGAGGCGGTTCCACACACCCGGGGAGTTCGCCGGGGGCTGCTCGGCGAGGATCTGGCGGGCGTAGTGGACGTTGAAGCGCCAGAAGTCGACGAGCTCGCACGGGGTGTCGATCTCGGCCTGCTGGGCGGTCTTGGACTGGCCGAGCATGGTGGAGGCGGCCAGCGTCTCGCGCCACGGGCCGGACAGCAGCTCGGCGGCGCGCAGGAAGATCGCCGCGCGGTCGTCGAAGGACAGCGCGCGCCAGGCCGGTGCGGCGGCGAGGGCCGCGTCGATGGCGTCCTGCGCGTCCGCCTTCGTGGCGTGGCGGAAGGTGCCCAGGACGGCCTTGTGGTTGTGCGGCTGCACGACCTGGAACGGCTCGCCGCCGCCCATCCGCTGCTCACCGCCGATGGTGCAGGGCAGGTCGATGGGGTTCTCGGCCAGTTCCTTGAGCTTGGTCTCCAGCCGGGCGCGCTCGGGCGAACCGGGGGCGTAGCCGTGCACCGGCTCGTTGACGGGGGTGGGGACCTGGGTCACAGCGTCCATGTTTTCCGTAACTCCTTGAGGTGAGCGGTGTTTCGGTCTCAGCCCTTGGTGAGCATCGAGCGGGCGAAGAAGCGCAGGTTGGCTGGCTTCTCCGCCAGGCGGCGCATGAAGTAGCCGTACCAGTCGGTGCCGTAGGCGGTGTAGACGCGCATACGGTGGCCCTCGGCGGCCAGCCGCAGGTGCTCCTCGCCGCGGATGCCGTACAGCATCTGGAACTCGTACTCGTCCATCTTGCGCCCGGCGCGGTGGGCGAGTTCCTGGGCGATGGCGATCAGGCGCGGGTCGTGGGACCCGATCATCGGGTAGCCCTCGCCCTCCATCAGGATCCGCAGGACGCGGACGTACGCCTTGTCGATCTCGTGCTTGTCCTGGTACGCGACGGACGCGGGCTCCTTGTAGGCGCCCTTGACCAGGCGGACCCGGCTGCCGGCGGCGGCGAGCCGGCGGGCGTCGGCCTCGGTGCGGAAGAGGTAGGCCTGGATGACGCAGCCGGTCTGCGGGAAGTCCTTCCGCAGCTCCTCGTGGATGGCGAACATCGAGTCGAGGGTGGTGTGGTCCTCGGCGTCGAGGGTCACGGTGGTGCCGATGGCGGCGGCGGCCTCGACGACCGGGCGCACGTTGGCGAGGGCCAGCTCGTGGCCGCCCTCCAGCGCCTGGCCGAACATGGACAGCTTCACCGACATCTCGACCCGCTCGCCGAGCCCGAGGTCCTTCAGGTGGTCGATCAGGGCCAGGTAGGCGTCCCGGGCGTGGGCTGCCTGCTCGGGGGTGGTGATGTCCTCGCCGACGACGTCCATCGTCAGCTCCAGGCCCTTGGCCGTGAGGTCCTCGATGATCGGGACGACGTCGTCGACCGTCTCCCCGGGGATGAAGCGGTCGACGACCTGCTTGGTCACCGGGGCCGCCGAGATCAGGCGTCGCATCCGGTCGCTGCGCGACGCGGCGAGAATCACGGGACCCAGCACGGGGCACCTCCACTACGAACAAGACCAGGCCGAAAACCCACGAGCCGGGTACGGCACGGAGAACCACCGTGAAATCTAAGGATCCCCCCGATCGTCAGCCATCGACAGCTGTCACGCATCCGTGCCCGAGATCTCAGACAGACGTATGAAGGCCGGGCCGGGATGCGGGAGAATGCCCGGGTGACGGCGGCACACAGGGGTGACTACCAGGAGCTCGTGGACGAGATCTCGGAGCTGCTCGGCGCTCCGGCGACCCTGGAGAACCGGGACTTCGAACTGATCGCCTTCGGCGCCTACGACGACGAGGGCGACCTCGACCCGACGGTCCTGGACCCGGTGCGCACCCGCTCGATCCTCACCCGGCGCTCCACGGCCGCCGTCCGGGCCTGGTTCGAGGGCTTCGGCATCACCCGGGCGACCGGCCCGGTCCGCATCCCGCCCACCCCGGACGCCGGGGTCTACCGGGGCCGGATCTGCCTGCCGGTGCGCCATCGCGGGGTCGTCCTCGGCTACGTGTGGCTGCTGGACGGCGAGCCGGGGCCGAGCGACGCCCAGCTGGCCGCCGCCATGGAGGTGACCGCCCGCATCGGCGCGCTGCTCGCCGACGAGGCGCAGCACGGCGCCGACCTGACCCGGGAGCTGCGGGCGGTGCTGGCGGCGGAGCCGGGCTGGCAGCGGGACGCGGCGGTGGCGGAGCTGCGCACGGCGCTGGGGGTGCGCGCGGACGGGCCGCACACGGTGGTGTGCGTGGCGCCCTGGCCGTCGGCCGACCCGGCGCAGGCCCCGTCGGTGCGCACGCTGCCGGGCGCGACGGCGCTGTGCACGGTGCCGTGGGGCACGACGGAGCACTGCCTGGCGGTACTGGTGAGGCTGCGCTCGACGCAGACGGTGACGCCGGCGGCGTCGGTGGCGACGCGGCTGCGGGAGCGGGCCGGGGCGGGGGGCGGCGCCGCGGGGTCCACCGCCGGCGCCGTGGCCGGCATCGCCGCGCCCCGCACCGGGATCGCCGAGCTCGGCACGGCCTGGCGGGAGGCGTCGGCGGCGGCGCACGCGGCCCTGGCCGACCCGCGTTTCGGGCCCGTCGCCGAGTGGTCCGGCATCGGGCCGTACCGTCTGCTGACCTCGCTGCCGCCCCTCGCGGCCGCCGACCCGGTGGTGGCGCCGCTGCTCACCGCCGCCCACCGCGAGCTGGCCCGGACCGCCGAGGTGTTCCTCGACTGCGCGGGCCAGGCCGGGCGCACGGCGGCCCAGTTGGGGATCCACCGCCAGACCCTCTACTACCGGCTGTCCCGGGTCGAGCAGCTGACCGGCCTGGACCTGGACGACGGCGAGGACCGGCTGCTGCTGCACATGGCGCTGAAGGCGGCGCGGCTCTAGCCTCCGGCCGGGTGGTCGTGTCAGTTCCGCGTGGCGCCTTCGAGGACCCGGCGCAGGCCCTCGGTCAGCTGGTCGGCGGTGGTTGCGGAGGCCGGGTCGAAGAGCCACTGGACCATCAGGCCGTTGAGCAGCGTCTGGTAGAAGCGGCCCTCTGTGTCGATGGTCTCCTTGTCCAGTTCGCTCTCACAGACGCCGTTGAACAGCGGGACGATGCCCGCGCGGCCCTCCTCCTGCGCCTCGGCCAAGAGCTTGCGGACCTCCGGGAGCCGGTCGCCCTGGAGGATCAGCTCGAAGCTCAGCAGCCAGACCGCGCGCGACTCGGGCACCGCGCGGATGATGGTCGCCCAGACCTCCTGGAAGCGCTCCAGTGAGCGCGGCGGCTGTGTCACCGCGCCGCCCAGATCGGGGTCCCAGCTCTCCCCCACGCTCTCGATCAGCTCGACGTACGCCTGCACGAGCAGGGCGTCCTTCGAGCCGTAGTGGTATCCGATCGAGGCGAGGTTGGTCCCCGACTCCTTGACGATGTCGCGCGCGGTGGTGCGCAGGAAGCCCTTCTGCAGCAGGCAGCGCTTGGCGCCCTCGAGCAGGTCCTCACGGTGTCCCATGTGCTCACCCTACCCGGATTCATACAGCCGTCCCATACAGATGAATTATACAAGCGTTCTAGACAACCGTTTAATACAGCCGTACATTCATGGGCATGACGACGAACCCGACGAGCACCACCCCGCCCCCGGCCGCCCGGGCCGGACGCCGTGAATGGACCGCGCTCGGTGTGCTGATGCTTCCGCTGCTGCTGGTCTCGATGGACGTCTCGGTGCTGTACTTCGCGATCCCCGCGATCAGCGCCGACCTTCAGCCGAGCGGCACGCAGCAGCTGTGGATCTTCGACATCTACGCGTTCGTGCTGGCCGGCCTGCTGATGACGATGGGCTCGCTGGGCGACCGCATCGGCCGCCGCCGGCTGCTGCTGGTCGGCGCGGCCGCGTTCGGCGCCGCCTCACTGGTCGCCGCGTACGCCGACAGCGCCGGGACCCTGATCGCGGCCCGCGCGGTCCTCGGCGTGGGCGGGGCCACCCTGATGCCGTCCACCATGGCGATCGTCCGCACGATGTTCACCGACCCCGCGCAGCGCGCGAAGGCGATCGGGATGTGGTCCGGTGTGATGACCGGCGGCATCGCGCTGGGCTCAGTACTCAGCGGCGTCCTCGTCCAGTACTTCTGGTGGGGCTCGGTGTTCCTGGTCAACCTGCCCGCGATGGCGCTGCTGCTGGTCCTCGGCCCCGTCCTGCTGCCCGAGTCGAGGAATCCCGAGCCCGGCCGTTTCGACTGGGTGAGCGTGCCGCTGTCCATGGCCGCGGTGCTGCCCGTGATCTACGGCCTCAAGGAGATCCCGTCCGAGGGCTGGCACGTCGAGTACGTCGTCTCCGTCACCGTCGGTCTGCTCTTCGCGGTCCTCTTCGTGCAGCGTCAGCGCACGGCGGCCTCGCCGATGATCCCGCCGGCACTGTTCCGCGGACGGGGGTTCGCGCCGGCGGTCGTCCTCAACCTGGTGTCGTCCTTCGGGATGATGGGCTCGGCCTTCTTCACCACGCAGTACCTGCAGTCGGTGCTCGGCAAGAGCGCGATGGAGGCGGCCCTGTGGGCGCTGCTGCCGTCGGTGCCGATCGGCATGGCGGCGCCCCTGGCCGCGGCCCTGGTGCAGCGGGGCGTTCAGCGGGCCTACGTCGTCACGGCGGGCTTCCTCGTCGCCGCCGCCGGGTACGGGATGCTGGCCCTCGCCGGCACCGACTCGATGTGGCTGGTCCTGGCCGCGTGCGGGGTGCTGGCCTCCGGCATCGTCATGGTGATCTCCCAGATGACCGACCTCGCGATGGGTACGGCGCCGGTGGAGCGGGCCGGCTCCGCCTCCTCCCTGCTGGAGACGGGCACCGAGTTCGGCGGCGCGCTGGGGATGGCGGTGCTCGGCTCCATCGGGACGGCGGTCTACCGCCACGACATCCCGGCCTCGGCCCCGGACGCGGCCCGCGAGACCCTGGGCGGCGCGCTCACGGTGGCCGGGAAGGTGCCGGGACTGGCGGCGGTGGCCCGGGAGGCGTTCACCAGCGGGATGCAGGGCGCGGCGATCGCGGGTGCGGTCCTGCTGGCGGGGGCGGCCGTTGCGGCGGCCGTGACGCTGCGGGGCGTACGGGTGCGGGAGCAGGCAGAGACCGACACCACAGACACCGCAGACACCGCAGACACCGCGGCCATCGCTGCCTGAACACGCGCGAACGCCGGGTGGGGCCGAGGTTCTCCTCGGCCCCACCCGGCGTTGTGGCAGTGGATCAGACCAGGTTCACCGAACGGGCCGACGTGGCGCCGATCTCCGCGGCGAGCTCGGCCAGCACACCCGCCGGCACGGTGTCGTCCACGGTCAGGACGGCGAGCGCCTCGCCGCCGGCCGCCGCGCGGGCGACCTGCATGCCGGCGATGTTGATGCCGGCCTCGCCGAGGATGCGGCCGACGGTGCCGACGACACCGGGACGGTCCTCGTACTTCAGCACGGCCATGTGCTCGGCGAGCGCCAGGTCCACGTCGTAGTCGCCGACCGCGACGATCTTCTGGACGTGCTTGGGGCCGGCCAGCGTGCCGGAGACCGACACCTCCTCGCCGGTGCCGAGCGTGCCGCGCACGGTGACGACGTTGCGGTGGTCGGCCGACTCCGAGCTGGTGGTCAGGCGGACCTCGACGCCGCGCTCCTGCGCGAACAGCGGGGCGTTGACGTAGGAGACCGTCTCGTCGACGACGTCCTCGAAGACGCCCTTGAGGGCGGACAGCTCCAGCACCTTCACGTCGTGCTGGGTGATCTCGCCGTACACCTCGACGTCGAGGCGGACCGCGACCTCGCCCGCGAGCGCGGTGAAGATGCGGCCGAGGCGCTCGGCGAGCGGCAGTCCGGGCTTGACGTCCTCGGCGATGACACCGCCCTGGACGTTCACCGCGTCCGGGACCAGCTCACCGGCGAGCGCGAGGCGCACCGACTTGGCGACCGCGATGCCCGCCTTCTCCTGGGCCTCGTCGGTCGACGCGCCGAGGTGCGGGGTGCACACGACCTGGTCGAACTCGAACAGCGGGGAGTCCGTGCAGGGCTCCTTGGCGTACACGTCGAGGCCGGCGCCGGCGACCCGGCCCTCCTTGAGGGCGGAGTACAGGGCCTGCTCGTCGACGATGCCACCGCGCGCGGCGTTGATGATCCGCACGCTCGGCTTGACCTTGCGCAGGGCCTCGTCGCCGATCAGACCCAGCGTCTCGGGGGTCTTGGGCAGGTGGACGGTGATGAAGTCGGAGACCTCGAGCAGCTCGTCCAGGGAGAGGACCTTCACGCCCATCTGCGCGGCGCGGGCCGGCTGCACATACGGGTCGTAGGCGACGACCTTCATGCCGAAGCCGGACATGCGCTGGGCGACAAGCGCGCCGATGCGGCCGAGGCCGACGACGCCGAGGGTCTTCTCGGCCAGCTCCACGCCCGTGTACTTGCTGCGCTTCCACTCGCCGTTCTTCAGTGCGGCGTTGGCCTGCGGAATGTGGCGGGCGGTGGCGACGATCAGACCGCAGGCCAGCTCGGCGGCGGTCACGATGTTGGAGGTGGGGGCGTTGACGACCATCACGCCGGCCTTGGTGGCGGCGGAGACGTCGACGTTGTCCAGGCCGACGCCGGCGCGGGCGACGACCTTGAGCTTGCGCGCGGCCGCGATGGCCTCGGCGTCGACCTTGGTGGCCGAGCGGATCAGGATCGCGTCCACGTCGGCGATGGCCGGCAGCAGTTCGGCGCGGTCAGCGCCGTTGCAGTGCCGGATCTCGAAGTCGGGGCCGAGGGCGTCCACGGTGGCGGGCGACAGCTCTTCAGCGATGAGTACGACAGGTTTCGAGCTCACGTGAGTCCTCACATGTGCGATGCGGACGGCCGTCCCGACGGCCGCAGGCGGTGGAGGGGGGCTACCGCGGAAGACGCACGACGCTGTGGGCCTGACGCGTGTTGTTCAGCAGTCTAGTGGCGTGGCGGGGGCCGTATTGCGCCTCCGCGGAAGGATCACCCGTCCGTGGCTGGACGGGGTGGACAACGCCGCACTACCGACGTTACCCGAGGTTCGCCGAAGGGGCCGGAACGGTCTCGCTCCGGCCCCTCGGCGTGAGGCTTACGCCTCCTCGTTCACCCAGCTCATCAGCTTGCGGAGCTGCTTGCCGGTGGTCTCCAGCAGGTGCTCGGCGTCCTGCTGCTTGTACTCGTTGTACTTCTTCAGACCGCCGTGGTACTCGTCCATCCAGGTCCGGGCGAAGGTGCCGTCCTGGATCTCGGCGAGGACCTGCTTCATCTCGGCCTTGGTGGCGTCGGTGATGATGCGCGGGCCGGTGACGTAGTCGCCCCACTCGGCGGTCTCGGAGACGGACCAGCGCATCTTCTCCAGGCCGCCCTCGTACATGAGGTCCACGATCAGCTTCAGCTCGTGCAGGCACTCGAAGTAGGCGATCTCCGGCTGGTAGCCCGCCTCGACCAGGGTCTCGAAGCCGGCCTTGACCAGGGCGGAGGCGCCGCCGCACAGCACGGCCTGCTCGCCGAACAGGTCGGTCTCGGTCTCCTCGGTGAAGGTCGTCTTGATGACGCCGGCGCGGGTGCCGCCGATGGCCTTCGCGTACGACAGGGCCAGCGCGAAGGCGTTGCCGGTGGCGTCCTGCTCGACGGCGGCGATCGCGGGGACGCCGCGGCCCTCCTCGTACTGACGGCGGACCAGGTGGCCCGGGCCCTTCGGGGCGACCAGGGCGACGTCCACGCCGGCCGGGGGCTTGATGAAGCCGAAGCGGATGTTGAAGCCGTGGGCGAAGAACAGCGCGTTGCCGTCCGCCAGGTTCGGGGCGATGGACTCCTCGTAGACCTGGGCCTGGATCGGGTCCGGGATCAGGATCATGATGACGTCGGCCTCGGCGGCGGCCTCGGCCGGAGTCACCACGCGCAGGCCCTGCTCCTCGGCCTTGGCCTTGGACTTGGAGCCCTCGTGCAGACCGACACGCACGTCGACACCCGAGTCACGCAGCGACAGCGCGTGGGCGTGGCCCTGGCTGCCGTAACCGATGACCGCGACCTTGCGGCCCTGGATGATGGACAGGTCGGCGTCGGCGTCGTAGAACAGCTCGGCCACTTTGGGTTCTCTCCTTGTGTACAGGTGTTGCGTCCCACCGTATGACGGCGGGGGGAGGGGAAGTTCCGGGGTCTCGGTATCCGGGCGGCCGGTGTCACCCGGCCGCCCGAACGCGTCGTTACGCAGACCGGTCCAGGGCGCGCAGCGACCGGTCCGTGATCGAACGTGCGCCGCGGCCGATGGCGATCGTGCCGGACTGCACGAGTTCCTTGATGCCGTACGGCTCGAGCATCTTCAGCATCGCGGACAGCTTGTCGTTCGAGCCGGTCGCCTCGATCGTGACGGCGTCCGGGGAGACGTCGACCGTCTTGGCGCGGAAGAGCTGGACGATCTCGACGATCTGGGAGCGCGTCTCGTTGTCGGCGCGCACCTTCACCAGGACGAGTTCGCGCTGCACGGCGTGCGCCGGCTCCAGCTCGACGATCTTGAGCACGTTGACCAGCTTGTTGAGCTGCTTGGTCACCTGCTCCAGCGGCAGATCCTCGACGCCGACCACGATGGTGATGCGGGAGATGTCGGGGTGCTCGGTGACACCGACCGCGAGCGAGTCGATGTTGAAGCCGCGCCGGGAGAACAGGGCGGCGATCCGGGCGAGGATGCCCGGCGTGTTCTCCACCAGGACGGAGAGCGTGTGCTTGGACATGGTTTCTGCTCTTCCTTGCCGTCAGTCGTCTTCGTTGTCGCCGAAGTCGGGGCGGACGTCCCGGGCGGCCAAGATCTCGTCGTTGGAGGTGCCGGCGGCGACCATCGGCCAGACCATGGCGTCCTGGTGGACGATGAAGTCGATGACGACCGGGCGGTCGTTGATGGAGTTCGCCTCCTCGATGACCTTGTCGAGATCGGCGGGGTCCTCGCAGCGGATCGCGTGGCAGCCCATGGCCTCCGACAGCTTGACGAAGTCGGGGACGCGGGTGCCCTGGGCGGGCGCCTTGCCGTCGTGCTCCGGGCCGGAGTGCAGGACGGTGTTGGAGTAGCGCTGGTTGTAGAACAGCGTCTGCCACTGGCGGACCATGCCGAGGGCGCCGTTGTTGATGATGGCGACCTTGATCGGGATGCCGTTCAGGGCGCAGGTGGTCAGCTCCTGATTGGTCATCTGGAAGCAGCCGTCGCCGTCGATCGCCCACACCGTCTGGTCGGGCGCACCGGCCTTGGCGCCCATGGCGGCCGGGACGGCGTAGCCCATGGTCCCGGCGCCGCCGGAGTTCAGCCAGGTCGCCGGCTTCTCGTACTGGACGAAGTGCGCGGCCCACATCTGGTGCTGGCCGACGCCCGCGGCGAAGATCGTGCCCTCCGGGGCGAGCTGCCCGATGCGCTCGATGACCTGCTGCGGGGACAGCGAGCCGTCCTCGGGCTGGTCGTAGCCGAGCGGGTAGGTGTCGCGCCAGCGGCTGAGGTCCTTCCACCAGGCGGTGTAGTCGCCCTGGTTGCCCTCGCTGTGCTCCTTCTGCACGGCCTGGATCAGGTCGGCGATGACCTCGCGGGCGTCCCCGACGATCGGCACGTCCGCGGCGCGGTTCTTGCCGATCTCGGCCGGGTCGATGTCGGCGTGGACGATCTTCGCGTACGGCGCGAAGCTGTCCAGCTTGCCGGTGACACGGTCGTCGAAGCGGGCGCCGAGGGCGACGATCAGGTCGGCCTTCTGCAGCGCGGTGACGGCGGTGACCGCACCGTGCATGCCCGGCATTCCCACGTGCAGCGGGTGGCTGTCGGGGAACGCGCCGAGCGCCATCAGGGTGGTGGTGACGGGCGCTCCGGTCAGTTCGGCGAGGACCTTCAGCTCGGCGGTGGCCTGGGCCTTGAGCACGCCGCCGCCGACGTAGAGGACGGGACGCTTCGCGGCGGTGATCAGCTTCGCGGCCTCGCGGATCTGCTTGGCGTGCGGCTTGGTCACCGGGCGGTAGCCGGGCAGGTCCATGACGGGCGGCCAGGTGAAGGTGGTCTTCGCCTGGAGGGCGTCCTTGGCGATGTCGACCAGGACCGGGCCCGGGCGGCCGGTGGAGGCGATGTGGAACGCCTGCGCGATGACCCGCGGGATGTCCTCGGCCTTGGTGACGAGGAAGTTGTGCTTGGTGATCGGCATGGTGATGCCGACGATGTCCGCCTCCTGGAAGGCGTCCGTGCCGATCGAGCTGGACGCGACCTGGCCGGTGATCGCGACCATCGGCACGGAGTCCATGTGCGCGTCGGCGATCGGGGTGACCAGGTTGGTGGCGCCGGGGCCCGAGGTGGCCATGCAGACGCCGACCTTGCCGGTGGCCTGGGCGTAGCCGGTGGCGGCGTGACCGGCGCCCTGCTCGTGGCGGACCAGGACGTGGCGCACCCGGGTCGAGTCCATCAGCGGGTCGTAGGCGGGAAGGATCGCGCCGCCCGGAATGCCGAATACCGTGTCCGCGCCGACCTCCTCGAGGGAGCGGATGAGGGACTGCGCGCCCGTGACGTGCTCGACGGGGGCGTGCTGTCCTCCGGAACGGGGCCGCGGCTGCGGATGATGGGCCCCGGTGGCCTGCTCGGTCATCGGCATTCTCTTCTCGATGCTGAGGGTTTTTGCGAAGTTTGGGCGAAGTACGCTTGCTGTCTGTGCAACAAAAAACCCCTCGTGCCGTAAGGCAAGCGAGGGGAGCGCGCCGGGTGGGGGTCGCTGAGCGATCGGGGCTCAGCGTCAGCCGACGCGCTGTCCAAGTACGAGAATTCGGGTGCGCATGGCACTGACCCTCCCCCCGGCACGCACTCGGTGTCAAGTGGGTGGGACGGGAGTCTCATTATGTGAGCGCAAGGCCGTCCCGCCTCCCAGAACGGCCGGAACACCTGAGCGGAAACCGCCCGCGAACGCCGGTTCGGCCGGGCCGTGCGGCACCGGGCAGCGGCCGGAAGCGAGCGCTCTGCGCAGCCGGTACTCGTCCAGCGGCCCGGCGAAGGCCATGCCCTGTCCGTGGGTGCAGCCCATCGCGCGCAGGGCGACCACCTGCTCGGGCAGGTCCACGCCCTCGGCGACGGACTGCAGCCCGAGGTCGCCGGCGATCCGCAGCAGCCCGCCGGTGATCTTGTGCAGCCGGGCGGACTCCACGATCCCCTCCACCAGGCCGCGATCCAGCTTCAGCACGTCGACCGGCAGCCGCCGCAGCGCCGTGACGGCCGCGTAGCCGCTGCCGAAGCCGTCCAGGGCGATCCGTACACCGAGCCGCTTCAGGGCCGCCAGACGCCGCTCCAGCTCCTCCAGCGGCACCCGCGGGTCCAGGTCGGCCAGTTCGATCACCAGGGCCCCGGAGGGCAGCCCGTGCCGGGTCAGCAGGGCCTCGATCGAGCCGAGCGGCATCGACCGGTCCAGCAACCGCCGCGCCGAGACCCGCACGGCCACCGGAACGGCGCGGTCGGCGCCGGTGCGCTCGGCGGCCTGCTCGACGGCCTCCTGGAGCATCCAGCGGCCCAGTTCGGCCGTCTTGTCGCTGTCCTCCGCGACCCGCAGGAACTCGGCGGGCGTGAACAGCACGCCCTGCGAGGACCGCCAGCGCGCCTGCGCGGACACCGCCGTGATCCGGCCGTCCTCCAGCCGCACCACCGGCTGGTGCAGCAGACAGAACTCGCCGTCGTGCAGTGCGGCTCTGAGCCGGCCGGCCAGCTCCGCCTTGCGTACGACGTCCTGCTGCATCTGCGGCCGGTACAGCTCGACCCGGCCCTTGCCGCCCGCCTTGGCGCGGTACATCGCGAGGTCGGCGTTGCGCAGCAGCTCACCGGCGCCGAGGCCCGGTTCGGCGAAGGCGACACCGATGGAGGCGGCGACCCGGACCTCGTTGCCGCCGATCTCGTACGGCTGCGAGAGCGTCACCCTGAGGCGGTCGGCGAGCTCCAGGATGTGCCGTTCGCGGGCCGTACGGTCGCGAGAGTTGTCGCCGGCGATCAGGGCCGCGAACTCGTCGCCGCCGAGCCGGGACGCGGTGTCCCCCTGACGGACCGCGTCCTGCAGTCTCCGGGCGGCCTGCACGAGCAGTTCGTCGCCGGCCTGGTGGCCGATGGTGTCGTTGACGGCCTTGAAGCCGTCGAGGTCGATGAAGAGCACCGCGGTGTTGCGCAGCGCGAGCCCGCGGTCGCTGGCCCGGCGGCCGGACAGCGCCTGCTGCACGCGCCGGGTGAACAGCGCGCGGTTGGGCAGGTCGGTGAGCGGGTCGTGCTCGGCGTTGTGCTGGAGCTGCGCCTGCAGCCGCACCCGCTCGGTCACGTCCCGGCTGTTGAAGATCAGGCCGCCCTGGTGGCGGTTGACGGTCGACTCGACGTTGAGCCAGCCGCCGTCGCCGGAGCGGAAGCGGCACTCGATGCGGGTGGTGGGTTCGTCCTGCGGGTTCGCGGCGAGGAAACGGCGCACCTCGTGCACCACGCACCCGAGATCCTCGGGATGGATCAGGCTGGCCAGTTCCGTGCCCACCAGCTCCTCGGCGGGGCGCCCGTAGACGCCGGCGGCGGCCGGGGAGACGTACCGGAGGATGCCGCTGGGCGCGGCGATCATGATGACGTCGCTGGAGCCCTGCACCAGGGAGCGGAAGTGGTTCTCCTTCTGCGCCAGTTCCTGGGTGAGGGTGATGTTGTCCAGCAGCATGATGCCCTGGCGGACCACGAGCGCGAGCACGACCGTGCCGCCGGTCAGCAGCACCACGCGCGAGACGCTGTGGCCGTTGAGGACGTTGTAGAGGATCCCCAGCGTGCAGACCGCGGCGGCGAGGTACGGCGTGAGGGCGGCGAGGGAGCCGGTGATGGGCCGGGTGGCCGGGTACCGGCCGTGGTCGCCGGCCGGGGGCGGGCCCTGCGCGGGCGGCGTGGCCACGGGAGCGGGCGCCCTCGTCGCGGGCGCCGCGGCATCCGGTGCCGGGTGGTGCCCGCCGCGCGGGCCGCCGAGGTGCTGGTCGGCGCGCGGGTCGCCGGAGTGCTGCTCCCCGCGCGGGCCGCCGAGCTGCTGCTCGCCGCGCGGGCCGCCGGGCAGGTGTTCGTGGACGACGCGGGTGTGCCCGCGGGCGGCGGCCACGCGCCTGTGCCGGGGCGCGGCCCAGGGGGCGTAGGCCAGCAGCAGCGAGCCGGCGAACCAGCCCGCGTCGAGCAGTTGACCCGAGCGGTAGTTGTTGTGCAGCAGCGGCGAGGTGAACAGCGCGTCGCACATCACGGTGAGGGCGAGTGCGCCGATCGCCGTGTTGACGGCCGTGCGGTTCACCGCGGAGCGCCGGAAGTGCAGCACGAGCACCATGCTGACCAGCGCGATGTCCAGCAGCGGATACGCCAGCGACAGCGCGGCGTGGGCGACGCTGGGGCCGTCGAACTTCGCCGCCTGGGCGAGCGCGAGGCTCCAGGCCAGGGTGAGCAGCGAGCCGGCGATCAGCCAGGCGTCCAGCGCCAGGCACACCCAGCCGGCCTTCGACACCGGCCGCTTGGCCAGCACCAGCAGGCCGACGATGGCGGGCGGCGCGAAGCACAGGAAGAACAGGTCGGCGATGGAGGGGCTGGGCACGGGCTGGTCGAGTACGACCTCGTACCAGCCCCATACGCCGTTGCCGAGGGCCGCCATCGCCGAGGAGAAGGCGAACAGCATCCAGGCGGGCCGGAAGCGGACCCGGCGGGCGCGCCCGTAGAAGAAGCAGGACACCGAGGCCGCGGCGGCGGCGACCGCCAGTCCGAAGTCGCCCATGATCAGGGCGAGTTCCCGCGATCCCCAGTCGAACGAGGAGCCGACGGCGTAGGCACCGCAGACGAGGGCCAGCAGCAGCTGGTGGACGAGGTTGCGGGCGCCGTCACCGGCCGGCCGGCGCGGCAGCGGCGCGGGTGCGGGAGGCGGCGTGCGCAGGGCGCCGTCCAGGGTGGTCACGGAGGGCGGGGGCGAGCTCACCGGGGCCTCCCGGTCCGCGCGGTCCCCGGCTCCCGGGGGTCCCGGTGCGGTGGGTGGGCGTTCCTCCTGCGCGCGCCGGTCCTGCGGGAGTGAGGGGGGTGCTGGGTGGCGTGACCGCGGTGGCCGCGCCTGCCACCGCCGTGGGGCGGATGGCCGCCGTGGTACTGACCGTTGTGATGCTGGCCGTTGTGATGCTGGCCGTTGTGGCCCATGTGGCCGGTTCGGCTCTTGTGCGTGCTGTGGTCGGCGTGGTGGCTCGCTGTGCGTGCCGCCGTGCGCCAGGGTCGCTGTCGGCGGTCCGACAGCGTCGGGTCGTCGGTCCAAAGGCCGTGCATCGCCCGTCGCCCCCCTCACAACTCTGAGATGTCCGTCCCCGGCGCCGAACGGCGCGCGGCGCAGCCCCTGTCGGGACGATACACCAGTCTCGTCACTCAGGGACATAGTTCCTCTACGCTCCGTGACGACCAGCGGGAACGCGGGCACGGGCCGCGTTCGGGGGACTGCGGAGGGTGCCCGAACGGCGTCCGGTGGGGCTCGTGTGGTCCGCGGGACCGGGTTACGCGCCGCCGTCCTCCCCCGTCGTGAGGATCACGTTGCGCAGCGGCTCACGGTTCACGAAGCGGGTCAACTGGTCGACGAGGAGCCGCTTGGCACGCGGCAGGAAGGCGGACGTGGGGCCTCCGACGTGCGGCGAGATGAGGACGCCGGGGGCACGCCACAGCGGGTGGTCGCGCGGCAGCGGCTCGGGGTCGGTGACGTCCAGGGCGGCGGTGATGCGGCCGCTCTCCAGTTCGGCGAGCAGCGCCTTGGTGTCGACGACGGGGCCGCGGGCGATGTTGACGAGCAGGGCGCCGTCCTTCATCCGGGCCAGGAACTCGCCGTCGGCCAGGTGCCGGGTGGCGTCGGTGAGCG
This sequence comes from Streptomyces sp. NPDC097129, assembly GCF_055668065.1. Taxonomy (NCBI): domain Bacteria; kingdom Bacillati; phylum Actinomycetota; class Actinomycetes; order Kitasatosporales; family Streptomycetaceae; genus Streptomyces; species Streptomyces sp. NPDC097129. The sequence goes on along the minus strand of NZ_JBVOQE010000012.1, from coordinate 72,153 downwards.
GAGTGGACAACACGACGACGTCCGCCTCGGGCAGCAGCGCGGGCAGTTCGGTGAGCGGGTGCACGGGGCCGCGCTCCGTGGTGCGCGCGGAGCGTGCGACGCGCACGACCCGCGCGAGCTCGAACGGCGCGAGCCGGTCCTCGATGGCGGCGCCGATCGAGCCGTAGCCGACGATGAGGACGGTCTTGTCGGCGAGGGCGGGACGGAAGCCGCCCAGCCACTCGCCCCGTTCCTGCGCCCGCACGAAGTCGGGGATGCCGCGCAGGGAGGACAGGATGAGGGTCAGGGTCAGTTCGGCCGTGCTCGCCTCGTGCACACCGCGGGCGTTGCACAGGCGGACGCCGGGGCGGAGGTGGTGCAGGCCGGGCTGGACGTGGTCGATGCCGGCGGACAGGGTCTGGACGACCTGGACACCCCGCATCTCGGGCAGCGGGCGCACGCCCACACCGCTCGGCTTCATGTACGGCACGACGTAGAAGGCGCAGTCGGCCGGGTCGGCGGGGAACTCCGGCTCGCCGTTCCAGAAACGGTAGGCCGGGCCCTCGGGGAGACCCTCGATCTCGTCGGGCGGGAGGGGCAGCCACACGTCGGCGGTCACGTCAGCAGTCATGGGTGGAGGCTATGTCAGGTGTCCGCAGGCGCAGAGGTTAGGTTGGGACGCCTGGAGAGGGAGGGTCACGAGCAGGTGGAGCGCAGGACGATCGGCGCGGCGGCACTCTCTGTTGGGGCCGTCGGACTCGGGTGCATGCCGATGAGCTGGGGGTACAGCCGGTCGCGGCAGCGGGGCGAGGAGTCGGTCAGGGCGGTTCACCGGGCGCTCGATCTGGGTTCGTCGCTGCTGGACACCGCGGACATGTACGGGCCGTTCACGAACGAGCTGCTGCTGGGGCGGGTGCTGAAGGAGCGGCGGGCGGACGCGTTCGTGTCGACCAAGGTCGGGCTGCTGGTGGGTGATCAGCACGTCGTGGCCAACGGGCGTCCGGGGTATGTGAAGCGGGCGTGCGACGCGTCGCTGCGGCGGTTGCAGACCGACGTGATCGATCTCTACCAGCTTCACCGTGCCGACCCCGAGGTGCCCGTCGAGGAGACGTGGGGCGCGATGGCGGAGCTGGTGCAGGCCGGGAAGGTGCGGGCGCTGGGGCTGTGCGCGGTGGGGGTGCGTGGGCGCGGGGGGCGGCGGGGCGGTGACCGGCGCGGGCTGTACGACGGGACGTTGCGGCAGTTGCAGCGGGTGCAGCAGGTGTTTCCGGTGAGCGCGGTGGAGGCGGAGTTGTCCGTGTGGTCGCCGGAGGCCGTGCGGGCGCTGTTGCCGTGGTGCGAGGCGCGGGGGGTGGGTTTCCTCGCGGCGATGCCGTTGGGGAACGGGTTCCTGACCGGCACGTTGACGCCGGGTGAGGGGTTCGAGCCCGACGACATGCGGGCGCGGCATCCGCGGTTCACGGCGGAGATGATGGCGGCGAACCAGCCGATCGTGGCGGGGCTCCGGAGGGTTGCGCGGCGGCACGGGGAGTCTGTGACACCGGCGCAGGTGGCGCTGGCGTGGGTGCTGGCGCAGGGTCGGCATGTCGTGGCGGTGCCGGGGGCCAAGCGGGAGCGGTGGGTTTCGGAGAACGCGGGGGCGGTGGGGGTGTCTCTGACGGGGGCGGATCTGGCGGAGTTGGGGGCGTTGCCTGCGGCTCGGGGGTCTTGGGACTGAGGTGCTTTTGCGGGGGGCGGGTGCGGGTGCCTGCGGCGCTGGGTCGTGTGTCGGGTGCGGGTGCGGGTGCCTGCGGCGCTGGGTCGTGTGTCGGGTGCGGGTGCGTTGTCGCCTGCGGGTGCGTTGTGCCTGCGGCGCTGGGTGCGTGGTCGTCTGCGGGTGCGTTGTGGCTGGTCGCGCCGTTCCCCGCGCCCCTTTGATGCCTGCGGCGGCCCGTTGCTGTCCGGTGGGCGGTTGCTGTCGCGCCTGCGGCCGGTTTCTGAGTCGGGGCCGGGGTGGGGGGTGTCCGTCCTCGGTCCGGCCGGCCGTTTCCGACGCGCTCGCTGTTGGTCGGTGCCGGACGCTGCGGGCGGACACCCCCCACCCCGGCCCCTTCCCGCCGTCGGCGACTGCGGGCCGCCATGCGTGCGTCGGGTTTGTCGGAGCGGGAACCTTGGGGGTGTGGGCGGCGTATGAAGCAGGGGGCGGGGAAGGGAGTGCAGCGTGCAGGGGCGAGTTGGGGCGGCTCTGGCGGCCACCGTCGTGATCGTGGGGGCCGCCGGTTGTTCCGCCGGCGGGACGTCGCCGGAGACGGCCGCCTCGCCGAGTCGCGCGGTGGCGGCGCCGACCGCGTCCGGGGAGTCCGCCGCGCCCGCGAAGGGCACCGTCACGGTCGTGCGTACCGTCGCCACCGGGCTGGACACGCCGTGGGGGCTTGTTGCGCTGCCGGACGGTGGTCTGCTGGTGGCCTCGCGGGACAAGGGCACGATCACCCGGGTCGACGAGAAGACCGGGAAGAAGACCGAGCTGGGTGAGGTGTCCGGGGTCGCCGCGGACGGCGAGGGCGGGCTGCTGGGCATCGCGCTGTCCCCGGACTATGCCGCGGACCACATGATCTACGCCTACTTCACCTCCGCCTCGGACAACCGCATCGCCCGCATGATCTACGACGCGAGGAAGCCCGCGAAGGAGCAGCTCGGTGCCCCCGACACCGTGTTCAAGGGCATTCCCAAGGGGGTGATCCACAACGGCGGCCGGATCGCCTTCGGGCCGGATCGGATGCTGTACGCCGGGACGGGCGAGAGCGGGGAACGGGGTCTCGCGCAGGACCGGAAGTCGTTGGGCGGGAAGATTCTGCGGATCACGCCGGAGGGGGAGCCCGCGCCGGGTAACCCGTTCCCCGACTCCCCCGTGTACTCCTACGGGCACCGCAATGTGCAGGGGCTCGCCTGGGACGGCAAGCAGCGACTGTTCGCCTCGGAGTTCGGGCAGGACACCTGGGACGAGCTCAACGCGATCAAGCCGGGGGGCAACTACGGGTGGCCGGATGTGGAGGGGCGGTCCGGTGACAGCGCGTATGTGAACCCGATCGCTCAGTGGCACACGGACGACGCCTCGCCCAGCGGCATCGCCTACGCCGACGGCTGTGTGTGGATGGCCGCGCTCAAGGGGCAGCGGCTGTGGCGGATTCCCCTCAAGGGCACACAGGCGTCCGCGGCGCCGCAGGACTTCCTGCGAGGTGAGTACGGGCGGCTGCGCACGGTGGTCGCGGCCGGTGGGGACAGGCTGTGGGTCACCACCAGCAACACCGACGGACGCGGTCAGCCGAAGAGCGGCGACGACCGGATCCTGGAGCTGCGGGTCGGCTGAGGGCGCTCAGCGCGGGGCGTCCTCGTCCTCTTCCGGGCTCGGTGGCCGTACGACCACCTTGCCGGACGCCAGGTCTATCGGGCCGCGCCCGGGGTCGCCGTCGCCGACGTCCTCCCGGGTCAGCTCCAGCCGGTTCTGCTCGTCACGGGTGTGCTTGCGGCCGGGCGAGAACAGTTCCTCGAAGACGTTGAACATCGCCCCTCCCCTGCCGGTTGCCTCCACCCTACGTCTCAGCGCGCGGCCCGGACAGGGAGGGCCTCGGCGTACAGGCCCAGCCGGTGCGCGACGGCCGCCGCCTCTCCGCGGCCGGAGACGCCCAGCTTGGCCAGGATGTTGGACACGTGGACGCTGGCGGTCTTCGGGGAGATGAACAGCTCCTCGGCTATCTGGCGGTTGGTGCGGCCGGCCGAGACCAGGCGCAGCACGTCCCGTTCGCGGCTGGTGAGGCCGAGGGCTTCGGCCGGGTCGTCACAGGCCCGGTCCGGCTGCGCGGGGCCGGTCAGGGGCAGCCGGGCGCGGCGGGCCAGCTCGGCGGTGGAGTCGGCCAGCGGGCGGGCGCCCAGGTGGTCGGCGACGGCGTGGGACAGGCGGAGCAGTTCGGTGGCCCGGGCGCGCTCGTCGTCGCCGCCGGCGGTGACGAGGGCCTCGGCGAGGCGGTGCCGGACGCGGGCGAGGTCGTAGGGGCGTTCCAGGGCCTCGAAGGCGGCGACGACCGGGGTCCAGGTGCCGGGGGTGGCGCGGCCCTCGGCGCGCAGCAGTTCGGCGCGGACCCACTGCTCGTGGGCGTGCCAGATCGGGGCGGCCGTCGTGAGTTTTCTGGCGGCCTGGCGGATGCGGTCGAGGGTCCGCTCGCGGTCCTGCGCGGCCGCGGGCAGGGTGCGCGCGTCCGCCTCGGCGGTGGCCGCCGCCAGCAGCAGGGGCCAGGCGTAGCGCTGGGTGCCGAGCGGTGTCCCGGCGTCCAGGGCGCCCTCGAGTTCCGCGCGGGCGCCCTGGAGGCGGCCCTGGGCGGCGGCGACGCCGACGGCGATCCGGGCCAGGGGCAGCCACTGCTGGGGCATCGGGTCGTGGGAGCCGAGGTGGCTGCGGGAGGCGTTGAGCTGCCGTTCGGCTTCGGCCACCTCACCGCGGGCGAGCGCGAGGTGGGCCAGGCACAGCGCGCCCGTGGCCTGCGGCTTGGCGCTCTGTCCGCGGCGCAGGGCGTTCTCCGCGGCCTGGGCGGCGCCGTCCCACTCGCCCAGCGAGTACAGCGAGTCGGAGAGGTTGCCCCACGCCCAGGATTCGAAGTCGAGCAGCCCGAACTTCCGGGCGTAGGCGGTGCCTTCGCGCAGCAGCGCGGCGGCTTCCCGGGAACGTCCCACCGATTCGAGCTCGGAGGGCAGGTTGACGTAGGCGCGGCCCGCCACGGTGGGCACGCCGTCCTCGATCGCCTGGTCCAGGACCTGGCGCATGTCGGCGAGGCCCTCCTCGACGGCGCCGGAGTCCACAGTGAGCCCGCCGAGCGTCAGCCGGGCGTTCAGTTCGGTGGCGCGGGAGCCGACCATGCGGGCGTACTCCACCGCGCTCTGCGCGGCGGCGAGCGCCTCGGCCCCGGGCTGGTGCAGCATCGACCAGCCGGCGACGGCGGCGAGCACCTCGGCGTGCACGGTGGACGGCGGCAGTCCGCGCACCAGCTCCTGGGCGGTGGCGAGTTCGGCCCAGCCGTCCCCGCGGGCGAGGGCCTGCACCAGACGGGACCGCTCGCGCCAGAACCAGGCGGCGCGCAGCGGGTCCGGGTCGGCCTCCAGCAGGCGCAGCGCCCGCTTGGTGATCTTCAGGGCGCGTTCCCGCTCCATCGCCAGCCGGCCGGCGACGGCCGCCTCGGCCATCAGGTCGAGGTAGCGCAGGGGGGTGGAGGCGGGATCGCAGCCGCACGCCGGATAGGCGTCCGCGTGGTCGTGCGGCCGCAGGCGCGCCCGTACGTCCTCCGGTACGGCGTCCCACAGCTCCATCGCCCGTTCCAGCAGGCCGAGTTGCTCGCTGTAGGCGTGGCGGCGGCGGGCGGTGACCGAGGCGTCCAGGACGGCGGGCAGGGCCTTGGCGGGATCGTGCGCGTGGTACCAGTAGCTGGCCAGGCGCATGGAGCTCTGGTCGGCGGGGACGAGGGCGGGGTCGCTCTCCAGGGCCTCGGCGTAACGGCGGTTGAGGCGGGAGCGCTCGCCGGGGAGCAGGTCGTCGCTGACGGCTTCGCGGACCAGGGAGTGGCGGAAGCGGTAGCCGTCGCCGGCCGGGGTGGGGCTGAGGATGCTGGCGTTGACGGCGGCGCGCAGGGCTTCGATGAGGTCGTCCTCGGCGAGGGACGCGACGGCGGCGATCAGCCGGTACTCGACGGTGGAGCCGCCCTCGGCGACGACCCGGACGACCCGCTGGGCGCTCTCGGACAGCGCCTCGACGCGGACGAGGAGCAGGTCGCGCAGGGTGTCCGTGAGGCCGGTGCAGCAGCCCGCGTGGGCGGCGACGGCGAGTTCCTCGACGAAGAAGGCGTTGCCGTCGGAGCGTTCGAAGATGTCGTCGACCTGGTCGGGGTCGGGTTCGCCTGCGATGATGCCGGCGACCTGACGGCAGACCTCCTCACGCGTGAAGCGGGCGATGTCGAGGCGGCGGACGGTGCGCAGCCGGTCGAGTTCGGCGAGGAGGGGGCGCAGGGGGTGGCGGCGGTGGATGTCGTCGGAGCGGTAGGTGGCGAGGACGACGAGGCGGCCGGAGCGCAGGGTGCGCAGCAGGTAGGCGAGGAGGTGACGGGTGGAGGCGTCGGCCCAGTGCAGGTCCTCCAGGGCGACGACGACGGTCCGCTCGGCGGCGATCTGCTGGAGCAGGCGGGCGGTGAGTTCGAAGAGGCGGGCCATGCCCTCCTCGTCATGCCGGCCGGTCCCGGTCTCGCCCAACTCGGGCAGCAGCCGGGCCAGTTCGTCCTCCTGACCGGCGGCCGCGGCGGCGACGTCGGCGGGCAGTTCGCGGCGCAGGGCGCGCAGGGCGGCGGAGAACGGGGCGAACGGCAGGCCGTCGGCGCCGATCTCGACGCAGCCGCCGAGCGCGACGACGGCGCCCTCCCGGCCGGCGGCGGTGGCGAACTCCTCCACCAGCCGCGTCTTGCCGACGCCGGCCTCCCCCGCGATGAGCAACGCCTGCGGCTCGCCCGTGGCGGCGCGGGCGAGCGCGTTGTGCAATGTCTCCAACTCGTCGGCGCGGCCGACGAACACGGGACTGACGGACCTGGTCTCCACGCCGGAGAGCATCGCACGGGCCTCTGACAACCGGGCACCGGTTTTCGCCGGGGGCAGAGCGGGCGCCGGACCCTCGACGCTGGTCATCAGGCCGACGCCCGCACGGGCGGAGGCTCCCGCGGTGTCCTTGTCGGGCGGCCGGGGAAGTGCGACGGGCGCGGTCACCGGGACCGATCCGGACACGTCCCCTCCGCCGGGGCGATCGGCCGGGGCCGGTACCGACCCGGGCGCCCGGACCTCCGGCGCCGCCGCCATCCCGGACACCATCGCCTCCGAAACGCCGGACACCGGCCTCGTCGGGAGGCCGGTGTCGGTGGTACCGGGTGGGTGTGCCGGCGTGGACGTCGCCGGGTGCGGGCGGCCGACCCCCGTACGGCCGCTCCCCGCACCCGGCGTCGTACCGCTCACGCGGCCCGGGTGGACCAGCGGCGGCGCGGGCGGCCGGTATGCCCCTCGGCCTCCGTGGTGTGTGCGGCGGCTTCGCGGAGGGCGGCGCGGCGGGCGCGGACGGCCTCGAGGGCCAGGCGCTCCTGGTCGGCCCGGCGGATCAGCTCGGCGGATCGGGCCTGCTGGACGTCGTACTCGTACATGGGGTCCCCCTGCGGGATGAGAGTCGAGGTTTCGCTTGCTGCGATGCCCCAACTCTCGTCTCCCAGGGGGGTCCGCCACATCGGGAGAGTTCCGCATCTTGCGCGCCGCGCGGGGCCTTAGACACGGGTAAGGGGTCTCAGGGCCGTCGTAAGGCACTGCGGTGGACCTAAGACCATCGCCGGGGTCAGCTCGTGGCGGGCAGTCCCAGCAGGACGTCCGTGTACTTCAGGACCGCCAGGAGCAGCCCGATGACGCCGAGGGAGACGCCCGCCCAGGCGACCGACTTGATCCACGGCGCCTGCGGCCTGCCGGGTGCGCCGAACGCGGGCCGGGCGAGCACGACGACACCCACGACCAGCGCGGCCAGTGCGAACAGGCCGGCCCACAGCGCGGTGGCCTGCCAGGCGTCGCCGTAGCCCGCCTTGACCATCTTCGCGACGCTGGAGGACTGCGAGGTGTGCAGCTGGCCGATGAGCGACTGGCGCGCGGAGGCCACCGTGCCCGTCCAGCCGCCGGTGAGCGAGACGATGCCCAGCCCGGCGGCGACGACGGCGCCGGCGCCCTGGCCGACCCCGGACGGGCCGGCCTCCTGCTGCTCGGTCTCCCCCGCCTGCGCTTCGGGCGTCTCCTGCTCGGTCTGCGTCTCCTCCTCGGTCCCGGTCGCCTCGTCGGCCGGCGTCGCCGCGGCCTCGTGCTCAGTCTTGGTAGCCATGCTCCGCACCGTACGGACGGAGTCTGAGAGGTCCCTTAATGATCGTCCCGGGGCCCGGCGGGCGTCACGCGCGTGCCGCGCGCCATTCGGGGGCGAGCACCGACCAGATCTCCAGGTCGTGCCGTTCTCCGTGGTGGAGGTAGGCCGCGCGCCGTACCCCGTCGCGGGTCATGCCGAGGCGGCGGGCGACGTTGATGCTGGGGACGTTGCCGGCGGAGGCGACCCACTCGACGCGGTGGATGCCGCGCTCCTCGACGGCCCAGTCGATGAGCACCCGCATCGCCCGGGTGATCAGCCCGCGCCCGGTCGCGGCGGGTTCCAGCCAGCAGCCGACCTCGCAGGTGCCGTTCTCGGCGTCGAAGTTCAGCGTGAGGACGCCGCCGACGAGCTTGCCGTCCAGCCACAGCCCGTGCAGCGAGGCCGTGCCGGCGGCGCGCAGGTCGGCGTACCGCTGGAGCGCCTCGCGCGCCGTGGGGACGTCGACGGCCTTGGAGCCGAAGGGGACGTACCGGTTGATGAAGTCGCGTCCCCGCTCCAGGTGCGCCAGGAACTCCTCGGCGTGCCAGGGCTCCAGCGGCCGCAGCCGCGCTCCGTCGTCACCCAGGGATATCGCGTACATCCTGCCGCTGCTCCTTCGCCAGTACGTCCGCCACCTCGGCGTCCGTCGCAGCGGCCAGCCTCTCATGGGCGGCGCGGCACTCGGGCGGCTCGATGCTGATGCGGGGCAGGACGCGGTCCAGGCTCCGCGGCAGCCACCAGTTCGCGGCGCCGAGCAGGTGCATGAGGGCGGGCACCAGCAGGGTGCGCAGGACGAAGGCGTCCAGGGCGACGGCGGCGGCCAGCGCTATGCCGAACATGGCGATGACCCGGTCTCCGCTGAGGACGAAGGCGAGGAAGACGGAGATCATGATGACCGCCGCGGAGTTGATCACCCGGCTGGTCTCGGCGAGCCCTATGCGGACGGCGCGCCGGTTGTCGCCGGTCTCCAGCCACTCCTCGTACATCCGGCTGACCAGGAAGACCTGGTAGTCCATGGAGAGCCCGAAGAGGACCGACACCATGATCACGGGGAGGAAGGGCTCGATGGGGCCCGCGCGGCCCAGTCCGAGCAGTTCGCTGCCCCAGCCCCACTGGAAGATCGCGACGACGACGCCGAACGCGGCGGCGACGGCGGCGATGTTCATCACGGCGGCCTTCAGCGGGATGCCGACGGACCGGAAGGCGAGCAGGAGCAGCAGGCAGCCGAGCCCGATGACCACGCCGACGAAGAGGGGCAGTTTGCCGACGATGACGCCGGCGAAGTCGTCGTAGGAGGCGGTGACGCCGCCGACGTACACGTCGAGGGACGTTCCGGCCTCGGCGCGGGGCAGCACGTCGGTGCGCAGCCGGCCGACGAGGTCGCTGGTCGCCTGCGACTGCGGCGCGGACTCGGGGACGACGGTGAGGTACGCGGTGTCGCCGCCGGGGCCGTAGGTCGCGGGGGTCACGGAGGCGACGCCCCGGGTGCCGCGCAGGGTGGTGTCGAGGTTGTCCAGGGCGAGTTTGTCCTGGGCGCCGTCTACGCGCGTCACCAGGGTCAGAGGCCCGTTGACGCCCGGCCCGAAGCCGTCCGCGAGGAGGTCGTAGGCCTTGCGGGTGGTGGTGGTCTGCGGGTCGTTGCCCTGGTCGGAGGTGCCCAGATGGAGGGAGAGCGTGGGCAGCGCGAGCAGGGCGATGACGGCGACGGCGATGCCGCCGAGTTTCCTGGGGTGGCGCTCGACGAACGCCGACCAGCGGGCCGCGAACCCGGTCGGCAGCTCCGGCTGCGGCCCGTGCTCGGCGAGCCGGCGCCGTTCGCGGCGGCTGAGGGCGCGCATGCCGATGAACGACAGCAGGGCGGGCAGCAGGGTCACGGAGGCGGCGACGGTGAGCACCACGGTCAGTGAGGCGGCCACGGCGACGCCGTTGAGGAAGTTCAGCCGCAGGATCAGCATGCCGAGCAGGGCGATGCACACGGTCGCGCCCGCGAAGACGACGGCGCGTCCGGTGGTGGCGACGGCGTTGGTGGCGGCCTCGGTGACACTGAGCCCGCGTTTGAGCCCGCGTCGGTGGCGCGTGACGATGAACAGCGCGTAGTCGATGCCGACGCCGAGCCCGATGAGCATGCCGAGCATGGGCGCGAAGTCGGCGACGGTCATGGCGTGCCCGAGCAGTTCGATCCCCGCGTAGGCGGTGCCGACGCCGACCAGGGCGGTGGCGATGGGCAGCAGCGAGGCGGCGAGGGAGCCGAAGGCGAGGAAGAGCACGACGGCGGCGACGAGCACGCCGACGATCTCGGCGAGGTGTCCGCCGGAGGTCTTGGTCAGCGCGATGGCGCTGCCGCCCAGCTCGACCTGGAGCCCGTCGCCCTCGGCGGCCTTGGCGGTGTGCACCACGGCCTGCGCCTCGGCGGGGGTGAGGTGCTCGACGGTGTCGGCGAAGGTGACGGTGGCGTAGGCGGTGTGTCCGTCGGCGCTGACCCGGCCGGCGCCCTGGCCGCTGTAGGGGCCGCTGACGGCCACCACGCCGGGCAGGTCGTCGATCTTCTCCAGCGTGCGGGTCATGGTCTGCTCGACGTCGGCGGCGCGGACGGTGCCGGACGTGGTGTGCCAGACGACGGTGTCGCTGTCGCCGCTCATGCCGGGGAAGCCCTCTGCGAGCAGTTCGGCGGCGTGGCCGGCCTGGGTGCCGGGGACGTCGTAGTCGTTGGAGTAGGCGGAGCCGGTCACGGCGGCGGCAGCGGTGACTCCGCCGAAGGCGAGGAGCCACAGCAGTACGGCGATCAGGCGCCGTCGAACACACCAGCGTGCAAGGGCTGCCACGAACCTGCTCCCAGAGTGACTGAATTGTGGATCTTTGACCGGGAACAGTGGTCCATTAACCGAACAGCCCGCAAAGAACGCATGAGCAACGCATAGCCACTCTTTCAGGCGGAAATGATCGTTTGCCGCTTTCGTGGCCTGGTTCACAGGTGTTGGGAGCGAGGTCACAGGACAATCGGGGGAACTCTGTCACCTGTTGTGGCGTCACTCACATGCGGCAGGCCCCGGGGACATCGGTCCCCGGGGCCTGCCTGTGCACGGGTCTCGCTCAGCCCTCGCTGACGCCCAGCTTGTCGAGGATCAGCTCCTTGACGCGGGCCGCGTCGGCCTGACCGCGCGTGGCCTTCATGACGGCGCCGACCAGGGCGCCGGCCGCGGCCACCTTGCCGCCGCGGATCTTGTCCGCGATGCCCGGGTTGCCGGCGATGGCGTCCTCGACCGCGGTGGTGAGCGCGCCCTCGTCGGAGACCACCTTCAGGCCGCGCTTGTCGACGACCTCGTCCGGGGTGCCCTCGCCGGCGAGGACGCCCTCGATGACCTGCCGGGCCAGCTTGTCGTTCAGGTCGCCCTTGGTGACCAGCTCGGTCACCCGGGCCACCTGCTGCGGCGTGATCGCCAGCTCGTCCAGCGAGGTGCCGGACTCGTTGGCGCTGCGGGCCAGCTCACCCATCCACCACTTGCGGGCGGAGGCCGCGTCGGCGCCGGCGTCGATGGTGGCGACGATCAGGTCCAGCGCGCCGGCGTTGAGGATCGCCTGCATGTCGGTGGCGGTGATGCCCCACTCGGTGAGCAGGCGGGTGCGGCGGGCCAGCGGCATCTCGGGCAGGGCCGCGCGGATCTCCTCGACCCACTCGCGCGAGGGCGCGACCGGCACCAGGTCGGGCTCCGGGAAGTACCGGTAGTCCTCGGCCTCCTCCTTCACGCGGCCCGAGGTCGTGGACCCGGTGTCCTCGTGGAAGTGGCGGGTCTCCTGGATGATCGTGCCGCCGGAGGAGAGCACGGCCGCGTGGCGCATGATCTCGAACCGGGCCGCACGCTCCACCGAGCGCAGCGAGTTGACGTTCTTGGTCTCGCTGCGGGTGCCGAACTTCTCGGTGCCGTTGGGACGCAGCGACAGGTTCACGTCGCAGCGCATCTGGCCCATCTCCATGCGGGCCTCGGACACGCCGAGGGCACGGATGACCTCGCGCAGCTCGCGGACGTACGCCTTCGCCACCTCGGGGGCGCGCTCACCGGCGCCCTCGATCGGCTTGGTGACGATCTCGATGAGCGGGATGCCGGCGCGGTTGTAGTCCAGCAGGGAGTGGGACGCGCCGTGGATACGGCCGGTGGCGCCGCCGACGTGCGTCGACTTGCCGGTGTCCTCCTCCATGTGGGCGCGCTCGATCTCCACGCGGAAGGTCTCGCCGTCCTCCAGCTGCACGTCGAGGTAGCCGTTGAAGGCGATCGGCTCGTCGTACTGGGAGGTCTGGAAGTTCTTCGGCATGTCCGGATAGAAGTAGTTCTTCCGGGCGAAGCGGCACCATTCGGCGATCTCGCAGTTCAGCGCGAGGCCGATCTTGATGGCGGACTCGACTCCGGTCGCGTTGACGACCGGGAGCGCGCCGGGCAGACCGAGGCAGACCGGGCAGGTCTGGCTGTTCGGGTCGGCGCCGAGCGAGGTCGAGCAGCCGCAGAACATCTTCGTCTTGGTGCCGAGTTCGACATGGACCTCGAGGCCCATGACGGGGTCGTACGACGCGAGTGCTTCGTCGTACGACACCAGGTCGGTCGTGGTGGTCACGGTGAAACTTCCCTCTCAGCCCAGCAGGACGTCGTCGTCGCCCAGCCGCTTCAGCTCGCGGTACAGGATGGCGAGGCCGGTGACGATCGCGACCGCGGAGACGGTGGCGTCGATCAGCCGCAGCGTGTCCTGCTCGGCGCGGGCCTTCTTGATCTGCTTGGCGACACCGAGCGCGCCGAACGCGGTGGTGGCCATCGACAGGTACGTACCGGACTTGGACTTCTTGAAGTCCTTGGCCTTGGACAGCTTGCTCACAGTGACGGAGCCTCCTCCAGGAGCGGGTGCCCCCACTTTTCCACGAAGGCGGCCTCGACGGCGGCGCCCACCTTGTACAGACGCTCGTCCTTCATCACCGGGGCGATGATCTGCAGGCCGACCGGGAGGTTGTCCTCCGGGGCGAGACCGCAGGGCAGGGACATGGCCGCGTTGCCCGCCAGGTTGGTCGGGATGGTGCACAGGTCCGCGAGGTACATCGCCATCGGGTCGTCGGCGCGCTCGCCGATCGCGAAGGCGGTGGTCGGGGTCGTCGGGGAGACGATCACGTCGACCTGCTCGAAGGCCTTGTCGAAGTCCTGCTTGATCAGCGTGCGGACCTTCTGCGCGGAACCGTAGTAGGCGTCGTAGTAGCCGCTCGACAGCGCGTACGTGCCGAGCATGATGCGGCGCTTGACCTCGGGGCCGAAGCCCGCCTCACGGGTCAGGGAGGTGACCTCCTCCGCCGAGTGGCCGCCGTCGTCGCCGGTGCGACGGCCGTAGCGCAGGCCGTCGAAGCGGGCCAGGTTGGAGGAGCACTCGGAGGGCGCGATCAGGTAGTACGCCGACAGCGCGAGGTCGAAGGACGGGCAGTCCAGCTCGACGATCTCCGCGCCCAGCTCCTTGAGCAGCTGCACGGACTCGTCGAAGCGCTGGATGACGCCGGCCTGGTAGCCCTCGCCGCGGAACTGCTTGACCACGCCGACGCGCATGCCCTCGACGCTGCCGTTGCGCGCGGCCTCGACGACCGGCGGGACCGCGGCGTCGATGGACGTGGAGTCCAGCGGGTCGTGGCCGGCGATCACCTCGTGCAGCAGGGCCGCGTCCAGGACCGTACGGGCGCAGGGGCCGCCCTGGTCGAGGGAGGAGGAGAAGGCGACCATGCCGTAGCGGGAGACCGCGCCGTAGGTCGGCTTCACGCCGACCGTACCGGTGACGGCGGCCGGCTGGCGGATGGAGCCGCCGGTGTCGGTGCCGATGGCGAGCGGCGCCTCGAAGGCGGCGAGCGCGGCGGAGGAACCGCCGCCGGAGCCGCCGGGGATCTTGGTGAGGTCCCACGGGTTGCCGGTCGGGCCGTAGGCGCTGTTCTCGGTGGAGGACCCCATGGCGAACTCGTCCATGTTGGTCTTGCCGAGGATGACGACGTCGGCGGCCTTCAGCTTGCGCGTGACGGTCGCGTCGTAGGGCGGGATCCAGCCCTCGAGGATCTTCGAGCCGACGGTCGTGGGCACGCCCTCGGTGGTGAAGATGTCCTTCAGCGCGAGCGGGACGCCGGCCAGCGGGCCGAGCTTCTCGCCGCGCTCACGCTTGGCGTCCACGGCGCGGGCCTGCGCGAGCGCGCCCTCGCGGTCGATGTGCAGGAAGGCGTGCACCTTCTCGTCGACGGCCTCGATCCGGGCCAGATGGGCCTCGGTGACCTCGACGGCCGTGAGTTCGCCGGAGGCGATCCTCTCGGCGATCTGCGCGGCGGTGAGCTTGATGATGTTGTCCGTCATGGCGGTCACTCCTCCCCCAGGATCTGCGGCACCTTGAAACGCTGCTGCTCCTGGGCCGGGGCGCCGGAGAGCGCCTGCTCGGGGGTGAGCGAGGGACGGACCTCGTCCGGCCGCATGACGTTCGTCAGCGGGAGCGGGTGCGAGGTCGGCGGTACGTCTTGGTCGGCGACCTCGCTGACGCGGGCCACCGCGCCGATGATGTCGTCCAGCTGTCCCGCGAAGTGGTCGAGCTCTTCGGGCTTCAGCTCCAGACGCGCCAGCCGGGCGAGGTGGGCGACCTCCTCGCGCGTGATGCCAGGCATGCAGCGATCCTCTGGGGTGAGTGTGTGTGGTGTGGGCCGGGGGCCGGTGTCTCATTTCCGCCGTCCGCCCGGAGGGCGAGCGTGCTGCCAGGCGTCCTGCGGCAGGCGGAAATGTGACGCCAGTGCCCAATCCTATGGGGCGGGGGCCCGTCTTCGTTAAACGGTTTGCCGGGGGCCTCGCGGGCCGGACCGGTCCGGGGGTCAGCTGCGGCGCTTCTCCCATGCCTCGCTGGGCAGGAAGTGGTTGTCGTACAGCTCCTGCACGTCGAGGAGGCTCTCGGGGGCGACCTCGCCGAGCCGGATGCGCTGCAGGTGGCGGAAGTACTCGAAGCGCTCGACGCCCGGGGTGATGACGATGAGCAGGTCCGCGGTGGCTCCGGGGACGGCGGCGAAGGCGTGCGGGCGGTCCGGCGGGACGATGATCAGGTCGCCGCGCCCGGCGGTGACGACATCGTCGCCGGACAGGACGTCGGCGGCGCCGTCGAGCAGGTAGAACATCTCCGCGGAGTGGTGGTGCACGTGCGGCTTGGCGCCGTCGGCGCCCTCGCCGAGCGTCACGCGGACGGTGGACAGCGCGCCGCCGCTGGCGCTGCTGTCGGCGAGCAGCCGGACGGCGACGGGGTCACCCCCGACGACTTCCGCCTCGGCGTCCCGGACCAGCACGGTCTCGTCGAACTTCGGTACGAACAGCGACATGACGTGTCCCCCTCGTTTCCCTGCGTGGCTTCTCTGCGTCAGACCGCGAAGAGCAGTCCCGCACTGATCATTACAACGATCGCGGTGGCGAAGTGGATCCCGAAGGCGACGGCTTTCGTGCCGCCGTTGCGCAGCACGATCAGCGTGTCCAGGAACGGGACCAGCGCCACGCAGACCATGAACCAGGCTTCGGCGCGGGCCCCGGCGAACGCGAGCAGGGCCAGGCCCAGCAGCCCGAAGGTGCCGTCCCTGAGTCCCTTCACCGACAGGTAGGCGCGGGCGTCGCCGCGCGGGTCGGCCGGGACGCCGTAGCCGGCCGCCGCGGGGCCGGGCTGGAACCAGAAGCGGTAGCCGAGGAACAGGCAGAACACGTCGAGCAGCACGGCCAGGGTGTACGCGGTGACGGTCATGGAATCCCCCTGTGACTGTTTTTCTAGCATCGCTAGGAACTGGAGCGAAGCTAGCACGAGCGCCGACAGATTGGCTAGCGCTGCTAGACTTTTGCCATGACGATCCAGACGCGCCGGGAGCGCGAACGAGCGGAACGTGAGCGCCTGATCGTGACGGCCGCCCGGGAGCTGGCCGAGGCCGAGGGCTGGGACGCGGTGACCACACGACGGCTCGCGGCCGAGATCGAGTACAGCCAGCCCGTCCTCTACAGCCACTTCAAGGGCAAGGACGCGATCATGGCGGCGGTCGCGGTGCAGGGCTGCGCCGAACTCGCCACGGAGCTGCGGGCCGCCCGCACGGCGGCGCCCGGCGCGCGCGAGGCGCTGGCGGCCGTGGGCGGGGCGTACACCGCCTTCGCGCGTCGGCGGCCCGCGCTGTACGACGCGATGTTCACGCACATCGTCGACCTGCCGTTCGCCACGCCCGAGGCGCCGGCGCCACTGCAGGAGGCCTTCGGCGAGCTGCTGAGCGCCGTCGAGCCGATCGCGGCGGACGGCGACGAACCCGGTCTCCTCACCGAGACCTTCTGGGCGTGCCTGCACGGCCTGGTGACCCTGATGCGCAGCGGCCGCCTGCCGGAGCAGGCGCACGAGCGGCGACTGTCCCTACTGATCGGCCACTTCACGGCGGGGTGAGGGGGCGTGGTCTTGTAGGGCGGGTTGAGGCGGCCTGGCCTTGCAGGGCGGCGTGAGGGGCCTGGCCTTGCAGGGCGGCGTGGGGGGCCTGGCCTTGCAGGGTGGGGAGCGAGACCTTGGCCCTGCCCCTGCGAGGCGGGTGAAGGGGCCTGGCCCTTCTACGGCGGGGAGCGAGACCTTGGCCCTGCGCTTGCGAGGCGGGGTGCGAGAGCCTCGGCCGTGCACGCGGCGGGCGCGAGGGCTTTCGCCGCGGGGTGCGGGAGCCTCGGTCACTTCGCCGTGGGACGCGAAAACCTCGGTCACTTCGCCGCGGGGTCTGCAAGAACCTCGGTCACTTCGCCGGGGTGAGGGCCCGGGCCCCTCGGGGGCTCGTCCTGGCTGACCCGGCCCGGGTCGTCCAGCGTGGCGGCGGGGAGGGGCCGCCGCGGGGTGGGGGCCCCGGAGGTCTCGCCTCGTCTAGCTGACCCGGCCCGGGTCGTCCAGCGTGGCGGCGGGGAGGGGCCGCCGCGGGGTGGGGGCCCCGAAGGTCTCGCCTCGCCTAGCTGACCCGGCCCGGGTCGTCCAGCGTGGCGGCGGGGAGGGCCGCCGCGGGGCGTTGCCAGCCGCGGGAGCCGCGGGCGCGCAGCCAGGCCGTCGTCTCCTCCGGCGGCATCGCGGCGGCGACCAACCAGCCCTGGACGGCGTCGCAGCCCAGGTCGCGCAGGCGCTCCCAGGTCTCGTCGTCCTCGACGCCCTCGGCGACGACCAGCAGGCCCAGCGAGTGGGCGAGGTCGACGGTGCAGCGCACGATCGCGGCGTCCTCGGCGTCCACGGCGAGCCGGGCCACGAAGGAGCGGTCGATCTTCAGCTCGCTGACCGGCAGGCGGCGCAGGTGCACCAGGGAGGAGTACCCGGTGCCGAAGTCGTCCAGGGACATCTTCACGCCGTGGCCGGTGAGCCCGGCGAGGGTGTCGGCGGCGCGCTGCGGGTCCTCCAGCAGGACGTGTTCCGTTATCTCCAGTTGCAGCGACCCGGCCGGGACCCCGTGCCGGGCCAGCCGGGCGGCGACGGAGCCGGCGAAGCCGGGGGTGTGCACGTCGCGCGGGGAGACGTTGACGGCGACCGGGACGAACAGGCCCTGCGAGCGCCACTCGGCGACCTGGGCGAGCGCGGTGTCCAGGACGTACTCGGTGAGGTGCGGCATCAGACCGGAGGACTCGGCGATCGCTATGAACTCGTCCGGCGGCACCTTCCCGCGCTCGGGGTGCACCCAGCGCACCAGGGCCTCCAGGCCGGCCACCTGGCCGTCGAAGCGGACCTTGGGCTGGTAGTGCAGCTGGACCTCGTGGGCGTCCAGCGCCCTGCGCAGATCGCCGAGGAGTCCGAGCCGGTCGGGGGTGTTGGAGTCGCGCTTGGACTCGTAGACCTCGACGCCGGTGCGGTCCCGCTTCGCCTGGTACATCGCCACGTCGGCGCGGCGCAGCAGGCCCTCGGCTTCCAGCGCGTGGTCGGGGAAGACGGCGACGCCGGCGCTGGCCTCCAGCACGAGCGTGAGTCCGTCGAGGCCGAGCGGGGAGCTGAGGTCGGCGACCAGGCCGCGGGCGACGCGCATCGCGGAGGTCGTGGAGTCGGCGACCGGCAGTAACACGGCGAACTCGTCGCCGCCCAGTCGCGCGACCTCCGCGCCGCGCGGCAGGGCGAGCCGCAGCCGGTCGGCTATCTGGAGCAGCAGCCGGTCACCGGCGAGATGACCGAGGGTGTCGTTGACCGATCGAAAGCGGTCCAGGTCGATCAGCACGAGGGCGGCGCGGGCGTCGATGCGCTCCGCGTCGTCCAGCGCGGTCCATATCCGTTCCAGCAGCCACTGGCGGTTGGGCAGTCCGGTGAGCGGGTCGCGCAGCTGCTCCTCCGCCCGGGCCCGGGCCATCCACAGGGTGGAGTCCAGGGCGATCAGCGGGATGGAGAACAGCGGCAGCAGCACCGGCTTCGCGGCGGCCACCACGCACACCAGCGGCGCTATGCCGAGCAGGGCCACGGCCACCAGGCCCTGCCTGACCAGCGCGGTGCGCGCGACCGTGGGGAGCCCGCCGGAGCGCGGCGCGTGCAGGTACCACAGCAGGGTCCGGGTCACGGCGAGGTAGGCGACCGCGACCAGCACCACCTCGGGGGCGGTGTAGAAGGTCCAGGTGTCGGGGTCCCAGGGCGCCTCTACGGTCGGTACGGCGCCGAAGACGGCCAGCACCAGGGCGCCGGCGCCGATGCCGAGCAGGTCCACCGCGCCGTGCAGCACCCCCTGACGCCAGCGGTGGCGGCGGGCTATGCCGACCAGGACGACGACGGTGAGGCTGACCATGCCGGCCGGCACCCAGCCGTAGAGCAGCAGGACCGCGAGGGTCAGGGCGGCGCCGGATCCGGTGCCTCCCCACCAGCGGGCGCGGCCCAGCATGACCAGGTGGCCGACGATGATGCCGGTCAGCAGCGCCAGCGACCAGCCGACCGCGCCGGAGGGGAAGAGGGCGTGGCCGCCGGTGAACGCGCGGTAGAAGCCGGCGCCCAGCACGAACCCGGCGGCCGCGACGACCGCTGCGGGCAACGGGGGCCAGGAGGGGTGGCGTTCGTGGTCGGCGCCGGGCAGCGCGGGCCAGGACGGCCGGCGCTCGTGGCCGGCGCCGGACAGGGCCGCGGCGGAGCGGGAGGGATCGAGCCCGTCGGCGCCGCTCGGGCCGACGGCGCGGCGAGCGGCGTCGAGGCCGTCGGCGCCCGTCGGACCGGTGCCGAGCGGGGCTGCGTCCAGAGTGTCGGCGGCCGGGTATCCGGGGGCGGCGCGCTCGCGTGCCCCGGCCCGCGCCCGCGCGCGTGACACCCACCGGCTCCCCCGCCACGCGCCCGCGACACGGCGCAGGCGCAGCCGGGAGCCGGGGGCGGTGCTCTCGGTCGGTTCCATTCCCGTCCCTCTCACAGCCGGCGGTGCCCACGCCTCGCGGCCCGATGCCCGACTTCCCTCAACGGCTCCGCGGTGGAAAACCCTTCCTCCTGCTCATCAAGAGCACGAGAATGCCCCGACCGCAGCTGGGCACGGCAGGCGCACATCTCAACAGTAGGCCGCGGACGCCTTCCTCGGGCAGCGGTCGCCGACGGTTGCCCGAATGCGCCCCGGCCACCCCTATGCATCTGATATGCGCCGATCGGGTGGCCTTCAACCGCTACTCCTCGGCCGAAAGAGCGACCTCGGCCGCCGCCTCCGGTCCCTGCCCGAGCAGGACGTCGAAGCCCTCTTCGTTCAGCACGGGCACCTTGAGCTGCATCGCCTTGTCGTATTTCGATCCCGGGTTGTCACCCACAACGACGAACGAGGTCTTCTTCGACACCGAACCGGTCACCTTGGCCCCGCGGCTCTGCAGCGCCTCCTTGGCCCCGTCCCGGGTGTAGCGCTCCAGGGTGCCGGTGACGACGACGGTAAGCCCTTCCAGTGGACGGGGTCCCTCGTCCTCGCCGGTGCTCTCCTCCTCCATGCGGACGCCGGCGGCCTTCCACTTGCGCAGGATCTCCTGGTGCCACTCCTCGGCGAACCACTCCTTGAGGGAGGCGGCGATGATCGCTCCCACGCCGTCGGTGTTCGCCAGCTCCAGCTCGTCGGCCTGTTCGATGCGGTCGATGGAGCGGAACTCCCGCGCGAGCGCCTCGGCGGCGACCGGGCCGACGTGCCGGATCGACAGCCCGGTGAGGACGCGGGCCAGCGGGCGCTGCTTGGCCGCGGCGATGTTCTCCAGCATGGCCAGGGCGTTCTTCTTCGGTTCGCCCTGCTGGTTGGCGAAGACGGTGGCGATCTTCTCCTCGCCGGTCTTCGGGTCCCGCTTGGGCAGACCGCTGTCCTGGTCGAGGATGTACGCCTTGATGGGCAGCAACTGCTCCACGGTCAGGTCGAACAGGTCGCCCTCGTCCTTCAGGGGCGGGTCCGCCGGCTCCAGCGGCTTGGTGAGCGCGGCCGCGGCGACGTACCCGAAGTGCTCGATGTCCAGCGCCTTGCGGCCGGCGAGGTAGAACAGGCGCTCACGCAGCTGGGCGGGGCAGGTGCGGGCGTTGGGGCAGCGCAGGTCGACGTCGCCCTCCTTCATGGGCCGCAGCGGCGTGCCGCACTCGGGGCACTCGCTGGGCATCACGAACTCGCGCTCGCTGCCGTCGCGCAGGTCGACCACCGGCCCGAGGATCTCGGGGATGACGTCGCCGGCCTTGCGCAGCACCACCGTGTCGCCGATGAGGACGCCCTTGGCCTTGACCACGTCCTGGTTGTGCAGGGTGGCGAACTCGACCTCCGAACCGGCCACCGTCACCGGTTCGACCTGCGCGTACGGCGTGACACGGCCCGTGCGGCCGACCCCGACGCGGATGTTGACGAGCTTGGTGTTGACCTCCTCGGGCGCGTACTTGTACGCGATGGCCCAGCGCGGCGCCCGCGCGGTGGAGCCGAGGCGGCCCTGGAGCCGGATCTCGTCGAGCTTGACGACCACGCCGTCGATCTCGTGCTCCACGGAGTGCCGGTTCTCGCCGAAGTAGGCGATGAACTCCCGCACTCCGTCGAGGTCGTCGACCACCTTGTTGTGCCGGGAGGTGGGCAGGCCCCACGTCTTCAGCAGGTCGTAGGCCTGGGAGAGACGGGTGAGGCCCTCGTAGCCCTCCAGGACGCCGATGCCGTGGACCACCATGTGCAGCGGGCGGGTGGCGGTGACGCGCGGGTCCTTCTGGCGCAGTGAACCCGCGGCGGCGTTGCGCGGGTTGGCGAAGGGCTTGTCGCCCGCCTCGACCAGCCGGGCGTTCAGCTCCTCGAACTTCTCTCCGGGGAAGTAGACCTCGCCGCGGATCTCCACGAGGTCGGGGACCTTGTCGCCGTCGAGGCGGTCCGGGATCTCGGCGATCGTGCGGACGTTGGGGGTGATGTCCTCGCCGGTGCGGCCGTCGCCGCGGGTCGCCGCGCGGACGAGGCGGCCGCGCTCGTAGGTGAGGTTCACGGCGAGGCCGTCGACCTTCAGCTCGCACAGGAAGTGGTACTTCTGGTCGCCCAGTTCGCGCGCGATGCGGTCGGCCCACAGGGCGAGTTCGTCGTCGTTGAAGGTGTTGTCGAGGGAGAGCATGCGGGAGCGGTGCTCGACGGAGGTGAACTCCGTCGCGTACGCACCCGCGACCTTCTGGGTCGGCGAGTCCGGCGTGCGCAGCTCCGGATACTGCTCCTCCAGCGCCTCCAGAGTCTTCAGGAGCTTGTCGAACTCGGCGTCGCTGATGACGGGAGCGTCGTTCACGTAGTACCGGAAGCGGTGCTCCTCGATCTGCTCAGCGAGCTGCCCGTGCTTCTCGCGTGCCTCGGCGGGCACTGCCGTCTCCGCCTGCTGCTTGTCGCCGGCCACCGTGTTGTCCTCCCGTTACTCTGGGTTGTCCGCGAGGGATCTCGCCGCCCGGGCGCAGTGCGCGAGCGCCTGGCGCGCGTACGCCGGAGAGGCGCCCGCGAGCCCGCACGCCGGCGTCACCGTGACCGCCTGAGCGAGCAGTCCCGGATGCAGGCCCAGCCTGCGCCACAACGTCCTGACACCCATGACGCTACCGGCAGGGTCTGACAACGGGCCGTCCGTGCCCGGGACGACACCGGCGAACAGCCGGGTGCCGCTCTCGACCGCCTCGCCGAGCGTGTCGTCGTCACGCTCGGTGAGCAGCGAGAAGTCGAAGGAGACGGCCGCCGCGCCGGCCCGGCGCAGCAGGGCGAAGGGCACGTCGGGGGCGCAGGAGTGGACCACGACGGGACCGCCGGCCTGCACGGCGACGGTGTCGCGGAGGGTGGCCTCGACGACCTGCCGGTCGACGGCGCGGTGGGTGCGGTAGCCGCTGGCGCTCCTCACGTGGCCGCGCAGGACGGCGGTGAGGGACGGCTCGTCGAGCTGGAGGACGAGCTGCGCGCCGGGGACGCGCCGCTGGACCTCGGCGAGGTGGAGCCGCAGCCCCTCGGTGAGGGAGGCGGCGAGGTCGCGGCAGGCGCCCGGGTCGGAGAGGGCGGCCTCGCCGTTCCTCAGCTCCAGGCCGGCGGCGAGTGTCCACGGGCCGACCGCCTGCACCTTCAGCGGCCCGGTGTAGCCCTGTGTGAACTCCTCCAGCGCGTCGAGGTCCTCGCCGAGCCAGGACCGGGCCCGTTTGGTGTCGCGGCCCGGCCGGTCGCCGAGCCGCCAGCCGCTGGGCTCCACGCGCGCGTACAGCTCGACGAGCATCCCCGCGGTCCGGCCGATCATGTCGGCGCCGGGGCCGCGGGCGGGCAGCTCCGGCAGAAACGGGAAGTCCTCGAAGGACCCGGTGACGGTCTTGACGGCCTCCCGGGCATCACCCCCGGGCATCGACCCGACCCCGGTGGCGCCACCGAACCTGAACTGGCTGTTTTCGCTCACTCCCGAAGCCTACGTAAGCGTGGCCGCGGATCCTTCCCCGGCTGCCGGTGGCCGGGCGCCCCGGCGCCGCTCCCGCGCGGGATCAGCGTCCCGGCCGCACCGTGAGGTCGTTGACCTCCGCGTCGTCGGGCAGGTCGAGCGCCATCAGGATCGTCGTGGCGACCGACTCGGGGTCGATGAAGCGGGACGGGTCGTACTCCCTGCCCTCCTGCTGGTGGACCTTGGCCTGCATGGGGCTGGCCGTACGGCCGGGGTAGACGGAGGTGACGCGGACGCCGCTGCCGTGCTCCTCCTGACGCAGGGAGTCGGCGAGGGCCTTCAGGCCGTGCTTGGAGGCGGCGTACGCCGACCACTCGGCGTGCGCGTTCAGGCCGGCGCCGGAGTTGACGAACAGCACGTGGCCGCGGGCGACGCGGAGCTGGGGCAGCAGCAGGCGGGTCAGCTCGGCGGGCGCGATCAGGTTGACGTTGAGCTGGTGGCGCCAGGACTTCGGGGTCAGGTCGCCGACCGGGCCGAGGTCGACGACGCCCGCGATGTGCAGCAGCGAGTCCACGCGCTCCGGCAGCGACTGGTGCGACAGCGCCCAGGACAGCTTGTCGGGGTCCGCGAGGTCGCCGACCAGGGTCCGCGCGCCGGGGAACGCGGCGGCCAGCTCCTTCGCGCGGCCCGCGTCACGCGCGTGCAGCACGAGGTCGTCCCCGCGCGCGTGCAGGCGGCGGGCGACGGCCGCGCCGATGCCGGAACCGGCTCCGGTGATCACATGTGTAGCCATGCCCGCCATGCTCGCATCACCGCCGGCTCAGGCGATGCCCTGGCTCTCCTCCAGGTAGGCCAGCGCACCCACCGGCTCCTCGGCGAAGAACACCAGGTCGGTGAGCGGGCGGGGCAGGAAGCCCTCGTCGTCCATGCGCCGGAACTGCTCCTTGAGGCCGTCGTAGAAGCCCGCGGTGTTCAGCAGCACCACCGGCTTGTCGGTGTGGCCGTGCTTCTTCAGCTCCAGGATCTCGGTGGCCTCGTCGAGCGTGCCCGTGCCGCCCACCATGATCACCACCGCGTCGGCCCTCTCCAGCAGCAGCCGCTTGCGCTCGGCGAGGTCCTTGGCGATCACCATGTCGTCGACGCCCGGCCGGACCTTGGCCGCCAGGAAGTCCACCGAGACCCCGCACAGCCGCCCGCCGGCCTCCTGCACGCCGTCGGCGACGACCTTCATCAGGCCGACGTCCGAGCCGCCCCACACGAGCGTGTGGCCGCCCTTGCCCAGCAGTTCGGCGAACTCGCGCGCGGGGCGGGTGTAGCGGTCGTCGAGGTCGGCGGCGGAGAGGAAGACACAGATACGCATGGAGCCACCGTACGCGGGAAGAACCGGTGCCCGGAAAGCGCTGTTCGACAACATGACCCGAGGACACAGCATCACCGTCGAGCGAAGCGACCGGCACGTGCGCGTGGTGCGCGACGGCCGGATTCTGGCCGAGAGCGAGCGCCCGCTCGTGCTGCGCGAGACCGGCTGTCCGCCGCGCTACTACCTGCCCGCCGAGGACGTCCGGCTCGACCTGCTCACCCCTTCCGACACCCACACCCACTGCCCGTTCAAGGGCACGGCGTCCTACTGGTCGCTGCCCGGCGCCCCGGACCTGGTGTGGTCCTACCCGGACCCCAAGCCCGAGGTGGCCGAGATCAAGGGCCATCTGTGCTTCTACGACGTCGAAGTGTCGTGATCGACGGGACGCGCGTTCTGCGGCAGTCTGCTCTGCCATGGAGAAGCAGGAGAAGCAGGACGGCAACGACAGGCTGACGGTGGTGTCGCGCGACGGCACCCGCATCGCCGGCACACGCCACGGGGACGGCCCGGCCGTGATCCTGGTCAGCGGCGCGATGTCCACCGGGGGCACGCTGGCCCCGCTGGCCGAGCGGCTCGCCGGGCGCTGCACGGCCGTGGTGTACGACCGCCGGGGCCGTGGCGAGAGCGGTGACACGGTGCCGTACGCGGTGGAGCGGGAGGTCGAGGACCTGGCCGCGCTGATCGACGCGGTGGGCGGTGAGGCGGCCCTGTTCGGCGTCTCCTCGGGCGGCGCGCTGGTGCTGGAGGCGGTGGCGAGCGGGCTTCCGGTGCGTCGGGCCGGCGTGTACGAGGTGCCGTACTTGGACTTCCTGGCGGGCGGCGCGGAGTGGCACGCCGCGTACGTGCGGGACCTGACCGCGGCGCTCGCCGACGACCGGCGCGGGGACGCGGTGGAGTTGTTCCTGCGCCTGACCGGGCTCGGCGAGGAGATGATCCGGGGCGCCCGCCAGTCCCCCATGTGGGCCGGCATGGAGGCGGTCGCCCCCAGCCTGGCGTACGACGCCGCGGTGATGGGCGACGGCCTGCTGCCCCGCGAGCGGATCGCCGCGCTCTCCGTACCGCTGCTGGTGGTGGCGGGCGGGGCGAGCCCGGAGTGGATGCGCGACGCGAACCGGAGGCTCGCCGAGACGGCACCCCACAGTGACCACCGTCTCCTGGAGGGCCAGACCCACATGGTGGAGCCGGACGTGCTGGGCCCGGTGCTGACGGACGTGTTCTGCGGGTGAGGCCGGCTCGGGTCAGGCCACGCCGGCCGTCGCGCGCGTGGTCGCCGCGATCGTTGCCGAGCCCACCACGCGCGTGCCGTCGTACAGGACGATTGCCTGGCCGGGGGCGACGCCGCGGACCGGTTCGGTGAAGGCGACGCGCAGTTCGCCGTCGGTCAGTTCGGCGGTGACCTCGGTCTCGTCGCCGTGGGCGCGCAGCTGGGCGGTGTAGGTGCCGGGGCCCGCCGGTGCCGTGCCGCACCACCGCGGCTTGATCGCGGTGAGGGCGGTGACGTCGAGGGCGGCGGCGGGGCCGACGGTGACGGTGTTGCTCACCGGCGAGATGTCCAGGACGTAGCGCGGCTTGCCGTCGGGGGCCGGGGTGCCGATCCGCAGGCCCTTGCGCTGGCCGATGGTGAAGCCGTACGCGCCCTCGTGCGTGCCGATCCGGTTGCCGGCCTCGTCGACGATGTCGCCCTCCGCCTTGCCGAGGCGCCGGGCGAGGAAGCCCTGGGTGTCGCCGTCGGCGATGAAGCAGATGTCGTGCGAGTCGGGCTTCTTGGCGACGGCGAGACCGCGCCGCTCGGCCTCCGCGCGGATCTCCTCCTTGGTGGTGACCGTGTCACCGAGCGGGAACATCGCGTGCGCGAGCTGCTTCTCGTCCAGCACGCCGAGCACGTACGACTGGTCCTTGGCCATGTCGGAGGCGCGGTGCAGCTCGCGGGAGCCGTCCTCCCGCACGATCACCTGGGCGTAGTGGCCGGTGCACACCGCGTCGAAGCCGAGGGCGAGCGCCTTGTCGAGCAGCGCCGCGAACTTGATCTTCTCGTTGCAGCGCAGGCACGGGTTCGGGGTGCGCCCGGCCTCGTACTCGGCGACGAAGTCCTCGACGACGTCCTCGCGGAAGCGGTCGGCGAGGTCCCACACGTAGAAGGGGATGCCGATGACGTCCGCGGCGCGGCGGGCGTCCCGGGAGTCCTCGATGGTGCAACAGCCCCGCGCGCCCGTGCGGAAGGACTGCGGGTTCGCGGAGAGCGCGAGGTGGACGCCGGTCACGTCGTGGCCCGCCTCGGCGGCGCGGGCCGCGGCGACGGCGGAGTCGACGCCGCCCGACATGGCGGCGAGGACGCGGAGGGGGCGGGAGCGCTGCGGGGTGTCAGTCATAGCCCTTCCAGGGTACGGGGGCGCGGGAACCGGGACCGCCGGATATGCGTTGACGACGACATGGGGGATGCGAAGAGCGACACGGACCGGCGGATCGGGCGCCGCGCCCTGCTGCTCGGCGGCGCGGCGGCCGCCGCGGGCACGGCGGTGCTGGCCCGGGACGAGCTGGGGCACCTGTGGTGGCGGCTGCCGGGAGTGGAGAAGGATCGCGTGGCGGGCGCGGTCGACTTCCGGGGCGCGCAGTGGGTGGCGGCCTCGGCGGCGAACTACCGGCGGGCCGACCGGCCCGACGACTACGTGATCGACCGGGTGGTCGTCCATGTCACGCAGGGCAGCTACCGCAGTGCGGTGAAGGTGTTCCAGGACCCGGGCCACAAGGCGGCGGCGCACTACGTCGTCCGCCGGGACGGGCACGTCACGCAGATGATCCGTGAGCTGGACGTGGCCTTCCACGCGGGCAACCGGGACTACAACGAGCGCAGTGTCGGCATCGAGCACGAGGGGTTCGTGGACCGGCCGCGCGACTTCACCGCCGCGATGTACGCCGCCTCGGCGCGGCTGACGGCCGGGATCTGCCGGAGGTACGGCATACCCGTCGACCGGGAGCACATCATCGGCCATGTCGAGGTGCCGGGCACGGACCACACCGATCCGGGACCGCACTGGGACTGGGACCGCTATCTGGGCCTGGTGCGGCGGGCGCGCACGGCGCCGGCGTGAGGCAAAAATCAAGGTTTGCCCCCTTCCATCCAGGACAGCGCGTTCTATCCTGGTTATAGGCCTACGGGGCGAGTGAGGGAGTTCGACCGGAGTAGCCGACTTGAGCGAGAGGCGCAGGCTTCCGCTGAGGCCGACGTCGACGGTCGGGCTGAGAGGCCGGACGGTTTCACGACCGGAAGGCGACCCCCAGCACCTGATCCGGACCATGCCGGCGAAGGGAACCCGCTTCGTAGGTCCCTTTGTGTGCCCGCGGCCCGTCTGCCCTACCTGCCCTACGTCAGTCCCGCCGCGCGGGCCCGTTCGACCGCCGGGCCGATGGCCTTGCCCAGGGCCTCGACGTCGGCCTCGGTGGAGGTGTGGCCGAGGGAGAAGCGCAGGGTGCCGCGGGCCAGGTCGGGATCCGCGCCGGTGGCGAGCAGGACGTGGCTGGGTTGGGCGACGCCCGCGGTGCAGGCGGAGCCGGTGGAGCATTCGATGCCCTGGGCGTCCAGCAGGAGCAGCAGGGAGTCGCCCTCGCAGCCGGGGAAGGTGAAGTGGGCGTTGGCCGGCAGCCGGCCCTCCGGCGCCGGGTCGCCGCCGAGGATCGCGTCCGGCACGGCCGTACGGACCGCGTCGATCAGCTGGTCGCGCAGGGCGCCGATCTCGCGGGCGAACCACTCGCGCTGCTCGGCGGCGAGACGGCCGGCGACGGCGAAGGAGGCGATCGCGGGGACGTCGAGGGTGCCGGAGCGCACGTGGCGCTCCTGGCCGCCGCCGTGCAGCACGGGCACGGGGCTGTACTCGCGGCCGAGGAGCAGGGCGCCGATGCCGTACGGGCCGCCGATCTTGTGGCCGGAGACGGTCATCGCGGCGAGGCCGGAGGCGGCGAAGTCGAGGGGGACCTGCCCGAAGGCCTGGACGGCGTCGGAGTGCAGCGGGATGCCGAACTCGGCGGCGACGTCGGCGAGTTCGCGGACCGGCTCCAGTGTGCCGATCTCGTTGTTCGCCCACATCACGGTGGCCAGCGCGACGCCGCCGGGGTCGCGGGCGATCGCCTCGCGCAGGGCGTCGGGGTGGACCCGCCCGTGGCCGTCCACCGGGAGGTACTCGACGGTGGCGCCCTCGTGCTCGCCGAGCCAGTGGACGGCGTCCAGGACGGCGTGGTGCTCGACGGGGCTGGCGAGGACCCGGGTGCGGGCGGGGTCGGCGTCGCGGCGGGACCAGTACAGGCCCTTGACCGCGAGGTTGTCGGCCTCGGTGCCGCCGGAGGTGAGGACCACCTCGCTGGGGCGGGCGCCGAGCGCTTCGGCGAGGGTCTCGCGGGCCTCCTCGACGGTACGGCGTGCCCTGCGGCCGGATGCGTGGAGGGACGAGGCGTTGCCCGTGATGCTCAGCTGGGCGGTCAGGGCCTCTGCCGCCTCCGGGAGCATCGGGGTGGTCGCGGCGTGGTCGAGGTAAGCCATGGTGTGCCGATTCTACGGGGCACGGGTGGGCGCCCCCGGCTCCAGGGCGGCCCGGTTGCCCGACGTGCGTCCACGGCGGTGGCCACGCCTGCGAAAGCCCCGGACGCGGGCGTACCGCTGCGAGCCCCAGGACGCGACCGCAGCTGTCCCTAGAAGCTCCAGGACACCGAGTGGTCCGCCTGCATGAACGCGAGCAGGACGACCAGGTCGGCCACGCCCAGCGCCAGACCCAGGTACGCGCGGCCGCGGCGGGCCGTGCCGCGCCACAGGGCGATGGCGGCCAGGGCGATGGAGATGGGGCCGAGGAAGAGGTTGAGGACGAGCAGGCCCAGCAGGCCCAGGATGAACGAGGCGACGGCCATGCCGTCGGAGTCGCGCGTGCCGGTGCGGCGCTTGCCGCTCGTGCCGGTGCGCTGGTTGGCCGGTGCGGTCAATTGCATGGTGGTCAGCTCCCTGCGGTCTACGTCGTGACGGGACGTGCGGACGGTCACCGGGCCGGCGTGCCGCGCCGGCGGGCGTGGCGCTCGCGGACGGCGAAGACGGCCAGCCAGACGGCGATGACGATGGCCGCGACGGCGGTGAAGGACAGCGGCGCGTGAGCCACGGTGCCCATGGCGACACCGAGGAGGAGAAGTGCGGCGACGAGGAAGAGCATGGGATGAAGCCCCCTGACGAGACGCTCTCGTGAAGTTCCGGTGAACGGTTGTAGTTACAGTTGTTCACTGACTTCCCAGTCTAGCGCGCTCCATGGCTTTTCAATTCCGGAGAACAGTTGTTAACTGCATGGTATGAGTCACACCCTCGGCGTCCGGCAGGCCCAGAAACTGAAGACCCGCCAGGCTCTCCTGACCGCGGCGCTCGGCCTGCTGGAGGGGCAGAGCCTGAGCAGCCTGGGCCTGCGCGAGGTCACGCGCGCCGTCGGCGTCGCCCCGACCGCCTTCTACCGCCACTTCCGCTCCATCGAGGATCTGGGCGTGGCACTGGTCGAGGAGGCGCTGGGCAGCCTGCACCCGATGATCAGGACGACGGTGTCCACGGCGGGCGACCACGAGGAACGCATCACGCGCGCCGTCGAACTGATCGCCCGTCATGTGGACGCGTACCCGGCACATGTCCGTTTTATCGCCCGGGAGCGACATGGCGGAGTCCAGCCGGTACGGGAGGCGATCCGCGAGCAACTGGCCCGGTTCGGTGACGAGGTGAAGGCCGAGCTGGCCAACGACCCGGTCTCCGCGGGCTGGGGCGACGACGACCTGCTGATGCTCGCCACGCTCTACGTCGACCAGATGCTCATCACCGCCTCGCTCTTCCTGGAGTCCCTGGATGCGCCCGAGGCGGAGCGGGAGCGGGTCACTCAGATGGCGACCCGCCAGATGCGGCTGATCACCATCGGCCGCCGTCACTGGCTCGACTGAGCGACCCTCAGCCAGACGCGTGCGGCTTCGCGGAGGACGCGGGCGACCGCGCGGAGGACGCGTACAGCTCCGTGACGGCGGCGGCCGCGCGGGCCAGTTCCTCCCTCACCTCGGGCGGCGAGAGCACCTCGACCCGGTCGGAGAACGCGAGCAGCTGACGGGCCTCGGCGACGACGCCGTACGACAGGTGGGCGGTCACCCAGTCGCCGTGACCGTCGTCGTCGGGGAGCGCGGCGAGCGTGGACGCCATCATGCGCCGGAACATGTCGAGCCGGTCGCGCCGCACCCGCACCACCACCTCCAGACCGCCCGGCCGCTCCTCCACCTGGCGGCGCAGCACCTCCCAGGCGTCGGCGAGTTCGACGCCGGGCCGGCGCCGCACCGGGTCGTCGAGCAGCTTCGCCGAGCGCACCCGGTCGGCGCGGAAGAGCCGGGGCCGGCCGCGCCGGTCGGCGACGAGGTACCAGACGCCCGCCTTGGACACCAGGCCGTAGGGGTCGACGGTGTAGGTGCGCGGCTCGCGCTCGCCGCTGTGCCGGTAGCGCAGTGTCAGGCGGCGGTCGGCGAAGACGGCGTCCTGCAGCACGTCCAGGTCGACGGCGCGCGGGGGGCCGCCGCGCCAGCGGGTGGCGTCGACCAGGATGCGCCGGCTGGTCACCTCGGCGGCCGGGCGGTGCGGGGCGGGCAGCGCGGCCATCACCTTGCGCAGCGCCGAGCCCAGCGCGGCGTCCAGCCCGAGCGCGGCGTGCGCGCCCTGGGCGGCCAGGATGAACAGCGCCCGGGACTCGTCGGCGGTCAGGCCCGTCACGTCCGTGCGGAAACCGGCGAGGAGCTGGATGCCGCCGTGCCGGCCGCGCTCGGCGTAGACGGGGACGCCGGAGGCGGACAGGGCCTCGATGTCGCGGTAGATGGTGCGCACCGACACCTCCAGCCGCTCGGCGAGTTCGTGCGCGGGGACGCGGCCACGGGTCTGCAACAGCAGCAGGATGGACAGGAGACGGTCGGACTTCACGGCGTCAGCTTCAGGCCATTCCCGACCGCGAGGCAAATGTTGACGGCCGCTGTCAGGTTATCCGGCGATGCTTCCTCTCACCGAACAGCCTTCAGGAGGACGACCATGACCGTCACCGGAACCGACCCCCGCCCCGTCTACGCCCGCGCCACCGAGCAGGCGGCGGCGCTCATCAAGACGGTACGGCCCGAGCAGCTGGCCGGGCCGACACCGTGTACGGAGTTCGACGTGCGCGCGCTGCTGAGCCATGTCGTGGGCGGCACCCGGCGCATCGCCGTCGTCGGCGAGGGCGGCGACGGGCTCGCCGTGGCGCCGGTCGCCGAGGGCGTCGGGGACGACGGGTGGGCGGCGGCGTACGACGAGGTGCGCGAGCGCGCGCTGCGGGCCTGGTCGGCCGACGAGCGGTTGGCGGCGATGGTGCGCGTGCCGTGGGGCGAGGTGCCGGGGCACGCCGCGCTGTCCGGGTACGTCATGGAGATCGTCACCCACACCTGGGACCTGAACGAGGCGCTCGGCCGCCCGCTGGAGCTCGACCCGGAGCCGGCCGGGTTCGCGCTGGCCACCGCGCGCCGCGTGCTGCCGGAGCCCGAGCGGGCCCCGGGCAGCGCCTTCGCATCGGTCCAGCCGGCACCCGAGGGCGCCGGCGTCCACGAGCAGCTCGCCGCCTGGCTGGGCCGGGAACCCTTCAGCCGAGCCTGACGCGGGCCAGCTGCCGGGACTGGGCGACCAGCCGGTCGGCGCTGTCCCAGACCTCGGCGTCCTCCTCCAGGAAGCCGCCGGCGAGGTTGCGCGTGGTGATGGCCACGCGCAGCGGGCCGGCGGCCGGGCGGGCCCGGACGTGGACGGTCAGCTCGACGGTGGGCACCCAGCCGCTCAGTCCCATCTCGAAGGCGGTGGGCGGCAGGGCGTCCACGGCGAGCAGGAGGGAGAGCGGGTCGGGGTCGCGGCCGTCGGCGAGGCCGAACCAGGCCCGCATCTCGCCCTTGCCGGAGGGCTGCCCGAGCGCCCAGCCGAGGGTGGCCGGATCCAGCTTCAGCATCAGCCGGTCGGTGATGGCGGAGCTGCCCGGGACGGGGGCGGGTGAGTCCTGCGCACCGAAGCACTGTTCGATGGGCGGGACGGCCGGCGGCTTCGCCGTGGTGCGCACGTCGTCGGGGAGCGCGGCCAGGTCGCCGTATGAGGCGAGGACGCGGATCCGCTCGACCTCGCGGCCCTCGTCGTCGTACTGGAAGAGGGACGCCTGGCCGGTGGAGAGGGTGCGGCCGGTGCGGACGACCTCGGTGCGGATGACCGCGGGGCCCGACTGGGAGGCGGTGAGGTAGTGCGCCGAGACGGTGAACGGGTCGGGGTGCGGCAGGGCGTCCGCCAGGGCGCGGCCGAGGACGGCCAGCAGGTAGCCGCCGTTGACGGCGCTGATGATCGTCCAGCCGGCCGAGAGGTCGATGTCGTAGACACCGGGGGCGCGGCGGGTGACGGCGGTGTCGCGGTCGAACTCGCTGTCGCCGATCATGGCCCGGCGGGCCGCTGCGGAAGCTGCTTCTGGCATGGATGAACGGTACAACAGGTAACTACTAAGCGGTAGCTTTTCGCCTCTGTGACCCCTCCCGCACCGCCGCCCAGGTGAGGCTTCGGCAATTAAACGGTAAGTGTCCGCATCGGTCCGTAAACCTTGTGGGCGTTATCGCCCTCTCTAGGGATATGAGCCTCACCGGGACTCCGTTCCTCTACCTCTTGATCGTGCTGGCCGTCGTGGCCGTGCTCGTTCCTCTGGTCCTGTGGTCACGGCTGCGCGGACCGAAGGCCGTGCGCGCCGCGGCCCGGCTGCTGATGCTGATGTTCGCCCAGGGCACCGCCGTCGCCCTGGTGTTCGTCCTGGTCAACAACGCCAACAATCTGTACGACAACTGGGACGACCTGCTCGGCACCGGCGACCACGTCCACCAGGCCGCCGACCTCGGTGCGAACGGCACCGGCACCATCGCGCTGGACAAGTTGCCCAAGGTCAAGCAGACGTTCAGCCCGGCGACCGGGCCCGGCATGCGCGCCGCCGGCGGCGTGCAGGTCACCCAGCTCAAGGGGCAGGTGTCCGGGGTGGACGCCGAGGTCTACGTCTGGCTGCCGCCGCAGTACCACCTGCCCGGCTGGCGGAACTACAAGTTCCCGGTCGTCGAGGTGCTGCCGGGCTACCCCGGCTCGGCGAAGGCCTGGTTCGGGTCGATGAAGGCCCACGAGCAGCTGCTGCCGCTGATGCGCTCCGGCGAGGTCGCGCCGTTCATCCTGGTCGCGCCGCGCACCAACCTGCTGGCCGGCGTGGACACGGGCTGCGCCAACATCCCCGGGACGGTCAACGCCGACACCTGGCTGAGCGTCGACGTGCCGAAGATGGTCATGGACAACTTCCGCACCCAGCCCGCGCCGGGCGGCTGGGCGGTCGCCGGCTACTCCGCGGGCGCGCACTGCGCGGCCAAGCTCGCCGTCGCCCACCCCGACCGCTACCGGGCGGCCGTGAGCCTGTCCGGGTACAACGACCCGATCGGCGAGAGCAACTCCCTCGCGGCGCAGACGCCCGCGCTGCGCGCCGCGAACAACCCGTACATGCTGCTGCGCAAGGCCAAGGTGCCGCCGCAGATCGCCCTCTACCTCTCCGGCCAGCCGCGCGACGGCTACGAGGCGGCCATGGCCCTGAAGCAGGCGGCCAAGGCGCCCACCACCGTCCACGTGGTCTATCTGCCGCGCACCGCGGGCGGCCACACGATGGCCCTGTGGAAGCCGCAGGTCGACACGATCTTCCGCTGGCTGTCGGTGCAGATGGGCAACACGGCGTCAAGGACCCCGCCGCGGGCGCGCCTCCGGCCACCCGGAAGGCGGGTTCCACCCGCGCGGACCTGGCCAGCGGCGCCCCGTCGGGAACCACCGCGGGCCGCAAGCAGTGATCCTGCGGCGGCCCTGACCGCACAGCCCGCGGGCTCGGCGCACAGCGGATCGTTTCCGCACCGACACGCGGCGGCCGGCGACCCGGCAGCCCACGGAAGGCACCGCTCCCCCACACCGCGGAACGCCGCTTCACCGCCCGCGGAGCCGGACCCAGCGCCGCGCCGCCAGGACCCGCCGAGGGCTGCGGCCAGAGTGAGCCCCTGGGCGGCGGCCGGGCAGGTACCGGGTGCGCGCCGGGGGCGTTTCTCCTCCCGCACCGTCGAGCGGCGGTTCCATGCCCGGGGGCCCGCCGGTGGAACCGCATCAGCGAGGCCGTCCGGGGCCCTGACTTGGACGAAGACCGTCATCGCCGCGAGGCCGCCCGCCGCCGGTCAGCGGGCTCAGGGCGTCAAGGAGCCGCCGCGGGCCCCAAGCAGCGAAGCCTCCGGGGGCCTGACTCGCAGCGGATCGTCTCAGGGGCGGCAGGGACCGAGGGCGCTGCTAAGGCGCCGGTAGCGCGCCGAGTAGGCGCCGGACGCTGCCGAGGGCGTTACTCCGCCTCCCCCCTCCCCCGCACCGTCGAGCGCCGGTTCCCGGCCCGTGGGGCCCGCCCCGAGCGCTGGTTCCCGGCCCCTGGGGCCCGCCAGTGGGACCGCGTCGCGAGCAGCCGCAGGACGACGGCCGGCGCCACCGCGAGGCTGTCGGCCAGGGTGGGGGTGCCGGGAGCGCCGCGGGCCGGGAGGTGGTGAGCCTCCGGGCCCCCGGTCCGCAGCCAATCGTTCGGCGGCAGCACGGACAAGGGGCGCCCCGGGTGTTACTCCTCCCGCACCGTCGAGCGGCGGTTCCATGCCCGGGGGGCCCGCCAGTGGAACCGCATCGCGAGCAGCCGCAGGACGAAGGCCGTCGCCGCGGCGAGGCCGCTGGTCAGCGGGGTGAGGGTGTCGTAGCGGATGCACAGCGCGACCATGGTGGAGCCGACGATCGCCGGGACCGCGTACAGGTCGCGGTCCCAGCGCAGCAGCGACGGCACCTCGTTGGCGAGTACGTCGCGCAGGACGCCGCCGCCGACCGCCGTCGCCAGGCCCAGGGTCGCCGACGCGGTCAGGCCGAGCCCGTAGGCGTACGCCTTCATCGTCCCGGCGACGCAGAACAGGCCGAGGCCGGCGGCGTCGAAGACGAGGACCGCCGCCTGGATCCGCTCGACGTGCGGATGCATGAAGAACACCACGAGCGTGGCGAGCAGCGGCGTGACGAAGTAGCCGAGGTCCGTGAAGGCGGCCGGCGGTACCGCGCCGATGATCAGGTCCCGGAACAGCCCCCCGCCCAGCGCGGTGACCTCGGCGAGGACGGCGATGCCGAAGACGTCGAAGTTCTTGCGCACGGCCAGCAGTGCGCCGGAGATGGCGAAGACGAAGATGCCGACCAGGTCCAGCGTGTGCTGGACGGAGGGACTGAAGAGCTGGGGGATCACCCGAACATTCTGACGTCTCAGGGGGCGTGCACCTGGCAAAGCCAGGCCCACGCCCCCTGTGCGACTACTTGTCCGACTTCCCGGTGGCCCCCCGCTCGCCGACGGCCGGGGCTTCGGGCTCCTCGGCCGCAGGGGCCGCAGGGGCCTCCGACGCCTCGGCGTCGCCGGGGGTTGCCTCGGGCGCGGTCTCCGACCCGGCCTCGGGCGCGGAGTCGGAGCCGGAGTCCGAAACGCCCTCCGGCTCGGCCTCCGCCGGCCCCTCCCCCGCCGTGACCTCCCCCGCCGTGACCTCCGCCGACGTCCCGCCGCTCGCCGCGGCCACCTCCGCCGCCACCGCCGCCGACGTCTCCGCCGACTCCGCGAGGACCTCGTCGGCCACCAGCTCCGCCGCCTCCTTGGCGATGGTCAGCAGGACCGTGTCCTGCGGCTGCTGGTCCTCGAAGTTCTCCGGGTGGTGACAGGCGACCCGCTGGCCCGGCCGCAGCTCGGCCAGCGGCGGCTCGGTCGTCGCGCAGATCTGCGTCGCCTTCCAGCACCGCGTGTGGAAGCGGCAGCCGCTCGGCGGCGAGATCGGCGAGGGCACGTCACCCTTGAGCAGGATCCGCTCGCTCTTGGCGTTCCTGCGCCGCGGGTCCGGGATCGGCACTGCCGACATCAGGGCCTTGGTGTACGGGTGCATCGGCGACCGGTACAGCTGTTCGCGGTCGGCCAGCTCCACGATCTTGCCGAGGTACATGACCGCGATCCGGTCCGAGACGTGCCGGACCACCGACAGGTCGTGCGCGATGATCACGTACGTCAGGCCCAGCTCCTCCTGGAGGTCGTCCAGCAGGTTCACCACCTGCGCCTGGATCGACACGTCCAGCGCGGAGACCGGTTCGTCGGCCACCACGAGCTTGGGGCTGAGCGCGAGCGCGCGGGCGATGCCGATGCGCTGGCGCTGACCGCCGGAGAACTCGTGCGGGTAGCGGTTGTAGTGCTCGGGGTTGAGCCCGACCACCGACAGCAGCCGCTGGACCTCCTTCTTGATGCCGCCCTCGGGCGTGACGCCCTGGAGCTTGAAGGGGGCGCCGACGATGGTGCCGATGGTGTGACGCGGGTTCAGCGACGAGTACGGGTCCTGGAAGATCATCTGCACGTCGCGGCGCATCGGGCGCATGCCCGCCACCCCGAGGTGCGTGATGTCCTTGCCCTCGAACTCGACCGTGCCGCCCGTCGGTTCGAGCAGCCGGGTGATCAGCCGGCCCATGGTCGACTTGCCGCAGCCCGACTCGCCGACGACGCCGAGGGTTTCGCCGCGGCGCACCTCGAAGTCGATGCCGTCGACCGCGTGGACCGCGCCGACCTGCCGCTGCAACAGGCCCTTCTTGATCGGGAAGTGCTTCTGCAGCCCGGTCACCTTCAGCAGGACGTCACCGTGCGCGGCGTCCTTGGTGAGGGTGGTGGCCGCACCGGCGGCCTCCGGCTCGGCGCCGTCGCTCTGCCCGGGCAGGGTCACGTCCGTGTCCTTGGAGTTCTCGCTCACAGCTTCGGCGCAATCTCTTCGGTCCAGATACGCTCCCGCTGCTCCGCGCTCATGTGGCAGGCGGCCCAGTGCCGGCTGCCGACCTCGGCCAGCTCGGGGCGGACCGTGCGGGTGACGTTGTCCTTGGGGACGTCGGCGTACGGGCAGCGCGGGTTGAAGGCGCAGCCGGACGGGATGTTGATGAGGGAGGGCGGGGAGCCCTTGACCGGGATCAGGCGCTCCTGCTGCTCGCGGTCCAGGCGCGGCATCGAGCCGAGCAGGCCCCAGGTGTAGGGGTGGCGGGGCTCGTAGAACACCTTCTCGGCGGGTCCGCGCTCGACGCAGCGGCCGCCGTACATCACCAGGATGTCGTCGGCCAGTTCGGCGACGACGCCCAGGTCGTGGGTGATGATGACGACCGCGGAGCCGAACTCCGTCTGCAGATCGCGGATCAGGTCCAGGATCTGCGCCTGAACGGTCACGTCCAGGGCGGTGGTCGGCTCGTCCGCGATGAGCAGTTCGGGGTTGTTGACCAGCGACATCGCGATCATCGCGCGCTGGCGCATACCGCCGGAGAACTCGTGCGGGTAGCTGTCGACGCGCTTGTCGGGCTGCGGGATGCCGACCCGGTCGAGCATCTCGACCGCGCGCCTCTTGGCGGTCTTCTTGTCGACGTCGTGGTGGATGCGGTACGCCTCCACGATCTGCTGACCGATCGTGAAGTACGGGTGCAGTGCGGACAGCGGGTCCTGGAAGATCATCGCCATCTGCCGGCCGCGCAGCTTGCGCACGTGGTCGGGGTCGGCGGACAGCAGCTCGGTGCCGTCGAGCCAGATCTCGCCGGAGATCTGCGCCTTGCGCTTGCCGTACTGGCCGGCGGTGTGCAGGCCCATGATGCCGAGCGAGGTCACCGACTTGCCGGAGCCCGACTCGCCGACGATGCCGAGGGTCTTGCCCTTCTCCAGCTGGAAGCTGAGCCCGTCGACGGACTTCACCAGGCCGTCGTCGGTGGGGAAGTGCACCTTCAGGTCGCGCACTTCGAGGAAGGCCGACGGCGGCATCGAGGCGGGGGTGGGTTCGCCCACGGCCGCCCCGGTCTTGCTCAGTTCGGTCATGAGAGCCTCACTCGGGGGTCGATCACGGCGTACAGGACGTCGACCACGAGGTTGGCGATCAGCACCGCGAGGGAAGTGATCAGGACGACGCCGAGGATGATCGGCAGGTCCACATTGCGGATCGCGTCGAGCACGGCCCGCCCGAGGCCGGGCAGGTTGAACGTGGACTCGGTGAGGATCGCGCCGCCGATGAGAGCGCCGAGGTCCATGCCGAGCATGGTCAGGATGGGCGTCATCGTGGAGCGCATGGCGTGCTTGCCGATGACGGCCGGTTCGCCCAGGCCCTTGGCGCGGGCGGTGCGGATGTAGTCCTCGCCCAGCACCTCCAGCATGGTGGCGCGGGTGATGCGGGCGTACATGGCGGCATAGAGGAAGGCCAGGGTGATCCAGGGGAGGATCATGCCGCCGAGCCAGCCGGTGAAACTGTCCCCGATGGGCACGTACTTGCCGTCGAACCAGTGCAACCCGAACACGAAGATCGCCAGGCTGAGCATGCCGGTGAAGTAGATCGGCAGGGAGACACCGGACAGGGCGACGACCATCGCGCCGCGGTCCCACACGCTGCCCCGCTTGAGGGCGGAGAGCACACCGGCCGCGACACCGAAGACCAGCCACAGCACGGCCGCGCCGAGCGCGAGCTCCAGCGTGACCGGCAGACGGTCGGTCAGCACCGGCCAGATGGCCTGCTCGCTGCGGAACGAGTAGCCGAAGCACGGCGCGGAGCAGTGGATCACGTCACCGCCGCCGGAGTAGGTGCGGCCGGCGAAGATGCCCTTGAAGAAGTCCCAGACCTGGAGGTAGATCGGGTCGCCGAGGCCGAGCTTCTCCCGCACGCCCTCCACGGCCGCCGGGTCGGCCTGCTTGCCCACGAAGCTCAGGGCGATGTCGACGCCCGCCCACTTGGGGATCAGGAAGAAGATGCAGAACACGGCCAGGATGATGACCACGAGCATCACTGCGGCGGCGAACAGCCGCCTGATGAGGTAAGCGAGCACAGCTTACGGCCCGCCGCGGGACCGCGGGCCCCGGAGGTCGTCCGGGGGCCCGCGGTCACGCCGCGCCGGCCTTCACCTGCCTTTCGTGCCGTACGGCGGGTGTGCCGGGTTTACTTCGGGTTCTTCAGACCGAGGTTGACGAAGTCGTACGTACCGCTGTAGGCGTCGGTGGTGTAGACGTTCGCCAGGTTGTCGCTGCGCCAGTTGATGAACTTCTCGAAGACGAAGGGCAGGTAGTAGGCGCCCTCCATCACCTTGTGGTTGATCTCCGTGGCGATCTTCGCCTTGCCGGCGTCGTCCAGCGTGCTCACGTAACTGTCGAACAGCCCGTCGATCGTCTTGTCCTTGATCAGGGCGTAGTTGTTGTTACCGCTCTGCTGGATGTACTTGCTGTTCCACAGCGGCAGACCGTAGCCCTGCACGGACGGGAAGTCCGGACCCCAGCCCATGATGATGATGCCGTAGCCCTTCTTCTGCACGTTCGAGGGGCTGCCGATGATGCCGGTGGTCTGCGAGCCGTCGTACTGGTCGATGTCGACGTTGATGCCGACCTTCTTCAGCGACGCCTGCAGGGACTGGGCGGTGGCCACCTCGACCGGCTTGTTGTTGCGCACGGCGATGGTGGTCTTGAAGCCGTTCGGCTGACCGCAGGCCTTCAGCTCTTCCTTGGCCTTGGCGGCGTTGCCGTTCTTGTTGGCGCCGGCGAGCTGGTACGGGTCGTACTTCTGGCCCTCGCCACCCGCGACGGACGGCGGGAGCATGTTGGTGCCGATGTCACCGCCGGCCAGGGGGCCGCCGCGCGCGGTCTGCAGGGAGACGTGGTCGGCGCCGTAGATCACGGCCATACGGCAGTGGATGTTGTCGAACGGCTTCACGCTCTGCGGGAACACCGCGTAACGGATGTAACCGGACGTCGGGTTGTCCAGGTTGGCCTTGTGCTGCTTCAGAGCCGTCAGGCGGCCCTGCGGCGACATGCCGGTCTGGTTGATGTCGAGGTCCAGGTCGCCGTTGATCAGGCGCTGGTCCAGCTCGTTGGCGTTGGAGAAGAACGTGACCGTGATCTTGTCCGGGTACGCCTTGCGGACCGGGTCCGAGGCCTGCTTCCAGTTGGTGTTGCGGACGAGGGTGAGGTCCTTGCCCGGGTTGTACGACTGGAACTTGTACGGGCCCGAGGAGAACGGCTTCAGACCGTACTTGGACTTGGTGTCCATGTCCTGGCGGACCGGGGAGGCGGAGGTGAGGGCCAGCATCTCCTCGAAGTCCGAGTTGGCCTTCGGCAGGTGGAAGACGATGGTCTTGTCGTCCGGGGTGTCGATCGCCTTCAGGCCCAGGTTGTCCGCGGAGGTGTCCTTGTAGGGGCCCTTGTACTCGCTCTTGGGGTCGAGCACGTCCTTCAGGTAGGTCGGGCCGCCGGAGAGGACGTCCTGCGCCCAGATGCGCTCGATGCCGTACTTGAGGTCCTTGGAGGTGATCGGCTTGCCGTCCTCCCAGGTGATCCCGTCCCTCAGCGTGTACGTGTACGTCTTGCCGTCGTCGCTGACCTTGGCCATACCGGTGGCGAGGTCCGGGGTGAGGGTGGCGCCTTCCTTGCCCGGGGCCGGCTTGTTCGTGACGAGCTGGCGGCTGTAGTAGCGGGAGAAGTCCCACATGAAGCCGTAGTAGCCGCGCGTGGTGTCCCACGAGTCGGCGTCCTGCGCGGCGCCGAACCTCAGCGTGCCGCCCTTCTTGGCCAGCGAGGCCTGGGCGACCTTGTTGTTGGCGGCGTCGAAGCCGGCGGCACCGGACTTCGAGCCCCCGTCGCCGCTGCCGCCGCCGCACGCCGCCGTGGTCAGCAGCCCGGCGACCACGAAGGCGGCGGCCATGGCCCGCTTGTGCCGCCCTGAGGTGCGTTGCGTAGTCACGATCTCGGATCCTCCGGATTTGATGAGAGACCCCGTGCCAGGTGCTGCCACGGGTCGCTTGGGGTACGGCACTTCAGCGGGAGCCCTTGGGGTCGAGCGCGTCGCGCACGCCGTCGCCGAAGAGGTTGAAGGCAAGAACGGTGATGAAGATCGCCACGCCGGGGACCACCATGTACATGGGGTCCGAGTCGTAGTAGTCGATCGCGCTCGAGAGCATCTGGCCCCAGGAGGCCGTGGGCGGCTTGACGCCCACGCCCAGGAAGCTGAGTGCCGCCTCGGTGAGGATGTTGGTGGGGATCATCATCGTCGTGTAGACGATGATCGGCGCCACGAGATTGGGCAGCAGTTCCTTGAAGAGGATGTACAGCCGCCCGGCGCCCAGCGATCGGGCGGCCTCGACGTACTCGCGCTCACGCAGCGAGAGCGTCTGGCCGCGCACCACGCGTCCGATGTAGGGCCAGCCGAAGAAGCCGATGACCACGACCATCATGAACACGCGTACGCCGGTACCGGACAGGCCCAGCATGTTGTTCGGCATGACGGAGACCAGCGCGATGGTGAACAGCAGCTGGGGGAAGGCCAGCAGACCGTCCATCACCCGGCTGACCAGCGAGTCGACCCAGCCGCCGAAGAAGCCGGCCAGGATGCCGAGGACCGTGCCGAGGACGACGGCGACGATCGCGGACAGGAAGCCGACGAGCAGGGAGATCCGGGCGCCGTAGACGATACGGGCGAAGATGTCACGGCCGTTGACGGGTTCGACGCCCAGCCAGTGCTCCCCGCTCAGCCCGCCCAGCGAGCCCTTCGGGGTGCCGAACAGCGGGTCGATCAGGTTCTCGTGATAGGCGTCCGGGTCCTGTCCCACCGCGTTGGCGATCACGGGTGCGAGCAGGGCGACGATGATGAGAAGCAGCACGACGGCGCCGCCCGTCAGGGCGAGCTTGTCCCGCTTCAGGCGCTCCCAGGCGATCCGTCCCAGGGACCGGCCCTGGACGGCCTTGGCGTCGGTGGTCGCAACCGCCGCTTCCTCGGCCGCGCTCGGGGCCGCTTCCGCGGTCGGCTCGTGCAATGGTGCCGTCATCTGGCAGGGACCCCTCTCAACCGGCGGTAGCCGGCCCGCACTTGCCGCTGTGGCGGCATGGTCAGTCCGTCGTACGAAGTCGTACACAGGGGCGACTGGGCCCCTTGGAGCGGGAGTCTTCAACGCATTGGCGAGCAGTTGCCAGACTTGGTGAGGAAAGGATGCGTAAACGTGATGCGGTCTGGGGACTTCCGTTATCCGGACAGCGGGTGGCGCGGGCCGGACGGGGACCAGAGAGGGCGATTCGGGCGAACCGGGACCATTCGCCGTGATCTACGCGCGCAGAAGAGGGTTTGGTGCGCGGGGTGTCAGTACCGTCCAGGGGCCGGCGGATAGCCGTAGCCGGCCGCCGGCGCCTGGGGAGCGGCAGCCGCGTGGGCCTCACGGTCGTAGAACGGACGCGCGTTGGCGCGCATCCACAGCACGATGGGGTCGTCGTCGTCGGTCAT
Organism: Streptomyces sp. NPDC097129; assembly: GCF_055668065.1. NCBI lineage: Bacteria > Bacillati > Actinomycetota > Actinomycetes > Kitasatosporales > Streptomycetaceae > Streptomyces > Streptomyces sp. NPDC097129. The sequence goes on along the minus strand of NZ_JBVOQE010000012.1, from coordinate 29,684 downwards.
CGCCACGGTCGACACCGGCAGCCCGTCCGGCACCGCGCCGAGGGACTGCTGCATCATCGCGCGTACGGCGTCGACAGCGGCCGGCGAGGTCTCGTAGACGTCCAGGCCGATGGCGAGGTACGGCGCGCCGAGCGCCGGCTGCACCCAGGCGCGGCGCAAGGCGCGCAGGGCCGGGGTGCGGTGCGCGTTCTGCGCGAGCAGGGCGTAGAACTGCGGGACCTCGACGGCCGGTTCCGTCAGGCGCAGCGGCCCGGCGGGCTGGCGGTCCAGGCCGGTGGCGATGCGGCGCAGGTCCAGCCAGGGGATGCCGACGCCGCCGCCGGGGGCGTGCGGGTTGAGCCACAGCCCGTGGTGGCCGGGGTAGAGGGCACGGGCCACCTCCAGGCCGTCGACCACCTCGTAGGAGCGGTTCCAGCCGCTGGCGCTCAGCTCCTGGGCGGAGGTGACGCAGGGGGCGTAGCCCTGGCCGCCGACCTCCATCGTGCAGAACTGGGCGTCCGGGGAGCCGGCCTGGCCGTGCCACAGCAGCATCCAGACCTGGCCGGTGGCGGGGGTGGCGAGCGCACGCAGGAGCGCCTCGTAGGCGTCGTACCGCCCGGGCGTCACCTGGCGCAGCATGTGCTCGACCTGGCCGGTCGCTGCGGTGCCGCTCGCGCTCACTTCGAATCGCCCTTTCCTACAACACCCTCGACCGAGCTATGAAACCAGGTTAAGTGGTGCGGGGGGAGGACCGGGGAGAGCGGTGCGCGGGAAAGACCCTGGGGGTGGGTCAGCCGCCCCTCGTGTAGAAGGGCCGGACCTTCTCCCTCAGCCAGAGCGCCACCGGGTCGTCGCCCGCCAGGTCCAGCAGGATGAGGTTGACCGGCCAGGGGGCCGGCGTCGTGCCGAGGGCGCGGCCCAGGGCGTCCAGGGGGGCGTTGCGCAGGTCGCCCTCCCATTGGGAGAGTTCGACGCCGACGAACATCACCGGCTCGGCCGTCTCGATCACGGCGAGGCAGCGACGGGCCGTCAGAACGGTGCCGGTCGCCTCGAACTCGGCGGAGGCGGCGGAGAGGAAGCCGACCGGGTCGTGCTGCCAGTCCGGCTCGTACAGACGGACCCGGCCGCCGCTCGCGGGGCCGTCCAGCGGGGTGCGTCCGGCCCGGCACAGCTCGGCCACCGCCTCCGGCGGCAGCGGGGCGCCGACCACGCCCCCGGGGTTCACCGCGATGCCGACCTGGGCGGGCAGTCCGCGCGCGAACTCCACGGCGGGCGCGACGGTGTACGGCATGTGGGGGCCGGTGACCCGGCGGATCTGCTCCTCGGAGCTGAAGACGGGGACGTAGGCCTGGCCGTCGATCTCGGTGGTGGGCAGGTCGAGGGGGCCGCTGTGCGGGCCGCCGCCGTTGGGCAGGGGGATCCACAGGAAGCTGCGGCCGAGGACCTCCACGATCCGGCCGCCGGCTCCCGGCACGCCGAGGGAGGCCGACAGCACCTCCTCCAGCTCGTTGCCGGGCCATCCGCTGTGCGGATGGGGGTGCGCCTGCGCCGGGAAGTCCGCCGGAAGGTCGGCAGGGAAGTCCATCTCTCCACCATCTGCTTCGAACCGCTGCTGTGGCTGAAAGGCTAACCGCTGCGGATGCGGGCTCCTTCGGCCGACCTGACGGCGGTGGCCGAAGGGGCCGCTTCGGCGGGAGCCGCCGTTCAGGGATTCGTCGCTCCCCCGCGGCCACCGGGCCGTCCCCCCCCCCCTCGGCCACCGGGCCGTTCAGCCCGTGAAGGCGATCCTGCTCAGCCTGTTCGCCGCGTCGCGGTCCAGGAGGGTGGCCGAGTCGCAGCCGGCCGGCACCTCGCCCCGCTGGACGGCGGCCAGCAGACGGCTCGTGGCGCGGCGGTGGCGGTGGAAGGCGTAGCGGGAGACGCCGCGGCCGCGGTCGCGCTGGCCGGTCAGGGCGGTGTCCGGGCCTACGTCGAGCATCAGCAGGTGCAGTGCGCCGCCGCGGCGGCGGGCCGCGCGGGCCAGCCAGCCGCGCACCCACGGCTGTGTCCCGCAGTCGTGCACGACGACGCCCTCGCCGCTCGCCAGGGCGCGGCGCAGGGCGGCGTAGTGGGCGAGGCGGACCAGCGGGCGGTAGAGCGCGTAGGGGAGCGGGCGGGGCAGACGGGCGTCATAGCGGTCGCGGGTGTCCTGGGAGTCGACGCGGAGGCCGGGGACCGCGCGGCGCATCAGCGTGGACTTGCCGCTGCCGGGCAGCCCGGTGACGACGACCAGGTCGCGCGGGCCGAAGAGCAGGACGTGCGGGCCGCCGCCGGCCCGCTCGCGCAGGTCCCGCACGACGGGAGCGGGCCGGGCCTCCAGGGCGGGCGCCGCCGGCTGCGAGGGCAGCGTGAGGCCCGGGGTCGTCGCGTACGCCGTGATCCTGTCCACCGTCATCGTCCTCCCCTGGGATCAGGTGATGACCTGCCCAACGCAAGTAAAGAGAAGGTAATGCGGGTTGTCTCGTGTTTTCGTGTGCGTACCGCCACAACCCGGTTACAGATGCGGCCTGCCGTGATCCGGCGCGGCGTGCAATGATGAGGCCGCCAACTGCATACCGGCCGTTTGAATCCGCGCGGGAGAGTTCCCAGCCCTGGCTGGGGCGCCGAAGGAGCAAGTCCCTCCCTTGAATCTCTCAGGCACCGTTACCGCGCGGGCGAGGCACATCTGAAAAGCGGGCCGCCCGTGTCGGCGGTCCCACCCAAGGTGCAAGCCAGGACCGAGCGCGGTCATGGCGAACCTCTCAGGTTCCGATGACAGATGGGGAGGAACTTCCTCGCCTGTCCTTCCCCTGGGAGACGACCGACCGATGAGCAGTACCGAACTCCGTCACACCGCCCTCGATGCCGTGCATCGCTCGCTGGGTGCGACGATGACCGACTTCGCCGGCTGGGACATGCCGCTGCGCTACGGCTCCGAGCGCGACGAGCACAACGCCGTGCGCACCCAGGCCGGGCTTTTCGACCTCTCGCACATGGGTGAGATCACCGTCACCGGCCCGCAGGCCGCCGCCCTCCTCGACTACGCGCTGGTCGGCAACATCGGCGCGGTCAGGACCGGCCGCGCCCGCTACACCATGATCTGCCAGGCCGACGGCGGCATCCTGGACGACCTGATCGTCTACCGCCTCGCCGAGACCGAGTACATGGTCGTCGCCAACGCCTCCAACGCCCAGGTCGTCCTCGACGCGCTCACCGAGCGCGCCGCGGGCTTCGACGCCGAGGTGCGCGACGACCGCGACGCGTACGCGCTGCTCGCCGTGCAGGGCCCCGAGTCGCCGGGCATCCTCAAGAGCCTCACCGACGCCGACCTGGACGGCCTGAAGTACTACGCCGGTCTGCCCGGCACCGTGGCCGGGGTGCCCGCGCTGATCGCGCGCACCGGCTACACCGGCGAGGACGGCTTCGAGCTGTTCGTGAAGCCGGAGCACGCCGTCGAGCTGTGGCAGGCGCTGACCAAGGCCGGCGAGGGCGTCGGCCTGGTCCCGTGCGGCCTGTCCTGCCGGGACACGCTGCGCCTGGAGGCGGGCATGCCGCTGTACGGGCACGAGCTGACCGCCGCTCTGACCCCCTTCGACGCCGGGCTCGGCCGGGTGGTCAAGTTCGAGAAGGAGGGCGACTTCGTCGGGCGCGAGGCGCTCGCCGCGGCCGCCCAGCGCGCCGAGTCCGACCCGCCGCGCGTCCTGGTCGGCCTGGTCGCCGAGGGCCGCCGGGTCCCGCGCGCCGGGTTCCAGGTCGTCGCGGACGGCACGGTCATCGGCGAGGTGACCTCGGGCGCCCCCTCCCCCACGCTGGGCAAGCCGATCGCCATGGCCTACGTGGACGCGGCGCACGCGGCGCCGGGCACGCCGGGCGTCGGCGTGGACATCCGCGGCACGCACGAGCCGTACGCGGTCGTGGCGCTGCCGTTCTACAAGCGGCAGAAGTGACACTGACGTAAGCCGTTCGACGTGACATGGGGCACATCGCCCCTGCTCACGCGTGCCTTCGCAGTCCCCCATTCATCAGCACCGACCCGCGTACAGGAGAATTCAGGCCATGAGCAACCCCCAGCAGCTGCGCTACAGCAAGGAGCACGAGTGGCTGTCGGGCGCCGAGGACGGCGTCTCGACGGTCGGCATCACGGAGCACGCGGCCAACGCGCTCGGTGACGTCGTGTTCGTCCAGCTTCCGGAGGTCGGCGCCACGGTGACCGCGGGCGAGTCCTGCGGCGAGCTGGAGTCGACCAAGTCCGTCTCCGAGCTGTACTCCCCCGTCACCGGTGAGATCACCGACGTCAACGAGGACGTCGTCAACGACCCGTCGCTGGTGAACTCGGCCCCCTTCGAGGGTGGCTGGCTGTTCAAGGTGCGCGTCACCGACGAGCCGGCCGACCTGCTCTCCGCCGCCGAGTACGACGCCTTCATCGCCGGCTGAGAGGTCGCAGGAATCCCATGTCTCTTCTGAACACGCCCCTGCACGAGCTCGACCCGGACGTGGCCGCCGCGGTCGACGCCGAGCTGGACCGCCAGCAGTCCACCCTGGAGATGATCGCCTCGGAGAACTTCGCCCCCGTGGCGGTCCTCGAGGCCCAGGGCTCGGTGCTTACCAACAAGTACGCCGAGGGCTACCCCGGCCGCCGCTACTACGGCGGCTGCGAGCACGTCGACGTCACCGAGCAGATCGCCATCGACCGGGTCAAGGAGCTGTTCGGCGCCGAGTACGCCAACGTGCAGCCCCACTCGGGCGCCTCCGCCAACCAGGCCGCGCTGTTCGCGCTGGCGCAGCCCGGCGACACCATCCTGGGCCTGAACCTGGCGCACGGCGGCCACCTCACCCACGGGATGCGGCTGAACTTCTCCGGCAAGCAGTTCGACGTCGTCCCCTACCACGTCGACGACGACGGCCTGGTCGACATGGCCGAGGTCGAGCGGCTCGCCAAGGAGCACCGCCCCAAGGTGATCATCGCCGGCTGGTCGGCGTACCCGCGCCGGCTGGACTTCGCCGCCTTCCGCCGGATCGCCGACGAGGTCGAGGCGTACCTGTGGGTCGACATGGCGCACTTCGCCGGGCTGGTCGCGGCCGGGCTGCACCCCAACCCGGTGCCGTTCGCGGACGTCGTGACCTCCACCACGCACAAGACGCTCGGCGGCCCGCGCGGCGGCATCATCCTCGCCAAGCAGGACTTCGCCAAGAAGCTGAACTCCTCCGTCTTCCCGGGCTTCCAGGGCGGCCCCCTGGAGCACGTGATCGCGGCCAAGGCGGTCTCCTTCAAGCTGGCCGCCTCCGAGGACTTCAAGGAGCGCCAGCGTCGTACCCTGGAGGGCGCCCGCATCCTCGCCGAGCGGCTGACCTCGCCGGACGCCCGTGAGGCCGGGGTGAACGTCCTGACCGGCGGCACCGACGTGCACCTGGTCCTGGTCGACCTGCGCGACAGCGAGCTGGACGGCCGGCAGGCCGAGGACCGCCTCCACGAGGTGGGCATCACGGTCAACCGCAACGCGGTCCCGAACGACCCTCGCCCGCCGATGGTCACCTCGGGTCTGCGCATCGGCACGCCGGCGCTGGCGACCCGCGGCTTCACGGCCGAGGACTTCGCCGAGGTCGCGGACGTGATCGCCGAGACGCTGAAGCCGTCCTACGACGTCGAGGCGCTGAAGGGCCGGGTCCGGGCGCTGGTGGAGAAGCACCCGCTCTACCCGGGTCTGAACAAGTAAGTCACGCTCCGCGGGGCACCGCGCACACTGGGAGTACCGGCGTGCGCGGTGCCCGCGCCCCCGCACCACCCCCGTCTTGAGGAGTCTGCCCGTGGCCATCTCGGTCTTCGACCTGTTCTCGATCGGCATCGGCCCGTCCAGCTCCCACACGGTGGGCCCGATGCGCGCGGCAGGCTTGTTCGCCCGCCGTCTGCGCAACGAGGACGTGCTCGGCCAGGTCGCCTCCGTGCGCTGTGAGCTGTACGGCTCCCTCGGCGCGACCGGACACGGCCACGGCACCCCGAAGGCCGTCCTGCTCGGCCTGGAGGGCGACTCGCCGCGCACGGTGGACGTCGAGACGGCCGACGAGCGGATCGAGGCGATCAAGTCGGCCGGCCGTCTGAACGTGCTGGGCGAGCGCGAGATCGACTTCTCCTTCGACGACGACCTGGTCCTGCACCGCCGCAAGGCCCTGCCGTACCACGCCAACGGCATGACCCTGTGGGCGTACGATGCCGCCGGCACAGAGCTGCTGTCGAAGACGTACTACTCGGTCGGCGGCGGGTTCGTCGTCGACGAGGACGCGGTCGGCGCGGACCGCATCAAGCTGGACGACACGGTGCTGAAGTACTCCTTCCGCACCGGCGACGAGCTGCTGCGCCTGACGAAGGAGACGGGCCTGTCGATCTCCTCGCTGATGCTGGAGAACGAGCGGGCCTGGCGCACGGAGGACGAGATCCGCGCCGGGCTGCTGGAGATCTGGCGGGTGATGCGGGAGTGCGTGGAGCGCGGCATGACCCGCGAGGGCATCCTGCCGGGCGGCCTGAAGGTGCGCCGCCGGTCCGCGACCACCGCGCGCAAGCTGCGCTCCGAGGGCGACGCGAAGGCCCTGGCGATGGAGTGGATCACGCTCTACGCGATGGCCGTGAACGAGGAGAACGCGGCCGGCGGCCGGGTGGTGACCGCCCCGACGAACGGCGCGGCGGGGATCATCCCGGCGGTGCTGCACTACTACATCAACTTCGTGCCGGGCGCCGACGAGGACGGCGTGGTCCGCTTCCTGCTCGCCGCGGGCGCGATCGGCATGCTCTTCAAGGAGAACGCCTCGATCTCCGGCGCCGAGGTCGGCTGCCAGGGCGAGGTCGGCTCGGCCTGCTCGATGGCGGCGGGCGCGCTCGCGGAGGTCATGGGCGGATCGCCGGAGCAGGTGGAGAACGCCGCCGAGATCGGCATGGAGCACAACCTGGGCCTGACCTGCGACCCGGTCGGCGGCCTGGTGCAGATCCCGTGCATCGAGCGCAACGGCATGGCCGCGGTCAAGGCGGTCACCGCGGCGCGGATGGCGCTGCGCGGCGACGGCTCGCACAAGGTGTCCCTGGACAAGGTCATCAAGACCATGAAGGAGACCGGTGCGGACATGAGCGTGAAGTACAAGGAGACGGCCCGCGGCGGTCTCGCGGTGAACATCATCGAGTGCTGAACGGGCGCCTGCGGTCAGGTGGTTGAGCGGGGGCGCAACCGGGGCATCATCCCCTCCCGTCCCCCCACATCCTGTCGGGAGCCCCCATGCTGCGCGGCATCGACGTGAGCGCCTACCAGTCCTCCGCCTACGCCACGGACGGCCTCTCCTTCGTCTTCATCAAGGCCACGGAGGGCCGTTCGTACGTCAACCCGAAACTCGCCGCCCAGACCAAGCACGGCCGCGACGCGGGCCTGGTCGTCGGCTTCTACCACTTCCTGTGGCCGGGCAACCTCACCGCCCAGGCCGAGTACTTCCTGAGCAGGACCCCGGAGCGCACGGGCGACATCCTGGCCGTCGACTGGGAGACGACGGGCGAGGGCACCCACGCGAGCAACGCGGAGAAGGACCGTTTCTTCCGCACGCTGAAGCAGATGCGCCCGCACAACCGGATCGTGCTCTACTGCAACCGTCATTTCTGGTTGAACGTCGACACGACCTCCTACGCCGGCGACGGCCTCTGGATCGCCGACTACGTCACCGCCGGCAAGCCACGCATCAAGGCGGCGTGGCGCTTCCACCAGTACACCGACGACCCGCACGACAAGGACGTGGCCGATTTCACCAGCACGGCCGCGCTGCGGGACTGGGCCACACCCTAGGGTGACCTGCATGGACGGCACCATCACCGCGGTCAGCAGCAACGGCGTCTACTCCTTCAGCAAGCCGAACCGCGACAGCGTCCGGCTGCTCGCCGGGTTCGGCGTGGAGGGTGACGTGCATGGCGGGGCGACGGTGAAGCACCGGTTCCGGATGGCCAGGGACGCCTCGCAGCCGAATCTGCGGCAGGTGCACCTGATCCACGAGGAGCTGTTCGAGGAGGTGCGGGCCGCCGGGTTCGAGGTGGCGGCCGGGCAGCTCGGGGAGAACGTCACGACCCGCGGGATCGATCTGCTCGCCCTGCCCACGGGGACGCGGCTGCTGCTCGGGGACGAGGCCGTCGTCGAGGTGACCGGGCTGCGCAACCCGTGTGCGCAGATCGACGGCTTCCGCAAGGGGTTGCTGAGGGAAGTCGTCGGGCGGGGCTCCGACGGGCGGCCCCGCTTCAAGTCCGGGATCATGAGCGTCGTCCTCGCCGGCGGCGTGGTGCGGCCCGGGGACAGCGTCCGGGTCGAGCTGCCGGACGGGCCGCACCGGCCCCTGGAGATCGTCTGAGGCGACGGCTCTCAGCCGCGGAAGTCCGCCGGGCGTTCCGGGGTCGCCGCCTCCAGCGCCCTGGTCACCGCCTCGACGTCGCCGCGCATGCCGTAGACCGGGGTGCCGGGCTGCTGGCGCCAGGAGTCGTCGAGGCCGCCGGTGTCGACGGTGTCGAAGCCCAGCTCGTCGATCAGGTCCCGGACCTTCGCCTTGGCCGCCTCGTCGTCCCCGGCGACGGACAGCGCCATGCGGTCGGGATCGCCGGCGGGCCGCGGGCGTTCCAGGAGGTCCTGGGCGAAGGTGGCGTTGAAGGCCTTGATCACCGGGTGGCCGAGGTGCTGCTCGCTCCAGCGGCTCTCGGTCAGCCCCTCGTCCTCGATCGCCGCGATCCGGCCGTCGCGCTGCTGCGGGTAGTAGTTGCCGGTGTCGATGACCACGGCGCCCTCGGCGGCCTCGTCGAACAGGCCCTTGGGCAGGTCGGGTACCGCCTTGAGGGGCACGGTGACGATGACGATCTCGGCGTTGCGGGCGGCCTCCTCCACCCGCACCGGCGTCGCCCCGGTCTCCGCGGCCAGTTCGCTCAGCGTCTGCGGGCCGCGCGAGTTGGCGACGGAGACGTCATGGCCGAGGGCGGTGAGCCGCCGGGTCAGGTTGCCGCCGATGTTGCCCGCGCCGATGATGCCGATCTTCATGGCTCAGCCCTTCAGGTTCGATGCGCATGGTCCGGTTGCCGGGGGAAAACCCGGTGGTCTGTCCGGCTATTCCCCTTCGGCGGCCGGATGGCGGGGGCCGGACGGGTGACGGTGTCAGATCCGTACGACGATCTTGCCGGTGTGTGCGTTGGACTCCATCAGCCGGTGGGCGTCCGGGATGCGTTCCAGGCCGTCGAAGACCTCGCCGATCACCGGGCGCAGCGTGCCGTCGGCGAGGCCGGAGCCCAGGTAGTGGGCGGCGCGGCGGCGGCCTTCGGCGGTGCCGGTGAGGGTGAAGTTGCTGTAGCCGTGGACGGTGAGGGGCCACCGCATCGGCAGGACGGTGGGCTGCCCCTGAAGCCAGCCGTAGCAGATCAGGCAGCCGTCCTCGGCGGCCGCCCCGCCGAGCGTGGCGAAGCCGGGGCCGCCGATCGCGTCGAGGACGATCCCGGCGCCCTTGCCGCCGGTGAGCCGCAGGGTCTCCTTCACCACGTCCTCGTCCTCGGTGACGATCACGTGCTCCGCGCCCAGGTCGAGCAGCCGCTGCCGCTTGGCCTCGGTGCGGGTGGTGGCGAGGGGCACCGCACCGGCCCGCCGGGCGACCTGGAGGGCGGCCGTGCCGACGCCGCTGGAGGCGCCGGTGATCAGCACGTGGTCGCCGGGGGCCATGCGGGCCCGTTCGATCAGCGCGCCGTACGCCGTCGTGTACGTCAGCCAGGCCGCGGCCGCGGTGACCTCGTCGACGCCGTCGGGGCGCGGGACGAGGGTGTGCTCCGGCATCAGCACGCGGTCGCCGTAGACGCCGTGGGTGTCGAGCCTGAAGTTGGCCGCGCTCAGCACCGGGTCGCCGGGTGCGAAGGCCGTGACGCCCTCGCCGACCGCCTCGACGGTGCCGGCGGCCTCGTAGCCGTTGCGGGCGGCGGGCAGGGTGGGCTGGTAGAAGTAGCCGCCCGAGCGCAGGAGGGCCTCGGCGCGGTTGAGGGCGACGGCGGCGACGCGGACGAGGACCTCGCCGGGGCCGGGGCCGGGCAGTTCGGTCTCCTCGACGACCAGGACGTCGGGACCGCCGGTCTCGTGAAAGAGCACGCTGTGTGCGGAAGTTGACATGCCGTCGACGCTATGGCCGTGCGGCGAGACGATCCATGCCCGGCTGTCTCGGTTTTCTGTCCGTGCGTCTCGTCCTCGGCCGCACGGCGCTACGGTGCGGGGCATGGACGTACTCAGTGACGCCGTCGCCGCGATGCGCACCGGGCGGCCGCACTCCGGCCTGCGGTACAAGTACGGCCCCTGGGGGGCCCGCTTCCAGGCCACGGACGGGGCCGGGTTCCACGTGGTGCTGCGCGGGTCGGCGTGGCTGCTGCCGGCGCGGGGCGAGCCCGTCGCGCTCGGCCCCGGGGACGTGGTCTTCCTCGCCCACGGACACGGGCACGCGCTGGCCGGCTCGCCGGACGCGCCCCTGGAGGACTTCGCCGTGGACGCGGACGGCCGCCGGCCCGGACCGCCGCCTCCCCCGCCGGGCGCGCCCGAGCCGGACACCCTGATGCTGTGCGGGGCCTATCTTCTGGACCGCAGCCGCGCCCACCCCCTGCTCACCGAGCTGCCGGAGGTGGTGCATCTGCCCGCCCGGGTCGGCGCGTACGGGCCGCTGCGGGCGGCGGTGGAGCTGCTGGGGCAGGAGCTGACGGAGTGCCGGCCCGGTGCGGACATCATCGTCGCCTCGCTGCTGGACACGCTGCTGCTGTACATCCTGCGCGCCTGGTGGGAGCGCGAGCCGCACGACGCCGGGCATCCCAGCGGCTGGGCTGCGGCGCTGGCCGACCCGGCCGTCTCCGCCGCGCTGCGCGCCCTGCACGCCGATCCGGGCCGCCCCTGGACGGTGGAGGAACTGGGCGCGCAGGGCGGCCTGTCGCGGGCGGCGTTCGCGCGCCGGTTCACGGCGCTGGTCGGCAGGCCGCCGCTCGCGTATCTGACGTGGTGGCGGATGACGACGGCGGGCCGGCTGCTGCGGGCGGAGGATCTTCCGCTGCGCCAGGTCGCCGAACGGGCCGGGTACTCCTCGGAGTTCGCCTTCGCCAAGGCGTTCAAGCGGGAGTACGGGGTGGCGCCGGGGCAGTACGCAGGCAGCGGGCGCCCTACCGGGAGCAGGCGTCCTGAGCCGGCGGAAACGGGTTCTGCAGTTCCGCGGTGACCACCGCCACCGCCGTCTCCGCGTCCCCCTCGGCGATCGCCCGCGCGATCGCCTCGTGGGCGTCGTCCGCGGTGTTCGGGTCGTCGTGGCGCAGGCCGCTCAGGGCGAGGAGTTCGGTCAGGCCCTTGCGCAGGACGGGGGTGAATTGCGCGAACAGCCCGGACAGGACGATGTTGTGCGCGGCGGCGACCACGGCCGCGTGGAAGGCGATGTCGGCGTCGACGAAGGCCTCGTCGTCGGCGCCGGCCGCCGCGCGGCGGCCCTCCAGCGCCGCACGGATCGCGGCGACGTCCTCGTCGGTGCGGCGCTGCGCGGCCAGCCGGGCGCCGTGCACCTCGACGGCGGTGCGCACCTCGTAGACGTCGGTGACCGCGGCCCGGCGCAGCTGGGTGGGCCAGTCCTCGGCCGGTTCGGTGGCGGTGACGAAGACGCCGGCGCCGTGCCGGGGCCGTACCAGCCCGGCGCCGGCCAGCGCGCGCAGTGCCTCGCGCACGGTGGAGCGGCCCACGCCGAGGTCCTTGGCGAGGGTGGTCTCGCCGGGGAGTTTGCCGCCGACGGGCCAGGTGCCGTCGGCGATCTGTGCGCGCAGCCGTTGCGTGGCCTGTTCGACCAGCGGGCTGGGGCGGAGCGGGCCGTCCGGGGTCACCGGGTGCCGTCCAGGGGGGATGCCGTCACCGTGTTTCTCCAACTTGTCTGAGGAGTTTGCCGATTGCACTTGTCTGAGGAGCTGAGCAGTCGCTAGCGTACCGATCATGCTGCTGCGCCGTCTCCTTCTCCTCGGCTGCCGCGGCGGGGTCTGACGCGACCGGCGCCCCGCCGCGGGATGCCGTGCTGCCGGTCACCGTCCGACCGAGCCGAGAGGCAGCCGACGATGACCCTCACCGACGTACCGAATCCGCAGCAGTCCGGCGGGGCACCGTACCGCTGGAATCCGCAGCGTCCCAGCGCGATGCCGTACCACCGCTACCGCCCCTTCCATGAGCGCGTGCCCGTCCCCGTCACCGGCCGGGAGTGGCCCGCCGCCCGGCTGGAGCGCGCCCCGCTGTGGGTGCCGGTCGACCTGCGCGACGGCAACCAGGCGCTGGCCGAGCCGATGGACATCCCGCGCAAGCGCCGCTTCTACGACCTGCTGGTGTCGCTGGGGTTCAAGGAGATCGAGGTCGGCTACCCGTCGGCCAGCCGCGCCGACTTCGACTTCGTCCGTCACCTGGTGACCGAAGGCGCCGTCCCGGACGACGTGACGCCCGTCGTGTTCACCCCGGCCCGGCCGGAGCTGATCGACCGCACCTTCGAGGCGATCGAGGCAATGCCGCGGGCGGTGGTCCACCTGTACGTGGCGACCTCGCCGGTGTGGCGGGACGTCGTGCTGCGCCGGGACCGCGGCGAGGTGTGGCGGATCCTGCGGGAGGCCGCCGAGCACATGGTGCGCCGGGCCGGCGACACCCCTCACGTGCGCTTCCAGTTCTCCCCCGAGACCTACAACCTCACCGAGCCCGACTTCGTCCTCGAACTGTGCGACGGGCTGACGCAGTTGTGGGACGCGAGCCCGGACCGGCCGGTCACCCACAACCTGCCGGCGACCGTGGAGATCGCCACCCCCAACGTCTACGCCGACCAGATCGAGTACGCCCACCGCAACCTGGCCCGCCGTGACGCGGTGATCCTCTCCGTGCACCCGCACAACGACCGCGGCACCGGCGTCGCCTGCGCCGAACTCGCCGTCCTGGCCGGGGCGCAGCGGGTGGAGGGCTGCCTGTTCGGCAACGGCGAGCGCACCGGCAACGTCGACCTGGTGACCCTCGCGATGAACCTGTACGCCCAGGGCGTGGACCCGATGGTCGACTTCACCGACATCGACGCCGTACGGGAGACCGTCGAGCACTGCAACCGGCTGCCCGTGCACCCGCGCCACCCCTACGCCGGCGACCTGGTGTACACGGCGTTCTCCGGCACCCACCAGGACGCCATCAGCAAGGGTCTCGACCATCACGCCCGCCGCGCCAAGGAGATGGGGGTGCCGGAGGCGGACGCCCCGTGGGAGGTGCCGTATCTGCCGGTCGACCCGGCCGATGTGGGGCGCTCCTACGAGGCGGTCATCCGGGTCAACTCGCAGTCCGGCAAGGGAGGTACGGCGTATCTGCTGCGCGCCCACCACGGGCTGGACCTGCCGGCGGGCATGCGGCGGGACTTCTCGCGGGTCGTGCAGCGGGCCACCGACGACAGCGGCCGCGAGGCGACGGCGCGGGAACTGTACGAGCTGTTTCGCTCCACCTATCTCGCCGAGGGCGAGATCCGGCTGGACGCCTGGTCCGCCCGGGGCGCGGACGGCCTGGTGTGCACGCTGCACACGGGCGGGCGCACCTGGGACCTCGAGGGCACCGGACCGGGCCCGCTGACCGCCTTCGCCGACGCGCTGGCCGGTGCGGGGTACGCCGTCGAGGTGCTGGAGGTCGCCGACCACCCCGTCGGGGCGGGTACGGCCGCCTACGCCGCGTGCCAGGTGAACGGCACCACGGCCTGGGGCGCGGGGCAGGCCGGCTCGGGCCTCGAAGCCCGGGTGCGGGCGGTGCTGTCCGCCGTGAACCGGGCTCTGGCCGCGTGAGCGAGGTGCTGCGCGCCGAGGACGTCCACGTGGTGCGCGACGGGAGGCCGATCCTGCAGGAGGTGTCCCTGACCGTCCGTGCGGGCGAGCACTGGGCGCTGCTGGGCGCCAACGGGGCCGGCAAGTCCACGCTGCTCAGCCTGCTCGGCGCCCGCGTCCACCCGACCCGGGGACGGATCGAGGTGCTCGGCCGTCGCCTAGGCCGGGTGGACCTGCGGGAGCTGCGCGCATGGGTCGGCCATGTCGACCCGCGCCACCCGCTCGCCGAGCCGCTGCGGGTACGGGACGTGGTGCTGACCGGGCTGACCAACTCGGTGGCGCTGCTGCCCCGTTGGCGGCCTACGACCGGACAGCAGGCGCGCGCGGACCGGCTCATCCGCACCCTCGGCCTGGGCGAGCTGCGCGAGGCCCGCTGGCCCACGCTGTCGCAGGGGCAGCGCGGCCGGACCCTGATCGCCCGCGCGCTGATGCCCGAGCCGCGGCTGCTGCTGCTCGACGAACCCGCGACCGGCCTGGACCTGCCGGGCCGCGAGCTGCTCATCGAGGCGCTGGACGCCCTGCGCCGGGAGCATCCGCGGCTCGCGACGGTGCTGGTCACCCACCACCTGGAGGAGCTGCCCGGGCACACCACGCACGCCCTGCTGCTGCGCGACGGGCGCGCTCTCGCTCAGGGGCCGGTCGCCGGCGTCCTGACCGGCGACCGGCTCGGCAAGTGCTTCGGCCTGCCGCTCGCGCTGGAGCGGCACGACGGCCGGTGGAACGTACGCGTCAGCCGCCGGGCATGACGAAGGGGCGCACGCCGGTGGCCGGCGGGCGCCCCTCGTGCCGCACGTCACTTGTTCAGGTGCGCCCAGAACTCGTCGAAGGACAGCACCTTGTCGCCGTTGAGGTCACGGGACTTGATGATGGCCTCGGCGACCGACTCGGTGACGTTCCAGTCACCCTGCTGGGCGAGGGCGCTCTTGAACTCGGCGGCGGTGATGAAACCGTCACCGTCCGCGTCGATCCTCTGGAACTGCTTGCGTGCTTCCTCGATGTCAGCCACCGATCCGCCCCTTTTGTCGCGTTTCTTACTCGTACCGGCGTAGTGCCGCAGGTCAGATTAACGGCCCACGCGAGCACGGAGTGCGGCGACCACCCAGGCGAAGTCCTCCGCGTGCGACGGCTGGGGCTCCAGACCGTTCACGACCGCCGACAGCTCGCGGTAGCGCGCCACCCTCGCGTTCGAGGCCGCGGTCAGCCGGTCGAGCACGGCCGAGGGATCGGCGTCGCCGAGCAGCGCACGCAGCACCTCCGCCGCCTCCGGCGCCTGGGGAGCGATGCCCCGCCCGCGCGCCTCCTGAGCGAGGTGCACCAGACGGCTCATGAACCACAGCGACGTGCCCGCCGGGACGTCCGGACCCCGGTCGGCGGCGTTGAACCGGACCATCCCGCGCATCAGCGCCCGGAACTCCGGGTCCTGGATCAGCTCCGCGAGCTCCACCCAGGCGTCCACCTGCTCGGGCGTCGGGTCGTCGGGCAGGTCGGCCGTCATGAAGCGCAGCCGCCGCCGGATGTCGGGGTCGGCCGGGTCCAGCCCGTCGAAGATCTCCGCCGTGAAATCGTCGATGATCCGCTTCCGTTCGGCCGCCGACAGTCGCGCCAGTCGGTTCATCAGGGTCGTCTCCTTTGCCGTCGAACCACGTCGTGCCACGCTCGACAGCACCGCCCGCGTCACCTTCAGCGACCTGATCTGCGCGTCCAGCGCCGCCACGTGCGCCGCCGCCACCTGAGCGACCGTCCGCTCCCCGGCCAGCACCTTGCGCACGTCGTCCAGGCCGAGGCCCAGCTCGCGCAGGGTGCGGATCAGCTCCAGGCGGGCGGCGGACTCGGCGTCGTAGAGCCGGTAGCCGCCGGACGACCGGGTCACCGGTGTCAGGGCGCCCTCGTCGGACCAGTAGCGGATGGTGCGCACGGTCAGGCCACTGGCGCGGGCCAGCTCGCCGATGGTGAAAAGACCGGTGCCGTCTTCGATCATGTCTGCGAGTCTGGGCCCTCCAGCGGGTGGAGACTCAAGGAGCACGGCATGGCGGAGCTGCGGGACATCCTCGACGCGGCGGCGCGGGGCGTCTTCCCGCCGCCGGACGGCGCCACCACGGTCGTACCGCAGGAGAGCGCGCGGGACGCCGGGGTGCTGTCCTTCACCGCGCACTCGGTGATCTTCACCGACGAGGACCCGGCCTGGGTGTACGCCGCCCTGGAGGCGACGGACTGCGACCGGCTGGCGGCGACGCTGAACCCGCTCTTCCTCACCGCGTTCCTGCGCCGCACGGGTCGGACCACGGAGACCGTCGACGCGCTGCTGGTCGCCGCCCCGCTGCCGGGCGAGCCGGAGGTCGCGCTGAAGGAGATGGCCGGCGAGCACCCCCGCATCGCCTACGCCCGCCGGCGCCGCGACGGCGTGCGCGCCTGGGCGGCGGACGGCGGGGTGCTGGTGCTGGGCCGCGGGGTGGCCGGGCGGCTGGAGGTGTCGATGGAGATCGACGAGGACGTACGGCACCGGGGGCTGGGCCGGGCCCTGGTGACGGCGGCGAGGCAGCTGGCCGGGGAGCCGCTGTGGGCGCAGGTCTCGCCGGGGAACGCCCGCAGCGCGCGGGCGTTCCAGGCGGCCGGCTACCGGCAGGTGGGCGCGGAGGCGCTGCTGCGGGCCCGGTGAGCGGGGGTCAGCGGAAGATGCCGGTGTGGCCGAGCGAGTAGCGGCCGGGCTGCGGGTAGACGGCGAGGCCGTGCGGGCCGCTGCCGACCTTGATGCGGGCGAGCTGCTCGCCGGTGCGGGTGTCGATGGCGTACACCTCGGCGTTGTAGCGGCCGGAGAGCCACAGCACCTTGCCGTCCGCGGAGACGCCGCCCATGTCGGGGCTGCCGCCCTGGGGCAGGCGCCACTTCTTGGTGAGCTTGTTCTGCTGGAAGTCGAAGACGGAGATGGTGCCCTCGCCGCGGTTGGAGACGTACATCTCGCGGGAGTCGCGGCTGACGTACAGGCCGTGGGCGCCCTTGCCGGTGGGCAGCAGGGTGGGCTTGGTGAACTTGTCGCCGTCGAGGACCCACAGGCCGTCGGCCATCATGTCCGCGATGTAGAACTTCTTGCCGTCGGGCGAGATCTTGACGTCCTGCGGCATGGCGCCGCGGAACGGCAGCTTCTCCTGGCCGATCACCTTCATCGACGCGGTGTCGACCTTGAGCAGTTCGCCGCTGAACTCGCAGGAGACGATGAAGTAGCGGCCGTCGGGCGAGAAGTCGGCGTGGTTGACGCCGTAGCAGGAGACGGGGACGGTCTTCAGCCGCTTCATGGTGTGCGGATCGCGGAAGACGAGTTCGCGGTCGAGGGAGGCCATGACGACGGCGTACTTGCCGTCGGGCGTGAAGTAGAGGTTGTACGGGTCGTGCACGTCGACCGTCTTGCCGGCCTTGCCGGTGCGCGGGTCGATGGGCGTGAGGGTGTTGCCCCGGTCGTTGTTGACCCACAGCGTCTTCAGGTCCCAGGACGGCACGACGTGCTGCGGCTGGCGGCCGACCGGGATCGTCTCGATCACCTTGTACGTCTTCGGGTCGATGACGCTGACGGTGTTGGACTCGGTGTTGGGCACGTACACCCGCGACGGGAAGTCCTTGACGACCGGGGAGAGCTTGTTCGGGCGGTCGGCGGCGTAGACGTCCTTGGGGTCGAGGACGGGCGGCATGCCGGGCAGGCCGGGCACGGTGTTCTGCTTCTTCGCCGGGGCGGGCAGGGCCGCCTTGGTGGATTCGGCGGCGCCGTGGCCGCCGCCCGGGCCGCCGCAGGCGGCGAGCGCGGCGAGCGCGGCGCCGGCGATCAGGGTGCGGGTGGTTCGCTTCAGATGCATCAGCCGATCAGCTCCGTGGTGGTGACCGCGCGCAGACCGCGGCGGTCGAGTTCTTGGAGGAGGGCGGGGAGCGCGGCGACCGTGTCCCGGTAGCCGAAGTGCAGGCTCACCACGGATCCGTTACGGACCTCGCCGAGGACCTTGCGGGTGACGGCGGCGGCGCCGGGCGCGGTGAAGTCGAGGGAGTCGACGTCGTAGGACAGGACGTGCGGGTAGCCGGCCTCGGCGGCCAGGCGGGTGACGAGCGCGGAGGCCCGGGGGGCGCGGGAGGGGCGGAACCAGGTGCCGATGGAGCCGGTGAGCTTCTTCAGCCGGTCGGCGCAGGCGGTGATCTCCGCGCGGGCCTCGGCTTCGGGCATCGTGTTGATGCCCAGGTGGCGCTGGGTGTGGTTGCCGAGGTCGTGGCCGCCGTCGAGGACGCGGCGGGCCATCTCCGGGTGCTCGTCGAGCCAGGTGCCGACGGCAAGGACGGTGAGGTGGGCCCCGTGCCGCTCGGCCTCGGTCAGCAGGGCGCGGGCGATCGCGGGATCGCCCTGGCCGTGGAAGGTGAGGGCGACGCGTGGGCGGGTGCGGGGGCCGTGGTCGATCTGGGCGGGCTGCCCCGGGTAGGCGCGGGGCGCCGGTGCCGTGGCGGGCGGCGAGGAGCGGGACTGCGGAGAGTGCGGCGCCGGTCGGGCCGCGACGGAGTCGCCCGCACCGCCGGGCGCGGCGCAGGCGGAGGTGAGTGCGGCGCCGGCGAGAAAGCCGGTACCGGCGCGCAGGGCAGTACGGCGGTCGGGTGCGGTCACCTGACCATTTAAAGGGGCAAAGTACCGAAAATCAGGCAATTCACCCGGTCGCCTTGCGGGGCGCGGGTCGCGCTCGACAGGGCGAGACGAGAACCAGCGCCGTGCAGCGGCTCCCCCTTGGCCTCAGTCGAAGGAGCCCCTTTACGTACTGATGGGCCACGCATTGCCCGCACCAGAACTGCCCTGACTAGTGTCTCCCGGTTGGCATGTGCACAGAGCGAAAGTCGGGGGCCGGGGGACATGTCGGACCTGAAGAAGGAAGCGACGTCGCTGCACACGGCGGCGTCGGGGCTGCGGGGGACGGGGCATCACACGGCGAAGCCGTTGCAGGAGTTCGAGGCGGCGGCGCACGACCTGAGCGCGTTGGGGGCGCTGGGTTCGCTCCTCGGGGCGAAGGGTGAGATCGAGAAGGGCATGACCACTCTCGCGAAGCTGACGAAGGAGCTCGGGGAGGAGTGGGAGGCGGAGGCCAAGTTCATGGGTGAGGTCTCCGACGCCTTCGATCTGCTGGATGTGCTGCTGGCCGCGGCCGGCAAGTCCGGCAAGTCCGGCAAGAAGGGCTGAGGCGGGCCGTGGTCGACCTCAACCCGCTGCACTACATCAACAAGTTCAACCACATGTTCGGCGACACGATCGCCAGCGGCCTGGAGTTCCTCGGCACCACGGATCCGGCGGTGGACCCGGACGGCGTACGCGAGATAGCCAAGAAGTGGCGGCACCTGGCGACCGGCCTGGACGGGGCGGCGGGCGCTTGTCCCGTAAGCCCGAGACCTGGCGTTACAACTGGGACGCTGAGGACCGTCTGACTTCCGTCGTCACTCCGGATGGAACGGAATGGCATTACCGGTACGACCCGCTGGGACGGCGATCGCCAAGGAACGGTTGGCCGATGACGGAACAACGGTCGTCGAGCGGGTGGACTTCGCCTGGGACAACGCCACGCTTCTATGGGGTGGACGTGAGTTGACCCGCCGCTCCACCAGGGAAACAGGACACGACATGACTGAAGCAGAGTTGACCCGGGCATTGGCAAACGCGGGACTGGAGTACCTGGGAACGGCGGACCGCGATGCTTGCCTTTTGCCGCCCCGCCTTGCAGCCTATGCCAATTCGACGGCGGCGGATGGAAACGAGTGGGCCGTCAGTGTGGAGAACAATGCGCAGGACTTCCAGCAACGGGTGAACCACGAGTGGTACATGCTGAGTGCGCACCAAGGCCTGTTCGAGACGGGGCGCCCCGAGTTCCTTCTGGCGGTTCCCGACCTCGACCGACACGGCGACTCTTGGTGGGCGCGCGTGGCCTTGGGCACCGAATGGGACCTGGCTGGATCGGGGGCGGCAGCACACGTGACGGGGCATGGGTGGGGGCACCCCGAGTTCCTGATGCTGTCGCGAACGGGCGATGTCGTGATTCAGGGCACACAAGGGCAGGAATGGACAGACGTCGTCGCACTACGGGACCCCCACCGTATTTCTTCGTTCAGAGCGATGGGTGCCAGCCTGCTCGAAAACAGGTCCATCACGCCGTCCACACTTGAAGCGGTGGAGCGCTGGCTTGTACGGACTGCTGCTTGACTCCTGGAACGGTGACATTCTCCGAACGCACGGGTGACGATCTCTACGGAATTCCGAGCGGCATGCTCGAAGAGTCCGGAGCCGGGGGAGGCGCCGCCTGAGCTGTGCGCCTTCGACGTGCGGACGGAGTGCCCGGCCGCGGAGTTCGGCGGCAGGCTGCGCTCCGTGCTGGCCCCGGCTCTCCGGCTGGCCGTCTCGGGGCATTTCGACGGAGAGGGCCTGCCCGTCGAGGACATCCCTCAATGGTTCGCGACCGCTTGCGGACACGACTCGTCCCTGCCGTTCCCCGGCTTCGCCGAACGGGACGTGGAGCGCTACGAGGCCCACGTCGGCGGCGGCTCCTGGGAGCTCCAGGAGTGGCTCTACCAGTTCGATCCCGAGTCCGAATTCCGCGGCTGGGCCTGGTGGGATCTGACGCGAACCGGTGATCACGACGTCAGGATCTGGGTGGACACGTGGGGCGAGAGCTTCTTCGCATGCGACGAACTGCGCTGGCTCGCCTATGTCTCGGGCGCCGCGGACGTCCGTGGCCCCACAGTGGTGCGGTCCTCCGACCGGCAGGCCGCCGTCGCTCCCTGAACGGCCAAGCGCACCGGCGGGTCGCGTCCTGGGTCAGCGGTCCCCGGTGCGCATTTCGAACCAGGTCGTCTTGCCGCGGGGCAGCAGGTCCACGCCCCAGCGGTCGGCGATCTTGTCGACCAGGAAAAGGCCGCGGCCGCTGATGTCGGTCTCGCGGACGGGCATCAGGCAGGGCAGGCCGCGGGAGGGGTCGCGGACCTCGACGCGGATACGGCCGCGCAGCCGGCGCATGCGCAGACCGAAGACGCGGGCGCCGGTGTGCCGGACGGCGTTGCCGACGAGTTCGGAGACGAGCAGGACGGCGTCCTCGGCGAGCTTGGGGCTCAGGCCCCAGTGACGCAGGATCACCACCTGCGTCAGCCGGCGCGCGGTGGCCGCGGACTCGGGGCGGGACGGCAGCGGCACATCCTGTTCCGCCGGGTTGCCGAACAACTCCAGTGCCTTGAGCGCTCGTTCGTCCTCCACCGCAGGCGACCAGCGCGCCGCCACAGCACGGCCGTGTCCCCGCGGCTGTTCGATGCCCTCCAGCCCCGCCATGCCCCCATCATGGCCGCCCGAAGGGGCGCCGGGGGCCGTTCTGCTGGAATACGCCCCCCGGGCGCCCCCGTTCCACCTCTTGCGCCCGGCATATGCGTCAGGCAGTTCGGGGTCCGCCGTGACCCTACTGACCTGCGACGACGGCTCGACCGGAGGCAACAGACAGGCTCCCTCGACAAGGCAGGCTTAAGGTTGCCCAAAGGTTCCCATAAACCGCCCCATCGAGGGACCCCGAATCAGACACAGCGTCAATTGCAAGTGTCTTGAGGTGTGTTCAGAGGAACTTCGCCTTGCCCGGCCCCTCCTCCACGAAGCTCTTCATGCCGCGCTCACGGTCCTCGGTGGCGAACAGGCCCGCGAACCAGTTGCGTTCCACCGCGAGTCCGGTGTCGATGTCCGTCTCCAGACCGGTGTCGATGGACTCCTTCGCCGCGCGCAGCGCGATCGCCGGGCCCTGCGCCAGCTTCGCCGCCCACGCGTGCGCCTCGGCGTACACGTCGGCGGCCGGCACCACCCGGTCGACCAGGCCGAGCGCCAGCGCCTCGTCGGCCTTGACCATCCGGCCGGTGAAGATGAGGTCCTTGGCCTTGGACGGGCCGATCAGCCGGGACAGGCGCTGGGTGCCGCCGGCGCCGGGGATCAGGCCGAGCAGGATCTCCGGCTGGCCGAGCTTGGCGTTCTCGCCGGCGATCCGGTAGTCGGCGCACAGCGCCAGCTCGCAGCCGCCGCCGAGCGCGTAGCCGGTGACGGCGGCGACGACCGGCTTGGGGATGCGGGCGACGGCGGTGAAGGCGTCCTGCAGGGCGCGGGCGCGCAGGACCATCGCCGCGTGGTCCATGGCCTGCATCTCCTTGATGTCCGCGCCCGCCGCGAACACCTTCTCGCCGCCGTACACGACGACCGCGCGCACGTCGTCGCGGCGGCCGGCCTCCTCGGCGAGTTCCTTGAGCCTGTCCTGCGTGGCGACGTCCAGGGCGTTCATCGGCGGGCGGTCGAGGCGCAGCGTGCCGACGCCTTCGGCGACTTCGAGATGTACGGTCATGCCAGCAGGTTAACGGGGACTAACGGGATCGGACGGGGTGCGCTCGCTCACACCCGGCCGGGGGTCCGGGGGTTGTCCCCCGGGCAAGCACAGCACGGGGACTAACGGGATCGGACGGGGTGCGCTCGCTCACACCCGGCCGGGCAGAGTACAGCGCGGCGCTGACGCACGCGGGCCCGGCGCCGTAAAGCACAGCGCCGGGCCCGTCACAGCGGGGGAACTACTTCGTCCACTCCGCCCACGGCATGTTCCAGCCGTTGAGGCCGTTGTCCGGGGCGACCGTCGCGTCGTGGGAGTTCTTCACGACCACCACGTCGCCGATCAGCGAGTGGTTGAAGAACCAGGCCGCCGGCACCGAGCTGTCGTAGCCGCCGCGCACATCGCGCAGGCCGACGCAGCCGTGGCTGGCGTTGTAGTTGCCGAAGGCGTCGCGGCCCCAGTAGTTGCCGTGCAGGAAGGTGCCGGAGGTGGTCAGGCGCAGGGCGTGCGGGACGTCCTTGATGTCGTACTCGCCGCCGTAGCCGACCGTCTCGCCGTTCATCCGGGTCACGGCGAGCTTCTCGCTGATGACCATCTGGCCGTTCCAGGTGTCGTAGCCGGGCTTGCCGGTGGTGACGGGCAAGGTCTTGACGACCTTGCCGTCCTGGGTGACCTGCATGGTGTGCTTCTTGGCGTCCACGTAGGACACCTGGTTGCGCCCGATGGTGAAGGACACCGTCTTCTTCTGCTTGCCGTAGACGCCGGGGCGGCCCTCGACGCCGTCCAGGTTCAGCGTGACGGTGACCTTGGTGCCGGACTTCCAGTACCGCTCGGGGCGGAAGTCCAGGCGGTCGTTGCCGAACCAGTGGCCCTGCACGTCGACCGCCGGCACGGTCTTGATCTTGATGGCCTTCTCCACGTCCTGCGGGTGCGTGATGCCCCGCGAGAAGCGCAGCGAGAACGGCATGCCGACACCCACGGTGGAGCCGTCCTCCGGGGTGAAGGTGCCGGTGAAGGTGTTCTTCGGGGTCAGCGTGGTGAACGCGGAGTCCTCGGCCGCCGTACGGCCCTCGGCGTCCTTGGCGACCGCGTGCACCTGGTAGCGGGTGGCGGCGGCCAGGTGCGCGGCGGGCGCCCAGGAGGAGCCGTCGGCGGATATCGCCCCGCCGACCGCCGTCCCCTTGGCGTCCTTGACCACGACCTCGGTCAGCTTGCCCTTGGCCGCGCTGACCTTGAGCGCCCCGCTGGTGTCGACGGCCGTGGCGCCGTCCTTCGGCGCGACGGTGACGACCGCCTCCGACTGCTTGCTCGTCGCCGCGGAGGCGTCACCCCCCTTGCCGTCCTCCGCGTCCGAGCCGCCGCCCCCGCCGCACGCCGTGACGGCGAACAGCAGCGCGCCGGCGGTCAGCGCCAGCCCCGCGCGGCCCCGTCCGCGCCCCGCAACCGATGCCCCCGATATCGGCCCGATGTTCAAGTTGTTTCTCCCTCCCCCGGGCCCTGTCAGGCCCACACGCCCCGCGCGTCGCGCGCACACGGCGCATATTAACTGCCCGGTCAGGAGCGTCGGCGGCCTCGGAATGTCACCGTTCCGTCCCAACTCCCGGCCGGGCTCGCCTCAGCGCACGGCGCCCCCCGCCTTCCACTCGGTCCAGCCCAGGTTCCAGCCGCCGAGGCCGTTGTCGGGCGCCACCGTCTTGTCCTTGCTGTTGACCACCTCGACGACGTCCCCGATCAGGCTGCGGTCGAAGAACCAGCCCGCCGGGGTGTCGGAGCCGCCGCCCTTGGCGTCGCGCAGGCCCACGCAGCCGTGACTGACGTTGGTCCGGCCGAAGACGTCCTCGTCGGCCCAGTAGTTGCCGTGCAGGAAGGTGCCCGAGTCGGTCAGCCGCATGGCGTGCGGCACGTCGGGGATGTCGTACTCGCCCTTGCCGTCGGTCTTCTTGAAGCCGACCGTCGCCCCGTTCATCCGGGTGACCTCGAGCATCTCCATCACCACCATCTTCCCGTTGTAGGTGGTGTTCTTCGGCGATCCCGCGGTGATCGGCACGGTGGCCAGCAGCTCGCCGTCCCGGCGCACCTCCATGGTGTGCTCGGCGGCGTCCACCAGGGACACCTGGCTGCGGCCGATGGTGAAGGAGAACGACTTGGACTGCAGCCCGTACACCCCGCGCGCGCCCTGCACGTCCCGCAGCCCCAGGTCGACGGTGACCTTGGTGCCGGGCCGCCAGTAGCGCTCGGGGCGGAAGTCGACACGGTCCTTGCCGAACCAGTGCGGGCGGATCTCGACGGCCGGTTCGGCGCGCACCCGGATGGCCCGCTCCACGGCGGCCCGGTTCTCCAGCTCCCGGCTGAACTGGATCGACACGATCATCCCGGTGCCGACGACCGAGCGGTTCTCCGGGGTGACGTAGCCGATGAAGCGCTCGCCGGGGACGTAGGTGGTGAACGTGGCGTGGCGGGCGGAGCGGTCCCCGTCGCCGTCGACGGCCACCGCGTCGACGGTGTAGCGGGCGGCGAGGGCGAGCCGGTCGTCGTCGGGGCGCCAGGTCAGGCCGTCGGCGGAGACGCGGCCGGGCACCGGGATGTCCTGGGCGTCCTGGGAGGCGACCACCTTGACCGACTCCAGCCGGCCGTCGGGCACCGTGACGCGCAGCTTCCGCT
The DNA here is from genome assembly GCF_055668065.1 of Streptomyces sp. NPDC097129. NCBI lineage: Bacteria > Bacillati > Actinomycetota > Actinomycetes > Kitasatosporales > Streptomycetaceae > Streptomyces > Streptomyces sp. NPDC097129. The sequence goes on along the minus strand of NZ_JBVOQE010000012.1, from coordinate 4,814 downwards.
CGGGCCGTACGCCCTTGCTGCCGTCGTCCGGCGTGATGCGGATGGCGTCCTCCGACGCGCCGGGTTTACCGAAGATCCCGCCGGGACCGCCGGAGCCGTCCGACGTGCAGCCGGCGACTCCCGCCAGCAGTCCTGCCCATGTCAATACGGCGGCCAGCGCGGCCCCCGCGCGCCGCGCGCGCCCGTGTACGTGCCTCACGAGCAGCCCAACGAGCGGGGCCGCCCCGGGGAAACGTGAGTGCGAGCCACGGTCTGGGCAGAACTGTGGGGAGGACGACGACACGACGGGGAGCACGGTGTGGGACGCCGTACGCCCTGAACGGGTCTCGCCATGAGCCGCGGGAGGCTGAACGGTGTCCAGCGCAGCCGAGCAGGAGGCGGTGACGGCAGGGCGCGCCGCTGAGCAGGGGCGCCCGGCCGCCGCTGTGAACGGGGTGCAGCGCCTGCCCGTGTGGCCGGGTGCGCCCACGCCGCTGGGCGCCCGTTTCCGGGTCGGCCCGGACGGTGTCGCCGGGACGAACTTCGCCCTGTGGGCGGGCGGCGCGGAGGGCGTCGAACTGTGTCTCTTCGACGAGGACGGCGTGGAGACGCGGCTGAAGCTGACCGAGCTGACGCACGAGATCTGGCACGGCTTCGTGCCGGGCGTGCTGCCCGGGCAGCGTTACGGCTTCCGGGTGCACGGCCGCTGGGATCCGTGGACCGGTGGCCGCTGGAACCCGGCGAAGCTGCTGCTCGACCCGTACGCCCGCGCGGTGGACGGGGAGTTCCCGCTGCCGCCCGAGGTGTACGGGCACGTCCGCGACTGGCCGGACCAGCACGTCGCCGACACCGTCCGCGACGACCGGGACTCGGCGCCGTACGTCCCGAAGGGGGTCGTCGTCCACGATGACGACGACTGGTCGGACGACCGGCGCCCGAAGACGCCGTGGGCCGACTCGGTGATCTACGAGCTGCACGTGCGCGGCTTCACCAAGCTGCACCCGGGCATCCCGGAGGAGCTGCGCGGCACCTACGCCGGGCTCGCCCACCCGGCGGCGATCGAGCATCTGACGCGGCTCGGGGTGACGGCGGTGGAACTGCTGCCGGTGCACCAGTTCGCCCACGAGGACCATCTGCTCAGGCGGGGCCTGCGCAACTACTGGGGCTACAACTCCATCGGCTACTTCGCCCCGCACGCCGGCTACGCCGCCTCCGGCACCGCCGGCCAGCAGGTCGGCGAGTTCAAACGGATGGTGCGCGCGCTGCACGAGGCCGGGATCGAGGTCATCCTCGACGTCGTCTACAACCACACCGCCGAGGCCGGGGAGTACGGCCCGACGCTGTCACTGAAGGGCATCGACAACCGCGGCTACTACCGCCTCCAGTCCGACGCGCGCCGGTACGCCGACTACACGGGCTGCGGCAACACCCTGCACGTCGTGCAGCCGCACGTGCTGCGTCTGATCACCGACTCACTGCGCTACTGGGTCACCGAGATGGGCGTCGACGGCTTCCGCTTCGACCTCGCGGCGGCCCTCGCCCGCTCGATGCACGACGTCGACATGCTGTCCCCGTTCCTCGCGGTGATCGCCCAGGACCCGGTGCTGCGCCGGGTCAAGCTGATCGCCGAGCCGTGGGACGTGGGCTCCGGCGGCTACCAGGTGGGCGCATTCCCGCCGCTGTGGACGGAGTGGAACGACCGCTACCGCAACGCCGTGCGGGATTTCTGGCGGCACGCCCTGCCCGACGTGCGCGAGATGGGCTACCGGCTGTCCGGCTCCAGCGACCTGTACGCCTGGGGCGGGCGACGGCCGTACGCCTCGGTCAACTACATCACCGCGCATGACGGTTTCACCCTGCGCGACCTGGTCAGTTACGAGCGCAAGCACAACGAGGCCAACGGCGAGGGCAACCGGGACGGCAGCGACGACAACCGTTCCTGGAACTGCGGGGCGGAGGGCGAGAGCGACGACACCCGCATTCTCGCCCTGCGCAGACGGCAGCTGCGCAACCTGCTCACCACCCTGCTGCTGTCCACCGGCGTGCCCATGCTGGTCGCGGGCGACGAGATGGGCCGCACCCAGCGCGGCAACAACAACGCCTACTGCCAGGACAACGAGCTGGGCTGGGTGGACTGGCGGCTGCTGGACGAGCCCGGCTGGAAGGCGCTGCTCGACCTGACCTCCCGGCTGATCGCCCTGCGCCACCGGCATCCGGTGCTGCGCCGCCGGGCCTTCTTCTCCGGCCGGCCGCAGGCGGCGGACGGGCTGCGCGACCTGGCCTGGTTCACCGCGCGCGGCTCCGAGATGACGGAACGGGACTGGTACGCGCCCGCCGCGACCCTCGGCATGTACCTCTCGGGGCGGGACATCCCCGGCCGCGACGAGCGGGGCGCGCCGATCCTCGACGACAGCTTCCTCGCGGTGCTGCACGCCGGGGAGGACCCGGTGCGGTTCGTGCTGCCGGGGCCACCGTGGGCGGAGCGGTACGAGGTGGTCGTGGACACCGCGCGGGAGGAGCAGACGCGGGCGCCGGAGGTGACGCACCCGGCGGGCACGGCGATCACGGTGCCGGGGCGGTCGGTGCTGCTGCTGCGGGTGCACTGAGCGGCGCTGCGTCTCGCGCCCCTGGACGACCGGGCCCCGGCCGCCCCCTGACGGGGGGTGACCGGGGCCGGGTGGTGCGGGGCCTGCGTCAGGCCTGGGTCAGCCGAAGGCCTTGACCGTGTTCCAGTTGACGGTCAGCACTATGCGTACGGCTGCGCCCGTGTCGGTGCGGGAGGGGTGGTAGATCCGGGTGTAGCCGTCGGAGGCGAAGCGGGCCCAGATGTCGGGGATGCCGTCGTTGTTGACGTCGGGGATGCCGATGGCGGTGGGTACGTTGGTGTCGCTCCAGTTGGCGCCGTAGGTCTCGTCCTTGCCGGTGAGGGAGTTGGCGGCCAGTTTGAGGGATTCCAGGTCGACGCTGCCGGCGACCGTGCCGGGTTTGCCCTGGCGGTCGTACATGCTGCCGGTGTCGAGGTTGCGCCACAGCAGGTCGGGGGTGTTGTCGCCGTTGATGTCGGCGACGTTGACGATCTCGCGGCGGGCCCAGGCGTCGGCGTTCATCTGGGTGGCGGTCTGGAAGGTGGCGCCGGTGTAGCCGGACAGTGTCCAGAATTCGGCTCCGGCGCGCAGGACGAGGTCGGGCAGCTTGTCGCCGGTGATGTCGCCGACGGCCTTGATCTGCGTCCACGTCGAGGGCGCCGGGGCGTTGGCGGGGAGGCGGACTTCGAGGCGCTGGGTGACGTCGAAGCTGCCGTAGCCGTCGCCGGGGTAGAGCCAGAAGTGGCCGTCGGGGGAGACGGAGAACAGGTCGGTGGAGCCGTCGCCGGGGTAGGTGTCCTGGTAGTGGGTGATCAGGGCGGCCTTGCCGGTGGCGGGGTCGAACCAGTGCCCGGCCGAGTCGGGCTTCTTGTCGGCGTCGTAGGAGGCGATGAGGCAGTTGTAGAGGTCGCCGTCCGGGCCGCCGACGCAGTTGCGCAGGTTGCCGTCGGCGTTGACGATGATCAGGTCGGGCAGGGCGTCACCGGTGGCGTCCATCGGGCCGTCGGCCTTGTCCCGGGGCGGCACGAAGAACGAGTAGTCGGTGCGCTTGCTGGCGTTGCCGAGCGAGTCATAGGCGTACACCTGGATGGTGTTGGGGCCCGCGTGCGCCGGCGCCAGGGTGCTGACGGTGACGGTGTTGTTCGTCGCGGTCACGTCGACGGGGTTGTTGCCCTCGATCGACCAGCGGAACTTCGCCGCACCCTCGGAGGTGAAGGTGACGGCGCCCTTGCCCCCGAACTTGACCGTGGACCAGGTCTGCCCGTCCGGGGTGGCCTCGGGGAAGACGGTGCTGTCCACGGTGGGCGGCGGCGGAGCGGAGCCGTCGACGGTGACGGTGCAGCGGTTGCCGCTGGTCGGGTAGTACGCGGAGACAGCGGGCGTCGAGTTGCTGTCCTCCGCGCGCACGTCCCAGTAGTAGACACCCTTGTCGACCAGGGTGGACGAGGCGATCGTCAGAGTGGCCTTGCCGGTGCTGTCCGTCGTGACCGTCGTGCCGGCCGGGGTGGTGGCACCGGACTTCCAGAAGCGGAACCGCAACGACTTGAGGTTGCCGTCGGGGTCGGAGGACTTGGCCGACAGGACCAGGTTGGTCTTGCCGACGGTCGTGCCGGCCGTGGTCTGGTTGCAGGTGCCGCCGGGCGTGCTGGAGACGCTGGACGGCGTGGCGGGCGGCCGGTTGTAGACGACCTCCATGGTGGCGCCGGTGGCCTGGAACTTACGCCAGGTCTGCGTGTCGGTCTCGCTGGTGGCGCGCATACCGAAGGTGATGTTCGACCAGCCGCCGTCCGCCGCCTTCTGCGCCGCGGACTTCACGTTGAACGCTTCATAGGCGTCCGGGCAGGAGCTGGAGGACCAGCCGTGCGCGAACGACTTGCGCTGGATCTCCGTGGACCAGCTCGGCTGCGCGTTCCAGGTGGTGCCGGAAGAGATCGCCCCGGTCAGCCAGAACTGGAACTCACGCGTCGTACACGACCAGGAGTGGTTGTTGAGCACCTTGAAGGTGGCGGAGGTGATGTCCGCGCCCTTGAGGCTGGTGCTGTAGTTCATGCGCCAGAAGGAGCGGGCGGTACCGCCGGTGTCGCTCTCGTGTCCGACGCGGGCGTCGGAGGTGCCGGAGGAGAAGTTGGTGCCGTTCCAGAAGCTGGAGTTCGGGTACGGCTTGTAGGCGACGGTCCAGGCCAGCCAGCCGCTGTTCAGGGTGGGGTCGACGAAGACCGGGTAGTGCGTGTCCGCCTTCGTGAACAGGCC
>NZ_JBVOQE010000011.1:0-355293 GCF_055668065.1 Streptomyces sp. NPDC097129 | reverse complement strand
GGGTGTCCGTCCTCGGTCCGGCCGCCCGTTTCCGACGAACGTGCCGTTGCCCGGTGCCGGCCGCTGCGGGCGGACACCCCCCACCCCGGCCCCTTCCCGCCGTACGCGGGTGCCGGCCGTCGCCCCTTCCGCCACGGGTGCGGACCGTTGTCTTGCCCGGGCACCTCGTAGCGCCGGGTCGCCGCGTGCCCGGTTGGTTACTTCAGGGCCAGCCAAGCCACCACTGCGACGATCAGCACCGCTGCGATCGCGCCGATGATCAGGCCGACGCGGGGGCCGGAGGACGCGGGGGCGGCCTCCTGCCGGCGGCCCTGGGGGGCCTCGTCGACGAACGCGCGGAACATCTGGGTGTTGCCGGCGGGGTCGTAATTGCCCTGGGGGCCCTGGGTGTTAGCCATGGGCCGAGACACTAGCGAATCCGCCGGTGCGGCCCAAGTGCGGGGGCCACCACCCCTCAAGCCACCCCTACCTGTGCGTTTACTTCCGTAATACTTGCCTTTGCCAAGTTTTTATGCAGAGCCCACCTGTTTTATTTGCCTGCGGCAACCAACCAAGCTTATGGTTGCCCTAAGCAACGAACACGGGAGGCGTGATGGCCGCACAGGCGCAGTACGAGGAGCTGATCCGTCAGTTCAGCGCCTTCGGCGCCGTCAAAAGGGAGCTGGGACGGATCCTGCCGTCCGACTGCCCGAGCGGCTCGGCCGCCGTCCTGACGCTGCTCGGCCGGTACGGAGACATGCGCATGAGCAAGCTCGCGGAGCTGCTCGCCGTGGACATGTCCGTCACCAGCCGGCATGTGGCGCACGTGGCCGAGCGGGGCTGGATCGAGCGCTCCCCGGACCCGGCGGACAAGCGGTCGCGCATCGTGCGGCTCACCCCGGCGGGCAACCACAAGCTCGACGACCTCTCCCGGGCCACCACCCGGCTGCTGGCCGAGCGGCTCGGCGACTGGAGTGACGAGGAGGTCGCCCAGCTCACCCGGCTGATGCAACGGCTGCGGGCCAGTTTCGACGACTGCCGAACGCCACTCAGGCCACCCGTGTTCGAGACGACCACCCGTACACCCGCAAGCACGTAAGTAAAGGAAGCCCATGGCAACGACCACACCAGCCGGTGTGCGGGCTCATGCCAAGCACGGGGGAGGCGCCGCCGGCGACCACGCTCCGATGTCGCACCGGCAGATCATGGAGGCGCTCTCCGGGCTGCTGCTCGGCATGTTCGCCGCCATCCTGTCCTCCACCATCGTCTCCAACGCGCTGCCCGAGATCATCACGGACCTCGGCGGCGGTCAGAGCGCGTACACCTGGGTCGTGACCGCCTCGCTGCTGGCGATGACGGCCACCACTCCCCTGTGGGGCAAGCTCGCCGACCTGGTCAGCAAGAAGGCGCTGGTGCAGATAGCACTGTGCGTCTACATCGCGGGCTCGGTCGTCGCCGGTCTGGCGCAGAACCCCGGCATGCTGATCACCGCGCGTGCCGTGCAGGGCATCGGCGCCGGTGGTCTGTCCGCCCTGGCGCAGATCATCATGGCCGCGATGATCTCCCCGCGTGAGCGTGGCCGTTACTCCGGCTACCTCGGCGCGACCTTCGCCGTCGCCACCGTCGGCGGTCCGCTCATCGGTGGTGTCATCACCGACACCGACTGGCTCGGCTGGCGCTGGTGCCTGTACGTCGGTGTGCCGTTCGCGCTGATCGCCCTGCTGGTGCTGCAGAAGACGCTGCACCTGCCGGAGACCAAGCGGAAGGTCAAGGTCGACTGGGCCGGTGCCTTCTTCATCACCGCGGCCGTCTGCCTGCTGCTGGTCTGGGTCACCTTCGCCTCCGACAAGTACGACTGGCTGTCGTGGCAGACCGGTGTGATGGTCGGCGGCGCGGTCCTGCTGGGCCTGCTGTTCGTCTTCACCGAGACCAAGGCCAGCGAGCCGATCATCCCGCTGCGCCTGTTCAAGAACCGCACCATCACGCTGGCCTCGCTGGCCTCGCTGTTCGTCGGTATCGCGATGTTCGCGGGCACCGTCTTCTTCAGCCAGTACTTCCAGCTGGCCCGGGACAAGTCGCCGACGATGTCCGGCGTCATGACCATCCCGATGATCGGCGGCCTGTTCGTGTCGTCCACGGTCTCCGGGCAGGTCATCACCCGTACCGGCAAGTGGAAGGCCTGGCTGGTCTCCGGCGGTGTGCTGCTGACCGCGGGCATCGGCCTGCTGGGCACCATGCGTTACGACACCCCGTACTGGCACCTGGCGATCTTCATGGCGCTGATGGGTCTCGGCGTCGGCATGATGATGCAGAACCTGGTGCTGTCCACGCAGAACCAGGTCACCCCGAGCGACCTCGGCGCCGCGTCCTCCACGGTCACCTTCTTCCGCTCGCTCGGCGGTGCGGTCGGCGTCTCCGTGCTGGGCTCGGTGATGACCACCCGGATCAGCCACTACGCCAAGGACACCATCGGCCAGCTCAGCCCCAAGGAGCAGATGGCCGCGGCCAAGGCCTCCGGCGGCAGCACGCTGCCCGACATGGACGCGCTGCCCGCCCCCATCCGCAACTGGCTGGAAGGCGCCTACGGGCACGGCATCGGTGACATCTTCCTGTACGTCGCGCCGATCGCGTTCCTCGCCTTCCTCGTGACCCTGTTCATCAAGGAGGTCCCGCTGCGTACCAGTGGAGCCCTGGCCCAGGCCGCCGAGGCGAACACCGAGGCAGCCGCTCCGGCCGCCGCCCCCGTCGTCGCCGAGGCAGCCGTCACGCCGGTCCAGGACAAGACCCCGAGCTGGGCGTCGGCCGCCTCGGACACCGAGGCCGCCACGGACGGCATGCAGAAGCTCTCCGCCGTCGCCACCATCGAGCGGGACGAGCCCGTCTCCGGCGGCATCCCGGTCCGCGGCTCCGTCCGGGGCGCCGAGAGCGCGCCCGTGCCGCAGGCCGCCGTCACGCTGATCTCGCTGGCCGGCCGGCAGCTCGGCCGCTCGGTCGCCCAGGCCGACGGCTCCTACGCGGTCCACGCGCCCGGCGCCGGGTCGTACGTGCTGATCGCCTCCGCCGACGGTTTCCAGCCGCAGGCGTCCACCATCGTTGTGGGTGAGGAGCCCGTCGCCTACGACATCCTGCTCAGCGGCACCAGCGGTCTGACCGGTGTGGTGCGGGCCGCCGAGTCGGCGCTGCCGGTCAAGGACGCGATGGTCATCGTCACCGATGTCCGCGGTGATCTGCTGGCCAGCGCCACCACCGGCGAGCAGGGCGAGTTCTCCTTCGAGGAGCTGGTCCCGGGCACGGTCACCATCGCGGTCAACGCCGCCGGCTACCGGCCGCGCGCGCTGCCCGTCGAGGTCGGCGGCACCGGCGTGACCCGCATCGAGGTCGAGCTGGAGACCGGCGCCCAGGTCCAGGGCGTCGTCCGGGCGCCGCACGGCCCGCTGGCCGACGCCCGGGTGACCCTGGTCGACGCCGCCGGCAACGTCGTCTCCACCGCGACCACCGGCTCGGACGGGGCGTACGCCTTCACCGACCTCAACAGCGGCGAGTACACCGTCATCGCGACGGGCTACCCGCCGGTGGCCACCGCGCTCACCGTCAAGGGCGGCGTGGACGGCCACGACATCGAGCTCGCCCACCCCGGCGAGTAGTACGGCCCCGGCCCGCGGCGGGCGCGCGCTCTGAGACCCAGACGCGGCGCCCGCCGCGGGCCGGACTCTTACGACCGATTTGCACAGCTTCGCAGGGAGAAGAAACGGGATGGGACTGACCGCGAGGATCCGCACCCGGGACGGATGGGCCGTGTCGCACGCGGTCGTCACGGTGACCGACATGACCGGCACGCAGGTGCTGCGCGCCGAGGCCGACGCCGAGGGCGCCGTACGCGACGGGACGGCCCTGGCTCCCGGGGCGTACACCGTCATCGTCACCGCCGTCGGCTACGCGCCGGCCGCCTCCAGCGCCATCGTCACCGCGAGCGGACGCGCCGAGGTGGGCACGGTGACGCTGGCCCGGCAGGGCGGCACCGAACTGCCGCCGCCCGGACCGTGGACGATCGACCCGGTCCACTCCTCCGTGGGCGCCGTCGCCCAGCACCTGGGCATCTCCAGCGTGCGCGGCCGGTTCACGGACTTCGCCGGGACCGTCGAGATCGCCCCGGACGACGTCACCAAGTCGCGGGTCGAGGCGGTCATCCAGGCCGCGTCCATCGACACCGGCAACAAGATGCGCGACGACCACCTGCGCTCGCCGGACTTCCTGGACGTCGGCGCCTGTCCGGAGATCACCTTCCGGTCGACGGGCCTCACCGCCGCCGGTCCGGACCGCTGGACCGTCCACGGCGAGCTGGGCATGCACGGTGTGCTGCGCCCGGTCGACCTGGACCTGGCCTACCTCGGTTCCGGCGCCGACCCGTGGGGCGGCACCCGCGCCGCGTTCCGCGCCACGACGGAACTGCACCGCGAGGACTTCGCGATGAACTACAACCAGGTCCTCCAGGCGGGCATCGCCGCCATCGGCACCACCCTGAAGGTGGAACTGGACATCCAGACGGTCCAGGGCGACACCCTGCCGCAGGCGTAGGCACGCCAGGGTCAGGCAAACGCGGGCGTACGCCGCCTAGGCTGACGCCATGGCATCGAACATCGCGACCAACACCCGTGTGTCCTTGGACGAGCTGCTGGATTTCGTACGTCCCCGTCACCGCGCCCTGCTGCTGACCCGGCGCGGTGACGGCAGCCCCCAGGCGTCCCCGCTGACCTGCGGGGTCGACGACTCGGGCCGGATCGTGGTCTCCACCTACCCGGAGCGGGCCAAGACCCGCAACGCCAAGCGGGACGCGCGGGTCGCCGTCGTCGTGCTGAGCGACGAGTGGAACGGGCCGTGGGTGCAGATCGACGGCACCGCCGAGGTGATCGACACACCCGACTCCGTCGAGCCGCTCGTGGAGTACTACCGGACCATCGCCGGCGAGCACCCGGACTGGGACGAGTACCGGCAGGCCATGCTCGAGCAGGGCAAGTCGATCATCCGGATCACGCCGGAGCGGTGGGGGCCGATCGCCACGGGCGGTTTCCCGGCCCGGCTGGCAGAGCAGGACGGCTGAGCCTCAGCCGCGTTCCACCAGCGCCTCGATGCCCGCGATCAGCAGGTCGAGCGCGTAGGTGAAGTCCCGTTCCATCATCTCCTCGACCGTGTCGCCGCCGCGGGCCTCCATGATCTCCTTGGACTCCTGGAGGACCTCGGCGTAGGCAGCGGACTCGCTCACCTCCGCCACCGAGTGCCGGAAGTACTCGTCGCGGGACATGCCGAGGGCCGCGCTGCGCGTGTTGAAGTGGCCCTCGAGCGTGCCGTAGCCGTACACGAACTGGAAGACGGCCGAGATCGTGCTGGTGAGCCGGTGCACCGGCAGGCCGGTGCGGCGCACGACCAGCTGCACCACCCGGGAGAAGGCCAGGTTGTTCGGCCCGATGTTGAGGTACCGGCCGATCAGCGGCGACACCCACGGGTGGCGCACCAGCACCGCGCGGTACTGCTCGGCCAGTTCCCGCAGCTGCTCCCGCCAGTCGACGCCGGCCGCCGCGGGGTCGGGCAGCTCCATCTCGCCGTACACCGCGTCGAGGGCGAGCTCCAGCAGCTCGTCCTTGGTGTCGACGTACCAGTAGACGGACATCGCGGTGACGTTCAGCTCGGCGGCCAGCCGGCGCATGGAGAACTTCGCCAGCCCCTCGGCGTCCAGCAGCCGCACGCTGACCTCGGTGATCCGGTCCCGGTCGAGCCCCGACGGCTGGCCCGTGCCCCGCCCGCGGCGCGCCTTGCCCTCCAGCCAGACGCTGGTCCGCGCGGCCCCCTTGGCCTCCTGGCCTGCCTTCGCCATGGCGCACCTTCCTCGAATCCGTCACCGATCAAGATGCTAGGCCCTGCCGTTCGGACCGCCCCGGCGTCGCGAGCCTAGGCCGCGACCGCACCCTCGTCTGCCCTCGTCTCTTCCCGCTGCGCGCGGCGCAGCAACGCGGCGGCGAGTATCCCGCCGAGCAGAACGGCACTCGCGCCCACCAGTTGGCTGGTCCGAAGGCCGGCGGAGAACGCGTCCAGGACGCGCTGCCGTTCGCCCGCGCCGTGCGCCGCGGCGAGCGCCGCCGGCAGGGAGGAGGCGGCCACCGGGATCAGCGCCGCGAACCGCGCGTTCAGTACGGCGCCCAGCACGGCCACCCCGAGACCGTTGCCGAACTCCGCCAGGGTGCCGTTGACCGCGGCACCGACACCGGCCTTCGCGGGCGGGATCGAGCTCATGATGGCGTGGGCCATCGCCGGGCTGGCGATCGCGGTGCCGGCGCCGATGAGCAGCAGCCCGAGCAGCGTTCCGGCGTAGCCGTGCGCGGCGAGCACGGCGATGGACACCAGGCCCGCTGCCATCAGCGCCATGCCCAGCAGCACCGCCCCGGGGCCGCCGAGCCGGGCCGTCCAGCGCGCGGCCACCCCGGTGAAGTTCAGGGCCACGACGGTCAGTGCCAGCGGCGCGGTCCGCAGGCCCGCCTCCAGGGGGCCGTAGCCGAGGACGAACTGCAGGTGCTGGGTGAACAGGAACAGCGCACCGCCCATGCCGAACACGACCAGCACCGCCCCGGCGACCGCGCCGGTGAACCGGCGGTCGCGGAAGAAGCCCAGGTCCAGCATGGGGTACGGGATGCGCCACTCCCACCAGGCGAACAGCGCGAGGACGACCACGGCGACGGCCGCGCTCACCCCCACGCGGGAGGCGGTCCAGCCGTGCGCGGGGCCGGAGATGATGGCGTACACCAGCGCGGCCATGCCGATCGTGGACAGCAGCGCGCCGAGCAGGTCCGGGCGGTCGCCGTGGGGGCTCCTGGACTCGGGGACGAGCGCGACGACCGCCGCGAGGGCGAGCGCCGCGACCGGCAGGTTGACCAGGAATACGGCCCCCCACCAGTAGTGGCTCAGCAGGAAGCCGCCGATGACCGGTCCGGCGGCGAAACCGAGGGAGTTGACCGCGGCCCAGATGCCGATGGCCTTCCGCTGCTGCTCGGGCGTGAAGATCTGCATCACCACGGCCAGCGTGGTCGTCACGAGCAGCGCGCCCCCCACGCCCATGCCGGCCCGGGCGGCGATCAACTGGCCGGTGCCGTGGGCGAGTCCGGCGGCCAGCGATCCGGCGCCGAACAGGACGAGTCCGGTGACCAGCATCTTCTTGCGCCCGTACCGGTCGGCGGCGCTGCCGGCGGTGAGCAGCAGACCGGACTGCACCAGCGAGTAGGCGTTGATCATCCACTGGATGTCGGAGGTCGACGCGTGCAGCTCCCGGGTGAGCGAGGGGATCGCGACGTTGAGGACGGTGTTGTCGAGCAGCACCGTGAGCTGGGCCAGGCAGATCACCCCGAGGATCAGCCAGCGCTGGGGGTGGGGAGGGTGGGTGGCGGTCATGTTGTACACCGTATAGCGCTGGCTATACGGTGTACAACACACAGCGGTCTTTCGGTCGCTCAGCCGTTCGCCTTCTTCGTCAGGTCGTAGAAGGTGGCCGAGCCGGCCGTCACCTTCTTGAAGGTGCTCTGCACCCAGGAGGTGATCCGGGACGACGTGCCGTTGCCACCGCCCGTGCCGCCCGTGCCCCCGGCGATGAAGTAGTGGATCCTCCCTTCCTCGACGTACTTCTTGAACTGGGCGAGCGTCGGGGACGGGTCGGTGCCGTTGAAGCCGCCGATCGCCATCACCGGTTCGCCCGTGGACAGTTGGTAACTGGCCGCGTTCTGGGAGCCGATGGACGCGGCGACCCAGGTGTACTTCGAGGCGTCCGTCTCCAGGAGCTTCTTCGCCTCGGCGGAGACGTTCGCGCCGTTGAGCAGCCCGCCCATGCCGCCGCCCATGCCGCCACCCGTGCCACCGCCCATGCCGCCTTCGCCGCCCGTACGACCGCCGGGGAAGCCGTTGCCCGTCCCGCCGCCCGGCAACCGGCCGCCCTGGCCCTGGTTCTGCCCCGTTCCCGGGATGCCGCCGCCCGGGAAGCCGTTGCCCTGGCCCTGCTGGCCCGGCCGGCCCTGCTGCCCCGGCACCGCCCCGCCGGGGAAACCGCCGCGCATGCCGTCCGGGCCGCCCCGGCCGCCCATCATGCTCGCGCCCGCCGGGCCCGCCGTCGGGATGGAGCCCGTGTGCGCGGAGCCGACGGTGCTCAGCGTGTACGCCGTCGGACCGGCCAGCGCCGCCAGCAGGCTCACCGCCGCCGCGGCGAGCGCCATCCGCCGTGGCACGCGGCCCGCGAAGAGCAGACCGAGCGCCCCGGTCAGGCCGCCGGCCAGCACCAGCCACTTCAGCCACGGCAGGTAGTCCGGCGTGCGGTTGAGCAGCACGTATCCCCATACCGCCGCCGCCACGACGGACGCGGCGAGGGCCCACGCGGCCCACGTCTCCTTCCGGCGTTGCCACAGCAGCGCGGCGCCCATGCCGGTCACCGCCGCGAGGTACGGGGCGAGCGCCACCGTGTAGTACTGGTGGAAGATGCCCGCCATGTAGCTGAAGACGACCGCCGTCATCAGCAGCGAGCCGCCCCAGACGAGGAACGCGCCGCGGGTCACCGACGTACGGCGGCCCCTGCGGGTGGCCCACAGCGCGGCCGCCAGCAGGATCAGCGCCGTCGGCAGCAGCCAGGAGACCTGGGCGCCGACCTCGGAGCCGAACATGCGGTCCCAGCCGGTCGCGCCCCACATGCCGCCGCCGTTGCCGCCGCCGGGACCGCCGCCTCCGCCGACGCTGCCGGTCTCGTCGCCGCTGAGGCGGCCGAGGCCGTTGTAGCCGAAGGTCAGCTCCAGGAAGCTGTTGTTCTGCGAGCCGCCGATGTACGGGCGCGACGACGCCGGCCACAGCTCCACGATCGCGACCCACCAGCCGCCGGAGACGACCAACGCGACGGCGGCCAGGGCCAGTTGGGCGAGCCGTTTGCGCAGCCGCACCGGCGCGCAGACCGCGTACACCAGCGCCAGCGGGGGCAGGATCAGGAACGCCTGGAGGGTCTTGGCGAGGAACGCGAGACCGATCGCGGCCCCGGCCCACACCATCCACTTGGTGCGCCCGTCCTCCAGCGCGCGGACGACCAGGTAGCAGGCGCTCGCCATGAGCAGCGCCAGCATCGCGTCCGGGTTGTTGAAGCGGAACATCAGCGCCGCGACCGGGGTGAGCGCGAGCACCGCGCCCGCGATCAGGCCGGCCACCGGGCCGGACCGGCGCCGTACCGCCGCGTACACGACGGCGACGGCGGCGACGCCCATCAGCGCCTCGGGGGCGAGGATCGCCCACGAGTTCAGGCCGAAGACCCGCACCGACAGCTCCATCGGCCACAGCGAGGCGGGGGGCTTGTCGACGGTGATGGCGTTCGCGGCGTCGAGGGAGCCGAAGAAGAACGCCTTCCAGCTTCTGCTGCCGGCCTGGACCGCCGCCGAGTAGAAGGAGTTGGCCCAGCCGGAGGCGCTCAGGTCGTACAGGTAGAGCAGGCCCGTCGCCAGCAGCAGACCGAGGAAGGCCGGGCGCGCCCAGCGGGGGTCCTGCGGCCGTTCCGGGGTGTCACCGGCCGCGGGCGGCCCGGTGACGGGTTCCGCGGAGGGCGCGGAACCGGGGGTCGGGGTCGGGGGCGGGGGCGGGCCCCAGGTGGCCACGTCGTCAGGGCTGTGGGCGGTCATCGGCGGTCCCTCGGGTCGGTGTCGTACGGGCGCACCGGCTGCAGGCGCACGGTGACGTCCCTCAGGGCGGGGTCCGCGGCGTCGCCGGTGCGGAGGGGTGTGGGCTCCCGGTCCGGGAAGACCCAGGCGCGGAAGAGCAGGAACCGCAGCACCGTCGCCGCGAGGTTGGCGGCGATCAGCACCGCCAGCTCGGTGGAGTGCGCGGGCTGCGCCGTGGCCGCACCGAGCGCGGCCAGCGAGCCGCTGGTCAGGGCCAGCCCGATGCCGAACACGACGAGTCCCTGCGCCTGATGGCGTACGGCGCCGCCGCGGCCGCGCACCCCGAAGGTGAGCCGGCGGTTGGCGGCGGTGTTGGCGACCGCGGAGACCAGCAGGGCGAACGCGTTGGCGAGCTGGGAGCCGGTGACGGTGCGGAAGCCGCTGTACAGCAGCAGGTAGAAGACGGTCGACAGGCCGCCGACCACGCAGAAGCCGACGAGCTGGCGGGCCAGTCCGGTGGGGACGTCCTTGATGTCACGGTCGCGCGGGTCGTCGCCGAAGGGCCGGCTGAGCCGGTCCAGCGGCAGCGACCCGGTGGCCAGCGCCCTGCCCACCCGCCACACGCCCTTGAGGTCGTCGGTCGCGGTGGTGACGATGTGCACGGTCGAGTCGGGGTCGTCGACCCAGTCGACCGGCACCTCGTGGATGCGCAGTCCGGCGCGCTCGGCGAGCACCAGCAGCTCGGTGTCGAAGAACCAGCCGCTGTCCTCGACGAGCGGCAGCAGCACCCGGGCGACGTCCCCCCGGATGGCCTTGAAGCCGCACTGCGCGTCGGAGAAGCGGGCCTGGAGCGAGCCGCGCAGGATGAGGTTGTAGGTGCGGGAGATGAACTCCCGCTTGGCGCCCCGCACGACCCGCGCGCTGCGGCTCAGCCGGGAGCCGATCGCGAGGTCGGAGTGGCCGGAGATGAGCGGCGCGACCAGCGGCAGCAGCGCGTTGAGGTCGGTGGACAGGTCGACGTCCATGTACGCGAGGACCGGGGCGTCCGAGGCGGACCAGACGGCCCGCAGCGCCCGCCCGCGGCCCTTGAGCTCCAGCCGGCACACCCGCACCTGCGCGAGGGTCTCCGCCAGCCGCTCCGCCACCTGCGGGGTGGTGTCGGTCGACGCGTTGTCCGCGATGGTGATGCGGAACGCGTAGGGGAAGGTCCGGGTGAGGTGCTCGTGCAGTCGCTCGACGCACGGCCCCAGGTCCTTCTCCTCGTTGTGGACGGGGATCACGACGTCCAGGACAGGCGTTCCGGCTGGGGCGGCCGGGAGGTGCTCCCGCGCCGGCAGGGTGCCGGGAGAAGAGTCGGTTCGCATGCGAACGACTGTGGTCAGGCGCCCTGTCGCACCCGTGTGGTGGCGCTGTGCCGGGCCTGTGAGTCGTGCGCCGGCCGCGCGGTGAGCGCGGGCAGGCGCACGGTGAACACGGTCCGGCCGGGCACGCTGTCCACGGTGACGGCGCCGCCGTGCGCGGCCACGACGGCCTGCACGATGGCGAGGCCGAGCCCGGTGGAGCCGGTGGCCCGCGAGCGGGCCGAGTCACCGCGCGCGAACCGTTCGAAGACGTACGGGAGCAGCTCGGGCGGGATGCCGGGCCCGTCGTCCGCCACGTCCACGCAGCTCCAGGGCCCGTCGGCCCGCACGCGCGCGGTGACCGTCGTACCGGGCGGGGTGTGGGTGCGGGCGTTGGCGAGCAGGTTGACCAGCACCTGCTGGAGCCGGGCGGGGTCGGCGGACACCAGGGCCGGTTCGTCGGGCAGTTCCAGGCGCCACACGTGGTCGCGTCCGGCGGCCCGGGCGTCGCTGACGGTGTCGACGACGAGCGGGACGAGGTCGGTGTGCTCGCACCGCAGGGGCCGGCCGGCGTCCAGGCGGGCGAGCAGCAGCAGGTCCTCGACGAGCAGGGTCATCCGGGAGGCCTCGGACTCGATACGGCCGAGCGCGTGCCGGGTGTCGGGGCCGACCTGTTCGCGGCCGCGCCGGGTCAGCTCGGCGTATCCGCGGATGGAGGCGAGCGGGGTGCGCAGCTCGTGGCTGGCGTCGGCGACGAACTGCCGTACCCGCGTCTCGCTCTCCTGGCGGGCGTGCAGCGCGCCGTGCACATGGTCGAGCATGCGGTTCAGCGCGGCGCCGACCCGGCCGACCTCGGACGTCGGGTCGCACTCGGACTCCGGGACGCGTTCGCTGAGGTTCACCTCGCCGCTGTGCAGGGGCAGTTCGGAGACCCGGGTGGCGGTCGCGGCGACCTTGCGCAACGGTCGGGTGGCGACGCCGACGAGCACGGACCCGGCGATCGCGGCGGCGACCAGCCCGGCGGCGGTGACGCTGACCTCGACGAGGATCAGGGTGTTGACGGTGGAGTCGGTCTGGCTGGTGGGAACGGCGACGTAGAAGGCGCCGTTACGGCCGCTCTGGTATTCCACCTGGTACTTGCCCAGGCCCGAGACGTCCACGGTGTGCGGGTGCCCGTCACGAGGTACGGCGCCGAGCACCGCGAGCTGCCCGGAGTCGAGGTACACGGCCTCGGCTGTCCTGTCCTCCCGGGCCTTGCTGACCACACCCCGGGTGACCTGGCCGCCGACGACGGTCGCGCCGACTGTGCCGAAGCCGCCCTGGGGCCCCCGGGTGACGAAGTCGAGCGGGTCCTGACCGTTCATCGGCCTCGGCCCCGGATCACCGCCCGCCGGACCCGCCGCCCGCATCGACAACTCCCCCAGCTGCCGGTTCAGCTGATCGTACAGATGCGAGCGCAGCGCCAGCGTTGTCACCGTGCCGATCACCGCGCACACCACGGCGATCAACACCACCGACGCGACGACGAGCCGCGTCCGCAGCGTGCGCGGCTGCCGGCCCCGCCACCGCGTCCGCGGCCGTCGCCGGGCGCTCATGACACCGCGGGCTTGATGAGGTAGCCGGCGCCGCGCCGGGTGTGGATCATCGGCTCGCGGCCCGCGTCGATCTTCCGCCGCAGGTAGGAGATGTACAGCTCGACGACGTTGGCCTGGCCGCCGAAGTCGTAGGACCAGACGCGGTCGAGGATCTGCGCCTTGCTGAGCACGCGCCGCGGGTTGCGCATCAGGAAGCGCAGCAGCTCGAACTCGGTGGCGGTGAGATGGATGTTGTCGCCGCCCCGGGACACCTCGTGGCTGTCCTCGTCGAGCATCAGGTCGCCGACGACGAGCACCGAGTCCGAGCGCCGGTCGGCGGCGCCGGCACGCCGGATGAGCCCGCGCAGCCGCGCCACGACCTCCTCCAGGCTGAACGGCTTGGTGACGTAGTCGTCGCCGCCCGCGGTGAGGCCGGCGATCCGGTCCTCGACGGCGTCCTTCGCGGTCAGGAAGAGGACGGGCACGTCCGGCATCTCGCGGCGCAGCCGCCCGAGGACGGACAGCCCGTCCATGTCGGGCAGCATCATGTCGAGCACAACGGCGTCCGGCCGGAACTCCCGCGCACAGCGGAGGGCGCCCTGCCCGTCCCCCGCGCTGCGGATGTTCCAGCCCTCGTAGCGCAACGCCATCGACAGCAGCTCGGTGATCGACAGCTCGTCGTCCACCACAAGCACCCGGACGGGGCTCCCGTCCGGCCTCAGCAGTTCGGTGCGCCCCTGGGGCGAGGTCGTGGTCATGGCGACCACCGTGTCCGGCACCTCTGAGAGGAGGCTTTCGCGCGTCTGTGATTTTCCTGAGAAACGCACAGGGGGCTGACAGGAACGGGCTCGGTTGCCCGGGCTCGGCGCCCCCTCCCGTGCCGCTGGGGCCCGGGGGGTGGTCAGTCCTCGGCAGGACGTTCGTAGGTGTGGCTGCGCTCCACCTTGGCCACATGCAGGGTGTACCGCTCGTACCAGTGTGCGCGGCCGCGCTGCTGGGCCCGCCGGTGTTCGAGGTCGCTGCGCCAGGCGTCGAGGGCGGCGGCGTCCCGGAAGTAGCCGACGGTGATCGACAGCCCGCCGGAGCTGCGCGCGTGGTCCATGCCGAGGAATCCCGGCACCTCGGCGACGAGTTCCTCCATCCGCTCGGCGGTCTCGGCGTACCCGTCCTCGTCCGCCGTCCGGACGGAGGTGAAGACGACGGCGTAGTAGGGCGGCTCGTGGGCGGGGACGGGAACGGGGACGGGCCCGTGCCCGGCGGAGGACTGGGGATCACTCATGCACCCAGCGTGATCCCTCCCGGCGCCGTCCACCAGCCCTTTTGCCCAACGGTCGGACAGGCTTTCCACCACGGTCGGAACAACTCGTCAGGACACCCCGGCGGAACACCCCGCCAGAACACCTCGCCAGAACACCTCGCCGGAACAACCCGCCAGAACACCTCGCCGGGACAACCCGTCAGAACAACCCGTCCTGCGCGGGCCCCTCTCTCCTCAGCGCCACGACCGGCACGGACAGTTCGCCGGCCGCCGCGGGAACCAGACCCCACCCCGGCAGCAGCCGCGTGTCGAGGACGACGTCGCCGCGCGCCGTGCGCAGATGCAGGTCCGGTCCGGCCGCCGCGGCCAGCTCTCCGCACACCGCGCCTCCCGCGACCAGCCCGCGCACCTCCCCCACGGGCGCGGAGATCCGGTGCAGCCCGAACGCCTGAGCGTGATCGGCAACCCGGCACGGTTCGCGCGCGAGCGACTCCGGCCACCCGCCGAGCGTCAGAGCCCGCGCGTGCAGGGCCACCACCTCGGCGGCTCGCTCGCCCGGGTCAGCGGGCAGCCACGCCCGCACGGCCCGCTTCTCGGCGTACGCGATCCAGTCCGGGACGCCCAGCGCGGACCGCAGCAGCTCCTCGGTCCGCCGCGCCGCCATCAGCGGCCCGGCCCCGAGCCAGCTGAAACAGACGGCCCCCTGCTCCAGCAGCCGGGCGCCCCCGCGCTCCACAGCGGTGATCCCGACCTTGACCAGTCCGGGCCCGAACCAGGCCAGATAGACGTGATACGGCCGCGGATCGTCCGCCATTGTGTCCGCGGCCACGGAGTGCGCCCGGTCCAGTCGCGCGCATTCCTCGCACCGCGCTCCCGTACTGCGCGCCGGGACCTGCGTCCGCCCCGGGCACGGATGCCCCCGCGCCCCGACACACGTCCGCCCACCCCCTTCCACCACCGCGAAGGCCACCGTCTTCCCCCAGGTCAGCGCGGAGCGCCGCCCCCCGTCCCACACCAGCTCGGGGCTGCCGTCCGCCCACCGCATCCCCGCGCATCGCCACACCTGTGCCATCACTGCCGAGCGTAGGGGCAGCCACTGACAACGCGACCGCGGAGCAGGGGGCCGCCGGGCGTTCCGCGCACGGGAGCGCCAGGTTTCCCGGGCACCGGACCGACCGCCAGGATTCCCGCCACGGGACCGTCAGGTTTTCCGGGCCGTGCGGGCGGAGACTCGGGCGGTGTGGACGGCCGTCTGTTCCCCGTGCCCGTTGCTTCCACCACAGCAGTCCGGTCTGTGAAGCAAGATCGGCGAAGCCAGTGGTGGACGCGGGCGCGGGGAGGTGAGGGCGGTGGCGGTGACCGGTGACGACGCGTTCGAGGACGACGACTACGAACGGCAGACCGACGCCCGGCGCGCCCTCGTGGCCCGGGAACTGATCGTCGGCGTCCGGGGCCTGCGCCCCGCCGAGGTGCCCGACGCGCTGTGCCGGGCCTGTTTGACGCTGCTGCCGTGGGTGTCGGGCGTGTCGGTGTCCGTCTACGGACGCGACGCGGACACCGGAGTCGTGCTGTGCGCGAGCGACGCCGTAGCCACCCGGATCGCGGAGATCCAGTACACGCTCGGCGAGGGACCCTGCGCCGAGGCCGTCCAGCTGCGCGCCCCGGTGTTCGCGACGGATCTGACCCGCTCGCCCGACGCCCGCCGGTGGCCGCTGTTCAGCGACCAGGCCGCCAAGGCGGGCGCGCAGGCCGCCTTCTCCCTCCCCTTGACGGTCGCCGGGACCCCCTTGGGGACCCTGGACCTGTACCGGCAGGTGACGGGTTCGCTGAGCGAGGACCAGGTGAGCTGGGCGCTGCTGGTCGCCGACGCGGTCACCCTGGCCGTCATCGCGCTCGACCGGTCCTCTGCCGGGACCAACGGAGTCGTGACGTGGCTGGAGGGAGCGCAAACCGACCGGGAGGAGGTGCACCAGGCCACCGGGATGATCATGGTGCAGCTCGGCGTGGGAGCGGACGAGGCCGTACTTCTCCTCCGTGCCCGGGCCTTCGCGCAGGGCCGCACGACGACCGAGATCGCACGGGCGGTCATCGCCCGCACCCTGGACATCCGCAACGACTGACCGCACACCACAACATGACCGACCGCACAACCGCGCCGAACCCGCCCAGGAGGCGAGCCTGAACCGCGAGCGAGAGCCGGCGCGGGCGTTCGTCGACCTGGCGGACACTTATGCGAAGGAATGCCGACTCCGCCGCGCTGTCGCTGATGCACCGGTCTCCATGGAACCGGCGCGCGGCGACGACGTCATGACGCGGGTGCGCAGCGCCCTCGGCGCCACGGCCACCCTGGAGATCGCCAAGGGCATGGCCGCCGCCTACGCCGACATCTCGGTCGCGGAGGCCGGCCGCCGGCTGAACGACCATGCCGCCCCCTACCGGGTCAGCTGCGCCGGGACCGCGAAAGCCCTGGTGAACCACACGATGGACCTCGGGTCGGTCATGAGCGCGCCCATGACCGGGTGAACGCGGTCTCGCCGCCGACGCGCGACAGCTTGTGCGGGTTGCGGACGTAGTACAGGCCGGTGATCAGGCCGTCCTCGACCCGCAGCGCCATGACGCCGTCGATCTCGCCGTCGACGCGCAGCAGATACGCCGGGCTGCCGTTGACCTGCGTGAGTTCGGCGCTGATCGCGTACCCGGCCTTGCGCATGGCGCCGATGGCGAAGCGGGCCACCTTGTCCGCGCCGAGGATGGGGCGCCGCGCGGCCTGCTTGACGCCGCCGCCGTCGCTGACCAGGACCACCTCGGGGGCGAGCACATCGAGCAGCCCCTGCAGATCGCCGGTCTCCACGGCCCGCTGGAACGACTCCAGGACCGTCCGGGTCACGCCCGCGGAGACCGCCTCGCGCGGGCGGCGGGCGTCGACGTGCCGGCGGGCTCGGTGCGCGATCTGACGCACGGCCGCCGGGCTCTTGTCGACGGCGGCGGCGATCTCGTCGTAGCCGAGGCCGAACACCTCACGCAGGACGAAAACGGCCCGCTCGGTCGGCGACAGCGTCTCCAGCACGAGCATGAGCGCCATCGACAGGCTCTCGGCCAGCTCCACGTCCTCGGCCACGTCCGGCGCGGTGAGCACCGGCTCCGGCAGCCAGGGGCCGACGTACGCCTCCTTGCGGCGCTTCATCGTGCGCAGCCGGTTGAGCGCCTGCCGGGTGGTGATCCGCACCAGGTAGGCGCGCCGGTCCCGCACCTGCTCCAGATCGACCTTGTCCCAGCGCAGCCAGGTCTCCTGCAGGACGTCCTCGGCGTCGGCCGCCGAGCCGAGCATCTCGTAGGCCACCGTGAACAGCAGGTCGCGGTGGGCGACGAAGCTGTCGGTGGCCGGCTGGGTGGTGTGGTCGTTCACCTGTCGTTCCCCTCTTCCGTCACGGCTGCCGTGACCGGTCCCGGATGCCTGCGCCGCCCGTCCGGCGCCCGGATGCATACGACGCCCGGCCGGCACCCGCAGGCCTACGCTGCCCGTCGGACCCGGATGCCTACGCTGCCCGTCCGGCGGTGGCCGGCGCCTCGGCTCGCCGCGCCGCGAGCAGCTCCGGGCGCTTGCCGTCCTTCGCCCACCAGGTGCGCACACCCGGCCTGCGGGCCTCGTAACCCAGCTGCCAGACGGTACTGCGGCAGATGATCTCCTTGAGCCCGGCGCCCGGACGGCCGCCGAGGTGGAGCGGTACGGCGACGTCGTCGCGGTGTGCGAACTGGAAGACGCCCGCGCGCCGCCCGAGGCTCAGACACACACCGGCGAACCCGACCTGGACGGGCCTGGGCGGCGTACCCGCGATCCGGCTGAGCACGATCTCGGCGGCCTGCGGACCGAGCTGCACCGCCGACTGGCAGCCCATCCGGTACGGCAGTCCGGAGGGCGCCGCCGCGTCCCCGGCCGCCACGATGCGCTCGTCGTCCACGCTCGTCAACGTCTCGTCCGTGAGCAGCCGGCCCAGGGCGTCGGTCCGCAGCCCGCTGCGCGCGGCGAGGTCCGGCACGCCGAACCCGGCGGTCCACACGGTGACGTCACTGCGCAGCAAGCGCCCGTCCCGAAGCGTGACGGCATCACGAGCCACGCCGGTCACCTCCGTACCGGGCCCGTCGCACACGCGCACCCCGAGCCGGGCCAGCCGCCGGGCGACGGCGCGCCGCCCCCGCGCGTGCAGCGACGGCCCGAGCGCACCGCCGCACACCAGGGTCACGACCCGCCCCTGCTCCGCCAGCTCGGCTGCGGTCTCGATCCCGGAGGGCCCGGCCCCGACGACCGTCACCGCGGCCGTCGCCGGCGCGGCATCGAGCAGGGGCCGCAGCCGCTCGGCGTCCTCCAGGCGGGCGATCGGACGGGCGAACTCGGCGGCACCGGGCACCTGAGGATCGGCGCTGCCACTGCCGACGGCGTAGACGAGGTAGTCGTACGCGAGGGCGTCCCCGCCGGCCAGCGCGACCCGGCGCCCGGCGGTGTCGATCCGCTCCACGCTGCCGACGACCAGCCGCACGGGCCCGGCCAGCACCGTGCGGTAGTCGACGACGGCACCGTGAGTGCCACCCACCAGCTGGTGCAGCCGGATCCGCTCGACGAAGGAGGGCCGCGGGTTGATCAGGGTGACGCTCACGCCGTCGCGCCGCGTGAGCCGGTTGGCGGCCATGACACCGGCGTACCCGCCACCGATGACGATGACGTCGATGGTCTCGGACATGGGGCCCTCCTGGTCTGTGATGTCACCGTTCACCCCCAAGACACCGGCCGCCGCGCGGCTGTGACAGGAGGTGAGCCGGATCACTCGGCCCGGGGCCGAACGCCGAAGGCCCCGGGTCGAGTGATCCGGGGCCTTCGCTCTGCGTGTACTCGGCTGGGTTACGAGCCCGCGACCTTCTGATCGGCAGGATCGGGCGGCTCCTCGGGCGCGAGCGCAGCGCCTTCGGACCATGGTCCCGCTGTCGCTCTTAGAGGCCGCCGACCTTGACGGGGAACTCCTCGATGACGGCGAGCACCTTGGCCGGGTCCTCCGGGTCGACCAGCTCGACCGGCTTCTCCAGCTTGTAGACGTCGCCCCGGGGCGGGTACTGGGTCAGCTGTCCGATGAGGACCATCGGCTCCTTGGTGGTCAGAACCAGCGGTTCCTCCTCGGGCCGGTCGATGGTCATCGTGAAGGTCGTGACCTCGCGAAGCTCGTACCTGGGCGGGAACTGCTGGGTCACGCGCAAGGTGCTGGGCGCGTCGACGTCGACATCGTCCTGCTCGATGGTGAGGGTGCCGCCGTCCATCCCGTCCCCGTGCGGCAGCTCCGCAGACACCCGGTGTCCAACGGTGCGCAGCCGCACGGAGTTGATCGGGTCGTCGGGGTTGACGTCGACGCGGTGCTTGATGCCGCCCCGGAAGTCGACGCTGACGGGGGTGTTCTCGATCCGGAGCTGGGTGTTGATGGCAAGGCGGGAGCAGGGGATCTCGGCGCCGATCGGCGGAAGCCCAGGCATGTGCAAGGCCTTACGTGAGTGGGGACTGCTGACCCCGGCCATTCAAGCGGGGGGTGCGCTCACCCTCGCCCCATTCACTCCGCGGTGGGCGCGCTGTCCCACCAAGAGACACGCCCACGAAAGGATCACGCGCGGCAGCCGGGTCCAGCGGAGGGGGTGATGCGGATACTGCACGCCCCCGAAACGCCGAAGGCCCCGGAGTGATCCGGGGCCTTCGTCCTGTGTGCACTCGGCAGGATTCGAACCTGCGACCTTCTGGTCCTGCAAGAGCAGCTGGAGTGCGGCCTGATGCGGATCGTTCACCGGGCGGGGCAGTTCCTGGCGGACAACTCGCGATGTGGGTAGGACCCATCGGGCATGGTGCCGTGAAGCCAGTCGGTCAGCCACCCGGCCAGTGACTGCCCCAGCGGGGCCAGGGCGTGCTCCTTGCAGCAGAGGTTGGGGTCCCAGTCCCACATCTGCCCGTCCGCCGTCTTGAAGTCGATGAGCGCCCACATGGCGCATCCTCGGTCCATGAGCGGCACGATCCCTGGTGGGATCCCACGCTCGGGATCGGCGAGCTCGCGGTACGCCATCGCGATGTCCTCGCAGTCACTGAACCAGTCACCCGTGTCCGTGAGGGACACGGCCTCTGCCGGTCCGAAGCCGCCATTGGAGACCTCGAGGTAGATCCTTTTCAGCAGTTCGGGCATCGGGTGCCCCACTATCCGTTCGAACCCGGCGGCGTCCTCCGGAGAGGCCGGACCAGGCAGTTCCTGGTCAGCCGCGTACGCACGGACGGCCGCTACGAGATCTGCATCAGTCACATGCGGATACTCGGCGACGCTACGTCATTTGTCGACGGCCCCGGAGTTTTGGGATCTGGCCTCATCCTTATCAGGTCGATCACGGCCAGCTGCCGACGCTGGCGAACGTGTGCTGTGCCTCGGCCGGTCGGTCGCTGAGGTTCGGCCTCGACCGCTGTCGTTCGCGGCTGTTGGTGTCAGCCACTGATGTCAGGAGCAGAGGCGCTCTTGTCACGGGTCCACGGTGCCAACGCATGCCCATAACGGACAGCATTGAGTGCGAGCCCCGTGGCCAGGAAGCCTCGTGTGATCGCGTCGTCTTCGGTGATCAGGAAGATGAGAAGCGGCAGCACGAACACCAGGTGCCAGTGCGGGTGATTCCACCGGCTGTTTTTGTCTGCCATCTCGCCCCCTCAAAGCGGCACCCTAGCGCCAGCCGGCGAGCGATCGCAGTCCGCCTGACCTCAGCCCACCACCCTCCCCAGCTCCCATCCCGTCCGCCGTCGACCCACACGTGTGTAGAGCGGGCGTGGTCCATGGCGTCCAGGTGGAGCGCGTCACTGTACGAACGGCCTGGATGCCATGGGCCGCGTCTCGGCTTTGCCTGGGTCGACGGTGGACGGGATGGGAGCTCCCCGCGCACGCCACATCGGACTCGCGATATGCGGTGATCGGCTCATGGCCGTCGGCCCTGTCCACACGTGGGCGCGCGCCGGCGGAGCCCGAGCGCAGCCGGGTGCCTTGATGAGATCGTGAAGCCGAATCTCGCACCCCTGACATACGCGACCTACGAGGGGCCGGTGCGGCTCTACATCAAATCCGCACCTCGGCTCGAAGCGGCTCGACAAGCTGACTGCAACGCTGCTGTGCCGTAGGCGAGTGCTGCGCTCACGCACGCTGTCACCGAGGAGGAGATCGGCAAGAACGTCGCCTCTCTCGTTAAGGTCCCTAAGCCCAGGCGCCGAAGGATCAAGCCCTGGTCGGTCGCCGAAGCGGGCCGATTCTTCGCTGACTGCGCCGCCCGCGACGATCACCTCTTCGCGGCCTGGATGCTCGTGCTCTGCCTCCGCCTGCGACGCGGTGAGGTCATGGGGCTTACCTGGAAGTCCGTGGACTTAGGCAGGGGCGAGATCTACGTGGACCACCAGATCCAGCGGGCCGGGCGACAGATCCTGCACCGGGAGACGAGGATCGAGGAGTCCGACGACGCACTCCCTTCGAGCCTGGGAATCTCACCCGGATGTTCGCCCTCCGGGCTCGCCGCGCCGGTGTCCGCATGATCCCACTCCGAAACACCCGGCACACGTGCAGCTCGCTCCTGGTCGCACGAAAGGTCCACCCGAAGGCCGCCCAGCGAATCCTTCGGCACTCCCAGATCGCCGTGACGATGGAGGTCTACGCCGAAGCGAGCGAGGAGGAAGTGCGGGCTGGCGATCGGCAAGCTGTCCGATGCCATGGGCGGTAGCGGGTGATGCCGTTGCTGTACTTCGCTGGCTGCACGCCCCCGAAACGCCGAAGGCCCCGGAGTGATCCGGGGCCTTCGTCCTGTGTGCACTCGGCAGGATTCGAACCTGCAACCTTCTGATCCGTAGTCAGATGCTCTATCCGTTAAGCTACGAGTGCTTGTTCTTTTGTTTTGTCCCCGGTCCCGTTCCTTTCGGCCCGCTCGCGGCGACAGGAAGAACATTACATGACTGCCGCCGTCATGTGAAATCCGTTAGCCAGACCATGCCTGACCTGCGAAAACGGTCAATGGGCGGGATCAGCTGAGGGGGAGCGCGGCGCTCGGGAACGACGAAGCCCCGGTCCTTGTGGACCGGGGCTTCGGTGATCGAGCGCGGAGGCGGAGGGATTTGAACCCTCGATGGGCTTTAAGGCCCAAACCGCATTAGCAGTGCGGCGCCATAGACCGGACTAGGCGACGCCTCCAGCACAGCCGCCCGCGCGAGCGCGAGTGGTGCGTGCAGATGATGACACAGTCGAGCGTCGTGTCACCAATCGGCTCCCACGGTACTAGGCAGGCAGGCCGGAGGGCAAAGGGCTTACGCCGCGGCGAAACGTCCCGTCGCGTGGAGCGTTAGGCAGGTCATGTCTCACGTCATGACCCAGCCCGCGCCCGGCCTGCTGCGCCGCGTCCTCGTCCTCGCCGCCGTCTGCGCCGCCGCCGGCTCCCTGTCGGCGGCGCCCTCCGTCGCGTACCCGCGAAGCGGCGGCTCGGGCAGCGGCTCGTTCATGCCGCCGCCCGTGCGGGACGAGGACCGGCCCGCGAGCGGCGATCACCTCGTCGTCACCGTCCAGGGCGCCGGCCAGGGGTGGGACGGGACGTACGAGGTGTTCTGCCACCCCGACGGCGGCACCCACCCGGACGCCGCCGGCGCCTGCCAGGCCCTGGACCGCAACACGCGGTGGGGCAGGGAAACCTTCGCGCCCGTGCCCGAGGGCACCATGTGCACCATGCAGTACGGCGGGCCGGCGACGGCCCATGTGACCGGCACGTGGGCCGGACGCCCGGTCGACGCGCGGTTCGACCGCGGCGACGGATGCGAGATCGGGCGGTGGGACCGTTTCGTGCCGCTGCTGCCCGACCTGCGCGACTGACACGCCGCAGACACGCGGCAGACACGACACACCCACGCGACTCACGCAGGAGTGCGCAGGTCCCGGCGGCCGCCGTCACGAGAGCGCCGCCGGGCCGTTCGGGCAACCGGTTCATCCGGCATCGCAGCCGCAACGGCTCCCCGTAGACTCCCCGGCGTGACACGCCGCGGGCCGGTTGGCAAGATGGCCCGAGCGGTCGGCAAGGTGCGGTAACAGGGAGGAAGCGTCTCGTGAGCAGCAGGCCATCCCGAGGCGCTGCTCGCCTCGCAGCCATACTGGACGCGCTGCCCGACGCGTTGGTCCTGGTCAACGCCAACGGCACCGTCGTCAACGCCAACACCATCGCGCTGGAGGCGTTCGAGACCCCGGGCACCGCCCTCGTCGGGCGTGGGCTGCTCGATCTGCTGCCCGGCTTCGACTCCAAGCTCATCCCCGGCTCGATGCGCCGGCCCGACCACATCGACCCGCGGGCGCGGACCAAGCCGACGCGGATGATGGCCCGGCGCACCGACGGCACCGAGTTCCCGGTCGAGGTCACCAGCGCGAATCTGGAGAACGGCCAGCAGGCCTACGACGGTTACGGCTACACCGGCGACGAGCTGCTGATGCTCGTCGTGCGCGACCTGTCCGGGACGATCGACACCGAGGCGGAGCTGGCGCGCTCGCAGCGGCAGACCGAGATGATCCTGCGGGCCGCCTCCGAGGGTGTCGTCGGCACGGACACCGACGGGCGGATCGTGCTCGTCAACCCGGCCGCCGCGCAGATCCTCGGGTACCGGGCCAGCGACCTCGGGGGCAAGGCACTGCACGACCTCGTGCTGCACTCGCGCGCCGACGGCACGCCGTTCCCGTACGACGAGTCCCCGCTCGCCGACACCCTGCGCTCCGGGCGCAAGCACCGGGTGCGCGGGCAGGTGCTGTGGTCCAAGGGCGGGGAGCAGGTCTCGGTCGACCTGACCACGGCGCCGGTGCGCGACGGCGACCAGCTCGTCGGCGCGGTCATGACCTTCTCCGACCGTCGGCCGTACGAGGCCCTGGTGGAGGCGAAGGCGGCGCTGGAGAAGGCGCACGCCGAGGAGCTGGAGCGGCTCTCCGAGGAGCACGCCTCCGACCTGACGGCGCTGCGCCAGAGCCACGTCACGGAACTGGAGGAGCTGCGCGAGAAGCACGCCGAGGAGCTGGCGGCCGGCGAGGAACGTTACGCCGCCCTCGGGGAGCGCGAGAAGGATCGTTACGAGGCGCTCCACGCGCGCTACGACCAGCTGGCGACCCTGCTCGGCGCGTCCCTGCGCGGGCCGCTGGACGAGTTGCGCCGTGAACTGTCCGCGCTCGCCGCGGACGACGCCGGCCAGCTGTGGCCCGAGGCCAACCAGGTGCTCCACCACCTCAGCGCCGGCTACGCGCGGATCACCACCCTCATCGACAACGTCCTCGGCTACCAGCGGCTCGACGCCTCGGGGCAGCAGATCACGCGGACCAAGGTCATGCTCGACGCCGTCGTCGCCTCCGGGGTCGAGGGGGCCGTGGAGCTGATCGGCCCGGGCCGGGTGCAGTTCGCGGTGCACGCGCCGCCCATCGAGGCCGAGGTCGACCCGCACCTGCTGGCGACCGCGCTGGCGCATCTCGTCGCGGACGTCGCCGGCGTCGACGCCACCGGCAACGCGCCCGTGTCGACGGGCGGTTACATGGACAACACCGTCGTCGTCGCGGCGGCGCAGCGCGGCGAAGTCGCGCGGATCGAGGTGCGCGGACCGTACGCCGGGGGTGACCCGGTGCACGAGCCGATCGTGCGCGGGATCGTGCGCGCCCACGGCGGCGTACTGCAGACGCACGAAGTGCCGGGCATGAGCGGCAGCGCGTACGTCCTCGAGGTGCCGCTCGGCGGCGGCGCCGGGGCCGTCACGGCCGCCGGGCCGGGCGCCCAGATCGCGGTCGCGGGGCCCGTCCCCGATGAGGTCCCGGCCGACGACCACACCTCCGGTGGCGGGCGGCGGCGGGCCCGGCGTTCGTCGACCGACGCGTTCCTGGAACTCGAGGGCGCCGAGGAGCCGTCCGGCTCGGCCGGCGACGGCTCGGGCGGTACCGGGCGGCGGCGCCGGCGTGCGGTCGCGCCGCAGGAGGAGACGCCGGCTGCGGGCGCGGCCCTGGAGCTCGCCGGTGGCGGCACCGGGCGGCGACGCCGCGCAGCCGCGACGCAGGACGCGACGGACGGCCCGGCCGAGGGCGCCGTGATGACCGCCGACGAGCACGCGGCGGGGACCGCTGCCGTGGGCACCGGCCTGGGCGGGACCGTGCCGCCGCAGGGCGTGCCCGCGCCGTCCGGCCGCCGCGCCCGGCGCCCCGCCGACGTCGAGCAGAACGCCCTGCCGCCCGCGCTGCCCGCGTCCAGCGGGAACGCGGAGGACTCCGGGAACTCCGGGGACGCCGCGCAGCCCACCGGGCGGCGACGCCGTGCCCTCGCGGCCGCGCAGGAACGCGCCGCCGCGCAGGAGGCCGCGCCGCGCACCGTCTTCGCCCTTCCGCCGGCCGGCCCCGACCGCCCGGCCGACGCCGGTCCCGACGCCTCCGTCCAGGCACCCGGCGCTCCGGTGGCCGGGTCTGACGCGCCGGTCGTCGGGGCTCAGCCGGGTGCGGCGCGGGTCCTGCCGGTACCCGGGCCCGCCGTGCCCGCGGACGTCCTCATCGCCCACGGCCGCCACGAGGGCGCGCCGCACGGCGACTCCGGCGACCACACGCCGCCGCAGCCGCACCCGACGACCGCACCGACCGGCCGACGCCGCCGCGCGGCCAGCCAGCCCGAGCAGGGTGGGGCTGGGGTGGCAGCCGGTGCCGTTGCGGGTGACGGGGCCGCCTCCGACGCTCCGGTGACTCCCGTATCCGGTGGGGGCTCCGTGGCTGGTGTGGGTGGTGTGGCGACGAGCGGTACGGCAGCCACGCCGACCCCGCCGCCTCCCGTCGCCCCGGCACCACCGACCCCTGTCGCGCCCGCCGGCCGGCCCAGCGCTCCGGACGCGGCCGCGCAGCCGCTCACGGCACCGGCCTCCCCTGGGCAGCCGGACACCGGCGGGGCGGTCGCCGGCCGGCCGACCCCCGGTCAGTCCGCCGGTGCCGCACCGGCACAGCCCGTCCCCCCGCACGGCCTTCCGCACCCGCACCCCGTGCCTGGCGCCGCCCAGCCGCTCCCCGCCGAGTCCGCACCCGGCCGGAGCACCCCGCCGCAGGGCACCCCCGCCCCGCAGCAGTGGCCGGCCGCCGACGCCACGCCGGGCACCGGGACCGCTGTACCCCCGGCAGGATCCCTCGCTGTGCCCCCGGCGGGCCCCGCCACCGCACCCCCGGCCGGGCCCACCGCCGTACCCCCGCACCCGACCGGACCGCTGCCCACCCCCGGCGCGGCCCCGGTGCCGCCGAGCGCGGCGAACCCGGGCGCCCCCGTGCCCCCGGCGGGCCCCGCCACCGCACCCCCGGCCGGGCCCACACCCGTACCGCCGGCCCGGCCCACCGCCGTACCTCCCACGGGCTCCCCGACCCCTCCCACGGGCGTCCCCACACCGCCCACGGCCTCCGCGACCCCTCCCGCCGGAACCCCCGCCTCCCGGGCCGCGCAGCCGTTGCCCGCCGAGGCTCCCGGGCTGGTGGATCCGAACTCCACGCAGGGCCGGGCGATCAGCGTGCGCACGCTCGGGCAGGGCGTGCCGTTCACCCGGCAGGCCGCCCAGGCGCAGGCGCCGGGGGCCGCTCAGCCCGTGCGTCCCGGGACGGCCACCCCGCCGCCGCACGCACCCGGGGGCGGCGGACGGCGCCGCAAGCTCGGCACGCCGCCCGATCCCGCCACGCGCGCCGGAGCCGCCGAGCAGACGGCCCGTCCGCATCCGTCGGCGAATCCGTCGGCGCCCGCCACACCCCCGCTGCCCGGAGCATCCGGCGCGCCCGGAACACCCGGCGCACCCGTTCAGCGCCCCGCGCCCACCGGTCCCAACGGGCCCGCGGGCGGCCCCGGCGGTCCCGGCAGCCCCGTGCCGCAGCCGTCTCTGCCCGGGCAGGCGCGGCTGGTGCCGCCGGGCACCGAGGGCGTCGGACGGTCGTACGCCATAGGGGCGCCGGACGAGAACGCCGCCGAGGGTCCCGAGCCGCTGGACGGTCCGGGCGGCGCGGTGGAGGTCGCGGACGCGCCCCCGCCGCGGCCGATGGACGACGAACTGCCGCCGGAACCGCTGGACAACCCGCGCCGGCTGCTGGTGTGGCCCGCGCCGGACATGAGCACTCAGCAGGCGCTCAGCGACCGCGGCTACCGGCCGGTGATCGTGCACTCGCGCGAGGAGGTCGACGCGCAGATCGCGGCGTTCCCCGCCGCGCTGTTCGTGGACCCGCTGACCGGGCCGATCACCCGCACCGCGCTGCAGCAGCTGCGGCAGGCCGCCGTGGCCGCCGAGGTGCCGGTGATGGTGACCGCCGGTCTCGGGCAGGCCTCGCGGGAGGCGGCGTACGGCGCCGACCCGGCCGTCCTGCTGAAGGCGCTCGCGCCCCGGGACAGTGAGCAGCACCCGCCGCGCGTGATGCTGATCGAGGAGCACGCGGAGATCGCGCTGGCGCTGACCGCGACGCTGGAGCGGCGCGGGATGCAGGTCGCGCGGGCCGCGAGCGACGCGGACGCGGTGGCGCTGGCGGGGCAGTTCCGGCCGAACCTGGTCGTGATGGACCTGATGCAGGTGCACCGGCGACGGGCCGGGATCGTGGACTGGCTGCGTGCGAACGGGCAGCTGAACCGCACCCCGCTGGTCGTCTACACGGCCGCCGTCGACCAGGCCGACCTGCCGCGGCTGGCGTCCGGCGAGACGGTGCTGTTCCTGGCGGAGCGGTCCACCAGCACGGAGGTCCAGACGCGGATCGTCGACCTGCTGGCCCGCATCGGGACGAACTAGCTCACGGCTCGGTACGACGTAGCCGGTTCGCGGCGCGGTACGGCGTGGCTGGTTCAGGGCGCGGTACGACGTAGCCGGTTCGCGGCGCGGTACGACGTAGCCGGTTCGCGGCGCGGTACGACGTAGCCGGTTCACGGCGCGGTACGACGTAGCCGGTTCACGGCGCGGTACGACGTAGCCGGTTCACGGCGCGGTACGACGTAGCCGGTTCACGGCGCGATCAGCCTGCGCGCCGCCTCTTTCACCGAGGCGCGCAGGCGGGCGCGGTCGGGGCCGTCGGCGCCTACGAGGATGCGGCTCATCTGCGGGACGACGGTGACCCAGTTCGCCATGGCGATGAGCAGGAACAGCAGGTCGGCGGGCGGGAGAGCGTCGCTGATCACGCCGCGTTCCTGACCGTCGCGCATGGCGGCGACCTTGGCGGCGTAGTGGTCCTGGCGCTCGGCCTCGTCGGGCAGTTCGGCGTGGCCGTACTCGATGCCCTCCCAGTAGAGCAGGCGCAGCAGTTCGGGGTGGGCGGCGTGGTAGTCCATGAGGCGGTCCAGCCAGCCCTCGATGTCGTCCGGGTCGACGGGCACGGCGGCGGCGAGGTCGACCATGGAACGGCCGAGGACCTGCGAGAACAGCTCCGCCTTGTTGCCGAAGTAGGCATAGATCAGCTGCTTGTTGGCCTTCGCCTCGCTCGCGATGCGGTCGATGCGGGCGCCCGCGATGCCGTGCCGGGCGAACTCGGCGACGGCTGCCTCGTAGATGCGGGCCTTGGTGGCCTCCGGGTCCCTTGCTGCCATGTCCGACAGGGTAGCCCCTCAAGTAACCAACTGTTTGGTTGACAGGGAATCGAGCAGGCCTCCAGACTGTTCACCCACCATCCAACCAACCAGTTAGTTGTGAGAGCCGGCTCGAAGGAGTTCCCTCCCGATGTCCTCGTCTCCCGTGTCCGCGGCCTCCGCGTCCTCTACCTCCACGTCTTCTACCTCCGCGTCCTCTACTACCGCGTCCGCGGCTTCCGCGTCCCCGGCGCCCGCCGCCGCCCCTCGCCCCGTGGGGCGCGACGCAGGCCCCCGTACCCCGTCCTCCGCGCTCTTCCTGATCCTCATCGCCGTCTGCACCGCGGTCACGGCCGCCAACATCTACCTCGCCGCGCCGCTGCTTCCGCTCATCGCCCGTGACTTCGGCTCCACGCCCCCGGCGATCGCCTGGATCGCCTCCGTCGCCCAGCTCGGCTACGCCGTCGGCCTGCTGTTCTTCGCCCCGCTGGGCGACACCGCCAACCGGCGCCGCCTGGTCACCGCCCTCACCGTCGTCACCACCCTCGCGCTGGTCGCCGGAGCCGTCGCGCCCGGCACCGGCGCGCTCGCGGGCGCGGTGTTCGTCGCCTCCGCGGCGACCGTGATCCCGCAGCTGCTGGTGCCGCTGGTCGCCGAACGGGCGCCCGCCGACCGCCGCGCGTTCCACGTCGCCGCCGTCATCGCGGGCCTGTTCACGGGCATCGTCGCCGCCCGCGTGGTCGGCAGTCTGGCCGGGCAGGCGTTCGGCTGGCGCTGGGTGTTCGCGGGCTCGGGCGTCCTCACGCTCGCGCTGGGCCTGGCGACCGCGGTGTTCCTGCCGACGACCCGGAAGGGCGGCGCCGGCTTCCTCGCCGGGATCGCGGCCCTGCCGGGTCTCGTGCGCCACTCGCCCGACCTGTGGCGGGCATGCGTGCGGCAGGCGGGGATGTTCGGGGCGTGGAGCGCCCTGTGGACCTCGCTGGCGCTGCTGCTGACCGGCCCCGTCTACGGCCTGTCGACCGCGACGGCCGGACTGTTCGGCCTCTTCGGCCTCGCCGCCAGCGTGGTCGCGCCGCTGGCGGGCGGCCTGGTCGACCGGTTCGGCGCGGCGAAGGTCGTCCGTACGGCGTACCTGGTCGCCGCGGTGTCGGTGCCGCTCTTCTGGCTCGGCGGCCACGTCATCGCCGCGCTCTTCGCGGCCGCCATCGCGATCCACGCCGCCCTGGTCGCCTCCCACGTCGCCAACCAGACGCTGGCGCTGACCACCACGACCACCCCGGCCGCCGCGAACACCGCCTACGTCGTCAGCGGCTTCGCGGGCGGCGCCCTCGCCTCGGCCCTGGCGGGGCCGGCCTTCGGTCACTTCGGCTGGGGCGGGGTGTGCGTGGTGGCGGCGGCCTGGCTGCTCATCGGCTGGGGCGCCACGGCCGTACGTCGCTGAGGGGCGACGGTGCCGACCGCCCCGGGACGGCACCAGGCTGTGCGTGCTGCTCGGCCGGAGGGCACGGCACCGTCGTACACCGGTGACGACCCGTTCCCTCGCCGAGCCGAGCGCGCCGCGCCGCGGTGTCAGAGCTGGGTGATGTCCAGCTCGCCCTGCGCGTACTTCCGGCGGAGCACCTTCTTGTCGAACTTGCCGACGCTTGTCTTCGGCACCGTCTCGACGATGGTCCAGCGCTCCGGAAGCTGCCACTTGGCGATGTGGCCCTCCTCCGCGAGGAAGGCGCGCAGGGACTCGAAGTCGGCCGTCGCACCCTCCCGGAGGACGACCGTGGCCAGCGGGCGCTCACCCCACTTGTCGTCGGGGACGGCCACGACGGCGGCCTCCGCGACGTCCGGGTGGGACATGAGCGCGTTCTCCAGCTCGACCGAGGAGATCCACTCACCGCCGGACTTGATGACGTCCTTGGCCCGGTCGGTGAGGGTCAGGAA
Source organism: Streptomyces sp. NPDC097129 (assembly GCF_055668065.1). Classification (NCBI taxonomy): domain Bacteria; kingdom Bacillati; phylum Actinomycetota; class Actinomycetes; order Kitasatosporales; family Streptomycetaceae; genus Streptomyces; species Streptomyces sp. NPDC097129. The sequence continues at coordinate 324,965 of NZ_JBVOQE010000011.1, read as the reverse complement.
GCCGTCGGGTGAGATGGTGCCGACGTCGCCGGTCTTCAGCCAGCCGTCCTCGCTGAACTTGTCGGCGGGGCGCAGCGGTTCGGCGTCGGGGCCGTTGTAGTACGCGCCGGCGATCCACGGGCCGCGCACCTCCAGCTCGCCCGCCGACTCGCCGTCCCAGGGCAGGCGCTCCCCGCCAGGACCGGTGAGCCGGGCCTCGACGGAGGCGGGGAAGCGGCCCTGGGTGAGGCGGTAGCCGAACTCCTCGTCGGTGCCGACCGCGTGGGCCGGCGGGCGGGCCACCGTGCCGAGCGGGGAGGTCTCCGTCATGCCCCAGGCGTGGCAGACCCGCATGCCCAGCTGGTCGAAGGCCTCCATGAGGGAGGGCGGGCAGGCCGAGCCGCCGATGGTGACCTGGTGCAGGGACGACACGTCACGCGGCCTGGCGTGCAGTTCGGCGAGCAGGCCCTGCCAGATGGTCGGGACGGCGGCCGCGTGGGTCGGCTTCTCGCTCTCGATCATCTCGGCGAGCGGAGCCGGCTGGAGGAAGCGGTCCGGCATGAGCAGGTTGACGCCGGTCATGAAGGTGGCGTGCGGCAGGCCCCAGGCGTTCACATGGAACTGGGGCACGACCACCAGGGAGGTGTCCTGGTCCGTCAGGCCCATCGACTGGGCCATGTTCACCTGCAGGGAGTGCAGGTAGATCGAACGGTGGCTGTAGACGACGCCCTTGGGGTCGCCCGTGGTGCCGGAGGTGTAGCACATCGCGGCGGCCTGCCGCTCGTCCAGCTCCGGCCAGTCGTACGCCGTCGGCTTCCCGGCGAGCAGCTCCTCGTACTCGTGGACCTGGGCGGTGGCGTCCGCGAGCAGCGTGCGGTCGCCCGGGCCGGTGACCACGATGTGCTCGACGGTCTTCAGGTGCGGCAGCAGCGGGGCCAGCAGCGGCAGCAGGGAACCGTTGACCACGACGACCTTGTCCGCGGCGTGGCCGACGATCCAGGTCAGCTGCTCGGCCGGCAGACGCAGGTTGAGCGTGTGCAGGACCGCGCCCATCGACGGGATGGCGAAGTAGGCCTCGACGTGCTCGGCGTTGTTCCACATCAGGGTGGCCACGCGGTCGTCGTCGCGTACGCCCAGGTCCTCGCGCAGGGCGTGCGCCAGTTGGGCGGCGCGGGCGCCGATCTCGGCGTAGGAGCGGCGCTGCGGTGCGCCCTCCCCCGTCCAGGTGATCACCTGCGAGGTGCCGTGGACGGTCGACCCGTGGGTCAGGATCCTCGAGATCAGCAGCGGTACGTCCTGCATCGTGCTCTGCACGGCGTCCTCCCGGGCGACGTCGCCTACGCGGTGGTAACGGTTGCGCTGATTCTGCGCACATACCACTTGGTATGTCACTAGGCGGCGGTGATCGATCACTGCGCCGTAGGTCACGGAACCGGTGTGAGCGACGACTCCGACCGGCTCAGCGCGCCGGTATCAGCTCCGGATCCTCCCGCAGCTTGCCCAGCGCCCGCGACACCGCCGACTTCACCGTCCCCACCGACACGCCGAGCACCTCCGCCGTCTGTGCCTCGCTGAGGTCTTCGTAGTACCTGAGGACCACCATCGCCCGCTGCCGCGCCGGAAGCTTCATGATCGCCCGCCACATCGCGTCGTGCAGCGCCTGCCGCTCGGCCGGGTCGTCGGCGTCGGGGCCGAGGTCGGGCTCGGGCAGCTCGTCCGTCGCGAACTCGTCGACCTTGCGCTTGCGCCACTGCGAGGTACGGGTGTTCACCAGCGCCCGGCGCACATAGCCGTCCAGCGCGCGGTGGTCCTCGATGCGCTCCCAGGCGACGTACGTCTTGGTGAGCGCGGTCTGCAGCAGGTCCTCCGCGTCGCTCGGGTTCGCGGTCAGCGAGCGGGCGGTACGCAGCAGCGCCGACTGGCGGGCCCGGACGTACGCCGAGAAGGACGTGTACGGCGGCGCCCACGTCGCGGCCGTCGAAGCGCTGGTGCAGACGGGTGTGGTCATGACTCCACGCTAGGAGCGCGGACCGTCGTCGCGGATCACCCGCAAGTCCCGAAGCGGAGTCCCCCTCAGGTTGTAGGGGTGGGGATCACCCCACCTCCCAGAGGTGGACCCACGGGTGGAGACGCCTGCGGGACAACCCCGAGGGTGCCCCGCGTTCCCGGCCCGGACCAGGGCCGATGCCGACACGGCGGTCCGCGCGGCCACCAGGGTGGGCGGCACGTCCGGCTATCGACCCCTGCTCGCCGCCTGCTCGCCGCCTGCGCGGCGGGATCCGCGCACAGGACCAACTCCAGGCTTGCGGACGCCTGCGCCCCCACACGCCTGCACGCCCACACGCCTGCGCGCCCACACGCCTGCGGACCCACAAACCTGCACGCCCACACGCCTGCCCACCCACACGCCTGCGCGGCGGTGCCGGAGCACCGCCGCGCTGACCTTGTGAACCACCCCACAGAGCACACCTCGGACGGGCGCCGAGGGGACCGGCGCCGGACGCGCCGGCCCCCTCAGCTCACCACCACAGCGGGGAGAAGCTGACAGCGACGTTCTCGTTGCCCTGGTTGACCGCGGTGAAGGCGGAGCCGTTCACCTGGGCGGTATTGCTCTGGTTGGAGGCGCCGGAGCCGATCGCCTGCTGCTGTGTGGTCGACGAGTTGCCGGTGTTGTGACCGCCGACGCCGCTGCCCACGATGCCCTGGACGGCGTTGGTGACGGCCGCGCTCGATCCGTCGTCCGCGATGGCGCCGTTGTCGGCCGTCGCGACGCCGGCGAAGAGTGCGGCGGCCAGCGGGAGGGCGGAGACAGCGGCGAGAACGCGGGCGGTACGGATGCTTGCCATGTGTGTTCCTCCATCAGGACCCACGCACCGGCCGGGCGGCCGGACACGCGTCAAGTACGGCTGATTACGGGGCAGTTGGCCGTCCGCCCCGAGGGTTGTGCACGACGTCGCGAGATCAGAGTTGCCCACCGAATCCCCGGCGAACCAGCCCGGAAGCCGTGATTCGCCCTCAAGCGTGATGACAAGTCGATAAACCCTTTCGCCACCCTTCATCGCCCCTTCCCTCACAGGTAGGACAGCTCGGGCAGGCCCACCCCAAGCACCCCAAGAGGTGAACCGTTCCGTCACTTTCCCGGCCATTCCGCCGGCCCACGGCGTGTCGCCCCTCCCGGCACAGGACCCCCCTTCCCATCCTCGAACATGCGTACGAAAATGAATCCATGGCCCCCACCGACCGGCAGGCCAGGACGCTGGCCCTCGCCCACGCGCTGTCAGCCGCCGAACGCGGCCTGGCCGTCATCCCCCTGTCCCGGACGAAACTCCCGGCCCTGCGCTCCCCGCACCGCGACGACCCCGCGAGCACCCCGCCCTGCCACGGCGAGTGCGGCCGCTTCGGCCACGGCGTGTACGACGCCTCCACCGACCCCGGGCGCATCCGCGCACTGTTCGCCGCCGCGCCCTGGGCCACCGGTTACGGCATCGCCTGCGGACTGCGCCCGCACCACCTGATCGGCATCGACCTCGACACCAAGACCGGCACGGACTCCACCACCGCCCTGCGCGAACTGGCCCTGCGCCACCTGTTCACGATCCCGCCGACGGTCGTCGTCCTGACCCCCTCCGGCGGCCGCCACCTCTGGCTCACAGGCCCCCCGGACACCGCCGTCCCCAACTCCGCGAGCCGCCTCGCCCCCGGCATCGACATCCGCGGCGCCGGCGGCTACCTGGTCGGCCCCGGCTCCCGCACCGAGCACGGCGAGTACACCGTCTCGCCCGGCAGCGCCCACCTCACCCCGGCGCCCTGCCCGCCGTCGCTGCTGCGTCTGCTGCTGCCGCCCCCACGCACCGGCCACCCGCCCCACCGGCCGGCGGACACGCACGGCCAGGGCCTGATCCACTTCGTCCTCGCCGCCCACCAGGGCCAGCGCAACACCCGCCTGTTCTGGGCCGCCTGCCGCGCCTACGAGAACGGCCTCGGCCCCACCCTGCTGACCCCCCTGCTCGACGCGGCCCGCACCACGGGCCTGACCGACCACGAAGCCAGAGCAACGATCGCCTCAGCGGCCCGCCTGACGGGCCATGCGCCGTGAGGACACCGGACCGGGCGAAGCAGTGGGGACGGGGGAGCACGGGAGCACCGGGCGGCCGCAGAGGCGGTGCCAAGCGAACGACCCCCGACCGAATACCCAGGTCAGGGGCCGTAGTTACTGCTCTTCGCGCGGAGGCGGTGGGATTTGAACCCACGGTGACATCGCTGCCACGACGGTTTTCAAGACCGTTCCCTTAGGCCGCTCGGGCACGCCTCCCCGCGCCGTCCGGTGGGGCGGCGCGGGACAAGACTAACGGGTCGGCCGGGCCGTGGGCGGGTCAGCTGTCGCCGACGCGGGAGCCCAGGGTCAGTTCGACCGTGTGGGACTTGCCGTCGCGCTCGTAGGTGATCGTCACCTTGTCGCCGGGCTTGTGGGTCCAGATCTCGCCGATCAGGGTGGGCCCGGAGTCGATCACCCGGTCGTCCAGCTTGGTGATCACGTCGCCCGCCTTGAGGCCGGCCTTGGCGGCGGGGCCGCCCGGCTCCACCGACGAGGCACCGCCCGCGCCCTGCGAGGTGATCGTCGCGCCGCCGCTGGAGTCCTCCAGGGAGACCGACGCGCCGATCTTGGCGTACACCGGCTTGCCCGTCTTGATCAGCTGCTGCGCGACGTACTTCGCCTGGTTGACCGGGATGGCGAAGCCCAGGCCGATCGAGCCGGACTGACCGGAGCCGCCGAGGCCGCCGCTGCCGGTGGACTGGATCGCGGAGTTGATGCCGATGACGTTGCCGGCCGCGTCCAGCAGCGGGCCGCCGGAGTTGCCCGGGTTGATCGAGGCGTCCGTCTGCAGGGCGCTCATGTACGACGACTGGCTGCCGGAGCCGTCGCTGGAGGCCACCGGGCGGTTCTTGGCGCTGATGATGCCGGTCGTCACCGTGTTGGACAGGCCGAAGGGCGCGCCGATCGCGATGGTGGCGTCGCCGACCGCGACCTGGTCGGAGTTGCCCAGGGGGAGCGGCTTCAGGTCCGACGGCGCGTTCTTGAGCTTGATGACGGCGACGTCGTAGCCCTGCGCGTGGCCCACCACCTCGGCGTCGTACTTCTTGCCGTCCGGGAAGGTCGCCGTCAGCTTGCCGCCGTTCACGGCGTCGGCCACGACGTGGTTGTTGGTGACGATGTGGCCCTGGGTGTCGAAGACGAAACCTGTGCCGGTGCCGCCCTCGCCGTTGGTGGACTCGGCCTGGATGGTGACCGTGCTCGGCAGTGCCTTGGCGGCCACCCCCGCGACCGTGCCGGGGTCGCGCTTGACGTCGCCGCCGCTGGTGGCCGCGGAGACGGTGGTGGAACCGGTGCTGTCGTTGTCCTTGGCCAGCGTGTAGCCGAGGCCGCCGCCCAGGCCGCCGGCGACCAGCGCGGCCACCAGGATCGCGGCGAGCATGCCGCCGCGGCCGGACTTCTGCTTCGGGGAGGACTGCGGCGGGTACGGCGCGCCCCAGCCGTGTCCGGCCGCCGCGTCACCGCCGCCGCCACCGGCTCCAGCTCCGGCTCCGGCGTACGCCGGGGTGGCGGGGGGCGGGGGCGGCCAGCCGGCCTCCGGGGCGGATGCGGTGGTGCCGGGGTGCGGTGCGGTGGTGGCGGGGTGGGATGCGGTGGTGCCGGGGTGGGATGCGGTGGTGCCGGGGTGCAGTGCGGCATCGGCGGGGGGCGCCAGCGGTGCCGCCTGGGGCGCCTGCGCCGGGGGCTGCTCCGAAGACGCGGCGGCTCCCGTCGGCGGCTGCTCCGGGCGCGCCGGGACCGGGTTCGCCGGCGCGTCGCCCTGGGGGGCCGGCGCGGGCGGCTGGGCCGAGGCTGCGGGAGATTCCACCGGCACAGGAGGTGCAGACGGGGCCGGGGGTACCTCAGTGCCCTCGTTCTCGGTGCTCACAGCTCTTCTCCTCGATCCACGGCTGTCGTTGTCGGTCACAGGTCACAGGTCACAGGCTTGGGACACACGCGGGGCCGCTGTGCATGTGCATTTGTATGCCGTCAGCTTTTCCCACGAGCCGTCAGGGGGCCATAAGCGGCGGCTGTGGGTTCCCGGCAACCCTTTGACCACCCTTTATATAGGACCTGTCAGACTAAAGGTGTGTATTACCGATACGCTTACCGTGCTTTCACCGCGCCCGCGGGTCCCCCACCTACCCCGTCCCGGTGGCACCATGACGCGGTGACCCACGCACGACCGCACCCCATCCAAGTCGTCGCCCACCGCGGGGCTTCCGAGGACGCGCCGGAACACACGCTCGCCGCCTACCGCAAGGCCATCGAGGACGGCGCGGACGCCCTCGAGTGCGACGTCCGGCTGACCGCCGACGGACACCTCGTCTGCGTACACGACCGCCGCGTCAACCGTACGTCCAACGGCCGCGGCGCGGTCTCCGCCCTGGAGCTCGCCGATCTGGCCGCGCTGGACTTCGGCTCCTGGAAGACGCGCGAGGCCTGGCGCGGGCGGGACGAGGAGCCGGACTGGGAGTTCCGTCCCGAGGACCGCGAGGCGACGTCCGTACTGACCCTGGAACGGCTGCTGGGGCTCGTCGCCGACGCCGGGCGGCGCGTGGAACTGGCCATCGAGACCAAGCACCCCACGCGCTGGGCCGGACAGGTCGAGGAGCGCCTGCTGCACCTGCTCAAGCGGTACGGGCTGGACGCGCCGGCCTCGCCCGAGGAGTCGCGCGTGCGCGTGATGAGCTTCTCGGCACGCTCGCTGCACCGCGTGCGTGCCGCCTCGCCGACGCTGCCGACGGTGTATCTGATGCAGTTCGTCTCGCCCCGGTTGCGCGACGGGCGGCTGCCGGCGGGCGTCGGGATCGCGGGCCCCTCGATCCGGATCGTGCGCGCTCATCCCGGGTATGTGGAGCGGCTGAAGCAGGCCGGCCGTCAGGTGCACGTGTGGACGGTGAACGAGCCGGAGGACGTGGAGCTGTGCACCCGCCTCGGCGTGGACGCCATCATCACCAACCGCCCGCGCGCGGTACTGAGCCAATTGGGACGCTGATCCGCCGGAGCCGCTCATCGTTGTCACAGCTGTCACGCCTGCCTCAGTCACGGCTGTCACGCGCACCTCTTGACCCTCACGCGCTTACTGCTTCATCCTCCCTTCTCGGCCACACCGAAGAATTCCAGCCACTTGATTACGGGGAGTGCTCCGGCGCGTTCGGTCCGTGTTCGACCGCGGTGAATGCGTCCACGGACGATGATTGGCCGGTTTCCGGTACAGGCCAATGGGGCAAACACACCGTGGCGTGGGGTGAAGGAGGTCTCGGGGGTGGCGTTGGTGGTGGCACAGGAGGTGCCCACGTCGTCGAGCATGGCCGTACCCCATGGCCCTGCGGGCGTGGGGAAGGCACGGCACCGGATGCGTGACCAGTTGCGCAGCAGCGGTGTCGCCGAATCGGTCGTCGACGATGCCGTACTGATCCTTTCGGAACTCTTGAGCAATGCGTGCAAACACGGCCGGCCCCTGGGCGACGCGCTCGCCGGGGACGGCGACGTGCGGGCCGCGTGGCGGGTGGACCCGAGCGGCCGGCTCCTGGTCGAGGTGACCGACGGCGGCGGACCGACCCGTCCGGCCCCGGCCACGCCCTCGGTGACCGCGCACGGCGGCCGCGGCCTGAACATCATCACCGCGCTGGCCGACGACTGGGGCGTACGGGACGGCGTACGCGGCGAGGTCACGGTGTGGGTCGTCGTCCACGACGACGTGCACGACCCGGACGCCGGGCGCCGGCGCGAGGACTTCGCCACCCGCGTGGGCGCCCCGTCGGTCGCGGCGATGGCCGATCTCGACTTCGCGGACGCCTTCGACGACCTCGGCTGAGAACGCACGGGACCGCGGCACACCCCCACCCGCCCCGCGCCGCGTTGTCCACAGGTCGGCGCCGGTCCGGGCGTGAACGGCTAGGCTCGCGCCGTACCAGACGAGCCGTATCCGGGAGACACCCACCATGGCCAAGAAGCGACCCCAGACGAAGGCCGCGCGCCCTCAGTCGAGCGACGGGGCCCGCGCCGCAGGCGCCGATGAGCAGGTGCCGGTTGTCGGCGCCCGTGAGCCCTGCCCCTGCGGCAGCGGCCGGCGCTACAAGGCCTGCCACGGCCGGGCCGCCGCGCAGGCGGTGACCGAGCTGGTGCAGCGCCCGTTCGAGGGGCTGCCCGGGGAGTGCGACTGGGTGGCGCTGCGCGAGCTGGTCCCGGCGGCCACCGTCGAGCTGCCCCTGAAGGACGCCCTGCCCGAGGGCGTTCCGTCGGTCACGCTGGCCACGGTGCTGCCGATGGCCTGGCCCGCGCTGCGCCGCGACGACGGCTCGGTCCTGCTCGGTCTGCAGAACGACACGGCGTCCGGTGACATCAGCCGCGATCTGGCCGACACGCTGCTGCGTGCCCTTCAGGCGGAGCCGGGCACGCCGGTGCAGGGCCGCCGCGCACCGGCCGAGGGGCCGCGGCTGCAGGACCTGCTCGACGCGAAGGGCGCGTTCGAGCCGGTGGTGCACAGCGGCTTCGAGTTCTGGGTGCCGGACGCGGAGAACGCCACGCCGGAGGTCGCCGCCTCCCTGGAGCGGGCGAACGCCGCGGCGATCCCGACCGTGCGGCTGACCGGTGTGGACGCGGCGTACTGGTGCGAGACCCCGGACAAGAACCATCTGCGCTGGGTCATGCCGCATCCGGAGGAGCGGCTTCTGGACGCGTTGGCGCGGCTGCACGCGGCGGGCGGTTCCAGCCTCGGCGAGGGCACGCGTCTGGTCGGTTCCTTCCGTGCCCACGGTCTGACCGTTCCGGTGTGGGACCTGCCGACGCCGGTCACCGCGGCGGACGTGGAGAAGCCGGCCGCCGAGTTCGCCGAGCGCCTGGCCGAGGCGCTGGCGGTGCAGGAGCCGCTGACCGCGCAGGAGCGCCGGGCCCGCGGCGGGTTGACCAACCGGCAGGTCACGCTGAGTTGACGCCGTCACCCCACCCGGGGTGACGCCCGTCACAGCTCACGGGGGCGGCCGGGCCTCACGGATGTCCGATTGGCCCGGTCGCGGCTCGTCGGCGGATGTCCGAATACCCCAGGGAAACACGAGATCGAATTTGCTTGGAGCCGATCTCTTGTTACGGTCTCAGTAGCCCGGTTGCTGGTGCATCCCCCGTCGCCAGCAACCGGGTCTTTCCATACGCGACGCCGTGCACCGTCCGGCGTCGGTCGTCAACTCCCCGCTTCCTGCGGCGAGTTGCTCCCGGTGCGCAGCAGCAGCGAGCCGCCTCCCCCCGCCCGTGCGAACTCCGCGACCGCCGTGTAGGCGTCCGGCGCACCATGCGTGGGCTGCCGGGGCGTCTCGCAGGTCCCCGGCTCGTCCTCGGCTCCCACCGGGCAGCGCAGTTGCACCGTGCGGCCCCCCGGCCCCATCAGGCTCAGCACCGACTCCAGGGCCCGGCCGGTGGTGTTGCGGTAGTAGGTGCGCGCCCAGGTCTGCGCGCCCTGGGTCAGCACGCAGGTCTGGGCCTCGATGCCGTCGGGCGAGGAGACCTCGGGGCCACAGCGGGCGGCGGTGGCCATGCCGAGGCCGAGCAGAAGCGGGGACCGGGTGGGCGTGGCCGGCGGCGACTGCCGCTCGGGGGCGCCGGTGCGAGCGGAGGAGCCGGAGGCGTGGGCACCGGTGGCTTTCTCGTCGTCGTAGGTGGCACCGGCGTACGACGGTGACCGCACGACCGAGTGTTCCGCGTCGCCCACGCCGCCCGCGGACGCCACGGCCAGCGGCAGGGCGACCGCGCACACCACGACGCCCGCGAGGGCTGCAAGGCGGAGGTTCATGAAAGGGACGATAACGACAGCGGGCGGGCGTACGGATCCGGTCGCGTCCGACACCCTTACAACTCGGGCGCGCTCACACCCGTACGAGTGAGGGCGTCGACCACCGCGTCCACCACGGCCTCGACGTCCGGCACCCAGGGGGAGGCCGAGCCGGGCAGCGGGGCGCGCTCCCAGCGGACGGGGCCGCGGCCGGTCCCGGAGGGCGGCAGGGCGACGTAGCCGCCCTCGCCGTGGAAGCGCAGCGAGCCGGGCACGAAGTCCTTGGCGTACAGCAGGTCGCCCAACTGCTCCATGGAGTAGGGGCGGACGAGGATCGACCAGCGGGTTTCCGAGGCGATCACCGGTCCGAGGCGCAGGCCGTCGCGGTCGAGGGCGGCGAGCGCACGGGCGGCCGGCAGGGCGGGCAGGCTCACCGCGCAGGGGGCGCTGCCGCCGGTGGCGAGGATGATCGGCGCGGTCGGCCGGTTGGTCCACCACCAGCGGACCATGCGCTCGTCGGTGGTGGCCGCGAGCAGGCCGGGGTCGAAGGGATGCGCGCCGGGCACCGTGCACTCCGGGTCGGGGCAGGCGCAGCGGGAGCGCCCCTCGGGGTCGGCCGCCACACCGGGCAGCACGGGCCACCCCCACTGGGTGGCGAACGTCAGGGCCGCGCCGATCGACTCAGACTTCCCGCCCCTGAGCCGGGACAGGAGGCTGCGTCGCCTTCCGAGGATCTCGCGCATGAGCGCTCGTTCCTTTCCGTTGCACGCCTGGCAACACCGAGGGTCATCACACCATGTGTCGATCTCTTCACTGTGCGTATCTGCTGGCGCATCACACCCCGGCCCGAACGCGTGGGGAACCCCTGTGGGCCGAGCTTCGGCGGCTTTCGTGCGGCCGCTGACGTCCATACCGCGTTCAGCACAAGCATGGGCGTGGCGTGGGGTGGCGAAGTGTGGCGTTTGCCGTTGCGCGTCGTTCGCTTCGCCTCCGCCGCGGGAGGATGGGGCTGGGTCGTCGGTGGCTAAGACGCCCGGTCCGGACACCAGGTTCCGGGTGGCCTCCACCACCCCGGCCCATACCGAGTACGTACCCCTCACGACCGTTGTGACGCTCCGTGGAGCAAGGCCAGTCGACCGCAATCACCCGATACCCGAGGCAGTTTTCAGCCAACTTCATTATTCCGCAAGGGGTTACCGGCGGGAGCCCCGCAAATCCCCTGAACACCACGGACACCAGTAATCCCAGCAGGACAATGCTGGACATCCCCTCACGAGTGCGTGTACATGTGGAGACACTGCTAGCGGCGCAGAAGACATGGGGGTTTGCGATGCTTTTCAGCAGTACGCACCGGTCGGAAAGCCGGTTGCCATGAACGCCCCTCATCCTCAGAAAGTGGCTGGAATCGATGCAGCGGTTCCGGCCCCCGCGCACACTGCCGCGCCCGCGCCCGCCTCGACGGGCACCGCACCGGTACCGCCGCCGCACGCCCCCGGTGCCCTGCTCCAGGACCGGCTCGCCGGCTGGGTCTCGGATCTGACCACCCTGCACGAACTCACCGAGCGCCTGGCCCGCACCGGCACCCTGAACGACGCCCTGCAGGAACTGCTGCGCGCCGGGGCCGCCCTGGTCGGCGCCCGGCGCGGACTCGTCGTCCTCGAACCGGCCGACGAGCAGGGCCCCGACACCACCATCGGTCTCGGTCTCGGCCGCGCCGATCTCGGCCACATCGAGACCGTGCCGCGCAGCGCCACCTCCTTCGGCCGCATCCTCGACGGACTGCCCGGCGGGGACCGGGAGATCACCGAGCCCGACCTGTTCGCCGGGGACGGCCTCGACCCGCGCCACCGCGAGGTCGCCGCCCGCCTCGGATACGCCGCCAGTTACGCCCTCCCCCTGTCCGCCGACGCCGCCGGCCGCCTCGGCGCCGCCGTCTGGCTGTACGACGAGCCGGCCGAACCGGTCGAGCGCCGGCGCCATCTGATCGGCCTGTACGTCCGCTACGCCGCCGAACACCTCGCCCGGCTGCTGGAGGTGGAGCGCACGCGCGCGTGCATGGCGACCATCGCCGAGGAGCTGCTGCCCTCCCGGCTCCCCCGCGTCGCCGGGGTCCAGCTCGCCGCCCGGCACCGCACCGGGCCGCGCGGCGGCGGCGACTGGTACGACGCGCTGCCGCTGCCGGACGCCGCCCTGGGCCTCGCGGTCGGCGCGGTCACCGGCTGCGGGCCGAGCGCCGTCGCCGCGATGGGCCGGCTGCGGGCGTCCCTGCGGGCGTACGCCGTGATGGAGGGCGAGGACCCGGTCGCCGTCCTGTCCGACCTGGAGCTGCTGCTGCGGCTCACCGAGCCCGCCCGCTCGGCCACCGCCCTGTTCGCGTACTGCGAGCCGGCCCTGCGCAAGATCACCCTCGCCGGGGCCGGGCACTGCCCGCCGCTGCTGGTCGGCCGCCGGCGCACCGAGTTCGTCGAGACGACCGTGTCCGCGCCGCTCGGCATGCTCGCCTGCTGGGAGGCGCCCAGCGTGGAGCTGCAGGCCGAGCCCGGGGAGACGGTGCTGCTCTACACCGACGGCCTGCTGCACCGTACCGGCGACCCGGTCGACCGCGCCTTCGCCCGGCTGCACGCGGCGGCCGCCGGGGTGCCGCGCTCGCTGCGGCACGATCCGGACGCGATCGTGGACCACGTACTGCGCACCGTCCTGCCGGACGGGCTGGACGCGGCCGATTCGGAGGAGGACGTGGTCCTGCTGGCGGCGCGGTTCGAATAGGCCACCGTGTAGGCCACCGTGTAGGTCACCCGTGTAGGTCACCCGTGTAATGGGTCGTAGCGCCCTGGGCCCCCTTCCGTACGACCGTACGATGGTGGGGGTCCAGTGCCGTACCCAAGGAGGATGACCGTGGCGGAGGAGCTTCCGACCGAGCCCGATATCGCTGCCACCGCAGCGGGCCCGGAGACCCCGGAGACCGACGAGCCGATCAAGCAGCGGAAGAACGGCCTGTACCCGGGCGTCTCCGACGAGCTGGCCGAGAACATGAAGTCCGGCTGGGCCGACACCGAGCTGCACGACCTGCGGCCGATCGCCCAGGCCGCCGAGACCGCCGCGCGGCGCGCGAAGCTGTCCGCCCGCTTCCCCGGCGAGCGCCTCGTCGTCCCCGCGGGCAACCTGAAGGTCCGCTCCAACGACACGGACTACCCCTTCCGCGCGTCCGTCGAGTACGCCTACCTCACCGGCAACCAGACCGAGGACGGCGTCCTCGTCATGGAGCCGCGCGGCGAGGGCCACGAGGCGACGCTCTACCTGCTGCCCCGCTCCGACCGTGACAACGGCGAGTTCTGGCTCTCCGGCCAGGGCGAGCTGTGGGTCGGCCGCCGCCACTCCCTGACGGAGTCCGAGAAGCTGTACGGCATCCCGGTCTCCGACGTCCGCGAGCTGACCGGCGCGCTGCGCGAGGCCACCGGCCCGGTCCGCGTCGTCCGCGGGCACGACGCCGGCATCGAGGAGGCGCTGACCGACAAGGTCACCGCCGAGCGCGACGAGGAGCTGCGCGTCTTCCTCTCCGAGGCCCGGCTGGTCAAGGACGACTTCGAGATCGGCGAGCTGCAGAAGGCCGTCGACTCGACGGTCCGCGGCTTCGAGGACGTCGTCAAGGTCCTGGACAAGGCCGAGGCCACCAGCGAGCGGTACATCGAGGGCACGTTCTTCCTGCGCGCCCGCGTCGAGGGCAACGACGTCGGCTACGGCACCATCGCCGCGGCCGGCCCGCACGCCTGCACCCTGCACTGGGTCCGCAACGACGGCCCGGTCCGCTCCGGCGACCTGCTGCTGCTGGACGCCGGTGTGGAGACGCACACGTACTACACCGCGGACGTCACGCGCACGCTTCCGGTCGGCGGCCGCTTCTCCGGCATCCAGAAGAAGATCTACGACGCCGTGTACGAGGCCCAGGAGGCCGGCATCGCGGCGGTCCGGCCGGGCGCCAAGTTCCGCGACTTCCACGACGCCGCGCAGCGCGTGCTCACCGCGAAGCTCGTCGAATGGGGGCTGGTGGAGGGCCCGGTGGAGCGGGTGCTGGAGCTCGGTCTGCAGCGCCGCTGGACCCTGCACGGCACCGGTCACATGCTCGGCATGGACGTCCACGACTGCGCCGCCGCCCGCACCGAGGCCTACGTCGACGGCACGCTGGAGCCCGGCATGGTCCTCACCGTCGAGCCGGGTCTGTACTTCCAGGCCGACGACCTGACGGTGCCCGAGGAGTACCGCGGCATCGGTGTCCGTATCGAGGACGACATCCTGGTCACCGAGGACGGCAACCGGAACCTCTCCGCCGCGCTGCCGCGCCGCTCGGACGAGGTGGAGTCCTGGATGGCGGGGCTCAAGGGCTGACGCGCCGGCCAGCGAGGGCGCGCCCCGGGGGTCGGACGGTGGTGTCGAACGGCGGGTGCCGGACGGCGGATGCCGGACGGCGGATGCCGGACGGCGGATGCCGGACGGCGGATGCCGGACGGCGGGTGTCAGACGGCCACCAGCGGTGCGTCCTCGCGCCATTTGAGGATCTTGTCGAAGCTCACCACCGCGCCGCCGCGTCCGGGCTTGTTGCCGACGTGGACGTGGTCGGCGAGCGCGCGGATGAGGAACAGGCCCCGGCCGTGCTCGGCGTCGTCGTGCGCGCGGCGGGGCAGTTCGGCGGCGGTGAAGCCCGGGCCCGCGTCGTCGACCTCGATGCGGCACCGCTCGCCGTCGAGATAGGCGGTGACGCGGTAGGCCCCCGCGCCCTCGCCGCGGCCGCGGCACCCGCCGTGCTCGACGGCGTTGGCGCAGGCCTCGCTCAGGGCGACGGACAGGTCGTGGGAGATGTCGGGGTCGACGCCCGCCGTCTCCATCGTGCCGAGCAGGAGGCGCCGGGCCAGGGGGACGCTCGCAGCTTCGCGCCGCAGTTGCAGAGACCACCAGATGCTCATGCTCCAGCCTCCTGGCCGCGGCTCGACATACCGATACGTATTGCCGCCCTCGCCGGGAAGTAAGCCAGGAATTGACGTGATGCCGCCCATTTGGGGGCTGCGCGGACGAAGTCAATCGGTGTATGTGGGACCTGAGTGCGCATTCGGCATCTTGCGGACCTGCCGTACGGCGGCGGTAAGGGCAGTGCGATGATGGGCCCGCCATGACTGCCCCCCACCCGCGCTCAGTGCGCGCCGGACGCGATGTCCGGCTTCTGCGGGCCGCGGTGTTCGCCGCGGTCTGCGTCGTGCTGGCCGCCGGTGGGCACGCGCTCGCGTCCTGCGCGAGCGTCCCGTTGTGGACGCTGGGCGCGGGTTTCCTCGGGGTGTTCCTCGTCGCCGCGGCGCTGGCCGGGCGGCAACGCTCCCTGTGGGGGATCGCCGCGCTGCTCGGGGCCGGACAGACCGTGCTGCACACGCTGTTCGGGCTGGGCCAGCACACCACCGCCATCACCTCGGCGGATTCGGAGGGCTCGGTGGTGGCGCAGGCCGCGCGGCTGGTGTGCGGGGCCGGGGCGGCTCCGCTCAGCCCCGTCCAGGCCCAGCGGATCCTCGCGACCGCGCGCGTCCAGGGCGCCCCGGCGCATCATCCGGCCGACGCCCTGTCCACCGCCGCCGGCTCCCCCGCCGCCCTGTTGCCGTCGCTGCCGATGCTGCTCGGGCACGTGCTCGCGGCGCTGGCCGCGGGCTGGCTGCTGCGCCGTGGGGACTCCGCCCTGCTGCGGATCATGGAACTGGCCGCGCTGTCGGCGCACGAGGTCGCGGAGGGGGCGCTCATCCGGTCCCTGCGCGCGGCGCTCGCGCTGGTGCGCGCCCTGCTGGCCGGGCTGCCGTCGGCGCCCGCCACGGGTCCGCGCCCGGCGCGCACCGCGCTGCTCGCGCCGCCCGTCCCGCACACCACCGCACTCCAGCACACGGTGATCCGGCGCGGTCCGCCGGCCGCCGCCGCACTCGTCCTCGCCGCCTAGCGCGACGCGACCGCCACTCCACGAGATCACGAGGGGCCGGCGCCGTCGTGCGGCGCAGCACGCACGCGTACGCGTGCGTATCCCTCTTCCTCACCGGTCGGCCCTTTCCCGCCACCGGACTCACTCGAAGTGGAGTGCACCCTTCCATGAAGGTTTCCCGTGCAGCCGTCCCCGTCGTTCTCGCCGTGGCCGGTCTGACCGCTCTGTCGACGCCCGCCTTCGCGCACGTGTCCGTGCAGCCCGAGGGCGCCGCCGCCAAGGGCGGTTACGCCGTCGTCGACTTCAAGGTGCCCAACGAGCGCGACAACGCCTCGACCACCAAGGTCGAGGTCAACCTGCCCGCCGACCACCCGCTGGCCTCGGTGGCGCCGCAGGCGATCCCGGGCTGGAAGATCGAGTTCACCAAGGCGAAGCTGGCCAAGCCGCTCACGATGCACGGCGAGAAGATCACCGAGGCGGTCTCCAAGGTCACCTGGACCGCCGAGGGCGAGGGCATCAAGCCGGGCTACTTCCAGAAGTTCCCGCTCTCCGTCGGCCAGCTGCCCGAGGACACCGACAAGCTCGTCTTCAAGGCGATCCAGACGTACTCCAACAAGGAGGTCGTGCGCTGGATCGAGGTACCGCAGGACGGGCAGGCCGAGCCCGAGAACCCCGCCCCGGTCCTCACGCTGACCGCCGCCTCGGACGACGAGCACGGCGCGTCCGGCGCCTCCGACGCCTCCGGCGACAGCGCCTCGGGCACCGAGAAGACCGCCGCCGCGACGCAGGCGTCCGACGGCCACGACACCGACACCACCGCCCGCGTGCTCGGCATCGTGGGCATCGTCGTCGGCGCGGCGGGCGTGGCGTACGGCGTGTTCGCCGGCCGCCGGCGCACCGCCGCCTGACCTTCGCCCGTCCGT
Source organism: Streptomyces sp. NPDC097129 (assembly GCF_055668065.1). NCBI lineage: Bacteria > Bacillati > Actinomycetota > Actinomycetes > Kitasatosporales > Streptomycetaceae > Streptomyces > Streptomyces sp. NPDC097129. The sequence continues at coordinate 308,280 of NZ_JBVOQE010000011.1, read as the reverse complement.
GACGTGCGCGGGAGCCGTACCGCGGCTCCCGCGCACGCCCGGTGATCGACCTTTGGGATCCCTCTCCATGCGCACCAAGATGTTCGCCTCGGCCGCACTCCTCGCCGCCGCCGCCCTCACCCTGACCGCCTGCGGCGGCGGTGACGACAGCAGCTCCAGTCCCGTCTCCGTCGTCTCCGAGGAGTCCGGCTCGGGCAAGGCCGGCACCGTCCTCGACCAGCCGTTCGAGAAGCCGGACCTGGTCCTGACCGACACCCACGGCAAGCCGTACGACTTCCGCAAGGAGACCGCGGGCCGGCCCACGCTGATCTACTTCGGCTACACGCACTGCCCGGACGTGTGCCCGCTGACGATGAGCAACATCGCCGTCGCCAAGAAGCAGCTGCCGAAGGCCGAGCAGGACAAGCTGCGGGTCGTGTTCGTCACCACCGACCCCGGCCGCGACACCCCGGCCGAGCTGGGCAAGTGGCTGAACGGCATCGACAGCCAGTTCGTCGGTCTGACCGGGAACTTCGCCACCATCCAGGCGGGCGCCCGCACCCTGGGCATCTCCATCGAGCCGACGAAGAAGGACAAGAACGGCAAGCTCGTCTCGGTGCACGGCACGCAGGTCTTCACCTTCTCCCCGAAGACCGACCGCGGCTACCTGTACTACGGCGAGGACACCACCGTCGACGACTACACCAAGGACCTCCCCAAGATCATCAAGGGGGAGAACCCGTGAGGGCCTGCGCCGCGGGTGCCGCCGCGCTGACCGGCGCCCTGCTCCTCACCGGGTGCGGCTCCTCCGGCTCCGGGTCAGGCGCCGGGGCAGGGTCGGGGTCCGGGTCGGGCAAGGCCGTGCTGTCCGTCAGCTCCGCCTACATGCCCCAGCCCGTCTCGGACATGGCGGCCGGCTTTCTGACCATCGCCAACGACGGCGGTACGAAGGACGAGCTGACCTCCGTCACCAGCGACGTGGCCGGCAGTGTCACCGTCCACGAGACCGCGGGCGGGTCGATGCGCGAGGTGGCCGCCCTCCCGGTCCCGGCGCACGGCCGGGTGGTGTTCGCCAGCGGCGGCAACCACCTGATGTTCGACCGGCTGAAGCGCAAGCCGAAGCAGGGCGAGAACGTGACCGTCGTGCTCCACTTCGCCCGGTCCGGCGCCGTCGAGGTGCGGATGCCGGTGAAGGCCGCGACGTACAACCCCGCGACCGGACACTGAGGGAGCCACCGTGACCCCGACCATCGCCCCCCGCGTCCGGACCCTGGTGCTGCTGTTCGTGGCCGCGCTCGGCGCGCTGCTCGCCGGTGCCACGCCGGCCTCCGCGCACGCCGCGCTGACCGGCAGCGACCCCCAGCAGGGGGTGGTGGTCAAGCAGGCGCCCGCCCGGGTCTCCCTGACCTTCTCCGAGAAGGTCGCCCTCAACGACGACTCGCTGCGCGTCCTCGACCCCAAGGGCAAGCGCGTCGACGACGCCAAGCCGTCCGAGGTCAGCGGCACCACGTACGCCGTGGCCCTGCACAGCGGGCTGCCGGACGGCACGTACACCGTCACCTACCAGGTGGTCTCGGCGGACAGCCACCCCGTCTCCGGCGCCTACACCTTCTCCATCGGCGCCCCCTCCCGGACCTCCGTCGCCGTCGGCGGGCAGGTGGCCGGGGGCGGCGTCGTCGGCGGGCTGTACGGGCTCGGCCGGTATGTGTCGTACGCCGGTTTCATCGTCATGACCGGCGGTGCCGCCTTCGTGCTGGCCTGCTGGCGGCGCGGCACCGGCGTGCGGGCCGTGCAGCGGCTCGTGGTCTCCGGCTGGGTCGCCCTGACCGCCGCCACCCTCGCGCTGCTGCTCCTGCGCGGCGCCTACACCACCTCCGGCAAGGCGAGCGACATCGTCGACCTGGATCTGCTCGGCCAGGTCCTGCAGACCAAGTCGGGCGCGGCGCTGGTGTCCCGGCTGCTGCTGCTCGCGGCGGCGGCGCTGTTCATCGCGGTCCTCTTCGGCTCCTACGACAAACGCGAGGAGGAGGAAAAGCGCGATCTGACCTTCGGGCTGGCGCTCGGCGGCACCGTCGTCGCCGCCGGTCTCGCGGCGAGCTGGGCGATGGCCGAACACGCCTCCGTCGGACTCCAGGCGGGTCTGGCCATGCCGGTCGACGTCGTGCATCTGCTCGCCGTCGCGACCTGGCTCGGCGGGCTGACCGCGCTGCTGGTCGCCCTGTACTTCGCGCCCGCCGACACCCCGGTCGAGGCCGCCGCCGTGCGCCGCTTCTCCACCGTCGCCTTCACCAGCGTCCTCGCCCTCGTCGCGACCGGCGCCTACCAGTCCTGGCGGCAGCTCGGCTCCTGGTCCGCCTTCACCGGCACCGGCTACGGGCAGCTGCTGCTGGTCAAGATCGGGCTCGTGGCGCTGCTCATCGGCCTGGCGTCGATCTCCCGGCGCTGGACGGCCCGGCTGAGCGACCCGGTCGTCCAGCGGACGAAGAAGAAGGAGCGCGTCACCGCTCCCGCCGACGACTCCCCGCGCGCCGCGCAGCTCGCCCGGCAGCAGGCCGCCGTGGACGCCGCCCGCCGCAAGCAGCAGCGCGACGCCGACCCGGACCGGTTCGGGCTGCGGCGCTCCGTCCTCGCCGAGGCCGCCGTCGCCGTGGTGCTGCTCGCGGTGACCACCGTGCTCACCTCCACCGAGCCGGGCCGTACCGAGGAGGCAGCGAGGGCAGCCACCTCCTCGTCCTCTTCCGCCGCGTCCGTCGCCGGGCCGGGGGCCGTCACGCTGGACATCCCGTTCGACACCGGCGGCAAGGACGGCAAGGGCGTCGTCAGCATCGACCTCGACCCCGCCCGTGTCGGCGCCAACGAGATGCATGTCTACGTCACGCGCCCCGACGGCCGCGCCTACGACGTGCCCGAGCTGAAGATCGCCTTCACGCTCACCGCCAAGGACATCGGGCCGCTGCCCGTCGCCCCGGACCACATCACCACCGGACACTGGTCGGCGGACGGGGTGCAGATCCCCATGGCCGGCGAATGGAAGGTCGCCGTGACCGTGCGGACCTCCGACATCGACCAGGTGACCGTCTCCAAGAACGCGCAGATCGGCTGAGTGCACCATGCCTGACCAGTCCCCCTCGCCCGCCCCGTCCGCGGAACGTGGCACCGGTTCCGCGGAACGCGGCAGGAAGCCCGCGGAACGCGCCACGGAACCGCAGGGTGTCTCGCGCCGTCGGCTGCTCGGCACCGCGGGCGCCACCGGGCTCGTGCTCGGCACGGCCGGCGCGGCGGCGGGCTACGCGGCCGCGCCCGCGCAGGCCACGCCGCTCACCTCGCTCGGGGCGGACCGCGCGATGTTTCACGGGAAACATCAGCCCGGCATCACCGACGGCCTCCAGGCCCGCGGTCACCTCGCCGCCTTCGACCTCGCCCCGGGCGCGGGCCGCAAGGAGGCCGCCGCGCTGCTGCGCCGCTGGTCGGCTACGGCGGAGCGGCTCATGGCGGGCGAGCCCGCGGCCCATGACGACACCGACGTGGCCCGGGACGCCGGACCGTCCTCGCTGACGGTCACCTTCGGCTTCGGGCACAGCTTCTTCGGGAGGACCGGGCTGGACAAGCAGCGGCCCGTCGCGCTCGACCCGCTGCCCGCCTTCTCCTCCGACCAGCTCGACAAGGCCCGCAGCGACGGCGACCTGTGGGTGCAGATCGGCGCCGACGACGCGCTGGTCGCCTTCCACGCCCTGCGCGCGATCCAGAAGGACGCGGGCTCGGCGGCCCGGCTGCGCTGGCAGATGAACGGCTTCAACCGCACCCCGGGCGCCACCGCCCGTCCCATGACGGCCCGCAACCTCATGGGCCAGATCGACGGCACCCGCAATCCCAAGCCGGCGGACCCCGATTTCGACCAGCGCGTCTTCGTGCCGGCCGGCGGTGAACCCGCCTGGATGGCGAACGGCTCCTACGTCGTCGTCCGCCGTATCCGCATGCTCCTCGACGACTGGGAGAAGCTGCCGGTGCGCGACCAGGAGGCGGTGATCGGACGGCGCAAGTCCGACGGGGCGCCACTGTCCGGCGGCACCGAGACCACCGAGATGGACCTGGAGAAGACCGACGCGAACGGCGAGTACGTCGTGCCGGTCAACGCCCACGCCCGCATCACGCGGCCCGATCGCAACGGCGGCGCGGCGATGCTGCGGCGCCCGTTCTCGTACCACGACGGCTTCGACGCCAACGGGGTGCCGGACGCGGGGCTGCTGTTCATCTGCTGGCAGGCCGACCCGCTGCGCGGTTTCGTGCCGGTGCAGCGCAAGCTGGACCGCGGGGACGCGCTGTCGCGGTTCGTCCGCCATGAGAGCAGCGGGCTCTTCGCGGTGCCGGGCGGGGCGGCGCAGGGGGAGTACGTGGGGCAGCGGCTGCTGGAGGCGTGAGGGATCACGGGACTGGCGTGACCGGACAGGAAAACGGCGTGAGGGGATACAGGACGCGGTTCCGCGGCACGCGCGTTTTCCGGGTTCAAACCACTCGGTCGAGTGGCGTGCATGAGACGCCTGAGCCGGGGCGCCCTGCGGCCATTAGGGTGAGACCATGCCAGCGAGCTATGCGTATCTCGGCCCGGAGGGCACCTTCACCGAAGTCGCCCTGCGCACCCTTCCGGAAGCCGCCACCCGGGAGCTGATCCCGTATGTGTCGGTGCAGTCCGCACTCGACGCGGTGCGGGCCGGAGAGGCCGAAGCGGCGTTCGTGCCGATCGAGAACTCGGTCGAGGGCGGCATCACGACCACCCTTGACGAGCTGGTCGCGGGCGCGCCGCTGATGATCTACCGCGAGGTGCTGCTGTCGATCACCTTCGCGCTGCTGGTCCGGCCGGGCACCAAGCTGACGGACATCAAGACGGTCTCCGCCCATCCGGCGGCCCAGTCGCAGGTGCGCAACTGGCTGCGGGCACACCTCCCCGACGCCGACTGGGAGTCGGCCGCCTCGAACGCGGACGCCGCCCGCCTGGTCCAGGAGGGCCGCTACGACGCCGCCTTCGCCGGGGAGTTCGCCGCCGCCCGCTACGGCCTGGAGGCGCTGGAGACCGGCATCCATGATTTCCCGGAGACCGCGCAGACACGGTTCGTGCTGGTCGGACGCCCGGCCCGGCCCGCCGCGCCGACCGGCGCCGACAAGACCTCCGTCGTGCTGTGGCAGCGCGACGACCACCCCGGTGGACTGCGTGATCTGCTCGGCGAGTTCGCCACCCGGGGCATCAACCTGATGCTGCTCCAGTCCCGGCCGACGGGCGCCGGCATCGGCAACTACTGCTTCTGCGTCGACGCCGAGGGCCACATCTCCGACCGGCGGATGGCCGAGGCGCTGATGGGGCTGAAGAGGATCTGCCTCCAGCTGCGCTTCCTCGGCTCGTACCCGCGGGCGGAGGCCGGCCCCGGGGACGTACGGGCGCCGTTGCTCGGGACGTCGGACGAGGAGTTCGTGGCGGCGGCAGACTGGGTGGCGCGGTGCCAGGACGGGCGCTTCTGACGGGCCCCGGCCAGTCCTACCTGCATATCTTCGTTATCCACAGAAGTTATCCACAGGTGGGCTTCTCGACCTGGGGACAAGTCGACAGGGAAGCCCCAGTCAGTCGACAAATCGGCCTACAGGGCTCAAGTGCGGCCACAGGCGCATGGGTCACACTTCGTCCACCTGTTTCCTTTGAACAATCCTTTGGAGCGAACACTTTCCACTCGAAAGTGCGGCTAAAACGGGTTTGCACCGGGAATCCTGAGGTCCGCTTACGGTCACGGAGTGATCAATTCCGAAGTCCACAGATCTTTCTCACACCCTGTGGATAACTTTCCCGAGGCTGTGGATCCCTGTGGACGGAAAGAGGCCCCAAGTCCCGTCGCCCGCAAGCCAATCGACCCGACCGGCGACCGCACGGACACACCACGCAATTACCCCATAACGCAGCGTAAGGAACTATTCGGCGCGTCCGGTGAATAGTGAGTCGTGAGCCGTCACCCGGCACCGGTAGCCTTGACCGCGTGATTGACCTTCGCCTGCTTCGTGAGGACCCCGACCGTGTGCGCGCCTCTCAGCGCGCCCGTGGAGAGGACGTCGCGCTCGTCGACTCTCTCCTGTCTGCCGACGAGCGGCGCAGGTCCTCCGGCGTCCGCTTCGACGAGCTGCGTAACGAGCAGAAGTCGCTCGGCAAGCTGATCCCCAAGGCCTCCGCCGACGAGAAGGCCGACCTGCTCAAGCGGGCCGAGCAGCTGAAGGCCGACGTCAAGGCCGCCGAGGCCGAGCGCGACGCCGCCGACACCGAGACGCAGGAGCTGCTGCTCCGGCTCGGCAACCTCGTCCACCCCGACGTCCCCGTGGGCGGCGAGGAGGACTTCGTCACCCGCGAGACGCACGGCGAGATCCGCGACTTCGCCGCCGAGGGCTTCGAGCCCAGGGACCACCTGGAACTCGGCCAGCTGCTCGGCGCCATCGACACCGAGCGCGGCGCCAAGGTCTCCGGCTCCCGCTTCTACTTCCTCACCGGCGTCGGCGCCCTGCTCGAGCTGGCCCTGGTGAACGCCGCGCTGGCCCAGGCCACCGCCGCCGGCTTCACCCCGATGCTCACCCCGGCGCTGGTGCGCCCGCAGTCCATGGCCGGCACCGGCTTCCTCGGCCAGGCCGCACAGGACGTCTACCACCTCGACAAGGACGACCTGTACCTGGTCGGCACCTCCGAGGTGCCGCTGGCGGCGTACCACATGGACGAGATCATCGACGCCGACCAGCTGCCGCTGCGCTACGCCGGCTTCTCGCCGTGCTTCCGCCGTGAGGCCGGCTCGCACGGCAAGGACACCCGCGGCATCTTCCGCGTGCACCAGTTCGACAAGGTCGAGATGTTCTCCTACGTCACCCCCGAGGAGTCGCAGGAGGAGCACAAGCGGCTGCTGGAGTGGGAGAAGCAGTGGCTGACCTCGCTCGAACTGCCCTTCCGGGTGATCGACGTCGCCTCCGCCGACCTCGGCGCCTCGGCCTCCCGCAAGTTCGACTGCGAGGCGTGGATCCCCACCCAGGGCAAGTACCGCGAGCTGACCTCGACCTCGGACTGCACCGAGTTCCAGTCCCGCCGGCTGTCCATCCGCGTCCGCGAGGACAAGAAGGTCCGCCCGCTGGCCACGCTCAACGGCACGCTGTGCGCCGTACCGCGCACGATCGTGGCGATCCTGGAGAACCACCAGCAGGCCGACGGCTCGGTCCGGGTGCCCGAGGTGCTGCGCCCCTACCTGGGCGGCCGGGAGGTCCTGGAGCCGGTGGCCAAGTGAGTTTCCCGTACGGGCTCGTCGCCACCGACCTCGACGGAACGCTCCTGCGCTCCGACGAGTCGATCTCGCAGCGCACCCGTGACGCGCTCGCCGCGGCCACCGCGGCGGGCGCGGCCCACATCGTCGTCACCGGCCGCGCGGTCCCCTGGACCCGGCACATCCTCGACGACCTCGGCTACCGAGGCCTCGCGGTGTGCGGCCAGGGCGCCCAGGTGTACGACGCCGGGGAGCACCGCCTGCTGACCACGGTCACCCTGGACCGGCAACTGGCCGGGGTGGCGCTGGCGAAGATCGAGGCGGAGGTCGGCCCGCTGTACCTGGCGGCCAGCCGTGACGGCCTGGACGGCGAGGTGCTGGTCGGCCCCGGCTACGCGCTCACGGGCTCGCTGCCCGCGACGCCGTTCGCGGACGCGTCCGATCTGTGGAGCGCCCCGCTGAACAAGATCTACATTCAGCATCCCGAGCTGTCGGACGACGAGCTGGCCGAGGCGGCCCGGCGGGCCGCGGGCGGCTTCGTCGGCGTCGCCATGGCCGGCGCGGGCATCGTCGAGCTGCTGCCGCTCGGCCTGTCGAAGGCCACGGGGCTGTCGCTGGCGGCGCGCCGGCTGAAGCTGAAGGCGGCCGACACGATTGCCTTCGGCGACATGCCCAACGATGTTCCGATGTTCGCGTGGGCGGCGCGGGGTGTGGCCATGGCCAACGCCCACGAAAAGCTCAAGGCGGTCGCCGACGAGGTGACGTCCTCCAACGAGGAGGACGGAATCGCAGAGGTACTGGAACGGCTGCTGCCGTAACAGGGTTCGCGCCGTGGGGGGCGGTGCGTTGCCGCCGACGGAACCGCAGTTCCCCAGGGGCGCGGGGAACTGCGCGACCAGCCCACCCTCACCCGCCGCCCGACAACGCACCGCCACCCCAGCGGCGCCCCCCACACCCAGCCCCAGTGGCAACGTCTCGCGGAGGATGCACGGATCGAACGTGCGCGGGGTCGCCCCCGACCACGGCTTAGCAAACCGGTGCCTTACCACTCGGCCAATCCTCCGGGTGGGCGGCCCACGCGAGAGCGACATCGCGTGCTCGAAGCGGCCGCCCCGGGCAGCTCCCCGTGCGGCGGGGACTCGACGGCGAGGTGACTACACCGTGATCCGCCGCGGACTGCCCTGTCGGGAGCTGGACGTACTGCCGTGCATGGACATCGTCCCGCTCCTCTCCCAGACGGTGGCGCCGGACGGAGGGCCCGGCGGCTGGACATCAACCACTGTCCCGGAACGGGGAGTTGGCCGCCACCGAATTTTCCCCCCCTGCCGGCGCCACGCGTGGCGCCTGCGCTACTCCTCGCCCGCCAGCGTGAGCGACCGCAGCTTCTGCCCGGCGTACCAGGTCGCCAGCACGGTGACGGCGATCAGCAGCACCGTCGCCGTCGTCAGCCCGACGTCGGAGGTGACCAGGTCACCGCCCGCGACCTTGTGGGCCACGGCCAGGGACCACTGCTGGATGCTGAGCGTGCGCGCGCCGGGCACCAGGGAGCCGAACAGCGCCTCCCAGACCAGGGCGTAGACCAGGCCGAAGACCACCGCGTGCCGGGACACCGTGCCCAGCAGCAGGAACACGGCGGCGTAGGCGATGGAGGAGACGAGCGCGGCCACCGTGTAGGCGACGGCGATCTGCTGGCCGTTGCCGTTGAGGACGAAGCCCGCGATCAGCGTGGGCACGGCGGAGAAGACCATGGTCACGGCGATCGCGACGATCAGCTTGGTGAGGATGATCGTGGGCCGCTTGACCGGCTTGGACAGCAGGTAGACGACCGAGCCGTCGTCGATCTCGGGACCGATCGCGCCGGTGCCGGCGATGACGCCGATGATCGGCACCATGGTGGCGAGCGCGAACCCGCCGAGGACGTCCGACGCGGTCTGGTCGTCGGCGCCGGTGAGCGCGCGCACGGCGACGGAGATGACGATCAGTACCAGCGGCAACGCGCCGAGGATGAGGGCCCGGCGACGGCCGAGCAGGGCCCGATAGGTGAGCCGGGCGACAGTGGGGTCGTACATCTTCGGCCTCCTACGCCGCGACCAGGTAAGAGAACACGGACTCGAGGGACTCGTCGGACGGCGAGACCGTCAGCAGCCGGATGCCGTTCGCCTTGGCGACGCGCGGCAGCAGGGCGGTGAAGCGGGCGAAGTCGACGGCCTGGACGCGCAGCGCGCCCTCGGCGTGGTCGACCTCGATGCCGGAGGTGGACGGGTCGGAGATCAGCGCGGCCGCGAGAGCGCGGTCGTCGCTGGAGCGGACCAGGTAGCGGTGCGGCCGGTCGGTCATCAGGCGGCGGATCTTGCGGAAGTCGCCGCTGGCGGCGTGACGTCCGGCGACGATCACCTCGATGTGCCAGGCGAGCTGTTCGACCTCTTCGAGGATGTGCGAGGAGAACAGCACGGTACGGCCGTCGTCGCCCATGCGCTTGAGCAGCTCCATCAGCTGCATGCGCTGGCGCGGGTCCATCCCGTTGAACGGCTCGTCGAGCAGCAGCAGCGAGGGGTCGTGGACGAGCGCGCTGGCCATCTTCACGCGCTGCCGCATGCCCTTGGAGTAGGTGGCAATCCTGCGGTCCTGGGCGTACTCCATCTCGACCGTCGCGAGGGCCCGCTGGGCCTCCTTGTCGCCCAGGCCGTGCAGTTCGGCGTTGGCGACGACGAACTCGCGGCCGGTGAGGAAGTCGTACATCGCCTCACGCTCGGGGACGATGCCGATGTGCCGGTAGATCTGCTCGTTGCGCCACACGGGCTGCCCGTCGAGGGTGACGGTGCCGGTGGAGGGGGCGAGGAAGCCGCCCATCATGTTGATCAGGGTGGACTTCCCGGCGCCGTTGGGGCCGAGCAGGCCGGTCACGCCGGGCCCGATGGTCATGGTGACGTCGTTGACGGCGACCACGTTGCCGAACCAGCGCGAGACGTGGTCGAGGGACAGAGTGCTCATGGGCGCAGCCCATTCCTTGGAAGGGTGGTGGTGGGCGACGGGGACAGAGTGCTCATGGGCGCAGCCCATTCCTTGGAAGGGTGGTGGTGGGCGACGGGTGGGCTGTCACAGTCCCACCTTCTTGTAGCGGCGGTTCAGCAGCCCGTAGCTCGCGGCGATCAGGCCGAGGGTGACGAGGACATAGGCGGCCCCCTGAGCGTCGGACGGGCCGTCGCCTCCGGGGAAGGCGGACGAGGCGCCGAGGAACGCGGACTGCACGCCGTCGATCAGCGTCGTCGGTGAGAACAGTCCCAGCCAGGCGATCGCTCCGGTGCTGTTCTGCGCGTAGGCGATGCCCTGGACGACGGAGACGGCGCCGTAGGAGATGGTCAGCACGGCGATCACGGCGGCGATGCCGAAGCCGCGGCGGGGGGTGACGGAGGCGATGACCAGGCCGATCCCGGCGAAGAGCAGTGACAGCAGTGCCACGGAGACGAGTCCTTGTGCGAATCCCTCGGTCTGGTCGGCGAAGTCCAGCTTGGCGAGCAGCGCGCCGACGTAGAGCACGAGCAGCGGGGTGGCCGTGAGCAGGAAGAGCGCCGAGGCGAGCGCGGCGTACTTCGCGCGGACGTAGTCGGCGGTCTCGATGGGCCGTGAGAAGTACAGCGGGACGGTCTTGAAGCGCAGGTCGCGCGAGACCGACTGGGGTGCCTGCGAGGCGACGTACAGGCTGATGACGGCCTGCATGATGATCGCGTAGCGGGTGTAGTCGACGGGCAGGTCCTTGGCCTTGGTGGCGACGGCGACCGCGACCATGATGGCGGCCGGCACGCACATCACCACGAACAGCAGCATCGGCAGCACCTTGGACTTGGCCGACCGGCCGAGGCCGTACGCGCCGCGCAGGGACTGCGTGTACAGCGAGCGGCGGGCGTAGGCGCGGCCGAGGCGGGGGCCGTCGTAGTTGCGGTAGCCGATGTCGTGGATGCGGGACTGGGCCCCGGGGGACGGGGCGAGGGGGTGGTCAACGGCCATGGCCCACGGCCTCCTTCCGGCTGTCGTCGCTGCGGCGGTCGTCGTCGTGGGTGAAGACCTCGGAGATGTGGTGGCGGCGCTGCTCCATGCGGACCAGGCCGAGGCCGAGGTCGGCGACCACGTCGCGGATCAGGTCGTAGGTCTCCTCGCCCTGCGCGGTCAGGAGCAGGGTGTGGCCGGCGCCGGGCAGGCCGCTGCCGTCGTCGTGGGTGCTCACCCCGCGCGCGTGCAGCGCCTCGCGGACCGCGCGGGTGCCGTCCGGGTGCTCGTCGGTGTCGGTGACCTCGATGGCGAGGGTGGTCGTGGTCTGCGTGAAGTCGGTGGTGGAGCTGGAGCGCAGGAGCTTGCCGCCGTCGACGACGACGACGTGGTCGCAGGTGCGCTCCAGCTCTCCCAGCAGATGGGAGGTGACCAGGACGGAGATGCCGAAGTCGGTGTGCACACGGCGGATCAGGCCGAGCATCTCGTCGCGGCCGACCGGGTCGAGACCGTTGGTGGGTTCGTCGAGGAAGACCAGCTGCGGGTCGTGCACCAGGGCCTGGGCGAGCTTCACGCGCTGTTTCATGCCCGTGGAGTAGCCGCCGATGGGGCGGTAGCGCTCCTCGTACAGGCCTACGTGGCGCAGGGTGTCCGCGGTGCGCTCGCGGGCCGCGGTGGCCGGCAGGCCCGACATGCGGGCCATGTGCACGACGAACTCGGTGGCCGAGACGTCGGGCGGCAGGCAGTCGTGCTCCGGCATGTAGCCCACCCGTTCCCGGATGGCGGCGCCCTGGGTGGCGACGTCGAGGCCGAGCACCTCGGCGCGGCCCTCGCTCGCGGGCGACAGACCCAGCAGGATCTTGATCAAGGTCGACTTGCCGGCGCCGTTGGCCCCGACGAGTCCGGTCACACCGGGTCCGATGTCCACGGACAGCCGGTCGAGCGCGGTCACCCTCGGGAACCGCTTGCTCAGGCTTTCGGTCGCGATCACAGTCACGTCGTCGACACTAGTGACACGGGCCACGGAAAGCGTCAGACCGCAGAGCCGTCCTCGTATCACCCTCGAGTTGTACGGGCCCGTAGGGGATGTGGTGCCTGAGAGCTACGGACGACCCCTCCACCCGCCGCGAACCACCTATTGACTCCACGTCTAACAAGTGCCAGATTCGCTCACGTCACGTTACGGGCACGTACCGCAGTCGACGAGGACCGCTGGAGGCGTTGGCATGACGACCGCAGTGACCCGCGAGGTCTCCGCTGAGCTGCGAGGTTTCCGGCGGGTGCAGCGCCTGGCCTACGAGTGCGCCGAGGCGGTGGCGGCCCGGCTGCAACCGGGAGTGAGCGAACGCGAGGCGGCGCGGATGCAGCGCGAGTGGCTGCGTGAGCGGGGCGTGCGCGACTGGTTCCACATGCCGTTCGCCTGGTTCGGTGACCGCACCGCGTTCGTGAACTTCCGGGTGCCGCTGCAGTTCTTCCCCACCGACCGGCGCCTGGAGCCGGGGATGCCGTTCATCCTGGACATGGCCCCGGTATTCGAGGGTTACACCGCGGACATCGGCTACTCCGGCTCGCTCGGCCTGAATCCCGTGCAGAACAAGCTGATGGCGGACCTGGAGGCGCACCGCGGGCTGATCCTTCGCGAGGTGCGTGAGCGGCGGCCGCTGCGCGAGATCTACGAGGACGTGGACCGGCTCATGGTCCGCCAGGGCTATGCCAACCGGCACCGCGCCTACCCGTTCGGTGTGATCGCGCACAAGGTGGACCGGGTGCCGGAACGCCGCTTCAGCCCGCGCCTGTTCGGGTTCGGCACGCAGTCGCTCAAGGGACTGCTCGCCGACGCGGTGCACGGTCACCGTGAGGGCTGGTCGCCGCTGTGGTCGCCGTACCGTTTCTCCGACCATCCGCCGCAGCCGGGGCTGTGGGCGGTCGAACCCCACCTCGGCTTCCGGGGTACCGGCGCGAAGTTCGAGGAGATCCTGGTCGTCACCGACTCCGCGGACCCTCAGGAGAGCGCCTTCTGGCTGGACGACGATCTGCCGCACGTGCGGCGCTGGGCGGAGGACAAGTGACGGTCATGGGTGCTCGTGAACGCCGGGTGAGCACCGGCGGTGTGGAACTGTGCGTGGCCGAACTGGGCGACGCGGACCGTCCGACGGTGATCCTCGTGCACGGTTATCCGGACACCAAGGAGGTCTGGTCCGAGGTGGCCGTCCGGCTCGCCGACCACTTCCACGTCGTGCTGTACGACGTGCGCGGCCACGGCGGATCCACCGCGCCGAAGCCGCTGCGCGGCGGTTTCACACTGGAGAAGCTCACGGACGACTTCCTGGCGGTCGCCGACGCGGTCAGCCCGGACCGGCCGGTGCACCTGGTGGGGCACGACTGGGGGTCGGTGCAGTCGTGGGAGTTCGTCACGGTCAAGCGCACCGAGGGACGCATCGCCTCCTTCACCTCCATGTCGGGGCCGTCCCTCGATCACTTCGGCCACTGGATCAACAAGCGGCTCAAGCACCCCACGCCCCGCCGGGTCGGTCAGCTCCTCGGGCAGGGCGCCAAGTCCTGGTACGTCTACCTGCTGCACACGCCGGCCCTGCCCGAACTGGCCTGGCGCGGGACGCTGGGCAAGGCCTGGCCCGGCATTCTGCGGCGCGTCGAGCGCACGCCCGACGGCGACTACCCCACCGCGTCGCTGCCCGGCGACGCCGCGCACGGCGCCTGGCTGTACCGCGACAACGTCCGCGCCCGGCTGCGCAGGCCGCGTCAGGACGCGTACGCGCACGCGCCCGTGCAGCTCATCACGCCCGTACAGGACGCGTTCTTGTCGGAGCGGCTCTACGACGACCTGGAGCTGTGGGTTCCGCAGCTGACGCGCCGCACGCTCCCGGCCAGGCACTGGATACCGCGGACGCGTCCCGACCAACTGTCGGCGTGGATCACCGAGTTCGTCTCGTCCCTCGAGGACGGCCGGCAGCAGGTGCGGCCGACGGGCCGCCACGCCGACCGCTTCGGCGGCCAGCTCGTCCTGGTCACCGGTGCGGGCAGCGGCATCGGCCGGGCCACGGCGTACGCGTTCGCCGAGGCCGGGGCGCGGGTGATCGCCGTCGACCGGGACGCCGAGGCGGCCGCGCGGACGGCCGAGATGTCCCGGCTCATCGGCTCACCGGACGCCTGCGCGGAGGCCGTTGACGTCTCCGACGAGCAGGCGATGGAGAAGCTCGCGCAGAAGGTCGCCGTCGAGTACGGCGTCGTCGACGTGCTGGTGAACAACGCCGGAATCGGGTTGTCCGGCAGCTTCTTCGACACCACGCCGGACGACTGGCGCAAGGTCCTCGACGTCAACTTGTGGGGTGTGATTCACGGTTGCCGTCTCTTCGGGCGGCAGATGACCGAGCGCGGTCAGGGCGGCCACATCGTCAACGTCGCGTCCGCGGCCGCGTACCAGCCGTCCCGTGCGCTGCCCGCGTACAGCACGTCCAAGGCGGCCGTGCTGATGCTCAGCGAGTGCCTGCGGGCCGAACTCGCCGAGCAGGCCATCGGGGTGAGCGCGATCTGCCCCGGATTCGTCAACACCAGCATCACGTCCACGGCTCACTTCGCGGGAGTGGACGCGGAGGAGGAACGACGTCGGCAGAAGCGCACGGCGCGGCTGTACGGGGCGCGCAACTACCCGCCGGAGAAGGTTGCTGACGCTGTGTTGGACGCGGTGGTGAGCAATGCGGCGGTGGTGCCCGTGACGCCCGAGGCGCGCTTGTTCCACGCCATGTCCCGCTTCGCTCCAGGTGCGTTGCGGGCGCTGGCGCGCGTGCGGCCGCCCGGCTCTTGACCAAGAGGCCGTTTGTCAAGCTCGGTTGACCAATAGGCCCTCCGTCTGGTGCAGTTGTCCACACAACTTCCAAGTAGCCTGTGGATAACTGCACTTGGTTGTGGATCAAACCTGAGCGCGAAAAAAATGTGCGTGACACAGGTCTCTCGCGTCATCATGACGGTATGAACAAAAACGACACGGACGACAGACGCGTCGTGCGGGTGTCGAAGTACCTCTCGAAGCATCTGCGGCACCAGCCCGACCGCATCGGACTGACGCTGGACGAGGGCGGCTGGGTCGAGATCGACGCGCTCCTGGCCGCGGCGGCCCAGCACGGCTTCCCGGTCACCCGGGACGAGCTGGAGCACGTCGTCGCCGTCAACGACAAGCGGCGCTTCGCGATCGAGGGCGGCCGGATCCGCGCCAGCCAGGGCCACAGCGTCGAGGTGGACCTGGGCCTGCCGCCGGCGACCCCGCCTCCGTACCTGTACCACGGCACCGTCGCCCGCCACCTGGACGCGATCCGCACCGAGGGACTGCGGCCCATGAACCGGCACGATGTGCACCTCTCGGCCGACCGGGAGACCGCAGGCCGTGTGGGTGCGCGCCGCGGCAGGCCCGTCGTGCTGTCGGTCGACGCCGGCGCCATGCACCGAGACGGCCACCTTTTCCACGTCAGCGCCAACGGGGTGTGGCTCACCCGAACCGTTCCCCCGCGCTACCTGCGCTTTCCCGGGAGGCACTGACGCCCCGACGGCGCCCCCGAGTGATCGTTTCACGTGAAACACGGGTGTGCGCCTACCCTCGGAGGCTATGAGTCTGCGTCTGAGCACCGTGATCCTCCCCTACCGCCGCTGGAACGAAGGCGGCCGTTCGGCCTGGACGCGGGCCGAACAGCTCGGCTTCCACACCGCGTACACCTACGACCACCTCGCCTGGCGAAGCTTCCGGGACGGGCCGTGGTTCGGTGCGATCCCCACGCTGACGGCGGCCGCGTCGGTCACCGACCGGCTGCGGCTGGGAACGCTGGTGACCTCGCCGAACTTCCGGCACCCCGTGACCCTCGCCAAGGAGCTGATCTCCCTGGACGACATCTCCGGTGGCCGGGTCACCCTGGGCATCGGAGCGGGCGGCAACGGCTTCGACGCCACGACGCTGCTGCAGGAGGGCCAGGAACCGTGGGCGCCCCGGGAGCGCGCCGACCGGTTCGCCGAGTTCGTACCGCTGCTGGACCGGCTCCTCACCGAGGACGCGGTCACATACGACGGGACCTTCTACTCGGCACGTGAGGCGCGCAACATCCCCGGCTGCGTACAGCGCCCCCGGCTGCCCTTCGCCGTGGCCGCGACCGGTCCGCGCGGGCTGAAGCTCGCCGCCCGCCACGGGCAGGCCTGGGTGACCACCGGCGACCCGAAACTGTACGAGAGCGGCACCCCCGAGCAGTCGGTGCAGGCCCTGCGCGGCCAGATGCAGAAGCTGTCCGAGGCGTGCGCGGCCATCGGACGGGACGTCGCCGGACTGGACAAGGTCCTGCTGACCGGCTTCACCCCGGACCGCGGCCGCCCCCTGGAGTCGCTGGACGCCTTCGTGGACTTCGCCGGCCGCCACCGGGAGCTGGGGTTCACCGAGATCGTCCTCCACTGGCCGATCCCCGACTCGGACTTCGCGGCGGATCAGAAGGTCTTCGAGGACATCGCCATGGAGGGCCTCGCACAGCTGGGGTGACGCAGGGCCGGGGGGAGGCGGAGAATCGCGCCGCGCTGCGTGGCCGCGGGGTGGGCCCCGCATGGGGGAAACCCTCAGATGCCCTCAGATGTGCACAGTGCCGCACGGGCGTGCGGGCATATGCGGGACAATGACCCGGTGACCTCAGCGACCCGACAGCCCGAGACCCCGGCCGCCGCTCTCCCGCCGCGGTTGATCGCCACCGATCTCGACGGCACGCTGCTGCGCGACGACAAGTCGGTGTCGCCGCGCACAGTCGCCGCCCTCGCCGCCGCCGAGGAGGCGGGCATCGAGGTCTTCTTCGTCACCGGCCGCCCGGCCCGCTGGATGGACGTCGTCAGCGACCACGTCCACGGCCACGGCCTGGCGATCTGCGGCAACGGCGCCGCCGTGGTCGACCTGCACGGCGGGCCAGGCGCCCACCGGTTCGTGAAGGTGCGCGAGCTAGCCCGGGAGAACGCGCTGGACTCCGTACGCCTGCTGCGCGACGCGGCGCCGGGCACCGTGTACGCCATCGAGCAGACCTACGGCTTCAACCAGGAGCCGGACTACCCGAAGCTGCACATGGAAATCCCCGACGTCCTCCTGACCGCCGAGGAACTGCTCGGCCCGGACGGCCCGCTGCCCGACGAGCCGGTGCTGAAGATCCTGGCCTACCACCCCTCGATCGAGCCGGACGCCTTCCTCACCCTCGCCCGGCTGGCGATCGGCGGGCGGGCCAACGTCACCCGGTCCAGCCCCAGCGCCCTGCTGGAGATCAGCGGTCCGGACGTCTCCAAGGCCAGCACCCTCGCCCTGTGCTGCGCCGAGCGCGGCATCTCGCACGAGGAGGTCGTCGCCTTCGGGGACATGCCCAACGACGTCGAGATGCTCACCTGGGCCGGCCGGTCGTACGCCATGGGCAACGCCCACCCGGACGTGATCGCCGCGGCCTCGGGACGGACGATCGCCAACAACGACGACGGAGTGGCCGTCGTGATCGAGCGGCTGCTGACCGAGCGGGGGTAGCGCCTGCCGCCCCGCTGGCACCCGCGGCCCGGTGTCGGGCCAGCGCCTGTCGGCCGGCGTCAGGCCACCGGCACCCCGCGTTCCGCCAGCCACGGCAGCGGGTCGAGCGCCGATCCCATGTCCGGGGTGATCCGCACCTCGAAGTGCAGGTGAGGGCCGGTGGAGTTGCCGGACGTGCCGGACTGGCCGATCCACTGCCCCGCCAGCACCTGCTGCCCCGCGTCGACGCCGGCGGCGGCCAGATGGCCGTACTGCGTGTAGTAGCCGCCGGGGTGCTGGAGCACGATCTCGATGCCGAAGGCGCCCCCGCAGGACACCCGCACCACCCGCCCGGCGCCCACGGCCCGCACCGGCGTGCCGATCGGCACCGCGAAGTCCTGCCCGGTGTGCCGGTGCGCCCAGTGCGAGCCGTCGCTGCCGAAGCCCGCGGACAGCCGGTACGTCTCCACCGGGGCGACCCACGCGCGCGTGCCGTCGAGCGGCGGCTGGTCGAGCCGGACGGCGCCGCGGCAACTGCCCGCCGCGACAGACTCGTCGGCCTGTCCCTGCAACCGGGTCCGGGCGTCCTCGAGCTTCGCCTCGATGCCCTTCTTCAACCCGGCGAGTTCTGCGGTGCGCTGCTCCAGCGCCTGCCAGGCGGCCGCCGCCTTCGCCTCGTCGGCGCTCAGCCGTGCCTCAGCCCGCCGGTTCCGGTCGATCGCGAGGGCCACGGTCGCCTGGGTCCGGGCGAAGGCGTGCTGTCCGCGCAACGCCTCCTCGGGGTGGTCGGCCAGCAGGAGCCGCGCGGTCATCGGAAGCCCGCCGCCGGTGCGGTACTGGGCCCGCGCGATCCGGCCCAGGTCCTTGTGCAGCACGCCCAGCTGCTGCCGCTGCCGCTCCAGCAGGGCCTCGGCGCGCAGGGCCCGCACGCGCTGCGCGTCGGCCTCCCGGCGCCCCTGCTCGTACCGCTGGGTCGCCGTGGCCGCGTCCTGGTAGAGCCGCGCGACCTCCGCGCTGACGCCGGCACCGGCACCGGCACCGGCGCCGTCGCCGGGCTCGGCGTCGCCCGGCGCGGGGCCCGCCGCGAGCGCCGCCAGCGCGCTGAGCAGGACCACTACGGGCAACGGACGTCGGCGAAATGAGCGCATGTCAGCGATCGTCGCGCGGTACGGGCCACGCGGTCCTGTCCGTGTCGTACGACTGGGGGAGCGGTGTGCTGCGGACGGGTACGAACGCGGGCCCGGCGGCGTGTCGGAGCCGCGCGCCGGGCACTGTCCGGTACGGCGGCGCCCCGCCTGCCGGGCCCCGGTGTCGTCAGCGGGCTCCCACCAGCAGTTCCGCCTCCGCCTCCCGCGCGGCCATCCGCCGCAGCGGCCCCTCCTCGGTGGCCAGCCGTGCGTAGGGGCCCCGCTGCACGACGCGGCCGCCGTCCAGCACGATCACCTCGTCGACGGCCTCCAGACCGGCGAGCCGGTGCGTGACGAGCAGCGTCGTACGGCCCTCTGTGGCGGCCAGCAGGTCCGCGGTGAGGGCGTCGGCGGTCGGCAGGTCCAGGTGCTCGGCGGGCTCGTCCAGGACGAGGACGGGGAAGTCGGCGAGCAGGGCACGGGCCAGCGCCAGACGCTGCCGCTGCCCGCCGGACAGCCGGGCGCCGTGCTCGCCGATCAGCGTGTCGAGGCCGTCGGGCAGGCTGTCCGCCCAGGTGAGCAGCCGTGCCCGGGCGATCGCGCCGCGCAGGTCGGCCTCGGTTGCGTCCTTCTTCGCCAGCAGGAGGTTCTCGCGCACCGAGCTGTCGAAGAGGTGCGCGTCCTGGGCGCACAGCCCGACGAAACGGCGCACGTCGTCGCCGTCGAGCGTGCGGGCGTCCGCACCGCTCAGCGTGTACGACCCGGCCGCCGGGTCCAGGAAGCGCAGCAGAACCTGCGCGAGGGTCGTCTTGCCGGAACCGGACGGCCCGACCACGGCGATCCGGCGTCCGGGGCGCAGGGTGAGATCGACACCGGCGAGCGCGTCCCGGTCCTGGCCCGGGTAACGGGCGGTCAGGCCCTTCACGACGACCGGGAACGGCGTGGCGGGGGCCGCGAGCGGCCGCTCCGGCTCCCGGACGGGCGCGGGGGAGTCCAGTACGTCGTACACGCGCTCGGCGCTCTCGCGCACCCGCTGCCGGTACTGCGCGGCGAGCGGCAGGGACGTGACGGCCTCGAACGCGGCCAGCGGCGTCAGCACGACGACGGCCATCGCGACACCGCTCAGCCGTCCGGCGGCGACCGCCTGGGCGCCGACCAGGGCGGAGGCGGCGACCGTCAGCCCGGACAGCAGCGCGGTGAGCCCGTCACCGAGCGCGGTGGCGCCGGCGGCGCGGGCGGCGATCCCGGTCAGCGTCCGGTCCGCGCGAGCGGCTTCGGCGGTACGGGCGGGAAGGGCGCCGGCGACGGTGAGTTCGGCGGTGCCGGTGAGCACGTCGGTGACCCGGGTGGCCAGTTCCCCGCGGGCGGGCGCGAGCCGGCGTTCGGCGCGGCGGGCGACGGCGCCGGTGAGCGCCGGGACGCCCGCGCCGGCCGTGAGGAGACCGGCGGCGAGGACGGCACCCGCCTCGGGCAGCAGCCAGGCGGCGAAGCCGACCGCGGCGGCGGACACGAGGGCGGCGGCCCCGGCGGGCAGCAGCCAGCGCAGCCAGTAGTCCTGCAGCGCGTCGACGTCACCGACGAGCCGGGCCAGCAGGTCGCCCCGGCGCCGGGTGCGCAGTCCGGCGGGCGCCAGCCGCTCCAGACGCCGGTAGACCGCGACCCTGGTGTCGGCGAGCATCCGCAGCACCGCGTCGTGCGACACCAGCCGCTCCCCGTAGCGGAACACCGCGCGGCCGATGCCGAACGCGCGGGTCGCCGTCACGGCCACCATCAGATAGAGCACGGGCGGCTGCTGCGAGGCCCGGGAGATCAGCCAGCCGGACGTGGCCATGAGACCGACGGCGCTGCCCAGGGCGAGACTGCCGAGCAGCAGGGCGAGCAGCAGCCGGCCGCGCCGGGCCCCTGACATCGCCCGGACACGGGCGAGGACGCTCCCCCAGCCGCGCGGGGACCGGCGGGGCGTGGAACGGCTGGACGCGGACCGACTGGGCGTGGACCTGCTGGGCATGGGCTCGGCCGCGGGGTCGGCGGGGTAGTCCTCGGCAGCCGCCGCCTGCGGGGTGTTCTCCCCGCCACTCGCCGCGCGGGTGACCGGCTCGGCGGCGGCCTCCGGGCGCACCACGCGACCGGTGTCCTCCAGGCGTACGACCCGGTCCGCGACCCCCAGCAGGGCCGGCCGGTGGACGACGAGCAGCACCGTGCGGCCCACGGCGAGGCGGCGCACGGCCGCGACGACGTCCGCCTCGGTCCGTCCGTCGAGTGCGGCCGTCGGCTCGTCCAGCAGCAGCACCGGCCGGTCGGCGAGGAACGCCCGGGCCAGCGCGAGTCGCTGCCGCTGCCCGGCCGACAGCCCGGCCCCGTCCTCGCCGAGCAGCGTGCCGAGTCCGTCGGGCAGCGCGTCCACGAAGTCCAGCGCCCCCGCGTCGGCGAGGGCCTGCCGTACGGCGGTGTCGTCGGCGTCGGGGCGGGCCAGCCGGACGTTGTCGGCGACCGTCCCCGCGAACAGCTGCGGCCGCTGCGGCACCCAGGCGATCCGCGACCGCCACTGCTCCAGGTCGAGGTCCGTGAGGTCGGCTCCCCCGATCCGCACCCGCCCGCCGGCCGGCCGGACGAAGCCCAGCAGGACGTGCAGCAGGGTCGACTTGCCCGCCCCGCTGGGACCGACCAGGGCGACCGTCTCCCCCGGTGCGACGGCGAAGGACACGTCCGTCACCGCCTCAGCGGAGCGGCCGGGGTAGCGCACGGAGACGCCGTCGAAGGTGATGGCTCCGGCGGGCACGGCGTGCGTGCCCGGCTCCGGCAGCGGAGTCTCCAGTACGGCGAAAATCTCCTCCGCTGCCGCCAGCCCCTCCGCGGCCGCGTGGTACTGGGCGCCCACCTGGCGCAGGGGCAGATACGCCTCGGGGGCGAGGACGAGGACGACCAGGCCGTCGTAGAGCGTCATCTCGCCGTGGACGAGCCGCATGCCGATCGTGACGGCGACCAGGGCGACGGACAGCGTGGACAGCAGCTCCAGGGCGAAGGAGGACAGGAAGGCGATGCGCAGGGTGCGCATGGTCGCCTGGCGGTACTCGCCGGTGATCCGCCGGATCGACTCGGCCTGCGCCTTGGCCCGGCCGAACACCTTCAGTGTGGGCAGCCCGGCGACGACGTCGAGGAAGTGCCCGGACAGCCGGGACAGCAGCCGCCACTGCCGGTCCATCCGGGACTGGGTCGCCCAGCCGATCAGCATCATGAAGACGGGGATGAGCGGCAGGGTGGCGACGATGATGGCCGCCGACACCCAGTCCTCGGTGACGATCCGCGCCAGCACAGCCACGGGTACCGCCACCGCGAGCCCCAGCTGCGGCAGATAGCGCGAGAAGTAGTCGTCCAGCGCGTCGATGCCGCGCGTGGCGAGTGTGACCAGCGATCCGGTCCGCTGGCCGCTCAGCCAGCCCGGCCCGAGCCGGGAGGCCCGCTCCAGCAGCCGGCCCCGCAGCTCCGACTTCACCGCCGCACTCGCCCGGTGAGCGGCGAGTTCGGTGAGCCAGGAGACCAGGGCGCGGCCGCCGGCGACGGCCGCCAACAGCAGCAGGGGAGTGCGCAGCGCGGACACGGACTGGCCGTGCTGGAACGCGCCGACGACCGTCTCGGCGATGAGCATCGCCTGAGCGATGACGAGCACCGCCCCCAGGGCGCCCAGGGCGACCAGCGCCAGCAGGAAGCGGCGGGTGGCCCGGGCGTACCGGAGCAGACGCGGATCGATTGGTTTCACGTGAAACACACCTCAGTGCGCGGCTTCGACGTCAGTGTGCGGGCTCGGCGATGTGCTGTGTGCCGATCCGCTTGCGGAAGACCCAGTAGGTCCAGGCCTGGTAGAGCAGCACGACCGGCGTGGCGATCGCCGCGCACCAGGTCATGATCTTCAGGGTGTAGGGGCTCGACGAGGCGTTGGTCACCGTCAGGCTCCAGTCCGGGTTCAGCGTGGACGGCATGACGTTCGGGAACAGCGTCAGGAACAGCATGGCCACGGCGGCCACGATGGTCACGCCGGACAGGGCGAACGACCAGCCCTCCCGCCCGGCCTGGTTGGCCACCAGCGCCGCGACCAGCGCCGCCACGGCGACCACCAGGGCGATCAGGCTCTTGCCGTCACCGCCGTCGGCCTGCGTCCAGCCCAGGAAGGCCAGGGCGAGGACCGCGGTGGCGAGGCCGACCTTGAGGGCCAGCTTCCGCGCGCGTTCGCGGATCTCGCCGACGGTCTTCAGGGCGGTGAACACCGCCCCGTGGAAGGTGAACAGCGTGAGCGTGACCAGGCCGCCGAGCAGGGCGTACGGGTGGAGCAGGTCGGTGAGGCTCCCGACGTACTCCAGGTTCTTGTCGATCTTCACGCCGTGCACGATGTTGCCGAAGGCCACACCCCACAGGAACGCGGGGATCAGCGAGCACCAGAAGATCGCCGTCTCCCAGTTGCGCTGCCAGTGCTCCTCGGGTCGCTTCGCGCGGTACTCGAAGGCGACACCGCGCACGATCAGGCAGACCAGGATGACCAGCAGCGGCAGGTAGAAGCCGGAGAACAGGGTGGCGTACCACTCGGGGAAGGCGGCGAAGGTCGCGCCGGCCGCCGAGAGCAGCCACACCTCGTTGCCGTCCCAGACCGGGCCGATGGTGTTGATCAGCACCCGCCGCTCGGGCCGGTTGCGGGCCAGCAGCCGGGTCAGTACCCCGACCCCGAAGTCGAACCCCTCCAGGAAGAAGTAGCCGGTCCACAGGACGGCGATCAGGACGAACCAGACGTCGTGCAGTTCCATGTCTGTGCAGCTCCCTCGGCCTAGTAGGAGAAGGCCATTGGCTTGTCGGCGTCCCGGGAGTCGCCGCCGATCTTCGTGGGCGGATTCAGGTCGTCCTCGGTCAGCTCGGGCGGGCCGGCCTTGACGTACTTGACGAGCAGCTTCACCTCGATGACGGCGAGGATCGCGTACAGGGCGCCGAAGACGGACATCGAGGTGATGACCTCGCCCTGGGACACGCCGGGGGAGACCGCGTGGCGGGTCTGCAGGACGCCGTAGACGACCCACGGCTGGCGGCCCATCTCGGTGAAGATCCAGCCCCAGGAGTTGGCGATCAGCGGGAAGGCCAGGGTCCAGATCGCGATGCGCCAGAACCAGGTGGTGAGCTTCGGGCTGAGCGCTTTGTTCTTGAACAGGACCAGGTGGGGCACCTCGTCGTCGGCGACCCGGAGGGCCCGCGGCAGCATGAACTTCTTGCGGGTCAGCCACAGTCCGGCGATACCGAGGCCGAAGGACGCCATGCCGAAGCCGATCATCCAGCGGAAGCCCCAGAAGGTGACCGGGATGTTGGGCCGGTAGTCGCCGGGCCCGAACTTCTGCTGCTCGGCCTTGTTGACGTCGTTGATGCCGGGCACGTACGAGGTGAAGTTGTCGTCGGCCAGGAAGGACAGCAGGCCGGGGATCTCGATGGCCACGCTGTTGTGGCCCTTCTCCACGTCGCCGTAGGCGAACACGGAGAACGGCGCCGGCTTCTGTCCGTCCCACAGGGCCTCGGCGGCAGCCATCTTCATCGGCTGCTGCTTGAACATGACCTTGCCGAGGGTGTCACCGCTGACCGCGGTGAGCAGACCGGCGATGACCACGGTGATCAGGCCGAGCCGCAGCGAGGTCTTCATCTCGCGGATGTGCTTCTTGCGGGTCAGGTGGTACGCGGCGATGCCGACCATGAAGGCTCCGCCGGTCAGGAAGGCCGCGGAGAGGGTGTGGAAGGCCTGGCTGAGCGCGGTGTTCTGGGTCAGCACGGCCCAGAAGTCGGTCAGCTCCGCCCGGCCCTTCGCCTTGTTGATGCGGTAGCCGACCGGGTGCTGCATCCACGAGTTCGCGGCGAGGATGAAGTACGCCGACAGGATCGTGCCGATCGAGACCATCCAGATGCAGGCCAGGTGGATCTTCTTCGGCAGCTTGTCCCAGCCGAAGATCCACAGGCCGATGAAGGTCGATTCGAAGAAGAAGGCGATCAGCGCCTCGAAGGCGAGGGGCGCGCCGAAGATGTCACCGACGAAGCGGGAGTAGTCCGACCAGTTCATGCCGAACTGGAACTCCTGCACGATGCCGGTGACGACGCCCATCGCGATGTTGATCAGGAAGAGCTTGCCCCAGAACTTGGTGGCCCTGAGGTACTTCTCCTTCTCCGTGCGCACCCAGGCGGTCTGCAACCCGGCCGTGAGTGCGGCGAGCGAGATCGTCAGCGGGACGAACAGGAAGTGGTAGACGGTGGTGATGCCGAACTGCCAGCGCGCCAGTGTCTCCGGCGCCAAAGCCAGGTCCACGTCGTCAGTCTCCTTACCTCGCCGTGCAACGGCTGCCGTTTGCCCCTGTTTGTGACCCACAACACGGGAGCAACCGGGCACGCTTGTGAATGCATTCACATTCACAAGCCATTATGACGCACCGATTTTCGACTTTCGAAGGGGGGTCCCCCCTTGACCGCCGCGGCAGACTCTTGGCAGCGAGTTCAACATTGTGTTGAATTGCGCGCCATGCAGATGCACAGCAGTACGCACACGACGACGACTCGGATCCGGATCTCGTGGCCCGCAGGTCACCTCACCGCGACCCTCGACGACACCGCCACCACGCAGGCCCTCGCCAAGGCCCTGCCGCTCGCCTCCGTCGCCCGCACCTGGGGCGAGGAGGTCTACTTCGACACCGGAGTCTCGGTTTCACGTGAAACAACGGCCCAGCAGGTCGTCGAACCGGGCACCGTGGCCTTCTGGACGGACGGCGACGCGCTCGCCCTTCCCTACGGGCCGACGCCGATCTCGCGGGGCGACGAGTGCCGTCTGGCCAGCCCGTGCAATGTGATGGGACGCCTGGACGGGGACGCCCGCACACTCGCCACGGTGCGCGACGGCGACCCCATCCGCGTGGAACTGATCGAGGGCTGACCCAGCCCATCGGCTGACCCAGCCCTCGTCAACGGACAGCTCACTCAGGCCGCGGCCGCACCCGCGGCGCCATCCGTGATCTGCCTACGGAGCCATCCGGCTCCCTGCCTGCGAAGTCCTACAGCTCCTTGCGGAAGTTCTCCGCCACCTTCACGAAGATGTCGTTGGCCTCGGTCTCCCCGACCGTGACCCGTACCCCTTCGCCCGCGAACGGGCGCACGACCACGCCGGCCTGCTCGCACGCCTGCGCAAAAGCAACCGTGCGCTCGCCCAGCCGCAGCCACACGAAGTTGGCCTGGGTCTCGGGCACCGTCCAGCCCTGGGCCCGCAGCGCGTCGACCACCCGCGTGCGCTCGCACACCAGCGAGCCGACCCGGCCCAGCAGCTCGTCCTCCGCCTGCAGCGAGGCGATCGCCGCCTCCTGCGCCAGCTGGCTCACACCGAACGGCACCGCCGTCTTGCGCAGCGCCGCAGCGACCGGCTCATGTGCGATCGCGAAACCGACCCGCAGCCCGGCGAGGCCGTACGCCTTGGAGAAGGTCCGCAGCACGCACACGTTCGGCCGCTCGCGGTAGATCTCCACGCCGTCGGGCACCTCGGGGTCACGGATGAATTCCCGGTACGCCTCGTCCAGCACCACCAGCACGTCGCTGGGCACCCGGTCCAGGAACCGCTCCAGCTCGGCCCGCCGCACCACCGTGCCGGTGGGGTTGTTCGGGTTGCACACGAAGATCAGCCGGGTCCGGTCGGTGATCGCGTCCGCCATGGCGTCCAGATCGTGCACATCGCCCTCGGTCAGCGGCACCCGCACCGAACGCGCCCCGCTGATCTGCGTGATGATCGGGTACGCCTCGAAGGAGCGCCAGGCGTAGATCACCTCGTCGCCGGGGCCGGAGGTCGCCTGGATGAGCTGCTGCGCCACGCCGACCGAGCCGGTGCCGGTCGCCAGGTGGGAGAGCGGGACGCCGAAACGCTCGGACAGCTCGTTCATCAGGCCCGTGCAGGCCATGTCGGGGTAGCGGTTGAAGTCGCAGGCAGCGGCGTTGACGCGCTCCATCACGCCGGGCAGCGGCGGATAGGGGTTCTCGTTGGAGGACAGCTTGTAGGCCACCGGCCCGTCGGCCGCGGCGGGCTTGCCCGGCTTGTAGGTGGGAATACCCTCCAGCTCGGCGCGCAGCTTGGGGCTCGTCTCGCTCACCGCAGTCCTCCTCGCAACCACCGGCGGCCCGTCACTGCCGCCGGCTTCCAATACTGCTCACCTTATGAGGATTGGGCCTCGCTGCGTACCGGTCTGCAGGACCTCGTGGGGCAGGGCACAGGCAGCGAGACCTCTCGCCCCCGGAGCGCATCCCGGGCATCGCCGTACGAAGACAGACGAAGGGTCCGCGTGGGCGTACGGCGTGGGGGGCGCGCCGTACATATATCTATGCGCCGGTAGCTCACGCCGTGGCGCGCATCCCTCGTCAAGGTGAGTTGAGACCTCTTCGAAACATCGGGTGCTCGGCAGGCCCAACCGCGCCGACGCATCATGTCTTGCCGAGAAAACGGTTAACTTCCTTTCTTTCCAAGGCACTTCATGCCTACTGGCCATGCAGAAACGTGCCTGTCAACGCGTGCATATGCGTCCGCACTACCCCGCGTCATGAGCCCTACTATCACCTCGCCATGACAGCAGCAGGGAAGCACCAGGTGAGCCGCGCGGAAACCTCACGCCGAGGCAGCCGGCCGGGCCGGGCGGGCATCAGAGACGTGGCCGCCGCCGCCGGAGTCTCCATCACGACCGTCTCCGACGCCCTGAACGGCAAGGGCCGGCTCCCGGACGCGACCCGGCGCCACGTCCGCGAGGTCGCCGACCGGCTGGGCTACCGTCCCTCCGCCGCCGCCCGCACCCTCCGTACCGGCAAGTCGGGCCTCATCGGTCTGACCGTGACGACGTACGGGGATGAACCTTTCACCTTCACCGAGTTCGCGTACTTCGCCGAGATGGCCCGAGCCGCCACCTCGGCCGCGCTCGCCCGCGGCTACGCGCTGGTCATCCTGCCCGCGACCTCCCGCCACGACGTGTGGTCCAACGTCGCCCTGGACGGCACGGTCGTCATCGACCCCTCCGACCAGGACCCCGTCGTCACGGAACTGGTCCGGCAGGGATTACCGGTGGTCTCCGACGGCCGCCCGGCCGGCTCCCTGCCCGTCACCGCCTGGGTCGACAACGACCACGAGGCCGCCGTCATGAACATCCTCGACCACCTCGCCGACGCCGGCGCCCGCCGCATCGGCCTGCTGACGGGGACCACGACCGACACGTACACGCACCTGTCGACCACCGCCTACCTGCGCTGGTGCGAGCGCGTCGGGCAGGACCCGGTCTACGAGGCCTACCCGGCGCACGACCCGTGCGCGGGCGCCGTCGCCGCCGACCGGCTGCTCGCCCGGCCCGACCGCCCCGACGCCGTCTACGGCCTGTTCGACCCCAACGGCACCGATCTGCTCGCCGCCGCCCGCCGCTACGGGCTGCGGGTGCCCGAGGAGCTGCTCCTGGTGTGCTGCAGCGAATCCACCGTCTACGCGAGCACCGAGCCGCCGATCACGACCCTGTCGCTCAAGCCCCGTCGTATCGGCACGGCCGTGGTGCAGCTGCTCATCGACGCCATCGAGGGCGTGGAGTCCGACCAACCGGTCGAGCAGGTGATACCGACGGAGCTGATCATCCGCACGTCTTCCCAGCGCCGCCCGCAGCGCACGACGGTCAGCCCGCCGCGCGCCCCGGAGGGGGACGGGTAGGCACGGGTGGCCCGCGGTGCGTCCCGCGACAGGGGGCCGCGCCCCGGGGGCGGGGCGGTTCGCGGCGCGCCCGCCGGGGCGGGCGGGGTGCGGAGGGGGCTCCCCGCCGCGTTCCCGGCCCCGGGTGGGGGCGGGGGTGGCCCACTCAGCGCCTCGGAGCGCACACTCGGGGCGGGCGCAGGGGGCGGCGAGCCGGATGTGTCGGACCCCCTGACGTCGTGACCGGGCGGGGCCAGGCGGGGAAAGCCCTTCCCAAAAGGGGCGAAAGCCGCGGTGAACAGGAGTCTTGTTCCGATTCACCACCCCTGGGTCATCACACGGCACGATCCGCATTCCTATGATGGGCCCACGACACCGCGGGCCGCTGCGACCAGGCAGTCCGAAGCGGTGCAGCTGCGGCGCGATGGTGGAGGGGTCGATGACTCAGGGGGCCGGTCAGGGACCCGAGGTGGAGCGGACGGCGACGTTGCGCGACTTCCGCGTGCCTGCGTACGTCCATGAGACCGGTCCGTTCGGCCACGAGGCCCAGCCGGGCGAGGGCGTCCGGCCCGTCGAGGAGCCGCTCGTGCCCGAGGGATACACGCCCACCGAGCGCGATCTGCCCGTCATCAACCGAGGTGACACCGTGCAGGTGACCGTCGACCCGGCCGCCGTACCGGCCCCGGCCCCGGCCCAGCCCGCCGCCGGCCCCGGCCCCCTCTACGTCGTCGGCGACGTGCACGGCTATCTCGACGAGCTGGTCTCCGCCCTTCAGGAGAAGGGGCTGATCGATACGGCGGGCCAGTGGTGCGCGGGCACCGCCCGGCTGTGGTTCCTCGGTGACTTCACCGACCGCGGACCCGACGGCATCGGGGTCATCGACCTGGTCATGCGGCTGTCCGCCGAGGCCGCGGCGGCCGGCGGCTACTGCAAGGCACTCATGGGCAACCACGAGCTGCTGCTGCTCGGCGCCAAACGGTTCGGTGACACGCCCGTCAACTCCGGGGCGGGCACCGCCACCTTCCAGGCGGCCTGGCTGCTCAACGGCGGCCAGAAGACCGACATGGACCGCCTCCAGGACCACCACCTGCAGTGGATGGCCCGCCTGGACGCCGTCGAAGAGGTCGACGGCTATCTGCTCGTGCACTCCGACACCACGGCCTACCTCGACTACGGCGACTCGATCGAGGCCGTCAACGACACCGTCCGCGAGACGCTGACCCGCAACGACGCGGACGAGTGCTGGGATCTGTTCCGCAAGTTCACCAAGCGCTTCTCCTTCCGCGACGAGGGCGGCGCCGACGCCGTGCGCTCACTGCTCGATACGTACGGCGGCACCCGCGTCGTTCACGGCCACAGCCCGATTCCGTATCTGCTGGGCGAGGTCGGCTCCGAGGAAGGCGAGGACAGCGCCGGCCCGGTCGTCGAGGGCCCGCACGTCTACGCCGACGGGCTCGCCATCGCGATGGACGGCGGTGTGACGATGGCCGGGAAACTGCTGGTCCAGGAACTCCCGCTGGGCGGCTGAACGTTCCCACACGCCGCCCCGCGGCCCGTCCTCCCCCATCGGCGACCGCACACAGCGGATCCGCTGAACACACCCCACCCGTCGGCAATTTGTGGAAACCCCCTGTCACGGCGAGCCGTCACCGCTCTACCATCGGCTTATCCGTAGCAGGCTCCCCTCCGTTTCTGCCCGACGGCTCGTCGCCATGCGAGCCCCAAGCCCTACGGAGCATCGGGGGATGCACATGAACAGCGTTCCGCAGCACCTGCTGAGCGAGGACCGTCAGGACTACGAACGGATCCTCGATGAGGCGCTGCGCTCCGCAGCCCACCGTCCCGAACTGTCCGCCGCCGGACAACGGCTCAGCCTCGAACAGCTGCGCGCCATGGCGCTCAGCGCCACCGCCCTC
Source organism: Streptomyces sp. NPDC097129 (assembly GCF_055668065.1). Taxonomy (NCBI): domain Bacteria; kingdom Bacillati; phylum Actinomycetota; class Actinomycetes; order Kitasatosporales; family Streptomycetaceae; genus Streptomyces; species Streptomyces sp. NPDC097129. Next base: position 277,786 of record NZ_JBVOQE010000011.1, on the reverse strand, counting down.
ATCACCGCCTCCGCCGCCACCGAGTACCAGCATTACGTCAAGGTCCGCGAGGAGCTGCGCCAGCCGGCCCCGACCGCCGCGCCGACCGCCGAACACCCCTCCGCACCGGCCGAGTCCGGCAGCGCTCCGATGGGGCTCGCCGCCACCGTGGGCGAGATGGCCGACACCACCGGCGCGGGCGCCGTCGCCGTGGTCGCCGTCCTCGCCCCCGTCCTCGCCGGCACCGCCGCCGCCATATTCCTGCTGGTGGGCTACGTCCTGAAGATGCTCGACCCCGAGCCGGCCTTCGCCCGGACCATGCTGACCGCCGGTTGGGTCTTCGGCGCTCTGACGGCGGCCGCGATCCTCGTCGCCACCGTCGGCCTGCTGCTCACCGCTCTGCGCAACCGCCCCTCGCTCGAGTCCGGCGCCCACGGTGAACCGCCGCAGGAGCTGACCCAGGCCCGGGACGCCTGGCACGAGGCCCTGCTGGAACGCGGCATCGTGCCGTTTCTGCGCGAGGCCCTGGCCGATCCGGGTACGACGCCGGCGTATCCGGCGTCCCCGTCGGTGCCGTCCAGCCGCATCCCGCGCCTGGGCTACGACCGGCCGGGCTTCACCAGCCCCGACGACGGCCCCGCCGCCGGACCGCGCCCGAGCTTCACGAGCCCCGACTTCAGCAGCCCGGACTTCGGCGGCCCGGAACACCAGCCGGAGTAACTCCCCGGTGACACTGAGCCGGCGAGCGGTACTCCGTGCACGCCAGGCACGGAGTACCGCCCGGGGGCCGCGTCAGTCCGCGATCGGCAGATACACGCGGTTGCCCGCCTCCGCGAACTCCCGCGACTTCTCCGCCATCCCCGCCTCGATCTCGGCCTTGCTGCCGCCGTGCTCGCGCCGGATGTCCTGCGAGATCTTCATCGAGCAGAACTTCGGCCCGCACATCGAGCAGAAGTGGGCCGTCTTGGCCGGTTCCGCCGGCAGGGTCTCGTCGTGGAACTCCCGCGCCGTGTCCGGGTCCAGGGCGAGGTTGAACTGGTCCTCCCACCGGAACTCGAACCGGGCGTCGGACAGCGCGTCGTCCCACTCCTGCGCGCCCGGGTGGCCCTTGGCGAGATCGGCCGCGTGAGCCGCGATCTTGTAGGTGATGACGCCGGTCTTGACGTCGTCCCGGTTGGGCAGGCCCAGGTGCTCCTTGGGCGTGACGTAGCAGAGCATCGCCGTGCCCCACCAGGCGATCATCGCGGCGCCGATGCCGGAGGTGATGTGGTCGTACGCCGGCGCGATGTCCGTGGTCAGCGGGCCGAGCGTATAGAACGGAGCTTCATCGCAGATCTCCTGCTGAAGGTCGATGTTCTCCTTGATCTTGTGCATCGGGACGTGCCCCGGGCCCTCGATCATGGTCTGTACGTTGAAACGCTTGGCGATCGTGTTGAGTTCCCCGAGCGTCCGGAGCTCCGCGAACTGGGCCTCGTCGTTGGCGTCCGCGATGGAGCCGGGCCTGAGGCCGTCACCGAGGGAGTACGTCACGTCGTACGCGGCGAGGATCTCGCAGAGCTCCTCGAAGTGCTCGTACAGGAACGACTCCTTGTGGTGGGCGAGGCACCACGCGGCCATGATGGAGCCGCCGCGCGAGACGATGCCCGTCTTGCGGTTGGCGGTGAGCGGCACATACGCCAGGCGCACGCCCGCGTGGACCGTCATGTAGTCCACGCCCTGCTCGGCCTGCTCGATGACCGTGTCCTTGTAGATCTCCCAGGTCAGTTCCTCGGCCCTGCCGTCGACCTTCTCCAGCGCCTGATAGAGCGGCACCGTGCCGATGGGGACGGGGGAGTTGCGCAGCACCCACTCGCGGGTGGTGTGGATGTTGCGGCCCGTGGACAGGTCCATGACCGTGTCGGCGCCCCAGCGGGTCGCCCAGGTCATCTTCTCGACCTCCTCCTCGATGGAGGAGGTCACCGCGGAGTTGCCGATGTTGGCGTTGACCTTCACCAGGAACCGCTTGCCGATGATCATCGGCTCGATCTCCGGGTGGTTGACGTTGGCCGGCAGCACGGCGCGGCCGGCCGCGATCTCCTCGCGGACCACCTCCGGCGAGACGTTCTCGCGCAGCGCCACGTACTCCATCTCGGGCGTGATCTCGCCCCGTCGGGCGTACGCGAGCTGCGTGACCGCCTGGCCGTCACGGCCGCGACGGGGCTGGCGCGGCCGTCCGGGGAAGACCGCGTCGAGGTTGCGCAGACCGCCGCGCGGCGAGGTGTGCTTGATTCCGTCGTCCTCGGGACGGACGGGACGGCCCGCGTACTCCTCGGTGTCGCCGCGGGCGATGATCCAGTTCTCCCGCAGCGGCGACAGGCCCCTGCGGACGTCGGTGTCGACGAGTGGATCGGTATACGGGCCGGACGTGTCGTACAGAGTGACCGACGTCCCGTTGGTGAGGTGCACCTGACGGACCGGCACCCGCAGGTCGGGGCGCGAACCCTCGACGTACGCCTTGTGCCAGCCGATGGACTTCCCGGCCTCCTGAGCAGACTCGCTCTGAACGGAGGCAGGCGTGCGTGCGTCCTTGTTGGTCATGAGACCTACTCCCTACGCCGGCATTACCCGGTAACAGGTTCGGCGGTCGACGCAGCGGTCACCGTCTACCGACATTTCGCGTGGGACACCACATGTTCCACGTGAAACATCGCGAAGACGGAGGTCAGCGCCCTCTCAGCCCGGTGCTCCGAGCTCCCGCGTGTGCAAAGGTGCCTCCACGCTAGCGTCAATTCGGGCGCGGTGAACAGGGGGCCCCTCTCGTTCTTGCGATGATCGGTCGGTGACCACCACACGCCAGCCCCCGTATCCGCCGTCCGAGCCGCCCCGCGGCCAGAGCCCGGCCGGCCACGGTCAGGTCGCCGAGGACGGCCACGGACATGGGCACGCGACGGGGTCCGAGCACGGACACCGGCGCGTGTCCGGCGGCGGACATGGGCACGGTGCCGCACATTCCGCGGGAGGCGGACACGGGCACTCGCACAGTCACAGTCACGGGCCCGCCGCTCCCGTCTCCCGGCATCTGCGCAAGGTCATCGCGGCGATCCTCATCCCGTTCGCCGTGGCGGTGGTCGTCGGTCTCGGCGTGCTGTGGCCCGGGGGCGCCCCCTCCCATCAGCGCACCGGTGTCGGCTTCGACCGGCAGTCCCAGCAGGCCACGGTCACCCAGGTGGTCGAGGTGAGCTGCCGGTCCGTCAACGCCTCCGGTGGCTCGCCGACCGGTGACGCGTCCACCGCGGAGGGCTCCTCGGCCCAGCAGCAGCCGAGTGGCAGCTGCAAGAAGGCCACCGTCCGGGTCGACTCGGGCAAGGACCAGGGCCGGACGTTCACCGAGATCGTGCAGCCCGACCAGACGCGGCAACTGCATCAGGGCGAGAAGGTCGTGGTCGCCTACGAGCCCTCGGCGCCGAGGGACCTCCAGTACTCGGTCACGGACGTCGACCGGGGCTTCCCGATGGCCCTGCTGGCCGGCGTCTTCGCGCTCGCCGTCATCGTCGTGGGGCGGATGCGCGGAGTGATGGCGCTCGTCGCGCTGGCCATCAGCTTCCTGGTGCTGAACTTCTTCATCCTGCCGGCGGTCCTGCAGGGCGACAACCCTCTGGTCGTCGCCGTCGTGGGCTCCAGCGCGATCATGCTCATCGCCCTGTATCTGTGCCACGGGCTGTCGGCGCGGACGTCCGTGGCGGTGCTCGGCACCCTGATCTCCCTGCTGCTGATCGGCGTCCTCGGCTCGCTGTTCATCGGCTGGGCCGCCCTGACGGGCAACACGGACGACAACACCGGCCTGATCCACGGCCTGTACCCGTCCATCGACCTGAGCGGTCTGCTGCTCGCGGGCGTCATCATCGGATCGCTCGGCGTGCTCGACGATGTGACGGTCACCCAGACCTCCGCCGTCTGGGAGCTGCACGAGGCCAACCCGTCGATGGGCTGGCGCGGGCTGTACCGGGCCGGCATCCGGATCGGCCGCGACCACATCGCTTCCGTCGTCAACACCCTGGTCCTCGCGTACGCCGGTGCCGCGCTGCCGCTGCTGTTGCTCTTCTCCATCGCGCAGAGCAGCGTGGGCACGGTCGCCAACAGCGAGCTGGTCGCGGAGGAGATCGTGCGCACGCTGGTGGGTTCGATCGGCCTGGTCGCCTCGGTGCCGGTCACCACCGCGCTCGCCGCCCTGGTGGTCGCCGCCGACCGCACGGGTACGGCGCCGGCCGGCCAGGTCACCGACGGTGACACCGGCACAGGTTCGATCCCGGTGCCCGCCGGCCGCGGCGGCCGGGGACGGCGCCGCAAGCGCTGAGACACCGGGCCGCCACCACCGCCGTAGCGCACGCCCTCGCGGACGGGCTACGGAAGGCTGGGAAGTGGCTGCTCAAGGACTGCAGAAGCGTTCCTGCACAGCCTCACCCCTCGGCGCTGAACCGTTACGCCACCCTGGTGACGTGACGCGTCACCCCGCGCTCTGCTCCTCGGCGAGGATGCGGTCGAGCGCCTCCTCCAGATGGGCGTCGAAGTCGGCGAGCGCGCCCTCCTGGCCGAGCGGCACCAGCTTGTCGGTGCGGTCCAGGAACGCCACGATCGGCGCCGCCGACGAACGGAACAGCGCCTGATCGCCGCCGACCTGGAGCCGGATCAGCACCTCACCCAGGGTGTCGGCCTCGACCGGTGCGATCCGGACATCGCCCTCCCCGCACGGCCGCCCCACCCCGTCGAGCAGCAGCTCACGGCCGAACGCCCAGGTCACCGGCGCATCGCCGGGAAGATGGAACGTCAGCCGTACGGCATAGGGATCACAGGCCTCGTAACGCAGTTCCACCGGGATGCGGAACGAGAGCTCCTCGGAGACGAGGAAGCTCATCATGACCTCTGCCTGTACTGCCTGCACGGACTCGCGCATTCGCCTACCCCGTCACTTGCCGTCGACTGGCTGGGAATGAACCCCTTGACACTGGAGGCATCTTGCTGAACGTGCATGGGAGATCACAAGGAGTGAGTTTTCAGATACTGATAGAGAGGGCCAGCGAGCCCAGCAGACGCCCGATCTCGTCCTGCAGTTTCCGCGCCGCGGGCAGCAGCCGGTCGGCCTGGTGCGCCGGCAGCGAGATGGCCATCGTCGCGGCCGTGGTGCCCACCGTGATCGGCACGGCCGCGCACACCGCCCCCAGGGCGTACTCCTGCCGCTCGATCACCGGCTCCATCCGCCGCATCCGCTCCAGCCGCCGCAACATCGCGTGGTTGTCGCACACGGTGTACGGGGTGATGGCCTGCGCCGGGTAGCGGGCGAGGTGGTCACGGCGGGCGCCGTCGTCCAGCTGGGAGAGCAGGCACTGCCCGATGGCGTGGGCGTGGCCGGTCTCACGGAAGTCGGCCCACTCCTCGACCGCCGGGTTGCCGGGGGTGTCGGAGACGCACATGACCTCGATCTCGCCCTCGCGGTACATGGCGTAGTACACCGGCACACCGATGGAATCGCGCCACTGCGCGAGTGTGTCCACGATCGTGCTGCGACGTTTCTGCTCCGCTCCGCTGCTGCCCAGCCGTTCGGCCGACTCGCCAAGGAAGAACAGGCCCTTCTCCCGGCAGAGATAGCCCTCGTGCACCAGGGTGCGCAGCAGGTGGTAGGCGGTGGGCAGGGCCAGGCCGGTCTCACGGGCGAGTTGTTTGGCGGGGGCGCCGTAAGGGTGTTCGGCGACGGCTTCCAGCAGGCGCATGGCGCGCTGGACGGAGCTGATGAGGGTCGTCGCGGCAGGGGGCTGTCCGGTGCCCGCCGTGGGGTTCGGCCGCTGCAGCGGTGGTGTGGTCGAGCAGGGCCGCGTGGGGGGTGCGTGCGGTTCTGCCGGTGCGGTGTCAACCGTGGCCAAGGGTCACTCCCGAAGCGCGAGGGGGAGCCCGTGCGGGGAACACGGGTGCGGGGGTGTCCGCCCTGCGCGGGGGATCGGCCCCGCGTCGGATTCCGGACTCTAACCGCCCACCGCCGTGGACAGAATGGCTGTCCGGAAAACTTCCCTCCCCCGAGGGAACCGGTGATTCCCCTTGGCGATCACCGGTCCCATGGCCCCTACCAGTCGCTGCGCGAGGACGATCCGGCGGTGAACTTGCGGACGATGTAGATCAGACCGCCGACCAGGGCCACGAAGACCAGCAGCTTGAACAGCAGCCCGATCACGAAGCCGACGACCGTGGCGATGACGCCGCCGAACACGACGAGGGCGATGACCGGCACCGCGACCCACTTCACCCACCACGGCAGTCCCGCGAAAATCTCTCTCATCGCCTTGGCCCTTTCCTCACCGGCCCGTTGACGGGTGCCGGACTCTTCTGGATGTCCTGCACCCGATGCTAGGGCCCCGGAGGGCGCCCACGGGGGGCTCGCATCCCCGGTCCTCCCCTGACCCGTCCCCTAGGGAACCCCGAGGCCGGGCTCAGCCCTCCGGCGGGGAGAACACCACGAGAACGCGCAGGTCCTCGCTGATGTGATGGAACTTGTGAGCGACCCCGGCGGGCACGTAGACCACGCTGCCGCGCCCCACCTCCGTCGTCTCCAGACCGACGGTGATCGCGGCGCGGCCGCTGACCACGAGGTACACCTCGTCCTGGTTGTGCGGCTTTTGCGGGTCGTGTTCGCCCGCGTTGAGCGCGTAGAGGCCGACGGACATGTTCCGCTCGCGCAGGAACTGCAGATAGGCGCCTTCGTTGGCGGCGCGTTCCGCCTCCAGTTCGTCCAGCCGGAATGCCTTCATCGCCCTCTTCGCCCTCGCCTCTGCTGTTGATCGTGTCCGTCTGCCACGATCAGACACATGAAGAATTTCGTAGTCAAGACGATCGCCAACGCGGGCGCCCTGCTGGTCGCCGTATGGCTGCTCGACAAGATCACCCTGACCGGATCGAGCACCGGCAAGAAGGCCGGCACCCTGATCGTCGTCGCCCTGGTCTTCGGCCTGGTGAACTTCCTGGTCAAGCCCGTGCTGAAGGTGCTGACCCTCCCCCTGTTCATCCTCACGCTCGGGTTGTTCACCCTGGTCGTCAACGCACTGATGCTGCTGCTGACCTCATGGGTGTGCGGCAAGCTCGAACTGAGCTTCCATGTCGAGGGCTTCTGGACGGCCGTCATCGGCGGTCTGATCATCTCGATCGTGTCCTGGGCCCTGCACATCGTGCTGCCCGACGAGGACTGAGAGGCCATGAGCTACCGCGTCTGCTTCGTCTGCACCGGCAACATCTGCCGCTCCCCGATGGCCGAGTCCGTCTTCCGCGCCCGCGTCGAGGAGACCGGTCTCGGCCATCTCGTCGAGGTCGACAGCGCCGGCACGGGCGGCTGGCACGAGGGCGACGGCGCAGATCCGCGCACGGTCGCCGTCCTTCGGGAGTCCGGGTACGGCAGTGAGCACACGGCGCGGCAGTTCCAGCCGACCTGGTTCGCCCGGCTCGATCTCGTGATCGCCCTGGACACCGGGCACCTGAAGGCCCTGCGCCGCCTCGCGGCCACCGAGCGGGACGCGGCGAAGGTACGGCTGCTGCGCTCCTACGACCCCGCGGCCGGCGACGACGTGGACGTACCGGACCCCTACTACGGGGGCATGGACGGGTTCGAGGAGTGCCTTGAGATGGTGGAGGCGGCGAGCGACGGACTGCTCGCCGCGGTACGCGAGCAGGTGGAAGGACGAGCGGCATGAGCGAAGCAGGCGACGGTCGGGGCGACGGCACGCGCGCGGTACGGGCGGGGCTGCCCGAACCGGTCAAGCACGAACCGACGCTGCCGGGACCGGTGTTCGCGGCCCACTTCCATCTGCCGGGCGACCCCACGGGCCCGTACACCTACGGGCGCGACGAGAACCCCACGTGGACGCTGCTGGAGCGGGCGATCGGCGAGCTGGAGGCGCCGGGCGCGGACGGCGTGGAGACGCTGGTGTTCGCCTCCGGGATGGCGGCGATCTCCGCGGTGCTGTTCTCCCAGCTGCGCGCCGGGGACGCGGTCGTGCTGCCCGACGACGGCTACCAGGCGCTGCCCCTGGTCCGCGCCCAGCTGGAGGCGTTCGGTGTCGAGGTGCGGACCGCGCCGACCGGCGGCGACGCCCAGCTGGAGGTGCTCGACGGCGCGCGGCTGCTGTGGATCGAGTCGCCGTCCAACCCCGGTCTCGACGTGTGCGACATCCGGCGGCTGGTCCAGGCGGCACACGCGCGTGGCGCCCTGGTCGCCGTCGACAACACGCTCGCCACGCCGCTCGGTCAGCGTCCGCTGGAGCTGGGCGCCGACTTCACGGTGGCCAGCGGGACGAAGCAGCTCACCGGGCACGGTGACGTCCTGATCGGGTACGTCGCCGGTCGCGGCGGCGAGGCCATGACCGCCGTGCGGCGCTGGCGCAAGATCGTCGGGGCGATCCCGGGGCCGATGGAGGCCTGGCTGGCGCACCGTTCCCTGGCCACGCTCCAGATGCGCGCCGACCGGCAGAACGCCACCGCGCTGAAGGTGGCCGAGGCGCTGCGGGAGCACCCGGACGTCACCGGGCTGCGGTATCCGGGACTGCCCGACGATCCGTCGCACAAGGTCGCCTCCCAGCAGATGCGGCGCTTCGGCTGCGTCGTCTCCTTCACGCTGCCCACGCGCGCGCGTGCCGACCGTTTCCTGGACGCGCTGCGCCTGGTGGACGACGCCACCAGCTTCGGCGGGGTGCGCTCCACCGCCGAGCGGCGCGGCCGGTGGGGCGGGGACGCGGTGCCGGAGGGCTTCGTACGGCTGTCGGTGGGGGCCGAGGACCCCGAGGACCTGGTGGCCGATCTGCTGCGCGCGCTCGCGGAGTCGGCCGGCTGACCTGCTCGCGGACGCGGGCGGCGTCCGGCTTCGCGCGACGGACGGTCCGAGCCTCCCCCCTCGTGGCTCGGACCGTCCGCGGTTCCGTCGGCCAAGAACCGCGTGAGCCAGGCTAGTTGACTCCCTGTCAGTGTCCAATCACGCTAGCGACAGAGACCTATCGACATATTTATAGTGGGGTGCGCGGCCGGGAACCCTGAACAGGCGGCGAGAGGGGGAGGCACGCCATGGATCTGGCCCTGCTGCGCACCTTCGTGACCGTTCACCGCGCCGGCTCCTTCACCCGGGCGGCCGCCCTGCTCGGCCTGTCCCAGCCGGCCGTGACCTCCCAGATCCGCACCCTGGAACGACAGCTCGGCCGCCCCCTGTTCCTGCGCCAGGCCCGCGGCGTGACTCCGACGGCCATCGGCGACGAACTGGCCCACAAGGCGGCCCCGCATCTGGACGCCCTGGTGGAGATCGCCGGGACGGGGGCCGACGACGAGTCGTCGTTACGGACCCTGCATCTGGCCGGGCCGCCGGAGTTCATCGCGGAGCGGGCCCTCCCGGCGCTGACCGAGCCGGCCGGCGACGACGGACGGGGGCCGGCCCTGCGCGCGTCCTTCGGGACCGCCGAGGAGGCGCTCGAAGGGCTGGCGGCCGGCCATCATGATCTGGCCATCACCACCACCCGGCCCCGCGGCTCACTGCTCACCGCGACCGCGCTGTGCGACGAGGAGCACATCCTGGTCGCCGCCCCGCACCGAGCCGAACAGGTCCACGGCGACGAACTACGCCGTACAGGCGCCAGGGCCCTGGAAAGCCTCCCCGTCGTCGAGGTCCATGAGTCGCTCCCATTCGTCTCCCGGTACTGGGCCTCCGTCTTCGACTCCCGCCCCGCGCCCTCCGGCGCGGTCATCGTCCCCGACCTCCGCGCGGTCCTCACCTGTACGGCGGCGGGGGCGGGGCTCGCCGTCCTGCCCCGCTATCTGTGCGCGGCCGCCCTGGAGCGGGGGGAGGTCATGGCGCTGCACCACCCGCCGGTGCCTCCGTTGCGGACCTACTTCCTGGCGGTGCGCACCGGAACACTGGCCCTGCCGCACATCGCGCGGGCCCATGAGCGGCTCCAGCGGGCAGCCGCCGACTGGACCTGAGTCCTTTGAGGTGCGTCACCCAGCGAAGTGCGTTCATGACGGTTCGCGATGTTTCACGTGAAACCAGCGGGGATGTTTCATGCGGATCGCGCCGGGCCACATTTCTCCCATGACCGTCCGACCCGTGGTCAAGCGCACCGCCCGCGCCGTTCTGCTGGACGGTGACGACTTCATCCTGATCAAGCGCACGAAGCCTGGTCTCGACCCCTACTGGGTGACGCCCGGCGGCGGGGTCGAGCCGGGAGATCAGACCGTCGTCGACGCCCTGCACCGCGAGGTGGACGAGGAGCTCGGCGCCAAGATCACCGACGTGGTGCCCTGCTTTGTGGACACCGTGGAGCACATCGGCGAGGACGGTGGTGCGACCGGGGTGAAAGTGCAGCACTTCTTCGTCTGCCGTCTGGAATCCATGGACCTCTCACAGCGGCACGGCCCCGAGGTGGACGAGCCGGCTGGCGAGTACGAGATCGTCCGTGTGCCCTTCACTCGCGTCGGTATCGCCTCCGTGCATCTCGTTCCGCTGTCCCTGCGGCACTATCTGGACGGGAACATCGAGGGCGTCCGCGCTATGCACGCTCCCGACCTGGGCTGACGGGCCGGCAGCACTTCTTCGTCTGCCGTCTGGAATCCATGGACCTCTCACAGCGGCACGGCCCCGAGATGGACGAGCCGGCTGGCGAGTACGAGATCGTCCGTGTGCCCTTCACCCGCGTCGGTATCGCCTCCGTGCATCTCGTTCCGCTGTCCCTGCGGCACTATCTGGACGGGAACATCGAGGGCGTTCGGGCCATGCACGCTCCCGACCTGGGCTGACGGGCCACCACACCGGTTTCACGTGAAACGTCGCCCGCCTGTCCCCGAGCTGTCCACCAGAACACGACATGGCCAAAAGCACGTACGTGTGCCGTGAAACAGGTGGACGCGGAGGCCTGCCGTCGGACAGCCTGACCTGCGTGCCGACTGTTTCTCTCGCCGCTCTGCCCATCCGCCGTCTGACGCTTCGCGATCTCACCGCCTGCGCGGACCTGTCCGAGAACCGTGGCTGGCCGCGGGAGGAACACAAGTGGGGGTTCCTCCTCACCGCGGGGACGGGCTACGGCATCGACGATCCCGAGGGCGGTCTCGTCGCCGCATGCGTCGTCACGGAGTACGGCCCCCGCGAGCGCCCCGTGCTCGGTGCCGTCGGGATGGTGCTGGTCGCCGAGCGCCACGCCCGCCGGGGCGTCGGCCGCCGGCTGATGCGGCATGTTCTCGCGGACAAGGGCACCACGCCGCTCACCCTGCACGCCACACCGAACGGCCGACCGCTCTACGAGGAGCTGGGCTTCAAGACCACGGGCCGGGCGGAGATGGTGGTCGGACGCCTGACGCCGGACGGCACGGCGGACGCCGTGGCCACCCGGGCAGCAACGGCCGAGGACCTGCCCGCCATCCTCCGTCTCGACGAGGAGGTGTTCGGCGCCGACCGCACACCCATCGTGGCGCGGCTGCCCGCCTTCGCCGACCAGTTGCGCGTCGCGGAGGACGGCGGCGGGATCACCGGCTACGCCGCCGCGTGGCCGAACATGGACACCCACGTCGTGGGCCCGCTCATCGCCCGGGACACCGCGACGGCGAAGGCGCTGATGGCCTCCCTCGCCGCGCACACCGACCGGCCGCTGCGCACCGACATCGACGTCCGGCACGAAGAGCTGCTGTCCTGGGCCAAGGAGCACGGCATGGCGTCCGTCTGCTTCAACTCCGTCATGACCCACGGCATCCCCGACCTGCCGGGTGACTGGAGCCGGCGGTTCGCCCCGGTGACGGTGGCAGCGGGCTGAACCGCGGCGGCGCACGACGACGCCGGTCCCCTGGAGGGACCGGCGTCGTACTGTCGGAGCAGTCGATCAGGCGAGCGCCTCGACGGCCGCGGTGGCGAACGCGTGATCCTGCTCCGGCGCACCGCCGCCGACGCCGATCGCACCGATCAGTCGGCCGTCTCGGTGGACGGGCAGACCGCCCGCGATGAACAGCAGCGGCCGGTCGAGCGCGGTGGGCAGGGTGTGGAAGAGCCCGCCGGGCTGGACGGCGTCCACCAGGTCCGCGGTCGGGGCGTCGAGCTGGAGCGCCGTGTAGGCCTTACGGGTGCTGGTCTCCCCCGAGATCAGTACGGCCCCGTCGTCCCGCCGGAAGGCGAGGAGGTGGCCGCCGGCGTCCAGCACGCTGATGCTCACGGTGACGCCGGCCGCCTCGGCGGCCCGGCGAGCGGCGGCGACGAGGATCTCGGCGTCCTGGACGGTCAGGGGGGTCACGGGGGCAGTGGTGGCGGTGATGCTCACGGAGTCTCTCCTTGGGGCGTGGTGCGGTGTTACGGAGGGGCGGCGCTCTTGAGGCGTTGCCCGGAGGAGCTGCGCCTGAGGGCGTTGCTCAAGGGGGGCGGGTCGTACAGACGCCCGGGACGGCCCTGGCCCGGCGCCCGGGACGGCCCGGCGGGGTCACTGGTGAGCGACGGCGCGCTGCTCGACGGTCTTCGAGCCGGCGACCACGGTGCTGGGTGCACCGGCCCGGCGCTCCAGGGCGGCCGAGAGCACGGCGAGGACGAGGGCGCCCGCGGCGAGGACGGCGCCCACCCAGTTGGGGGCGGTGTAGCCGAACCCGGCCGAGATGACGAGTCCGCCGAGCCAGGCCGACAGGGCGTTGCCGAGGTTGAAGGCGCCGATGTTCACGGCCGAGGCCAGCGTGGGGGCGCCGTGTGCCTGGTCGAGGACGCGCTTTTGCAGGGGCGGGACGGTGGCGAAGCCCAGCGCGCCGATCAGGGCGATGGTGACGGCCGCGAGGAGCTTGTTGTGTGCGGTGAGCGGGAACAGCGCCAGGACGACGGCCAGGGCGCCCAGGGAGACGTACAGCATGGGCATCAGGGCGCGGTCGGCGAACTTGCCGCCGACGAGGTTGCCGCCGACCATACCGAGGCCGAACAGCACCAGCAGCCAGGTGACGGAGCCGTCCGCGAACCCGGCGACGTGGGTCATCATCGGCGCGATGTAGGTGATGGCCGCGAAGACGCCGCCGAAGCCGAGGACGGTCATCGCCATCGCGAGCAGGACCTGCACGTTCTTGAACGCGGCCAGCTCGTGGCGCAGGTGCACGCCCTGCGGCTTGGGCAGGTCGGGGACGAGCTTGGCGATGCCGAGCAGGCCGACGACGCCGAGGGCGGCGACGATGCCGAAGGTGACGCGCCAGCCGGCGCTCTGGCCGACCAGGGTGCCGAGCGGCACGCCGACGACATTGGCGACGGTCAGGCCGGTGAACATCATCGCGATGGCTCCGGCCTTCTTGTCGGGGGCGACCAGCTCGGCGGCGACGACGGAACCGATACCGAAGAAGGCGCCGTGGGCGAGTGAGGCGACCACACGGCCGATGAGCATGACCCCGAAGGCCGGTGCGAGGGCGGACAGCAGGTTCCCGGCGATGAACAGCGCCATCAGCAGCATCAGCATCCGCTTGCGGGAGATCTTGGTACCGAGGACCGTCATCAGCGGGGCGCCGAACATGACGCCGAGCGCGTATCCGGTGACGAGGAAGCCGGCCGTCGGGATGGAGACCCCGAAGTCGCCCGCGACCTCGGGCAGCAAGCCCATGATCACGAACTCGGTCGTTCCGATTCCGAAGGCCCCGATCGCGAGGGCCAGAAGCGCGAGAGGCATGGAGGGGTACACCTTCCCAGACGATTGCAGGAGCGCTTTACGTGCGTCCACAATAGTTGCAGACGCGGGATACTTGCAAACGCGCTCTATTGCGCGGTTGCCCTATCCTGGGAGCAGCCGCTCCGGGACGGAGGAAAAACGCCGATGACAGCGACGGACCCCGCGCTGACCGCCCTCGCTCAGGGCTGGTGCGCCCTCTCTTTGCTGCACGGGAGGATCGAGGCGCACATCGAGCGCGCCCTCCAGGCCCGGCACCGACTCAGCGTGCGCGAGTACTCCCTGCTCGACGTGCTCAGCCGGCAGCACGACGGCGACGGCGGACATCTGCAGATGAAGCAGGTCGCCGACGCGGTCGTCCTCAGCCAGAGCGCCACCACCCGCCTGGTCACCCGGCTCGAGGACCGTGGCCTCCTCGAGCGCTACCTGTGCCCCACCGACCGTCGCGGTATCTACACCAACGTCACCGAGGCCGGGCTGAAGCTGCTTGAAGAGGCCCGGCCCACCAACGACGCCGCACTGCGCGAGGCCCTCGACGAGGCGGCGAAGAACCCGGAGCTGGCCCCTCTGGTACACGCTGTGGAAACCCTCAAGGCACCCCTGCCCGCATAGGGTGCGGGCATGGGAGATCTTGAGATACGGGCCGCCGTCGCAGACGACGTCCCGGCCGTCGTCGCCATGCTCGCGGACGACCCGCTGGGTGCCCAGCGCGAGTCCCCCGACGACCTCGCGCCGTATCTGAGCGCGTTCGAGAACATCGCCGCGGATCCGAACCAGCGCCTGGTCGTCGCGGTACGCGAGGGCCGCATCGTCGGCACGCTTCAACTGACGCTGATTCCAGGCCTGTCCCGGCGAGGGGCCACCCGGTCGATCATCGAAGCGGTGCGGATCCACGTCGACGAGCGCGGCAGCGGGCTGGGCACCCGGCTCATCGAGTGGGCGGTGGAGGAATCCCGGCGCCTGGGCTGCCAGTTGGTGCAGCTGACCTCGGACAGGAGCCGGACCGACGCCCACCGGTTCTACGAGCGGCTCGGGTTCGAGGCGTCGCACGTCGGATTCAAGCTGCCGCTCTGAGGCGTCGAGATGCCGATGTCCCCCATGCGAGGAAGGGCCCGTTCACGCCGGGTGAGTCTGCCCCACGGCTGTTTCACGTGAAACGAGCCCCTCACTCGCACGCGACGACGCGTCAGCCGATACCGCGCCACCCCTGCGGGTCGACGCCACCCGGCACGGCGGCGCTGTCGTCGTACGGCTGCCGGGTGAAGGCGAACGAGCCGAGGTCCAAGTGGTCGACGGCGCCGTCGGGCCGCCGCACGGCCCGCAGGACCTCGCCGGCGTAGTAGCCCTCCAGCCCGGTCCAGGTGCCGTCGCCGTTGGGGCGGAAACGCGATCCCCGGCCCCTGCCCGTGAGCGGATCCAGCGAGGCCAGTCCGTCGGCCGTGAACCGCAGCGCGAACGCGTGTGTTCCCCAGTACCAGGGCCCGGCCAGCTCCAGCACCGCCGGATCGGCCTCCCGCAGCGGGCGCCAGGGGCCGGGAATGCGCGGTTCCGCCTCAGCGACGATCCCCACGAGATCCGCGGCCACGGTGGCAACGAGCGGACCGGAGGTGCAGTTGGCGAGCACGACGGCCGCCACGTCGTCCTCCACGCTGAACTGGAGACCCGCCAGGAAGCCCGGAAGCGATCCGGAATGCCCGGCCAGCAGTCGCCCGCCATGGTGCCGGACTTCGAGGCCCAGCCCGTAGGCGTAGCCGTCGGTCACGTTCGCCGCCTCGGAGGGGGCGGCGGGGGTCCGCATCTCCCGCAGGGGCTGCGCACCGAGCACCCGGTCGTCGCCCTTGGCCAGGAAGGCGGCGTAACGCGCCAGGTCGCCCGTGGTGGACCACAACTGGCCCGCGGGAGCCATCCGGCCGAGGTCCTCCGCCGGTTCGGGCAGCATCACGTCCGCCCAGGGGTGCACCGCCCAGCCCCCGGCGTGCGGCGCGCTCGGCCGTACATCCGTGCGGCGAAGATCCAGGGGTTCGAGCACTTCGCGCCGCAGCACGTCCTCCCAGGCCTCACCCCGCATCTCTTCGACCAGGGCCCCGAGCAGGGTGTAACCGGGATTGGAGTAGTGGAACCGCTGCCCGACCGGATGCCGGAAGGGCTGTTCCCCCAGAACGTCGGCCAGTTCGGGCCGCAGCGACCCCGGGGTGCGCTCCCACCACGGCGCCGGCGACTCGGCCGCAAGCCCACTGGTGTGCGCGAGCAGGTCACGGATCGTCACCTCGCCGGCGCCGGTACCCGGCAGATGCTTCTCCAGCGGATCACCGAGGTCGAGCAGCCCCTCGTCCCTCAGCCGCAGGACCAGAACGGCCGTGAACGTCTTGGTGATCGACCCGATCCGGTACTGCACGTTCTCGTCGGGCCCATGACCGTCGACCGAGGTACGCGCACCGTGCCACACCGCACGCCCGTCGCGGACGACGGCCGCGACCAGCGAGGGGGCCCGGCCGTCCGCCTGAGCCACGGCGATCCGGTGCAGCAGCGCGCGCCGGGTGGCGGGAAGCAGCTCTTCCTGAGATGTCGTCATGGCCCCAGTCCACCCGCCACGACCGCCCACGTCGAGCGCATTTCCCCGGGCGTGGCACGGCCCGGCACACCCCTCAGGTCTGTGCCATGTCCACGAAGCGCGAGTAGTGGCCCTGGAAGGCGACCGTGATCGTCGCCGTCGGGCCGTTACGGTGCTTGGCCACGATCAGGTCGGCCTCGCCCGCGCGCGGCGACTCCTTCTC
The DNA here is from genome assembly GCF_055668065.1 of Streptomyces sp. NPDC097129. Classification (NCBI taxonomy): domain Bacteria; kingdom Bacillati; phylum Actinomycetota; class Actinomycetes; order Kitasatosporales; family Streptomycetaceae; genus Streptomyces; species Streptomyces sp. NPDC097129. Next base: position 261,378 of record NZ_JBVOQE010000011.1, on the reverse strand, counting down.
GTAGGCGTCCTCGCGGTGCAGCAGGATGACCATGTCGGCGTCCTGCTCGATGGAGCCGGACTCACGCAGGTCCGAGACCATCGGCTTCTTGTCGGTGCGCTGCTCCGGGCCACGGTTCAGCTGGGAGAGCGCGATCACCGGGACCTCCAGCTCCTTGGCGAGCAGCTTGAGGTTACGGGACATGTCCGACACCTCCTGCTGACGGCTCTCGGCGCGCTTGGAGCCGCCGGACTGCATCAGCTGGAGGTAGTCGATGACGACGAGCCTGAGGTCGTTGCGCTGTTTCAGGCGGCGGCACTTGGCGCGGATCTCCATCATCGACAGGTTCGGGGAGTCGTCGATGTAGAGCGGCGCCGCGGACACGTCGGGCATCCGGCGGGCCAGGCGCGTCCAGTCCTCGTCGGTCATCGTGCCCGAGCGCATGTGGTGCAGGGCGACGCGGGCCTCCGCGGACAGCAGGCGCATCGCGATCTCGTTGCGCCCCATTTCCAGGGAGAAGATCACGCTCGGCAGGTTGTGCTTGATCGAAGCGGCGCGTGCGAAGTCCAGCGCGAGGGTGGACTTACCCATGGCGGGACGGGCCGCGATGACGATCATCTGGCCGGGGTGCAGACCGTTGGTCAGCGAGTCGAAGTCGGTGAAGCCGGTGGGCACGCCGGTCATCTCACCGCTGCGCGAACCGATCGCCTCGATCTCGTCGAGGGCGCCCTCCATGATGTCGCCGAGCGGCAGGTAGTCCTCGCTGGTGCGCTGCTCGGTGACGGCGTAGATCTCCGCCTGGGCACGGTTGACGATCTCGTCGACGTCGTCGTCGGCCGCGTATCCCATCTGCGTGATGCGCGTGCCGGCCTCGACCAGGCGGCGCAGGACCGCGCGCTCGTGCACGATCTCCGCGTAGTACTCGGCGTTGGCCGCCGTCGGCACCGTCTGGACGAGGGTGTGCAGGTACGACGCGCCGCCGACCTTGTTGATCTCACCCCGCTTGGTGAGTTCGGCGGCGATGGTGATGGGGTCGGCCGGCTCGCCCCGGGCGTAGACGTCGAGGATCGCCTGGAAGATCGTCTCGTGCGCGGGCTTGTAGAAGTCGTGGCCCTTGAGGATCTCGACGACGTCGGCGATGGCGTCCTTCGACAGCAGCATGCCGCCGAGGACCGACTGCTCGGCCTCCAGGTCCTGGGGCGGTACCCGCTCGAACGCCGAACCGCCACCGTCCCAGCCGCCGCTGTCCGGACGGCGGTCGTGCTGATCCTCGCGGACCCGGCCGCCCCCGTCGCCGCGTCGGCGGGAAGCGGGCAGACGATCACCTGGACCGCTGTCGGCCCACGGGTCGTCCAAGGGCTCGGAAATACTCACCGAGCCACCTCCTCCCGTCCGCCGAGCGGACCTCGCCGTGCCCCTCTGTTCTAAGGGACGGCACTGACAAACCGAGAGGCCCGACTCCACTTGCAACGCGTCGGTTTTGTGGCGTTTCTGCCACGGGCGGACGGAGCGGGCGCCGGACAACGGTAGGCCCCACGGGGGCATCAGCCAATCTGGTTATCCACAGGCCATGTGGACGACGGCCCCGATGCTGTGGAGAAGTCCGCGAAACCTGTGCACGACCCGGTGGACAGCGCTGTGAACAAGCTCGCTCCGCCATCGACGCAACGCGCCTGACCTGCGGTTTCGGCGTCCACCGGCTGTGCAGAAGAAAAACTTTCCCAGTCGGCCCAAGATCACTTCGAACACTGCGCGAGAAGACACCCGCCGATACGGTCAGTAAGGGTCATTAGTGCATTGCATCTCTTACCTGTGGACGACTAGATTGGTGCGCATGACACAGGCTCCCGCGACCACCAGGGTCACCCGCCGCCGCCATGACCGCGAGATCGTCGCCCTGGCCGTTCCGGCCTTCGGTGCCCTCGTCGCCGAGCCTCTCTTCGTCATGGCCGACAGCGCCATCGTGGGCCACCTCGGCACCGCCCAGCTCGCCGGGCTCGGCGTCGCCTCCGCGCTGCTCACCACCGCGGTGAGCGTGTTCGTCTTTCTCGCCTACGCGACCACGGCCGCCGTGGCCCGCCGCGTGGGCGCCGGTGATCTCCCGGCCGCCATCCGCCAGGGCATGGACGGCATCTGGCTGGCGATCCTGCTCGGCGCGGCCGTAATCGCCCTCGTCCTTCCGCTGGCCCCGGCGATCGTCGACCTCTTCGGCGCCTCGTCCACCGCGGCACCGTACGCCACCACCTATCTGCGGATCTCCGCACTCGGCATCCCCGCCATGCTCGTCGTGCTCGCCGCGACCGGTGTGCTGCGCGGGCTGCAGGACACGAAGACACCGCTCTACGTCGCTGTCGGCGGCTTCGTCGCCAACGGCGCCCTGAACGCGGGCCTCGTCTACGGCGCCGGTCTCGGCATCGCGGGCTCGGCGTGGGGAACCGTCATCGCCCAGTGCGCCATGGCCGCCGTCTACCTCACGGTGGTGATCCGCGGTGCTCGCAGGCACGGCGCCTCCCTGCGACCCGACGCCGCGGGCATCCGCGCTTCCGCCCAGGCAGGCGTGCCGCTCCTGGTACGCACGCTGTCCCTGCGCGCGATCCTGATGATCGCCACCGCCGTGGCCGCACGCCTCGGCGACGCCGACATCGCCGCCCACCAGATCATCCTGTCGCTGTGGAGCCTGCTCGCCTTCGCCCTCGATGCCATCGCCATCGCCGGGCAGGCCATCATCGGCCGCTACCTCGGCGCGGGAGACACCGACGGCGCCCGAGCCGCCTGCCGGCGCATGGTGGAGTGGGGCATCGCGGTCGGCGTCGTCCTCGGCGTCCTGGTCGTACTCACCCGTCCGCTCTTCCTGCCGCTTTTCACCAGCGACTCCTCGGTGACGGACACCGCGCTCCCCGCGCTGCTGATCGTGGCGCTCTCCCAGCCGGTCTCCGGCGTCGTGTTCGTCCTGGACGGTGTCCTGATGGGCGCCGGCGACGGACCGTATCTCGCCTGGGCGATGCTGCTCACCCTGGCCGTCTTCGCCCCGGTCGCGCTGCTCGTCCCGACGCTGGGCGGCGGGCTGACCGCGCTGTGGGCGGCGATGACGCTGATGATGACGGTGCGGCTGGTCACCCTCTGGCTGCGCACCCGCTCGGGCCACTGGCTCGTGACGGGCGCGACACGCTGACCGTTTCACGTGAAACGGTCAGCGCCCTTCACTCGACACAGTCCGCTGAGTCGACAACCCGCTCACCGTTTCACGTGAAACACCACTCCGCGTCCCCTGCCAGGGCAGCCCCCGGCAAGCAAAAGGGGCCGCACCCTCAAGGGTGCGGCCCCTCTCACGGGCTCGTTTCACTGGCTCGAGCGAGCGCAGCGATCACGAGGTGATCAGCCCGCGACGACCTCGATGTTGACCTTGGCGGCAACCTCGGGGTGCAGACGCACGGACGTCTCGTGGGCGCCCAGCGTCTTGATCGGCGAACCGAGCTCGATGCGGCGCTTGTCGACCTCGGGGCCACCCGACGCCTTGATCGCGGAAGCGATGTCGGCCGGGGTGACGGAACCGAAGAGACGGCCGGCGTCGCCGGAGCGGACGGCCAGACGGACCTTCACGCCCTCGAGCTGGGCCTTGACCTGATTGGCCTGCTCGATGGTCTGGATCTCGTGGATCTTGCGAGCACGACGGATCTGCTCGACGTCCTTCTCGCCACCCTTGGTCCAGCGGATCGCGAAGTTCCGCGGGATCAGGTAGTTGCGAGCGTAACCGTCCTTGACGTCGACGACGTCGCCCGCGGCACCGAGGCCGGAGACCTCGTGGGTGAGGATGATCTTCATTGGTCGGTCACCCTTCCCTTAGCGCGCGGTGGACGTGTAGGGCAGCAGCGCCATCTCACGGCTGTTCTTGACGGCCGTGGCGACGTCACGCTGGTGCTGCGTGCAGTTGCCGGTCACGCGGCGGGCACGGATCTTGCCGCGGTCGGAAATGAACTTCCGCAGCATGTTCGTGTCCTTGTAGTCCACGTACGTGACCTTGTCCTTGCAGAAAGCGCAGACCTTCTTCTTCGGCTTGCGCACAGGCGGCTTCGCCATGGTGATTCTCCTGTGTGATCAAGAAGTTTGGGTACGACCCGCCCTCGACCGGGACCGGCCCCGAAGGACCGGATCCGAAGGCCTAGAAGGGGGGCTCGTCCGAGTAGCCGCCACCGCCGCCGGCGCCGCCGGAGGCTCCGCCCCAGCCGCCGCCGCCCTGGTTGCCACCGGCAGGAGCGCCGGTAGCCCACGGGTCGTCGGCAGGAGCGCCGCCGCCCTGCTGGCCGCCACCGCCGGGGCCGCCGCCCCAGCCGCCGCCGCCCTGCTGGCCGCCGCCGCCACCGCCGCCGTAACCGCCCTGGCCACCGCGGCCGGCGGTCTTGGTGACCTTGGCCGTGGCGCTGCGCAGGCTGGGGCCGACCTCGTCGACGTCCAGCTCGTAGACCGTGCGCTTGACACCTTCACGGTCCTCGTACGACCGCTGCTTCAGCCGGCCCTGCACGATGACGCGCATGCCTCGCTGGAGCGACTCCGCGACGTTCTCCGCCGCCTGGCGCCAGACCGAGCAGGTCAGGAACAGGCTCTCGCCGTCCTTCCACTCGTTGGTCTGACGGTCGAAGGTGCGGGGGGTGGACGCGATACGGAACTTCGCGACCGCCGCACCGGAGGGGGTGAAGCGCAGCTCGGGGTCGTCGACAAGATTGCCGATGACCGTGATGACGGTCTCGCCTGCCATGGGGAACCTCTCGGCGGGATTGCTGCTGGCTGCTGTGGGGTGCTACTCGGATCCCGGGATCAGCTGAGCGAAAACGCTCAGTGCATCTCGGGGCGGAGGACCTTGGTCCGGAGGACCGACTCGTTCAGGTTCATCTGCCGGTCGAGCTCCTTGACGACCGCAGGCTCGGCCTGCAGGTCGATGACCGAGTAGATGCCCTCGGGCTTCTTCTTGATCTCGTACGCGAGACGACGACGGCCCCAGGTGTCGACCTTCTCGACCTTTCCGCCGCCATCACGGACGACAGAGAGGAAGTTCTCGATCAGCGGGGAGACAGCGCGCTCCTCGAGATCGGGGTCGAGGATGACCATCACCTCGTAGTGACGCATGTGGAACCCACCTCCTTTGGACTCAACGGCCACGGTCGTTCCGTGGCAGGAGGGTTGTGATGCGTACGCAACGGTATCGGCAGCCACTGACAACCCAGGTCAGTCGGCGACATCGCCCTGGCCGGTCTTGAAGCGGCCCGGGCAGACACCGGTGCAGACGTTACAGACTACCCGCACACCGGCTTCCGGTTGAAATCCGGCCGGGGAGGCCGTCAATCTGTACACATCGGGTGTGTATGGCGCTACGATGCGCCGTCTTCCGCAGGAGGTGCCCTATGGCACAGGCATTGCGACCCAAGACCGCCTCCGGCCTTTTCGCCACGGACGGAAAGGCCCATCCTCTCCAGGACACGCTGCTCGTCGTGACGGTGGTCCTCGGCCTGCTGGCCTTCATCACGGCTCTGGTCTCCGACGACCTGCACCTGCTCAGCTCGTGGGCCGGTCTGGTGGGCATCCTCACCGGTGCCTACGGGCAGTGGATCTCGGTGACCACCCGTGAGCGCTTCGGACTCATCGTGGGGCTGGGCGCGTCCGGTGTCGGTTTCCTGCTCGGCATGGCGCACGGCGGCCTCTTCGGCGGCCTCCTCTGACGCCACCCGGCCCCTCCCTCTCCCGCACCACACATCTCACCCGGCCGCGCGGCGGCCGGGCGAGATGTCCCGTGCGCCCAGCCGGGGCGCTCCGCGGGCGCAGTAGGCTTCGGCGCTAGAGCCGGAGCCCCTGACCCATGGGGACACACCAGCCCGAGGAGCGCCCCGAATGAGCCTGACCCTGAGGACCATCAGTCGCGAGCAGCATCTGGCCTTCATCCAGACCCTGCCGGCGGCTAGTCACATGCAGGTCCCGGCGTGGGCTGACGTGAAGGCGGAGTGGCGCTCGGAGAGCCTCGGCTGGTTCGACGACCGCACCGGTGAGCTGGTCGGCGCGGGCATGGTGCTCTACCGGCAGCTGCCCAAGATCAAGCGCTACCTCGCCTACCTGCCCGAGGGCCCGGTCATCAACTGGTTCGCGCCCAACCTCCAGGACTGGATCGAGCCGATGCTCGCCCATCTGAAGCAGCAGGGCGCCTTCTCGGTGAAGATGGGTCCGCCGGTGGTCATCCGGCGCTGGAACGCCGAGACCATCAAGAAGGGCATCCAGGACCAGGACGTGAAGCGCCTGCGCGACCTGGAGGCCGACTTCATCGAGCCGCGCGCCTTCGAGGTGGCCGACAAGCTGCGCCGTATGGGCTGGCAGCAGGGCGAGGACGGCGGCGCCGGGTTCGGTGACGTCCAGCCCCGCTACGTCTTCCAGGTGCCGCTGGCGAACCGCTCGCTGGAAGAGGTGCACAAGAACTTCAACCAGCTGTGGCGCCGCAACATCAAGAAGGCGGAGAAGGCCGGCGTCGAGGTCGTCCAGGGCGGCTACCACGACCTGGAGGAGTGGCAGCGGCTGTACGAGATCACGGCCGTGCGCGACCACTTCCGGCCACGCCCGCTGTCGTACTTCCAGCGCATGTGGTCGGCCCTCAACAGCGAGGACCCCAACCGCATGCGGCTGTACTTCGCCCGCCACAACGGTGTGAACCTGGCGGCGGCCACGATGCTGATCGTCGGCGGGCACGTCTGGTACTCCTACGGCGCCTCCGACAACATCGGCCGCGAGGTCCGGCCCTCGAACGCGATGCAGTGGCGGATGCTGCGCGACGCCTACGCGCTCGGCGCGACCGTCTACGACCTGCGCGGCATCTCCGACTCGCTGGACGAGTCCGACCACCTCTTCGGCCTGATCCAGTTCAAGGTCGGCACGGGCGGCCAGGCCGCCGAGTACCTCGGCGAGTGGGACTTCCCGCTGAACAAGCTGCTCCACAAGGCGCTCGACATCTACATGTCGCGCCGCTGACGCCCCGTTCAGTGCTTCCATACCTCTGACACACGCAGACCACGAGAAAGGTTCCAGGTCCGGCCATGGCGCTCACGCTCTACGTCGACACCGCGCGCTGGCGGGCGCACCACAAGCACGTGCAGGAGCAGTTCCCGGGGCTGGTCCCGGTCTGCAAGGGCAACGGCTACGGCTTCGGCCACGAGCGGCTGGCCGAGGAGGCCACGCGCCTGGGTGCGGACCTGCTCGCCGTCGGCACGACGTACGAGGCCGCCCGGATCAAGGACTTCTTCAGCGGCGACCTGCTGGTGCTGACCCCGTACCGGCGCGGCGAGGAACCGGTTCCGCTGCCCGACCGCGTGGTGCGCTCGGTCTCGTCCATCGACGGCGTGTACGGCCTGGTGGGCGCCCGCGTGGTCATCGAGGTGATGTCCTCGATGAAGCGGCACGGCATCAGCGAGCAGGACCTTCCGCAGCTCCACGCCGCCATAGAGAACGTCCGGCTGGAGGGCTTCGCCATCCATCTGCCGCTGGACCGTACCGACGGCTCCGACGCCGTCGAGGAGGTCATCGGCTGGATGGACCGGCTGCGTGCTGCCCGGCTGCCGCTGCACACGATGTTCGTCAGCCACCTCAAGGCCGACGAACTGCAGCGGCTGCAGCAGCAGTTCCCGCAGACCCGGTTCCGGGCCCGTATCGGCACGCGGCTGTGGCTGGGCGATCACGAGGCAACCGAGTACCGCGGCGCGGTCCTGGACGTCACGCGCGTGTCCAAGGGCGACCGCTTCGGCTACCGGCAGCAGAAGGCGGCTTCCGACGGCTTCCTGGTCGTCGTCGCGGGCGGTACCTCGCACGGGGTGGGGCTGGAGGCTCCGAAGGCGATGCACGGCGTCATGCCGCGCGCCAAGGGCGTCGCGCGCGCCGGTCTCGCCACCGTGAACCGGAACCTTTCTCCGTTCGTCTGGGACGGCAAGCAGCGCTGGTTCGCCGAGCCTCCGCATATGCAGGTGTCCATCCTGTTCGTGCCTTCCGACGCGTCCGAGCCGCAGGTCGGCGACGAGCTGGTGGCCCATCTGCGGCACACCACCACGCAGTTCGACCGGATCATGGACCGCTGAGCCGGCACGGCGAACACGCGTAAGGCCGTACACGGGAGCGCCCGTGTACGGCCTTTGTCGTGCGGCCCCGGGGCGCCGCCCACTGCTGTTCGCTCAGAGCGAACCCCCGGCCGGGTCACCGCCGTTGCCCCACCGCACCGTCGGGGTGTCGAAGTGGACGGCGTGCCGCGGGGGATGGGCGGCGGGTCCGAGGACGAACACGTCCTCCGCGCCGTCGAGGACTCCGCCGGAGGGGTCGTCGTCACCGGCGCGGCGCACCACGTCCCGCTCCGGCATGAGGATGTCCCGCACCACGACGGCGCACAGGTACAGCGTCCCCAGCAGGTGCACGCCGATCGCCCAGTGGTAGCCGTCGGTCGGCAGGCCCTTGTGGGCGTCTCCGCTGGTGGTGTACGCGAGGTACATCCAGATGCCGAGGAAGTACGCCACCTCGCACGCCTGCCAGATGAGGAAGTCCCGCCACTTGGGCCGGGCCAGCGCGGCCAGCGGCACCAGCCACAGGACGTACTGCGGGGAGTAGACCTTGTTGGTGAGGATGAACGCGGCCACGATCAGGAACGCGAGCTGGGCGAACCGGGGGCGGCGCGGTGCGGTGAAGGTGAGGACGGCGATGCCGAGGCAGCACAGGAGCATCAGGACCGTGGCGAGCGTGTTGACGGTGTCGGTGCTCAGCGGATGGCTGGAGTTCTGGGCCATGATCAGCCAGAACGAACCGAAGTCGACGCCCCGCTCCTGGCTGAACCGGTAGAACTTCGACCAGCCCTCGAACGCGAAGAGCATCACCGGCAGGTTCACCACGAGCCACGACACGGCCGCGCCGATCACGGCCTGGCCGAAGTCCCGCCACTTGCCCGCACGCCAACACAGCACCAGCAGCGGGCCGAGCAGGAAGAGCGGGTAGAGCTTGGCGGCCGTGGCGAGCCCGAGCAGGACTCCGAAGGCCAGGGAACGGCCCCGGGACCACATCAGCATCGCGGCGGCCGTCAGGGCGACGGCGAGCAGGTCCCAGTTGATGGTGGCTGTCAGGACGTAGGCGGGTGCCAGAGCGACGAGCAGGCCGTCCCAGGGCCGGCGGGCGTGGGTGCGGGAGACGCAGACGGCGATGACGGCCGCGCAGACCATCAGCATCCCGGCGTCGACCATCCAGTACCACTGCTCCTGGTGCTGGATGCTGCCGCTGCCGGGCGTCAGCCAGGCCGCCACCTCCATGAAGACGCCGGTCAGCACCGGGTACTCGAGGTAGTCCATGTCGCCGGGCAGCTTGTCGAAGTACGGCACCAGGCCGTCCGCGAAGCCGCGCCCCTGATACAGGTGCGGGATGTCGGAGTAGCAGGCGTGCGTGTACTGCGAGCTGGCTCCGAAGAACCAGGCGCCGTTGTAGCAGGGCGCCTTCTGCACCAGCCCGAGGGCGAACATGCCGATCGCCACCAGGGCGACGATCCGGACGGGCGTCCACCAGGAGGCCCCGGTCAGGGCGCGCCGTCCGAGGGGACCGCCGATCAGCTCGCTGCCGGCCGCGGCGACCTTGTCGTCCCGGGTCGGCCGCACCGGGTCCGGCTCGTGCACGCTCGTCGGCGTCGATTCTGCGCTGGGCATGGGGCACATCCTGCCGTACGAGACTGGGAAAACGCCGAGGGCCGCCGCACCTGAGTCGGTGCGGCGGCCCGTGTTTCACGTGAAACGTCGGGATGTTCCACGTGAAACACCCGTGTCGGGTGATCGGCGGCTATCCGGCCGGGCCTCCGAAGAGGCCGCCTCCGCCACCGTTCTGGTTGCCCCGCGGGGTGCCGCCGCTGCTGTCGGACGGCGACGGCGAGGTCGATACACCACCGTCCGTGCCGCCGGTATCGGTGCCACCGCCGGTCGCCCCGCCGGTGGACGGGTCGCAGGCCCAGTCCCAGGGCTTGCAGGACTCGCTCGGCGACGGCGACGGACTGGTGTCGCTATGGCTGGGCGACGGCGTCGGCGACGGGCTCTCCGTCTCTGTCTCCGTCGCCGACGGAGTGGGCGTCGGAGAGGGCTGCTGGTTGATGATCTCGCCGATGGGCTCGGGCGCCGGGAACGGCACGGACGGCTCGCCCTTCAGCGCCTCCGCCATGTAGTCGTGCCAGATCTGCGCCGGGAAGGAGGCGCCGTGGATCTTCTTCTGGCCACCGGTGCCGAACATCTCGAGAAACGTCCGGTTCTTGTTCGACGCGTCGTCGTCGTACCGGAACATGGTGATCGCCGTGGACAGCTGCGGGGTGTAGCCCACGAACCAGGCGGACTTGTTGCCGTCGGTGGTACCCGTCTTGCCGGCGACGTCGCGGCCAGGGAGCTTGGCGGCGGTACCCGTTCCCTTGTCGACCACGGTCTTCAGGACGTCGGTGACGTTGTCGGCGACCTTCGAGCTGAAGGCCTGCTTCGTCTTGGTCTTGTGCTCGTAGGTCACACCGTCCTTGCTGACGACCTTGTCGACCGAGTACGGGTCGCGCTGGTGGCCGCTGGCGGCGAAGGTGCCGTACGCGCCCGCCATACGGATCGCACTGGGGTCGGAGGTACCGATCGAGAAGGACGGGTAGCTGGTACCGGCCAGGCTGGTCTCCAGCAGGCCCGCGTCGATGGCGGCCTGCTTCACCTTGTCGAGGCCGACGTCCATGCCGAGCTGGACGAAGGGGGAGTTCACCGACTCCCGCATGGCCTCGCGCAGGTCGATCAGGTACTTGGGCGGGTCACCGTAGGACTTCTGGCCGTCGTTGGTCTGCAGCCACTCCTGGCCCTTCTCGTTCGTCCAGACGTTGCCCTGGTAGTCCTTGATCTTCAGCTTGTTCTTGGCGTTGTACAGGCTCTCGGGGGAGACGATGGTGCGCGCGTCCTGGGGCTGGTCCGGTCCCAGCTTGGGGTCGCGCTTGCCCCACTCCATGGCGGCGGCCAGAACGAACGGCTTGAAGGTCGAACCCACCTGGGCACCGGTGGCGTCGGCGTTGTTGGTGAAGTGCTTGGTCGCGTCCTCACCACCGTAGATCGCCTTGATGGCACCGGTGCCCGGGTCCACGGACGCCCCGCCGAACTGGACGTGGGTGTCTTCGGGACGCAGCTTCGGCTTGATGTTGGCCTTCTGCACCTTGGTGACGGAGGCCTCGAGCTCCTGGACCTTCTTCTTGTCGAAGGTGGTGTAGATCGACAGGCCGCCCTCACGCAGCTTCTGCTGGGTGACAGTGGTTTCGCCGCTGTGGGTGACCAGGTAGCTGTTCGCCAGGTCGACCAGGTAGCCGATCTGACCGCTGAGCCGGGTGTTGGAGCGCGGGTTCTGCACCGTGGGGAGGGTCCGGTACTTGTCGCGTTCCGCGGCGCTGAGGTGGCCGTACTTGACCATCTTGTCCAGCGTGTCCTGCATCTGGTTCAGGGCGCGCTTGGCGTTGGCGTCGGCCGTGGCCGCAGGGTCGATCGAGGTGGCGCCGGCCGGGTCGTAGTAGGTGGCGCCCTTGAGCATCGCGGACAGGAACGCGCACTGGCCGGGGTTCAGGTCGACGGCGTCCTTGTTGAAGTAGGCGCGCGCGGCCGCCTGGATGCCGTAGGCGTTGCGCCCGTAGTACGCGGAGTTCAGATAGCCGGCCATGATCTTGTCTTTGTCGACCGTGGCCCCCACCTTGATCGCGACGAAGATCTCCTTGACCTTGCGCGAGACGGTCTGCGACTGGTCGTTGAGCATCGCGTTCTTCACGTACTGCTGGGTGATGGTCGAGCCACCCTGCGTCTCGCCGCCGCGCGCCATGTTCAGCACGGCCCGGGCGATGCCCTTGGGGTCGATGCCGCTGTCGGTGTAGAAGGTCTTGTTCTCCTGCGAGACCACGGCGAACTGCATCGCCTTGGGGATCTGCGCGAGGTTGATGATCTGGCGGTTGGTCTCACCGCCCGTCGCGACCATCTGGCTCTTGTCGGACCAGTAGTAGACGTTGTTCTGCGCGGTCGCGGTATCGGCCAGGTTCGGGACGCTCACCATGGCGTATGCGATGCCCGCAACGGCCACCAGGCTGCCGAGGAAGCCGATGAAGAGACCGGACACGAGCTTCCACGACGGCACCCAGCGGCGCCAGCCGTACTTGCCCGCGCGCGGGTAGTCGATGAAGCGCTTCTTGCCGGGGTCGGCCGCACGTCCGCGGCCCCGTCCCGGACCGGCGGGGGCCGGACGGCGCCCGCCCTGGCCCGGATCGGCCGCTCGGCGCCGGCCACCGCCTCTCTGCGCCGCTCTGCGGGCCTCGGCGCGCCCGCCGTAGGGCCGCTCCTCACCTTCCGACCCGTAGGCACCCGACTCGTACGCGTCGGACGGAGACCCGCTGGCGCCTCGCGGTGCCGCCCGGCGGCCGGAGGACGAGCCGGACGTACCGCGTCGGCCCGCGGCACGTCCGCCTCCCTGCGGCTGTGGCGGTTTGCGACGGTGCTCGCTCATCGAACGATTACTCCTAGGGCAGGCGCGCCCGTGCGCGCCTGGAAACGGCGGCTGGTTTCCGGTCCCCCCGAAGTACGGATGTGGTCGGTTTCGCATTCACCCGTACTGCACCGAGGACGATGACGCCCTCAGGCGTCACTCGGTTCCCGGTGGTCTGCATGGCGCACAGACTACGCACCGTCAAAACCCGCCGAGTCCCGAAGTTCACCCCAAATCAGGCAACTCAGTTGTGACGAATCAGTGATGTGATCCCGTTCACCGTCGCTCCTCTTGTCGCACTCGCCAGGCCGATCTATCGTGCTGATGTATCGAGTCGATACATCAGCTCGGCATAAGGACCGTCACGGCACCCGTCACTCGGGTCGCGGCAGAGAGGAGGCGACGATGAGCCGGCGTTCCGGCATCCTCGAGTTCGCCGTACTCGGCCTGCTCCGCGAATCCCCGATGCACGGCTATGAGCTGCGCAAACGACTCAATACGTCGCTGGGTGTGTTCCGTGCCTTCAGCTACGGGACGCTCTACCCCTGCCTCAAGACGCTGGTCGCCAACGGCTGGTTGACGGAGGAGGCGGCACCGGGCAGCGAGGACGCCCTGGCCGCTCCGCTCGCGGGGCGCCGCGCCAAGATCGTCTACCGGTTGACGGCGGAGGGCAAGGACCACTTCGAGGAACTGCTGTCGCAGACGGGCCCCGACGCGTACGAGGACGAGCACTTCGCCGCTCGCTTCGCCTTCTTCGGGCAGACCTCGCGCGACGTCCGGATGCGCGTCCTCGAAGGCCGCCGCAGCCGGCTGGAGGAGCGGCTGGAGAAGATGCGCGCCTCACTGGCGCGCACCCGGGAGCGCCTCGACGACTACACCCTCGAGCTCCAGCGCCACGGAATGGAGTCCGTGGAGCGCGAAGTGCGCTGGCTGAACGAGCTCATCGAGAGCGAGCGGGCCGGAAGGGACATGCGTTCCGCCGGAGGGGCCGCTCAGCAGGACAGAACATCTGGAGCGTCGGGCGGCCTGCCCCGTACCGGGGACACCCCCCGGACGGATACGCCCGACGACACCGCCACGTGAGCGCCCACCAGGGCATCACTCGTACACACAGGGAGCAACCGGAATGGGTTCGGTGCGCGTAGCCATCGTCGGCGTGGGCAACTGCGCCGCCTCGCTGGTGCAGGGAGTCGAGTACTACAAGGACGCCGACCCGGCGTCCAGGGTGCCGGGCCTGATGCACGTCCAGTTCGGCGAATACCACGTCAAGGACGTCGAGTTCGTCGCCGCCTTCGACGTCGACGCCAAGAAGGTCGGCCTCGACCTCTCGGACGCCATCGGCGCCTCCGAGAACAACACCATCAAGATCTGCGACGTGCCCACCACCGGTGTGACGGTCCAGCGCGGCCACACCCTCGACGGCCTCGGCAAGTACTACCGCCAGACCATCGAGGAGTCGGACGCCGAGCCGGTCGACGTCGTCCAGGTCCTCAAGGACAAGCAGGTCGACGTCCTGGTCTGCTACCTGCCCGTCGGTTCCGAGGACGCGGCGAAGTTCTACGCCCAGTGCGCCATCGACGCCAAGGTCGCCTTCGTCAACGCCCTCCCGGTCTTCATCGCCGGCACCAAGGAGTGGGCGGACAAGTTCACCGAGGCGGGCGTCCCGATCGTCGGTGACGACATCAAGTCCCAGGTCGGCGCCACCATCACGCACCGCGTCATGGCGAAGCTGTTCGAGGACCGCGGTGTCGTCCTGGACCGCACGATGCAGCTGAACGTCGGCGGCAACATGGACTTCAAGAACATGCTCGAGCGTGAGCGCCTGGAGTCCAAGAAGATCTCCAAGACGCAGGCCGTCACCTCCCAGATCCCCGACCGGGACCTCGGCGAGAAGAACGTCCACATCGGCCCGTCCGACTACGTCGCCTGGCTCGACGACCGCAAGTGGGCCTACGTCCGCCTCGAGGGCCGCGCCTTCGGTGACGTGCCGCTGAACCTGGAGTACAAGCTCGAGGTCTGGGACTCCCCGAACTCCGCCGGCGTCATCATCGACGCCCTGCGCGCCGCGAAGATCGCCAAGGACCGCGGCATCGGTGGCCCGATCCTGTCGGCGTCCTCCTACTTCATGAAGTCGCCGCCGGTGCAGTACTTCGACGACATCGCCCGCGAGAACGTCGAGAAGTTCATCCGCGGCGAGGTCGAGCGCTGACACAGCGCCGATAGCTCCTGCCAGGGCCGGAAGGGTCCCTGGGGCGATGTGCCCCGGGGACCCTTCCGTGTGTGAGGCTGTGCCGCATGGCCGTCGTCCGTGATCTTCGCGTGCTGCTCCGCTTCGGGGACTTCCGGCGCCTTCTCACGGTACGGCTGCTCTCCCAGGGCGCGGACGGGATCTACCAGGTCGGCCTCGCCACCTACGTCGTGTTCTCGCCCGAGAAGCAGACCTCACCCGCCGCGATCGCCTCCGCCATGGCGATCCTGCTGCTGCCCTACTCCCTGGTGGGCCCCTTCGCGGACGTCCTGCTGGACCGCTGGCGCCGCCGGCAGGTCCTCGTCCACGGCAACCTGCTGCGCGCCCTGATGGCGACGGTGACGGCCGCCCTGATGGTCGCTCACGTCCCCGACTGGCTCTTCTACGTCTCCGCGGTGTGCGTCACCGCGGTCAACCGGTTCGTGCTCGCGGGCCTGTCCGCCGCCCTGCCGCGCGTGGTCGACGCCGAGCGGCTGGTGATGGCCAACTCGCTGTCCCCGACCGCGGGAACACTCGCCGCGACCGCCGGCGGCGGACTGGCCTTCGTCGTACGCCTGATGGCCGCGGGCTCCGACGCCGCGGTGGCGCTGCTGGGCGCGGCCCTGTACCTGTGCTCCGCGCTCGCCTCACTGCGCCTGGCCGTCGGACTCCTGGGCCCCGAGCGGGCACTGGTACGGCCGCGGTTCGCGCAGGCGGTACGGGGCACCGCACGCGGGCTCGCCGCGGGCGCGCGCCACCTCGCCGCACCGCAACGCCGCGAGGCGATCTGGGCGTTGGCCGCGGTGACGCTGATGCGGTTCTGCTACGGCGCCCTGACCGTCACCGTGCTGATGCTGTGCCGGTACGCCTGGACCTCCGACGCGGACCGGGGGCTGGCGCTGCTGGGACTGGCTGTCGGCGTCTCGGGTGCGGGCTTCTTCGCGGCGGCCGTCGTGTCCCCGTCCGCCGTGGGCCTGCTCGGGCCGGTGCGCTGGATCCAGGTCTGCTCGGCCTGCGCGGCGGTGCTGGTGCCGGCGCTGGGCCTGACGTTCCGCCAGGGTCCCGTGCTCGTCGCTGCGTTCGTGCTGGGACTGGTGACCCAGGCGGCGAAGATCGCCACGGACACCGTGGTGCAGTCGACGGTCGACGACGCCTTCCGCGGCCGTGTCTTCTCCGTTTACGACGTGCTGTTCAACGTCGCTTTCGTGGCTGCGGCCGGTGTTGCCGCGCTGATGCTGCCACCTGACGGGCGCTCCGCTCCGCTCGTGGTGACGGTGGCCTTGGTTTATGGGGCGGTTGCCCTGGCTATGGCACGTTTTCGGCGCCGGTAAGTGTCACATCCAAGCCACAGAGTGAACTCGGGAAAGCAAAGTGGCCACAAGGACCCAGTAATTTACGTGGGTCTTATCTAGCGCGCTGCGCACCCACGTTCGAGGGGGACCCCCAAAGTGACCACTCCGCCGCCCCACGGCCAGAACCCGTACGCCCAGACGCCTCCCCCGCCCGTGGGTCAGCAGCCTGGTCAGCCCGGCATCCCGCCGCAGGGCGCGCCCTACGCCCCGTTCCCGAACCAGGCCGGCCCGGGCGCCCCCGGCGCCCCGGTCCCGCCGCCGGTGCCGGCCGCTCCGGCGAAGAAGGGCGGGAAGAAGGTCCTGAAGGTGATCTCCGGCATTGTCGTCGCGATCATCATCGCCCTGGTGAAGTTCGGCGGCGTCTTCGGCATCAGCTGGTTCATGAGCCGCAGCGACGCGGAGACGACGTCGGTCGGCTCCTGCATGCACAACAAGGGCACGGACACCGACGCGAAGCTCGAGGAAGTCGACTGCTCCTCGACCGACGCGCAGTACAAGGTCGTGAAGAAGTTCGAGTTCTCCAGCGACGAGAACAAGTGCGAGGGCATCGCGCCGGTCTGGTACGTCCAGTCGGGCAGCGCTCACGACGTGGTGCTGTGCCTGGACGAGGTCAAGAAGTAACGCATTCGCGGTCAACGCACGCAGGGGCGGTGTTTCACGTGAAACACCGCCCCTGCGACGTACCCGGGGTCGTGTTTCACGTGAAACACGACCCCGTTCCGTTGGTTCAGCCCTGCTCGGACCAC
This sequence comes from Streptomyces sp. NPDC097129, assembly GCF_055668065.1. Lineage (NCBI taxonomy): Bacteria > Bacillati > Actinomycetota > Actinomycetes > Kitasatosporales > Streptomycetaceae > Streptomyces > Streptomyces sp. NPDC097129. The sequence continues at coordinate 244,567 of NZ_JBVOQE010000011.1, read as the reverse complement.
CAGTCCTTCAGGGCGGCCACTGCCTGGTCGTGCTCCATCGGGCCGTTCTCCAGGCGGAGCTCCAGCATGTGCTTGTAGGCCTGGCCGATCAGCGGGCCGGGACCGACGCCCAGGATCTCCATGATCTGGTTGCCGTCGAGGTCCGGGCGGATCGCGTCCAACTCCTCCTGCTCCTGCAGCTGGGCAATGCGCTCCTCCAGGCCGTCGTAGGCACGGGACAGGGCGGCCGCCTTGCGCTTGTTGCGGGTGGTGCAGTCGGAACGCGTCAGCTTGTGCAGACGGCTCAGGAGGGGGCCGGCGTCACGGACGTAGCGCCGCACCGCGGAGTCCGTCCACTCACCCATGCCGTAGCCGTGGAAGCGCAGGTGGAGTTCGACCAGCCGGGAGACGTCCTTGACCAGCTCGTTGGAGTACTTCAGCGCCGTCAGCCGCTTCTTGGTCATCTTCGCGCCGACCACCTCGTGGTGGTGGAACGAGACCCGGCCGTCCTTCTCGAAGCGGCGCGTCCTCGGCTTGCCGATGTCGTGCAGCAGCGCGGCCAGCCGGAGCGTCAGGTCGGGGCCGTCCTCCTCCAGGGCGATCGCCTGCTCCAGAACGATCAGCGTGTGGTCGTAGACGTCCTTGTGCCGGTGGTGCTCGTCGCTCTCCAGCCGCAGGGCCGGCAGCTCGGGCAGGACCCGCTCGGCGATCCCGCTGTCCACGAGCAGGGCCAGGCCCTTGCGCGGGTGGGCGGAGAGGATGAGCTTGTTCAGCTCGTCCCGCACCCGCTCCGCCGAGACGATCTCGATCCGCTCGGCCATCTGAGTCATCGCCGTCACCACCTCGGGCGCGACCTCGAAGTCGAGCTGGGCGGCGAAGCGCGCGGCCCGCATCATGCGCAGCGGGTCGTCGGAGAAGGACGCCTCCGGGGTGCCCGGGGTGCGCAGCACGCGCGCCGCCAGGTCCACCAGACCGCCGTGCGGGTCGATGAACTCCTTCTCCGGCAGCGCGACGGCCATCGCGTTCACCGTGAAGTCGCGGCGGACGAGGTCCTCCTCGATGGAGTCGCCGTAGGACACCTCCGGCTTGCGGGAGGTGCGGTCGTAGGCCTCGCAGCGGTAGGTGGTGATCTCGATCTGGTAGCCGGACTTCTGCACACCCACCGTGCCGAAGGCGATCCCGACCTCCCAGACGGCGTCCGCCCAGGGCCGCACGATCTTCAGGACGTCCTCGGGCCGGGCGTCGGTCGTGAAGTCCAGGTCGTTACCGAGCCGGCCGAGCAGCGCGTCGCGTACCGAGCCGCCGACCAGGGCGAGCGAGAAGCCCGCCTGCTGGAAACGGCGGGCGAGGTCGTCGGCGACGGGGGCCACCCGCAGCAGTTCGCTCACCGCGCGCTGCTGCGCCTGACTCAGGGCAGTGGGAGTGTCTTCGTTGGCGTTCGGCACAACAGAACAGGGTACGTGCACCGGCGGGCCGCGCAGAGAAGCGCTCCTCTTTACAAGGATCCATGCTTATAGGGATCCATGTCGGGATCTGCACCGCAGGTGCGCCGTCTCCTGACCTCATGGGGCAGCGGCCTGCGGCTGATCTTGGGGCGCGAGGCGTGGCCGGCTTTGCGGCGCAGCCCGTCGCTGATCTTGTGGCGCAGACCGCGGCACTTCCACTCAGCGCGCATCGTTACCATGCGTGGACGCACATTCCGACGACCACTGACGACGACGAGGGACGGGCGAGCGCGTGGCCGAGGCGGCAGACATCCAGGGGACCAGTCCCTCACCTGCCCGCCGCTGGTTGCGGCGCACCGCCGCCCTGCTCACGGGGGTGCCCCTGCTGGCCGGGCTGCTGCAGCTGCCCGCCGCACCGTCCGCCCAGGCCGCACCGCACGCGGCGCCCGACGCCTCGGGGTCGCGCACGGTGTCCGTGGCCGTGGACTCGCTCACCCCCAGCGCTCTCTCCGACGGCGACACCCTGACGGTCTCCGGCACCGTGACGAACAACGGCCGGCAGCCTGTCACCGACGCCCACGTGGGGCTGCGGGTCGGTCCGGAGCTGTCCACCCGCTCCGAGATCGACGCCTCCGCCGAGCGCGGCGCCTACAGCCCCGGCGCCGACGGCTCGGAGATCGGTGGCACCTACCTCACCAAGTTCGCGAGGCTCACCCCCGGTGTCGCCGAGCACTTCAGCATCTCCGTACCCGTGGACAAGCTGGACCTCGGCGGTGACGGCGTCTACCAGCTCGGTGTCTCGCTCTCCGGCAAGACCGCCACGCAGTCGTGGGAACAGGTCCTGGGCATCCAGCGGACCTTCCTGCCCTGGCAGCCCGACGAGGCGGACACCAAAACGAAGACGACCGTCCTGTGGCCGCTGATGTCGCCGGTGCGGATGACCGCCGAGACGAGCCCCGGCGAGCAGCAGACGCCGGTCTTCCTCAACGACGACCTGGCCAAGGAGATCGCCCCGGGCGGCCGCCTGGAGCAGATGGTCGCGCTGGGCAAGAGCATCGACGTGACCTGGGTGATCGACCCCGACCTGCTGGCGTCCGTGGACGCGATGGCGGGCAGCTACAAGATCCGGAACGCCGACGGGACCACGACGCCGGGCCGCAACCAGGCCGTCGCCAAGCAGTGGCTCACCGAGCTGCAGCAGGCGGTGGCGGGCAAGGAGGTCGTCGCCCTGCCGTTCGGTGACCCGGACCTGGCGTCCCTCGCCCACAACGGCACCGGCGTGACCGGTTCGCTCAGCCAGCTCAAGGCGGCCACCGACGTCGCGACGCTCACCGTGCAGACCGTGCTGCACGTCACGCCGACCACCGACTTCGCCTGGCCCGTGGCCGGCGCCGTCGACCCGTCGATCGTGAAGGTCGCCACCTCCGCGGGCGCCGACAAGGTGATCGCGCGCAGCGACAGCTTCCGGGAGACCGCCGGGCTGCCCTACACGCCGTCCGCCGCCCGCCCCGTCGGCGGCGGCACCACGGCGGTCGTGGCCGACGCCCGGCTGTCCACACAGTTCCAGGGCGACCTGACCTCGGCCTCCGCCTCCTCGCTCGCCGTGCAGGAGTTCCTCGCGCAGAGCCTCGCGCTGAACCAGCAGTCCGACAAGGAGCGCAGCATCGTCGTCGCCCCGCAGCGGATGCCGACCGCGAGCCAGGCGCAGGCGATGGCGGAAGCCGTGGCGGCGCTCCAGGGCAGCACGTGGTCTCAGCCCCAGCAGCTGACGGCGGCAGCGAAGGCCAAACCCGACCCGGACGCCACCACGGCCATCCCCTCGGGGTCGGCGTACCCGTCGTCGCTGCGGCGGCAGGAGCTGCCGCGCTCGGCCTTCGCGCAGATCGCGACCACGCAGGACAAGCTCGACAACTTCCAGGTGATCCTCACGGACCCATCCCGGGTCGTGACCCCCTTCGGGCGGGCCATGAACCGCGAGATGTCCACGTCGTGGCGGGGGCGGAACGCGGAGGCGCGGGGGTTCCGCCGGGGCGTGGAGGACTACCTGGACACGCTCGCCCACCAGGTGAAGCTGATCGACAAGTCCGACACCAAGCTGTCCGGACGCAGCGCCACCATCCCGGTGTCCGTGCAGAACAACCTGCTCCAGGGTTCCGACCACCTGGTGCTGCGCCTGACCTCGACCAATCCCACCCGTCTGAAGATCGGCGGGGGGGCCTTCGACGAGCAGCGGGTCACGGTCTCCGGCGGACACAGCCAGACGGTGAAGTTCACCACGTCCGCGAACGTCAACGGCCAGACCACGGTGATCGCCCAGCTGTTCACGGAGGACGGCCGCAAGTACGGCTCCCCCGTCTACTTCGACGTGAAGGTCACCGAGATCACCGCCACGGTGATGCTGGTCATCGGCGGCGGTGTCCTGCTGCTCGTCCTGGCCGGCTTCCGGATGTACACCCAGCGCAAGCGGGCCGCTGCCCGCGCCGCCGAGGAAACCGGGGTGCCGCCGAACGCCGCCCCGGCCGACGAGCCGGCCGACGAGCCGGCCGACGAGCCGGGCGACGAGCCGGGCGACACGGAGGCCGCCGGGGAGAACCCGGAAGGCCCCCGGGACCGTCTCACGCAAGAGTCCGCCCCCCGCCCGGGGGCAGACGGTACGCAGCCGAGTGACCCGACACCGGACACCGCAGCGGAAAACCCCGACCCGTCCGGGACGGGTGAGAGAGTGGACCGTTGAGGATGTCGTGGCCGGTGGGCCCGGGACGATGAGGTGGGGTAACCATGAACGCGCCGTACGACGGTGACCGCGGCCAGGCCGTGGGCGGCTCGGGCCACCCCGAGGGCCCGCCGCCCGAGGACGGCCCGGTACCGCCGCAGCACCCCGCGGACATGTATCTCCAGGACGCCTACGACCAGGACCCCTACCGCGGGCAGGACCTCTCAGCCCAGGACCCGGTCGCCGAGGCGCTCTACGACCGTGCCGCGCACCCGCCGCCCCCGCCGGGCACCTTCCCGCCGGCACAGCAGCTGTACGCGCAGCCGCAGCAGTCGCCGTACGCCCCGGACCCGCACGTGTGGGCCCAGACGCCCGCGCCGGAACCGGACGGGCCGACGCAGTACCTCCCCTTCGGCGACGATCCCCGCACCACCCAGTACGTCGGGGTGGACGACCTGGTCGGCCAGGCCGGTGAGGGTCGCCACGAGCCGGATGCCTTCGCCCACCTCTTCCGCGACCAGCAGCAGAGCGCCGGCCACCCGTCCTACGAGCAGCAGTCGTCGGTGCCGGGCCCGGCGGCCGCGCCGGGCGCCGGACAGGGGCCCGCGGGACCGCCGCACCAGGCACCGCCGACCTCCGCCGAGCAGACGCTCCACCTCGGTGCCACGCCCGCCGCACAGCCCGTCACCGCGGACGCCTCGGCCGACGTGGCGACCGATGTGCAGGCTCCAGCGGCTGTGCCCGCCGCGCCGGCGAAGAAGGCCGGCCGCGCCGGCGGTCTGCTGAAGTCGAGCGCCGTGATGGCGGCGGGGACGATGGTCTCCCGCCTGACCGGCTTCGTCCGCTCCGCGCTGATCGCGTCCGCGCTGGGCATCGGCGTCCTCGGTGACACCTTCCAGGTCGCCTACCAGCTGCCGACGATGATCTACATCCTGACCGTCGGCGGCGGTCTGAACTCCGTCTTCGTGCCGCAGCTGGTGCGCTCGATGAGGGAGGACGAGGACGGCGGCGAGTCCTACGCCAACCGGCTGCTGACCCTGGTCATGGTCGCGCTCGGCCTGCTCACGGTGGCGGCGGTCTTCGCCGCGCCCCTGCTGATCCGGCTGCTGTCCGACTCGGTCGCCTCCGACCCCGCCTCCAACGCGGTCGGGATCACCTTCGTGCGCTACTTCCTGCCCTCGATCTTCTTCATGGGCGTCCACGTCGTGATGGGGCAGATCCTCAACGCGCGCGGCAAGTTCGGCGCGATGATGTGGACCCCGGTCCTGAACAACATCGTCATCATCGTGACGCTGGCCATGTTCATCTGGGTGTACGGCACCGCCGAGCATTCCGGCATGAAGGTCACCAACATCCCGCCGGAGGGCCAGCGCCTGCTCGGTGTGGGCGTTCTGCTCGGCCTGGTCGTGCAGGCCCTGGCGATGATCCCCTACCTGCGGGAGACCGGGTTCCGGCTGCGGCTGCGCTTCGACTGGCGCGGCCACGGCCTGGGCAAGGCCGCCACTCTCGCCAAGTGGACCTTCCTCTTCGTCCTCGCCAACCAGGCCGGCGCGCTGGTCGTCTCCCAGCTGTCGACCTCCGCCGGCAAGGCGTCCCCCGTCAACGGCACCGGCTTCGCCGCTTACGCGAACGCCCAGCTGATCTGGGGCCTGCCGCAGGCGATCATCACGGTGTCGCTGATGGCGGCCCTGCTGCCGCGCATCTCCCGCTCGGCGGCCGAGGACGACACGGGCGCCGTCCGTGACGACATCTCGCAGGGCCTGCGCACCACGGCCGTCGCGATCGTGCCCATCGCCTTCGGCTTCCTCGCCCTCGGCATCCCGATGTGCACGCTGATCTTCGGCTCGGCCGGCACCGGCGAGGCCACCAACATGGGCTACATGCTGATGGCCTTCGCTCTCGGCCTGATCCCGTACTCCGTGCAGTACGTCGTCCTGCGCGCCTTCTACGCCTACGAGGACACCCGCACGCCCTTCTACAACACGGTCATCGTGGCGGTCGTCAACGCCGGCGCCTCGGCGCTGTGCTACTTCCTGCTCCCGGCCCGCTGGGCCGTCGTCGGCATGGCCGCCGCCTACGGCCTCGCCTACGCCATCGGTGTCGGTGTCGCGTGGGCGCGTCTGCGCAAGCGCCTCGGCGGCGACCTGGACGGCGCCCAGGTCCTGCGCACCTACGCGCGGCTGTGCATCGCCTCGGTCCCGGCCGCCGCGCTCAGCGGCGCCGCCTGCTACGGCATCGGGCACGCGCTCGGACAGGGCGTGGCCGGCTCCTTGGCGGCCCTGCTGGCGGGCGGACTCGTCCTGCTCGGCGTCTTCTACGCGGCCGCCCGCCGGATGCGCATCGAGGAGCTGAACTCGCTCGTCGGTATGGTGCGCGGACGACTGGGCCGCTGAGAAGGGGTAGGCGCACAACCAACGGCCGCCACCGTGTGTCGTGCATAGCGGCGGACTGTGGGCACAATTGGTTTCGGCGTCGGACGGCGCGCTCGTCGTGGCACGGCGCGCAAAAGATGGGGAGGCAGGGACGACGGTGGCGGAACGGAGTACGGCTGCCGTCGACGTGGCAGACAACAGCGACGATGAGTCGCTGACCGCACAGGCGGACCAGTCCACGGCCGACGGGGTGGCCCAGAACCGGGAGCGGGAAACGGACATCGACGAGGCACAGGGGAGTGGCGGGACGGCGGAACGTCCCGGGAAGGCCTCACCGCCCGAGCTCCACAGCGGTCACAAACTGGCCAGACGCTACCGACTCGAGGAATGCGTCACCCGTCTGGACGGATTCAGCAGCTGGCGTGCGGTCGACGAGAAACTGCGCCGTGCCGTCGGTATCCACGTCCTGCCGGCCGACCACGCGCGGGCCCGCTCCGTGCTGGCGGCGGCCCGCTCCTCCGCACTGCTCGGCGACCCCCGCTTCGTGCAGGTCCTGGACGCCGTCGAGGAGAACGACCTCGTCTACGTCGTCCACGAGTGGCTGCCCGACGCCACCGAACTGACGACGCTGCTGTCCGCCGGCCCGCTGGAGCCGCACGACGCCTACCAGATGGTCAGTCAGATCGGCGCCGCCATGGCCGCCGCCCACCGCGAGGGCCTCGCCCATCTGCGCCTGAACCCCAACGCCGTGCTGCGCACCTCCACCGGTCAGTGGCGCATCCGCGGCCTGGCCGTCAACGCCGCGCTGCGCGGGATCAGCTCCGACACCCCGCAGCGCACCGACACCGAGGCGATCGGCGCTCTGCTGTACGCGACGCTCACCCAGCGCTGGCCGTACGAGAACGACGCCTACGGTCTGTCCGGGCTGCCCAAGGACCTCGGTCTGATCCCGCCCGACCAGGTTCGGGCCGGAGTCCACCGCGGTCTGTCCGAACTCGCCATGCGTGCCCTCGCCAACGACGGCGCCACCGCCTCCCGGCACGAGGCGCCGTGCACCACGCCGGAGGAGCTGGTCAAGGCGATCGGTGAGATGCCCCGCATCCGCCCGCCCGAGCCGGCGTTCACCGCACCGCCCGAATACCAGCGCACGACGTACCAGCAGGGCTCCTACGGCCGCCCCTCACCGCACCCCGGCGTCACGCAGCCGGTGCCCGCACCGCCGCCTCCGCTGCAGAGCCGTACCGGCAAGGCGCTGAAGTGGGCGGTGTCCGCCCTGCTGATCGCCGCGCTGGGCCTGGGCAGCTGGCAGCTCGCGGACGCTCTGATGGACCGGGGCGGCACGTCGGACCAGACCGACCAGACCCAGACCACGGACGGCAACGGCAAGGGCGACGACCAGACCCGGCCGGTCAAACCCATCGCGATCAAGAACGCCCAGGAGTACGTGGCGGAGGGTTCGCCCCAGGCACCCCTGGACGTGGACAAGACCTACGACGGTGACAGCTCCACGTACTGGCGCACCAAGCGCTACAACGAGGGCCCCACACTCGCCCCGTACAAGCCGGGCGTGGGCATCGTCTACGACCTCGGCTCGGCGCAGGAGGTCCAGTCCGCGTCGATAGCGCTCCGGTACGCCGGTGACCACACGACGGTGCATCTGTATGCCACCGACTCCCTGACGCCGTCCACGTCGGTCGACGGCATGAAGGAGATCGGCACGGCCACCACGAGTGGCACCTCGCTCACCGTGAAGGCGTCGAAGACGGTGAAGACGCAGTACGTCCTGCTGTGGATCACCGCGGTGCCGAGCGCGCCCTCGGACGGCTACAGCAGCGCGGGCTGGAAGCAGGCCATCACCGACGTGGAGTTCAAGGGCTGACATCTCACCGAGGGGCAGGGGGTCGGATGGCGGACGGCAGTGGGTATGACGGTGTGAGTGATCAGGAGCTGCTCGACCGCCATGTTCAGGGAGACCCCGACGCCTTCGGTGAGCTCGTCCGGCGGCACCGGGACCGGCTGTGGGCGGTGGCCCTGCGCACGCTCGGGGACCGTGAGGAGGCCGCCGACGCGGTGCAGGACGCCCTCGTGTCCGCCTACCGGGCCGCCCACACCTTTCGGGGGCAGTCGGCCGTCACGACCTGGCTGCACCGGATCACCGTGAACGCCTGCCTCGACCGCGCCCGCAAGGCGGCCTCCCGCAAGACCTCGCCGGTCGACGACACCGAGCGGCTGGAGCAACTGCTGGAGCCGCACGAGTCCGCCTCGGCGCCCGCGGAGCGCAACGACCTCCACCGCCAGCTCCTGGAAGCGCTCGGCACCCTCCCGGCCGACCAGCGGGCCGCCCTGGTGCTGGTCGACATGCAGGGCTATCCCGTCGCCGAGGCCGCCCGCATCCTCGACGTGCCGACCGGGACGGTGAAGAGCCGCTGCGCCCGCGGCAGAGCCCGGCTGCTTCCGCTGCTCACCCATCTGCGGCCCGGACGCACCTCCGACAGCGGAAAACCGGACGAGGGACGGAACCGGGTGGACGGGACATCCGTCCCACCGGCAGCGGAACGCGGTGACCCGGGTTCCGGTGAGACAGGACCGAGCGACTCAGCTGCTGTGAAGGGCGGAGGTGGGCGAGCGTGACATCCACGACGGACATGGCGGGGCACCCGGACGTCGCCGAGATCTCCGACCTCGCCGAGGGACTGCTCCCGCCGGCGCGGACCACGGATGTCCGGCGCCATCTCGAGTCGTGTGAGCTGTGCGCGGACGTCTACGCGTCGCTGGAGGAGATCCGCGGGCTGCTCGGCACGCTGCCGGGCCCTCCCCGGATGCCGGCCGATGTCGCGGGTCGTATCGACGCCGCGCTCGCCGCCGAGGCCCTGCTGAGCGCGACCACCCCTGACGAGCGCTCGGAGGAGGTGACCGCCTCCCCGGTCAGCGGGCGCGAGGCGCAGGTTTCACGTGAAACAGCAACCGCGTCGGACCGTCCCGCCGGGCGCGCCCGCACGGCCACCACCGGCCCGGGTCGGGGGCAGCGCCCGCGCCGCAGCCGCCGTACGGTCGGGCTCATCGGTGCCGCCTGCGCGGCCGCCGCTGTCGGGCTCGGCGCTCTGCTGGTGTCATCCCTGACCGGCGGTTCGTCCGGGACGACGGCACAGCAGCACCGGTCCACCGCCGCGGACACCTTCTCCGCGGCCGGGCTGCCGCAGCAGGTCGACCGGCTGCTCGCTCAGCAGCAGAAGTCCTCCGACGGCTCCCGCACGCCGCACAGTTTCGGCGCCGACACCCGGACCGGCACCGAGCAGCCCAAGGTGTTCCGCTCCGGGCCCACCGTCCCCGAGTGCGTCCGCCGGGGCCTCGGCCGCAACGATGCCGTCCTGGGCACCGAGACCGGCACCTTCCAGGGCAAGGACGCGCTGCTCGTCGTGGTGCCCGACACCTCCGACGTGAACCGGGTCGACGCCTACCTCATGGACGCCACCTGCGTCGCCCATCCCTCGGCCGGCACCGCCAAGGTGCTGCTCAAGGACTCGTACACGCGTCCCTGAGGACAGCCCGCACGTGTGCACGGGCAGGACGGGAATGCACGCCCCTTAGGATCCGTTGGGTGGGGTGAGAGTCTGAACGGGGCTCCACCGGCCGTACGACGCTGTCCAGAGACGAGGAACCAAGCCGTGAGCGACGTCCGTAACGTGATCATCATCGGCTCCGGGCCCGCCGGTTACACGGCGGCGCTGTACACCGCGCGCGCGTCGCTGAAGCCCCTGGTGTTCGAGGGCGCCGTGACCGCGGGCGGCGCCCTGATGAACACCACCGAGGTGGAGAACTTCCCCGGCTTTCGCGACGGCATCATGGGCCCCGAGCTCATGGACAACATGCGCGCCCAGGCCGAGCGCTTCGGTGCCGAGCTGATCCCGGACGACATCGTCTCCGTCGACCTGTCCGGTGAGATCAAGACCGTCACCGACACCGCGGGCACGGTGCACCAGGCCAAGGCCGTCATCGTCACCACCGGCTCCCAGCACCGCAAGCTGGGCCTGCCCAACGAGGACGCGCTCTCCGGCCGCGGTGTCTCCTGGTGCGCCACCTGCGACGGCTTCTTCTTCAAGGACCAGGACATCGCCGTGATCGGTGGCGGTGACACCGCGATGGAGGAGGCCACTTTCCTCTCGCGGTTCGCCAAGTCCGTGACCATCGTCCACCGCCGCGACACCCTGCGTGCCTCCAAGGCCATGCAGGAGCGCGCCTTCGCCGACCCGAAGATCAAGTTCGTCTGGGACAGCGAGGTGGCCGAGATCCAGGGCGAGCAGAAGCTGTCCGGTCTGAAGCTGCGCAACCTCAAGACCGGCGAGCTCTCGGACCTGCCGGTGACGGGTCTGTTCATCGCGATCGGCCACGACCCGCGCACCGAGCTGTTCAAGGGTCAGCTGGACCTGGACGAAGAGGGCTACCTCAAGGTCGCCTCGCCCTCCACCCGGACGAACCTCACCGGTGTCTTCGGCGCCGGTGACGTGGTCGACCACACCTACCGCCAGGCGATCACCGCTGCCGGCACCGGCTGCTCCGCCGCTCTGGACGCCGAGCGCTTCCTCGCCGCTCTCGCCGACACCGAGCAGCAGGCCGAGCCCGAGAAGACCTCCGTCTGATCCCCCTTCCGCCCCACGCACCGACCGATTAAGGAGAGCCCGCCGTGGCCGACCTGAAGAACGTGACCGACGACTCCTTCGAGCAGGACGTCCTCAAGAGCGACAAGCCCGTCCTGGTGGACTTCTGGGCCGCCTGGTGCGGTCCGTGCCGTCAGATCGCTCCGTCCCTCGCGGCGATCGCGGCCGAGCATGGCGACAAGATCGAGGTCGTCAAGCTCAACATCGACGAGAACCCGGCGACGGCTGCCAAGTACGGCGTGATGTCCATCCCGACGCTGAACGTCTACCAGAACGGCGAGGTCGCCAAGACCATCGTCGGCGCCAAGCCGAAGGCCGCCATCGTGCGCGACCTCGAGGACTTCATCGGCTGACGTTTCACGTGAAACGCCAAGGGGCCGGTCCAGATGGACCGGCCCCTTGCACGTCTTCGGAAGATCACAGCGGCCGCAGCGCCGGCTCCTTCTGCACCGCACCCAGCAGCCGGTCCAGCGCCAACTCCACGTCTTCCTTCCACGACAGCGTGGAGCGCAGCTCCAGCCGCAGCCGCGGATGCGCCGGATGCTGGCGGACGGTCTTGAAGCCCACGGCCAGCAGATGGTCAGCCGGCAGCAGACAGGCCGGTTCCTTCCAGTGGGCGTCCCCGAACGCCTCGATGGCCTTGAACCCGCGACGCAGCAGATCCTTGGCGACCGTCTGCACCATCACCCGGCCCAGCCCCTGCCCCTGGTAGCCCGGCAGAACGAAAGCGGTGATCAGCTGCACGGCATCGGGTGAGACCGGGCTGGTGGGAAAAGCCGTCGAGCGGGGAACGTAGGCGGGCGGCGCGTAGAGCACATAGCCCACCGGCTTGTCGTCGACGTAGATCACGCGGCCGCAGGAACCCCAGTCGAGGAGGACCGCGGAGATCCACGCTTCCTTCTCCAGAGCCGGTGTACCCGCCTTTACCGCGGCTTCGCCACTGACGGGATCGAGCTCCCAGAAGACGCACGAACGACAACGCTTGGGAAGGTCCTGAAGGTTGTCCAGCGTGAGCGGTACGAGCCGACGCCCCATGAAGGCTGTTCCTCGCTTTCCTCGCCCGCCGAGCCGCGGGCGGCTGTCAGAGCATTCCGTTCCCTGAGCAGGCTGCCGACGAATCCGCCGACCGCGCCCAGGCCCAGTCCCGCGCTCACCAGTCCGGCCCGGCTCATCGTTCGCACGGCTCCCCGCCTCCCACTCAAAGGTGCCTGCCAGGTGGATGCGCCATACCCCACCGCATCGTATCCACGATGCGATTCCGTCGATACCGGCAGAAAGCAAAGAGCGGGCCGTGTTCCGGTACACACCGGACACGGCCCGCTCCGACAGGGCGCTCAGGCGTCGAACTCGTCCGAGCCGTCGTCCTGGAGGCCCCGAGGCAGGACCGGGCCCTCGCCCGGAGCGAGGGTGCCGAGGATCCGCTCGAGATCCTCCACCGAGGCGAACTCGACAGTGATCTTGCCCTTCTTCTGGCCCAGGTCGACCTTCACCCGCGTCTCGAAGCGGTCCGAGAGCCGGCTCGCGAGATCGGACAGCGCCGGGGAAAGCCGACCGCCGGCCCGCGGACCCTTGGCACGCAGAGCCTTCTGCGGACGCGACCCCATCAGGGTCACGATCTCCTCCACCGACCGCACCGAGAGCCCCTCGGCCACGATCCGGTGAGCCAACCGGTCCTGCTCCTCGAGATCGTCGACGCCGAGCAGCGCCCGCGCATGACCGGCGGAGAGCACACCCGCGGCCACCATGTTCTGCACCTTGGGCGAGAGCTTCAGCAGACGCAGGGTGTTGGAGACCTGCGGGCGGGAACGACCGATGCGGTCCGCCAGCTGGTCGTGCGTGCAGTTGAAGTCCTTCAGCAGCTGATCGTAGGCGGCCGCCTCTTCGATCGGGTTCAGCTGGGCCCGGTGCAGGTTCTCCAGCAGCGCGTCCAGGAGGAGCTTCTCGTCCTCCGTGGCCCGCACGATCGCCGGGATGGCATCCAGACCCGCCTCACGGCAGGCGCGCCAGCGACGCTCGCCCATGATGAGTTCGTACTGCTCCGGGCCGACCTGCCGGACGACGACCGGCTGCAGGAGACCGACCTCCTTGATGGAGGTGACGAGCTCCGCCAGGGCCTCCTCGTCGAAGACCTTGCGCGGCTGCTCCGGGTTCGGCCGGATGTCGTCGAGGGGGATCTCCGCGAAGTGGGCTCCGAGCGGAGGCGCGGGCATCTCCGGCGCGGACGGCGCCGCTTCCTCGGTTTCACGTGAAACAGCGGGAAGCGTGGCCAGCTTGGCGGCAGCCACTCCGCGATCGCCCGTCAGCAGCGGGCTCGCTGCGGAGGATGCTGGCGCGCCACCTCCCAGGGCCGTCGCGGCAGGTGTCTTCTCCGTCGGGGCATGAGGGATCAGCGCGCCGAGTCCACGTCCCAGCCCCCTCCGTCGGTCGCTCACTGAATGCCCTCCACCATGTTCGGGTTGCTCTGGGCGCCGATGTGGGCGTGCGCAGCCTCGTAGCTGACGCCGACGCCCCTCAGCGCGATCTCTCGTGCTGCCTCAAGATAGGACAGCGCACCGCTCGACCCCGGATCGTAGGTCAGAACCGTCTGCCCATAGCTCGGCGCCTCGGAGATACGGACCGAGCGAGGAATGCTCGTCCGCAGCACCTCGTCACCGAAGTGGGTGCGCACCTCTTCCGCGACCTGGGACGCCAGACGCGTCCGGCCGTCGTACATGGTGAGCAGGATGGTCGACACATGCAGCGTGGGGTTGAGGTGGCCCCGCACCAGGTCGACGTTGCGCAGCAGTTGGCCCAGGCCCTCCAGCGCGTAGTACTCGCACTGAATGGGGATCAGGACCTCCTGGCCCGCGACGAGCGCGTTGACCGTCAGCAGGCCGAGCGAGGGCGGGCAGTCGATGAGGATGTAGTCCAGCGGCTGCTCGTAGGCCTGGATCGCCCGCTGCAGCCGGCTCTCACGCGCCACCAGCGACACCAATTCGATTTCCGCGCCGGCGAGATCGATGGTGGCGGGGGCGCAGAAGAGACCCTCGACATCGGGGACCGGCTGCACGACCTCGGCGAGCGGCCTGCTGTCGACCAACACGTCATAGATCGACGGAACTTCCGCGTGGTGGTCGATGCCCAGCGCGGTGGACGCGTTGCCCTGCGGATCGAGGTCGATCACCAGCACCCGGCCGCCATGCAGAGCCAGCGAGGCGGCGAGGTTGACGGTCGTCGTCGTCTTGCCGACACCGCCCTTCTGGTTGGCGACCACGATCAGACGGGTCTGCTCGGGTCGCGGCAGACCTTCGCCGGCGCGGCCCAGAGCCTCCACCGCCAGTTGGGCAGCACGACCGATCGGAGTGTCGTCCATCGGGGGCGGTGTTTCACGTGAAACATCGTCCCCCATCGACTCAGTACGGGGACCGGGGACCGGATCGGTCATCGGTCCCGCGATGTTGGCGTCGGACCGCAAGGATTCACTCTCCTCGACTTCAGGCTCGCAATGAACAGAGCCTCGCACGTCTTCGGGGTCGTGAACCAGCGAGGTCTGGTCTTCTGTGGAGAAATCCACCTCTGTGGACAACTCCATGCCTCTCAAGGGGGGCCCGGAAGGCTCGATCGGTGCCTCATCGAGTGATCCGAGGGGCTTACGGTCGCGGGGTTCGGCCGCGGCGCGGCCCCGACTGATGATGCCGTGCAGCAGTGAGCGACGTTTCACGTGAAACACGATGCACAGCGCCGCAGGCCGAACTGCCGCGACACTCCGTCATACGTAGGTGGGGCAGCTTGTGTGGAGTACGTCTCCTCGTCGGAGGCGATCACCGCCGCCGGCGTGTACGTCCCGTCCGCGCCGCCTTCGCGCGCTTCGCCGCGAACCGCACGCCGCCGGGGCTCTCTCCGACCTCGACCCGCACCACGGTGGACAGCGGGTCCACGATGCCCTCGCCGACATGCAGGATCGACGTCTCCACCGCACCCAGCTTGCTCAGAGCCGTGGCCGCGCTCTTCAGCTCCTCCTCAGCGGTGTCGCCCTTGAGCGCGAGCATCTCGCCGTAGGGACGCAGCAGCGGGATGCCCCAGGTGGCCAGGCGGTCCAGCGGGGCGACGGCGCGGGCCGTGACGACGTGGACGGGAGGCAGCTTGCCCATGACCTCCTCGGCGCGGCCGCGCACCACGGTGACGTGATCGAGTCCGAGCAGCTCCACGACCTCCGTGAGGAAGTTGGTGCGCCGCAGCAGCGGCTCGAGCAGCGTGATCTTGATGTCCTCGCGCACGAGCGCCAGCGGGATACCGGGCAGGCCGGCACCGGAGCCGACGTCGCACACGGTCACACCCTCGGGGACGACCTCTGAGAGCACCGCACAGTTCAGCAGGTGCCGCTCCCACAGGCGCGGCACCTCCCGCGGCCCGATGAGCCCGCGCTGCACACCGGCCTCGGCCAGGAGCTCGGCGTATCGGACCGCATCCGTGAAGCGATCACCGAATACGTCGCGTGCCTGCTCGGGCGCAGGGGGGAGCTCCGCTGCCTCCGTCACGGGGACCGTCCTTCCGTACCGCATCAGCGCCATCGGCGCCGATCACCAGAACTACAGGCTGACAAAGTTCGGCCCCGCCTGCGCATCAGACGGGGCCGGAGTGACGTACGTATCGACGTCAGTTGGGCAGAACGACGACGAAGCGCTGCGGCTCCTCGCCCTCGGACTCGCTGCGCAGGCCCGCCGCCTTCACCGCGTCGTGGACGACCTTCCGCTCGAACGGGGTCATCGGCTTGAGCCGCTTGGCCTCACCGCTGCTCTTGACCTCGGCGGCGGCCTGGGCGCCCAGCTCGGACAGTTCGGAGCGCTTGGTGGCCCTGAAGCCGGCGACGTCCAGCATCAGCCGGCTGCGGTCCCCGGTCTCCCGGTGCACGGCCAGTCGCGTCAGCTCCTGGAGGGCCTCGAGCACCTCGCCGTCACGGCCGACCAGCTTCTGCAAGTCGCGGCTGCCCGTGTCGCTGACGATCGACACGGAGGCGCGGTCACCCTCGACGTCCATGTCGATGTCGCCGTCGAGATCGGCGATGTCCAGCAGACCCTCGAGGTAGTCCGCCGCGATCTCACCCTCCTGCTCCAGGCGGGTCAGGGTGTCTGCACCCTCGGCAGCGGCTGAGGTGGTGCCTTCCGTCACGGGATGGGCTCCTTCTTACTTCTTGGACGGGGACTTGGGCCGCTGCGGACCCTTGCGCTGGCCCGACTGGGCCTTGCTGCGGGTACCGGAGCCCTGCTTCGGGGCGGCCTTGCCGGAGGCACCGGCGGGCTTGGTGTCCTCGGGCTCGTCGGACTTGCTCAGCGACGGACCGGTGGACGACGGCTCATCGGCCTTCGCCACGCCCGACTGGCGCTGGGACTTCGACTGCCGCTTGGGCTGCTGCCGCTTGGGCTGGCCACCGGTGGTGGTGGGCGTGCCGTCCTCGGCCACGGCGACCGCCTGGCTCTCGCCGCGGATCACCGAGCCGTCGGTCTGGGCGGCCAGGCCGGCCTTGCTCAGGCCGTTGATGAACTTGCGCTCGAACTCGTTGCGGTCGCGGCCCTTGGTGACGATGGCCTTGACGATGACCTTGTCCCGGCGCCGGGTGACCTTGCCGTGGTGCGTGACGTGCTTGTGCAGGCGCTCCAGGTAGGCGGCCTGGGCCTTGGAACCCGGGGTGGGGTTGTTGTGGATGACGTACATCTGCTGGCCCATGGTCCACACGTTGGTGGTCAGCCAGTAGACGAGGACACCGACCGGGAAGTTGATGCCGAAGACGGCGAACATGACCGGGAAGACGTACATCAGCATCTTCTGCTGCTGCATGAACGGCGTCTTCACCGTGGTGTCGACGTTCTTCGTCATCAGCTGTCGCTGCGTGTAGAACTGCGAGAACGACATCAGGACGATCATGATCGCGGTCACGACCCGGACGTCGGTCAGCGTGGCGCCGAGCGCCTCGACCTTGCTCGAGCTGTCCATGAACTTCGCCGCGAGCGGGGCGCCGAAGATGTGCGCCTGACGCGCGCTGGCGAGCAGCGGGTCGTTGATGACGCCGATGGTCTTGCCCGTCGCGATGCCGTTGAGCACGTGGTACAGGGCGAAGAAGAACGGCGACTGGGCGAGGATGGGAAGGCACGAGGAGAGCGGGTTGGTACCCGTCTCCTTATACAGCTTCATCATCTCTTCGGACTGGCGCTGCTTGTCGTTCTTGTAGCGCTCCTGGATCTTCTTCATCTCCGGCTGGAGCGTCTGCATCGCGCGCGTGGCCTTGATCTGCTTCACGAAGAGCGGGATCAGGCAGATGCGGATCAGGATCACCAGGGACACGATGGACAGGCCCCAGGCCCACCCGGTGTCAGGCCCGAAGATCGCCCCGTACACCTTGTGGAACTGGACGATGACCCAGGAGACGGGCCAGGTGATGAAACTGAAGAGGCTGGCAATCGTGTCCACTAATCATGCTCCTTGGGCATGGGGCGGGGTCTCTGCGGCCGGGCTCGAAGGGATCTCCCCGTCGGTGGCCGGTTCGGCGGCGGAGGGCCCGCCCCTGCGTGCACGCCAGGCGTCACGCAGCATTTCGTGCCACCGCGGGCGCTTGCGCGGCGGAACATGGTCCACACCGCCCGGCGACCACGGATTGCACCGCAGAATGCGCCAGGCTGTGAGTGCTGTTCCCTTGATCGCACCGTGCCGGTCGATCGCCGTGTAGCCGTAGTGGGAACACGACGGGTAGTACCTGCACACTGGCCCGAGCAGCGGACTGATCGTCCACTGGTAGAGCTTGATCAGGGCCAGCAGTGGGTACTTCATCGCGCGCCCCCTCCCAGCAGCCGCTGGAGGGCGGCGTCCAGGTCTTGGGCCAGCTGTGCATGGTCGGCGTCGCCCGCACCGGGCAGCGCTCGTACGACTACCAGGCTACCGGGGGGCAGCTCGGTGACTCGGTCGCGCATCAGATGGCGAAGCCTGCGCTTCACCGAGTTGCGCACGACCGCTCCGCCGACTGCCTTGCTCACGACGAAACCCGCACGCGGCGGGGGAGCGCTCTCCCCTGGCGCGTGCGGGTCCGTGGCACCGCTGCGAAGATGGACGACGAGGAGCGGGCGTCCTGCCCGACGCCCTCGCCGTACCGCGGTCGCGAAGTCCTCGCGCCGCCTCAGCCGGTTCTCGGTGGGCAGCACGACGTCATGACCTGATCGGAATCAGGCGGACAGGCTGGCGCGACCCTTGCTGCGGCGGTTCGCGAGAATCGCGCGGCCGGCACGGGTGCGCATCCGCAGGCGGAAGCCGTGGGTCTTCGCGCGACGACGGTTGTTCGGCTGGAAGGTGCGCTTGCTCACTCGGGGGCTCCAGAAAGAATCGGGGTTGGCGGGGTGCCGTCCTGGCTGTCACCGTGCGCCCACGAGTAGCTCGCGTCACGCCCGAGTGCACCGCTGTCCGATCACCGTGTTCGCGATCTGTGCCCATCGGAGGCAGGCGGCAGCAGCCATCGACAACTCGACCTGGTTACGGTACGCGGGACTACGCCATCCGGTCAAACCGACGACCTCGGGGAGACACTTGTCCACAGCCTGGGGACAACAACTTGAACCGTACCCGCCGCGCTGACTACCGTGGCTGGACTCCGATTCGTTCCCTTGTCTCCTCAACCACCCGATTCACATCCCGACCCGTCCCCGAACCACACGTTCGAGGGACTCTCTGAGAGAGCGTGCCCTGTGGCTGACGTACCTGCCGATCTTGCCGCAGTGTGGCCACGAGTGCTGGAACAGCTCCTCGGTGAGGGACGCGGCCAAGGGGTGGAGGGGAAGGACGAGCACTGGATCCGGCGCACCCAGCCGCTGGCGCTGGTCGCCGACACGGCCCTGCTCGCCGTGCCGAACGAGTTCGCGAAGAACGTCCTCGAGGGGCGTCTCGCGCCGATCGTCAGCGAGACCCTGAGCCGCGAGTGCGGCCGGCCGATCCGGATCGCGATCACCGTCGACGACTCGGCGGGCGAGCCCGCGCCCCCCTCCGCGCCGCCCGCGCAGCAGCAGCAGCAACCGCAGCAGCAGCCGCGGTACGACGAATCGCGCTACGAGGAGTCGCGGTACCAGGAACCTCGCTACGAGGAGTCCCGCTACGACGAGCCCGAGCCGCCCGCCAAGCCGCAGTACGAGGGGTACGGCCGGCATCGCGGCGAGTCCGGCGACCCGCTCCCCACGGCCCGGCCCGCCTACCCGTCCGAGTACCAGCGCCCCGAGCCGGGCGCCTGGCCGCGTCCCTCCCAGGACGACTACGGCTGGCAGCAGCAGCGGCTCGGTTTCCCCGAGCGCGACCTGTACGGCTCCGGCGGGCACGGCGCCAAGGACCCGTACGGCTCGGCCCCCGGCGGCAAGGACCCGTACGGCTCGGGGCCGGGCGGGAGTGACCCGTACGCGTCCGGCGGTCCGGCGAAGGATCCGTACGCCTCGCCGTCGTCGGCGGACTACCGCCCGCCCGGGAACGAGCGGCCGTCCTACGACCAGGCCCGCGGCGACTACGACCGCCGCGACGCCCACGACACCCGCGACCCGCGTGCGGCGCGGGACTACGACCGCGACTACGACCAGCGCGACGGCGGCCGCCGTGAGCTGCCCGAGCCGCCGGCCGGTTCCGGGCACGTGCACCGCGGCGGTCCCGTGGGCCCGAACCTGCCGACCACCGGGGCGCCCGGACCGCTGGCCGCGCAGCCCGCGCCGGCCTCCGGCCCCGGTGAGCCGACCGCGCGGCTGAACCCCAAGTACCTGTTCGACACCTTCGTCATCGGCGCCTCCAACCGGTTCGCGCACGCGGCCGCGGTGGCCGTCGCCGAGGCGCCCGCGAAGGCGTACAACCCGCTGTTCATCTACGGCGAGTCCGGCCTCGGCAAGACGCACCTGCTGCACGCCATCGGGCACTACGCGCGCAGCCTGTACCCGGGCACGCGCGTGCGGTACGTGAGCTCGGAGGAGTTCACCAACGAGTTCATCAACTCCATCCGCGACGGCAAGGGCGACAGCTTCCGCAAGCGGTACCGGGAGATGGACATCCTGCTCGTCGACGACATCCAGTTCCTGGCGGACAAGGAGTCGACGCAGGAGGAGTTCTTCCACACCTTCAACACGCTGCACAACGCCAACAAGCAGATCGTGCTGTCCTCCGACCGGCCGCCGAAGCAGCTGGTCACGCTGGAGGACCGGCTGCGCAACCGCTTCGAGTGGGGGCTGATCACCGACGTCCAGCCGCCCGAGCTGGAGACGCGGATCGCGATCCTGCGCAAGAAGGCGGTCCAGGAGCAGCTGAACGCGCCGCCGGAGGTGCTGGAGTTCATCGCCTCCCGGATCTCGCGGAACATCCGTGAGCTGGAGGGCGCTCTGATCCGGGTGACGGCGTTCGCGTCGCTCAACCGGCAGCCGGTGGACCTGGGCCTGACGGAGATCGTTCTGAAGGACCTGATCCCGGGCGGGGAGGACTCGGCCCCGGAGATCACCTCCACGGCGATCATGAGCGCGACGGCGGACTACTTCGGGCTTACGGTCGAGGACCTGTGCGGCACGTCGCGCGGCCGCGCGCTGGTGACCGCCCGGCAGATCGCCATGTACCTGTGCCGCGAACTGACGGACCTGTCGCTGCCGAAGATCGGTGCGCTGTTCGGCGGCCGCGACCATACGACGGTGATGCACGCGGACCGCAAGATCCGCAACCTGATGGCCGAGCGCCGCTCCATCTACAACCAGGTCACCGAGCTGACCAACCGCATCAAGAACGGCTGACGCCACCACGGCGAATCGTCAGAGGGCGTCTCCGGATCTCCGGAGGCGCCCTCAACCGTACGCCAGGGGTGCGCCCTCAGCACGCCAGGGGTGCGCCCTCAGCCGTACGCCAGGAGTGCGGCGACGCCCCCTCGACGACCACGACGGCCTCCGGCGGGGCCCCACGGCCTCCGACCGCCTCCCACGGGCTCCGATCGCCGTCGTCCATCCGTCATCTCTTGTTCGATTACCTGCCGGGTTACGGCCTCTCTCCACAGATTCGGCGACTTTTTCGCGTCCACATCCTGGGGACTGCGGAGTTTTCCAGATCGCGTCCACAGGGGAGCCTGGGGGAACGGCATCGGCCCAGCTCAGGTGCCTGTGGATTCGTGGACGAAGAAGATCCACAGGGTGTGGACAACGTGGCGGTCCACACCCTGTGCATGAAGTTGTCCACGGGTAACTCACAGGCTGAGGCCTGTTGTCCCCAGAGATCGCCCGCTTCTCCACATGTCTGTCCACTGTTCGGCAAGCCGACGCGCCCTCTCACCACGTCGAGTGAAAGCCGTCACACGAAGCTGCCGAAGTGGGCTGTGGGAAACGTGGGTAAACCTGGGGACGCATCTGGGGAGAACTCGCCCCGGCCTGTTGATGGTGTGTGCAGAACTTTCTGTTCTCCACAGAAGGCCCCGGTTGTCCACCGCCTCCGCCCACAGGCCCGGTGGACAAAATTTGGGCTCTGACCTGCGGAAACGAGGTTATCCACGGTATCCACAGGCCCTACTACTACCAACGACTAGAGAGAGCGAGGAAACCGTTTCGAAGCGGGGCCTGTGCACAACTCGCTGTCGGTTGACCGACTGCCCCTCGTCGCGACTTGACCCCGACCGGCACCTACTGTCAGTGCGGTGCGTCAGACTGGTCCCCGGTGTCCTTCCCCTCCCCAGGGCCCGTGACACCGCGACAGACGACGAAGGCGAAGCAGGGCGACAAACGCCGGCAACAGCAGGAGGCGGCTTACCGTGAAGATCCGGGTGGAACGCGACGTACTCGCGGAGGCAGTGGCCTGGGCGGCACGCAGCCTCCCGGCCCGTCCGCCGGCGCCGGTCCTCGCCGGCCTGCTGCTGAAGGCGGAGGACGGCCAGCTGAGCCTGTCCAGCTTCGACTACGAGGTCTCCGCTCGGGTGAGCGTCGAGGCCGAGGTCGAGGAGGAGGGCACGGTCCTGGTGTCCGGCCGCCTGCTCGCCGACATCTCCCGCGCGCTCCCCAACCGTCCCGTGGAGATTTCCACAGACGGTGTACGGGCGACGGTGGTCTGCGGGTCGTCCCGGTTCACCCTGCACACCCTGCCCGTGGAGGAATACCCGGCGCTGCCGCAGATGCCGAACGCGACGGGCACGGTCCCCGGCGAGGTCTTCGCCGCCGCCGTCTCCCAGGTGGCCATCGCCGCCGGCCGCGACGACACGCTGCCCGTGCTCACCGGTGTGCGCATCGAGATCGAGGGCGACACGGTCACCCTGGCCTCCACCGACCGCTACCGCTTCGCGGTCCGCGAGTTCCTGTGGAAGCCGGAGAACCCGGACGTCTCCGCGGTCGCCCTGGTGCCCGCCAAGACCCTCCAGGACACGGCCAAGGCGCTCACCAGCGGCGACAGCGTGATCCTCGCCCTGTCCGGCTCGGGCGCCGGAGAGGGCCTGATCGGTTTCGAGGGCGCCGGCCGCCGCACCACGACCCGTCTGCTCGAAGGCGACCTGCCGAAGTACCGCACGCTGTTCCCGACGGAGTTCAACTCCGTCGCCGTGATCGAGACCGCCCCCTTCGTGGAGGCCGTCAAGCGTGTGGCCCTGGTCGCCGAACGCAACACCCCGGTGCGGCTCAGCTTCGAGCAGGGCGTGCTCATCCTGGAGGCCGGCTCCAGCGACGACGCACAGGCTGTGGAAAGGGTCGACGCCCAGCTGGAGGGCGACGACATCTCCATCGCCTTCAACCCGACGTTCCTGCTGGACGGCCTGAGCGCGATCGACTCGCCGGTGGCGCAGCTGTCGTTCACGACGTCCACCAAGCCCGCGCTGCTGAGCGGCAAGCCGGCCGTGGACGCCGAGGCGGACGACGCGTACAAGTACCTGATCATGCCGGTGCGGCTGAGCGGCTGAGCGGCTGAGCGGCTGAGCGGCTGAGCGGCTGAGCGGCTGAGCGGCTGAGCGGCTGAGCGGGGCGGACCCCGCGCCCGGCGCCGGAGCTTCGGTGACCGGCGAGGACGTCGCCGGTGGTCCACAGCCTGTGGACCACCGGCCGCCGAAATCCCCAGGTGAGGGCCTACGTTTGAGCGCGTATGCCCACAGCTGTGCGGGAGCGTCCGGGATTAGGCTCGGACAGGGGTACGAGGGTGCCCCAGGGGTGCGACGGCGCCCCGCACGCCACACAGCGACCTTAAGGAACACCACTGATGGAGCTCGGTCTCGTCGGCCTCGGCAAGATGGGCGGCAACATGCGCGAGCGGATCCGCCGCGCGGGCCACACCGTCATCGGATACGACCGCAACCCCGACGTCGCGGATGTCCACAGCCTGCAAGAGCTTGTGGGCAAGCTGTCCGGGCCGCGCGTGGTCTGGGTGATGGTCCCGGCCGGCGAGGCCACTCAGTCGACCATCGACCAGCTCGCCGAGCTGCTGGAGCCCGGTGACGTGGTCGTGGACGGCGGCAACTCCCGCTGGACCGACGACGAGAAGCACGCGCGGGAGCTGGCCGCCAAGGGCATCGGCTTCGTCGACTGCGGTGTCTCCGGCGGCGTCTGGGGCCTGGAGAACGGCTACGCGCTGATGTACGGCGGCGACGCCGGGAACGTCGCCAAGGTGCAGCCGGTCTTCGACGCGCTCAAGCCGGAGGGCGACTTCGGCGCGGTGCACGCCGGCAAGGTCGGCGCGGGCCACTTCGCGAAGATGGTCCACAACGGCATCGAGTACGCGATGATGCAGGCCTACGCCGAGGGCTGGGAGCTGCTGGAGAAGGTCGACTCCGTGGAGAACGTCCGCGAGGTCTTCCGCTCCTGGCAGGAGGGCACAGTCATCCGCTCCTGGCTGCTGGACCTCGCGGTCAACGCCCTCGACGAGGACGAGCACCTCGACGGTCTGCGCGGTTACGCACAGGACTCCGGTGAGGGACGCTGGACTGTGGAGGCCGCCATCGACAACGCGGTGCCGCTGCCGGCGATCACCGCGTCGCTGTTCGCGCGGTTCGCCTCCCGGCAGGAGGACTCGCCGCAGATGAAGATGATCGCCGCGCTGCGCAACCAGTTCGGCGGCCACGCGGTCGAGAAGAAGTGACGCGCCGGACCACGTGACGCGTCACCACAGGAAGTAGCGCGCGCCCGGAAGACGCGGCGCGCCAGGCACTACCCGAAGGCTGGGGAGGTCGGCGAACGACCATGCACGTCACGCATCTGTCGCTGGCCGACTTCCGCTCCTACGCCCGGACCGAGGTCCCGCTGGAGGCGGGCGTCACCGCGTTCGTCGGCCCCAACGGGCAGGGCAAGACCAACCTCGTGGAAGCGGTCGGCTACCTCGCCACCCTCGGCAGCCACCGTGTCGCCTCCGACGCCCCGCTCGTGCGCATGGGCGCCGAGCGGGCCGTCGTACGCGCCCAGGTCCGGCAGGGCGAGCGGCAGCAGCTGATCGAGCTGGAGCTGAACCCCGGCAGGGCCAACCGCGCCCGCATCAACCGCTCCTCGCAGGTCAGACCGCGGGACATCCTCGGCATCGTGCGGACCGTGCTGTTCGCGCCCGAGGACCTCGCCCTGGTCAAGGGCGACCCGGGGGAGCGGCGCCGGTTCCTGGACGAGCTGATCACCGCGCGCTCCCCGCGCATGGCGGGCGTGCGCTCCGACTACGAGCGCGTGCTGAAGCAGCGCAACACCCTGCTCAAGTCGGCCGCGCTGGCCCGCCGGCACGGCGGCCGCTCCATGGACCTGTCCACGCTCGACGTGTGGGACCAGCACCTCGCGCACGCCGGCGCCGAACTCCTCGCCCAGCGCCTGGACCTGATCGCCGCGCTCCAGCCGCTGGCCGACAAGGCGTACGAGCAGCTGGCGCCAGGCGGCGGGCCGATCGGCCTGGAGTACAAGCCGTCCGCCCCCGGCGAGGCACACACGCGTGAGGATCTCCACGCGCAGCTCATGGGGGCGCTCGCGGACGCCCGCAAGCAGGAGATCGAGCGCGGCGTCACCCTCGTCGGCCCGCACCGCGACGACCTGGGGCTCAAACTCGGCCAGCTGCCCGCCAAGGGCTACGCCTCCCACGGCGAGTCCTGGTCCTACGCCCTGGCCCTGCGACTGGCCTCCTACGACCTGCTGCGCGCCGAGGGCAACGAGCCGGTGCTGATCCTCGACGACGTCTTCGCCGAGCTGGACGCCCGCCGCAGGGAGCGGCTGGCGGAGCTGGTGGCCCCCGGCGAGCAGGTCCTGGTGACCGCCGCCGTCGACGACGACGTGCCGCACGTGCTCAGCGGGGCGCGGTACACGGTCTCGGACGGCGAGGTGGCACGCGTATGACCGGACAGCAGCCGCAGGACGAGGCGCCGAAGAAGGCCCCCGAGCCCTCCGGCGTCGACCTCGCGCGCGTGGCGCTGCGGGCCGCGAAGGACGCCGCACGCGCGCGTGGCGACGCGGCGCAGCAGAAGAAGCAGGCCCGCCGCGGTGGTCTGCGCTCCGGCGCGCGCGCCGACGGACGTGATCCGATGGCGCTCGGCTCGGCGATCAACCGGCTGATCACCGAGCGGGGCTGGGAGACGCCGGCCGCGGTGGGCGGCGTGATGGGCCGCTGGCCGCAGATCGTCGGCGAGGACGTGGCCAAGCACTGCGTGCCGGAGAAGTACGACGAGGACGAGCGCGTGCTGGTGGTGCGCTGCGACTCCACGGCCTGGGCGACCAACCTCCGGCTGCTCGCGCCGACGCTGGTCGCGCGGCTCAACGAGGACCTGGGCCATGGCGCGGTCCGCGTGATCAAGGTGCTGGGCCCGGGCGGCCCCGTGCGCCGCTACGGCCCCCTGCGCGCCCCCGGCAGCACCGGCCCGGGCGACACCTACGGCTGACACCGCCGTAGACCGTGCGCCGCGTCCCGGAGTGAGGGACGTCACACCGATTTCACACCTCTCCGCGCGTGCGTCCCGAGGCGCGCGCGGAGCCGCGCGCGCCTGCGTACGGAGTGCACGCACGCGTGCACGGCAAGACACACAAAATCACCGCATAAGAGTACGAAACGCCACCTGACTCCCGAGTAGCAAAGGCTTGACAGCCCGAGGCGCTGAGCGCCGCTGTGAGCCTCTTGGAGCCCCCTTCCGTATATCGGGAGTCGGAAGAGGCTGGTTCAGGGCGCCACATCGGGACTCAGGTACCGGCAAACCCCCATCGATGTCAGTGCTACCGGTAGACTGGAAGCCAATCCCGCCCCAAACGTGGGGACCGTCCGGGAAACGCTGAGCAACGCTGATCAAGGCTTACCAACGCACCATGCCGCAGCCGCTCCGGCAACCCTCCCCCACCGGGGGAACCCCCAGGAGCCTGGCTTGTGCTGTGCCAGAAAGGGCGCTTCGTGGCCGATTCCGGCAACCCCAACGAGAACATCCCGTCCACCGACGCCGGCGCGGCCAACGCGGCGAGCACCTCGAACGGTGAGGTCACGGCCTCGTACGACGCCAGCGCCATCACCGTCCTCGAGGGTCTGGACGCGGTCCGCAAGCGACCCGGCATGTACATCGGCTCGACCGGCGAGCGCGGACTGCACCACCTCGTGTACGAGGTCGTCGACAACTCCGTCGACGAGGCTCTGGCCGGCCACGCGGACACGATCGACGTGACGATCCTCCCCGACGGCGGGGTGCGGGTCGTCGACAACGGCCGTGGCATCCCCGTGGGCATCGTGCCCTCCGAGGGCAAGCCGGCCCTCGAGGTCGTGCTGACGGTCCTGCACGCGGGCGGCAAGTTCGGCGGCGGCGGTTACGCGGTCTCCGGCGGTCTGCACGGCGTGGGCGTGTCCGTGGTGAACGCCCTGTCGAGCAAGGTCTCGGTCGAGGTGAAGACCGACGGGCACCGCTGGACGCAGGACTACAAGATGGGCGTCCCGACGGCGCCGCTGGTACAGCACGAGGCCACGCAGGAGACCGGCACCTCGGTCACCTTCTGGGCCGACGCGGACATCTTCGAGACCACGGAGTACTCCTTCGAGACGCTGTCGCGGCGTTTCCAGGAGATGGCGTTCCTCAACAAGGGCCTGACGATCAAGCTCACCGACGAGCGCGAGTCGGCGAAGGCCACGGCCGGGGCGGACGAGGCGGGCGCCGACGAGAAGGACGAGGCGAAGACCGTCACGTACCACTACGAGGGCGGCATCGTCGACTTCGTGAAGTACCTCAACTCCCGCAAGGGCGAGGTGGTCCACCCCACGGTCATCGACCTGGAGGCCGAGGACAAGGACAAGAGCCTGTCCCTCGAGGTCGCGATGCAGTGGAACAGCGGCTACAGCGAGGGTGTGTACTCCTTCGCGAACATCATCCACACCCACGAGGGCGGCACCCACGAAGAGGGCTTCCGCGCCGCGCTGACGTCCCTGATCAACAAGTACGCGCGCGACAAGAAGCTGCTGCGGGAGAAGGACGACAACCTCACGGGCGACGACATCCGCGAGGGTCTGACCGCGATCATCTCGGTCAAGCTGAGCGAGCCGCAGTTCGAGGGCCAGACCAAGACCAAGCTGGGCAACACGGAGGCCAAGACCTTCGTGCAGAGGGCGGTCTACGAGCACCTCACCGACTGGCTGGACCGCAACCCGAACGAGGCCGCGGACATCATCCGCAAGGGCATCCAGGCCGCCACCGCGCGGGTGGCCGCGCGCAAGGCCCGTGACCTGACCCGCCGCAAGGGCCTGCTGGAGACGGCGTCCCTGCCGGGCAAGCTGTCCGACTGCCAGTCGAACGACCCCACCAAGTGCGAGATCTTCATCGTCGAGGGTGACTCCGCCGGCGGCTCGGCCAAGTCCGGCCGCAACCCGGAGTACCAGGCGATCCTCCCGATCCGCGGCAAGATCCTCAACGTCGAGAAGGCACGGATCGACAAGATCCTGCAGAACCAGGAGATCCAGGCGCTGATCTCCGCCTTCGGCACGGGCGTGCACGAGGACTTCGACATCGAGAAGCTCCGCTATCACAAGATCATCCTGATGGCGGACGCCGACGTCGACGGCCAGCACATCAACACGCTGCTGCTGACCTTCCTGTTCCGCTTCATGCGGCCGCTGGTCGAGGCCAGGCACGTGTTCCTGTCCCGCCCCCCGCTGTACAAGATCAAGTGGGGCAAGGACGACATCGAGTACGCCTACTCCGACCGCGAGCGCGACGCCCTGCTGGAGCTGGGCCGCCAGCGCGGCAAGCGGGTGCGCGAGGACTCCATCCAGCGCTTCAAGGGTCTCGGCGAGATGAACGCCGAGGAGCTGCGCGTGACCACCATGGACCAGGAGCACCGCGTCCTCGGCCAGGTCACCATCGACGACGCCGCCCAGGCCGACGAGCTGTTCTCGGTCCTGATGGGCGAGGACGTCGAGGCCCGCCGCGCGTTCATCCAGCGCAACGCCAAGGACGTCCGTTTCCTCGACATCTGAGTCGGTCTCAGCTGACCGCACCAGGAAGGATCTTCACCAGCAATGGCCGACGAGAACACCCCAGTCACGCCTGAAGGCGACGGCGTCATCGCCCAGCGTCTCGAGCCCGTCGGGCTCGAGACGGAGATGCAGCGCTCCTACCTCGACTACGCGATGTCCGTCATCGTCTCGCGTGCGCTGCCCGACGTCCGGGACGGTCTCAAGCCCGTCCACCGCCGCGTGCTGTACGCGATGTACGACGGCGGCTACCGCCCCGAGCGCGGCTTCTACAAGTGCGCCCGTGTCGTCGGCGACGTCATGGGCAACTACCACCCGCACGGCGACTCCTCGATCTACGACGCCCTGGTCCGCCTGGCGCAGCCGTGGTCGATGCGGATGCCGCTGGTGGACTCCAACGGCAACTTCGGCTCCCCGGGCAACGACCCGGCCGCGGCGATGCGCTACACCGAGTGCAAGATGGCGCCGCTGTCGATGGAGATGGTCCGCGACATCGACGAGGACACCGTCGACTTCACGGACAACTACGACGGCCGCTCCCAGGAGCCGACCGTTCTGCCGTCCCGCTTCCCGAACCTGCTGATCAACGGCTCGGCCGGCATCGCGGTCGGCATGGCGACCAACATCCCGCCGCACAACCTGCGCGAGGTCGCCGCCGGCGCCCAGTGGTACCTGGAGAACCCCGAGGCCTCGCACGAGGAGCTCCTCGACGCGCTCATCGAGCGCATCAAGGGCCCGGACTTCCCGACCGGCGCGCTCGTCGTGGGCCGCAGGGGCATCGAGGAGGCCTACCGGACCGGCCGCGGCTCGATCACCATGCGCGCGGTGGTCGAGGTCGAGGAGATCCAGAACCGCCAGTGCCTGGTGGTCACCGAGCTGCCGTACCAGGTGAACCCCGACAACCTGGCGCAGAAGATCGCCGACCTGGTGAAGGACGGCAAGATCGGCGGCATCGCCGACGTCCGCGACGAGACGTCGTCGCGCACCGGCCAGCGCCTGGTCATCGTGCTGAAGCGGGACGCGGTCGCCAAGGTCGTGCTGAACAACCTGTACAAGCACACCGACCTGCAGACGAACTTCGGCGCGAACATGCTCGCGCTGGTCGACGGCGTGCCGCGCACGCTGTCGCTGGACGCGTTCATCCGCCACTGGGTGACGCACCAGATCGAGGTCATCGTCCGCCGGACGAAGTTCCGGCTGCGCAAGGCGGAGGAGCGCGCGCACATCCTGCGCGGTCTGCTCAAGGCGCTGGACGCCATCGACGAGGTCATCGCGCTGATCCGGCGCAGCGACACCGTCGACATCGCCCGGCACGGCCTGATGGACCTCCTGGAGATCGACGAGATCCAGGCCAACGCCATCCTCGAGATGCAGCTGCGGCGACTGGCGGCCCTGGAGCGGCAGAAGATCGTCCAGGAGCACGACGAGCTCCAGGCGAAGATCCGCGAGTACAACGAGATCCTCGCCTCGCCGGTCCGCCAGCGCGGCATCGTCAGCGAGGAGCTGGCCGCGATCGTCGAGAAGTACGGCGACGACCGCAAGACGAAGCTGATCCCCTACGAGGGCGACATGTCCATCGAGGACCTGATCGCCGAAGAGGACATCGTCGTCACCGTCACCCGCGGCGGCTACATCAAGCGGACCAAGACCGACGACTACCGGGCGCAGAAGCGCGGCGGCAAGGGCGTGCGGGGCACGAAGCTGAAGGAAGACGACATCGTCGACCACTTCTTCGTCTCCACCACGCACCACTGGCTGCTGTTCTTCACGAACAAGGGCCGCGTCTACCGCATCAAGGGCTACGAGCTGCCCGAGGCCGGCCGCGACGCGCGCGGCCAGCACGTGGCGAACCTGCTGGCCTTCCAGCCGGACGAGGCGATCGCCGAGATCCTCGCCATCCGCGACTACGAGGCGGTGCCGTACCTGGTGCTGGCCACCAAGTCCGGACTGGTGAAGAAGACGCCGCTGAAGGACTACGACTCCCCGCGTTCGGGCGGTGTCATCGCCATCAACCTCCGTGAGCGCGAGGAGGGCGGCGACGACGAGCTGATCGGCGCGGAGCTGGTCTCGGCCGACGACGACCTGCTGCTGATCAGCAAGAAGGCGCAGTCGATCAGGTTCACCGCCTCGGACGACACGCTGCGTCCGATGGGCCGTGCCACCTCGGGCGTCAAGGGCATGAGTTTCCGCGAGGGCGACGAACTGCTCTCGATGAATGTCGTGCGACCCGGTACGTTCGTGTTCACTGCCACAGACGGTGGGTACGCGAAGCGGACCCGCGTCGACGAGTACCGCGTCCAGGGCCGCGGCGGCCTCGGCATCAAGGCCGCCAGGATCGTGGAGGACCGCGGTTCGCTGGTCGGCGCGCTGGTGGTCGAGGAGACCGACGAGATCCTCGCCATCACCCTGTCGGGTGGTGTGATTCGTACGCGAGTCAACGAGATCAGGGAGACGGGCCGTGACACCATGGGCGTCCAACTGATCAACCTGGGCAAGCGCGATGCCGTGGTCGGCATCGCCCGTAACGCCGAGGCGGGGCGCGAGGCGGAGGAAGTCGACGGCGACGTGGCCGTGGACGAGACCGCCGAGGATGCCGCGACCACCGGCACGGACGAGGGTGAGTCGCCCTCGGCCGAGTAGCACGAGGAGTGAGCATCGTGAGCGGAGCCACGGGCGCCGGACCGACCGGTACCAGTTCGGGAACGGACGGCGGCGGCCGTGGCTCCGCCGCGCAGGCCTCACCTGCGAACGACCCGCAGACCACCAACCTCCAGGCGATCAAGACGCCCGCCAAGGGCGCGCCCTCTTCCGACACCCAGGGATCCCAGGGGGGAACCGTGACGGACACCCGAGGTCAGCAGCAGGCCTCGCCGCTGCCCGACGAGCGTCAGGGGCAGCAGCCCGGCGGCCCCTACCACCCGCCGCAGGCCTACCAGTCGGACGCCGTGCGCCGCCCGCGCACCGGGGTCCGTACGACGCCCCGGGTGCGCAAGGCGCGGCTGCGGGTGGCCAAGGCCGACCCGTGGTCGGTGATGAAGGTCAGCTTCCTGCTGTCCATCGCGCTCGGCATCTGCACGGTCGTGGCCGCCGCGGTGCTGTGGATGGTGATGGACGCGATGGGCGTCTTCTCCACGGTCGGCGGCACGATCTCGGAGGCCACCGGCTCCAACGAGTCGAACGGCTTCGACCTGCAGTCCTTCCTGTCGCTCCCCCACGTGCTGATGTTCGCGGCGATCATCGCGGTCATCGACGTGGTCCTCGCGACGGCGCTCGCGACCCTCGGCGCGTTCATCTACAACCTCTCCGCGGGTTTCGTCGGCGGCATCGAGCTGACGCTCGCCGAGGACGAGTGAGCAGGTCGCGGCCGGCGGATTTTGGGACTGTGCCCCTCGTGCGCTAATCTTCAGGAGTCAGCGCGCGGGACATACACCGCAGAGCGCGGCGGGGCTATAGCTCAGTTGGTTAGAGCGCATCCCTGATAAGGATGAGGCCACAGGTTCAAATCCTGTTAGCCCCACCAGACACGAGGACCCCCGATCCGGGTAGGATCGGGGGTCTTCTGCATGGCAGGTCACATGGTGTGTCACCTGGGGGGCGTGTGGTCGCGATAGGTGTTCTCTTCGGCTTGCTCACCGCTGTCGTCGGCGCCCTGGTCGCCGTGTTGCTGCGGCGGCGCAACGGCGGTACGGACAACGCCGACGGGTTGCGCATCGAGCAGGACCGCCGGCTCCAGGCCCGCAACGACCGGGTCTCCTTCAACGCCCTCACCCTGCACGGCCAGGCGCCGAACATGACCGACCAGTACCGGCAACACTGACAGCCCCTGGTCCGGGAGCCGGGTGCCGGGTGCCGGGTGCCGGTAAGGCCCGCACACAGACGGGCCCGCGGCACACGCGGCGAGGCCCGCAGCACAAACGGCGAGGCCCGGCAGCTCTTGCGAGCGGCCGGGCCGGTCGTTGCGCGTGCGGTGGTACGCGAATCGCCGTCACGTCAAAGGTGCTGGTGAGGACACGGCGGGGACGCCGTGCGCGGCGCTGTCAGCGCTGCAGGGGGATCATGGGGCGCTGCTGGGCGGGGATGGCGGCCCGTTCGGCGGCGTCGGCGCTGTCGCACTGT
Organism: Streptomyces sp. NPDC097129; assembly: GCF_055668065.1. Classification (NCBI taxonomy): domain Bacteria; kingdom Bacillati; phylum Actinomycetota; class Actinomycetes; order Kitasatosporales; family Streptomycetaceae; genus Streptomyces; species Streptomyces sp. NPDC097129. Next base: position 211,905 of record NZ_JBVOQE010000011.1, on the reverse strand, counting down.
TCGTCGGTCGCCGTCTCGTCGAGCTGGCGGTGGCGGCAGCTCGGGGACTTGCCGTGGGCCTCGGCGCGGATGCGCTGCTTCATCGTGGGCGGAAGGGACCGGGCGTGGAGCCAGGACCAGGTGGACAGTGGCGGTGCCGCCGCCTCGGGGGCGGTCGTCGCGTCGTCGCTGCTGCTGTTGCGCGGCGCCTCGCTCTGCGTTACCGCCGCGGCGGCGGTCGTGGTGACGAGTCCGAGCGCCGTGAACAGCGCGAGGAAGGCGGTCACGATGACCGTCCACAGCTGCTTGACCTGGTTCTGGGCCATGATCCCCTCACTTTCGGGTTGGGCGATTTGCGTACTTTCCTCATGATGTGTATGGGGACCGCGAAGTGGTGGACCGACGCCCGTGGCGCGTCGATGTTCCGATGAACACCACTCGGATGGACGTATGGACCGCGCCAGGGCCGTTGAGGGGCTTCAGGGAGCGCCGCGGAGGATCACGTGGTAGTGCGGGGGGCGGAGCGTCGGGGAGGGCGCGGAGAGGACGGAGGGACGGCGGGATCGACGGGCGGTGTCGGAGGAGCCGGATCCGCTTCCATCGCGCCGTTTCGTATGGCCAGTTGGTGCCCCGACGCAGGTCACCGATCGGTATCGGCCGGTGTGTATAGTCGGGCGCCAGAGGTCCCTTACGTCAACGAAAGACGAGGTTGCGCGGTGAAGAAGCTGCTCCTGGTCGCACTGGCCGCCATCGGCGGGCTCCTCGTGTACCGCCAGATCCAGGCGGATCGCGCTGAGCAGGACCTGTGGACGGAGGCGACCGACTCCGTGCCCACGGGTTCCTGATTACCCGACACCGAATTCAGCAGACCCCGGCCGCCCGAGCGGTCGGGGTTTTGTGCTGTCGGGGGCCCGGCGGGAATTGCGCGGTACGCCGGATGCCCACGGGGCCGCCGGGGCAGGATGGGCACGGTCCGGTTGCGGAACGGTGAGGGGGCGCGTATGGGACCGCGTACGGGGGCTGCGCTGCTGGTCCTGGGCATGGGGCTGGTGTCGGCGCCACCCGCGCAGGCCGCGACCGGAGCCCCGGGTCCCGGCGCCTACGCCTACGACCCCGGTGCCCGCACCGTCACCGCCGCGCAGGGCACCGGTGAAGCCGCCGGCCTCGTCCCGGGGCACAGCTACCGCTCCACACTGACCGGCAAGGGCCCGGTCTACTTCCGGCTCGACCTGGACGGCACGTCGAACGCCTACGTCTCCGCCACGGCCGTCCCGCCGGCGAACGCCGAGGTCTCCGCCTCCGACGGCCTGAAGGTGTCCGTCCAGGACGCCGACGGCCGCTCCTGCTCCTACGACACCGAACTGTTCGGCGCGTCCCGCAGCCCGCGCCCCGTGACGGCCTGGGGCGCGCGGGAGACCGGCACCTCCGGCCGGACGGCGTGCCGCGGCGCCGGGGCCTACTACGTCGTGGTGGAGCGCGCCGGCCGGTCCACCGCCACGTCCTCACCGCGGCCGCAGCCCTGGGCGCTGGAACTGACCGCCGCCACCGAGCCGCCCCTCGCACGTCCCGGCCCCACCCGCGCCCCCGAGGCCTGGAACTCGGCGTCCGCCGCGCCCCTGGCGGGCACCCCGTCCAGCCGCCCGGCCGGCGCCGGTTTCGCCACGGCGCCGCTCGTCGGCGAGGGCGTGTGGCAGACCGCCGCACGTCCCGGGCAGACCCTCTACTACAAGGTTCCCGTGGGCTGGGGACAGCGGCTGTCCGCCAGCGCGGAGCTGGGCAGCGCCGCCGAGCGGGGCGGTTACACCGTCGGCGCGCTGGAGCTGGCGCTGTTCAACCCGGTGCGCGGGCACGTCACCGACGTCGGCGTGGGCTACGACGGCACGCAGAAGTCGGCGGTCCTGCCGCCCGTGCCCCCGGTCGCCTACCGCAACCGGTACGCCGTGCGGGACACGGTTGGCGCGATGCGGTTCGCCGGGGCGTACTACCTGGTGGTGCACCTGGCCGCGCGCGTCGCCGACCGGATCGGCCCGGGAGCGCTGCCGCTGACCCTGCGGGTGCGCGTCGACGGGGAACCTCAGGCCGCCCCGGACTACGCCGGCCGCTCCTCACCCGGAGACGTCTTCCAGGTCACGGCCGGGACCGGCAGCGCCGGCACGTCCGATGAAACCCTGCTGAAGACGGTCGCCGTGGGCGGCATCGGCACCGGGACCCTGCTGCTGGCGGTACTCGGCGGCTGGACGGTGCTGGCGCGCCGCCGGGCCGGTCAGATGCGGGCCAGCGCCCAGAACCCGACGGCGTAGCAGACGAGGGCGAGCAGCAGCAGCGGCACGGCGACCCGGGCGGGCGGCCCGGGGCGACGGCGCGGCGTGGGGCGCGCGGTGTCCACGGCCTTGTGGGTGGTCCGCGGCTCGTGCGCGGTGTACGACGCGGTGACGGCGTCGGCGCGATACCGGACGACGGGCAGGGCGTGGGTGGGGGTGTCGACGGGCTGCGTGCCGACGGGCTGCTCCCGCGACCGGGTCTGTTCCCGGGACCGGGTCTGTTCCCGGGACACCGCCTGCGCGGGACTCGGCGGTACGGCCGTGCCGTCCCGTGGATCGCCGGGCGGGCGGCCGTCGAGCGGGCCCAGCGGGCCGAAGCCCGGCGGCAGGGGACCGACTTGGTCGAAGATCTCGATCAGCTCGTCGTCGGGGCCCGGCTCCGGCAGGAGTTCGACGGCCGCCGCCAGCGCCTTGCGTGCCCCCGTCGCCGTGCGGAAACGTGCCTGCGGGTCCGGCTGCAGCAGGGCGGCCACGACCTGCCAGAGCGGCTCCGGGACGCCCTTGGGCGCCCCGGGAGTGCCGTGATCGGCGAAATACTCGACGAGTGCCTTGGCGTCCGGCTTGGCCCCCTCCAGCAGATACAGGGCCACCAGGCCGACGGCGAACAGATCGGCCGGGAAGTCCGGCTCGGCGCCCAGCAATTGCTCGGGCGCCAGGTAACCGGGCGTGCCCACCACGAGGTTCGTCTCCGTCAGCCGCGGTTCGCCCAGCCGCATCGCGATGCCGAAGTCCGACAGGCGCAGCCGGGGCCGGCCGGTGCCGGTGGCCTCCAGCAGGATGTTGGCGGGCTTGACGTCCCGGTGGACGACCCCCTCGGCGTGCACCGCGGCCAGACCCGACAGCAACTGGTCGAGCAGCGTGCAGACGAAGGACGGGGGGAGGGGGCCGTAGTCGCCGACGAGATGGACCAGTGAACCGCCCGCGACCAGGTCCATCGTGAACAGGACCTGGTCGTCGTCGGCGGCCCAGCTGGTGGGCGCCAGCACATGCGGGTGATCGATCCGCAGCGCCTGCTCCCGGACGAACCGCAGCAGCGCGTGCGCGTCGCGCTGCTGGAGCACCTTGGCGGCCGCGTAACGGCGACGACGGTGGTCCCACACCCGCCATACGGCGCCGACGCCGCCGCGTCCGATCGGGTCGACCAGTTCGTACCGCCCGGCGAAGACCTCACCCATCGCTGCGCGCCGCTCCTCCCCCTCGGGTCACCCCCGTTGCATCCCCCGCGACCGGCCGCCGAACCCCTCCGTGGCGACCCGGCCGTGCGGGTCAGTTCTGGTGCGACTGGTAGTGCGCGACCGCGTCGGAGGTGCGGCCGGCGCCGTACACCCGGAGGAACTCGGCCAGCTCCGGGTGGGTCGTGGCCAGCGAGTCCGCGGCGTCGATGATGTCCCCGGCGGCGGCCACGGAACGCAGCAGCGACTGGATCTCGCGGACCACCCGCTTCACCGTCGGCGCGCCCGAAGTGCTCGTCGTCTGCGTGGTGTTGTTGAGCACCGATCCCCCCTGCGACTTCTTGATCTCCTCCATGCGCTCGGTCGCCTCGGCGGCGCTGACGCTGCCGTCCGCCGCCTGCGCCGCCAGCTCCTGCAGCAGCTGCACCCGCTGGACGACCGCCGGGTTGCCGATCTTCGCCCGCTGACCGCTCATCAGCTGGGAGAGCATCGGCGCGGACAGTCCCAGCACCCCCGCGAGCCGGGCCTGGTTCAGACCCAGGTCGTCTATGAGCCTGCGGAAGAGCGCCCCCAGCGGCTCCCCGTACCAGTTCCGCTGCAGTTCCCGCGCTCTGGCGGTTGCTTCCTGCTGTGCGGCGTCCATTGCGTCTCCCCATCGCTTCCCCAAAACGGCGGTTCGCTGCCGCGAACCACGCCGAGCATCTTACGGAGCGTGGTCGACTACGGGGACCCCCAATCTTTTTGCGAGATCCCCCGGTGGACCCGGTACTCTGGTCTGCGGCGCCCACCGGATCGCTTTTCTTCCGGCCGGACGCTTCTCTTGCGGGGCCTTAGCTCAGTTGGTAGAGCGCCGTCTTTGCATGGCGGATGTCAGGGGTTCGACTCCCCTAGGCTCCACGTGAAAACGCCCCCCGGCCTGCGGAAACGCAGGCCGGGGGGCGTTTTTCGTTGCCGTGCGGTGTCTCAGCCCTCGTCGTCGCGGCGGACCGCTTCCTCCTCGGCCTCCTTGGCCTGGACCTCCGGGTCGAGCGAGGCGTCGCCGCTGCCGTCGACCGAGGTCAGACGGCCCGACTCGGGGACCTCGGTGGCGGCGGGCGGCTCGACCAGCCAGTCCGGGTTGGCCTGCTTGTCCCACCACTTCCAGGCCGCGAACGCCCCGCCCGCCACGACGCCGGCCACGGCCAGCACCTTCGCGATGCGTCCGGCCCTGGCCCGGCGCCGGTGCTTGCGTGCCAGCTTCTGGATCTCCTTGGGCGAGACCTGGCCGCGCAGTGCGGCCAGCGCGGCGGCGCCCCGGGCGGCGGCCTCGTCACGGACGGGGCCGGCCGCGGCCACCGCCTGCTCGATCATCGGCCGGGAGTAGTCGGCGGCCTGCCGGGCGGCCTTGCGGGTGCGTACGGCGGCCTCCTGGGCTGCCTGGTCCACTCGCGGCGGCACATGCGTCATGGCCTGCACGCGCGCCTGCTCGATACGGGGCGCCACATGGACGCCGTACTGGGCGCGGGCCTGCTCGGCGGCCAGTGTCACCTTGGGCGCGAGCCGTACGCGGGCCTCGTGCGCGTAGTGCGCGGCCCTGTCCTTGGCCGTGTCGGCGTAGGGCGCCACCACTTCCGCGGCGTGCAGCACGCTGTCCTTCGCCGAACCGGTCGCGGCGCGCACGCTGTCGATGCGGGTCACGGGTTCCTCCTCCTCGGTGGCGTACGGTAAATCGACTTTCCACCCTTTTGCGGATCATGCCTCTCCGTGGGCTCTCCGGCATGCGGGGACGCGCATCCGGGTGCCGAAGAACGCGATCGCGGGTGAATAGCGGACGAACAGGGGTCAACGGAGCTTGTCGTCGACAATGCCACGGTTCGGCCCGGCGCGCTCCCGTCCCGCACGACTCGGTCCTTCCCGGAACACACATCCGGTACCCGAAATCCGTGCTTCCGCTCAGGTGGGCGACGCCGGGGGCGGGCCGTGCGAGGATCAGGGAGTCACAGAAAGACAACGGAAGGCACATCGTGGCTGAGCAGCTCTACGCCACCCTGAAGACCAACCACGGCGACATCCAGATCCGGCTTTTCAAGGACCAGGCGCCGACCACGGTCAGGAACTTCGTCGAGCTCGCCAAGGGTGAGCGGGAGTGGGTCCACCCGGAGACCGGCCAGAAGAGCACGGCCAGGCTCTACGACGGGACGGTCTTCCACCGGGTGATCAGCGGCTTCATGATCCAGGGCGGCGACCCGCTCGGCAACGGCACCGGTGGCCCCGGCTACCAGTTCGACGACGAGTTCCACCCCGACCTGCGCTTCGACCGGCCCTACCTGCTGGCCATGGCCAACGCCGGCCCGCGCACCAACGGCTCGCAGTTCTTCATCACCGTCTCCCCGACGGCGTGGCTGACCCGCAAGCACACCATCTTCGGTGAGGTCACGGACCAGGCCAGCCAGAAGGTGGTCGACTCGATCGCCGCCACGCAGACCAACCCGCGCACCGACCGTCCGCTCCAGGACGTCGTCATCGAGTCGGTCGTCATCGAGTCCCGCGAGGGCTGAGCGAACGCGGTCCCAGGCCCGAGCCGGGACGCGCCGGGCGTCCGGCAGGTCCCGAAGGGAACCAATCGCCCTGCTCGTCCGTAAGGATGAGCAGGGCGATTCCTTTTGTACCCGAGTTGTACCGGACGCGTACCCGACGACCGAGGGGATCTCATGGACCAGGCGCCGAGCAGCCCGCAGGACGCGCGCAGCAGCCTGCCCACCTGCTACCGCCACCCCGACCGGGAGACCGGCATCCACTGCACCCGTTGCGAGCGGCCGATCTGCCCGGACTGCATGGTCGACGCCTCGGTCGGCTTCCAGTGCCCCGACTGCGTCCGCGGCACCTCCGGGCGCGAGGGCCGGGCGGCCACGGCGGCGGCCCGCCCGCGCACGCTCGCCGGCGGCACGGTCACCGCGGACCCCCGCCTGGTCACCAAGATCCTGATCGGCCTCTGCCTCGCTGCCTTCCTCGTGCAGCAGGCCGTCGGCGCCGCCTTCGAGGACCGCTTCTTCCTCCTCGGACGGGCCTACGTCCCGCAGCTCCACGCGCTGGAGGGCGTCGCCGAGGGGCAGTGGTACCGGCTGCTGACCGCGATGTTCCTGCACGGCAGCTTCATCCACATCCTGTTCAACATGCTCAGCCTGTGGTGGATCGGCGGTCCGCTGGAGGCCGCCCTCGGCCGGGCCCGCTATCTGGCGCTGTACTTCGTCTCGGGGCTGGCCGGCGGTGCGCTCAGCTATCTGCTCGCCGCGCCCAACCAGCCCTCCCTCGGCGCCTCCGGAGCGATCTTCGGGCTGTTCGGCGCGATGGCGGTGCTGATGCGCCGCCTCCAGTACGACATGCGGCCGGTGCTCGCGCTGCTGGCGATCAACCTGGTGATCACGTTCAACCCTGGGTTCAACATCGCCTGGCAGGCCCACATCGGTGGCCTGGTCGCCGGTGTCCTCGTCGGTTACGCCATGGTGCACGCGCCCCGGGAGCGGCGGGCGCTGGTGCAGTACGGGAGCTGTGCGGTGGTGCTCGCCGCCGTCGTGGTGATGACCCTGTTGAGAACGTCCCAGCTCACCTGAGCGACCGGTTGTCCACAACTAGTGCCCGATCTTGTGCACAGCGTGCCAGAACAACTGTGCCCCCTGTCACCGACCTGGGTTTGCGCAGGTCAAGCAGGGGGCGAACAGGTGTGCGGCAAGCGGTGTGTCAGTCGTACCAGCGTCAAGCCGCGAGGGGTTATCCACAGATCGTCGTTTCTTTTCCCCAGGCCGGGTGTGGATAAATGCACGACCTGTGGATAACTCAGCGGATAGCCGTGGGCAGAGCTGAGTTCACCGGCTCGTGGCCGCTACTTCCACTGGGTGGAGACACCGAATCCGGCGGCGATGAAGCCGAAACCGACCACGATGTTCCAGTTGTCCAGACTGTCGATCGGCAGGGTGCCGTCGGTCACGTAGAAGACGACGATCCAGGCCAGACCGATCAGGAACATGGCCAGCATGACCGGTGCGACCCAGCCCCTGGTGCCCAGCTTGATGGTCGCCGCCTGCTTCGCCGGAGGCGGCGTGAAGTCGGCCTTCTTGCGGATACGTGACTTCGGCACGAGGGTCTCTCCTGTCGATGCGCTGCGTGGCCGCGCAGGGAACTGGTCGGGCTCGGGGCAGCGTAACTGGGGACACTGAGTGCTCCCCCGGGCGTCCGTTAGCGTAGTGCTTCCGCGGCGCCGAAGGAGATAAGGGTACGTTGAGCAATTCTGCCGACTCTCCCCAGACGGGTTCCAGCCCTGCCCGCGGGCCCCGTTTCCGGCCCGTGCGGTTGCTGACGATCGCCGTCTTCGCCCTCGCCGGACTGCTCTTCATCACCAGTTTCAACACGGCCAAGGGCACCAATATCCGGACGGACACCTCCTTGCTGAAGCTGTCCGACCTGATCCAGGAGCGCAGCCGCAAGAACAAGGAGCTGGACGACGCCAACGCGACGCTGCGCGGTGACGTGGAAGCGCTGGCCGAGCGTGACGACGGCAGCACCAAGGCGCAGGACGACAAGCTCGCCGGGCTGGAGAAGAGCGCGGGCACCCAGAAGGTCACCGGCAAGGCGATCACCGTCACGCTGAACGACGCCCCGCCGAACGCCACCGCGAAGCTGCCCGGCTATCCCGAGCCGCAGCCGGACTACCTGGTCATCCACCAGCAGGATCTGCAGGCGGTGGTGAACGCCCTGTGGCAGGGCGGCGCCAAGGGCATCAAGGTGATGGACCAGCGGCTGATCTCCACCAGCGCCGTGCGCTGCGTCGGCAACACCCTGATCCTTCAGGGCCGCGTCTACTCGCCGCCGTACAAGATCACCGCGGTCGGGGAGCCCGAGAAGCTGCAGAAGGCGCTCGCCGAGTCGCCGGCGATCCAGAACTACATGGTCTACGTGAACGTCTACGGCCTCGGCTGGAATGTCGCCGAGGACGGGACGGTGACGCTTCCGGGCTACTCGGGCACGGTGGACCTGCACTACGCCAAGCCCGTGGCCCCCTGAGGGACGTCCCGCCTCGGTTTCACGTGAAACCGAGACACCTCCGGCACGCCTCACGCGGGTACCTTGCGGACGCACGGGATCCGGGGCCGCCGCGCCGTTAGTCTGGTTCCGGTACGGCGTGAGTGACGGTGCCGTGGGGAAACGGAAGGGACGGCATGTACGGCTGGATCTGGCGGCATCTGCCGGGCAACGCGTGGGTGCGGGCGCTGATCTCGATCGTGCTCGTCGTGGCCGTGGTCTATCTCCTGTTCCAGTACGTCTTCCCCTGGGCCGAACCGCTGCTTCCCTTCAACGATGTGACGGTGGACAACCAGTGAGCGCGCGCATTCTCGTCGTCGACAACTACGACAGCTTCGTCTTCAACCTGGTGCAGTACCTCTACCAGCTGGGTGCCGAGTGCGAGGTGCTGCGCAACGACGAGGTGGCGACCTCGCACGCCCAGGACGGCTTCGACGGCGTGCTGCTGTCGCCCGGCCCGGGCAAGCCCGAGGAGGCCGGCGTCTGCATCGAGATGGTCCGGCACTGCGCCACGACCGGCGTCCCCGTCTTCGGCGTCTGCCTGGGCATGCAGTCGATGCAGGTGGCCTACGGCGGAGTCGTGGACCGGGCGCCCGAGGTGCTGCACGGCAAGACCTCGCTGGTCGAGCACGAGGGCAGGGGCGTCTTCGCCGGGCTGCCCTCCCCGTTCACCGCGACCCGCTACCACTCGCTGGCGGCCGAGCCGCCCACGGTGCCGGCCGAGCTGGAGGTCACGGCCCGCACCCAGGACGGGATCATCATGGGCCTGCGCCACCGCGAACTGCCCGTCGAGGGCGTGCAGTTCCACCCGGAGTCGGTGCTGACCGAGCACGGGCACCGGATGCTGGCCAACTGGCTGGTGCAGTGCGGCGACGAGGGCGCGGTGGCGAGGTCGGCGGGGCTCGCCCCGGTGGTGGGCAGGGCCACGGCGTGACCGCGCTGCGCCCCGAGCGCAAGGACTCGTACGGCTCACCGCCGCACGAGCCCTACGGCACGTCGCCGTACGGGGCGCAGGACGGGGCGTACGGGGGCGGGCCGTACGAAAGCGACGAGCCCGGATCCGACGCGTACGCCTCCGGCACGCACCCCTCCGAGTCATACGAGTCCGGCACGTACCCCTCCGAGGCGGGCGCGCCCTACGCACCGCCCGCCGACGACGAGACGGTGGCGCTGCGGGTGGCGCAGCTGCCCGGCCGGGGCCGCGAGCGGGGCTCCATAGTCGCCTCTGACGGCCCGTCGGCCTCTGGAGCCACCGGAGTCACACCCGGCGGGCGAGCGGCCCGCAGAAAGGCCGCCAAGCGGCGCCCCGGGGGCCGGCACGGCGCCGCCGGGACCGGGCAGGACGCCCCGCAGGACGAGCAGAGTCCCGTTCCCCGCTCCCGCGTCGAGGCCCGCCGGCTCGCCCGGGCCCGCAAGCCCGGCCCGGCCGTCGTCGCGAGCCGGGTGATCGGGGAGCTGTTCATCACGACCGGCGTGCTGATGCTGCTGTTCGTCACCTACCAGCTGTGGTGGACGAACGTGCGCGCCCACGCGCAGGCCGGCCAGGAGGCGAACAGCCTCCAGCAGGACTGGGCGGACGGCAAACGCAGCCCGGGCATCTTCGAACCGGGGCAGGGCTTCGCCATCCTGCACATCCCCAAGCTGGACGTGGTCGTGCCGATCGCGGAGGGCGTCAGCACCAAGCGGGTGCTCGACAAGGGCATGGTCGGCCACTACGGCGAGGAACCGCTGAAGACGGCGATGCCGGGCGACAAGACCGGCAACTTCGGCCTCGCCGGCCACCGCAACACGCACGGCGAGCCGTTCCGCTACATCAACCGGCTCCAGCCCGGCGACGAGGTCGTCGTCGAGACGCAGGACACCTACTACGTGTACAAGATGACGTCGTCGCTGCCGGTGACGTCGCCCAGCAACACCAGGGTGCTCGACCCCGTACCGCCGGGCTCGGGCTTCACCGCGCCGGGCCGCTACATCACCCTCACGACCTGCACGCCGGAGTTCACGAGCAAGTACCGGCTGATCGTCTGGGGCAAGATGGTCGAGGAACGGCCGCGCAGCAAGGGCAAACCGGATGCGCTCGTCAGTTAGGGCTAGGAACAGTGGCAGCGACCGCAGAGGACACCGGGACGTCGTCCCCTCGACCGGCGGGGCGTCGCCGGGGCACCGGCCGGATCGCCATGGCGGTGAGCGTCTTCGGTGAACTCCTCATCACGGCGGGCCTGGTGCTCGGCCTGTTCGTCGTCTACTCGCTGTGGTGGACCAACGTCGTCGCCGACCGGGCGGCCGGCCGGCAGGCCGACAAGGTCCGCGAGCACTGGGCGCAGAAGGACACCGGGCCCGGGGCGCTCGACACCAAGGACGGCATCGGCTTCCTGCACGTGCCCGCGATGAGGAACGGCGAGGTGCTGGTCGAGAAGGGCACCGCCACGGACGTCCTCAACGACGGCGTCGCCGGCTACTACACCGACCCGGTCAAGGCGACCCTGCCGACGACCGGCAAGGAGGGCAACTTCACCCTCGCCGCGCACCGCGACGGGCACGGCGCGAAGTTCCACAACATCGACAAGCTGAAGAAGGGCGACCCGATCGTCTTCGAGACGAAGGACAAGTGGTTCGTCTACAAGGTGTACGCCGTCCTCCCCGAGACGTCGAAGTACAACGTGGACGTCCTCGCCCAGGTCCCGAAGGAGTCCGGCAAGGCCAAGGCGGGCCACTACATCACCCTGACGACCTGCACCCCCGTCTACACCTCCCGCTACCGCTACGTCGTCTGGGGCGAACTGGTCCGCGTGGACAAGGTCGACAGCGCCCGCACCCCGCCGAAGGAACTGGCCGGCTGATCGCACGCACGAAGCCCCGGCACCCTCTCCGCGAGGGGGCCGGGGCTTTCGTCGTGCCGGTGGACGATCGGCGCCTGTGCGTACTAGCCCGTCACGCCGCCGAAGAACTGCGTACCACCGCCGTTGTTGCCGCCGTTGTTCCCGCCGCCACCGCCGCCGAAGGTGGTCAGGTTGACCGGAGTGTCCCGGTTGACCGTGCTGCCCGGGGGCGGGTCGGAGTTGATGACCACGGCGTTGTCGTCGGAGGAGCCCTGGATGTTGCCGACCTGGAGACCGGCGTCCTTCAGGGCCTTCTTGACGTCCTTCAGACGCTGGCCCTGGATCGGCGGGACCTGCGTCTGCTGGTTCTGCGGGGCCTTGCCGACGACGATCTGGACCGAGGAGCCCTTGTCGACCTGGGAGCCGGCCTGCGGTGTGGTCGAGATGACCTTGCCGACCTGGTTCGGGTCCTGGGTCTCCTGCTCGGTGCAGTTGCCGGTCAGGTTGTTGGCCTGCATCTGGGCCTTGGCGCCGTCGCAGGACTGGCCGGTGACGTCCGGGACGGTCGCCTTGTCCTCGGGCTTGGCCACGGTGAGGGTGATCGTGGTGCCCTTCTGGACCTCGTCGCCCAGACCGGGGTTCTGATCGAGGACCTTGCCCGCTTCCTCGGCGGAGACCTCGGTCTTCTTCTCGACCTTGAACTGGTACTGGTCGCCCTCCAGCAGGGCCTTCGCGTCGTCGAAGGACTTGCCGAGCACGCTGGGCACCGCCACCTTCGGCGCACCCGTCGACACCACGATGTTCACGGTGGTGTTCTTGTCCACCTGCGTCCTGGCCGTCGGGTCCTGTGAGCAGATGTTGCCCTTGGCCTGGTCCTCGCAGGGCTTCTCGGTGGAGGCCAGCTTGAGGTCGGAGTTCTCGGCGAGCTTCTGCGCCTGCGCCTGCGACATGCCGATGAACTGCGGCACCGGCACCTGGTCGTTGCCGACGTTCTTGCCGGAGAAGATGTACTTGCCGATGAGGATCGCGCCGACGAGGACCAGGATCGCCGCGACGATCAGCAGGATCGTGGACGTGTTGGACTTCTTCTGGCGGCGCCGGTCCCGGCGGTCGTCGTAGCCGTAGCCGCCGTCGTCCGGGTTCATGGGCGGCAGCATGGACGTCGCCCCGCCGGGGCCGCCGTCCGAGCGCAGGGCGGTCGTCGCCTGCTCGTCGGGGTAGCCGCCGTAGGCCACCGAGCCCATGGCCGCGGTGGCGGCGACCGGCTGGCCGTCGAGGCAGGCCTCGATGTCGGCGCGCATCTCGTCGGCCGACTGGTAGCGGTAGTTCGGGTCCTTGACCAGGGCCTTCAGGACGATCGCGTCCATCTCCGGCGTGATCTCGGGGTCGAACACCGACGGGGCCTGCGGCTCTTCCCGCACATGCTGGTAGGCCACGGCCACGGGGGAGTCGCCGACGAACGGCGGCCGTACCGTGAGCAGCTCGTACAGCAGGCAGCCCGTCGAGTACAGGTCGGAGCGCGCGTCGACCTGCTCGCCCTTGGCCTGCTCCGGCGACAGGTACTGCGCCGTGCCGATGACCGCCGCGGTCTGCGTCATCGTCATGCCGGAGTCGCCCATGGCCCGGGCGATGCCGAAGTCCATCACCTTGACCTGACCGGTGCGCGTCAGCATGACGTTCGCGGGCTTGATGTCGCGGTGGACGATGCCGGCGCGGTGGGAGTACTCCAGGGCCTGGAGGATGCCGATGGTCATCTCCAGCGTCCGCTCCGGCAGCAGCTTGCGGCCGGAGTGGAGCAGCTCACGGAGCGTGGAACCGTCCACGTACTCCATGACGATGTACGGGATCGAGACCCCGTCGATGTAGTCCTCGCCCGTGTCGTAGACCGCGACGATCGCGGGATGGTTGAGCGAGGCGGCAGACTGGGCCTCCCGGCGGAAGCGGGCCTGGAAGGACGGGTCGCGCGCGAGGTCCGCGCGCAGCGTCTTCACCGCAACCGTGCGGCCGAGGCGGGTGTCCTGCGCGAGGTAGACCTCCGCCATGCCACCACGGCCGAGCACCTGGCCCAGCTCGTACCGGCCGCCGAGGCGACGCGGCTCTTCCATAGCTACCTACCAGCCCTCTCCATCGGTCCCGACCGGCACGCACGTGCGGCCGGAGGCTGTCGTCCGGGCCTACCGTACCCGGATCGGTTTGTGTGACCTGGCCAAGCCCGTCACCCGATACAGGACCGGTATCGCAACGTGCGGCAATGTGCAGACGACGTGATCGGGGTCACTTCTTACTGTTGATGACCGCCTCCATCACGCTCTTCGCGATGGGGGCGGCGAGACCGCCGCCGGAGATGTCGTCCCGGTTGGCGGCCTCGTCCTCGACGACCACCGCGACCGCGACCGGCGAGCTGCCGTCGGGAAGCTTGGCGTAGGAGAGGAACCAGGCGTAGGGGTTCGCGCTGTTCTCCACGCCGTGCTGGGCGGTACCGGTCTTGCCGCCGACCGTGACGCCGTCGATCTGGGCGTTCTTACCGGTGCCGTCCTTGACGACGGTCTCCATCATCGACTGCAGGATCTGGGCGTTCTTCGGCGACAGCGGCCGGCTCAGCTCCTGCGGGTCGGTCTGCTCGATCGGGTCGACGTTGGACGTCTGCAGCTGGTCGACCATGTACGGCTTCATCAGCTTGCCGTCGTTGGCGACCGCGGAGGCGACCATGGCCATCTGCAGCGGGGTGGCCGCGGTGTTGTACTGGCCGATGGAGGACAGCGCCGTCTGCGACTTGTTCATGCCGTCGGAGAAGACCGAGGCGCTGGAGCGCACCGGCGTGAACTGCTCCGCGTCGAAGCCGAACTTCTTCGCCTCCGCCAGCATCTTGTCGTTGCCGAGGTCGGCGCCGATCTTGCCGAAGACGCTGTTGCAGGAGACCCGCAGGGCCTCACGCATGGTCGCGTTCTCGCAGGGGATGTTCCCCTCGTTCTTCAGCGGCGTGGTGGTGCCCGGCATGATCCACGGCAGCGGCGACCTGGTCTTGGTGTCCGCGTCCGGGTAGAGCCCGTTCTCCAGCGCGGCCGCGGCCGTGACCACCTTGAACGTGGAGCCCGGCGGGTAGGTCTCGCGCAGCGCCCGGTTCAGCATCGGGTCGGCGGCGTTGTTCTTCTTCTGGAGCTTGTCCCACGCCTTGGCGTCGTCGTTGGAGTTCCCGGCGAAGGCCGACGGGTCGTACGACGGGTACGAGGCGAGCGCGAGGATCTTGCCGGTGGCCGGGTCCAGCGCCACGACGGCGCCCTTGCCGCCCTGCTTCTTCAGGCCGTTGAACGCGGCCTTCTGCGCGCCGGCGTTGAGCGTGGTGACGACGTTGCCGCCCTGCTTCTCCTTGCCGGTGACCATGTCCAGGGTGTTGCGGAAGAACAGCCGGTCGTCGGTGCCGGTGAGGATTCCGTCCTCGATGGACTCCAGCTGGTTGGCGCCGAAGGCCTGCGAGGCGTACCCGGTGACCGGCGCCCACATGGGGCCGTCCTTGTAGGTGCGCTTGTACTCCAGGTCGTTCAGCCCGGTCGTGCTCGTCTTCGCCGAGCCGGTGACGGGACTGCCGCCGACGATGATGTCGCCGCGCGGGGTGGAGTAGCGGGCGATGGTGACGCGGCGGTTCTTGTCGTCGGTGGCCAGCGAGTCGGCCTTCACGTACTGCAGCCAGTTGTCCCGGATGAGCAGGGTGAGGACCAGCAGACCGCAGAAGATCGCGATGCGGCGCAGGGGCTTGTTCACGGACGGACCACCTGGGTCATCTCGGCGTCGGGGTTGGCGGCGGGCGCGGGGGCCGGGCGGCGGGCGGTGTCGCTGATCCGGATCAGGATCCCGATCAGGGCCCAGTTGGCGATGACGGAGGAACCGCCGTACGCCAGGAAGGGCATCGTCATACCGGTCAGCGGGATCAGGCCCATCACACCGCCGGCCACGACGAACACCTGCAGCGCGAACGCGCCGGACAGGCCGATGGCGAGCAGCTTGCCGAACGGGTCGCGGGCGGCGAGAGCGGTGCGCACGCCGCGCTCCACGATCAGGCCGTAGATCAGCAGCAGCGCCATGAGGCCGGCCAGGCCCAGCTCCTCGCCGAAGGTGGCGAGGATGAAGTCGGAGTTGGCCGCGAACCGGATCAGGTCGCTGTGGCCCTGTCCGAGGCCGGAGCCGAGGGTGCCGCCCGAGCCGAACGCCCACAGCGCCTGCATCGCCTGCTCGGAGTGGCCGCCGACGCCCTGCCGGGAGAGCGTGTACTCCTTCATCGGGTCGAGCCAGGCCTGCACACGCTGCTGGACGTGCGGCTCGAAGCTCGCCACACCGACCGCGCCGGCACCGGACATCAGCAGACCGAAGACGATCCAGCTGGTCCGCTCGGTCGCGACGTACAGCATGATCACGAACATGCCGAAGAACAGCAGGGAGGTACCGAGGTCGGTCTCGAAGACCAGGATGAGGATCGAGATGAACCAGACCACCAGGATCGGGCCGAGGTCACGGCCGCGCGGCAGGTACAGGCCCATGAAGCGGCGGCTGGCGAGCGCGAGCGCGTCCCTCTTCACCATCAGATAGCCGGCGAAGAACACCGCCAGCACGATCTTGGCGAACTCCCCGGGCTGGATGGAGAAGCCGGCCACGGAGATCCAGATCTTCGCGCCGTAGATGTTCTGCCCGAGGCCCGGCACCAGCGGCAGCAGCAGCAGGAACAGCGCGCCGACCATGGAGATGTAGGTGTAGCGCTGCAGGACGCGGTGGTCCTTGAGGAAGATCAGCACGACGATGAACAGCGCGATGCCCAAGGCCGTGTACAACAGCTGCCGTGGCGCCGCGGTGCCGGCCTGCTTGATGGACTGCAGCAGCTTCGACTGGTCCAGCCGCCAGATGACGACCAGGCCGAGCCCGTTGAGCAGCGTGGCCAGCGGCAGCAGCAGCGGATCCGCGTACGGCGCGAACTTGCGGACGACCAGATGGGCGGCGCCGGCCAGCAGGCCGAGGCCCAGGCCGTAGCTCAGCAGGCCGGCGGGCACCTTGTCGTTGATCGCGAGCCCGACGTTGGCGTAGGCGAACACCGGGATGGCGACGGCGAAGACCAGCAGCGCGAGCTCGGTGTTGCGCCGGCTCGGTGCGCCGATGGCGCCGATCGTGGACGTGTGGTGCGACGACGTGTTGGTAGTACTGCTCATCGTGTGACAGGGCCTCTCACGGCTTGCCTACTGCTTACCGCACAGCGAGACGACCTTCTGCTCTTCCTCCGAGAGGCTGGGGCCGGGGCTGGGATTGGCGGTGGGGGTCGGTGAGGTGGACGGGGTCTTCGTGCCCGGTTTTCCTGTGGCCGAAGGGCTGGGTGTGACTTTGGACGTGAAGGAGGCGGGAGTGGTTCCCCCTGTGGTCCCTCCGGCCTCGCCCTGGCCCGTCTTCGCGTTGTGCTCGTTCTCGGCCGCGTTGCGCTCGGCCTGCTTCCTGCAGGCGGAGGCCTGCAGGGCGAGTTCGTCGACCTTCTTCCGGGCGCCGGCGAGGTCGCCCTCCGCGATCGTGTTCTTGACCTGCTTCTGCTGGTAGGGCGGCAGGTACTTGAGTTCGATCTCGGGGTGGTCCGTCTCCACCTTCGACAGCGACACCCAGGCCAGATCCTGGCTGATGCCGCGGTACAGCGCGACGTGCTCGTCCTTGGCGCCGACGTAGTACTGCGTCTGCGTCCAGCGCCAGCCGCCGTACAGGCCGCCGCCGATGACGGCCAGCGCCAGCACCGAGTACAGCGATCGCTTGATCCACTTGCCGCGCCTGCCCGGCTTGGCGAAGTCGTCGTCGTCCCAGTCGCCGAAGCTGCCGGCCGGGACGTAGCCGGTGGTGTCGCCGGAGCCCGGCGGGCCGAACTCGCCGCCGCCACCGGGGGCCGCGTGCCGGCCCAGGCCGGAGGCGCGGCCGGCGGGCGTCTGCATGATGCCGTTGTCGTGCTGGTGGTGCTGGTTCTCGGCGACCGCGCCGACCACGACCGGGGTGTCGGAGAGCTGCCCGGCGAGCGTGTCACCGGTGTCCAGGTCCAGGACGTCCGCGACGATCACGGTGATGTTGTCGGGGCCGCCGCCGCGCAGCGCCAGCTCGATCAGCTGCTGCACGGTCTCCTGCGGGCCCTGGTAGCTGGCGAGGGTGTCCTCCATCGTCTGGTGGGAGACGACTCCGGACAGCCCGTCGGAGCAGATCAGATACCGGTCGCCGGCCCGCACCTCGCGGATCGACAGGTCCGGCTCGACGTGGTCGCCGCTGCCGAGGGCGCGCATCAGCAGGGAGCGCTGCGGGTGGGTGGTGGCCTCTTCCTCGGTGATCCGGCCCTCGTCGACCAGGCGCTGCACCCAGGTGTGGTCCTGCGTGATCTGCGTGAGCACGCCGTCGCGCAGCAGATAGGCGCGGGAGTCGCCGACGTGCACCAGGCCCAGGCGCTGGCCCGTCCACAGCAGGGCGGTGAGCGTGGTGCCCATGCCCTCCAGCGACGGGTCCTCCTCGACCATCTGACGCAGCTGGTCGTTGGCGCGCTGCACGGCCGTACCGAGCGCGGTGAGCAGGTCGGAGCCGGGGATGTCGTCGTCGAGGGCGACGATGGTGGAGATCACCTCGGAGGAGGCGACCTCACCGGCCGCCTGACCGCCCATGCCGTCGGCGATCGCGAGCAGCCGCGGACCCGCGTACCCGGAGTCCTCGTTGCCCTCGCGGATCATGCCCTTGTGCGATCCGGCGGCGAAGCGCAGTGACAGACTCATGCCCACCTCGCCCGTCGGCTCCGCATGCAGCCGGTCGTGTCGAGCCACACTGCCCACCCTCCGGTCGGGAGCGCGCCGGGGTCCGGGGTGTGAACCGCCGCTGCGTGCTCGCTCCGCTCGCGCTCATTCATGACGTAGCACTACTTCCGCAGCTCGATGACGGTCTTGCCGATGCGGATCGGCGCCCCCAGCGGGATCGGCGTCGGAGTCGTCAGCCGCGTCCGGTCGAGGTACGTGCCGTTGGTGGAGCCCAGGTCCTCGACGATCCACTGCCCGCCCTGGTCCGGGTAGATCCTGGCATGGCGGCTGGAGGCGTAGTCGTCGTCCAGCACGATCGTCGAGTCGTGCGCCCGGCCCAGGCTGATCGTCTGGCCCTGGAGCGCGACGGTGGTGCCGGTGAGGGTGCCCTCGGTCACGACGAGTTTGGTGGGGGCGTTACGGCGCTGGCGGCCGCCGCCCTGCTGCTGGCGCTGCTGCGGCGGCGCCTGGCGCTGGGCCTGCTGCGGTCGCCCGGCGTCCCGCCGGGCGGCGCGCTGGGTGACCCGCGTCCCGAACAGGTCGCTGCGGATGACCTGCACGGCCACGATCACGAACAGCCACAGGACGGCCAGGAAACCCAGCCGCATGACCGTGAGGGTCAGCTCTGACATTGCCCCCGCTTCACCCTTCGGCTTGCCTATAGATAACGGTGGTGCTGCCCACGACGATCCGCGAGCCGTCGCGGAGCGTAGCGCGGGTGGTGTGCTGCCCGTCCACCACGATGCCGTTGGTGGATCCGAGATCCTGGATCGTCGAGGGCGTTCCGGTCCGGATCTCGCAGTGCCTGCGGCTCACGCCGGGGTCGTCGATCCGCACGTCGGCGTCGGTGCTGCGGCCCAGCACCAGCGTCGCGCGGGAGATCTGATGGCGGGTGCCGTTGATCTCGATCCAGTAGCGGGTGCGTCCGCCGGACGCCGGCGCGGCGGCCGGCGGCCGCTGCGGGCTCGCCGGCTGCGGGTAGCCGTACCCGCCGGGGCGGGCGCCGGGCGGCGGGGCGGCCGGCATGGGGGGCGCTCCGGCGGGCGTGCCGGGCGCTTGGTGCGCGGCCGGCCGGCCGGGCTGCGGGTATCCGTAGCCGCTCTCCTGCTGCCCGCCGGCCGCGGGCGCGCCGGGCGCCTGCTGGCTGCTGGACGAGGCGAGCGTGCGGCTGCGCACCCGGTACAGACCGGTGTCGAGATCGTCGGCCTTCTCCAGGTGGACCTTGATCGGGCCCATGAAGGTGTAGCGCTGCTGCTTGGCGTAGTCGCGCACCATCCCGGCGAGTTCGTCGCCGAGCTGCCCGGAGTAGGGGCTCAGCCGCTCGTAGTCAGGCGTGCTGAGCTCGACGATGAAGTCATTGGGGACCACCGTGCGGTCGCGGTTCCAGATGGTCGCGTTGTTGTCGCACTCGCGCTGGAGCGCGCCGGCGATCTCCACGGGCTGGACCTCGGACTTGAAGACCTTGGCGAAGGTGCCGTTGACCAGACCTTCGAGACGCTGCTCGAACTTCTTCAGGACTCCCATGGGGCACCTCCTTCGTCGATCCTGCCGTCCTGCTGCCCGCGCTGCGGGTACTGCCCTACCTGGTACTGCTTACTGATCGTATCCACGCGCCGGTCGATCGGCTGGTTCCCCCTGTCGGCCCGGTCGACAGGTGTCGACGCCTCGGTGCGTACCTGATGCCTCGTACCCCTTGCGGGGTACTTCTGCCCAGGATCGTAGAGGCGGCCGCAAACCAGTGTCCCGCACCCGGCTGTGCGCTCCTCCGTCTGAAGGGGGGACGGCCGGGACCGGTACGAGGTTGATACGTGCCGGGGGTGATGTCGAGACGTGCGGGGCGCGGGGGGCGGTTTCGGGGGGCGCGGGGCGGCGGGGGCGCTGTTCAGGCGGTGCGGGCACCGGCCGTGCCGCTCACCGGGGGTGGGGTGGCAGGGGGCGGGAAGGGATGTGAATCCACCCCGGACGACGTGCTAATGTTCTGGGTGTCGGAAGGCGCCGGGCCGAAAGGAACGGGGCCTGAGGACACACCCAATGCGCGGGTGGCGGAATAGGCAGACGCGCTGGATTCAGGTTCCAGTGCCCGAAAGGGCGTGGGGGTTCAACTCCCCCCTCGCGCACAACAGGCAAGAGGCCGGTCGAAATCGACCGGCCTCTTGTCGTATGTGCGGGCGTCGGCCTCCCGCCTTGTGGGGATGGTTGCGGGCCTGCCGTATGGACGGTGTGTGGACGGTCTCGGGCCTCTGGCCGTATGGACGGTCGTGGGCCTCTGTGAGGAAGGTCTCAGCGGCTGTCCAGGATCTGACGCAGTGCGTAACGGGCGTTGGCGGAGATCACCGGGTTGGTGTGCCGGTAGTACGGCAGTTGTGTCACCGCCATGGACAGCGCCCAGCCGCGGCCGCGCGCCCAGGTGGCGTCGTCGGTGTCCACACCGGCGCGGAAGACGCGGCGGGTGGCGGGCGTGAGCAGGTTCCACGCCGGGATGAGATCGACGGCCGGGTCGCCCACGCCGGCCGTGCCGAAGTCGAGGACGCCGGTCAGCCGGCCGCCGGCGCCCAGCAGATTGCTCGGCATGAGGTCGGAGTGGGTCCAGCAGGGTTCTGCCGTCCAGTCCGGCGCCCGAAGTGCGCTGTCCCAGGCGGCGAGAAGCGCGTCTGCGTCGAAGGGCTCGTCCGTGCGGCGCAGTTCGTCGATCGCCGCGCGCGTCTCGGCGTCGGCCGTGCGCAGCGGGGCGCCGCGGTAGGCGGGGGGACCGCCGTCGAGGCCGACGTGGCGCAGGGTGGTGACGAAGAGTGCGAGGTCGCGGGCCAGGTCGTCGGACGCCTCGCCCTCGCCGAGCACTTCGCCGTCCAGCCAGCGGTGGACCGCCCAGCGGTGCGGGTAGCCCTCGGCGGGCTCGCCCAGCGCGACGACCTCGGGGACCGGGACGGGCAGCAGCGGGGCCAGTCGCGGCAGCCAGCGCGCCTCGTCGTCGAGGCACTCGTCACCGCCCTGAAGGAGCGGCAGCCGGACGGTCAGCTCGCCGCCCAGGCGGTAGATCGCGTTGACCGTCCCCCCGGAGGCGAGGCGGGTGACCGGCAGATGCGCCCACCGCGGGAACTGGCCGCGCAGGAGGCGGCGGACCAGGGCGGGGCCGGTGGAGGCCTCGCCGTCATGCATCTTCGTCTTCTCCGGGGTCGTCATCGCTCCCATCTCTACATCGCCGGGGCGTGTCCGGTCACTGGATTTTCGCGGGGTGGGACGGTCGGTGGGAAAAGGTGCGGTGGGCGGCCGGAGTGAAGGCCGGAGGGGGGCTGGAGTGAAGGCCGGAGTGAAGGCCGGAAAAGGGAGCCGGATATTCCGGCAACCCTCAGAACTCGGCCAATGGCCGAAAAGCGCTGACGACACTAAGGGAGCGTAAACAGTTCCCTGATTTCGTTGACATACCCGCGCGGTGCCCCTGATGATCGACCGCGGCATCGACCACGAAGGCCCAGGGGGAAAAATGTCTTCGCAGTATCAGGCCGAAATCGAAGAACTCTGTGATTCGCTCTCCGCGAAAAGCTACGACCTTCTTTCCGGGGGTAAGGTCGCGGATCTTCTGCGCCGGCGTTCCGAAAACGCGCTGGACGATCTGGAGGACTTCCGCGAGAGCTGGAACCGGATGCCGCTCGACGGCTACATGGCCGACGGCGGCCGTTACCGGCGTCGCCGGCACGCCACGCTGAGCGCCCCGAAGGGCGGCGCCGACTACCGGGTCGAGGAGCACCAGCCGCACTACCAGACGGTGGACTTCAACAACCTCAACGGTGGCGTCGCCCGTCACTACGAGCCGTTCGAGGACGCCGCCCTGAAGGGCCCGACCATGGACAGCCTGGTCACCCTGGGCTGCGACATCTTCGGCCGGCTCGCGCCGTACTCCGCGTGGCACATCGAGGCGCACCAGTTCCGCATCGAGGTCGACGGGGAGCAGATCGGCAAGCCCACGCCGGAGGGGGTCCACCGCGACGGGGTCACCTTCGTGCTGATGGCCATGATCGGCCGGTCCAACGCGGGCGGCGGCGAGAGCACCATCTTCAACCTGGAGCAGGAGCCGCTGGAGAAGTTCACCCTCACCGACCCGCTGGACCTCGCGCTGGTCAACGACGAGCGCGTCTTCCACGGGGTGTCGCCGATCCAGCAGCTCGATGCCGGCCGGCCCGCCTCCCGTGACGTGCTGGTGATCACCTACCGTCATAAGGCCGCCTGACCGCAGCGGCCCCGCCGGCTGCGCCACGCCGGTGCTCCGGGGGCGCCCGCGGTTCGCTGCGGGCGCCCTCCTCAGTGCCGGTCGAGTGAGAAAACGAGAACATGGGTCAGATCATCGCCGTCGCCGTCATCACCGTGCTGGCTGTCATCAGCCCCGGCGCGGACTTCGCGATGACCGTCCGCAACAGTTATCTGTACGGCCGCCGTGCGGGAATCCTCGCCGCGGTCGGCATTTCACTCGGCGTACTCGTCCACGTCACCTACACCATGGTCGGCGTGGGACTGCTCGTCTCCCGGACGCCGCTGCTTTTCACGGTGATGAAACTGGTCGGTGCGGCCTATTTGGTGTTCATCGGGTACAAGACGTTTGTCGCCAAGGCCCAGATGCACATCGATCTCTCCGCCGACGGCACGTTGTCCCCGGCCGGTGCGCTGCGGACCGGATTTCTGACGAACGCGCTGAACCCGAAGACCATGCTGTTCGTGCTCAGCACCTACACGCAGGTCGTCAGCGCCGACACCCCGGTCGCCCAGCAGCTCGGATACGGCTTGTTCATGTCGGTGGCGCACCTGGTGTGGTTCGCCTTGGTCGCGCTGCTCTTCTCGCGGCAGGACCTGCGGGCCCGGCTGTTGCGGCGGCAGGCCGTGATGAACAAGGTGATCGGGAGCGTGCTGGTCGGGCTCGGGGTGGTGCTGGCGCTGACGCCGTCGGTGTCGTGACGTGCTGCGGCCCTCGTGACGGGTGATGCCGTCGGTGGCGTCAGGGTGCCGTTGCTTTGGGCGGCTGCCGCCGGCGGGCGTGGCGTCAGGCCTGGGAGATCGGCTCGAGGCGGGGCTCGGCGATCGCGCGGTAGTCCGTGGTCGACAGGGCCAGGGAGCGGTCGAGGCGGGCGGCGTTGAAGAAGAACTCCGGGTGCGCGAGCAGCGCCGGGTCGACGATCAGCTCCAGCCGCTCGTCGAATGAGAACGGCAGGATGGTCCCGCTCTGCGACCCGGCCAGGTCCTCGGCGACCTCCGGTGAGGCGAAGGAGGCGTACGTGCCGCCGTACAGCGCCTTGATCGCGGCCAGGTCCACGCGCCGGTCGCCGGGGACGACGGCCAGGGCGAAGCGCTTCTCCTTCTTGCCGATCTTCACCATCACGATGATGCACTTGGCGGCCCGGTCGAGGTCGTGCCCGCGCAGCCGGCTGACCGCCTCGGTGGCGCCCTCGCTCTCGTGCTCGATCACCCGGTAGTCGGCTCCGTGCTCGTCGAGCAGGGCGATCAGCTTGTCGTAGGTGTCGTGCGAGGCCATGGGTTCCCCTCGGGCAAACGGCGGCTGCGTCGGGCGAGTTGACCATAACGTCCGCGGGGTGGCCGGGTTGTCCACAACCGCCGAGTCGTCCACAGGGTCTGACGTGATTCGGCCACCGGCTGTACGGTCGGCACGCGTTGATGTCCGTGCGTTGGTGCTGACCAGCGGGTGAGTTCGGGGGAGGCGGTCCCATGACCGAGAGCGGTGCGGTGGTGTCCGAGGCGTTGGATGCGTCGGGTGCGTCGGGTGTGTCGAGTGCGTCCGGCGTGCTTGGTGCGTCGGGTGCGTCATGTGCGTCGGGCGCGTCCGGTGTGGCTGGTGTCTCTGGTTCGTCGGGTGTGGCTGGTTTGACTGGTGTGCTTGGTGCCTCTGGTGCGTCCGAGGTTCCGGCGCAGGGGGAGGCGCCGGTCGTGGTCCGGCGGCTGCCCCGGGTGCGGGGCTTCGCCGAGTGGCCCGCGGCGGGCTCGCCGAAGGAGGAGGGCAAGGCGCTGCGCCGCCGGGTGCCTCGCCGGGCGCACGCCGAGCTGGATCTCGACGCCGGCCGGCCGGACGCGGTGAGCGCGGTGGAGGAGTCCAACCAGGGGCGGCTGTCCGAACTCACGCCGATCCGGGTCGGCCGGATGGCGGCCACGCCGTTCGCGTTCCTGCGCGGTTCGGCCGGGCTGATGGCGTACGACCTCGCGCGGACGCCGCTGACCCGGATCACCGCTCAGATCTGCGGGGACGCGCACGCGGCGAACTTCGGGCTGTACGGCGACGCGCGCGGCGGGCTGGTCATCGACCTGAACGACTTCGACGAGACCGTGCCGGGTCCGTGGGAGTGGGACCTGAAGCGGCTCGCCGCCTCGCTGGTGCTCGCGGGGCGGGAGGCGGGCGCCGACGAGGACACCTGCCGCCAGGCCGCGTTCGACGCGGTGGGCGCCTACCGGCGCACCATGCGGCTGCTGGCCAAGCTGCCGGTGCTGGACGCGTGGAACGCCATCGCCGACGAGGAACTGGTCTCGCACGCCGACGCCCACGATCTGCTCGGCACGCTGGAGCGGGTCTCGGAGAAGGCGCGGGCCAACACCAGCGGCCGTTTCGCGGCGAAGTCGACGGAGCGGGCCGAGGACGGCGGGCGCCGGTTCGTGCCCGCGCCGCCCGTCCTGCGGCGGATACCGGACGCCGAGGCGGGGGCGGTGGCCGCGTCGCTGGAGTCCTACCTCTCCACCCTCTCCGAGGACCGCCTGCCGCTGCTGGCCCGATACGCGGTGCACGACGTCGCCTTCCGCGTCGTCGGCACGGGCAGCGTGGGGACGCGCTCGTATGTCGTGCTGCTCCTGGACCACCGGGGCGAGCCGCTCGTGCTGCAGGTGAAGGAGGCCCGGCCGTCCGCGCTGGTGCCGCACCTGGCCGCCGCCGGTTTCGAGGTGCCGGACGTGGTCCACGAGGGACGCCGGGTGGTGCTGGGGCAGAAGCGGATGCAGGTCGTCAGCGACATCCTGCTGGGCTGGACGACGGTGGAGGGCCGCCCCTTCCAGGTCCGGCAGTTCCGCAACCGCAAGGGCAGCGTCGACCCGGCCGCCCTCGCCGCCGATCAGGTCGACGACTACGGCCGGATGACCGGCGCGCTGCTGGCCCGCGCCCACTCCCACAGCGCCGACCCGCGGCTGATCGCCGGCTACTGCGGCAAGAACGAGGAACTGGACGAGGCGATCGCCACGTTCGCGCTCGCCTACGCCGACCGCACCGAGGCGGACCACGCGGAACTGATGGCGTCGATCAGGGCGGGCAGGGTCGCGGCGGAGATGGGGGTGTGAGGCGGCGGCCGGTGGAGCGGATGGGGGTGTGAGGCGGCGGCCGGTGACGAGGGTGCGGCCGGTGGTGGTTGTGTGAGCGTGACCACACTGTGGAGAAGCCGGTCATAAGCGGCACCAAAACCCTCCTCATCGGCGCGGGCCCGGCGCAGCGCATACGCTGGCCGGGTGACGACCCCGGAAGCTGAGCAGCCGCGGCCCGAGGAGCGGCTGGAGCGGGCCGTGCGGGCCGCCGAACAGGCGTTGATCGAGTACGAGATCGCGGTGGAGACGTTCCGCGTGGAGGTCGAGAACTTCTCCCGCCTCCACCACCAGCGGCTCGGCCCGATGTACGCCCGCATCGAGGAGCTGGACGCCCGGATCGCCGAGGCCCGCGCGGCCCGCACCGGCGACCCCGAGGACCTGCGCCGGGCGCGCGAGCTGCGGGCCCGGCTGGAGCCGATCCCCGGGGTCGAGGACCTGATGCACGGCTGGATGGACGACTCCGGGCTGTTCCCGGAGGCGGTGGCGATGCTCACCGAGCAGCAGGTCCGGCCGCCGCAGCGGGTGCGGCCCAGCGAGGAGGCCCGCCGGCTCTACCGGGACCTGGCCCGCAAGGCCCACCCCGACCTCGCCCAGGAGGAGGACGAGCGGGTGCGGCGCGAGGAGTTCATCACCCGGGTCAACGCCGCCTACGCCCGTGGCGACGAGGCCGAGCTGCGGGAACTGGCGGCGGAGTGGGAGGCCGGCCCGGTGCCGCCGGAGCGCCGGCCGAGCCCCAGCGAGGAGCTGTACGCCCGCCTGGAGTGGCTCTCCCAGCGCAAGGAGCTGCTCGCGGTGCTCCAGCGGGAGCTGGAGGAGGGCGCCATCGGGTCCATGCTGCGCCTCGCCCCGGACGACCCGGACCAGCTGCTCGCGGAGATCGCCGGGCAGCTGCAGAGCGACATCACCGCCCGCGAGACGGAACTGGCGACGCTGGCCGGGCAGCAGCCGTAGGACCGTGGGTCGCGTCCGGTAGCGTCGGGTGTCCGGTAGCGTCGGGTGCATGAGTTTTGGAGCCGGTGTTCCCACGGTCGAGGTCAAGGACGTCAAGGACGGCGATTTCCTGCTGGACGTCCGTGAACACGACGAATGGCAGGCGGGCCACGCCGAGGGCGCTCTGCACATCCCGATCAGCGAGTTCGTGGCCCGCTACGGCGAGCTGACCGAGGCCGCGCCGCAGGACGGCCGCATCCACGTGATCTGCCGCTCGGGCGGCCGGTCCGCCCAGGTGACGATGTACCTGGCCCAGCAGGGCATCGACGCGGTGAACGTCGACGGCGGCATGCAGACGTGGGAGGCCGCCGGCCGCCCCGTGATCACCGACGAGGGCAAGCCGGGCCACGTCCTGTAGCGGGCCGTCGCCGCCTCAGCGGTCGAAGTCCAGCTCCACCCGTTCCGTCACCGGGTGCGACTGGCACGCCAGGACGTACCCGGCGTCCGTCTCCTCCGGCTCCAGCGCGAAGTTGCGGTCCATGCGCACCTCACCGGAGACCAGGAAGGCACGGCACGTCCCGCACACGCCGCCCTTGCAGGCGTAGGGCGCGTCGGGCCGGTTGCGCAGCACCGTCTCCAGCAGGGTCTCGCCCTCGCGCACCGGCCAGGTGCCGCCCCGTCCGTCGAGGCGGACGGTGACCGCGCTGTCCGCCGGTGCGGTGGCGGCCGGCCCGGGAGGGGCCGCGTCCACGTGGAAGATCTCCTCGTGGATCCGGGACCGGGCCACGCCCAGCTCGCGCAGCGCCCGCTCCGCCTGCTGCACCAGCCCGAACGGCCCGCACAGGAACCACCCCGCGACCTCACCGACCGGCAGCAGCGCCGGCAGCAGCCCGGTCAGCCGCTCCTGGTCGAGCCGTCCGGACGGCAGCCCCGCCTGCTGCTCCTCCCGGGACAGCACGGTCACCAGCTGCAGCCGGTCCGGGTAGCGGTCCTTCAGGTCGGCGACCTCCTCGAGGAACATCGTGGAGGCGGACGTCCGGTCGCTGCGGACCAGGCAGAAGCGGGCCCGCGGCTCGCGCGCCAGCAGGGTGGCCGCGATGGACAGCACTGGGGTGATGCCGCTGCCGCCGACGACCGCCGCGTACAGGCCGGGAGCCGGGTCGAGGGTGAAGCGCCCCGCCGGGGTCATCACCTCCACCTCGTCCCCGGCGTTGAGCTCCTTCAGCGCGTACGTGGAGAAGGACCCTCCCTCCACCAGCCGCACCCCGACCCGCAGCGTGCGCGGTCCGGGACCGTCCGGCGCGGGCGCCGGGGAGCAGATGGAGTACGTCCGGCGTATCTCGGCGCCGTCGGCCACCCGGCGCAGGGCGAGATGCTGCCCCGCCGCGTGCCGGAACTCCTCGCGCAGCTCCTCGGGGACGGCGAAGGTCAGCGCGACGGAGTCGTCGGTGATCCGGTCGACCTCGGCCACCGGGAGCCGGTGGAAGCGGGCCATCACAGCTCCTTGAAGTGGTCGAAGGGTTCACGGCAGGCGAGGCAGCGGCGCAGCGCCTTGCACGCGGTGGAGGAGAAGCGGCTCAGCAACTCGGTGTCGGCGGAACCGCAGTGGGGGCAGCACACCGGTTCCGTCTCCTCGCCGCCGTGGGTACGTGTGCGGCCCAGCGTGACGGTGACCGGTCCTGTCGTCTCCCGCTGGACACGCGGCGGTGCGATACCGAACTCCCGCAGCTTGCGCCGCCCTTCGGCGCTGATGTCGTCCGTGGACCAGGCGGGCGAGAGCACCGTGCGGACCGTGACCTCGCGCACGCCGTGCGCGTGCAGTGCCCGCTCTATGTCGGTGCTCATCGCCTCCAGCGCCGGACAGCCCGTGTACGTCGGGGTCAGTTCGACCTCGACCGCGTCCGCGCCGTGCACCCGCACCGCCCGCACGACGCCCAGCTCCTCCAGGGTGAGCACGGGCAGCTCGGGGTCGGGCACCGCACCGGCGATCTTCAGTAGTTCCGCCTCCAGCGGGGTGGTCGTCACCATGACGCCCCCGGGTGGCTGCGGTGCAGATGCTGCATCTCGGCGAGCATCCGCCCGAACGGCTCGGTGTGCAGCCCCTGCCGGCCCGCTCCGGCCGTCCACGCCCCGGACTGCGGGCCCTCGGGCCGGGTCAGCGTGGCGCGGGCGAGCACGTCCCCGACCGAGGCGAGCCAGGTCTCGCGCAGCCCGTCCCGGTCGACGCCGTCCAGGCCGTCCACCGGCTGGAACATCTCGTCGGTGAACCGCCACAGCGTCTCGCAGGCGCGCTGCATGCGGGTGTGGCTCTCCTCGGTGCCGTCGCCGAGGCGCAGCGTCCACTGCTCGGCGTGGTCGCGGTGGTAGGCGGTTTCCTTGACGGCCTTCGCGGCGAGCGGGGCGAACGGGCCGGTGCCGGTGGCCAGTTCGCCATACAGCAGGTGCTGATAGGTGGAGAAGTACAGCTGCCGGGCGATGGTGTGCGCGAAGTCGCCATTGGGCTGCTCCACCAGCTGGAGGTTGGTGAAGGCGCGCTCCTCGCGCAGATAGGCCAGTTCGTCCTCGTCGCCGGCCATCGACAGCAGCACCCGGGCCTGGCCGAGCAGGTCCAGGGCGATGTTGGCGAGGGCGACCTCCTCCTCCAGGACGGGCGCGTGCCCCATCCACTCGCCGAGGCGGTGGGAGAGCACCAGTGCGTCGTCGCCCAGCGCGAGAGCCGCCGTGGCGGGAACCGTGGCGGTCACAGGTGCTTCACCCCCTCCGGGATCTCGTAGAACGTCGGATGCCGGTACGGCTTGTCGGCGGACGGGTCGAAGAACGGGTCCTTCTCGTCGGGCGAGGACGCGGTGATCGCCGCCGAGGGCACCACCCAGATGGACACGCCCTCGCCGCGCCGGGTGTACAGATCGCGGGCGTTGCGCAGGGCCAGCTCCGCGTCGGGCGCGTGCAGACTGCCGGCGTGGGTGTGGGCGAGGCCGCGGCGCGAGCGCACGAAGACCTCCCACAGTGGCCAGTCGGTGTTGGTCATGCCTGCTCCACTCCCCTGGTACCGGCGTGCGTGCCGGTGCTGGTCCCGGTGTGCTTCGCCGCGTGGGCCGCGGCCGCCTCGCGCACCCACGCGCCCTCCTCGTGGGCGCGTCGGCGCTGGGTGATGCGCTGTTCGTTGCACGGGCCGTTGCCCTTGAGGACGTTCCGGAACTCCGACCAGTCGATCGGCCCGAAGTCGTAGTGGCCCCGCTCCTCGTTCCACGTCAGCTCCGGGTCGGGGAGCGTCAGGCCGAGGCTCTCGGCCTGCGGGACGCAGATGTCGACGAAGCGCTGGCGCAGCTCGTCGTTGGAGTGCCGCTTGATCTTCCAGGCCATCGACTGGGCGGAGTGCGCGGACTCGTCGTCGGGCGGGCCGAACATCATCAGGGACGGCCACCACCAGCGGTCCACCGCGTCCTGCGCCATCGCGTGCTGCTCCGGCGTGCCCTTACTGAGGGTGAGCAGCAGCTCGTAGCCCTGGCGCTGGTGGAAGGACTCCTCCTTGCAGATGCGGACCATCGCGCGTGCGTACGGTCCGTAGGAGCAGCGGCACAGCGGGACCTGGTTGGTGATCGCGGCGCCGTCCACCAGCCAGCCGATCGCGCCGACGTCCGCCCAGGTCAGCGTGGGGTAGTTGAAGATCGAGGAGTACTTCTGGCGGCCGGAGTGCAGCTTGTCGAGCAGCTCCTCACGGCCGGTGCCGAGCGTCTCGGCCGCGCTGTACAGATACAGCCCGTGGCCTGCCTCGTCCTGGACCTTGGCCATCAGGATCGCCTTGCGGCGCAGCGAGGGCGCGCGCGTGATCCAGTTGGCCTCCGGCTGCATGCCGATGATCTCGGAGTGCGCGTGCTGTGCGATCTGGCGGACCAGTGTCGCGCGGTAGGCGTCCGGCATCCAGTCGCGGGGTTCGATGCGCTCCTCGGCGGCCACGGCGGCGTCGAAGACACGCTCGTAGGCGTCGTAGTCGGCCTCCGTGCCGTCCTGGCCGCCGGACGCCTGGGCGCGGCTTGTGTCGTGCGCGGCTGCTGTCGCCATGCGGTCCCCCTTGGGTGCTGACCCGGCCTCTCCCGACCGATCGTTCGGTCCGTGCGATTCCATGGTGGGACGGACGTCGTAAGGTGTCAACCGCTGTGGAAAACCTCCGGCTCGCCCTGTGGAAAACGCCGTGCAGGGGCGCAACCGGCGCGGGGGGCGTGCTGACCACCGCTGGGGTCCTGCGTCTGTGTTGTGGAGGTCGGGCCGCCGTGCGGGGTGGGACTGTGCCCGGCCGGCGGGGGCCGGGTGCGGGGTGGGACTGTGCGGGGCCGGTGGGGCTGAGTACCGTTCCGTGCGGGCGTCGCGCGGCCGTCGTGCCGCTCGCGCCGGGTCACCGGCCGGAGGCGGGCACGGCACGGCCGGACATCAGGACATCGAAAGACGGGGCGGAATGGACACGTACGGCGGTAACGACGCGTACGGCGGTGGCGCGAGCGCCCCGCCGGGATCGGACGGCCGCCCGGCGGACCGGGAGGGGCCGCCCGTGCCGGAGGCGCCCCTGCCGCAGGCGCCGCAGGCCGGCGACGCACGGGCGTCCGACGCCCAGCCGTCGGACGCACCCCCCGAACCCCCGCGCAGCGGCGTCGCCGCGCTCTCCCCCCGCTACCAGGTCGGTGCCGCACTCGCGCTCGCCGTCGTCGCGGTGGCCGTGTGTGTGCACATAGCCATGGTGTTCCTGCACGTCGCGCCCGCCAACACGGTCAGCCGCAAGCACGGCACGGCGGTCGACGAATGGATCTACCCGGAGTTCGAGCAGAACTGGAAACTGTTCGCGCCGAACCCGCTGCAGCAGAACATCGCCGTCGAGGTCCGCGCCGAGATCCGCACCCGGGGCGGCGAGCTGCGCACCACCGGCTGGTACGGGCTGTCCGCGCAGGACGGCCGGGCCATCGAGCACAACCCGCTGCCCAGCCACACCCAGCAGAACGAGCTGCGCCGCGCCTGGGACTTCTTCACCGCCAGCCACACCACCGACAACCGCCCGGTGGGGCTGCGCGGCACGCTTGCCGAGACGTATCTGCGCCGCATCGCCGTGCTGCGGCTGGACCGGTCGGGCGTGGCCGGTGCGGGCGGCACCGTCGAGCGCGTGCAGTTCCGCTCCCGCACCACCGCCGTGCCGCCGCCCCGGTGGAGCAGCGAGCAGGTCTCCCAGAAGCCGATGTTCCGGGTGCTGCCCTGGTGGACCGTGGCCCAGGACGACACCCGTGGAGGTGCCCGGTGAACCGTCTCGCCCTGTCGGTGTCCGGCGGCATCGCCCGCGTCACCGAAGCCGCCCTCGGCCCGTACCAGACCGCTCTCGTCCGGATCGGTTTCGCCGCCACCTGGCTGCTGTTCCTGCTGCGGGAGTTCCCCCACCGCGCCGAGCTGTACGGCCCCGACGGCCCGTGGAGCTGGGACCTGGCCCAGCAGCTGATCGGCACCAACGGCGCGTTCACCGTGCTGATGTGGTCCGACAGCCGGATGTGGTTCGAGATCGTCTACGCCCTCGCCGTGGTCGCCTCCGCGCTGCTGCTCCTCGGCTGGCGCACCCGGACCATGTCCCTGCTGTTCATGGTCGGCGTGCTGTCCCTGCAGAACCGCAGCGTCTTCATGGGCGACGGCGGCGACAACGTGCTGCACCTGATGTCGATCTACCTCGTGTTCACGCGCTGCGGCCAGGTGTGGTCCCTGGACGCGCGGCGGGCGCGGCGGGCCGAGCGGGCACACGCGCGTGGCGAGCGGGTCAGGGACCGGGTGGGGCCCGCGCTGTGGGCGGTGCTCGGCGTGGTGCTGGTGACGGCGACCGCGGGCGGCCGGTTCGGCTCCCAGGAGTGGGAGATTCCGGCGCTGCTGTGGGCGGCGTGGCTGGCGCACGGCCTGTC
Organism: Streptomyces sp. NPDC097129; assembly: GCF_055668065.1. Lineage (NCBI taxonomy): Bacteria > Bacillati > Actinomycetota > Actinomycetes > Kitasatosporales > Streptomycetaceae > Streptomyces > Streptomyces sp. NPDC097129. Next base: position 179,585 of record NZ_JBVOQE010000011.1, on the reverse strand, counting down.
GTGGCTCGTCGGGAGCCGCTCCCGCGGCGGTGAACCGCGCGTCCTGCTCGACGTGATCGCCAACCTGCTGCACAACGGCGCCCTCGTGGTGATCATGGCCGAGGCGTGCCTGATCTACTCCACGGCGGGCTGGTACAAGATCCAGGGCTCGCGCTGGCAGGACGGCACCGCCGTCTACTACCCGCTGCACCTGGACTACTTCACGCCCTGGCCGTGGCTCGCCGATCTGATGTCCTCCAGCGGCACGATGATGCTGATCGTGACCTACGGGACCGTGATCGTGCAGGTCGCGTTCCCGTTCACCCTGTTCAACCGGCGGGTGAAGAACGTGCTGCTGGCCGTGATGATGACCGAGCACGCCGTGATCGCCGTCGTCCTCGGGCTGCCGTTCTTCTCGCTGGCGATGATCGTCGCGGACTCGGTGTTCCTGCCCACGTCGTTCCTGCGCCGCCTGGGGAAGGCGGCGGCACGCGCGCGTGGCCGTGCGTTCGCCCGGGGTGCGGCCGCCGAGTTGCCCGGGCCACGCGCCCCCGAGGCCGCGGAGCAGACGCACGTAGGCTCTACGGCATGACCGACCCTCTGGCCGGCTGGCGGCGCCTGGCCGACTCGGCGGTGTTGCTCGACGGCTTCCACGCCCTCAAGCACGCCGTGCGCTTCGGCGCCGAGGTGCCGGTGGCGGTCACCACCGATCGCGGCGCGGCGCTCGCCCTCGCCGACGAACTGGCCCCGGACGTGCGCCAAGCGCTTCAGGAGCTGCTGACCGAGGTGACGGAGGCGGCGTACGCCTCCCTGGTGCCGCGCCCGCACCCCACCGCCGTCGCGGCGCTGGCGGTACGGCCCGCGCGGGAGGCGCAACTGCGGACGCTGGCCCGCCTGCCGCGCCGGGCGCCGGTCGTCGTGCTGGACAACCCGCGCAACCTGGGCAACGCCGGGGCCGTGATCCGGCTGGCCGCCGGTTTCGGGGCGACCGGGGTGGTCACCACCGGCACCCTGGACCCCTGGCATCCCACGGTGGTGCGCGGCGGCGCGGGCCTGCACTTCGCGACCGCCGTGGAGCGGCTGGACGTCGAGGAACTGCCGCCGGGCCCGGTGTTCGCGCTGGATCCCGAGGGCGAGGACATCCGGGGTGCGAAACTCCCCGACGACGCCGTCCTCGCCTTCGGCTCCGAGCGCAGCGGGCTGTCCGCCGCCCTGCGCGCGCGTGCGGACCATCTGCTGGCGCTGCCGATGCGCCCCCAGGTCTCCAGCTACAACCTGGCCACTAGCGTGGCCATGACGCTGTACCACTGGAGCGCCACGGGGGGCGCACCCCGCTAGGTCTGCGCCGGCGGGGGGCGCCGCCCCCCCCGGCTGGGCTTGTGCCGCCGGGAGGGGCGTCCCGCTGGGCTTGTGGCCGCCGGAGGTGCATCCTGCTGGGCTTGCGCCCGCCGGAGGCGCCCCCTGCTGGGCTTGTGGCCACCGGGGGCGCGCCCCGTTGCGCCTGTGGCCGGGGAGCGCCGCCCCCCGGTGGGCCGGTGCCCGCCGTGGGGGGCACCCCGACGGTCCTACGCCTCCCGGCGCACCTCGACCACGCGGAAGCGGTTGGCCACGAAGGCTCCGTCGGTCAGCGCGGCGTTGGCCGCCGGGTTGCCGCCCGAGCCGTGGAAGTCGGAGAAGGCCGCCGTCTGGTTCACGTACACCCCGCCGGTGAGGTTGAACGACAGCTGGGCGGCCTCCTCCAGGCAGACCTCCTCGATCTGCCGCGCGGCCTCGCTGTCGGTGGTGTACGCCCCTACGGTCATCGCGCCCTTCTCGCGGACCGTGCGCCGCAGCAGCTCCACGGCGTCGGTGAGCGAGTCGACGGCGACGGCGAAGGACACCGGCCCGAAGCACTCGCTCATGTAGGCGGCCTCGTCGTCCGGCTTGGCGCCGTCCAGCTTGACGATCACCGGGGTGCGCACGACCGCGTCGGGGAACTCCGGGTTGGCGACCTCACGGGAGGCGAGGGCGACCTCGCCGAGGCCGGCCGCTGCCTCCAGACGGGCCTTGACGTCGGGGTTGACGATCGCGCCGAGCAGGGCGTTCGCGCGGGCGTCGTCGCCGAGCAGGCCGTCCACGGCCTGCGCGAGGTCGGCGACCACCTCGTCGTAGGACCGGGGGCCCGCGTCGGTGTGGATGCCCTCGCGCGGGATGAGCAGGTTCTGCGGCGTGGTGCACATCTGGCCGCTGTACAGGGACAGCGAGAACGCCAGGTTGGCGAGCATGCCCTGGTAGTTGTCGGTGGACTGGACGATCACCGTGTTGACGCCGGCCTTCTCGGTGTAGACCTGCGCCTGGCGGGCGTGGGCCTCCAGCCAGTCGCCGAAGGACGTCGAGCCGGTGTAGTCGATGATCCGGATCTCCGGGCGCGTGGCGAGGGCCTTGGCGATGCCCTCGCCGGGCCGCTCGGCGGCCAGCGCCACCAGGTTGGCGTCGAAGCCGGCCTCGGTGAGCACCTGGCGCGCGATCTGCACGGTGAGCGCCAGCGGCAGCACCGCGCGCGGGTGCGGCTTGACCAGCACGGCGTTGCCGGTGGCCAGGGAGGCGAACAGGCCCGGGTAGCCGTTCCAGGTCGGGAAGGTGTTGCAGCCGATGACCAGGCCGATGCCACGCGGAACCGGCGTGAACTCCTTGGTGAGCGTCAGCGGGTCCCGCTTGCCCTGCGGCTTGGACCACTCGGCGGCCTCGGGCGTGCGCGTCTGCTCCGCGTACGCGTACGCCACCGCCTCCAGGCCGCGGTCCTGCGCGTGCGGGCCGCCCGCCTGGAACGCCATCATGAACGCCTGGCCTGAGGTGTGCATGACCGCGTGCGCGAACTCGTGGGTCCGGTCGCTGATCCGCTTGAGGATCTCCACACAGACCGCCGCCCGCAGCTGCGGGCCCGCGTCCCGCCAGGCGCGCTGCCCGGCCTTCATCGCGGGCAGCAGCACGTCGAGGTCCGCGTGCGGGTAGGTCACGCCCAGCTCGATGCCGTACGGCGAGACCTCGCCGCCGACCCAGTCGTCGGTGCCGGGCTGGTCCAGGTCGAGGCGGCCGCCCAGCAGGGCGTCGAAGGCGGCCTTGCCCGCGGCGGCGTCCAGGCTGCCGTGCTCTTCGCCGTAGGCCTTGGGGTGCTCGGGGTGCGGGGACCAGTACGCGCGCGTGCGGATGGCCTCGAGCGCCTGGTCGAGGGTGGGCCGGTGCCTGGCGATCAGGTCGTGCGCGGTCAGTTCGGCGGCCATGCGGGACCAACTCCTGTCTCGAGAACTCCTCGTCGAGTTCACGGCCTGGGCGAAACCATGGGCGGGAACAGCAGGACAGAGTTAGAGTAACCGAACGATCGGTCGGGACAAGGGGGCCTGCCGCATCTGTGGAAAACCCCGTGCGGGAGGATCGCGCACATGACAGCACTCGACCTCAGCAGCCCCGTGGCCGTCGTCGGCACCGGCACCATGGGCCAGGGCATCGCCCAGGTAGCGCTGGTCGCGGGCCACCCCGTGCGGCTGTACGACGCCGTGCCGGAACGCGCCCGTCAAGCGGCCGAAGCGATCGGCGCCCGCCTCGACCGGCTCGTCGAGAAGGAGCGGCTCAGCGCCGCCGCCCGCGACGCGGCCCGCGCCCGGCTCACGCCCGCCGACACCCTGGCCGGCCTCGCCGACTGCGCGCTCGTCGTCGAGGCGGTCCTGGAGCGGCTGGACGTCAAGCAGCAGCTCTTCAGGGACCTGGAGGACGTCGTCGGCGAGGACTGCCTGCTCGCCACCAACACCTCCTCCCTGTCCGTCACCGCGATCGGCGGCGCCCTGCGCCAGCCCGGCCGCCTCGTCGGTCTGCACTTCTTCAACCCCGCGCCGCTGCTGCCGCTGGTCGAGGTCGTCTCCGGGTACGCCACCGACGTCACCTCCGCCACGCGCGCGTACGAGACCGCCCGCGCCTGGGGCAAGACACCGGTCGCCTGCGCCGACACCCCCGGCTTCATCGTCAACCGCATCGCGCGGCCCTTCTACGCGGAGGCGTTCGCCGTCCTGGAGTCGCAGGGCGCCGATCCGGCCACCATCGACGCCGTGCTGCGCGAGTCGGGCGGCTTCAAGATGGGCGCCTTCGAACTGACCGACCTGATCGGGCAGGACGTGAACGAGTCGGTCACGCAGTCGGTCTGGCAGGCCTTCTTCCAGGACGTGCGCTTCACCCCCTCCCTCGCCCAGCGGCGCCTGGTGGAGTCCGGCCGGCTCGGCCGCAAGAGCGGCCAGGGCTGGTACGACTACCGGGAAGGCGCCGAGCGGCCCGAACCGCACACCGCCGAGCCGCGCAAGGCGCCCGCCTACGTCGTCGCCGAGGGTGACCTCGGCCCGGCCTCCGAGCTGCTCGCGCTGATCCGCGAGGCGGGCATCCAGGTCCGCGAGGAGGACGAGGACAACGGCACCCGCCTGGTGCTGCCCAGCGGCGGCCAGCTCACCCTCGCCGACGGCCAGACGTCCGTGGAGTTCCGCGACGTCGTCTACTTCGACCTCGCCCTGGACTACCGCAGGGCCGGCCGCATCGCCCTGTCCGCCTCGCAGGACACCTCCGCGCAGACCGTCGCCGAGGCGACCGGGCTCTTCCAGGCGCTCGGCAAGAAGGTCAGCCTCATCGGCGACGTCCCCGGCATGATCGTCGCCCGCACGGTCGCCCGGATCGTCGACCTCGCGCACGACGCGGTCGCCAAGGGCGTGGCCACCGAGGAGGACATCGACACCGCGATGCGCCTCGGCGTCAACTACCCCCTCGGTCCCTTCGAATGGAGCCGCCGGGTGGGCGCCACCTGGGTGCACGACCTGCTGGAGGAGCTGAGTCTGCGCGAGCCGTCAAGCCGTTACGCGCCCTCCCTCGCGCTGTACCGCCACGCGCACGCCGCCGACTCGCGGGAGGGCACCCCATGACCACCGCCAAGCGCGACACGTACACCCCGGAGACGCTGCTGTCCGTGGCCGTGCGCGTCTTCAACGAACGTGGCTACGACGGCACTTCCATGGAGCACCTGTCCAAAGCGGCCGGTATCTCCAAGTCGTCGATCTACCACCACGTCACCGGCAAGGAGGAGCTGCTGCAGCGCGCGGTGAGCCGCGCGCTGGACGGGCTGTTCGCGATCCTCGACGAGGAGCACGCGTGCGTGGGGCGCGCCGCGGACCGGCTGGAGTACGTCGTCCGGCGCATGGTCGAGGTGCTCATCGGCGAACTGCCGTATGTGACGCTGCTGCTGCGGGTGCGCGGCAACACCACCACCGAGCGGTGGGCACTGGAGCGGCGCCGCGAGTTCGACCACCGGGTCGCCGAACTGCTGAAGGCGGCGGCCGCGGACGGGGACGTGCGCGGCGATGTGGAGGTGCGCCTCGCGACCCGGCTGGTCTTCGGCATGATCAACTCCATCGTGGAGTGGTACCGGCCCGACGGCCGCGGCATGAGTGAACGGGAGGTCGGCGACGCGGTCGCGCTCCTGGTCTTCGGGGGGCTGCGCCGGGCGGACTGACCGACGGGAGCCGTGGGCGAGTACGCGCGCGTGCTGCTCCCGATGACGTTCGCACCGATGCTGGGCGCGGCCATGGCCGGCATCTGACGGCTCGAAGAAGAACCTCGCGCTCAGCCCTGCGGTTCCAGGTCCTCCTCCTCGAACACCAGCAGCGTGCGCGTGCTGAGCACCTCCGGGATCGCCTGGAGCCGGGTGAGCACCACCTCGCGCAGCGCCCGGTTGTCCGGGGTGTGCACGAGCAGCAGGACGTCGAAGTCGCCGCCCACCAGGGCGATGTGGGACGCGCCGGGCAACTGCCGCAACTGCTCGCGCACCGTCCGCCAGGAGTTCTGCACGATGTTCAGCGTGATGTACGCGGAGGTGCCCTGCCCCGCCCGTTCGTGGTCGACGCGGGCGCCGAACCCGCGGATGACGCCGTCCTCGACGAGACGGTTGATGCGCGCGTAGGCGTTGGCGCGCGAGACGTGGACCCGCTCGGCGACCGACCGTATCGAGGCGCGGCCGTCGGCCTGGAGCATCCTGAGGATGTCGTGGTCGATGGCGTCCAGCGGCCGCGCGGGCTGCGGGGCGGTGCCGCCGGCCGGGCTCGCGGGGGCCGGCGGGGTCGCCGCGGCGCCCGGGGGGTCGGCCATTTGTTCAGATCCCATGTCCCCCCACCTTCCCGTCATGGACGTACTGCGTTCATCCCAAGCTGTGGAGAACCGTTTGTCCACAGCCTGAGGCCACCCGTAGCCAAAATGTGCCGACGACCGAACAATCGGTAGGTGAGGCGCATCACAGAGGCTGCGCCTACAGCCGCCCACGAGGAGGTGCCGTCATGACGGTCATGGAGCAGCGAGGCGCGTACAAGCCCTCGCCGCCGCCCGCCTGGCAGCCCCGCACGGACCCCGCGCCGTTGCTGCCCGACACCGAGCCCTACCGCGTCCTCGGCACCGAGGCCGCCGCCAAGGCCGACCCCGACCTGCTGCGCCGTCTGTACGCGCACCTGGTGCGCGGCCGCCGCTACAACGCCCAGGCCACCGCCCTCACCAAGCAGGGCCGGCTCGCCGTCTACCCCTCCAGCACCGGCCAGGAGGCCTGCGAGGTCGCCGCCGCTCTCGCGCTGCGGGAGCAGGACTGGCTCTTCCCCAGCTACCGCGACACGCTCGCCGCCATCGCCCGCGGCGTGGACCCGGTCGAGGCGCTCACCCTGCTGCGCGGCGACTGGCACACCGGCTACGACCCCTACGAGCACCGCGTCGCCCCCCTGTCCACCCCGCTGGCCACCCAGCTCCCGCACGCCGTCGGTCTCGCGCACGCCGCCCGCCTCAAGGGCGACGACGTGGTCGCCCTGGCCCTGGTCGGCGACGGCGGCACCAGTGAGGGCGACTTCCACGAGGCGCTGAACTTCGCCGCCGTCTGGCAGGCCCCGGTCGTCTTCCTGGTCCAGAACAACGGCTTCGCCATCTCCGTCCCGCTCGCCAAGCAGACCGCCGCGCCCACCCTGGCCCACAAGGCCGTCGGCTATGGCATGCCCGGCCGCCTCGTCGACGGCAACGACGCCGCGGCCGTGCACGAGGTCCTCTCCGACGCCGTGCGGCACGCGCGTGCGGGCGGCGGGCCCACCCTCGTCGAGGCGGTCACCTACCGCGTCGAGGCCCACACCAACGCCGACGACGCCACCCGCTACCGCGGCGACGGCGAGGTCGACGCCTGGCGCGCGCACGACCCGATCCAGCTGCTGGAGCACGAGCTGACCGAGCGCGGACTTCTCGACGAGGCCGGCATCGAGGCCGCCCGTCAGGACGCCGAGGCCCTCGCCGCCGACCTGCGTGAGCGCATGAACCGCGACCCGCGGCTCGACCCCGCCGACCTGTTCGACCACGTCTTCGCCGAGCCCACACCCCAGCTGCGCGAGCAGCGGGCACTGCTGGAGGCCGAGCTGGCGGCCGAGCAGGACGCCGGTCAGGAAGGGAACCACCGATGACGACCGTCGCCGTCAAGCCCGCCACCATGGCGCAGGCCCTCACGCGCGCGTTGCGCGACGCGCTGGCGGCCGACCCCGCCGTGCACGTCATGGGCGAGGACGTCGGCACCCTCGGTGGTGTCTTCCGCGTCACCGACGGCCTGGCCAAGGAGTTCGGCGACGACCGCTGCACCGACACCCCGCTCGCCGAGGCCGGCATCCTCGGCACGGCCGTCGGCATGGCCATGTACGGCCTGCGCCCGGTCGTCGAGATGCAGTTCGACGCGTTCGCCTACCCCGCGTTCGAACAGCTCGTCAGCCATGTCGCCCGCATGCGCAACCGCACCCGCGGCAAGATGCCCCTGCCGATCACGATCCGCGTCCCCTACGGCGGTGGCATCGGCGGCGTCGAGCACCACAGCGACTCCTCCGAGGCGTACTACATGGCGACTCCGGGGCTCCATGTCGTCACGCCCGCCACCGTCGCCGACGCCTACGGGCTGCTGCGCGCGGCCATCGCCTCCGACGACCCGGTCGTCTTCCTCGAACCCAAGCGGCTGTACTGGTCGAAGGACTCCTGGAACCCCGACGAGCCCACGCGCGTGGAGCCGATAGGGCGTGCGGTGGTGCGCCGCCCCGGCAGCAGCGCCACTCTGATCACCTACGGCCCGTCGGTGCCCGTGTGCCTGGAGGCTGCCGAGGCCGCCCGCACCGAGGGCTGGGACCTCGAGGTCGTCGACCTGCGCTCCCTGGTGCCGTTCGACGACGAGACCGTGTCCGCGTCGGTACGGCGCACCGGACGCGCGGTCGTCGTCCACGAGTCGGGCGGCTTCGGCGGCCCCGGCGGGGAGATCGCGGCCCGGGTCACCGAGCGCTGCTTCCACCACCTCGAGGCGCCGGTGCTGCGCGTGGCCGGTTTCGACATCCCCTACCCGCCGCCCATGCTGGAGCGGCACCACCTTCCCGGCGTCGACCGGATCCTGGACGCCGTGGCGCGTCTGCAGTGGGAGGCCGAGGGCTGATGGCACAGGTGCTGGAGTTCAAGCTCCCCGACCTCGGGGAGGGGCTCACCGAGGCGGAGATCGTGCGCTGGCTGGTCCAGGTCGGTGACGTCGTCGCCATCGACCAGCCCGTCGTCGAGGTCGAGACCGCCAAGGCGATGGTCGAGGTGCCCTGCCCCTACGGCGGCGTGGTCACCGCCCGCTTCGGCGAGGAGGGCGAGGAACTGCCCGTCGGTTCGCCCCTGCTGACGGTGGCCGTGGGTGCCCCCGCCTGCGGCGACGACAGCGGTGACGCGCACGCCGGGGCCGGCCGGTCCGCCACCGCCGAGGGCTCCCGGACGGCCGCCGCCGCGGCCGAGGGCTCGGGCAACGTCCTCGTCGGCTACGGCACCGGCGCACCCCCCGCCCGCCGCCGCCGGGTACGGCCGGCCGGGCTCACCGGGCCGGGCACGCCGGGCGGCGCGTCCGCGCCGGCACGGGGCACACCGGCGCCCGACCGGGCGTCCGGGGCGGCCCGCCCGGAGCCGGGCATGGCCGGCTTCCGGGAGCCGGGGATCGTCCAGCCCGACACCTCCCACGCCGGGAGCGCGGCCGACGGGCCGCACCACGAGGGCCCGGTGCCCGTCATCTCCCCGCTGGTGCGACGGCTCGCCCGGGACAACGGCCTGGACCTGCGGGAACTGCACGGCTCCGGACCCGACGGGCTGATCCTGCGCGCGGACGTCGAGTACGCGCTGCGGGCCGCGGCGGCGCAACCGAGCCGTCCGGCCGCCGAACCGTCCACGCGGGGGACGACCGCGACCGCCGGTGCTCCAGCGCCGACCGCGGCGCCCGCCTCCCGGGTCTCGTCCGCGCCCGTCGGCGGCATCCGCACGCCGCTCAAGGGCGTCCGCGGGGCGGTCGCCGACAAGCTGTCCCGCAGCCGCCGGGAGATCCCCGACGCGACCTGCTGGGTGGACGCCGACGCGACCGAGCTGATGCGGGCCCGCGCCGCGATGAACGCCTCCGGCGGGCCGAAGATCTCCCTGATCGCCCTGCTCGCCCGCGTCTGCACCGCCGCTCTCGCCCGGTTCCCCGAGCTGAACTCCACCGTCGACGCCGAGGCCCGGGAGGTCGTCCAGCTCGACCAGGTGCACCTCGGCTTCGCCGCGCAGACCGACCGCGGGCTGGTCGTGCCCGTCGTCCGTGACGCGCACGCCCGTGACGCCGAGTCGCTCACCGCGGAGTTCGCCCGGCTGACCGAGTCCGCCCGGACCGGGACGCTCACGCCCGCCGAACTGACCGGCGGCACCTTCACGCTGAACAACTACGGCGTGTTCGGCGTCGACGGCTCCACGCCGATCATCAACCACCCCGAGGCGGCCATGCTCGGCGTCGGCCGCATCGTGCCCAAACCGTGGGTCCACGAGGGCGAACTGGCGGTCCGCCAGGTCGTCCAGCTCTCGCTCACCTTCGACCACCGGGTGTGCGACGGCGGCACGGCGGGCGGCTTCCTGCGCTACGTCGCCGACTGCGTGGAACAACCGGCGGTGCTGCTGCGCACCCTGTGAGGCCAAGGCGGTCGGGGCGCCGAAGCGGCCGGGGCCACGCACCCCGGCCGGCGGCGGAAGCTACGCCGTCCGCCCGGACCGCGGTGGCGCTCCCGCGTTTCCTGTGATCGAGGCGACGCGCATACTCGGGGGGTGACCGCCTACGAGCCCCCCGGCCCCGGCCCCGGCCCCGGCCCCGACGACGGCCCCGCCCCGGCCAGCTACGACGCCGTCGTCCTGGCCGGCGGCGGCGCCCGGCGGCTCGGCGGCGCCGACAAACCAGGGGTGCGCGTGGGTGGCCGGGCGTTGCTCGACCGCGTTCTCACGGCCTGCGCCGACGCCCGCACCACCGTCGTCGTCGCCGACCCCCGGCCCACCGCCCGCCCGGTCACCTGGGCGCGCGAGGACCCCCCCGGCGGCGGACCGCTCGCCGCCCTCGGCGCCGGGCTGCGGCACACCACCGCCGACCGGGTGCTGCTGCTCTCCGCCGATCTGCCCTTCCTCGACCGCCACACGGTCGCCCGGCTGCTCGCCACCCTGCGCGAGACCTCCGTCGACGGCGTGCTGCTCAGCGACCCCGACGGCCGGGACCAGCCGCTCGTCGCCGCCTACCGCGCCGCCGTCCTGCGCCGTGCCCTCACCCTTCTCGGCACCGAGCACGGCGGCCTCACCGGTCTGCCCCTGCGGCGGCTGACCGCCCACCTCGACCTCACCCGCATCACCGACCCGGTCGCGTCTTTCGACTGCGACACCTGGGACGACATCGCCACCGCCAGAGCACGCATCAGGGAGCATGGGCACGTGTTGGATGAATGGATCTCCACGGTCAAGGACGAGCTGGGCATCGACCTCGACGTCGACACCGGCGTCCTGCTCGACCTCGCCCGCGACGCGGCCCACGGCGTGGCCCGGCCCGCGGCCCCGCTGACCACCTTCCTCGTCGGCTACGCGGCCGCCCGCGCCGGAGGCGGCCCACAGGCCGTCGCCGACGCCGCCCACAAGGCCGCGGCCCTCGCCCAGCGCTGGGCCGGCGAAGGCGACGACAAGCCCGACGTGGCCCCGGACGCCACGCCCGACACCCGCCCGGACGCCGGATGACCGCCCGCGGTGTCCGGGACGAGCGGGACGCCGACGACCTCGACGTCGAGGAGGCGCTCGCCCTGGTCAAGGACCAGTCCCTGCCCGAACGGCCCCACCCGGACCGGGCCGGACACAGCACCGGCGCCGGCGACCACGTTCCCGCACCCGCCTCCGGGCCGCAGACACCCGACCGGCACGGCAACGCCGACCCGCGCGCCCGTCACAAGGCCACCCCCTGGCACGATGCCCGGGCGATCGCCGCCCGCGCCGGACGGCGGCGCGACCTGCGCGACGCGACGGTTTCCGTGCCCCTGGCCGACGCCCTCGGCCTCAGCCTGGCCGCCCCGCTGACCGCCCTCACCGACCTTCCCTCCTTCGACACCTCGGCGATGGACGGCTGGGCGGTCGCCGGGCCGGGCCCCTGGGACGTCCGCGAGACCGGCGTGCTCGCCGGACACGGCGAACCCGCACCGCTCGTCGACGGGGAAGCCGTTCGCATCGCCACGGGCGCTCGCGTCCCCGCGGACACCAGCGCCGTGCTGCGCAGCGAACACGGCCGCACCGACGACAAGGACCGGCTGCACTCCACCCGGGAGATCGTCACCGGCCAGGACATCCGCCCACGAGGCCAGGAATGCCGCAGCGGCGACCAGTTGCTGCCCGCCGGCGCCCTCGTCACCCCGGCCGTCCTCGGTCTGGCCGCCGCCGCCGGATACGACACCCTCACCGTGGTACGCCGACCGCGCGTCGACGTGCTCGTCCTCGGGGACGAGCTGCTCACCGAAGGGCTGCCGCACGACGGGCTGATCCGCGACGCCCTCGGACCGCTGCTGCCGCCGTGGCTGCGGGCGCTCGGCGCCGAGGTCACCGCCGTCCGACGGCTCGGGGACGAGGCCGAGGCCCTGCACACCGCCGTCACCACGTCGGACGCCGACCTGATCGTCACCACCGGCGGCACCGCCGCGGGCCCCGTGGACCACGTCCACCCCACACTGCGCCGCATCGACGCCGAGCTGCTGGTCGACGGGGTCAAGGTGCGCCCCGGGCACCCGATGCTGCTGGCCCGTCTCCAGGACGGGCGGCATCTCGTCGGGCTGCCCGGCAACCCCCTCGCCGCGGTGTCCGGCCTGCTCACGCTCGCCGAGCCGCTGCTGCGCGCGCTCGCGGCCCATCCGGTGCCCGAGGGGTACACGCTGCCGCTGCGGGACGCGGTGCACGGGCACCCGTACGACACGCGGCTGGTGCCCGTCGTCCTGCGTGGCGACCAGGCCGTGCCGCTGCACTACAACGGCCCGGCCATGCTGCGCGGCATCGCCGCGGCGGACGCCCTCGCCGTCGTCCCGCCGGGCGGCGCCGGACAGGGACGGGAGACCGAAATGCTCGACCTGCCGTGGGCGACCGGGGGGATCGGGGTCTGTTTCACGTGAAACACCAGGGCCCGGGCAGTTTCACGTGAAACGTCACCGCTCACCCATCCGGCCGGTTTCACGTGAAACGACACGCGCGGTGGCCGGCCCGCACGCGCCTCAGCCGGCCGGCACTCGTAGCCGGTCCGTACGCGCCTCAGCCGGCCCGCACTCGTCTCAGCTCTGTTCCGCGACCGGCGCCGCCCGGCTGACCGTGATCACCCGGTCGCCGGCGCGCAGTTCGGCGAGCCGGGGATCGGTGTAGTCCAGCAACTGCTTGCCGCGGACGACCGCCACCACCACGTCGGCGCAGGCCCGCGGCCTCTTCCCGACCTCCTCCGCCGTGACCGCCCGCTCGGCCAGGTCCAGCCCGCTGCCCAGGGTCATCAGGTCCTCCAGGGTCCTGGCCACGGACGGGCTCACCATGGACACCCCGAGCAGGCGCCCCGCCGAACTGGACGTGGTGATGACCGTGTCCGCGCCCGACTGTTTGAGCAGCGGCGCGTTCTCGTCCTCCCGTACCGCGGCGACGATGGTGGCGCGCCGGTTGAGCTGGCGTGCGGTGAGCGTGACGAGGGTGGCGGTGTCGTCGCGCTGGGGGGCGACGATGACCCGGCCGGCCCGCTGCACCTCCGCCTTGAGCAGGGTCTCGGAGCGGGTGGCGTCACCGATGACGGAGACCAGGCCGTCGTCGGAGGCCGCGTTCGCCGCCTTCCGCTCGGCGTCCACGACGACGATCCGGTCCTTGGGGACGCCCTGTCCGACGAGCGTCTGCACGGCGTGGCGGCCCTTCGTGCCGTATCCGATGACCACTACGTGGTCCTGCGTGCGGGCGCGCCAGCGGTGGATGCGGACCTGGTGGCGGGTGCGCTCGGTGAGGACCTCCAGGGTGGTGCCGACCAGGATGATCAGGAACAGCACGCGCAGGGGCGTGATGACGAGGATGTTCACCAGCCGGGCGGCGTCGCCGACCGGGGTGATGTCGCCGTAGCCGGTCGTGGAGAGGGTGACGGTGGCGTAGTAGGCCGAGTCCAGCAGGCCCACGGAGTTGTCCGCGCTGTCGCGGTAACCCTCGTGGTCGGCGTAGACGATCAGTGTGGTGACGACCAGGACCAGCAGGCCCATGGCGAGACGCCGCAGGACCTGCTGGAGTGGGGGTGTCACGGTCTGGGTCGGCATGGTGATGGTCCGGCCGGCCTCGGCGTCGTCGCGGGCCTCGGTGCGTTTGCGGTACCAGACGGACCGCAGCAGCGACGACGTCCGCGTGCCACGCGTCGGTCGGTGCCCGGCCCTCATCGTGTGCCCTCTGACATTCCCGTGCCCCCTGACATTCCCGTGCCCCTGCCTCGTTGATCCGTTCGGACGGCACCATGGTTGCGGACGGGACCGTGCCCGTCGGGATCCAACACGAACCGGGAGGGCCCTCGTGCGCGAGCACACCGTTGTCGTCGGGTTCGGCACCAAGGGGCGGTCGGCGATCCGGACCGTGTGCGCGACGGGGCTGAAGAAGGAACGGGTCGTCGTGATCGACCCGTCGGCGAAGGTGGTCGACGCCGCGACCTCCGAGGGCTACACGGGCGTGGTCGGCGACGGCACCCGCAGTGACGTGCTGCGCCGGGCGGAGGTGCAGCGGGCGGCGCGGATCATCATCGCGACCCAGCGCGACGACACGGCCGTCCTGGTGGCGCTGACGGCCCGGCAGCTCAACCCGCGGGCGACGATCGTGGCCGCGGTGCGCGAGGAGGAGAACGCGCCGCTGCTGAAGCAGTCGGGCGCCGACGAGGTCATCACCAGCGCGGGTGCCGCGGGCCGGCTGCTGGGGCTGTCCGTCCTCAGTCCGGCGGCGGGACTGGTCATGGAGGACCTCATCCAGCAGGGCAGCGGGCTCGACCTGGTGGAGCGGCCGGTCACCAAGGCGGAGGCGGGCCGCAGTCCGCGCGAGACGGCCGACCTGGTGGTGAGCGTCGTCCGCGGGCACCGGGTGCTCGGCTACGACGATCCGGCCGTCGGTGTACTCCAGTCGACGGACCGGGTCATCACGATCGTGCGCGCCCCGGAGGCCCAGGAGAGCCCCGGTCCGACGTGGGTCTGAGCCCGGCCCGCACGGGCCGCACCCGATACGTTCCCCAGGGGGTGGCGTCCCCGGCGTGTGGGAGGACGGCGCAGGAGTGATGGCGTCACCCGCGTGCGGGAGGGCGCAGGAGTAGCGTCGCCCCCATGCATGCGATCACGATTCCCGAACCTGGTGGTCCCGAGGCACTGGTGTGGGACGAGGTCCCCGACCCGGTGCCCGGCGAGGGCGAGGTCCTGGTCGAGGTGGTGGCCAGCGCCGTCAACCGCGCCGACATCCTGCAACGGCAGGGCTTCTACGAACCGCCGCCGGGCGCGTCGCCGTACCCCGGCCTGGAGTGCTCCGGCCGGATCGCCGCCGTGGGCCCGGGCGTGTCCGGCTGGAGCGTCGGTGACGAGGTGTGCGCGCTGCTGTCGGGCGGTGGCTACGCCGAGAAGGTCGCCGTGCCGGCCGGGCAGCTGCTGCCGGTGCCGCGGGGCGTGGACCTGAGGCAGGCCGCCGCGCTGCCCGAGGTCGTCAGCACGGTCTGGTCGAACGTCTTCATGGTCGCCCGGCTGAGCCCCGGCGAGACGCTGCTGGTGCACGGTGGGTCCAGTGGCATCGGCACGATGGCGATCCAGCTCGCCAAGGCGGTCGGCGCGAAGGTCGCGGTGACGGCGGGCACGAAGGAGAAGCTGGAGTACTGCGCCGAGCTGGGCGCGGACATCCTGGTCAACTACCGCGAGCAGGACTTCGTCGAGGAGGTCCGGGGGGCCACCGACGGGGCCGGCGCGGACGTCATCCTCGACAACATGGGCGCCAAGTACCTCGACCGCAATGTCCGCGCGCTCGCCGTCAACGGCCGGCTCGCGATCATCGGTATGCAGGGCGGCGTCAAGGGCGAACTGAACATCGGCGCCCTGCTGAGCAAGCGCGGCGCGATCAGCGCGACGTCGCTGCGGGCCCGGCCGCTGGGCGAGAAGGCGACCATCGTCGCGGCCGTACGCGAGCACGTGTGGCCGTTGCTGGCCGCCGGGCAGGTGCGTCCCGTCGTCGACCGTGAGCTGCCGATGAGCGACGCGGCCGCCGCGCACCGGGTCGTGGAGGAGAGCGGACACATCGGCAAGGTGCTGCTGATCGCTCCCTGAGAGGGAACCTAGCCCTCACTCCCGTCGCCGGGTCCGTCCGCGGGCTCGGCGTCGGGGCCCTGGGCGCGGACGCGCTGCACGTGTTCCAGGGAGTCCCGCAGCTCGGTCAGCCAGTCGTCGCTGTGCCGCCGCACCAGCCGTACGCACCAGGCGAGCGCGTCGCTGCGGCTGCGGGCCACGCCACCGGCGACCAGGGTGTCGAGCACCTGCCGCTCGGGCTGGCGCAGCCGGGTCATCACCGGGGCGGCGACCTGCGTGAACATCACCCGCTCACCGCCGCACTCGACGCCCCACGAGACCTTCCTGCGGAACTGGTGCTCGGCGTCGCGCGCCACACCGATCCGCTCCTCACGGGTCCGCTCCCGGAACTCCTGCACCCGGCCCCGTACGGCAGCTTCCCGCTCGACGGCCGAGGCGGCGTCGGGCAGCCGGGGCTGCGGTATCTCCCCGATGACGGTGATCTCCTCGCGGTCCACCGTCACCTCCACCAGCCTGACGAAGAGATCGTCCGGCAGCCGGCCGGCGAACCAGCCACGCAACCGCTCATGCTGATCCGTTGTAATCATGTAATCGACGTTACTCGCCCACGCCGCCATGACAAGAGCTGGAGCGAAAGGAACGTAAGGAACCCAAGGAACGTAAGGGGGTGAGGATCTAGCGGCCTCCGGTCCAGGGGCCCGGCAGCCGGGGGCCGCGGCGCAGCCGCAGGGCGAGCAGGCCGAGCGCCAGCCCCAGCCCGACGAGGACCAGGCCGCTGCCGAGCGGCAGGATGCGCAGTACCGGGTCGACGGCACCCGCCGCCCGGACCGCCGACTGCCGTGCGGGCAGCTGGGCGGACGCCGACGGCATGAGCCCGGCGTCCTGCGACGTCTCCTGCGGTACGGCCATGTCGTCGCCGGTGCCGACGCCCTGCCCGGAGTCCTCGTCCTCCCCCGCCCCTTCGTCCCGCGTGTTGTCCCGCAGGGGTTCCGGGGCGCGCCCGGGCCGCTCCCGGCCCTCGCCGGCCTTGCTTCCGGCCCGCCGGGTCTCGTCGGCGGAGGCCGAGGGTTCCGTGGACGCGGAGGGGCCGGGCCGTGCGGACAAGGGGGCGGCGGACGCATGCGCGGGCCGTTCGGCGGAGGGGGAGGAATCGGGGCGGGCGGGGGAGTGGGAGTGGTGGGAGGGGCGGGGCCGGGAGGAGTGCGCGGAGCCGGAGCCGGAGCCGTGCGCGTCGTCGCCGGTCGATCCGGAGGACGAGGTGGCGGTGGAGCCGTCCGCGCCGTCGGTCTCGCCGGCACCCCCGGAGTCGACCGAGCCCGCGGAGTCCCCGGAGTCCGCGGAGTCCCCTGAGTTCTCGGGCGCCCGGGAAGGGTCCGCCTCGCGTGAGGGTGCGTACGCGGACCGGCCGACGTACGCGACCGGGGCCGCGAAGGACAGCCTGATCACAGGGAGCACGCGCGCGGACTCCGGTACGGCCGCGGAGGCCGGTGTGGCCGCCCCGCCCCCCAGAGCGCTCGCCGCGACCCCCGCGAGCACGCCGCACACCCTTGTCGCGCGTGTCGCGCGCCGCCATGGAGTCACGTCGGTGACCCCCTCCCGGGAACAGGCCGCCAAGATCGATGGAATAAGCCTGACATGCCCTGACACACCCGGCATTCCGGACTGCCCCGTCGGGCGGAAAGGGTGGATCAACCTGCGTCGGGGGCACCACCGTGATGAGGTACAGGGGTGCGAGAGAATGACGGTATGGAGATGCCGAGGAACGATAGGTCGCCGGAGAACGCCCAGAAGATCCTGGTCGTGGGCCAGGACGGCATGGCGCTCGGTGGTGCCGACTCAGACGACGAGCCGCGCGAGACTCCGGTGACGGAGCAGGTCGAGCAGCCGGCGAAGGTCATGCGCATCGGCAGCATGATCAAGCAGCTGCTCGAGGAGGTGCGCGTGGCTCCGCTGGACGAGGCGAGCCGGGCCCGACTGAAGGAGATCCACGCCAGCTCGGTGAAGGAGCTGGAGGACGGGCTGGCCCCGGAGCTCGTGGAGGAACTGGAGCGGCTCTCCTTGCCGTTCACGGATGACGTGACCCCTTCCGACGCGGAACTGCGCATCGCGCAGGCCCAGTTGGTCGGCTGGCTGGAGGGTCTCTTCCACGGCATCCAGACGACGCTGTTCGCCCAGCAGATGGCGGCGCGGGCCCAGCTGGAGCAGATGCGCCGAGCCCTCCCGCCGGGCGCGACGCACGAGGGCCAGGACGACCTGCGCGCGGCCGGCCGCACGGGCGGCCCATACCTGTGAACGCGCACCCACCTGTGAACGCGCACCGACCGCTGAACGCGCAACGACGCATGTGACGCGGACCGACGCGGCCGATGCCCGTCGACAGCGCGAAGGGGGCCCGGCGGTTCGACCGCCGGGCCCCCTTCGTACGTCCGCGAGCTCGGCGCCGTTACGACGGCGGGTTGCCCGTGGAGACGTTCAGCTGGATCTCGACGTCCTTGGGGTCGATGTCCGTGCCGGGCGCCGGGAACTGCAGCGTCACCGCGCCGTCGCCGTAGGTGTTCTCGTCGACCTTCTTGATGTCGAGCTTCCAGCCGGCGGCCTGCGCGCAGGCCCGCACCGAGTCGATGTTCTTGTACCGGAAGTCGGGAAGCTGGATCTTGGTCTCGTCGTTCCACGACTTCTGCGGCTCGGTGCACTCGTCCTTCTCGACGGTGCGCGTGAGGTCCGGGCCCCGGTAGCCGGCCGCCTTGGAGGCCGATGCCGTGGGGGTGGTGGTCCCGCCGCCCTTGCCCTGGTTGTCGTTGCTGCCGTTGTGGGCCAGGAGGGCGACGACGAGGCCGCCGACGGCGAGCAGGGCGACCACGACCGAGCCGATGATCACCGGCTTGTTGCTCTTGCCGCCCCCGCCGGCCGGGGCCGACGGCTGTGGCGAGATGGTGTACGGCGGCGGGGTCGAGGGAGTCTGCTGCTGCGCGGCGTACGGCGTCGGGTAGCCGCCCTGCTGCGGGTAGCCGTACGCCGGGGACGGCGTGGCGGGCGGCGGGGTGGCGCCGTAGGGATTCGGGACCGGCGTCGCATTCGGGGCCGGCGTCGGCTGGTACGGCGTCTGGACGCTGCCGTGCGGGGCCGGCGCGCTCTGGTCGAGCGGCGGGAACACCGCGGAGCCGACGCCCGCGCCGCTCTGCGACTGGGTGCCGGGAACGATGCTCGGCGGGGCCGGCTGGAACGACGCCGCCACCCGCAGGCATTCGTCGCGCATGGACTCGGCCGTCGGGAACCGCTCGTTCGGGTTCTTCTTCAGCGCGCGGGTGATCAGCGCGTCCACGGCCGGCGGCAGGGCGCGGTTGATCGAGGAGGGGACCGGGGGCTCCTCCTGCACGTGCGCGTACGCGATCGCGAGCGGTGAGTCCGCGTCGAACGGCAGCCGCCCGGTGACCAGCTGGAACAGCATGATGCCGACCGAGTACAGGTCGCTGCGCGCGTCGACGCCGCGGCCGAGGGCCTGTTCGGGCGACAGGTACTGCGGGGTGCCGACGACCATGCCGGTCTGGGTCATCGAGGTGACACCCGACTGCATCGCGCGCGCGATGCCGAAGTCCATCACCTTGACCACGCCGCGCTTGGTCATCATCACGTTGCCGGGCTTGATGTCGCGGTGGACCAGCCCCATCTCGTGGCTGATCTCCAGCGCCGCGAGCACATCCGCGGTGATCTTCAGCGCCTTGTCGGCGGGCATCGCGCCGTGCTGCCGGATGTCGTCGCCGAGCACCGAGCCGAGCGGGCGGCCCTCGACGTACTCCATGACGATGTACGGCATCGTCGCGCCGCCGAGGTCGTCCTCGCCGGTGTCGAAGACGGAGACGATGTTGGTGTGCGTGAGCTTCGCCACGGCCTGGGCCTCACGGCGGAAGCGCTCACGGAAGGCCTGTTCGCGGCCCAGCTCGGTGTGCAGTGTCTTGATCGCGACCTGGCGGTCGAGCACCGCGTCGTAGGCCAGGTGCACCGAGGCCATGCCGCCCTCGCCGAGCAGATCGCGCAGCTGGTACCGGCCGTTCGCGAGCGCCTGCCCCGCATAGCGGCCTTGTGCGCCGTCCTGGCTCATCTCGCGTCCCCCACAGCCCTTCCGGCGCCGACGATCTTGGATTTTCGTTGATCCACTGTGCTATTCCCGGCCAAGTCTGCCGCAGGGCACTGACACGTCAAGCTCGGTGCCCGATCCGTGACCGTACGCGAAAGAAGCGTCGCGGAAGCGTTACAGGCGCCGTACGGCCGGTACACAGAATTTGCACGAGCGGACGGATGCGGGGTTTGATGGCCGGTCCGTCCCGTACCGGTCAGCACGTCCATCCGGGACCGGCGTCTTGCGCCGAGGCTGTAGCGTGGCCGACGGAGACCGTAACAACACCGCGCGGACCGCGGGCAGAAACGACGGCGAGGACTGATGGCACAGCAGCAGCGCGCTCAGGGCCCGTCCGACCCCGAGGCGACTGGCGGCGGTATGTCAGACGCGCCGGAGAACTGGGGCAACGGCGGGCTTGTCGGCGACGGCCGGTACCGGCTGACCCACCGGCTCGGCCGGGGCGGCATGGCCGAGGTGTTCGCGGCCGAGGACGTACGGCTCGGGCGCACCGTCGCGGTCAAGCTGCTGCGCGCCGACCTGGCCGAGGACCCGGTGTCCAAGGCCCGCTTCACGCGTGAGGCGCAGTCGGTGGCCGGTCTCAACCACCACGCCATCGTCGCCGTGTACGACTCCGGCGAGGACGTCGTCGGCGGCCAGAGCGTGCCGTACATCGTCATGGAGCTGGTCGAGGGCCGTACGATCCGCGACCTGCTGCTCAACGCCGAGGCGCCGGGCCCCGAGCAGGCGCTCATCATCGTCTCCGGGGTGCTGGAGGCGCTGGCCTACTCGCACCAGCACGGCATCGTGCACCGCGACATCAAGCCGGCCAACGTCATCATCACCGACAACGGCGCCGTGAAGGTGATGGACTTCGGCATCGCCCGCGCCCTGCACGGCGCGTCGACGACGATGACGCAGACCGGCATGGTGATGGGCACCCCGCAGTACCTGTCGCCGGAGCAGGCGCTCGGCAAGGCCGTCGACCACCGCTCCGACCTGTACGCGGTGGGCTGCCTGCTGTACGAACTGCTGTCGCTGCGGCCCCCGTTCACCGGCGAGACCCCGCTGTCGGTGGTCTACCAGCACGTGCAGGACATCCCGACGCCGCCGTCCGAGGCGTCCGACGGCTGCCCGCCGGAGCTGGACGGCCTGGTGATGCGGTCGCTGGCCAAGGAGCCCGACGACCGCTTCCAGACGGCCGAGGAGATGCGCGGGCTGGTCCAGTACGCGCTGCAGATGCTGTACGACCAGGGCGGCCACACCGGCACCTGGAACACCGGCCCGGTGGCCGTGCACGACGGCCGGCACACTCCGGCGGGCGGCTTCGCGCACACGGCCGTCATGGCGCACCCCGGCGGCCCCGGCCCCGGCACCGCGCAGATCCCGCAGCCCATCCTGCCCACCGGGTACGGCAACGGCGACGACGGCGGTTTTGAGGGCAGCGGCAACAAGGGCAGCGGCCGCGGCAAGCTGTGGGTCCTCGCCGTGCTCGCGGTGATCGCGATCGCGGCGGGTGTGGCGCTGGCCGTCAAGGGCACCGACACCAAGGGCGGCAAGCCGGAGACCAGCCCGACGCCGAGCATCTCCCAGTCCCGGACGCAGGAGAGCCCCAGCCCGTCGCCGAGCGACGAGACGACCGACGACGGCTCGGGCGGGACGTCGGACGACAACACCGGGTCGGGCTCCGGCTCGTGGAACCGGCCGTCGTACACCCCCTCGTACACGCCGTCACAGCAGAACTCCAACCCGCCCTCGAACGAGCCGACGGACACCAGCACGCAGTCCTCGAACCCGACGGACGGCGGCACGACCAACGGCGGTACCACCGACGGCGGCACCACCGACGGCGGGACGACGGACGGCGGCACCACGACGGACGGCGGTTCGGCGAACAACGGCGGCACGTCGGACGGCGGCACCACGAACAACGGCGGCACGACGACCGGCAGCGGCACGACGACCGGTGTCACCGTCGGGGGCAGCGGCGCCACGCCCTGACACCCCGGCCGGTCCGCTTCCCACGCGCGCGTGACGCCCCCTCAGGGCGCCACGCGCGCGTGCTGTTTCCCCGGGCGCCACGCGCGCGTGCTGTTTCCGCCCCGGCACGCGCGTGTGCGTTTCCGCGGGCGGCGGCTCACTGCGTGAACGCGTCGCACACCGCCTCGTAGCGCCGCGTCCACCACACCACGAGCGCGGACGCCGCCGGGAACTGCGGGTCCGCGCGCCGGTCGTCGCGCTCGTAGTGCCAGCGCAGCATCCAGAAGTCGTTCAGCCGCTCCCACCACACGCGGTGCACGGCCGCCGCCAGCTCCGCGGGCGTGGCCCCGGCGGTGCGTCGGTACGCGCGCGCGTAGGCGCGCACCTTCGGCAGGTCGAGAGTCCCCCCGGGCTGGACGAAGAAGATCACGGCGGCGCGTACGGCCTCCTCGGCACGCGGCTGTACGCCCAGGCGGTCCCAGTCGACGATCGCGGCGGGCGCCTGGTCGCGGTAGAGCAGGTTGAACGGGTGGAAGTCACCGTGCACCCAGCCCACCGGCCCGCCGCGCGGAGGGCGCCGGTCGGCGTGCCGTTCCAGCAGGCCGCGGCGCTCCAGCAGGCGGTGGCGGGCCAGCTCGTCGAAGGAGTCGGCGGGGCGGTGGCGGCGCACGCGGGCGAGGAGCTCGTCGATGAGCGTGAAGGTGGCCGCCGGATCGGCGCTCTCCACGGGGTGGGGGCTCGCGGAGGGGCGGGTGCGGCCCTTGGGCGGCATCACGCGTTCCAGGCAGGCGTGCACGGCGCCCAGGAGGGCGCCCAGGCGTGCGGACTCGCCCCGGGTGAGCTGGCCGCCGTGGCGGTGACGGCCGTCGATCCACGGGTGCAGGGCGTAGACGTGGCCGCCGATCACGGCGACCGTACGGCCGTCACGGCCGGGCAGCGGCGGGACCACCGGGACCCCGAGGCCGGCGAGGCGCTGGGTGGCGCGGTGCCGGCGCTCGATGGCGGCGGGGTCGGCGGTGTCGGGGTCGGAGTGGTGCTTGAGGAAGTAGCGCCCGCGCGTGGTGCACAGGTGGTAGCCGCGGTTCAGCAGGCCCTGGGTGACCGGCTCGCAGGCGAGCACGGAACCGGCGGCGTAGCGGCTCAACAGGGCGCGTAACGGGGGCGCCTGAGGCGCGGGGGGTGGTACACACGGGCGCGGCACGCGCCCGATGCTAGGGCAGGAACCCGGCCCGTGAGCTGGGCGTTGTCACAGACAGTCATTTCCGGTCGCAGGGTGTACCGGAAATGGTCCGGCCGAGTGAGGAGGGTGGGGCGGAAAGGTGGCACCGCGGCGAAAAGGGCGTAAGGCTGTCGGTGGTCCGGAATAAGGTGCCTATAAATCACCCTGGCGGACGAGGTGCGGGCTTCCGTCAGGGCGAATGCGGCGATTCACCGGCCTCCGCGCGCCGAGGGTGCCGTCACCCGCAGGCTCTTCCCGAGCCCGGGGTGGCCGGGATAACGTGCCCCCTGTTCCGGCCCCCTGCACGGCCGTGACCAGCGGCAACCCCGAAAGCCCGGCGAAGTACTCGGATCTCCTATCAAAAGTACTTGGAAATCCGAGTAAAAACGCAGGTCAGGAGGGGTTTCACAGAAATGTGGAGCACTGGGTAACGTGATTGTTGCAGGGCGCTCGCCGGGGCACCTGTCACGCCTGTTCCCGGCCGAGTGGCACCCACCCCGTGCCCGGTGGTCGGACCAGGTGAGCCTCCCCCAGGCTCTCTACGAGCAGGGGGGATCCCCAGGCCAACCGGCAACCCCGGGGGCCGGACCGACGGAGGAGCACACGTGACCGTGGAGAGCACTGCCCCGCGCAAGCCGCGACGCAGCGCCGCAAGCAAGGCCGGGACCGACGGCAGCACGACGGCCGCGACCAGCGGCGGCAAGACGGCCGGAACCACCGGTACCAAGCGCGCCACCCGCACCACCCGCGCCGCGAAGAGCGCCGAGCCGGAGCTCGTCCAGCTGCTGACGCCCGAGGGCGAGCGGGTCAAGAACGCCGAGTACGACGCCTACGTCGCCGGCATCACCCCCGACGAGCTGCGCGGCCTCTACCGCGACATGGTGCTCACCCGACGCTTCGACGCCGAGGCCACCTCCCTGCAGCGCCAGGGCGAGCTGGGCCTGTGGGCCTCGCTGCTCGGCCAGGAGGCCGCCCAGATCGGTTCCGGTCGCGCCACCCGCGAGGACGACTACGTCTTCCCGACCTACCGCGAGCACGGCGTCGCCTGGTGCCGGGGTGTCGACCCGGCCAACCTGCTCGGCATGTTCCGCGGCGTGAACAACGGCGGCTGGGACCCCAACGGCAACAACTTCCACCTCTACACGATCGTCATCGGCTCCCAGGCGCTGCACGCCACGGGCTACGCCATGGGCATCGCCAAGGACGGCGCCGACAGCGCGGTCATCGCCTACTTCGGCGACGGCGCCTCCAGCCAGGGCGACGTGAACGAGGCGTTCAACTTCGCCGCCGTCTACAACGCGCCGGTCGTGTTCTTCTGCCAGAACAACCAGTGGGCGATCTCCGAGTCCAACGAGAAGCAGACCCGCGTGCCCCTCTACCAGCGCGCCCAGGGCTTCGGTTTCCCGGGTGTGCGCGTCGACGGCAACGACGTTCTCGCCTCCCTCGCCGTCACCCGGTGGGCGCTGGAGCGCGCCCGGCGCGGCGAGGGCCCGGCGCTGATCGAGGCGTGGACCTACCGCATGGGCGCCCACACCACCTCCGACGACCCCACCCGCTACCGCGGTGACGAGGAGCGCCTCGCCTGGGAGGCCAAGGACCCGATCCTGCGCCTTCGCCGCTACCTGGAGGCCTCAAACCACGCGGACGAGGGATTCTTCGCGGAACTCGAGGCCGAGAGCGAGACGTTGGGCAAACGAGTGCGCGAAGCGGTCCGCGCCATGCAGGACCCGGACCACTTCGCCATCTTCGAGAACGTGTACGCGGACGGGCACGCGCTCGTCGACGAGGAACGCGCCCAGTTCGCCGCCTACCAGGCGTCGTTCACGGATGCTGAGGGGGTCTGACATGGCAGCGGAGAAGATGGCCCTGGCCAAGGCGATCAACGAGTCGCTGCGCCACGCCCTGGAGGCGGACCCCAAGGTCCTCATCATGGGTGAGGACGTCGGCAAGCTCGGCGGTGTCTTCCGGGTGACGGACGGCCTGCAGAAGGACTTCGGTGACGACCGCGTCATCGACACCCCGCTCGCCGAGTCCGGCATCGTCGGCACGGCGATCGGGCTGGCCCTGCGCGGCTACCGCCCGGTCGTGGAGATCCAGTTCGACGGCTTCGTCTTCCCGGCGTACGACCAGATCGTCACCCAGCTGGCGAAGATGCACGCCCGCTCGCTGGGCAAGGTCAAGATGCCGGTCGTCATCCGCATCCCCTACGGCGGTGGCATCGGCGCGGTCGAACACCACTCCGAGTCCCCCGAGGCGCTCTTCGCGCACGTGGCGGGCCTGAAGGTGGTCTCCCCGTCCAACGCCTCCGACGCGTACTGGATGATGCAGCAGGCCATCCAGAGCGACGACCCGGTGATCTTCTTCGAGCCCAAGCGGCGCTACTGGGACAAGGGCGAGGTCAACCCGGAGGCGATCCCCGGCCCGCTGCACAAGGCCGAGGTGGTCCGTGCGGGCACCGACCTCACCCTCGCCGCGTACGGCCCGATGGTGAAGCTCTGCCAGGAGGTCGCCGACGCGGCCGCCGAGGAGGGCCGCAGCCTGGAGGTCCTGGACCTGCGCTCGGTCTCCCCGCTGGACTTCGACTCCATCCAGACGTCGGTGGAGAAGACGCGCCGCCTGGTCGTCGTCCACGAGGCGCCGGTGTTCTTCGGCTCCGGCGCGGAGATCGCCGCCCGGATCACGGAGCGCTGCTTCTACCACCTGGAGGCGCCTGTGCTGCGCGTGGGCGGCTACCACGCCCCGTATCCGCCGGCCCGCCTGGAGGAGGAGTACCTGCCGGACCTGGACCGGGTACTCGACGCCGTCGACCGTGCCCTGGCGTACTGAGGAGAGGGTCGTGACGACGATGACTGAAGGGTCCGTACGCGAGTTCAAGATGCCCGACGTGGGCGAGGGACTCACCGAGGCCGAGATCCTCAAGTGGTACGTCCAGCCGGGCGACACGGTCACCGACGGCCAGGTGGTGTGCGAGGTCGAGACCGCCAAGGCGGCCGTCGAACTGCCCATCCCCTACGACGGCGTGGTCCGCGAGCTGCGCTTCCCCGAGGGCACCACGGTCGACGTGGGCACGGCGATCATCGCCGTCGCCGTGGC
Source organism: Streptomyces sp. NPDC097129 (assembly GCF_055668065.1). Taxonomy (NCBI): domain Bacteria; kingdom Bacillati; phylum Actinomycetota; class Actinomycetes; order Kitasatosporales; family Streptomycetaceae; genus Streptomyces; species Streptomyces sp. NPDC097129. The sequence continues at coordinate 153,541 of NZ_JBVOQE010000011.1, read as the reverse complement.
CGGCGGCGCGCCCGTCGAGCAGGCGGAGCAGCCGCAGGCCCCGGCGGCCGAGGCACCGCAGGCCGCGCAGGAGCAGACCGCGGGGTCCGTCGGCTCGGGCCGCCAGCCGGTGCTGGTCGGATACGGCGTGGCGACCTCCTCCACGAAGCGCCGCCCGCGCAAGGCGCCGGCCGCCGCGCAGGAGCCGGCCGCGGCGGCGATCCAGGCGGAGCTGAACGGCCACGGCGCCGCGGAGGCCGGTCACGGCGCCGCGGAGGTCGTGGACCGGCCGCGGCCGCTGGCGAAGCCGCCGGTGCGCAAGCTGGCCAAGGACCTCGGCGTCGACCTCGCGACGATCACGCCGACCGGCCCGGACGGCGTCATCACCCGCGAGGACGTTCACGCGGCGGCGGCCCCGCAGCAGGTCACGGAACCGGCCACGGAGCCGGCGCCCGAGCCCAGGGCGGCCGCCCCGGCGGCCCCGGCCCCGGTGTCGTACGACACCGGCCGCGAGACCCGCATCCCCATCAAGGGCGTCCGCAAGGCGACGGCCGCGGCGATGGTCGGCTCGGCGTTCACGGCGCCGCACGTCACGGAGTTCGTGACGATCGACGTGACCCGCACGATGAAGCTGGTCGAGGAGCTCAAGCAGGACAAGGAGTTCGCGGGCCGCCGGGTGAACCCCCTGCTGCTGATCGCCAAGGCGCTGCTGATCGCCATCCGCCGCAACCCGGACATCAACGCGTCCTGGGACGAGGCGGCCCAGGAGATCGTGGTCAAGCACTACGTCAACCTGGGCATCGCCGCGGCCACCCCGCGCGGCCTGATCGTCCCCAACATCAAGGACGCCCACGCCAAGACGCTCCCGGAGCTGTCCGACGCGCTGTCCGACCTGGTGTCGACGGCCCGCGACGGCAAGACGTCCCCGGCGGCCATGCAGGGCGGCACGGTGACGATCACCAACGTCGGCGTCTTCGGCGTCGACACCGGCACGCCGATCCTCAACCCTGGCGAGTCCGCGATCCTCGCGGTCGGCGCGATCAAGCTCCAGCCGTGGGTCCACAAGGGCAAGGTCAAGCCGCGCCAGGTCACCACGCTGGCGCTCAGCTTCGACCACCGCTTGGTGGACGGCGAGTTGGGCTCCAAGGTCCTGGCCGACGTGGCAGCGATCCTGGAACAGCCGAAGCGGTTGATCAGCTGGGCGTGAGAGCCGTCTCCGACAAGTAGGCCGGGTCATGAGGAAGGGCGGTCGCAAGTTCGTCTTGCGACCGCCCTTCCCTTCCTCAGCTCCGCTCCGCCTACCCGAGCCGGTCGGCGACGAGCCCCAGCCAGGACCTGGGGGGCAAAGGGGCCGGCGGGTCGACCTCCATGCCCAACTCGGCGAAACCCACGGCGTAGTCGGACTCATCGAGGTCCAGAGCGAGCAGCGCGTGCAGTTCACCCACGAGGCCGGCGACCAGCTGAGGGTCGGTGGTGGCCCGGTAGTCGTCGACGGCGGCGTCGTGGTCGTCGAACTCGTCCGGCATGTCCTGGGAGAACCAACCGCCGAGGAACTGCGCGAGTTCGGGGAACCGGGCGTGCCACTCCCAGTGGGTGGCCGGGGCGCACGGGGGCGGTACCTGGCCCTGTTCGATGCTGTGCCGGATGTGGTCGGCCAGGCAGTACAGCCACTGCTGGATCTGGTCCTCGGGCAGACCGACGTCCGGGATCGGGTAGAACTCGCCGAGGCGCAGGCGGAGGCGCCCGGGCGGGTTGTCTGCGTAGTCGCGCAGTTGGCGTTCGGCGATCGCGAGGGCCCAGGGGCGGGTGTGCCAGGTGTGGCGCAGGTAGGCGGTGAGGGCCCGGCTGGCACGGTCGGGGCGGTCGTCGGCGGGCTGCCCGGCGTAGGCGCGCATCACCTGGTCGAGCTCGCCGTAGCGGCGGTCGTGTTCGAGGGGGCTCAGGGGCACGGTGCGTTCAGCCTCTACGGGTCTACAGGTAGATCGGGAAGGTGGCGTCGACGGCGAAGCCGTGCGGCCGGGACGGGTCCCGCCTGAGGATCACCCGGGCGGCGCGTACGTCGATGGGCTCCCGGCCGGCCAGCATCATCGCCTGCAGCAGCACACGCCCGACCGGCTCGGGACGGGACGGCCAGGACGCCTCGATGGTCAGACGGAGACGGGTGGACTGGGCGAGCCAGCGGTGGATGAGCTGCTCGTTGGCGGTGACGACCTGCTGGGTGGCCCACTGGGCGGTCTCGCGGTCCGGATAGGTAGCGGATCGGGTGCGCACCTTCGGCTCCCCTTCTGAATGCTGCTGTGTGCGGCGGTCGGTGAGTGGTCGGAAACGGCTAGTCGTCCTCGAATCGCCACAGCACCAGAACATGCTCGTCCGATACCCCGATGAGGCAGATGTCGATGGTGGTGTCGGCGAGGTTGCTGGCGTAAAAGGACGAGGCCAGAAAGTCCGCTTCTTCGCCGTCCTCCGCGTGCCCATGATTGGTGTAGAAATGTGCGCCGTTCCCTGCCGCCTTCACGATGTCACGCACACAGGCTTCACGTTCCACGTCTCGTTTGAGGAGAGATTCCCGGGGCCCGTACAGAAGAGAACCGACCGAAATCAGCCCGACCAAATCAACGGCTTTCTCCGGCGAGATCTCCAGGACGCTGTCTCGCAAGGCGCTACGGTCGACGTGTCGGAGCACAGGGTGAGCCTGGATTGCTGTCATGACAGTGTCCTCCCAGGCCGCGCCCCTCCGCGGCAGCAGGGCGGCGAAGGACTGGCGATCATCGAAATGGCCTCTCGCGCAGTCGGGCAGCGTCGTCGTCTTATCCGGCACAGGGTCTCCTACGGGGTGGTCATGGCAGCGACGGCATCGAGGTGTAGACAACGTACGGAGGGTGCAGCCCGTTCTTGTACTTGAGTACGACCTTTACCGAATGGGTGTCCTTTGCGGCGCCGGCTCGAGGGTCACGTGCCTCGACTGTGCGCCCGGTCGCAGCATTGAACTCCACCGGATCAAGACTCAGAATCGAACTGTCCGAACGTGGTTTGGAGAGCCATTTCTCGATCTTCTCACGGTTGTTCAACCCGGCGTTCTGCTGGCTAGAGCCGGCAGGCGGCCCCACGTAGTCCATCGCAGTTTGCGTAAGTCTTTGGGCGGATGCAAGGTCAGTGAAGCTGGAGGCCGCATCGATCGTCGGCTGATCTCTGAGCCGCTGCGCGAGTTGCTGATCAGTCTTGCCGACATGTTTGTCGATGACGTGACTCCCGTGAACCCCCTCCTGATTTGCCAGATCAATTGGGTAGGTGTGATTGGCTTCGCTGTCTCCCGGTACCGTGTATAGGGGACTTCCCTTGAAGTCCGTCAGCGCCCGGGCGCCGAAAGCCTGGGCCCTGGCCGCCTCGGCCTTGAACGTTGGTGCACTCGTTTCTGCCTCGTCCAGCGCCGGAAGTAGCGCCCTTACTTCATGGGCCTGGCGGCGGACCCGGTTGTTGTAGGCCGACACGGCGTCGTTCATAGCGCCTTCGTCGATTTTCAGCACGATGCCCAACGACAGGTCCGTGACCAAGCCCTTTCCTACATGCCAAAGACCCTTGAGCAGACTCTTCGCTTCCTTGATGTCGGCACCGTCACTAAGATCCAGCTGTTTGAGACTATCGAGAACGGCCTGGCGGTAGATCCGGTGCAGATCGTCACGTACGTCTTCGGCTGCTTGGGTCACTGCCGACAGGGATTCGGCCATTGTGCTGCACGTGTCGAACAGGACAGCGAAGACGGGATGGCTGGACCCCTGCTTGTTGGCGTTGTCGTTCGACCAGTCATAGCCCACGCGGCGTTGACCCCAGGCCGAGGTCCCCCACAGGGTGCTGCAGAACGTCCGCATCGCGTGGTACCAGTCCGAGTCGGCTTGATCGGTGATACTGCCGATGAGGCCTGTCAGCGTGCCTTCAACCGTGCCGAGGGTGGTTTGCGGCATGAGCCACGTCTCAGAGATCGATGACAAGTGCAGATGGTTGGGCAACGGCAGGATGCTCGCTGCCTTGCCCCAACGGCACTCGTACTCGAGCAGGGGACGGATGACTGCCAGAACCGCGGCTTCCAGACCTTCCAAGGCCTCCTGCACGATGCTCTGACTACCGTCCAGATCGCCCCACTTGAAGTCGGTGACCGGACCGTACCTGGGCGGATTTTCGATCACATGAGGGTGGGGCTGATGCGTCGGATGCCCCGATGGGGAGGGATGTGTAGCGGCGTCGGCCGCTGCATAGTTGTTCGCCGTGCTGGTAAAACCGACAGCGGCTCCGCCGATGCTCACCACCGCCTGGGCCCACACGGCAAGAAACTTCTCGGAGACCTGTCCGTAGGCGGTAGTGAACTCCTGCATGGCTGGGCCGTTGCCGCCGGCATCGGGGTAACGGCCCAGTTCGTCGAGAAACGACTTGATACCCCGGTCGAAAGCCCCCTGCTGGTCTGCCACAGAATTGGAGACGCCGTAGAGAACGGACGGAGTCACGTCGATCGTTCCGCCTGGTGCGGGCGGTGGGACGCTCATCAGGCGGCTCCCCATCCCCGCAGCACGGCCTGGTGCGCCGCCGTGTAATTGGCGTGTCCGGTGGTGACGTACCCGTGCAGCCACTTCTGGGCCGCCTGGAGGTCCTGGGCCGAGTGGTCCCACTCGTCGAGTTTCTGGACGAAGACCTCGCGGGCCTCGCCCTGCCAGGAGAGGACGACAGGTTCGACGCGGTCGTACAAGGAGTCGAGCTTCTCGTTGAGCTTCTTGAGGATGTCCTCGAGCTCGGTGGCAAGTTCGTGCAGTGTTGTGAACTGGACGGTTATGCGGTCGTCGCCGGCGTCGTTCTGGCTGGACATGCTCCCCCTCGTTGTCGCCGATCACCGTCGAGCGACAGTCCCGGTCAGTACGTGTCGAGGTTGCTGCGAGGCGGTGACGACTCCTGGGGTGATGCTGTGGTGTTCGGCGTGGAGAGCCTGTCCACCTCGCTTCCGATGTCCACGTGCACCTGTCGCATCCGGGCGAGCACCTCAAGGTCGTCTCGGGAGAAGCCGTCCCGGCTCAGGCGTACCGCCTCCTCGAGCTGTTTCATGATCTCGCGGATGCGCACGGCGTCCTCGGCCGCCGCCCGGTGGAAGCCTCGGTACGCGGTTGCCGCCGGGCCCTGCCAGCCGGCCTCGATCCGGTCCACCAACGCATCCATGCGCCGGACCTGCTTGTCCAGGTATCCCTGCATGTCGTCAAGGTCGTCGGCCAGTCCGGTCAGGCCCTGGTGTGAGACCTGCAGATCCGCGCCGTCTGCTTGAGCAGAACCCATTCGCCCGGGCAGGGTCATGCCATACGCCTTTCCCCCGTCACGCCTGCGTATCAACAGCGCATTTTCCCAGTCATCGTACGAGAGTGGTGTGACAGCTCGACGAGGAGGAGGGCGGGTTCTCCGGAGGCTGTGCGGGGCACCCGCCGGGAGTCGTTGCCGATCTCAACCCTCGGTGAGCACGTACACCGGCGCTCCGCCCGCCGTGCCGCCGCCGGAGCGGATGCAGGCGTGCTGACGCAGCAGACGCAGACACTCGTTGACCCGCCTGACGGACAGCCCCGTGCGCGCCGCGATCGATTCGAGGGGCTCGCGCAGTTCCCCCTTCGCGACGAGGACCGGGGCGATCACCACGGCCACCGACCAGACGTCCTCCGTGACGGACAGGCGCCGACGCCAGTCGGCGAGCAGGGAGGCTGTGGTGGTCCCCGTCTCGGGGGCATCGCTCGGGGGCGCGGGGCGGCCGAGAGCCAGGATGTCGAACCGGTCGGCGATGCGCTCCATGGCCCGGGCCATGGCTTGCTGTACCGCCAGGGCCGCCTGTCCCGTGGCCAGGATCTCCTGCTGCACGGCCAGCGATTCACGCTGTGCGGACGCAAGCTGCTCGTCCACCTGAAGGTTGTGCGCCTCCAGCCGGACGATGGCCTCGGCGAACTGTTCCGGCATGGCGTAGGCGATGGGCGCGCCGGGCTCGGCGGGCTGCACCTCGGCCTCGTCCAGGGTGTAGGAACCCTCCCGCTGCACTGTCTCGATCACCTCGGCGACCCATTGCTTGAAGGGGGCGCAGGCGGGCTTGGTGCAGGCGTTGACGAGGAGGATGAGACCCTGCAGAGAGATGACATTCAGGTCTCGACGCCACTCCCTACCTGCGGGAATGCTGAGACCGTGACTTCCAGTCAGTGTCTCGAGATTTTCTCGATGCTCTTCCGGTACGTGGTCGAGGAGAGCTTTCCTCGGGGTCGTGTAACCGAGTTCGGTGCACACATCCACCGCCGGAAACCAATGACCCCCGTCCGGCATGGTGAGCCGCCGTACGCGGGCCCCCGTCGCCGCGTACACGAAGTCGCTGATGTCGATGGCCTCCTGGGGGCCCGTGCGGTCTGAGCGCTTGCTGGGTTCGTTCATGTGAACCACCTCCGCCGGGGAACGTAGGGCGGAGGAAATCGAATATGCCAACCGCACGGGCGAACCTTCACGATTGCGAGAGAAGATCAGCGAAAGACGTGGCGCGGGCCGCTCAGCCCGTGGTCTGAGCGTGTCTCGGTGCTGCGCTCACCTGTGGAAATGTTGAGACCGTAAGCTCCAGTTACGGTCTCAGTCATTTCTCAGCGCGGTACTCCAGGGCCCGTCGGCAGCGGCTCGGCGCGGAGCCAGTGGTTGCTGGTGGTCCAGCCCAGGAGGCGGCGGCCTTTGTCTTCGTCCGGCGGGGTGCCCTCCAGCGCTTGGCGCAGGCCGGTGAGGGCGGGGGTGAGGCGGGCGGCGGTGTGCCAGGGCTGCCGGGCGAGTTCCTCCGTCAGGCGGTCCACGGTCCGCCGCTGCTCGTCGGGCGCGCACAGTGTCAGGAAGAACACCAGCTGCCGCCAGGCGTAGGCGACGTCCTTGATGGTGCCGAGCGGACGCGGGTTGTGGTGGACGCGCCCGGTCAGCCGGCACACCGCCGTGAAGCAGGACAGGGCCGTCTCCGCCCAGCCGTCTCCGGGGTCGATGCCGACCCGGTCGACGAGCGTCGCCAGATTGTGCGTGGTGAGGATCTGCGCCTGCTCGATCACCGTGCCGTTCGCCGCGACCGAGGAGCCGGACGCCGCGTTGCCCGGGGCGAACTCGGCGGCCCGCTGCCGGCACAGCGTGGCGAACCCGGGTGACGTACGCGCCCCGCCGGAGCGGCGCGCCGCCTCGGCCGCCTCGACGATCGCGAGATTGCGCACCGCGCGGTAGTCGATGGCGTAGTACCGCTCGTACAGGGAGCCGCCGCCGAGGAGTTCGGCCGCCACGCGCGCGGCGGTCAGGAACTTCGGGCTGAACGTGCCCATGAAGATGTCCGCGGCGAGTTCCTCCACGAAGGGCGCGCCGAGCTCTGCCTGGCGGGCGAGCACGGACAGCTCGCGGACCAGCGGGTTCGGCAGGATCGTGCCGGGGAACGCCCGCACCGCGAGGCCGCCCAGCTGCCGCAGCGTGGCGGCCGCCACCTCCTCCGCCCCGTCGCCGACGCGGTGCGCGGCGACGGCCCGCACCCACGGCAGCTCCTCCACCCGTACCTGCCGCTCAAGGTTGAGCAGCAGCAGGGAGCGGCGGTTGCGGAACGCGCGGTAGTTGGCGGCGGCGAGCGACCGCAGCGCGGGATCAGGGTGTGCCGCCGCGGTGGTGGCGGCGACGAGCTGGGGGACCAGTTCGGCCAGCACCTCCGCCGAAGGCACGACACCGCGCTCCACGAGCGTGCCGACTGGCGCGCTGAGCGCCGCCTCGACCGGCCGGCGCACGGCGGCCGGGACGACCGTACCCGCGGGCACCCCGGCCTCGTCGGCCTCCTCGGCGCTCACCGGCGCGACGAGCGGCTCCAGCTCGCTCGCCCCACGGTCCTGCGGCAGGCCGGACAGCCGCCCCAGTACGACGCGGGCCAGCGCGTGGTGCGAGGGCAGTGCGGCCTGGGCTGCCTGCTCGCGGCGGAGCGCCGTGTGCTCGGCGGAGCCGGGGAGCCCGCGCCGGCGCACCATGGAGGTGACGGCGTGCCGCAGCAACCCCAGCCGTCGAGGCGGGAATTCCCGCCCGGCCACGGTCTCCTCCAGCGCACCGCGCAGGATGCCCAGGTTCTCCCCGGGCTTGAGGTGCTTGGTGCAGTGCGTGTGGCGCCGGGCCAGGTCGCGGTAGCGGCGCAGCAGCCCGGCGGAGCGGAGGAGCCAGGGGTCACCGGCTCCGGGCAGGTGTATGTGTCCCTCCTCGTTCGTCACCTCCAGCCAGTGCAGGAGCAGTTCGTCGCCGAAGGGCTGCCAGACGGCCAGGGCTTCGCGCTGCGTCTCGACGGCCGTGCTGGGGCGCCGGCGCGCGAGGGTGTGGGCGGCGTCGCCGACGGTGGAGCGGTGCACGGCGTCGGGCCCGGGCGCGGGCCGTTCCGACGGTCGCGGGCTGAACCGCAGCCGGTCCGCGAACGGCGCCAGTTCCTCGACCAGGTCCAGTGCGGCGTCCAGCTCCCCGGCCCGGACCAGCCACGCCACGGTGAGCAGTGCGGCCTCCTCGGGCACGGTCACCTCGTAACGACCGCTGTCGAGCAGGCCGTACAGGTGAGCGAGCCCGTCATCGCTCAGGAAGGAGCGGAACAGCTCCCGCCGCTCTTCGGGCACACCGGCACGGCGCGCCGCGGCGATCTCGAAGTCGAGCAGCGGACCACCCGCACTCGGCGTGCCCGTCGCGAAGCCACCCCGGACGACCTCGGGTGTGACCCACGCGGGCAGTCCGGCGACGGGCGTACGGGAACCGATCGTCAGCAGGCCGCTCGCCATCCCGTCCAGCACGGCACGCCACTTGCGTCCGCGCTCGTCACCGCGCCGGCGGGTCTGCGAGTCGGGGTGGGTGGCGGCCGTACGGAATGCGGCGGCCAGTTGGCCGGCCGCGTATCCGGGGTTCGCCTGCGCGAGGTGCTGCTGCTCAGCGTCGTCGTTCATAGCCGACGTGGCGGGTTCCGCCCCCGCGCCCTCCGGGTCCGGAGCCCGGTGCTCTGCTGCTGAGCTACACGTCGATGTGCCGACGGTAGACAGCGCGCGACCGGTCCCACAAACGGATTTCCATGCCGGATCACCCTCTGGTGACGGTCAGTTCCGCCCACACCGTCTTGCCCACCGTGAGCTGGTCCACGGCCCACCGGTCCGCCAGCGCGGCCACGATCAGCAGCCCCCGTCCGAACTGCTCGTCGTCCCGCACGGGGCGCGTCTCCGGCAGGCGTTCCCCTCGCGGGTCCGTCACCGCGACCCGCAGCGTGGCGTCCCTGAGCGACGTCTCCACCCGGAACAGGCGGTCCGACAGGCTCCCGTGCAGTAAGGCGTTCGTGCACAACTCACTGGCGACCAACGCCGCGTCGGCCGCGGCGCCGGGGTGCCCCCAGAGCAACGCGAGATGCCCGACGCGGTGCCGGACACGGGCGACGTTCCTGGGATACGGCGGGTACGAGACGGCGTCGTAGCGGTCGTACGGCTTGGGGAAGGGGACGGGGCAGGCGTCGGACATGACGTGGACCTCCGGTGCGCGGGGTGGGGTCATTTGCGGTGGCTTCGCCGCGCGGGCAGCACGGTGCACTTCCGCCAACTGATCTCGCAGGGTGGCGTCTTGAGTACCGAAAGTAGCGGCGGCTCCACCCTGTGTGCAACTGGTCCCGGGGAAATCCGTCCCCCAGTGTTGCGGCGTTGATCGGTGGATTGCAGACTGGCCGTCGACCTGGGAGGGAACCGGCGTGACCGCAGACGAGTTCAAGCGCGGGAACCGCGTATCCACCGTGCTGGCTCGCAAGTTGGGCGGTGAGCTGCTGCGTCTGCGCGACGAGGCGGGCCTGACCCAGCCCCAGGCAGCGGAGGCGCTCTCGGCGACAGGGACCAAGGTCGCCAAGATGGAGCGTGGCTGGGTCCCGTTTCGCGACCCGGACATCCGCATCCTGTGCGACCTGTACGGCGTGACGGACCCCAAGGTCGTGGAGCGCCTGCTCAGCCTTGCCCGGACGGACCGAGAGCGGCGCAAGGCCAAGGGCTGGTGGAATCACTATCCCGTGCTGCGATCGCTCGTCGAATACGTGGCGCTTGAGGACATCGCTACGGGCATCCGTACGTGGCAGGGCGCTTTCGTGCCGGGTCTGTTGCAGACGCCGGACTACGCGCGGGCGCTGGCGGTCGGAAACGCCGACTGGGACGACCCCGATGAGATCGAACGTTTCGTCGAAGCCAAGATCGCGCGGCAGGGCCGGCTCACGGATGCCGAACCGCTCAGCTTGTGGGCCGTGGTCGGAGAGGGGGCGCTGCGGCAGCTGGTGGGCGGTCGTGACGTCATGCGTGCACAGCTCGGGCACCTGGTGGAAGCCGCACGGCTCCCCAACGTCAAGCTTCAGGTGGTGCCGTTCATCGCTGGCTCCCACCCTGGGATGACCAGTGCCTTCAGCGTGGTGTCCTTCACCGAACCCGGCGCCATGGACGTGGTCTACATGGACACCGCCTCGTCTACGCTGTGGCTGGAGAGTGAGAAGGACGCCGATCGTCACAACGCCATGTTCGAGCGGATCGCTCGCTGCGGACTCGCTCTCCGGGACTCGATCGCCCTGATCGAACGCATCCGCAAGGAGCTGTGAGCCGTGCCGCACTTCGAGTTCGTCAAGTCCAGCTACAGCAGTGGCAACGGGGAGTGCGTAGAAGTCGCCCGCAACATCCCCGGCACTGTCGCCGTCCGGGACTCCAAGGACGCCGGCGGCCCGCTGCTCCGCTTCGGTCCCTCCGCCTGGAGCGCCTTCACGGGCACAGGGCGACGGGCCCGCCGCTGGAGTGCGGCGGGCCCGTCACAGAACACTGGGTGAGCGCGGGCGTCAGGCCTTCGAGAAGCCGTAGTTCAGGAGCTTCGTCGCGTCCGACGCGCGGACCGAGGCGTTCGTCGAGGACAGGACCGTGCCGATGACGGTCTTGCCGCCGCGCGTCGCGGCGAAGACCAGGCAGTAGCCGGCCTCCTTGCCGGAGCCGGTCTTGACGCCGATGGTGCCGCTGTAGGTGCTCAGCAGCGTGTTGGTGTTCGTCCACGCGCCCATCGTGCGGATGCTGCCCGTCTTGGTGACGGTCTTGGCGGTGTACGACTTCGTCTTCACGATCGCGCGGAAGTTGGCGTTCTTCATCGCGCTGCTGGCGATCTTCGTCAGGTCGCGCGGCGTCGAGTAGTTGCCGCCGTTGCCGATGCCGTCGAAGGAATCGAAGTGGGTGTTCTTCAGGCCGAGGCTCTGGGCGTTGGCGTTCATCTTGCCGATGAAGGACTTCACGCGCGCGTCGCGGGTGGTGCCGCTGCCGAACTTGTCGGCCAGCGCGTAGGCGGCGTCGCAGCCGGAGGGCAGCATCAGCCCGTAGAGCAGCTGACGGACGGTGACCTTGTCGCCGACGATCAGGTGGGCCTGCGAGGCGTTCTTCGAGACGACGTAGTCGCTGTACGCCTTCTGGATGGTGACCTTGGCGTCCAGGTTGAGGTTCGGCTGCGCCAGCACGACCTTCGCGGTCATGATCTTCGTCGTCGAACCGGTGGAACGCCGGGTGTCCGCGGCCTTGTTGTAGAGGTCCTTGCCGGTGCCGTTGTTCATCACGTAGCCGCCCTTGGCCACGATGGACGGCGTCGTGACGGCCTGCGCGGGGGCCGCGGTGAGGGCGCCGGTGGTGAGCAGGGCGCCCGCGGTGACGGTGACCGCGGCGGCGCGGCGCAGCCGGCCGCCCTTGATGCCGGAAATGGCGGTAATCAACTGAGATACCCCAATTATGAGTGAATGCCCCTTAGGGGCGGCCTAGTTGAGGGGAAAGCAGGTAAGGCCGCACAGGTATGACGCGTACCTGGCGCTCATGGTTGTACGCGTTGCGGGGGAGTTTGGTTCGTCACCACGGAAGGGCGACGGGAGCTGCCGCTGTCCGGATGCTGAAACGGGGCCCTGCTTGGGTACGTGATGTATCTATCCTGTGGGCATGCCATCCGCCCCGTCCGCACCCGTGAAGCAACCACCCGCCGCCGACCGCGTCTACACCCACGTCAAGAAGGGCGTCCTGGACCGCCGCTACCAGGGCGGCACCCTCCTGACCGAGGGCGAACTCGCCGAGGCCGTCGGGGTCTCCCGGACCCCGGTGCGCGAGGCGCTGCTGCGGCTGGAGGTGGAGGGGCTGATCAAGCTCTACCCGAAGAAGGGCGCCCTCGTCCTGCCGGTCTCCGCCCAGGAGATCGCCGACGTCGTCGAGACGCGGCTGCTGGTCGAGGAGCACGCGGCCCGCAAGGCCGTGCCCGCCCCGCCGGGACTCATCGAGCGGCTCGAGGAACTGCTGGCCAAGCAGAAGGCGCAGGCCGCCGCCGGCGACCTGGCCGCGGCCGCCGTCACCGACCGCTGCTTCCACGCCGAGATCGTGCGCAGCGGCGGCAACGAGATCCTCTCGCGCCTGTACGACCAGCTGCGCGACCGGCAACTGCGGATGGGCGTCGCCGTCATGCACTCCCACCCCGACCGGATCGCCAAGACCCTCGCCGAGCACGAGGAGATCCTCGCCGCGCTGCGCTCCGGCGACGCGCAAGAGGCCGTGGAGATCGTCCACCGGCACGTGGGCTGGTTCTCCCACCTGGCCCGCGGGGAGGTCCGATGAGTTCCCCGTCCTCCTCCACGGCGCTGCCGGGCGATCCGCCGGGCGGACGGCGTGCGATCGCCGTCTGGTCCATCGGCGTCGCCGTCTACTTCGTCGCCGTCATCTTCCGTACGTCGCTGGGGGTGGCCGGCCTCGACGCCGTCGAGCGCTTCCACGTGGGCGCCTCCGCGCTGTCCACCTTCTCCATCCTCCAACTGCTCGTCTATGCCGGCATGCAGATACCCGTCGGCCTGCTGGTCGACCGGCTCGGCACCAAGAAGGTGCTCGGCATCGGCGTCGTGCTGTTCACGATCGGGCAGCTCGGGTTCGCCTTCCTGCCGTCGTACGGCATGGCGCTCGCCTCACGGGCGCTGCTGGGCTGCGGCGACGCCATGACGTTCATCAGCGTGCTGCGGCTTGGCGGGCGCTGGTTCCCCGCGCGGCGCGGGCCGCTGGTGGCGCAGCTCGCCGGGCTGGTGGGCATGGCCGGCAACCTCGTCTCCACGCTGGTGCTGGCGCGGCTGCTGCACGGCATCGGCTGGAGCGCCGCGTTCGGCGGCAGCGCGATCGCCGGCGTCGTCGTGTTCGTCCTGCTGCTGCTCTTCCTGAAGGACCATCCGGACGGGTTCGCGCCGGAGCCGCTGACGCACCGGGGCGCCGCCTATGTGCGCCGGCAGATCGCCGAGTCCTGGCGGGAGCCCGGGACCCGGCTGGGGCTGTGGGTGCACTTCACGACGCAGTTCCCGGCGATGGTGTTCCTGCTGCTGTGGGGGCTGCCGTTCCTCGTCGAGGACCAGGGGCTCAGCCGCGCCACGGCCGGCGAACTGCTCACTCTCGTCGTGCTGTCCAACATGGTCATCGGCCTGGTCTACGGCCAGATCGTCGCCCGGCACCACGAGGCGCGGCTACCGCTGGCGCTCGGCACGGTCGGGACGACGGCGCTGCTGTGGGCGGCCACGCTCGTCTGCCCCGGCGCGCACGCGCCGATGTGGCTGCTGATCGTGCTGTGCGCGGTGCTCGGCGCGTGCGGGCCTGCGTCGATGATCGGCTTCGACTTCGCGCGGCCGGCGAACCCGCCGGAGCGGCAGGGCACGGCGTCCGGGATCACGAACATGGGCGGCTTCGTGGCCTCCATGACGACGCTGTTCGCGGTGGGCGTGCTGCTGGACGCCACCGGGGACGACTACACCGTGGCGTTCTCGTCCGTGTTCGTGCTCCAGGCGCTGGGTGTCTCGCAGATCCTGCGGCTGCGCGGGCGCGCGGCGCGCAGGGAGCGGGAGCGGCTGGTGGCGAGCCGGGTGGAGACGGTGCACGTACCGGCGTGACGGGGGCGTGCGGCCCGCGTCGTCGTCCTGAGCCGAAGCCCCGCGTCTACGCCCCGCGTCGAAGCCTCGCGTCGAGGGGCCCCGGCGCCGAGGGGACCGCCGTCGGGGCGCGGCCCGGTGCCGGCGGGCCGCCCCGGGCGTGCTCCACGCGCTACGGCGTCACCGGGAGCGCTACGGCGTCACCGGGAAGTGGCGCAGGATGGCCGCCGCCAGGTCCAGGTCGCCCTCCGTCTTGATGCGGTCCGCCGCCGCCTCCGGTGTCACCCGGCCGCAGGCCAGGCGGACGTAGGTCTCCCAGTCGAGGGTGAGGGTCGCGGCGGGGCCGAGGGCGGGGGTGCTCTCCAGGCTGCCGCGGCCCTGGATGTCGACGCGGATCGTGCGCAGGAACTCCACCGGGCCGTGCACGTCGAAGACGACCGCCGAGCTGCGCGGGGCCCCGGCACGCTCGGCGACGACCTGCGGCAGGGCGTCCAGCAGCACATCGCGGGCGACGTACGCGCCCGGCGAGTCCAGGCTGCCGGGACGGCCGAGGGCCGTGCGCAGGTCCTGCTCGTGCACCCACACGTCGAAGGCGTGGCGCCGCATCGAGTCCTTCAGCGTGACCTCCGCGCCGAGGGGGCCGCGCACCTTGGTGCCGGGGTCGCGGGAGTCGTTGCGCAGCTGCCGGTTGCGGCGGATGACCGTGTACTCCAGCTCGGCCGTCATCTCCGGCGCCGTGTGGTGGCGGCGGACGTCGACCTGCATCTCCATGTAGCGCTGGTGGTCGTTGGTGACGTGGAACAGGTCCCGCGGCAGCGTGTGGATGGGGCGGGGGTCGCCGAGCATCTCGCAGTCCAGGCCGATGACGTGCGACACGATGTCGCGCACCGACCAGCCCGGGCAGGGGGTACGACGGTTCCAGTCGGCGTCCGCCAGCGGCTGCACCAGCTCGGATATCGCCTCGATGGAGTGGGTCCAGGCATCGGCGTAGGGCTGGAGAGTGGGATGCAGACTCACGGAAACGGGACCCCTCGGCGGTCGTGTACACGGGCAGGTAGTGGCGTGGGTGCCAGTGGGAGGCGGCTGCACTCGGCGGTGTCTGGAATGGCTAAGTTACGCTGCTCCGAGGCACCCCGGCAGTGCTTTCTCGTGACGATCGTAGGCCGTGTGGCCGCCCGCGTGGGCAGCCCGTTTGGCAGGACGGTGGTAGTGTGCGCGCCTCTTTGATCCAGATCGCCGTGAACGAGGGCGAATCGGTGGCGGACCGGCGGCTTCGGGCCGCCTCCCTGGTACGGGAACAGGCGGGCTCGGCCGACCTCGTGGTCCTGCCCGAACTGTGGACGTGCGGCGCCTTCGCCTACGAGCGGTTCGCCGCCGAGGCCGAGCCGCTGCACGGGCCGACCTTCGAGGCGATGGCCAAGGCCGCGAGCGACGCGGGCGTGTGGCTGCACGCCGGCTCCGTCCCCGAGCGGGACCCGGACGGTCCCCTCTACAACACCTCCCTCGTCTTCTCCCCTGCCGGTGATCCGGCCGCCGCCTACCGCAAGATCCACCGCTTCGGTTTCGACAAGGGCGAGGCGGTGCTCATGGGGGCGGGGCGTGAGCTGGTGACGGTGCGTCTGCCGGACACCACGCTCGGCCTGGCGACCTGTTACGACCTCCGTTTCCCCGAACTCTTCCGCGGCCTCGTCGACGCCGGCGCCGAGACCCTGGTGGTCCCGGCGGGCTGGCCGGAGCGCCGCCGGGCGCACTGGACGCTGCTGGCTCAGGCCCGGGCGGTGGAGAACCAGGCGTTCGTGCTCGCCTGTGGAACGGCCGGGACGCATGCGGGAGTTCCGCAGGCGGGTCACTCGATCGTGGTCGACCCGTGGGGTGAGGTCCTCGCCGAGGCGGGCGCCGGGGAGGAGGTCCTCACGGTGGAGTTCGACCCGGCGAAGGTGGCCACCACCCGTGAGCAGTTCCCGGCGCTGAAGGACCGGGTGCTGGGTCTCGACGCGCCCCGGCGCTGATCGCCGCCCCGGGTCAGTCGTCCTCCCGTTCCTTCTCCGCCAGGTGGATCACGCACACCGCCACCGCGATGAGCAGCGCCGGGTCCGCGTCGTCGCGGATGACGTCGATGCCGTAGGTGTCGCGGACGGTGAGCCAGCGGCGGGAGATCACGGCCAGCAGTTCGCCGTCGTACTCGACGGCGAACTCCCGGTCCAGGATCTTGCCGCTGACGTCCAGCTCCGTGCCGTCGGCCAGTGTCACCCGGTAGTGGTTGCGCAGCAGGGACAGCCGCCGGCGCTTGATCGTCGCCAGGGGCTCGCCGGCCCGCTCGATCACCATCGTGTCGCGCAGGGCGAACATCTTCTGGTGGATGTCGATCAGGACCCGTCCCTGGGTGTCCTTCAGCTCCCAGGTGTCCCGCAGGCGCATGGCCTTGCCGTCGACGAGGAAGACCTTGCTGCCGCGGTCGTCCTCGATCCAGTAGTCGTCGCCGATGCCGAGGAGCCGGTCGTACACGAGGAATCTCATACAGTGAGCGGTTCCCCGGCGGCCCCCGAGAAACGCCGGCGGTAGGCCGACGGGCTGAGTCCGGTCTCGCGCCGCAGCCGCGCCCGCAGGTTGGCGGCGGTGCCCAGGCCGCTGCGGGCGGCGACGACGTCCAGCCGTTCCTCACCCCGTTCGATGAGCCGCCGCGCGAGGGTCACCCGTTGTGCCGTGAGCCACGCCAGTGGTGTGGTGCCGAGCTGGGCCCGGAAGCGCCGGTGCAGCGTGGCCGGGCTGACACGCGCGCGTGCCGCGAGGCCGGCGACCGTGAGCGGCTGGTCGAGCCGTTCCTGAGCCCAGGCCAGGACCGGGCCGAGGGACTCGTCCGGGACGGCCGCCATCGGACGTTCGACGAACTGGCGCTGCCCGCCGTCGCGGTGGGCGGCGAAGACCAGGCGCCGGGCGACGCGGTTGGCGATCTCCGCGCCGTGGTCGCGGCGGACGACGTGCAGGCCGAGATCGAGGGCCGACGCGCTGCCGGACGCGGTGAGGATGTCGCCGTCGTCCACGAACAGCACGTCCGGTTCGAGGCGCACGTCGGGGAACCGTGTGCGAAACGACTGCGCCCACATCCAGTGGCAGGCCGCGCGGCGGCCGTCGAGCAGTCCGGCCTCCGCGAGGGTGAACGCGCCGGAGCAGAAGCCGATGAGCCGGGCGCCCCGGGCGTGCGCCCGGCGCACCGCGTCCAGCACGCGCGGGGCGCGCGGGGTGTCGGTGTCCGGGCGGTTCGGCACGATCAGGGTGTCCGCCTCCTCGGCGGCCTCCAGCCCGGCGACCCCGGTGAGGGTGAAGAACCCGTCCCGCATCCGGGTCACCGGACCGGCCGCGCACAGCCGGAAGTCGTACAGCTCACGGTCCAGTTCCGGGCGGCGCAGGCCGAAGACCTCGATGGCGCAGCTCATCTCGAAGGGGTTGGAGTTCTCGTCGACGACCAGGACGACACGGTGCGAGGATCCTTGCGGCATGTGCGATTCCTAGCACTCGCGCGCACCGCCGGGCCAGACGCAGGATGACGTCATGAGCAGCGAACACGCCCTGAGCGGCGAACCGATTCCCCTGGCCGCCGCCCTCGCCTCCTTCACCGAGCAGTGGAGCCCGCGCATCGTCACCACCGTCAACGACTACGACGTCCGGGTCGCGAAGGTGGAGGGCGAGCACGTCTGGCACGTGCACGACCACACCGACGAGTTCTTCCTGGTCCTCTCCGGCGAGCTGCACATCGCCCTGCGCGAACCGTCCGGTGAACGCACGGTGGTCCTCCCGCAGGGCTCGCTCTTCACGGTGGAGCGCGGCACGGAACACAAGCCGTACGCTCCCGCGCCGACGGAGATCCTCCTGCTCGAACCCACCGGCACGCTCACGGTCGGCGACCGCCACGACGAGGTCCCGGCCCATGTGGACGCGACGACGGGCCACGCGCTGGGCTGACCGTCGCAGACGGGGCGCGGCGCGTGGACGCCGTAGCGTGCGAACCGCAGGCCCGGCCGTGCGGGTCAGACGCCGAAGCCGTCGCTGTAGCCGTCGCGGGTGTGGTGGTGCCGTTCCTCCTCGACGACCGTGGTCGTCGGCGGCGGGACCATGACACGCCGACGACGGGCGATGCTGCTGAAGGTCGAGACGCCGATCAGTCCGACGATCATCAGGATGATGCCGACCAGGTCGAGGTTGACCCCCTGCATGTGCCAGTCGGTCGCGAACGTGAGAATGGCTCCCACGGCGATGAGGATGATGCATCCGCCGAGGCCCATGAGTGTCGCCTCCCTGTCCGGTCCGGTCTTTCCGGCCCGGACAGTCGTGTACCCCGGTTGTCAACCCCCATGCGGGTGGCGGCCGTTCCGGACTCGCGGGCTAGCCCTCCAGGAACGCCACCAGCGCGTTGGCCAGCAGGTACGGGTCGTCGGCGCCGCACAACTCCCGTGCGCTGTGCATGGAGAGGATCGCCACGCCGATGTCGACGGTGCGGATGCCGTGCCGGGCGGCGGTGATGGGGCCGATGGTGGTGCCGCACGGCATGGAGTTGTTGGACACGAACGACTGGAAGGGCACGCCGGCCTTCTCGCAGGCGGCGGCGAACACCGCGCGGCCCGAACCGTCCGTGGCGTAACGGTTGTTGACGTTGACCTTGAGAAGGGGGCCGCCGTTGACACGCGGGTGGTGCGTGGGGTCGTGGCGCTCGGCGTAGTTGGGGTGCACCGCGTGGCCCGTGTCGGAGGAGAGGCAGACGGTGCCGGCGAAGGCGCGCGCCCGGTCCTCGTACGACCCGCCGCGCGCGAACACCGAGCGCTCCAGCACCGATCCGAGCAGCGGGCCGTCGGCGCCGGTGTCGGACTGCGAGCCGTTCTCCTCGTGGTCGAAGGCGGCCAGGACGGGGATGTAGGGCAGCTCGCGTGCACAGACGGCGGTGAGGGCCGCGACCGCGGCGTGCACCGACAGCAGGTTGTCCATGCGCGGGCCGGCCACCAGCTCCCGGTCGCGGCCCAGGTAGGCGGGCGGTTCCACGGAGTGGGTCATCAGGTCCCAGCCGGTGACCGAGCCGCCCTCCAGGCCGGCCTCCTGCTCCAGGAAGGAGATCAGGTCGCCCTCGCGGACGTCGTCGCCCAGGCCCCAGATCGGCTGTGAGTGCCGCTGCTTGTCGAGCTTGAGGCCCTCGGTGCCCACCGAGCGGTCGAGGTGGATCGCGAGCTGCGGGACGCGCAGCAGCGGCCGGTCGACGTTCACCAGGCGGGTGGTGCCGTCACGCAGGGTGAGCCGGCCGGCCAGGCCCAGGTCGCGGTCGAGCCAGGAGTTCAGCAGGGGGCCGCCGTAGATCTCCACCGCGACCTGCCGCCAGCCGTGCGCGCCGGCGTCGGGCAGCGGCTTCACCCGGAGGTTGGGGGAGTCGGTGTGCGCGCCGACGATGCGGAACGGCGTGTGGGGTGCGGCGCCCTCGGGGACGTACCAGGCGACGATGGCGCCGCCGCGCGTCACGTACTTGCCGCCGCTCGTCCCGTCCCAGGCGTCCGTCTCGTCGACCTGCCGGAAACCGGCCTTCTCCAGCCGTGCGGCGGTGCCCGCCACGGCGTGGTACGGCGACGGGCTCGCCGCGAGGAAGGTCATCAGGTCGTCGGTGTGGCCGCGGTCGAAGGGTGTGTCGGCGGCGGCCGGGCGTGAGGGTTCGCTCATGGGTTCACCTTAACGACGGACGAGGGCCCGCTCCCGGCCGAGCGGGAGGGGGCCCTCGTGAGGACTGTGTGGAGGAGGAGGCCGCCGCGAGGGAGGCCTCCGCCGGGTCCGGGCCGCTCCTAGAAGGCGGTCTCGTCCAGCTCCATCAGGTCCAGGTCGACGCCCTCGGCGACCTTGCGGGCGCAGGTGACGCCGGGCAGGACGCTGGCGGCGAAGAACTTCGCCGCGGCGATCTTGCCGGTGTAGAAGGCCTTGTCCTTGGCGGAGGCCGTGGCCAGCTTCTCGGCGGCGATCGCGGCGCCCTTGAGCAGCAGGTAGCCGACGACGACGTCACCGGAGGCCATGAGCAGGCGGGTGGTGTTCAGGCCCACCTTGTAGATGTTCTTGGTGTCCTGCTCGGTGGCGGCGAGGTCGGTCAGCATCAGGCCGACGATCGCCTCCAGCTCCACGGCCGCCTTGGCCAGGTGCTCGCGGGCGCCGGCCAGCTCCTCGCCGCCGGTGCCGAGCGCCAGGAACTTCTTGATGTCCTCGGCGAGGGAGTTCAGCGCGGCGCCCTGGTTGCGGACGATCTTCCGGAAGAAGAAGTCCTGGCCCTGGATCGCGGTGGTGCCCTCGTACAGGGTGTCGATCTTGGAGTCCCGGATGTACTGCTCGATCGGGTACTCCTGCAGGAAGCCGGAGCCGCCGAAGGTCTGCAGCGACTGGGCGAGCTGCTCGTAGCCCTTCTCGGAGCCGTAGCCCTTGACGATCGGCAGGAGCAGGTCGTTCAGCGCGATCTCCGCGGAGGCGTCCTCGCCGTTCGTCTCCTTGATCTGGATCGTGTCCTGGATCGAGGCGGTGTAGAGGACGAGGGCGCGCATGCCCTCCGCGTACGCCTTCTGCGTGATCAGCGAGCGGCGCACGTCGGGGTGGTGGGTGATGGTGACCTTGGGCGCGGTCTTGTCCATGAAGTTCGCCAGGTCCGGGCCCTGCACGCGCTCCTTGGCGTACTCCAGCGCGTTGAGGTAGCCGGTGGACAGGGTGGAGATCGCCTTCGTGCCGACCATCATGCGGGCGAACTCGATGATGCGGAACATCTGGCGGATGCCGTCGTGCTTGTCGCCGATCAGCCAGCCCTTGGCGGGGTGCTGGTCGCCGAAGGTCATCTCGCAGGTGTTGGAGGCCTTGAGGCCCATCTTGTGCTCGACGTTGGTGGCGTAGACGCCGTTGCGCTCGCCCAGCTCGCCGGTCTCGAAGTCGAAGAGGTACTTCGGGACGAGGAAGAGGGACAGGCCCTTGGTGCCGGGGCCGGCGCCCTCGGGACGGGCGAGCACGTAGTGGAGGATGTTCTCCGACATGTCGTGCTCACCGGAGGTGATGAAGCGCTTCACGCCCTCGATGTGCCAGGAGCCGTCCTCCTGCTGCACGGCCTTGGTGCGGCCGGCGCCCACGTCCGAGCCGGCGTCCGGCTCGGTGAGGACCATGGTGGAGCCCCACTGCTTCTCGACCGCGATCTTGGCGATGTGCTTCTGGACCTCGTTGCCCTCCTCGAAGAGGATGCCGGCGAACGCGGGGCCCGAGGAGTACATCCACACGGCCGGGTTGGCGCCCAGGATCAGCTCGGCGTACGCCCAGATCAGGGAGCGCGGCGAGGTGGTGCCGCCGATCTCCTCGGGCAGGCCGAGGCGCCAGTACTCGGAGTCCATGAACGCCTGGTAGCTGTTCTTGAAGGACGCCGGGACGGGCGCGGTGTTGGTCTCCGGGTCGAAGACCGGCGGGTTGCGGTCGGCGTCGGCGAAGGACGCGGCCAGCTCGTTCTCGGAGAGGCGGGTCAGCTCCTCCAGGACGCTCTTGGCGGTGTCGAGGTCCATCTCCTCGAACGGGCCGGTGCCGTACACCTTGTCGCGCCCCAGTACTTCGAAGAGGTTGAACTCGATGTCTCGGAGATTCGACTTGTAGTGCCCCATGGCGACGGCTCCGTTGAGGATTCGGCGAGGCACTGGACTCCTCGCGCCTTTACACGTACCAGCAAGTAGCTACGATGATGCTACCCGTCGGTAATATCGCGCAACCCCGATCCGGGTATCTGTGACCCACCCCTCGCCATGGTGTCAGTACGCTTACGGTCATGTACGGCTACGACCAGAACGGCGCCCAGCAGCAGTACGCCCCGCCGCAGCAGCCGATGGCGGGCGGATACGGGCAGCAGCCGCCGCTGTACCCCGAGCCGTCGCCGCCGTCCCTCGCCGACGCCGTGCGCGCCTTCACCACCGGGCAGATGTCGCCGGAGGACTTCCAGCAGATCTTCGCCACGTCGAAGGTGTACTGCCCGCGCGGCGACACCCCGGGCTTCCTGGCGCTGCACAACACCCAGCAGCCGGTGATCCCGATGTTCACCTCCCTCAAGGAGCTGCGCCGGTACGCGGGCAAGGAGTCCAAGTACTTCGTGATCACCGGCGCCGAGGTGATCGACCTGCTGCCGACCGGCTACGGCTTCGTCCTGGACATGGAGGGCGAGCACCGCATGGTCTTCGACGCGAAGGCGGTCGAACAGATGGTCGACTTCGCGATGCGGCGGATGTACGGCTAGTCGCCCTCGCTTTGCGGGCGGCCGAGTCGCGTTTTCTTTCTCGCGCCGAGGTGCCGCGCCGCCGTGTATCGCTGACGGTGGTCGACCGGGCCGGGACCGGGCGGGATCGGGCGGGATCGGTGCTGCCCGTCGCGCGGCTGCGGGCGCGTCGTGGCTGGTCGCGCAGTTCCCCGTGCCCCTGAGGTGCTGCGGCGGGCCGGGCGGGCGGTGTGGCCGGTGAGCCGGGTCGGTGGTGGGTGCGTAGTCCGGGAATGAGTCCCGGACTTTTTTGGTTCCGGGTGGCAGAAAGTTCAACGCTCAACTAAAGTGGGCGTACCAAGGAGGTACCGACCATGCCTGCAGTGACCGTCGAGAACCCGCTGATGCTCCCCCGCGTGACCGCTCCCGCCGACGCCGTCGCGCGGCCCGTGCTCGCGGTCACCACCGCGCCGGGCGGATTCGAGGGCGAGGGCTTCCCGGTGCGCCGGGCGTTCGCCGGGATCAACTACCGCCATCTCGACCCGTTCATCATGATGGACCAGATGGGCGAGGTGGAGTACGCGCCGGGCGAGCCGAAGGGCACCCCCTGGCACCCCCACCGCGGCTTCGAGACCGTCACCTACATCATCGACGGGATCTTCGACCACCAGGACTCCAACGGTGGCGGCGGCACCATCACCAACGGCGACACGCAGTGGATGACGGCGGGCGCGGGCCTGCTGCACATCGAGGCGCCGCCGGAGCACCTCGTCATGTCGGGCGGTCTCTTCCACGGGCTCCAGCTGTGGGTGAACCTGCCGGCCAGGGACAAGATGATGCCGCCGCGCTACCAGGACATCCGCGCGGGCTCGGTCCAGCTGCTCACCTCGCCCGACGGCGGCGCGCTGCTGCGGGTCATCGCCGGTGAGCTGGACGGCCACGCCGGTCCCGGCATCACGCACACGCCGATCACCATGGTCCATGCCACACTCGCGCCCGGCGCCGAGATCACCCTGCCCTGGCGGGAGGACTTCAACGGCCTGGCGTACGTGCTGGCCGGGCGCGGCAGCGTGGGCGCCGAGCGGCGGCCGGTCCACATGGGGCAGACCGCCGTGTTCGGCACCGGCTCGTCGCTGACCGTCCGCGCGGACGACAAGCAGGACGGGCACACGCCGGACCTGGAGGTCGTGCTGCTCGGCGGGCAGCCGATCCGCGAACCCATGGCCCACTACGGCCCGTTCGTGATGAACACCAAGGACGAACTCATGCAGGCCTTCGAGGACTTCCAGAAGGGCCGCCTGGGCACCGTCCCGGCCGTGCACGGCATGACGGAGGAAGGCCCGCAGGCCTGACGCCCCGTAAGCCGGCGCCCTGAGGCTCTGACGCCCTGTCACCCGGGCGGGCCGTCCCGACGGGACAGCCCGCCCGGCGCGTGGTGCGCTGGGGGCGTGCATCTGCTCCCCGACTCCGCCCGCCGTCTCGCCGCGTGGTGCGCGCTCGCCCTGCTCGTCGCGGGCGTCGGCTGGGTCGGGGTACGGCTGTGCTCCGAGCTGCGGACGGCGGTGACGCCGGTGCTGCTGGCGCTGCTCGGCACCGCGCTGCTGCGGCCTCTGCACCGGCGGCTCGTGCAGGCGCACGTCAACCAATCGCTGGCCGCCGGTCTGACCTGCGTCGCCGTCGTCGCCGTGGTGGGCGGCGCGGTGTACATCGTGGTGGCCGCGCTGATCGACACCGGCGACCAGATCGTCTCCTCCCTCAAGGAAGCCGCCCGGGGGGTCGCCGCCCACTTCGGGGCGGCCGGCACCTCGCTGGACGACCTCGCCTCCCACGGCCGTCAGCTGCTCGGCAAGTTCGGCGGGACCGCCGCGCACAACGTGATCAGCGGGGTCAGCGTGGTCGGCGAGAGCATCGCCATGGCCGTGCTCGCCCTGCTGCTCGTCTTCTTCTTCCTGCGCGACTCCGACAAGGCCGCCGGCGCCCTGCGGTCGCTCGCCCCGCACGGGAGCGGCGACGCCCTGGAGGCGGTGGCCCGCCGCGCCTACCGCGCCGTCGAGGGCTTCATGCGCGGCACCACGTTCATCGCCCTGATCGACGCCCTGTGCATCACCGTCGGTCTGCTGATCCTGCGCGTGCCCGGCGCCGTCGGCCTGGGCGCGCTGGTGTTCGTCGGGGCGTACATCCCCTACCTGGGCGCATTCATCTCCGGCGCGGTCGCGGTGCTCGTGGCGCTCGCCGACCGCGGGTTCGTCATCGCGCTGTGGGCGCTCGGGGTGGTGCTCGCCGTGCAGGTGCTGGAGGGGCATGTGCTGCAACCGGTGATCCAGAGCCGGACCGTGCAGATGCACCCGGCCGTCGTCATGCTCGCGATCACCGCGGGCGCCTCGGTGGCCGGCATCCTCGGCATGCTGCTCGCCGTACCGCTGACCGCGGCCGCGTTCGGCGTCGTACAGGAACTGCGCGAACGCGGCGGCGAGGTGTCTCAGGCGCCGTGAGGCGATCCGCGAGCCGAGGTGGTGGTGCGGCCGGTGGGGCGCCCATGTGCGGATGCGGCCACCGGGGCGCGGACGCAGACTGATCGGGTGAGCGGAACGCACACGAGACGACGTGAGGGCACGGTCGGCGCGGCACGGGCCACCTCTCAGCCGCTGGCGCTCGCGGCCATGATGTGCGCCGTGGCGATGACCTTCATCGACCAGACGATCGTGTCGATCGCCGCACCCGAGATCGTCTCCGAACTCCATCTGACCAGCTCCGGCGTGCAGTGGGTGGTCAACGCCTATCTGCTGTCCCTCGCGGCGTTCTTCGCCCTCGGCGGCCGCCTCGCCGACCTGTTCGGGCCGCGCCGCGTCGTCGTCGCCGGCTCGCTCGTCTTCGTCGTCTCCTCCGTGCTGTGCGGCTGCGTGCCCACCGGCGGCTCCCCGCTGACCTAGCTCGTCGTCTTCCGGGCCACCCAGGGGTTCGGCGCCGCGCTGCTGTTCCCGGCCGCGCTCGCGGTGGTCGTGGCGGTGTTCCCCGTGGAGCGAAGGGGGCGTGCCCTCGCCCTGTTCTTCGGCCTCACCGGCGCCCTGACCGCACTCGGCCCGCTGCTGGGCGGCTGGCTGACCGCCTGGACCTGGCGGGCGATCTTCTGGGTCAACGTGCCCGTCGCGATCGTGGCGCTCGTCCTCACCTGGCTCGCCCGCATCCCCGCCCGCCGCCGCGACGAACCGCTCGACGTGCCCGGCGCGGTGCTGATCGCCGTCGGCATGGGCCTGAGCGTGCTCGGCTTCCAGCAGGCGGCGACCTGGGGCTGGGACTCCGCGGCGACCTGGGGCTGCATCGCCGGCGGCCTCGCCGTGCTCGGTGTCTTCTGCCGCTACGAGCTGGGCGTGCGGCACCCGCTGGTCAATCTGGCGGTGTTCCGCGACCGCGCCTTCTCCGTCGACGTGCTGGTGCTGTTCTTCGCGATGCTGGCGTTCGTCCCGCTGTTCTTCTTCGCCTCGGTCTACGCCCAGATCTCGCTCAGCGCCTCCCCGGACCAGGCCGCGCTGTACCTGCTGTACTTCTTCGCCGGGTTCGCCCTCGCCTCCCAGTGGGGCGGGCGGATCCTGGACAAGCAGGGGGCGCGTCCCGCGATGAAGGCGGGCTGCGTGATCGGTGCGGTCGGGTTCGCACTGTGGGCCGGGAAGCTGACCGACCTGTCCATGCACGACCAGTGGCCCTACGCGGCGCTCGCGGGCGCCGGCATCGGCCTCATCCTCGCGCCGGCCTCGACGGACGCCGTCAACCGCGCGATCGGCGCCTCGTACGGCGAGGTCACCGGGGTCACGCAGACCGTGCGCAACTTCGCCGCGAGCATCGGCCTGGCCCTCTACGGCACCCTGCTGACCCACACGATGACCGATCACGTCACCGACACCCTGCGCGGGCGCGGCATGCCGCCGGACGCGGCGCGCTCGGCCGCCGGGGACGTGGCGGAAGCGGTGACCGGCAACCCCGACGCCACCACCCCCACCGGCGACGGACCGCTCGCCACGACCATGCGCACCGCGATGTCCGCGATCCGCGGGGACTTCGCCGAGGCCAACCAGTGGGTGTTCTACGGCATGGCGATCGCCCTCGGCATCGGCTACCTGTGTGCCCTGCGCCACCCGGGCGGCCGCGCCGGCCGCGCGACGGACCCGGAGCAGCCGCAGCCGCAGAGCGAGGCGGGCACCGAGCAGCGGCCGTCCGGGCAGCGCGCCCAGTAGGCACGCCCGGCAGGTGCGTCCAGCAGGCAGGACCACAGGCACGTCCAGCAGGTACGTCTAGATCTCCAGGTCGTCCAGGTCGTCGAGGTGGCCTTCGAGGTCCGCCACGAGGTCCGCCGCGCCCGCGTCGCTCTCCCTGTCGCTCTTCCCGCCGCTCTTCTCCCCCAGCTCGAACCAGATGCTCTTGCCCTCCCCGCGCGGTGCGACGCCCCAGTTGTCGGCCAGCAGCTCCATCAGGACCAGGCCTCGCCCGGAGGACGCCAGCTCGCCGGGGCGGCGCCGGTGGGGCAGGTCGTCGCTGGTGTCGGTGACCTCCACCCGGATGCAGCGGTCGCCCGGCGCGCCGCCGACCTCGGCGACGAGCAGGGCGTCGGCGTCGGTGTGCACGAGGACGTTGGTGAGCATCTCGGAGACCAGCAGGACCGCGGAGTCGACCTGGTCCGCGCAGGGCCAGTCGTGCAGCAGCTCGCGCAGCTGCTGGCGGGCCGTGGCGATCCGCTCGGGTTCGGCCTGCGCGACCGTCAGCACCGAGTGCCGCACCGGCACCCGTGCGGCGGCGCCGGCCTCGCCCGCCGGGTGCCGGCCGAGCAGGACCAGGGCGATGTCGTCCTCGCGGCGGTCGGTGAGCGGGCCGGTGGTGTGGTGCGAGGAAGGGCCGTGCACGGCCTGGACCAGGGCGTCGGCGAGGGCGTCGAGGGTGCCCTCGTGGGACTCCATGATCGTGCGGACCCGGCCCCAGCCGGAGTCCAGGTCGTGGCCGCCGGTCTCGATCAGGCCGTCGGTGCACAGCAGCAGCGTCTCGCCGGGCATCAGGGTGAGCCGGGTGGTCGGGTAGTCGCTGTCCGGGTCGATGCCGAGGGGGAGGCCGCCCGCCGTGGGCCGGTGCAGCACCGTTCCGTCCGGCATGCGGACCGCCGGGTCCAGATGCCCCGCCCGCGCGGTCAGCACGACTCCGGACGCCGGGTCGACCTCGACGTACAGACAGGTCGCGAAGCGCAGCTCGCCGGGGTCGTCGGTGTGGGTGATGCCGTGGAAGAAGCGGGAGGCGCGCGAGAGGACCGCGTCGGGCCGGTGGCCCTCGGCGGCGTAGGCGCGCAGGGCCGTGCGCAGCTGGCCCATCAGCCCCGCCGCCCGTACGTCGTGGCCCTGGACGTCGCCGATGACCAGGGCGAACCGGCCTCCTCCGGACGGGGTGGCGCCGGGCAGCGGGATCATGTCGTACCAGTCGCCGCCGACCTGGAGGCCGCCGCCGGTCGGGACGTACCGGGCGGCGATGCTCATGCCGGGGATCTTCGGGCCCAGCACCGGCAGCATCGAGCGCTGGAGCCCGTCGGTCAGCTCCCGCTCGGTCTCGGCGGCGCCTGCCCGGGACAGGGCCTGGGCGAGCATCCGCGCCACGGTCGTCAGCACGGACCGTTCGTCGGGTGTGAAGGCGACCGGGTAGGTGAACGCGGCCATCCAGGCGCCCATCGTGCGTCCGCCGGCCGTCAGCGGCAGGAACGCCCACGACTGCCGGTTGAAGCGCTGGGCGAGCGGCCAGGTCAGCGGGTAGCGCGCCTTGTACTCCTGGGGGGAGGACAGGTACACCGCGCGGCCGGTGCGCACCACCTCGGCGGCCGGGTAGTCCGTCCCGAGCGCCATCTGGGCGAAGGGTCCCTCGTCGCCGGGCTGCTGCCCGTGGTGGCCGATGATGGTCAGCCGGTCGCCCTCCGCGCCGAACACCGCGAGCCCGTCCGGGGAGAACCCGGGCATCGACAGCCCCGCCGCCACCCGCAGCACCTCCGCCGTGGAGCGGGCCTCGGCCAGCGCGCGGCCCGCGTCCAGCAGGAACGCCTCCCGCGAGCGCCGCCAGTCGCCGGTCACCGCGCTGCGGCCCGCCGGGGTGCCCGGCGCCGGCTCGGTGACCTCCTGGAGGGTGCCGATCAGCTCGTAGGCCTTCTTCTCCCGGTCGAAGGCCGGCTTGGAGCGGGAGCGCACCACGCGCAGGACGCGGCCGGTGTCGTCCATGATCCGGATGCGCACCTCGGCGAGGGTGCCCTCGGCGACCGCGAGCTGGATGACGCCGGTGATCTCGTTCCAGTCGACCGGGTGCAGGCGGGCGCGCACCTGGGCCTCGGTGAGCACGGCCGGCTCGGGGGGCAGCCCGAGCAGCCGCGCCGCCTCCGCGTCCACGGTGACCTGCCCGGCTGCGGTGTCCCAGTGCCACAGCCCGGTCGCGAGGGCGGCGAGGACCTCCTCCACGGCGGGCAGGGGCTCACCAGTACGCATTGCCCCACTTTAAGAAGGTCTGTTCGGATGCTGCCACCGAAGGGCGGGCAGGCGGGGCCCCCGGGTACCTCCGCGGCGGCCCGCGCGGTCATGGTGGGGAGGCGATCCCGGGGCGGCCGGTACCCTTGAAAAGTCCGGGCACCGGGCCCCGGAGATACCCGATCCGCGAAGACTGGATGAACGACGATGCATCGGTACAGGTCCCACACCTGCGGCGAGCTCCGCGCCACTGACGTCGGCACCGACGTCCGGCTGAGCGGCTGGCTGCACAATCGGCGCGACCTGGGCGGCATCCTCTTCATCGATCTGCGCGACCACTACGGCATCACGCAGCTGGTCGCCCGCCCCGGCACCCCCGCCTACGAGGCGCTGGACTCCATCTCCAAGGAGTCCACGGTCCGCGTCGACGGCCGCGTTGTTTCACGTGGAACCGAGAACGTGAACCCCGACCTGCCCACCGGCGAGATCGAGGTCGAGGTCGCCGAGGTCGAGCTGCTCGGCGCGGCCCAGCCCCTGCCCTTCACCATCAACGCCGAGGACGGGGTCAACGAGGAGCGGCGCCTGGAGTACCGCTTCCTCGACCTGCGCCGCGAGCGCATGCACCGCAACATCATGCTGCGCACGGCGGTGATCTCCGCGATCCGTCACAAGATGGCGGCGATGGGCTTCAACGAGATGGCCACCCCGATCCTCACGGCCACCTCCCCCGAGGGCGCCCGTGACTTCGTGGTCCCCTCGCGTCTGCACCCGGGCAAGTTCTACGCCCTGCCGCAGGCCCCGCAGCAGTTCAAGCAGCTGCTGATGATCTCCGGCTTCGACCGCTACTTCCAGATCGCGCCCTGCTTCCGCGACGAGGACGCCCGCGCCGACCGCTCGCCGGGCGAGTTCTACCAGCTCGACGTCGAGATGAGCTTCGTCGAGCAGGAGGACGTCTTCCAGCCGATCGAGAAGCTGATGACGGACCTCTTCGAGGAGTTCGGCGGCGGCCGCCACGTCACCTCGCCGTTCCCGCGGATCCCGTTCCGCGAGGCGATGCTGAAGTACGGCTCCGACAAGCCCGACCTGCGCGCCAAGCTGGAGCTGGTCGACCTCACCGACGTCTTCGAGAACAGCGAGTTCAAGGCGTTCGCCGGCCAGCACGTGCGCGCGCTGCCGGTGCCGGCGGTCCAGGACCAGCCGCGCAAGTTCTTCGACCAGCTCGGCGACTACGCGGTGTCCCAGGGCGCCAAGGGCCTGGCCTGGGTCCGCGTCGGCGAGGACGGCCAGCTGTCCGGCCCGATCGCGAAGTTCCTCACCGAGGAGAACGTCAAGGTCCTCACCGAGCGCCTCGGCCTGGAGGCCGGTCACGCCGTCTTCTTCGGCGCGGGCGAGTTCGACGAGGTCTCCAAGATCATGGGCGCGGTCCGCGTCGAGGCCGCCAAGCGCGCCGGCCACTTCGAGGAGAACGTCTTCCGCTTCTGCTGGATCGTCGACTTCCCGATGTTCGAGAAGGACGAGGAGACCGGCAAGATCGACTTCTCGCACAACCCGTTCTCGATGCCGCAGGGCGGTATGGACGCCCTGGAGAACCAGGACCCGCTCGACATCCTCGCCTGGCAGTACGACATCGTCTGCAACGGCGTCGAGCTGTCCTCCGGCGCGATCCGCAACCACGAGCCGGAGATCATGCTCAAGGCGTTCGAGATCGCCGGTTACGACCGTGAGGTGACCGAGCGCGAGTTCGCGGGCATGCTCCGCGCGTTCCGCTTCGGCGCCCCGCCGCACGGCGGCATCGCCCCCGGCGTCGACCGCATCGTCATGCTGCTCGCGGACGAGCCGAACATCCGCGAGACCATCGCCTTCCCGCTCAACGGCAACGCCCAGGACCTGATGATGGGCGCCCCGACCGAGCTGGAGGCGGCGCGGCTGAAGGAGCTGCACCTGACGGTGAACAAGCCGCAGCCGAAGTAAGCGGCAGACAGGCGCACGAAGGCGCCCGGGACCTCGTCGGTCCCGGGCGCCTTCGCCGTCACTTGGCGACGAACTGCGTGAGGATCGCCTGCACCTCGTAGATGTCGACGCCCTTGGTGAACGTCTTCTCGATCGGGGCGGCCGTGCCGGAGACCCAGATCTTCAGCTCGGCGTCCAGGTCCAGGTGGCCGGCGGTCTCCACCGAGAAGTGCGTGATGCTGCGGTAGGGGACGGAGTGGTACTCCACCTTCTTGCCGGTGATGCCCTGCTTGTCGACCAGGATCAGCCGCCGGTCGGTGAACAGGATGGTGTCGCGGATCAGCAGGTACGCGGCGTGCACCTGCTCGCCGTGGCCCAGCAGCCGGGCGTACTCCTGCTGCGCCTCGCCCGCGTTGATCGTGTGCGCGTTGCCGAACAGTGCCATGCGGTTCCCCCCACGTGATGGTGATCTCCGTCGGTGATCTCCGGCAATCTATCCGGCCGCGTCGTCGGCGTCACCGGATGAGGCGTCGTCGGGGGAGGCGCCGTCGAGTGAGGGGTCGTCCATCGAGGGGTCGTCCATCGAGGGGTCGTCGGGTGAGGGGGCGTCGGGTGAGGCGCCGTTCTCCAGGAGGCGTTCGGCGATGTCGTCGGACCAGTGCTGGGCCCAGGCGCGCAGCGCGGCGATCTCCTCGACCGGCAGGCCGTACGCCGTGAAGGCGCCGTCCGGGTACCAGTCGGTGCCGGTCAGGCGGGACTGGAGGGTGGGCAGGTCGAAGGGGTCGTGGGCGTGGCGGCGGCCCAGTTCCTCCAGGTCGGGGAAGCCGAAGCGGGCGGCGGCGGCCCGCGCGTCGATCAGGTCGACGGCGGCGCCCCGGTCGTACAGCGCCCGGATCTTGGTGCCGACCGCGTCCTCCAGGGACAGCGCGGGACCGGCGTCGGTCAGCACGGGCGGATGCCGGAACGCCTCTTTGTGCAGGGCCAGCGCGTACTCCTCGCCCGTCGCCGGGTCGGTGACGGTGAGCTGCGCCGACAGCGGCGTCACGGACACGGCGCGCACCTGGCGGCCGCGCGCCTGAAGGGCCGTACGGACGTCGCCCGCGATCCGGTCCATCGGGTCGGGGCTGTCCGTCGCGAGGTCGACGTTGGCGTGCGGGCGGGTCAGCAGGCCGTGGGCCTGGAGGGCGTAACCGCCGGCCAGGACCAGCCCGTGCGGGATGCCGGTGGTGACGGCGTCCGCGAGGAGGCGGTGGTGGGGTGCGGGGAGGTTCACGACGGTCTCATGCTGTCAGACGCCGGGGCCGGGGCGGTGGCGGCCGCGCCGGGCGGACGCGGGACCGCCCCCGGGAGCGGGGCTCCTCGGGGGCGGTCCTGCGTGTCCTACGCCGTCACGCGGTGGGCTTCTCCTCCAGGCGCGGGAAGAGGACCGCGCCCTTCGTCACCGTGGCGCCCGCGGGCAGGCGGCCCCAGTCGGCGGCCTCCTGGACCCGCTGCCCGGCCAGGGCGCCCAGGACGGGCTCCGCGCCCAGGGAGTCCCACAGCTTCTGCGAGGTGTCCGGCATGACCGGGTTCAGCAGGACGGCGACCGCGCGCAGCGCCTCGGCGGCCGTGTAGAGGATCGTCGCCAGGCGGGCCTTGCCCTCCGGCGAGTCGTCCTTGGCGACCTTCCACGGCTCCTGCTCGGTGATGTAGCCGTTGACCTGCTTGACGAAGTCGAAGACCGCGAGGATGCCGCCCTGGAAGTCCAGCTCCTCGCCGATCTTGCGGTCCGCCTCGGCCACCGCCTTGGCCAGCCCGTCGTGGATCGCCTTCTCGGCGTCTCCGTCGGCCGTGGACTGCGGCAGCGCGCCGCCGAAGTACTTGCCGACCATGGCCGCCACCCGGGAGGCGAGGTTGCCGTAGTCGTTGGCCAGCTCGGAGGTGTACCGGGCGGAGAAGTCCTCCCAGGAGAACGAGCCGTCCTGGCCGAAGGCGATCGCGCGCAGGAAGTACCAGCGGTAGGCGTCCACGCCGAAGTGCGAGGTGAGGTCCTGCGGCTTGATGCCGGTCAGGTTCGACTTCGACATCTTCTCGCCGCCGACCATCAGCCAGCCGTTCGCGGCGATCTTCTTCGGCAGCGGCAGGCCCTGCGCCATCAGCATGGCCGGCCAGATCACCGCGTGGAAGCGGAGGATGTCCTTGCCGACGAGGTGCACGTCGGCCGGGAACGTCGCCTCGAACTTCTCCGGGTTCTCGTTGTAGCCGACAGCCGTCGCGTAGTTCAGCAGCGCGTCGACCCAGACGTAGATGACGTGCTTGGCGTCCCACGGGATCGGGATGCCCCAGTCGAAGGTCGAGCGGGAGATCGACAGGTCCTGCAGGCCCTGGCGGACGAAGTTCAGCACCTCGTTGCGCGCGGACTCCGGCTGGATGAAGTCGGGGTTCGCCTCGTAGTGGGCGAGGAGCTTGTCGGTGTACTCGCTCAGCTTGAAGAAGTAGTTCTCCTCGCTGAGGATCTCCACCGGCTTCTTGTGGATCGGGCAGAGCTTCTGGCCGGCGTACTCGCCCTCGCCGTCGAGCAGCTCACCGGGGAGCTTGTACTCCTCGCAGCCGACGCAGTACGGGCCCTCGTAGCCGCCCTTGTAGATCTCGCCCTTGTCGTACAGGTCCTGCACGAACTCCTGGACGCGGTCGGTGTGCCGCTGCTGCGTGGTGCGGATGAAGTCGTCGTTCGCGATCTCCAGGTGCTCCCAGAGAGGCTTCCAGGCCTCGGTGACGAGCTTGTCCGCCCACTGCTGGGGCGTCACCCCGTTCGCCTCGGCCGTGCGCATGATCTTCTGACCGTGCTCGTCCGTGCCGGTGAGGTACCACACCTTCTCGCCGCGCTGACGGTGCCAGCGCGTGAGCACGTCCCCTGCAACGGTCGTGTAGGCGTGGCCCAGGTGAGGAGCGTCGTTGACGTAGTAGATGGGCGTGGAGACGTAGTACGCCTTCCCCGCCTGCTTCTCGGATCCAGTGGCCGCCATGGTCGAAATCCTACTGGGCCCGTGAAGATCGACTCACACGCGTTTCGGGGGGTGGACGCGGTGCGGCCACCCCCCGGGGCGTGCGGTTACGGGCGCCAGGCCGCCAGTACGCCCTCGTAGAGCTCCTTGTCGGTGAGCTCGCGGGGGGCGGGGCCCGCGTGGAAGAAGGACGTGGTGTCCGTCTTCAGCTTGCGGAGGTAGTCGAAGGCCTTGTTGTCGTGCTCACCGAAGGCGACGAAGGAGAAGAACAGGGCGGGGTGGTTCGTCGCCGCGTCCGTGAGGGACTGGGTGGCGGGGGTCTTCGCGTCCGGGGCGCCGTCGGTCTGGAAGACGACCAGGGCGGGGGCGGTGGGGTCCTGCGTCTTGGCGTGCAGGTCGATCACCTGCTGGACCGCGGCGTGGTAGCTGGTCCGGCCCATGCGGCCGAGGGCGGCGTGCAGCTCGTCGATCTTGTTCTCGTGGTCGGTGAGGGTGAGCTCGCCGGTGCCGTCCACCTCCGTGGAGAAGAAGACGACCGGGACCGTGGCCTCGGGGTCGAGGTGGGCTGCGAGGGCGAGGGTCTGCTCGGCGAGGGCCTGCGCGGAGCCGTCCTTGTAGTACGGGCGCATGCTCGCGGAGCGGTCGAGGACGAGGTAGACCTTGGCGCG
Source organism: Streptomyces sp. NPDC097129 (assembly GCF_055668065.1). NCBI lineage: Bacteria > Bacillati > Actinomycetota > Actinomycetes > Kitasatosporales > Streptomycetaceae > Streptomyces > Streptomyces sp. NPDC097129. Next base: position 119,333 of record NZ_JBVOQE010000011.1, on the reverse strand, counting down.
GGCGCCGGTGAGGTCCTGCTGCTTGAGGGCGGCGCCGGCGGCCTTGTAGGCGGTCGCCAGGGCGGGGGCGGTTGCCTTGAGGCGGGGGAGGGGGGTTGCGGGGGCGTGCGGCTCGGCTTCGCCTTCGGCCGTCTCGTTCCCACCCGCACCGCCCGTGCGGGTTTCGTCGTCGGGTGCGGGGGGCCCCTGCGGGGTGTCCTCGCGGTCGGCGGCCGCGGGTTCGGGGGTGGTGGGGGCGGCCTCGGCTTCGCCTTCGGCCGTGTCGTTCCCACCCGCACCGCCCGTGCGGGTTTCGTCGTCGGGTGCGGGTGGCCCCTGCGGGGTGTCCTCGCCGTCGGCGGCCTCGGGCTCGGGGGTGGCAGCCGGCTCCGCCGCCTCCGTGGCGGTCGCCGCCGGCTCCGGCTCCGTCGCCTCTTCCGTGAGCGGGGCAGGGTCGTCCGCGGGCTGTGCGGGCTCCTGCTTGGCCGGGGTGGCCTCGTCCGCGGGCTGTGCGGGCTCCTCCTCGGACGGGGCGACCTCCTCCACGGTCTCCGTGGGGGCTTCCGTGGCCGGGGCAGGGTCGTCCGCGGCCTGTGCGGGCTCCTGCTTGGCCGGGGCGGCCTCTTCCGTGGCCGGCGTGGGCTCGTCCGTCAGCGGTGCGGCAGCCTCGTCCGCGCTCGGCGGGGGCTCCTCCGCCACCGGTGCGGCAGGCTCCTCCGCGACCGGTGTGGGTTCCTCCGTCGTCGGCTCAGCGGCCTCCTGCGTGGTCGGCGCTGACTTTTCCGCGACCTGCGGCCGCTCCTGCGGTGCTGCCGGGGTCTTCTGCCGGGGGTCCTCCGACGTCGGCTTGTCCGTTGGGCTGGACGGCTTGGGGACGGTGACGTTGTCGAAGGCGGCTGCCACCAGGTCGTGGATACCGCGGGGTTCCGGGATGCGGGGGGTGTCCGGGGTCGCCGTGATCGCCTGGGGAGGCGTCGGGGCCGGGTGGCTGGAAATCGGCTCCGGTGCGGGGTCCGCAGGAGTCGGCGGCTGCGCGGGGACCGTCGCTGCCGGGGTGTGCTCGGCCGTCGTCGGCTCCGTGGGTTCCGTCTGCTTGTGCTCCGTCGGCGCCTCGTGCTCCGCCGTCGGTTCCGCACTCTCTGCCTCGGCCGTGCGCCCCTTGCGTGATCGGCCGAACGCGTTCCGCAGGAGAGTGAGAATGCCCATGTGCGCAACCCTTCGCGTGAGTTGATGCCCGTAGATCCCTGGCCAGGACGGACACGTAAGGTTAGCGGCCCCTGGGGGTGATCTTGGGCAGGGGTGAGCGGGGCGGGAGCCCAGGTGTCAACACCCCGAAGGCCCCGGCGGGTTCACCCCCGTTCACCCGGTGGCAGTGCTTCCGCGTGCGCAGGACCCTACCGTCACGATCACCCCAAGGGCACGCAAGGGGAGAGTAAAGTGCGCAAGCCGCTGTCGCTGCCCGGCACCGGGCGTCAGCGCGTACGTCGGTGAGGAGATCGGCGTCTGATCCGTCCGCCGCGACGGCCCGGCGTCCGGCGCCCCCGTCGCGCCTGGGAGAACGCGAGCGCCGCGGCGGTGTTTTCCAGCCACTCCCGGTACGCCGGGGACTGGAGCGCCGCCTCCCAGTACGCCTCCCGCACGCTCTCGAACAGCGTGCCGCCCAGCCCCTGTTCGACGCGGCGCAGCTGAGCGCTCAATGGCCCCCGGAGAGTCAAGCGGAAACCAGGGTTTCACCGGGGTTCAACTACCGGCGTGCAGGGTGATGTCGGTGACGAGGGCGCGGTGGTCGCTGCCGGCCAGTTTCAGGAACTGGGCCCGGGTGACGGAGAAGTCGCCGGACAGCAGCACATGGTCGATCTGCACACCGAAGACGGGTGCGGTGCGGGACGGCCAGCTCGGGGCGCGGTCGTGTCCGGCGAGCCGGGCGGCGTCGTACAGGCCGGTGTCGAGGATGCGGCGGAAGGCGGCGTGGTCCTGGGAGGCGTTGAAGTCCCCGGCGATGACCGTCGGCGTGCCCCGGCCGGTCGCGGCGAAGTCGCGCAGCCGCCCCAGCTCGCGGCGCCACGGCCCGAGGCCGCCGGGCACCGGCGGCATGGGGTGCGCGAGCTGGAGCCGTACGGCGTGCCCGTGGACGTCGGCGACCGCGCCGGGCATGCCCATGGCGGCGGGCACGCCGGCGGTGGCGGTGAGCGGGAAGCGGCTGAAGATGACGGAGCCCTGGGAGCCGGTGCCGTCCACGGACTGCCGGTACGGGTAGGCGGTGGCGAGCTCCCGGCGCAGCGCGGTGTCACACCGTACGGAGTCGCACTCCTGTACGAACACCACGTCCGGCCGGTGCTGCCGGACGGCCGCGAGCAGGGCGTCGGTGGCCCGGCCGAACTGCGTGTTCGACGTCAGGACGCGGAACGAGGCGACGGCCGGCCCGGCGGGCTCGCTGTCCTTGCCGTACGGCTCGATGAACCAGGCGAGCAGCGCCAGCAGGATCACACCCCACACCACACCGCTCCACCACCGGCCCAGCAGCGCCAGCAGCAGCCCGGCGCCGGTCGGCGCCAGCAGCCACGGCAGGAAGGCCAGCAGCTGCGGCACGGGCGTGACGGCGTCGGTGTCGGCGACCCGGCACCCGACCAGGACACTCACCCCGGCCAGCAGCAGTCCCGCGAACCAGGCGCTCATCCGCGACCCCGAACCGCCGGCGCGGCAATGCCCGGCGGCCCAGGTGTCCACGTCACGGGAAGACGCGCACGACCTCGATGCGCCCCACGATGTGCGCGTTGAACTCGTCCAGTTCCTCGGCAGGCACCCACAGCTCCAGGATCGTCTCTCCACCGGCCTGCCGCACGGGGTAGCGCTCCAGGAACGCGCTGTCCACCGCGAACCGGGTCACATAGCCGGAACCGGACGCCGGCACGTTCCAGTCCCGGGCGATCCGGACGGAGGGGGCCGCCCGGATGCCTGCCAGCGGTTTCCCGCCCTCAGACGGCGGCCGCGGCGTCCACCTTGGCCAGGAACGCGCCCAGCGCCGCGTTGAACTCCTCCGGGCGCTCCAGGTTGGGCAGGTGGGCCGCGCGGTCGATCACCACCAGGGTGGAGTCGGGGAGGGCGGCGTGCATCGCCTCGGCGTCGGCGACCGGCGTGTACGTGTCGTCGGCGCCGACCACGACCAGCGCGGGCACGGTCACCCGGGTCAGCAGGGCGCGGTAGTCGGGGCGTTCGGCACGGCCGCGCAGGGCCGCGGCGGCGCCCTCGGGCGGCGCGGACGTCATCATGCGGTGCACATGCGCCTTGACGGCCTCCGCCGCGTACGGCGCGACCATCTTCTCCAGCACCTCGTCGGCATAACCGCGCATGCCGTCGCGCAGCAGACGGTCGGCCATCGCGTTGCGCGCCGCCTTGCCCTCCGCGCTCTCCGCCGCCGGGAACGTGTCGGCGAGGACCAGGCCGCGCACCCGGTCGCCGAAGCGGTCGTAGCACTCCATGGCGATCTGGCCGCCCATGGACAGCCCCGCCAGGACGAAGCCGTCCACGCCCAGCTCGTTCAGCAGCGCCTCGATGTCGCGGGCGAAGACGGACAGCGGGGTGCTGCCGGGCACGACCGGGGAGGCGCCGTAACCGCGCAGGTCGGGGACGATCACCCGGCGGCCGGACGCGAAGGCGGCGGCCTGCGGGGCCCACATCGTGCGGTCGAAGGGATGACCGTGGACGAGGACCAGGGGCAGCCGCGAGGAGTGCGCGCCGTGGTCCTCGTAGGCGAGGAAGGGAGGCATGGCAGCGACCCTAGGAGCGGCCGGCTTCTCGGGGCAATAAAATCTTTGCCCTCGGTGCAATGAGAGGAGCGGGCGTGCAGGACTACCGGCGGATCGCCGACCGCGTGGCCGCCGACATCACCGCGGGTCGGCTGAGCCCGGGCCGGCGACTGCCGCCGCAACGCGCGTTCGCCCGCCGCCACGGGATCGCCGCGTCCACCGCGGAACGCGTGTACGGCGAACTGGTCCGGCGCGGGCTGGTGGTGGGCGAGGTCGGCCGGGGCACGTTCGTCCGGGCCGCCCCGGCGCCGCCCGGCGGCCGCGCGCTCGCCGAGGAGGCCACCGCCGCGCCGGTCAACCTGGAGCTCAACTACCCGGTCACCGACGGCCAGGCGGAACTCCTCGCCCCCGCCCTCGCCGCGCTCCTGCCCCCCGGCGCGCTCACCGAGGCGCTGCGCCCGGCCGCCGCCGACGGCACCCCCGAGGCCCGCGCGGCCGCGGCCGACCTGCTCGCCGTGCCCGGCTGGCGGCCCGACCCCCGGCAGGTGCTGTTCACCGGCAACGCCCGCCAGGCCATCGCCGCCGCGCTGGTCTCGCTGGTCCCGCCGGGCGGCCGCGTGGGCGTCGAGGAACTGACCTACCCGCTGGTCAAGGACATCGCGGCCGGCCTCGGCCGCCGGCTCGTCCCGTTGCTCACCGACGCGCTGGGCGTGCGCCCGGACGCGATCGCGGCGGCGCACCGCTCCGCTCCCCTGGCCGCGCTCTACCTCCAGCCGACGCTGCACAACCCGACGTCCGCCAGCATGAGCGGCGAACGCCGCGAGCAGGTGGCCGCCGTCATCACCGACCTGCGCCTTCCGGTGATCGAGGACCGCATCTGGTCCTTCCTGCGCCCCGCCCTGCCGCTGGCCGCGCACGCGCCCGGCCTGGTGCATGTCGTCGACGGGCTGTCCAAGCGGGTCGCCCCCGGCCTGACCGCCGGTTTCCTCGTCGTCCCGCCCGGCCGGGCCGCCGCCGTGGCCGACGCGGTGCGCGCGGGCGGCTGGAGCGCGGGGCGCTTCGCGCTTCAGGCGGCGGTGCGGTGGGCCGGGGACGGGACGGTGACCCGGCTCGTCGCGGCGAAGCGGGCGGACGCGGCGCGGCGGCAGCGGCTGGTGCGGCGGGAGTTGGCGGGGTTCACGGTGCGGGCGGATCCGCGGGCGTGTTACGCCTGGTGGGAGCTGCCGGCGCCGTGGCGCGCGGACACCTTCACGGCGGCGGCCGCGGCGCACGGCATCGCCGTCACCCCGGGCACGGCCTTCACGGTGGCGTCCCGCGCGACCCCGAACACGGTCCGCCTGGGCCTGGCCTCGGCCCCGGAACCGGACCTGAGCAGGGCCCTACGCATCCTCGCCGAGCTCGCGCGGACGCGTCCACCGGGGGTTTGCTTGCCCGACGGCGCTGACTGACACCCGGCGTCGTGGCGAGCGGGCACGCGACCGGCGTTGGACAAGTGCCCGGTGCTGCGGCTGGCCGGGGGTGGGTGCGCTCACCGGCGCTGGCGGGGTGCCCGGGGCTGCGGCTGGCCGGGGGTGGGTGCGCAGCCCGGCGCGACGGGGCGCCTCCCCCAAGCTCTTCGAGCAGGGGGTACCCCCAGCCCACCCGTGCCGCCCCAGGCGGCACGCATGCCCGCGGCTTGGCTGGACCGGACTGCCCCCCGCAGCTGAGCGGGACGAGGCATCCGCCACGGCGTTGGTGCACCCGCCCGCGGCGGGAAGGGGACGGGGTGGGGGGTGTCCGCCCGCAGCGGCCGGCACCGGGCAACGGCGCCGTCGTCGGGGACGGGCGGCCGGACCGAGGACGGACACCCCCCACCCCGGCCCCGACTCAGCAACCGGCCGTAGGCGCGACAGCAACCACCCACCGGACCGCAACGGGCCGCCGCAGGCACAAAAGGGGCGCGGGGAACTGCGCGACCAGCCACAACGCAACCCGCAGACGAAACACGACCCAGCGCCGCAGGCACCCGCGGCCAGCCACAACGCAACCCGCAGACGAAACACGACCCAGCGCCGCAGGCATCCGCGACCAGCCACCACGCACCCGCAGACGAAACACCACCCCGCGCCGCAGGCACCCGCGATCAGCCCCTCACACCCGCGGCGCCGCCGGCTCCGGCTCAGGTACCGGTGCCACAGGCGCCCGCCTTCGCCCCGCCCGCGTCATCAGCCACGTCACCCCCGCCACCCCCAGCCCCAACGCCAGCAGCATCCACGACGCCGTACGCAACGTCTCCGTCAGCGCGTCGTACACCGCCCCCGCCGCCTGCGCGGAGACCTCCGTCGGCAGTCCCCGCAGCGTCACGCGCCGCACGACCGCGACCGCCGCGCCGAGCAGCGCACCGCCCATCGCCGTGCCGAGGGCCGTCGCGGTCAGCGCCCGCCGCCGGCACGCGGCCAGCCCGATCCCGGCGGCGGCGAGAGCGACGGCCGCGATAGGCAGCCAGAACCCGGCGACTTCCAGCACGTCGTAACCCTTCCGCAGCCGCGACAGATCCTCCGCCGGCAACAGGGCGACCTCCGTGTGCCGCACGGGGATCCGCGCGGCCAGCGGCACATGGTCCTCGGCGAGCTGCCGTTTGACCTGCGCGGTGACCGGCGCGAGGTCGACGGTCACCGGCCGGTCGTCGTCCTCCCGCAACGCCCGCAGCACGGCGTCGTGGGCGGACCGGTTGGCCGTGTCCCAAGCGGTGCGGAACGCCTCGGTCTGCGTGAACGACCGCACCGCGTCGTGCACGAACGGCCCCATCGCACCCTGCGCCCCCCCGGTGTCGACCTGCCGCAGGATGCCCGCGCCGACGGTGTCGGCGATCTGCCCCTGCACGGCGGGGTCACCGGCCAGCGGCGCCATCGTCGCGACGTACCGCCCGGTGTCGGTCAGGCCGTACGCCGCCCACGCCGCCAGCGCGCCGAGCGGCACCAGCAGGCAGGACAGGACGATGAGGACGGCCGACAGAGCGGTCCGCAGGCGTCGGTACGACACGCGTCCAGCCAACGCGCCGCGCGCCGCCGCCGCCAGCGGACGTGCGCCGTACGGGTGTCCCGGGGCAGCCCGCGGGAGCCGGACTTCGCGCTCTCCGGTGGAAGGCTCACCCGAACGGGTGTTTCCTGGTGGTGACGGGTGCTTCCTGTTTCTGGGGAGAGGGAAGCGGCCCGTGCGGTTCGTCCGAGTCCTCTCCGGGCGCCTGGAACCCGGTTCATGCCGGTTCCGGCGCTCCGGTGAGTGGAGGGATGAGGGAAACGTGGGCCCCGGTGCAACACACCGGGGCCCACGTGCGCGCCTGTCGCGGCGCCTCACCGGATGCGGTTGCCCTCCGCGTCCTCACGCGTGTAGTAGCGGTAGAAGAACACCAGGTAGATGGCCGCCCCGGTGATCAGCCCCAGCGCCATGGACCGCATGATGCTGTCGCCGGTCTGGCTGTACAGGAAGCCGATGGCGGCGCCGGCGAAGGCCGATTTGACGCCCGAGTGCAGTTCGCGCGCCAGCCGGGGGGCGAAGAGGGCGACGCCGACGCACAGCACGATGAACACGAGCGCGGTGACGAAGCCGAACAGCAGGTTCCAGCCCGTGATGGGCCCGCCGCCGCGCCGGTTGGCCGCGGCCCAGTAGCCGTAGACGAGCCCGAGGACGACGGGGATGCCGTACCTCGCCAGGGTGTGCGTCCGTTCGCTGAAGACGTCGGGCAGTCCGTTGGGCGCCCGGCGGGCGCCGAGGGCGCCGAGGCGGGTGCTGATCGAGCCACGGGTACGGCCGCTCCCGGGCGCGGGTGCCGCATGAGCCATGAGAGCGCTCCTCTCTCTCCTCGTCCCCGCCTTCCAGGGCACACCCGGCGGGGACCACCGGCAAGTCGACGTGTGCCCCTGTCGGGGGACGCTGATGCGAGCCGCGCGGGCCCGTGTTTCGCTGGGGTCCGTGAGCGGCGGCACGAGCAGCGACGACCCGGACGGCGCCGCCGGGCGGACGCCCGGCGCCGGAGGCCGACGGCCACCCGCCCCCTCCCGCCACTCCCCCCGCTCCGGGCGCCGCCGGGACAGTACCCGGCTCGTGCACCGCCGGGACGGTACCCGGCTGCACCGCCGGGACGTCGTGCACCGCCACCAGCTGCTGCAGCTCCGCGGCCGCAGTGTGGCCTGGGTGCCACCCCTGCTGCTGCTCGCCGCGATCGCCGTCGTCGACATCAGCACGCCCGGCGACTTCCGCGTCGTGTCCTGGATCGTGCTGGTGCCCGGCATCGCCGCGGCGCTCTGCGGGGTGCGGGGCACGGCCGCCTTCGCGGTGCTCGCGGTGATCACGTACGTCGCCGTGGACGGCGCCTGGCCGAACCGGTACCAGGCCGGTCTGGCGGACTTCGTCCTCGTCGCCGTCGGCGGGGTGCTCGCCACGCTGGCCTGCGCGGTCCGGGTGCGCGACGAGCGGCGGATGCTGCACATGATGAGAATCGCCGACACCACCCGCCGTACCGTGCTGCGTCCGCTGCCTCCGGGCTGGGGCGGCCTCGACCACGCCGCCGTCTATCTGGCCGCGGACACCGACGCCCGGATGGGCGGCGACTTCTACGACATCCAGCCCGGCCCGCACGGCACCCGCGTCCTGCTCGGTGACGTGCAGGGCAAGGGGCTCGGCGCGGTGGAGGCGGCGGCCGCGCTGCTGGGCACGTTCCGGGAGGCCGGGTACCACGAGCCGGACCTGCTGACGGTCGCCCGGCGGCTGGAGACCCGCATGGTGCGTCACCGCGGGCACGCCGCCGCCATCGGCAGACGGGAGGGCGACCGCTTCGCCACGGCCGTCCTGCTGGACTTCCCGCCCGACGCGCCCGACGCCGTCGACCTGGTCCTGTTCGGCCACGAGCCGCCGCTCGCGGTGGGTCCCGCGGGGGTACGGCCGCTGCCGGAGGGCGACGGGCTCCCGCTCGGCCTCGGCGACCTGACCGGCGCCCCGCCCCGGGCGCGCCGGGTGCCGCTGGCGCCCGACGAGACGCTGCTGCTGGTCACCGACGGGGTGACCGAGGCCCGGGACGCCACCGGCTGTTTCTACCCGCTGGCCGAGGACCTCGCCCGCGCCGTCCGGGCCGACCCCCGCACCGCCGACCCGGACCGCCTGGTCGCCCACGTCCGCGACGCGACCCTGCACCACTGCGAGGGCCGCCTCGCCGACGACACGACGGTCTTCGCCGTCCACCGCCGACGCTGACGGGCACCCGGACGGGTACGGACGGTTACAGGACGGTTTGCGCGCCGTGCACCGGGGCATTGACCGGCACCCGGACGGTCTTCGCCGCCCACCGGGGCATTGACCGGCACCCGGTCGGGTGCCGAACCCGCGTTGCGGAAACCGCGTGCTGAATCCGGGCATCCACCCCGTATCGGCCGACGGGGCGCCCCGCCGCCGCGCCCGTTCGCCAGCGCCGGGCCGGCTGCGGCTGCCGTCCCGCGGTCCCCCTTTGCACCCGCAGCCGTTACGGTGCTGCCGTACGTGATCCAGGACAGTCGTCAGGGGGGAGTGGCCCATGGCCGGAACCGTGCTGCTGCTCGCGGCCTCGCCGGTGGGGCGGGGATGTCTGGTGGACGCGGCCTCCGTGCTCCCCGTCCTGGCCGCCGTGCCGCCGGCCGTGCTCGCCGGGACGGACACCGCGAACGTCGTCGAACTCGCCGACCCGCTCCAGCCGCAGGCCGTGCTGACCCGGCTGCGGGCCGCCGCCGCCGCGCCGGGGCCGCTGACCGTGTTCGTCGCCGGGCAGCTCCAGCTGGACCGGCGGCAGCGGCTGCCCCATCTGGCGCTGGCCCGCACCACCGCCGCCAGCGTGCGCTACACCGCCTTCCCCTGGCACTGGTTCCGGGAGGAACTGCGGCTTCGGGCCGGGGGCAGCACCACCCTCGTGGTCGACCTGCACGCCGACGCCGAGTGCTGGCAATGGCTGCGCACCTCGGCGCTCGACTCCGGCCGCGGCACCGCCGTTTACGGTCGCATCGCACCGCCGCCGGGCCGGCGCAGCGTGGCGGCACCGGCGTACATGAAGGCCGTCGCGACGATCCTGCGCAGCGGGCGGCGGCCACCGCTGCCGCAGTTGCACGAGCAGGCGCTGGCCCGCGTCGCCGCGGGCCGCCCGCTGCCCGACCTGCTGCTGAGCGCGCCCGGACCGGCCCCCACCGACCCGCACGTGGCGCTCAGCACCGCCGTGCGCGAGGGCCGGCACGCCGACGCCGACACGCTCGCCGCGCAGTGGGAACAGGCCGCCCGGCGCGCCCACGGCCCCGGCTCGGACGAGGCGTTGCACTGGACGGAGGTCCGCGCCGACCTCGCGATGTTCGCCGGGGACCCGGTGCGCAGCTGCCGCACCTGGCTCGCGGTCGCCTCGGCGCGGCTGGCCGCCGGGCAGGCGCCCGACGCGCCCGCGGTGGAGGCCGCGGTGGACCGGGCGCACCACCAGTGGACGTCGATCCGGGACGCGGACCGGGTGCGCGACCTGGGTGCCGCGCTCGCCGAGGTGCGCGGCCGGGTGCCGGGACGGCGGGAGGGCGCCCTGGATCATGTGCTGGGCCAGCTGCGGCAGTTGGACGGCCGGCCGCAGTCGCCGACCCGGGTGTGAGCGGTCGCGTACGCCGGGTGCGCGAGGTCCGTCCGGGGTCTCCCTTCACCACCTGACCCGGTGTCATGATGAGGGACATGGCTGAGGGGGACGCAGTGGCCGGGGCGGGCGTGCGGGTCAGTTTGGACGCCGGCGCGAGCAGAACGGACGTGGGAGCGCTCCAGGCGTGGCTGGAACAGGAACAGCCGATCCAGGACCTGGTGCGCAGGGGAACGCTGCGGATCGAGGTGCGGCCCGGCACGGACGCGTCCGAGGAGCACATGGGCTCCGTGTGGGAGATCGCGCTCCGCATCGCCGGGGACGTCACCACGGTCGCGACGCTGGCCGAGTACACCGCACGCGCGGTGAGGGCCTGGCAGGCCAACCGCCGGCGCGTCGAGAACGGCGAACCGCCGAGGGCACGGGTCGAGCCACTGGACTCCGACGAGGACTAGGCCGGTGAGCTTCGACCCGCGGGGGAAGGCCAACCGGGCGCTCGTCGTCGGCGTGTCCGAGTACGACCACACCCGGGCCGACGCCCCGGACGGCGTGCCCGGACAGCTGCCCGCCGTCCGCTACAACCGCACCGCCCTCACCGAGGCCCTCTACCGCGGCGGGCTGTTCCGTGAGGGCGAGGTCGTGCCGTGCGTGTCGCCGGCGCACGACGAGTTCGCGGCCGCCCTGCACCGGGTCGCGCGGGACGCGCGGGGGCTGCTGCTGCTCTACTTCGCCGGGCACGGCATCGTCACCGCCGCCGGCGACGAGCTGTTCCTGCAGATGCGCAACGCGCGCGTGGCGCGGGGCCGGCACGACGTGTTCCCCGGCGCCGTCCCGCTGACCGAGGTGCTCGCCGTGCTGGCGTCCAGCAGCGCCGAGCGGATCGTGGTGATCCTCGACTGCTGCTACGCCGGCAACGCCGCCGGTGTCTGGCACCGCTTCGAGCCGCATGACCGGCAGAAGATCCTGCTGCTGATGAGCGTGCAGGCCAACCGGCTCATCCACCCCGGCGGCGGCAACCGGGCCACCCCCTTCACCCGGCACCTGGTCCACACCCTCGAGAAGAGCGGGACCGGGAACGCCGCCGGCGGCGGGCTGTGGCTGTCCGAGCTGTACGCCGCGCTGAAGGAGCGGATGGGCAAGGCGCGGGTCCCCACCGGGGCCGGCGACCACCAGGACCCGCAGGCGGCGTGGGAGCCCGGTCAGGACGTCCTGCTGCGGGCGGCCGGACGCGAGCAGGCCGGCCGGCCCGAGCCGGAACCCGGGACCGGGCCCCCCGCCGGGCCGCCGCCCGCGCACCCGCCCGAGCCCCCTGCCCGGCCCGGGCGGCGGCGCGGCGCGTTACGGGCGGTCGCGGTCCTCGGGCGCGCGACGGTGGTCCGGCTGCGGCGCCGGCTGCGTCTCTGCCTGATCCTGCTGCTCGCCCTCGCCGCCACGGCCGCCGGGGGCTACGCCGTCGCCGTACTGACCGGCGACGGCGCTCCCTGCGCGCCGCCGCTGGAGCTGCGGGTGCTGACCGATCCCGACCTGGAGCCGGCGGTGTCCGCGGCCGCGGACGCCTACCTCGCGTCCGGCGCCGAAGGCGGCTGCCGCCGCACCGGCATCACCGTCGACAGCGCGGGCGCCGCCGACGCCGTCGCCGCGCTGCGGGACCGCACGGACGCCTGGCAGCAGCCGCGCGACGACGACGATCCGCAGCGGGACGTCGGCCCGCAGCCGGACGTGTGGATCCCGGCCTCCCCCGCCGACGTCACCCGGGTGACCGCGGGGCAGGAGGGGCGGGTCTTCGCCCATGTGGAGCGGCTCGGGGAGCCGTTGGCGTACTCACCGGTGGTGCTTGCGGTGCCGGGCGGCTCCGCGGAGGAGAAGGCATCAGGGGCCGGTGGCGGGCTGGCCGAGCTGGTCGCCCGGTTCGAGGCGGGTGGCGGCCGGGCTCAAGTGCTGCGCCCCGACCCGGAGTTCACCGACACCGCGCTCTTCGCCACGATGGGCCTGTACGCCCGCAACGGCGACACCCGGGCCGTCGAACGGACCGTACGGCAGAGCGGGCCTCCCGCGCGGACCGCCGGCGAGCTGCTGTGCTCGCTGCCCTACGACCCGGCCCAGGACCGGCGCAGCGCCGTACTCGCCCCGGAGTTCCTGCTCAAGAGCGGCGTCGGCTGCGCCTCGGAGGTGGTGCGCGCCCAGCGCGTCGCGCAGTACCCCGACGACGTGCCCGCGCTGCAGCCGACGTTCGCGCGGGTGCGCTGGGAGGACGGCGACCGGGACGCGAAGGCCCGTGACGAGGCCGTGCAGCGCTTCGACGCCTGGCTCGGCGGCGACGGCGGCCGCAAGATCCTCGGCGACTACGGCTTCCGCTCCGCCACCGCCCCGCACCGCCTGCTCGGCCCGGGCAAGGCCGCGCCCGGCATGCGGACCGACCCCGGCGCCCCGCGCGAGGCCGCCGAGCCGACCGCGATGAACGCGGCGCTGGAGCGCTACCGCAGCGCGGGCGGCCCCGGACAGGTGCTGTTCCTGCTCGACAGCTCCGGCTCCATGGCCGGGCTGTGGGAGGGGCCCAGCGGCGGGCCCGGCCTGCTCAAGCAGTCCCTGGGCGGCCTCGGTGACCGGGACGAGTACGGGGTGTGGGCGGTGTCCGGTCTCTCGGCCCCCACCCACACCGAGCTGCTGCCCTTCGGCACCCACCGGCGCGCCGACGGGGTGCGCGCGCTCGACCCGCGCGGTGGCGCGCGGGTGCGCGACGCCGAGGCCGACCCGCACGCGGCGCTGCTGGACGCCCTCGCGTTCATGCGGGGACGCGGCACCGACGACCAGCGGCCGCAGCTGATCGTCTACCTCACCGACGACGAGGACGACAACCGGCTGACCGGACGCAACCTCGACGCCGTCCTCCAGCGGGCGCGTACGGCGCGCGTACCGGTCGTCATGGTGTCGCTGGCCAACGGCGGCTGCGACGGCGGCCGGCCCGACGCGCGGATCTCCGCGGCGAGTTCGGGGCGCTGCCTGGATCCCGGGGACGACCTGGGGGCGGCGCTGCACGACGAGGTCGCGCGGACCGGGACGGGGGAGGAATGAGGCTCCGGGACGGGGTAGGAATGTGGCTCCGGGACGGGGTAGGAATGTGGCTCCGGGGCGGGCGAGGAATGAGGCTCCGGGGCGGGGGAGGAATCAGGCTCCGACGGATCGCCGCCGCCCTGACGCTGCTCGCCGTCGCGGCATGCACCGGCACCGGCGGCGACGGTGACGACGCGACGCCCGGCGCCTCGTCGTCGTCCCGCTGGATCGTCGTCGCCAGCGGGCGCGACGTCACCGGCAAGGGCGGCATCCGGCAGCAGCTGATCGACGCGTGGAACCGCACCCAGCCCGCCGACGGCTACCGGGCCCGGCTGGTGGAACTGCCCGGCTCCGCCGACGCACAGCGCAGCCAGCTGCTCGGCGCTCTGCAGTCGGGCAGCGCGTCGTACGACGTCGTCAACCTGGACGTGACCTGGGTCCCGGAGTTCGCCGCCGCCCGGCTGATCCAGCCGCTGCCGGACAGCGCGGTGGAGCACACGCCGGACCTCGTGCCGTCCGTGGACGCCACCTCCCGCTGGGACGGAGAGCGCTACGCCGTGCCGTTCAACAGCGACGTCGGGCTGCTGTACTACCGGCGCGACCATCTGGCGGCGGTCAGCGGGCGCAGCGACCTGGGCACCAGCGTCAGCTGGGACGAACTGCGGGAGCTGATCGAGGCGCTCAACCGCACCCGGCCGGCGGGGTACGAGGCCGGGTGGACCACGCAGCTCGACGGCTACGAGGGGCGGACCGTCAACGCGGTCGAGGCGTTCGCGTCGGCGTGGGGCGACGGCGCCCGGCTCACCGACGGGTCGGGGCGCTACCGCGGCGACGAGGAGCAACTCGCGGCCGGCATCGGCGAACTGCGCCGGCGCACCGGGACCGCGTACACGCTGCGGGACGCCTACGAGTCCGACGAGGCGCGCTCGCTCGACGACTTCGCGCGGGGGCGCACGACGTTCCTGCGGCACTGGCCGTACGTGTATCCGACGCTGTACGGCACCTTCAAGGACAACCTGGGGGTGACGCGGCTGCCGGGCAAGGCGGTGCTGGGCGGGCAGGACCTCGCCGTCACGTCGACGACGACGGGCGAGCGGGCGGCCCGCGCGTACGACCTGATCCGCTTCCTCACCGGGCCCGACAGCGAGCGCTGCCTGCTGCGGGCCGGGTTCGCGGCGACGCGGACGTCCGCGTACGAGGACGCCGCCCGGTGCACGCACGCGCCCGTGTACGCGGAGACGCCGTCGGTCTCCCCGACCGGCGAGAGCCCCGGCCGCACGCCACCGGACCGGCTCGGCGGCCTCAGCTACCACCGGCAGATCCTGCTGCCGGCCCTGCGGGAGGCCGTGCAGCGGCCGCGCACTCCCCTGTACGGGGCGGTGTCCCGGACGCTGATCACCACGCTGGGTCCGCTGTACGACGTGGGGCCCCGGGGTGTCGGCGCGCAGGCGCCGAGCGATCAGGAGCTGGCGGAGGCGTTGGACCGGGCGTTGAGGAGGGAGCTGCCTCATTGAGTCCGGCGGGCGCGGGGGTTTCTTCGCCGGGGTTTTCCGTGCGGGGTTTGTGCGCCGGGTTCCTATGGGTGGCCCGGCCACCGGGGCTGGACCGCGGTGGTGGGGTGGGGTGCCGCCTTCGCCGGGCAGGCGTTGGCCGCCGTGATCAGGGCGGCGACGGCGACGACGGCCGCGGCGACGCCCCGGGCGACGGGGGTCCTGCCGGGCGGGCGCGGGCGGGTGTGGGGGAGCGGGGCGGGGTGGTCGTGGCGTGCGGAGGGGCGGGCTTGCACGCCGTTCAAGGTAGGGGGTGGCGGAAGGAGGGGGCAAGTGCGGGTGCCTGCGGCGCTGGGTCGTCGTTTGTCTGCGGGTTCGTTGTGGCTGGTCGCGCTCACGCGGCGGAGCCGCATATCGACACAGCCCCGCGCCCCTTTGATGCCTGCGGCGGCCCGTTGCTGTCCGGTGGGTGGCTGGTGTCGCGCCTGCGGTGCGTTGTGGGTCGGGGCCGGGGTGGGGGGTGTCCGTCCTCGGTCCGGCCGCCCGTTTCCGACGACGGCGCCCTCCGCCGGTGCCGGACGCTGCGGGCGGACACCCCCCACCCCGGCCCCTTCCCGCCGCGCGCGGGTGCCGGTCGTCATCCGGCTTGGCCGCAGTCGTCGGTCCGTGGCCCGGCTAGACCTGGGCTCGGCCCTGTTTGCGGATGTCTGCGAGGCGTAGCGCGCCTAGTTGGACCGCTACCTGGGTCGCTTCCGAGGGGGTGTCGGAGAGGCCGCCGTTGGTGAGGGTGAAGGCGTCCGGGCCCTGGCGGACCGCCGCCACGTCGAGGGTGAGGACCGTCGGTTCCTCCGCGCCGTCGGCCGGTGGGGCCGTCACCGTGACGTGCAGGCCCTGCCTCGCGTCGCCGACCGGGGGCAGCGCGGTCGCGGAGATCTGGACGTCCTGGGCCACGCCCCGCCCTGTCGTCGCGGTGAAGTGTGCGCACGTCTGCGGCACCTTCGCGAGCCAGGCCAGGGTCCGGTCCACGGCGGCGGGGGGCTGGGCCGAGACCTGGTAGCGCAGTTGGGCGCCGGTGTCGGTGTTGTCGAGGCCGACGACCGCGCGGGGCGGGGAGCCGAGGAGCGTGTCGGAGTACAGGGCGTCGAGGAAGCGGGCGCAGTCGCCCGGTGCGCCCGTTGTCTTGAGCATGCTGTCCCGCCAGGTCGCGGCGCCTCGCGTGGGGGTCCACTCCGGGCCGAGGTCGGTGTCGGTGACCAGGACCGACTGGGCCTGCGCGGCGGTGAGCGCGGGTGTGGCGGTGGGGGAGGCGGGTGCCGTGCGGGCGGGGTGGGACGTGGTGGTGGGGGTGCCGGTGGGAGCCTCCTCCATGTCGAGGTAGCGGCCCGAGCAGGCGGTGGCGGTCAGGAGGGTGCCGGCGGCGAGCGTCAGGACGAGGGCGGTGGGGGCCGGGGGTCGGGGCATCGGGGCTCCTGGGCGGGGCGGGGTGCGTGGGTCCAGGTCAGCACCGTGATCGCCGGGCGACCAGCGCACAGGACCGTCCGGGCGACAAATGCGCTCGCGGGGGCGGGTGCGCGTCGGTACGGTCGTCGTATGCAGCGCGTACGGGTCCTGTCCACGACGACGCCGGAGAGTGTCCCGGCGCGCTGACAGCTGACCGAATGTCGCGAAAGCCCCGGGGCGGGTGCCCCGGGGCTTTCGGCGTGCTCGTCCCCTCACAGGAGGAGCCTGTCATGCGTGATCACCGCCGTCTCGGCCGCGAACTGGAGCTGTTCGGCACCGACCCGCTGATCGGGGCGGGTCTGCCGTACTGGCTGCCCGACGGGGCCGTCGTGCGGCACGCCCTGGAGAGTTACGTCCGGGACATGGAGCGCGCCGCCGGCTACCGGCACGTGTACTCGCCCGTGCTCGGCAAACGGGAGCTGTACGAGATCTCCGGGCACTGGGAGCTGTACCGGGACGACATGTTCCCGCCGATGCGGCTGGGGGCGGAGGAGGTCGTGCTGCGGCCCAGTCTGTGTCCGCATCATGCGCTCATCTTCCGGTCGCGGTCCCGGAGCTATCGGGAACTTCCGTACCGGGTGGCGGAGTTGGGCGGCATGTACCGGTCGGAGCTGTCCGGGGTGCTGGGGGGTCTCACCCGGGTGCGGGCCATTCAGCTGAACGACGCGCACGTCTTCTGCACCCTCGGTCAGGCCGTCGGCGAGGCCCGCGCCGCCCTGGAGCTGATCGCCCGCGCCCACGCCGACCTCGGCATCCGGGCCGCCCGGTACCGGCTGTCGCTGCCGGGGGAGGGCGGCAAGTACGTCGCCGACCCGGAGTTGTGGCGGCGGGCGACCGGCATGCTGCGGGAGGCGCTGGAGGGCGTCGTGTACGAGGAGGCCGCCGGGGAGGCCGCGTTCTACGGGCCGAAGATCGATGTGCAGGTGGCCGACGCGGCGGGGCGGGAGTCGACCCTGTCGACCGTGCAGATCGACCTCCATCAGCCGGAGCGGTTCGGCCTGTCGTACGTCGGCGCGGATGGGGGCCGGCACCGGCCGGTGATGGTGCACCGCAGTGTCATCGGCAGTGTCGAGCGGGTGGTCGCGCACCTGCTCGAACAGCACGGCGGCGCCTTTCCCGCCTGGCTGGCGCCCGTGCAGCTGGTCGTGCTGCCGGTGTCGGCGGAGCAGGAGGAGCGGGCCTGGGAGGTGGTGGAGCGGGCGCGGGCTGCCGGGGTGCGGGCCGAGGTCGAGGCGCAGGGGACTCTGGGGGCGCGGATCCGGCAGGCGCGGCTGGTGCCGTACCAGGCGGTGATCGGTGCCCGGGAGGACGCGGCCGGGGAGGTGTCGCTGCGGCTGCGGGACGGGCGGCGGGCGGGGCAGGTGCCCGTTGCGGAGCTGGTGCGGCGGGTGGCCGGGGTGGTCGCGGCGCGCGCTAAGGATCTGTGGGGCTGAGCGGCCGGGGCGCTTATCGTCGGGGGACGACGGAAGGAGCTCCTGGTGGCCAGTCATCCCATTCCCGTGATCATCGACTGCGATACCGGTGTCGACGACGCCCTCGCCCTGCTGTTCGCCGTACGCCATCCCGGTCTGGACCTGCGCGCGGTGACGTGTGTCGCCGGGAACACGGACGTGGACGGGGTCGTGCGCAACACGCTGACCGTGCTGGAGCAGGCGGGGGCGCCGCAGATCCCGGTGGGGCGGGGCGCCGAGCGGCCGTTGATCGAGCCGGTGCGGTCGGCCCGGCATGTGCACGGCCACGACGGCATGGGCGACCTGGGGCTGCCCGCGCCCGGCCGCCGGCCCGCCGACGTCGACGCGGTGACGCTGCTGCGCCGGGAGATCCTCGCCAGTGAGCGGCCGGTGACCCTGATCCCGACGGCGCCGCTGACGAACATCGCGCTGCTGCTGCGCACCCATCCGGAGGTCACCCGCAACATCGAGCGGATCGTCTTCATGGGCGGCGCGGTCGCCACCGGCAACGCCACGCCGGTCGCGGAGTTCAACGTCTGGCACGACCCGGAGGCCGCGGCGATCCTGCTGACCGCGGGGGTGCCGATCACCATGTACGGCCTGGACGTGTTCATGCGGGTCGTGGTGCCGGGCGGCGATGTGCACCGGATGCGGGCGAGCAGTGACCCCGGGACCCGGCTGGCCGGTGAGCTGCTGGCCCACCGGCCGACCACGCAGGGCGGCGAGCCCGAGGGCGAGGAGGCGGGCGGTCTCGGGGACGCGGGCGCGGTGTGCGCGGTCGCCGACCCGGCCGGGATCACGACGCGGCTGCTGCCGGTGGAGGTGTCGCTGGCCCCGGGCCCGGGCCGCGGTCAGACGGTCGTCGACCGGCGTCCGCGGCCCGGCGAGTCCGAGATCCACGAGGGCGCCCGCGAACATCCCTTGGTGGACGTGGCGTTGGAGGTCGACGTCGACCGCTACGTCAAGCTGTACCTGGAGACCGTCGCACGCTAGTCCGCCGCGGTGGGCGACCAGCGTTCCTCCACTTTGGCCAGCCTCCAGTACGTGAGCGCCGCCGCCCACACCAGGACGAACAGACCGACGATGAGGTAGCCGACGCTGTCGAGGTCGATCCCGGCGATCCAGCCGGTGACGCCGTCGTGCAGGCCGAACTTGTCGTGCAGCACGCCGACCAGCTCGATGGTGCCGATCACGAAGGCGACGGCGATGGACAGGCCGGTGATGGCGAGGTTGTAGAACACCTTGCGGACCGGGTTGGAGAACGCCCACTGGTAGGCGAAGTTCATGAACGTGCCGTCGAG
Organism: Streptomyces sp. NPDC097129; assembly: GCF_055668065.1. Classification (NCBI taxonomy): domain Bacteria; kingdom Bacillati; phylum Actinomycetota; class Actinomycetes; order Kitasatosporales; family Streptomycetaceae; genus Streptomyces; species Streptomyces sp. NPDC097129. The sequence goes on along the minus strand of NZ_JBVOQE010000011.1, from coordinate 100,211 downwards.
GGTGTCGAACAGGCTCATCCCGGCGGCGAACAGCAGGGGCAGGCACAGCACCGCGTACCAGGGCAGCCCGGCGGCCGCGCCGGAGCCCGCCATCACCATCAGCGTGACCTCGGTGGCCGTGTCGAAGCCGAGGCCGAAGAGGAAGCCGAGCGGGTACATCTGGCCGGGGCGGGAGACCGACTTGGTGAGGCGGCCCAGGATGCGGTTCATGAACCCCCGCGCGTCCAGGTGCGCCTCGAGTTCCTGTTCGTCGTACGTCCCCGCGCGCATCTCCCGGAACACCTTCAGGATGCCCACGAGGGCGACCAGGTTGAGCGCGGCGATGAGGTACAGGAACGTGCCGGAGATCGTCGTGCCGAGGAAGCCGAGCACCTGGTGGGTGGCCGAGCCCTCGTTCATCACCTTCCCGGCGAGGGAGGTGCCGCCCGCGATCAGCAGGGCGAGCAGGACGACCACGCTGGAGTGGCCGAGCGCGAACCAGAAGCCCACGGACACCGGGCGTTTGCCGTCGGCCATCAGCTTGCGGGTGGTGTTGTCGATGGCGGCGATGTGGTCGGCGTCGAAGGCGTGCCGTACGCCCAGGGTGTAGGCGGTGACGCCGAGGCCGATGCCGAAGGCCTTCGTACCGACCTCGTAGTGGCCGGGTACGACGAGGAGGAAGAGGATTCCGAAGGCGACGACGTGCAGGGCGGCGATGACGGCCATCAGCCCGGCGGTCTTGACGGTGTCCTCCCGCCGCCACTTGAAGCCGGTCTTCGCGGTCGTCGGGGCAGGGTCGGGCAAGGTCATCCGGTCACGCTCCAGCACCTCGTGGATCACTTCGTGAGCTGCCGTGGCCGGTCTCCTGGCTTGGGGGTACCTCCCTTGGGGGAGGGGTGGTGCGTCCGCCGTCCCTGCCTTCCCGGTCGTAGGACCAGTGGCCCGGCGTGAGCCGGACGGGACGAGAACTCCCCGCATCACAGTGGCGAGGGCCGCGCCGGTTTCCCACCGGCTTCCCGAACACCACGGCCCGCCCACGGTAGGGGGGCCGAGGGTCTTCTGCATAGCTGCACAGGTGAGCAGGTATCGAAGATCACAACGGCGCGGGTCACAATGCACGCATGCACCTCGTGCCCCCCGACCGCGCCGATCGCCGCACCATCGACGGCCACCGCGTCTGTGACGCCATCGCCGCCATCGGCGACGCCGCCCACGTGCGTGCCTGGGCCGACCGCTTCTCCCTGCTCGCCGACCCCAACCGGCTCGCCCTTCTGCTCGCCCTGCACCGCACCGGCCCGCTCGCGGTGTCCGACCTGGCGATCGCGACCGGCATGAACGACCCGGCCGTGTCGCAGGCCCTGCGGCTGCTGCGGGCGGCCGGCACGGTGGCGGGCGAGAAGCAGGGCCGGGTGGTCCGCTACCGGGTGGTCGACGCGGACGTACAGACCCTGCTCGCGCAGTGCACCGCCGACGGGCCCTGACCCGCGCGCGCACGGGCACGTTCCCTTTCCGGGGGAAGTGGACAGTCATCTCACTGTCGTGCCCGCACCGGCGAAAGGAGACCGCGTGCCCGATCTCTCCTCCCGCGACCCCGACTGGTGGCGGCAGGCCGTCGTCTACCAGGTCTACCCCCGCAGCTTCGCCGACGCCGACGGCGACGGGCTCGGCGACCTGCGCGGGATCACCGGCCGTCTGACCCACCTCGCCGCGCTCGGCGCCGACGCGCTGTGGCTGAGCCCGTTCTACCCCTCCGAGCTCGCCGACGGCGGCTACGACGTCGCCGACCACCGCGCCGTCGACCCGCGCCTGGGCACCCTGGACGACTTCGGCGCGCTCGTCGCCGAGGCGCACCGGCTCGGCCTGAAGGTCGTCGTCGACATCGTCCCCAACCACACCTCGCACCGGCACGCCTGGTTCCAGGAGGCCCTGCGCGCCGGGCCCGGCTCGCGCGCCCGCGAGCGGTACGTCTTCCGCGACGGCCGCGGCGTCCACGGCGAACTGCCGCCCTCCGACTGGCAGTCGGTGTTCGGCGGCAGCGCCTGGGAGCGGGTGCCGGACGGGCAGTGGTACCTGCACCTGTTCGCCCGCGAGCAGCCCGACCTGAACTGGGCCGACGACGAGGTCCGAGCCGACCTGCGCACCACCCTGCGCTTCTGGGCCGACCGCGGCGTCGACGGCTTCCGCGTGGACGTCGCGCACGCCCTGGCCAAGGACCTCAGCGAGCCGCTGCGCGACCTCGGCGCGCCCGAACTGAGCGACGAGGCGGCCCTGGCGGTGCTGCCCGCGGGCAGTCATCCCTTCTACGACCGCGACGAGGTGCACGAGATCTACCGGGACTGGCGCCGCCTGCTCGACGCCTACTCCCCGCCCCGCGCGGCCATCGCCGAGGCGTGGGTGCCGGGAGAGCGCCGCGCGCTGTACGCCCGGCCGGACGAGCTGGGGCAGGCGTTCAACTTCGAGTACCTCCAGGCCCCGTGGGACGCGGACGCGCTGCGCGAGGTCATCACCACCTCGCTGGCGGGCGCGCGCGCCGTCGGCGCTTCGGCGACCTGGGTGCTGTCCAACCACGACGTCGTGCGGCACGCGTCCCGGCTGATGCTGCCGCCGGGCGCCGACGACAACGCCTGGCTGCTGTCCGGCGGCCGCGCGCCCCGGATCGACCCGGCGGCCGGTCTGCGCCGGGCCCGCGCGGCGACGCTGCTGATGCTGGCGCTGCCCGGCTCGGCGTACCTCTACCAGGGCGAGGAGCTGGGGCTGCCCGAGGTCGCCGAGCTGCCGGCCGAGGTGCTCCAGGACCCGATCTGGGAGCAGACGGGCCATGCCCGCAAGGGCCGCGACGGCTGCCGGGTGCCGCTGCCGTGGACGGTGAGCGGTCCGTCGTACGGCTTCGGGGCGGGTGGCGCCTGGCTGCCGCAGCCGCCGTCCTTCGCGTCGTACGCCGTGCAGGCGCAGGACGGCGTGGACGGCTCGACGCTGGAGCTGTACCGGGCCGCGCTGAAGCTGCGCCGCAAGCTGGCGCAGGACGAGGAGCTGCGGTGGGCCGAGGACGTCCCGGCCGGGGTGCTCGCCTTCGCCCGGTCGGAGGGCTGGCGGTGCGTCGCCAACTTGTCGGAGCGTGCGGTGCCGCTGCCGCACGGCGAGGTCCTGCTCGCCAGCACGCCGCTGGAGGACGGCCGGATCGGTCCGGACACCACGGTCTGGCTGGGTTAGGGCCGAACGACAGGTCTAGCGGACCGTCGGGGACGGGTCGCCGGGCAGGGGGACCGGGACGGACGTCGCGTTCGGCGGCGGGGTGAGGACCACCTGGGGCTGGCCGGCGGGCGGGGGCGGCGGGGTGACGTCGCTGGAGGGCAGCTTCGGCGGGGAGGTCTGCTGGAAGAGGGCCTGGTCGAAGTTGACCAGGCCGGTCTTCTCCATGACCGTCATGTGGTCGAGCACGGTGTCGTTGGCCTGGTCGGCCAGCGCGCGCACCAGGGTGTTCTTCGTCGTGGAGCGGATCTTCGCGATCGTGTTGAAGATCGAGCCGTGCGTGATGCGCAGGATGTTGGCGAAGTCGGAGTCGAACTGCCTGCCGCTGTCCGCGTTGAGGGTGGCGACGAAGCCCTGCTGCTGGGGGCTGGGCAGGTTGGGCAGCGTGATGTTCAGCATCGGCGCGACCCTGCGGCAGGTGGTGTCCAGGGCCGCGTGCCCGTCGATCAGGTGCCGCCCGGCGGTGAGGACCGCTTTGTCGGTGCTCTTCTTCAGGGCCATCTGGCCCACGGGGTACTCCCACAGGCCGGCCGCGCGCACCTTCACCACGAAGTCGCGGTCCGCCTCGGTGAGCGGTCCCCACTGGGTGTTGGCGATCACCCGTGAGGTGTCGCCGGCCACCGTGTTCATGCCGAGCATGGCGGGATAGGCGAGCGCAACGAGGGTCAGGCCGAGGGCTCCGCCCACGAAGAGGGTTCCCGTCGCGGTCCGCGAGAGTCGCACCATGCCTCCTGTCGTCGTCCGGTCGGACGCACAGGAGTACGCGGGGAAGCGCGGTTGTGTTCGGCGGGGCGCCGAAAATCTTCCTTGACGGCGGTCGGCCGGAGATTTATGCAGGAAGAGAGGTACGACCGCAGCCCCGGCATACGGCACCCGAGAAGGGAGAGCCCGATGGCGCGTTCGGTCGGAATCGATCTCGGCACGACGAACTCGGTGGTCGCGGTCCTGGAGGGCGGCGAGCCCACCGTCATCACCAACACGGAGGGCGCCCGCACCACCCCGTCCGTCGTCGCCTTCGCCAAGAACGGCGAGGTGCTCGTCGGGGAGGTCGCGAAACGGCAGGCCGTGACGAACGTGGAGCGCACGGTCCGGTCCGTGAAACGGCATGTGGGCGACCACACCTGGCGCTTCCCGGAGAGCGGCGGCATCGACGGCAAGCGGTACACCGCGCAGGAGGTCTCCGCGCGGGTGCTGCAGAAACTCAAGCGGGACGCGGAGGCGTACCTGGGGGAGGACGTCACCGACGCCGTGATCACCGTGCCGGCGTACTTCGACGACGCCCAGCGGCAGGCCACGAAGGAGGCCGGGGAGATCGCCGGGCTGAACGTCCTGCGGATCGTCAACGAGCCGACGGCGGCGGCGCTGGCGTACGGGCTGGACAAGGGCAACGACCAGACGGTGCTCGTCTTCGACCTCGGCGGCGGCACGTTCGACGTGTCGCTGCTGGAGATGGGGGACGGTGTCATCGAGGTCAAGGCGACCAACGGCGACACGCGTCTCGGGGGCGACGACTGGGACCAGCGGGTCGTCGACCACCTCGTCACCGGCTTCAAGAACCACTACGGCGTCGACCTGTCGAAGGACAAGATGGCCGTGCAGCGGCTGCGGGAGGCCGCGGAGAAGGCGAAGATCGAGCTGTCCTCGTCGACGGAGACGACGGTCAACCTGCCCTACGTCACCGCCTCCGCGCAGGGGCCGCTGCACCTGGAGGAGAAGCTGACGCGGGCGCAGTTCGAGCAGCTGACGGCGGATCTGCTGCAGCGCTGCAAGGGGCCGTTCCAGAACGCGGTGCGGGACGCGGGGATCTCCGTCGAGGGCATCGACCATGTGGTGCTGGTCGGCGGGTCCACGCGGATGCCGGCCGTGACGGAGCTGGTGAAGGAGCTGACGGGCAAGGACCCGCACAAGGGCGTCAACCCCGACGAGGTCGTGGCGGTGGGGGCGTCGCTGCAGGCCGGGGTGCTCAAGGGGGAGGTCAAGGACGTCCTGCTGCTCGACGTCACCCCGTTGTCGCTCGGCATCGAGACCAAGGGCGGCATCATGACCCGGCTCATCGAGCGCAACACGACGATCCCCACGCGGCGGGCGGAGATCTTCACGACCGCGGAGGACAACCAGCCGTCGGTGACGATCCAGGTCTACCAGGGGGAGCGGGAGATCGCGGCGTACAACAAGAAGCTCGGCATGTTCGAGCTGACCGGTCTGCCGCCCGCGCCGCGGGGCATCCCGCAGATCGAGGTGGCGTTCGACATCGACGCCAACGGGATCATGCACGTCTTCGCGAAGGACCTCGGGACGGGCCGGGAGCAGAAGATGACCGTCACCGGGGGCTCCGCGCTGCCGAGGGACGACATCGACCGCATGGTGCGGGAGGCCGAACAGCACGCGGAGGAGGACCGGAGCCGGCGGGAGGCGGCGGAGACCCGCAACCAGGGGGAGCAGCTCGTCTACCGGACGGAGCAGCTGATCCGGGACAACCCGGAGAGCATCCCGGCGGACGTCCGGCGGGAGACGGAGGAGGCGCTGGCCGAGCTGAAGGAGACGCTGAAGGGGGAGGACACGGGCGCGATCCGCTCCGCGGTGGAGAAGGCGGCTCAGGCGGCGCAGAAGATCGGTACGGCGATGTACGAACGGGGGCGGGGCGCCTCCGGCGGGCAGGGGGCGTCCGGCGGGCAGGGTGAGGGTGCGGGTGCCTCCGGCGGGAAAGCCGACGACGACGTGGTGGATGCGGAGATCGTGGACGACGACAAGCGGGATGCGGGTTGAGGGGGTCGGTCGTCTGCGGGTTTCGTAGTGGCTGGTCGCGCAGTTCCCCGCGCCCCTGAAGGCCGGCTGCCGTTGCTGTCACTCCCATGGGTGCACCGGCGCGGCATGTTGTCCTCTGCGACCCGACAATCGGCGTGGGGGGTCGACACCCGTTCGTTCAGGGAGATCGCGCCACCATGAGACGCCCCCTCGCTTCGCTGGGCTGCTGCGCAGCTCTCGTTCTGACCGTCCTCGTCCAGTCGCCCGCCGGGGCCCGGGAGCGCGAGCTGTGGGGCTCGGTGACCATCGTTCCCGGCCGGCAGGGGCTGCTGGAGGTCGCCGGATACGGCGGTCCGGCCCTCGGCGCCGGGTCCCGGCTGACGCTGACCGTGGCGGAGCCGGCCGTGGTGACCGGTACGCCGCTGGCCGACGGCGGGTACCGGGGGGCCGTCGCCGCCGACGGCGGCACCGGCAGTTACACGTTCACCGGCACCGCCGGGGGCGGCCCGTGGACCGGCCGGACGTTCCCGTTCGTGCTGTCCGTGCCCGCGGGCGCCGTGCCGGGGACCCGGCTGAGCGCCTGCGCGATGGTCGTCACCGACGCCGGCGGCGCCCGCCGGGACGAGGGGTCCTGCACCGTCACCGTGGGGCTGCCCGAGCCGACGCTGTCGCAGCCGCTGGCCGGTGTCCCGCTCGACGCGCGGCCGCGGACCGCCGGGACCGCCTATCCGGGCGCCCAGGTCAGCGTCCGGGACGAGAACGAGGACGAGGTGTGCTCCACGACCGCCGCCGCCGACGGCACCTGGTCGTGCGTGCCCGGAACCGACCTGCCGGCCGGCGCCGGGCGGCTGCAGGCCACGGCCACCTTCAACGGGGTCAGCGCGGCCAGCGAGCAGATCCGCATCACCGTGACGTAAGGGCCGGTAAGGGGCCGTAACGGCCTTGCGGGACAACCGTGTTGGCGAAAGATTGACCTTTCATCGGGAGAGTTGACTCTTCCCCGGGCGAGTCCATAGCGGGGCCGCACCTAGATTCGGCCGCATGTCCGTGCCGCTCCCCGTCCTGCCGTATCGCAAGCCCACCAAGGGCCGCGACTACTGGGTCTTCGACGACGTCCTGCCCGATCCCGACGCCGTGCGGGAGCGCGTGCTGCGCACGGACGACTGGGTCAAGGGGTATCCGTACACCTCCGAGAGCTGGCCCGGGCTGCGCACCATGCCCGGTCTGGAACCCGGGGAGCTGGCCGTGGTCGAGAACCTCGTGCGGCGGGCGACCGGGGCGAAGGAGCTGTGGGTGCAGCGGGCGCCGGGCGGCGGCACCCTCAACCACAACTGTGTGCAGGTCGTGGGGGAGGGCGAGAGCGAGCCGAGGCCGCACACCGACTCCCGGGCGCTGTGCCGGTACGCCGCCGTGCTCTACCTCAATCCGGCGGTGCCGAAGGGCTGCGGTACCGCCTTCTACCGGCAGTCCCTGCCCGGCGGGCGGCTCGGCGGGAACGTCGTGCAGGCGCCGCACACCAATCTCGTCCAGGCCCTCGGGACGCGGTTCGTCGCACCGGACGCCTTCGAGGAGGACGTGACGGTTCCGCACCGGTACAACCGGCTGCTGCTCTACCACGCCAACCTCGTGCACAGCGCGACCGGCTACCACGGCCTCTCGCTGGAGGAGAAGCGCATGACGGCGGTGTTCTTCTGGATGGCCTGACGTCCACCTCGGACGCCTCCTCACCCCTCGGACGGCTGTACGGGCGGCATTACCGCTGCGGGTGATACCTAGGGCCGGCGCGTCCTCCGACCGGGCGGTGTACGGACGTGCGCCATTCACGCTGCGCATCCGTGTCCCTACGCTGTGACGAGTTCCGGCAGCAGGTCCGCACGGGGGTCGTATGGGATTCGGATTCGGTCAGCGGCGCGGTGGTCAACTCCCCGCCGAGGTCACCGGCTTCGTCGGCCGCGCGCGGGAACTCATCGCGCTGCGCGAGGCGTTGTCCCAGGAGCGGCTCGTCACGCTGGTCGGGCCCGGCGGCGTCGGCAAGAGCCGTACGGCGCTGCGGGCGGCCGGGGAGGCGGCCGCGCGGTACGCGGACGGGGTGCGGCTCGTGGAGCTGTCGGCGCTGCACGACGCCGAGCTGGTCCCGGCGACGCTCGCCGGGGTGCTGGAGCTGCCCGAGCAGTCCGGCATGAGCGCGCTGGACGCGGTCGTGGAGCATCTGCGCGGCCGGCGGATGCTGGTCGTCCTGGACACCTGCGAGCATCTGCTCGACGCGTGCGCCACGCTCTGCGACATCCTGCTGCGCGAGGCGCCCGGGCTGAGCGTGCTCGCCACCAGCCGTCAGCCGCTGGACGTGCCCGGCGAGCACTGCGTGACCCTGGCGCCGCTGCCCCGCGAGGACGCGGTGGAGCTGTTCCTGCAGCGGGCCGCCGCCGTCACCGCCGGGCAGGGCGTCACCGGCGCGGACCGGGAGCGCACGCTCGCCCTGGTCGACCGGCTGGACGGCATTCCGCTCGCCCTGGAGCTGGCGGCGGTCAGGCTGCGCGCCCTGCCGCTGGCCGAACTGGTCGCCCGGCTGGACCGCCGTTTCGAGGTGCTCACCGGGGGCCGGCGCACCGCGCTGACCCGGCACCAGACCCTGCGCACCGCCATCGACTGGTCCCACGACCTGTGCACCCCGTCCGAACGGCTGCTGTGGGCCCGGCTCTCCGTCTTCGCCGGGCCCTTCGACCTGGCGGCGGCCGAGCAGGTCTGCGCCGGCGGCGCCCTGCCCGCCGAGCGGGTCGTCGAGGCCCTGATCGGGCTGGTGGACAAGTCCGTCGTGCAGCGCGTCGACGAGGACGGCGCCGCGGGACGCTACCGGCTGCTCGACACCATCCGGGAGTACGGGCGCGGACGGCTGTCCCTCACCGACGGCCACGAGGCGGTCCTGGAGCGGCACTTCGGGCGCTACGAGCGGCTCGCGGGGCGCTTCTGGGACGAGTTCGTCGGGCCCTCCCAGGCCGCCCTGCACCGCACGGTGCGGCGGGAGGCCGCCGATGTGCGGGCCGCGCTGGAGTACGGCTGCGCCTGCCCCGCGCGGGCGCCGCGGGCGCTGTGGCTGGCGTCCCGGCTCGGGCCGTACTGGCGGGCCGCGGGCACCCTGTCGGAGGGGCGGTACTGGATCGACAAGGCGCTGGAGCTGACCCCGCGGGACTGCCCCGAACGGGCCTGGGGGCTGTTCATGACCGGCGTGTTCGGGGTGTGGACGGCCGACCTGGACACCGCCCTCGCGCGCTTCCCCGAGGCCCACGCGGTGGCGCGGCGGGCCGGGGAGCGGCGGGTGGAGCTGTTCGCCGAGGCGTATCTGGGCGCGATGACCGCGCTCGGCGGCAAGGTCGAGGAGGGGCTCGCGGAGCTGGAGCGGGCCCGGCAGCGGATCGTCGCCGCCGGTGACGCGCTCGGCATCGGGGTCGTGCACTACGAGGGCGCGCTGCTGCGGGCCGTGCTCGGCGACACGCTGGGGGCGCTGGAGCTGTGCGCGACGGGGCTGGCGTATCTGGAGGGCACCGGTGAGCGGCAGATCTACGCCTCCACGCTGGCGGTGCAGGGGCTGATCCTGTCGCTCGCCGGGGACCACGACGACAGCGCGGGGTGCTTCGAGCGGTCCCTGGAGGCGGCCGCGGAGATGGGCGAGGTGCTGGTGGCGGCCCTGGCCTGCCTGGGCCTCGCCTGGTACGAGGCGCGGCGCGGGCGCCACGCGCGCGCGTGCTGGCTGCTCGGGTACGCCGAGCACGCCCGCCGCCTGGGCGGTGACCCGGTGGCGATGCTGCCGCGGCTGCTGCAGGAGCAGGAGGCGGTGCAGCACGCGGTGCGGGCGGCGCTGGGGGCGGAGGACTTCGGCCGGCTGCGGGACGCGGGGGCGCGGATGTCGGGGCGGCAGGTGCTCGAGGCGGTGCGCGGGGACGCCGACGAGCCGGGGCCCGGGGACGGCGTGCGGCGGCCGCCGCGGCCCCGGGAACCGGTGGAGGGGCATGCGGCGGACACCCTCACGCGACGCGAGCGGGAGGTCGCCGCGCTGGTCGCGCGGGGGCTGTCCAACCGGGAGATCGCCGAGCGGCTGGTCATCTCCAAGCGCACGGTCGACGCCCACGTCGAGCACATCCTGGCCAAGCTGCGCATCACCTCGCGCACGCAGATCACGGCGGCGACCGGGTCGGCCACCTAGGTAGGGGCCGGGCCCGTTCGGGTGGGGCGGGGCGGGAGTAGGTATACGGATCTTCCCCGGTCGTGGTGCGCGGCGCCCGTCCGGCACGGCAGCCTGGGGACAGCCGCCGAGGGGACGGAGCGCCCGGGTGCCGACAGTGGTCGGATCCCCCACGGCTGTCATGGCAGGCATCCGGCGCGGTACCTCCCCCCGGCGGCTGCGGCGGGGCTGCCCCTGGTCGGCGGGGCAGCCCCGCCGTGTGTGAGGTGCGTCACTTTCGGTACCTGTCACGTCTGTTCCCCGTCCCTTGTCCCCTGGGCGTCACCGCTTGGGTGGCCCGGACCCGGGAGGGACCATGACGCACCACGATCCGTACGCAGAGCACCGCATCGTCGTCCTCGGCGCCGGCTACACCGGCATGCTGGCGGCCCTCCGTCTGGCCCGCCGCACCCGCCGCGGCGGCGCCCGCATCACCCTCGTCAACCCCTCGGACCGCTTCACCGAACGCCTGCGCCTGCATCAGCTGGCCGCCGGTCAGGAGCTGGCCGACCACCGCATCCCCGACCTGCTCGCCGGCACACCCGTCACCTTCGTGCGGGGCACGGTCTCCGCCCTGGACGCCGGGGCCCGCACGGTGACCGTGGACGGGGGTGCGGCCGTGCTGCCGTACGACACGCTCGTGTACGCCCTCGGCAGCGGTCCCGACACCGGGCGGGTGCCCGGCGCGGACGCCCACGCGAACACGCTGAACGGCCGCGACGCGGCACTCGCCCTCGCCGGCCGGCTGCGCGCGCTCGCCGCGGCCGGGAGCGGCACGGTGGCCGTGTGCGGCGCCGGGCTGACCGGCGTGGAGGCGGCGACGGAGATCGCGGAGACCTACCCCGCGCTGACGGTGGCCCTGATCAGCACCGGGGAGCCGGGTGCCCTGATGGGCGAGCGGGCGCGCGCCCATCTGCGCCGCGCGCTGGACCGGCTCGGGGTGAGCGCGCGCACCGGCGCCGCGGTCACCAAGGTGCTCCCCGACGGCGTGGAGCTGGCGACCGGTGAGGTCGTGGCGGCCGACGTCTGCCTGTGGACGACCGGCGTGCGCGCGCCGCGCCTGGCCGCCGACGCCGGGATCGAGGTGGACGGCGACGGCCGTGTCGTCACCGACCGCACCCTGCGCTCCGTCTCCCACCCCGACGTGTACGCCGTCGGCGACGCGGCCGCCGTACGCATGCCGTGGGGATCGCTGCACGGCACGTGCCAGAGCGGGATGCCCACCGCCCAGTACGCGGCGGACACGATCGCCCGACGGCTGCGCGGCAAGCCGGTCAAGCCGTTCCGGTTCGGCTATGTCCACCAGCCGGTGAGCCTCGGCCGGCGCGACGCCGTCATCCAGTTCACCCGCCCCGACGACACGCCCCGCCGGGCGTATCTGAGGGGCCGGGCCGCCGTGCTGTACAAGGAGACGGTCAGCGGCAGCCCGCTGCCGGCGTACCGGCTCGTCAAGCGGGCCGATGTGAACGTGGCCCTGTTCAGGGGCGGCCGGGCGACGCGGTGAGGAAGCGCAAGCCATGACGGAACCGACGACCGGGCAGGACCGGCAGGACCCCTACCTCGACCACCGCCGGCTGCTGTTCGCCACCGCCTACCGGATGCTCGGCAGCGTCGCGGACGCCGAGGACGTGCTCCAGGACGCCTGGCTGACCTGGCACCGGGCGGACCGCTCCGACGTGCGCGACCCGCGGGCGTACCTGGTCCGCACGGTCACCAACCTCGCCCTGAACCGGCTCACCTCGGCCCGGGCGCAGCGCGAGAGGTATGTGGGCCCGTGGCTGCCGGAGCCGCTGCTGACCGCCCCCGACGCCGCCGAGGAGACGGAGAGGGCGGACAGCGTGTCGACGGCGATGCTGGTGGTCCTTCAGACCCTGGCGCCGGTCGAGCGGGCGGTGTTCGTGCTGCGCGAGGTCTTCGGCTACCGCCACGCCGAGATCGCCGAGGCCCTCGGCCGCCCCGAGCCGGCGGTCCGGCAGATCGCCCACCGCGCCCGGGCGCACGTCCGGGCCCGCCGTCCCCGTTACGACACCGACGCCGCCCGCCGCGCGGAGGTCACCGGCCGCTTCATCGAGGCGTGCGCGGGCGGTGATCTGACCGCGGTGATGGAACTCCTCGCCCCGGACGTCACCTGCTGGTCCGACGGCGGCGGCAGGATCACCGCGGCCCGGCGTCCGCTGTACGGCCCCGACCACGTGGCCCGCTGGATCCTGGGCGTGCTGGCCAAGCCGCAGTCGCGGGGCGTGGTCATGGAGCGTGCCGAGATCAACGGCGAACTGGGCCTGCTCATGGTGCTGGGCGGCACGCCGGTCGGTGCGCTGACGTACGACGTGCTGGACGGCCGTATCCGGAACCTGCGCTTGCAGGTGAACCCGGACAAACTCGCCGGGGTGCGGGGCTGACACCGGCGCGGGCGAGCGCGGCGCCCCGGCGTCACGGTGTGAACTCGCACCACACGGTCTTGCCGGGATCGCGCTCCCCGACGCCCCACTTGTCGGCCAGCGCCGCCACCAGCAGCAGACCCCGGCCGCCCTCGTCGACCCACCGCCCGCGCCCCTGCGGCAGCGCCGGAACACCGCCCCCGCTGTCGTGCACCTCCACGCGCACCCCGCCGCCGTACGGAATCGGCAGCGGCAGCAGACGCAGGAGAAACCCCCGGCCGGGCGGGACGCCGTGCAGCAGGGCGTTGGTGGTCAGTTCGCTGACGCACAGCAGGATGTCGTCGCCGCGGGGACCGATGTCCCAGTCCGCCAGTGCCTCGCGGGCGAACGCGCGGGCGGCCGGCACGGACTGGCGCTCTCTTCGGTAGAAGCGCTCACGGGGAGAAGGGAGGTGAGTTTCGGCGTTCACGTGAGAAGAGTCACGCTCTGTGGTCATCATGGGACAGAGCGTTCGCCCGTACAACGTGTTTGTACGGGCTCGCGACAGTGAACGTACGCGTGGCGCTGGGGAGTTCGACGGTATGACTACGACTGTGCGGCGGTCGCGGGCCCGGCGCAACGCCTCGTCGATGAAGATGGTCGGCGCGCTGCTGGCCGTCTTCCGCGAGGCGGCCGGCCTCACGCAACGGGAACTGGGCGAGCGGTTCTGCGTCAGCGAGCAGACCATCGCGTCGATCGAACAGGGCCGACGTCCACTGAAGCCGGACCTGGCGGAGCACCTGGACGAACTCCTGGACACCAAGGGCGCGTTGAGCGCCGCGATTCGGCACATGCCGGAGGTGGACCTGGTTCCCCTGTGGGCGGAGGAGTTCCTGGAGAGGGAGCAGGAGGCCATCGCGATCTCGTCGTACGAGAACCAGGTGGTGCCGGGTCTTTTACAGACGGAGGCGTATGCGCGGGCGGTGTTCCGCAGCCGTGTGCCGGTCTACGACGAGGACGAGATCGCCCAGCGTGTGGCCAAGCGGCTCGAACGGCACGACATCCTGCACCGCAAGGAGCCGCCCATCACGTCCTTTGTGGTGTGGGAGCCGGTGGTCCGTGCGCCTATCGGGGGCCGGGAGGTGTGGATCGAGCAGCTGAGCCATCTGCGCACGTGCGCAGAGCTACCGGGGTTCATGCTCCAGGTGCTGCCGCTGGGCCGAACCAATCACGCGGGGCTCGACGGTCCCTTCGTCCTGCTGGAGACGCCTGAACATCAGCGGCTCGCCTACGCGGAGAACCAGCGAGGCAGCCAACTCATCGCAGACCAGGACGAGGTGGCGATCCTCACCCAGAAATATGCGATGCTGCGATCACAGGCCCTCACTCCCGAGGACACGAGGGATCTGCTGGACCGTCTGCTAGGAGAGCAATGAGCGGCACCGCACTTCGGTGGGTCAAGTCGAGCTACAGCGGTAGCGAGGGCGGAAACTGCGTCGAAGTCGCCCACGACTGGCGCAAGTCGAGCTACAGCGGCGACGAGGGCGGGAACTGCGTCGAAGTCGCCCCCCACCCCACCGCCATCCACATCCGCGACTCCAAGACGCCCGAAGCCCCCCACCTCACCGTCGCGCCCACCACCTGGGCCGCCTTCCTCGGTCTCACCCGGCGCTGACGCGCCGAGCGCACCGCACCGCAGGGCCCGGCCGGGGGCGGCCGGGCCCGGGCGGGGGTCAGCGGACCGTTGCCGCGTCCCAGTGGTAGAAGCGGTGGGCCATCGCGTCCTTGGGGCTGCGCCAGGTCGCCGGGTCGTACGCGGAGACGTACGGCGTCAGACGGTCGCTGACGTCACGGAACTCCGGGTGGTCGACCAGGCGCGCGATCGCGGGGCCCGGGTCCTGCTCCGCCTCGATGAGGTGGAGGTAGATGTCGTTGAACTGGAACAGGCTGCGCCGGCTGACGCCCACCAGGTGCGGCAGCTCGCCCCGGTCGGAGTCGGCGAAGACCTGCGCGATGTCGCCCTCCGAGCCGGGCTTCATCCGGGCGACGATCAGGGTGTGGTGCATCGCGGTGCGCCCCCTCAGTCCGTGGCCAGCGCGGGCTCACGGCGCTCGTCGCCGGCCGCCTGCTCGATGCGGTCGCGGATCAGCGCCATCTGCGTCTTGGAGTTCCGGTTGATCATCGTGGTCATGCCAGCGTCGTCGACCGGCGCCTCGGGCTTCATCGCGAAGTCCTGGATCCAGCGCATCCGCACACCCTCGGGCGTCTCGCGGTACTCCCAGCGGATGTTCATGTACTGGAAGGGCCCGGTCTCCACGCGGTGCGCGCGCACGGTACGGCTCGCACGGTCGGCGGTGCGCTCCGACACCCAGCTCCACACCTTGCCCTGCTCGTCGGGGTGCATGGTGAGCCGGAACGTCACCGTGTCGCCCTTGCGGTCGAGGACGTCGACCGAGGCGTACTCGCTGAACAGGTCCGGCCAGTTGTCCAGGTCGTTGGTCATCTCCCAGACCAGGTCGAACGGGGCGGCGATGGTGATCTCGTTCTCGGTGTGGCCGTCGGTCATGTCAGGCTCCACTCGTCAGGGCGTCGTTGACCAGCGCGAGGAACTCGGCCGGCGTCTTGCACTTCTCCGCGTTCTCCGGCAGCGCGGCGCTGTGCCGCTTCTCCAGCTCGGCGACGATGCCGAGCAGGCCCAGCGAGTCCAGTCCGAAGGTGTCGAAACCGGACGCGGACTTCCGCTCCAGCTCCTGCGGCTCGACACTGACGCCGGCCGTGCGCTTCATCAGGTCCGCCAGGTCGGCGTAGGTGACGCCGGCGGTCAGCCGGTGGTCCAGTTGGTCGGTCATGTGCTGTTCCCTCTCTTGTGGCTGCTGTGGACGGGTCACGGCGCGCGCAGGACGAGCGCCGCGTTGTTGCCCATCAGGCCCCGGCTGACGACCAGGGCCGTACGGACCTCGGCACTCCGGCCGCGGCCGGTCACCAGGTCCAGCTCGTGACAGGGGTCGAAGACGTTCGGCGTGGGCGGGATCAGGCCGTGCTCCATCGCGAGCACCGCCGTCGCCACGTCCAGCGCCGCCGCCGCGCAGTGCGCCCGGCCCCCGCCGGTCTTCGGCGCGGTCACCGGCACCGCCCGGGCGTGCGGCCCGAGCGCGTCGGCGAGGGCGAGGACCTCCGCCTCGTCGGCCTCGGGCACCCCCAGCGCGTCGGCGAAGACGACGTCCACATCCTGTGGACGGCACCCCGCCTGCTCCAGCGCCCCGGTGATCGCGCGGGCCAGTCCCTCGCGGGAACCGGCCCAGCCGGAGGCCCCGGTGAAGGTCGCCGCGTGCCCGGCCACCGTCGCCCGCGCCTGCGCGCCCCGCTCGCGCGCCGCCCGTTCGTCCTCCAGGACGAACATCGCGCCGCCCTCACCGGGCACGAAACCGCAGGCACCCGAGGTGAAGGGCCGGTACGCGCGCTCCGGGTCGTCGCTCGTGCTCAGCTCCGGATAGCCGAGCTGGCACACCATCGAGTACGGCGCGAGCGGCGCCTCCGTGGCGCCGACCACCACCGCGTCCGTACCCCGGCCGATCGCCCGCGCCGCGTGCGCCAGCGCGTCCAGGCCGCCCGGCTCGTCCGCGCACACCACCCCGCACGGGCCCTTGAACCCGCCGCGGATGGAGGTCTGGCCGGTGCTGGCGGCGTAGAACCAGGCGATCGACTGGTACGGCCCGACGTGCTTGGGACCGTCGCCCCACAGCTTCTGCAGCTCCCGCTGGCCGAACTCGCCGCCGCCGGAGCCCGCGGCCGTCACCACACCCACCCCGTACGGCGAGCCGATGTCGGCCGGCGCCAGCCGGGCGTCGTCCAGGGCCAGCTGGGCCGCGGCCATGGCGTGGTGCGTGAACCGGTCCGTCTGGACCAGGTACGTCGCCTCGATCAACGCCGCCGGGTCGAACCCTTGCACCTCGCCGCCCACCTTCAGCGGCAGGTGCGTACAGCCCTCCCGGGTGATCGGGCCGAGGAAGCTGCGGCCGTCGGCCACCGCCTTCCAGTACGTCTCCGCGCCGACGCCCTGCGGCGCCACCACTCCCAGCCCGGTGACGACGGCCCGCCGGGTATCCGGTCCGCTCATCGCAGCCTCCTCTCCGGTCCTGTCAGCACGACCGCCGACTGGAACCCGCCGAACCCGCTGCCCACCGACAGCACCGTGGAGAGCTGCCGCTCCCGCGCGGTGCGCGGCACATAGTCCAGGTCGCACTCGGGGTCCGGCACCTCGTAGTTCGCGGTCGGCGGCACCACCTGGTGCGCCAGCGCCAGCACGCACGCCACCAGCTCTATGGAGCCGATCGCGCCGAGCGAATGGCCCACCATCGACTTGATCGAGCTCATCGGGGTGTCGAAGGCGTGCGCGCCCAGAGAGCGTTTGACCGCGGCGGTCTCGTGACGGTCGTTCTGCTGGGTGCCCGACCCGTGCGCGTTGACATAGCCGACGGCCGTCGCGTCCAGCCGGGCCTGGTCCAGGGCGTCGTCGATGGCCCGCGCCATCTCCAGGCCGTCCTTGGTCAGACCGGTCATGTGGTACGCGTTGCCGTACGTGGCGTAGCCGGCCAGCTCGCAGTAGATCTCCGCGCCGCGCGCCCGGGCGTGCTCCAGGTCCTCCAGCACCAGGACCGCGCCGCCCTCGCCCATCACGAACCCGTTGCGGCGGGCGTCGAAGGGGCGGGAGGCGTGCTCGGGATCGTCGTTGCTGGGCGACGTCGCCTTGATCGCGTCGAAGCACGCCATGGTGATCGGGGATATCGGCGAGTCCGACGCGCCCGCGAGCACCACGTCGGCGCGGCCCTCGGCGACGGCCTGCGCGGCGTAGCCGACCGCGTCCAGGCCCGAGGTGCAGCCGGTGGAGACGGTCTGCACCACGCCGCACGCCCCGAACTCCTCGGCGACCGTGGCCGCGAGGGTGCTCGGCGAGTACGCGCGGTGCAGCTCCGGCCCCGCCTTGGTGTGGTCCACGTCCCAGCGGGCGCCGTGCTCGCTGACCAGCACGTAGTCGTGCTCCAGCCGGGTGGTGCCGCCGACCGCGGTGCCGAGGAAGGCGCCCATGCGCCACGGGTCCTCGCGGGCCGTGTCCAGGCCCGCGTCCCGCACCGCCTCGGCGGCCGCGACCAGGGCGAACTGTATGTACCGGTCGCAGCGCTGGGTGGTCGCGAGGTCCAGCCCGTGCGCCGCGGGGTCGAAGTCGCACTCGGCGGCCATCTGCGAGCGCAGTCCCTCCGGGTCGAACAGGGAGATCCTGCGGGTGGCCGTACGGCCGCCGGAGAGCAGGTCCCAGAACGCGGGGACGCCGATGCCGCCGGGTGCGACGACGCCTATGCCGGTGACCGCGACGCGCCTGTTCATGACATCACCTCGGCGGGTTCGCCCTCCTCGGTGTCGACGTGCCCCATGTCCGGGCGCGGCGCCAGCGGGCCGAGGTGGAAGACGATCCGCGCCTCGGTGTCACCGACGTTGCGGAACCGGTGCCGCACGTGCGGCGGGATCAGCAGCCCCTGCTCGGTGCGCAGATGCTGCGGCTCGCCGTCCAGGTCGACCTCGAACACGCCCTGCGTGACGAAGACGAACTCCTCGGAGTACGGGTGGTAGTGCTCGGCGATGCGCTCCCCGGGCTGCACGATGGCCACGCCCATGAAGCCGCTGGTCGAGCCCGCGGTCGTCGGCGTCAGAAGCGCGCGGACGTCACCGCCGCGCCGGCGGTTGGGGGCGATCGAACCGAGGTCGACGATGCGTGCCTGCTGTTGCGTCATGACGTTTCACTCCGGGAGGGGAAGAGGGTTCGGGGTGAGTCGGGGAAGGGCGGCGGCCCGGGCGATGCGGGTCAGGAGGCCGCCGCCGTGCGGTCCGTGAGCGGTCGCATCCGCGCCCGGGTCAGGAGGCGGGGCAGCGCCCGCTCGTCCGTCAGCGGGACGTCGAGGCCGAGGGCGTCGCCGTCCAGCAGCGGCGCGGCCGCGGCGCGCGCCTCCGGGTCGGCCAGGGCGAGGACGTGTCCGGGGGCGTCCTGCGGGTCGCCCGCGACATCGACCAGGCGCACCACGAGGTCGTCGCGGTGGAAGACGGTGCAGGACGTCACCGGGGTCTCCGCGTCGCCGCCGGCCGCCGCGTCCTGCCGGGCCAGCAGCCGGGCCAGCGCCGGACCGGCGCCCGGGCGGGCGGGATACAGCAGGGCCACCCGCTCCAGGCCGGCGCCCGGGGTGACGGCGTCCACATGGTGTACGGCGGGCAGCGCGGCCCGGGTGAAGAAGGCCCGCGCGGACTTGGGGTCGTTCAGGTCGCGGTCCTGCTCCAGATACGGGTTGATCGCCTCCTCCACGGCCCGCACCTCCGGCTGGCGCGACACGTGCCGCAGCGCCGCCTGCAGGTCGCCGCGCACCTCGACCGCGCGCACCACCCGGTTGCCGTGCAGGAACAGGGACGTGCGCAGCAGCCGGGTGGTGTCGTCCACCCGGGGCTGCGGCGAGGCGTAGTGGGACAGCAGCTCGGCGACGACCGCCTCGCTGCCCGGGGTGACCGTGAAGGTCAGGGCGTGCCGGACGACGTTGCCGCCGGTGCGCGGGGCCGGCTGCAGACCGCCCGGGGACAGCGCGCCGGCGCTGCCGGACGTCTCGCGCAGCACGGTGTAGCGCAGCGAGCGGGTGTCGCGGACGCAGCCGCTCATCGGCTCGACCATGTCCAGGTGCTGGTCGCTGTTGACCCAGGCGAGGAAGGGCTCGGCGCTCTCCCACTCGCTGGTGATGAGCCACTGGGTGGGGTTCTCCAGGGACTGGCACAGCTGGTCGCTGATGTGTCCCGGCACGGCGGCCACCTGCGCGCACATGCGCTCGTAGGCGGTCAGGAACTCCTGTTGGGTTCCGTCGTGGATGTCCACCATGAGCACGACCCGCACCCGGGACCCGTCGAACGCGTCCGTGGCGACGCGGTCCGGGACCGTCGACACGGCGGGAGAGACCGTCATCCTGCACACCTCTTCTTCGGGTGGGGAGTTCTGTTTTCCGCGGTGGGTGGTGGGTGGGGGTCGCTCGGGGCGGCCTCCGCGGCCACGTAGGGACGATCCTGAGCCGAGCCGCACGAGTGCGCGATCCGGGCGGGGTGAGCGGGTGAAGCGTGAGCCGCCGGCGGCGGCGCGGGGCATGGATGAGAACCCGTGGGATCGACGCGCTGGAGGCGAAGCGATGAAGCAACTGGCCGGTCAGGAGGCCGTGCACCGGGTTCCTGTCCTGATCGTCGGAGGGTCCCTGGTGGGACTGTCGACATCCGTGTTCCTGGGCCGTCTGGGGGTACGGCACACCCTCCTGGAGCGGCATTCCGGTACGTCCATTCACCCGCGTGGGCGAGGCAACAACGTCCGGACGATGGAACTGTTCCGTGCCGCGGGCGTCGAGGAGGACATCCACCGGGCCGCGGCCACGCTGGCCGGCAACCACGGCATCCTGCAGACGCCGACGCTCGTCGGGGATGCCGGGGAGTGGCTGTTCCGGGAGATCGACCCGGGCGGCGGCCTGGCCCGCTTCAGCCCGACCTCCTGGTGCCTGTGCAGTCAGAACGACCTGGAGCCGGTGCTGCTGGACCACGCCGTGGCGCTGGGCGGTGACCTGCGCTTCTCCACCGAGCTGATGTCCTTCGAGGTGGACGGCGACGGGGTGAGCGCCGTCGCCAAGAGCCGTGAGACCGGCGAGCACCTGCGGGTGCGGGCCGACTATCTCGTCGCCGCGGACGGGCCGCGCAGTCCCGTGCGCGAGCAGCTCGGCATCGGGCAGAGCGGGCCGGGCGACCTGTTCCACAACATCAGCGTGACGTTCCGCTCGCGCGGGCTGGCGGAGGTGGTCGGGGACCGGCGGTTCATCGTGTGCTACCTGACCTCCGCCGACGCCGACGGGGCGCTGCTGCCCGTGGACAACCGGGAGAACTGGGTGTTCCACGCGCCCTGGCACCCCGAACAGGGGGAAACCGTCGAGGAGTTCACCGACGAGCGGTGCATCGCGCACATCCGGCGCGCGGTCGGCGTCGACGACCTCGACGTGGAGATCACCGGGCGCGCGCCCTGGCACGCCGCCCAGCGCGTCGCCACGGCGTACCGGTCCGGGCGGGTGTTCCTCGCCGGGGACTCAGCGCACGAGATGTCTCCGACAGGGGCGTTCGGGTCCAACACCGGGATCCAGGACGCGCACAACCTGGCGTGGAAACTCGCGGCCGTGCTCGGGGGGTGGGCCGGGGACGGGCTGCTGGACAGCTACGACGCGGAACGGCGGCCAGTGGCGGAGGCGACCAGCGCGCGGGCGGCTGTGCGGTCGGTGGAGCATGCCCATCCTGGGTTTGCGCCGACTGCCGGGGCCGGCGGGGTCGGCGGGGCCGGCGGGGGTGGCGGGCGGCGGCCCGGGGGGATCCTCGATGTGGCGCTGGGGTACCGGTACCCGGGCGGTGCCGTCGTCGGGGCCGATGGTGGAGGGCCTGTGGTGCCCGACCGGCTCGAGCTGTCCGGGGCGCCGGGCAGCCGGGCGCCGCATCTGTGGGTGCGGCGGGGGGATGGTGATGGCGATGCGCGGGTGTCGACGCTGGATCTCTACGAGACGTCGCTGGTGCTGCTGTGCGACGCGGCGGAGGGGCGGGCCTGGTACGACGCGGCGCTGCGGCTGGCCGACGAGCTGAGGCTGCCGTTGCGGCCGCATCGGGTGGGGGCCGGTGGGGATCTCGTGCCCGAGGACGCGTCCGTGTCGTGGTCCTCGCTGCACGGGGTGGCCGCGGGGGGTGCGGTTCTCGTGCGGCCCGACGGGTTCGTGGCGTGGCGCACGGCGCATGCGGTGCAGGATGCGGAGCGGGAGTTGAGGGGGGTGCTGGGGAGGGTGCTGTCTTTGCGGACGTGACGGGTGCCTGCGGCGCTGGGTCGTGTGTCGTCTGCGGGTGCGTTGTGGTTGCTCGCGCCGTTCCCCGCGCCCCTTTTGTGCCTGCGGCGGCCCGTGCGGGTGCGTGGTGGGCTGGTGTCGCGCCTTCGGTTCGTCGTGGGTCGGGGCCGGGGTGGGGGGTGTCCGTCCTCGGTCCGGCCGCCCGTCCCCGACGAGGGCACCGTTGCCCGGTGCCGGCCGCTGCGGGCGGACACCCCCCACCCCGTCCCCTCCCCGCCGCGCGCGGGTGCACCAACGCCGTGGCGGGTGCCTCGTCCCGCTCAGCTGCGGGGGGCAGTCCGGTCCAGCCAAGCCGCGGGCATGCGTGCCGCCTGGGGCGGCACGGGTGGGCGCGGGAGGCGCCCCGCCAGCGCCGGTGAGCGCACCCACCCCCGGTCAGCCACAACGCCGGGTGCTGTAAGCGGCGTTACCGCGTCGGGGCTGTTGTCGGTGTTGTTGTGGGGGGTGTTGATGGGGACGGGGCCGGTGAGGGGGGTGCGGTGGTGGGGGTGGGGGACTGCGTGGGGGTTGTTATCGGGGGTGGTGCCGCCGGGGGGGTGGGGGACGCCGGGGTGGACCGGTGCAGGGGGAGTGTGAGGAGGGCTGCCGCTGCGCAGCACACCGCTGTCGTGGCCGCCGTGCGCAGCGCCCGGCGGGTGGTCGCGGCGCGGCGGAGTCTGCGGTAGTGGCCGGGGGGTGGGGGGAGGTGCCCGGCGGGGGGACGCAGGAGTACCGCGAGGGGGTCGTCGTCGTCAGAGTGAGTGGTCAAGGCTTCTCCTCAGGTGGACGCGGAGCAGTTCGCGGGCCGCGTGCAGGTCGGCCTTGACGGTTCCTTCCTTGCGTCCGGTCAGCACCGACACCTCCCGGATCGGCATGTCAGCGTAGTAGTGGAGGAGGATCGGCACGCGCAGCCGCTGCGGGAGGGACTGCACCAGGAGGCGTATGGAGGGGTCGGCCTGCTCGGTGTGCGCGGGCGCCTCCGCCCCTGCCCGGCGTACGGCCCTGCGTTCGCGTTCCTGTTTGCGCCAGTGGTCGCGGACCAGGTTGGCCGCCGTGACGTAGAGGAACCCGCGGGGCTCGTCCACCTTCGTCCAGCGGGCCCACAGCCGGGTGAACGCCTCCGACGCGATCTCGTGGGCCGTCCCGTCGTCGTCGACGAGACGGCGGCACCAGCCGGCGAGGCGGGGGTAGAGGGCGGCGAACAGTTCGGACGCCGCCTGGTCACGACCCACCGTGCTCCGCGAAGACGATGACGTTGTCGGGGTAGCCGTCGTCCGTGCGCCGGCCCCCGCAGGTGATCAGGCGCAGCACGGGGCGGTCCACGTCGCCGTACACGTCGGCCGTGGGGAAGCGCGACTTGGCGACGGTCCACACCGCGGTCACCGTGAACTCCGGCCGGGTGCCGTCGCTCAGGCGCGTGGTGACGCGGTCGCCCCGGCGCAGCCGGTCCAGGTGGCGGAAGACGCCGTCGCCGTAGCGGCCGACGGTGACATGGCCGAGGAGGACGCAGGGGCCGGTCCGTCCCGGTGCGGGGGAGTGCCGGTACCAGCCCGCCCGGTCGTGCGCGGTGACCGGCGGCACCTCCACCGTGCCGTCCGCCGCCAGGCCCAGCTGGATGACCGGGGTGTCCACGTCGATGGCCGGGACCCGCAGGCGGACGGGTGTGGGCGTGCCGGGTGGCAGCGGGGTGTCGTCCTTGCGTGCCTGCGGGCGGGGCTTCGGGGCGGCGCAGGCGGTGAGGAGCGTCGCCGCCGCCGCGCCGGTGAACGTCCGCCGGGTCAGCGGGCTCACGCTCCGGTCGCCCGTCGACGCCGTACGGCGAAACCGGCGCCGCCCGCCAGGAGCAGCGCGGCGGCTCCTGAGCCGATCAGGCCGGAGTGGGACTCGGTGGGGGCCGCGACGCCGGTGTTCGGGGCGCCGCTCGGGACGACGGAGACCTGCCCCGGTGCGGGAGCGGCCGACGGGGCCGCCGTGGGCGCGGCGCCGGGGACGGTCGGGGCCGCCGAGGGCGCGGCGTCCGGGAAGGTCGGGGACGGGGCGGGTGCGGTGGCCGGTGCGGCGGAGGGCGCCGTGGAGGGGATCGGGCTGGGGGCCGCGGTGGCGGTGGCGGACGCGGGGGCCGTGGCCGCCAGGACCGCCGCGCAGGCGAGCAGGGTGGTGAGGCCGCTTCGGCGCATGGTGTGTCTCCCTCGGACGGGCGGGTGGTGCTCGGTCGTGCGGAGAGACGACCGGGCCGCCGGGCGGGTTGTAAAGAGAAGGCAAAGGACGCGGGGGTGATCTGCGTCACCTGGGCGCCGTCTCCAGTGATGCCGGCGGAGTCCTCCGCGCTGTAGTGAACGGTGCACGCGAGTGACCGCTGTGCCTTCTGTGACTTCGCTTCCTCTGCCGCCGTTCCGCGGCCTTCTTCCGGGTGGGATACGTCGTGAGTCGTCGTACGACGCGTGCATCGCACGCGTACAAACCGCTGAGCCTGAAACGACGGGCGTGGCTGACGCTCGGCGCCGTGGTGCTGGGAGGCGGGGGCGTCGTGACGTACGCCGTCGCCAGCCCCTCGCACGGCGCCGGGCCCGGTGTGCGGGCGAAGCGGCCGGTGCGGGTCTACGACCTGGCGCTCGGCGGTGCCGCGAGCGACAAGCGGGCGCTGCCGCGCACGGACACGCACCCGTTCTCGCTGGTCGGCGTCTCCTGGAGCGGTCCGGCCGTGCGGCTGCGCGGCACCGCCCAGGTGCGCACCCACAGCAGCGTCACCGGTGAGTGGAGCGACTGGCAGGACCTCGACGTGGACGCCGACCCGCTGGAGCATCCCGGCCAGGGGGAGCGCGGCGCGTCCGAGCCGCGGTGGGTCGGTCCCTCCGACGGCGTCGAGGCCCGGGTGCTGCGCAAGAACGGCACCACCCGCGCGCTGCCCAAGGGGCTCCAGGTCAATCTCGTCGACCCGGGCGTCGTCACCGACGCCGAGACCCGGGTGAGCGGCTCCGAGCCCGCCGCCTTCGTGGCCGCCGGGGAGACGCCGGGTACCGCCACGCCGGGCGATGCGGTCTCTCCGTCCGCTTCGGTGACGGATTCGCCGTCCGCTTCGGTGACGGATTCGCCGTCCGCTTCGGTGACGGACTCGCCGTCGCCCACGGATTCCGTGTCGCCGACGGATTCCCCGTCGCCGACGGATTCGCCGTCGCCCGCGGATTCCGGGTCCCCTTCGGCCAGTGACTCCGCCTCCCCGTCGCCGACCGTCACCACCCCGCCGCCGCCCACCGCGCCGCCGTCCACCGTGCCGCGGCCGCCGATCACCTCGCGGGCCGCGTGGGGCGCCGACGAGTCGCTGAGCCCCGATCCGTCGGAGTACAACGCGGACGTCAAGGCCGTCTTCGTGCACCACACCGACGGGGACAACACCTACGCGTGCACCGACTCGGCGTCGATCGTGCGCGGCATCTACGCGTACCACACGCAGGTCAACGGCTGGAACGACATCGGCTACAACTTCCTCGTCGACAAGTGCGGCACCGTCTTCGAGGGCCGCAAGGGCGGCGTCGACCTGCCGGTGCTCGGGGCGCACACCTACGGCTGGAACCGGGAGTCCGCGGGCATCGCGGTGCTCGGCGAGTACACCACCACCGCCGCGAGCAACGCCGCGCTGGAGGCCGTCGCCCGGGTCGCGGCCTGGAAGCTCGGCCAGTACGGCGCCGACCCGGCCGGCACGGTGCAGCTCACCTCGGGCGCCACGCAGACCAACTACTTCGGCACCGCCTACACGGCCGGGACGAAGTACACCTTCCAGCGCATATCCGGTCACCGGGACGGCTACAACACCCAGTGCCCGGGCAGCTCGCTGTACGCGCAGCTGCCGACCGTCCGGGCCTGGGCGGCCGGGCCCGTGCAGGGGCTGAAGGTCACCTCGGTGGGCGGCGGGGCGAGCCTGTCCGGGTCGACGTACTACACCAAGGGCGCCGTCACCGTGAACTGGGCGGCCACCACGCCCCGTTCGCTCGTCAAGGGCTTCGATCTGCTCGTCGACGGCAAGGTGGTGACGACGGTCGCCGGCAGCGCCTCCTCCGCGAGCGCCACGCTCGCCCTCGGCAGCCACACCGTCGCCGTGCGGGCCGTGCACCAGTCCGGCAGGACCGCCACGACCGCGTCGGTGAACGTCGTCGCCGAGACGACCGCCCCCGCCTTCACCGCCAACCCGGCGCTGTCCCTGGGCACCGGCACCGTCAACACCACGGCCGTCCCGGTGACGCTCGGCTGGAAGGCCACCGACAACGCCGCCCTGCGCTCGGTGAGCCTGCTCTCGCCCGGTACGGCCACCTACGGCCCGACCACCTACAGCGCCGCCCGCACCGCCGCGTCCGGCACCGCCGCCACCTGGTCGATGCGGGCCGCCGACTGGGCCGGCAACACCCGTACCGCGTCGGCCGCCTTCACGCCGGTGATCCTTCAGGAGAGCGCGGCCGTGAAGTCCGGAAGCTGGTCCGGACGGTCCAGCAGCAGCTACCTCGGTGGTTCGTCGTACTCCAGCGGCTCCACGGGAGCGAGCCTGACCTGGACCTTCACCGGGCGGTCCGCCGCCTGGGTGGTCTCGCGGGCCTCCACCTCGGGGCAGGCGTACGTGTACGTGGACGGCGTCAGGGCCGCGACCGTGGATCTGAAGTCCGCGACGACGCTGTACCGGCAGGCCGTCTGGACGAAGAGCTGGTCCGCGAGCGCCAAGCACACCGTGAAGATCGTGGTCGTGGGCACGAGCGGCCGCCCGACCATCACGACAGACGGGCTCGTCTACGTGAAGTGACGCCGCGACGAGGAGGTGACGAGGGCCCCGGCCGGGGCCCTCGTTTTTTTGCGTCAGCCGTGGCCCGGGGTGGGCGTGCCGGTCACCGGGGTCTGCGGGGTCTCCGCGGAACTGCGGTCGGGGGCGAACCAGGTCATGCCGGCCAGCAGCGCGCCGACGAAGAGCAGCACACCGGCGAGCATGGCGGCCACCTTCTTCCCGGTGCCGCTGAGCCCGCGCTGCCGGGACGGACGGCGGCGGCGCGTCTCACGCACCGGCAGGCGGTACGTCGTCACGGCGGCGGGCGCCGGGGGCAGCGGGGCCGGGACGGCGGGCTCCTGGCTGGGCGGCAGCGGCTCGGCCCGCCCGTGCCAGGCGCCGCCCGCGAACCAGTCGGCGATCGCCTGGGCGCTGGGACGGTCCTCGGGTTCCTTGGCGAGCAGGTCGAGCAGGAAGTCCTCGAAGGCGGGCGGCAGGCGCACACCGAGGTCACGGGGCGGGACCGGGGCGGCGTCCAGGTGCTGGTGCAGGACGCCGAGGGCGGTGTCGGCCTCGAACGGGGGGCGGCCGGTGAGGAGTTGGTACAGCACGCAGCCCAGCGCGTACACGTCGGAGGGGGGTCCGGCGGGCCGGCCGAGGGCGCGTTCCGGCGCGAGGTAGAGGCCGGTGCCGACGATCTGCCCGGTCGCGGTGAGGGCCGCGCCGGGGTCGTCGAGGAAGCGGGCGATGCCGAAGTCGCCGATCTTGAGGGTGCCGTGGGTGTCGAGGAGCAGGTTCGCGGGCTTGATGTCCCGGTGCACGATGCCCTGCTGGTGGGCGGCGGCGAGACCCGCGGCGGCCTGCGCGGCGATCCGGGCGACACGTTCGGCGGGCTGCCGCGTGAGCCGGGCGAGGCTGTGGCCCTCGACCAGTTCCATGACGAGGAACAGGCGCTCCTCGTGCTGCCCGAAGTCCAGCACGCCGACCACGTGCGGATGGTTCAGCGCTCCCGCGGTCTGGGCCTCCAGCCGGAACCGGGCGGCGGCCGTGGTGTCCGAACTCGCCTGCTCCAGCAGAAGCTTGACCGCGACGGGTCTGCCCAGCGTCTCGTCCTGCCCACGCCAGACCTCCCCCATCGCGCCCCGCCCGATGGGTTCGAGCAGCCGGTACCGGCCCGCTATCAGCACCTGTGACTCAACCTCGCCTCGCACGACCGACGTGACCGCCGCAGACCGTGCGTACCGCCGAAGCCGGCGGTGACGGTGGGGGGAGGGCCGCAGCGACCACAGCGTACTGGCGCAGGGCCCACGCGGTCCCAACTGCCCCGTCCGGTTGCGGCGGTGACTCGGCGGCACCCACCGGTTTCAGTCCCCTCGTCCGCTTCCCCGGAGGCTGAAACCGCGCTGAAGCCGTGCTGAAAGCGACGGCCCGCACGCTACGGGGCATGACGACGACCGAGTACGAACTCGCCATCGCGGCCGGTGGGCTGCGGAAGGCCTACGGGGACAAGACCGTCCTCGACGGCGTGGACATCGAGGTGCCCGCGGGCACCGTCTTCTCCCTGCTCGGCCCGAACGGCGCCGGGAAGACCACGGTGGTCAGCATCCTGTCCACCCTCATCTCCGCCGACGCCGGCCAGGCCCGCGTCGGCGGCCACGACATCGCCGCCGAGGCCCAGGCGGTACGGGCCGCCATCGGGGTCACGGGTCAGTTCTCCGCCGTGGACGGGCTGATCACCGGCGAGGAGAACATGCTCCTGATGGCCGACCTCCACCACCTGCCCCGCAAGGAGGGCCGGCGGGTCGCCGCCGAACTGCTGGAGCGCTTCGACCTGACCGAGGCCGCCAGGAAGCCCGCCTCCACCTACTCCGGCGGCATGAAGCGCCGCCTCGACATCGCCATGACCCTGGTCGGCAGCCCGCGCATCATCTTCCTCGACGAACCGACCACCGGCCTCGACCCCCGCTCCCGCCACACCATGTGGCAGATCGTGCGCGAACTGGTCTCCGACGGCACGACCGTCTTCCTCACCACCCAGTACCTCCAGGAGGCCGACCAGCTCGCCGACCGCATCGCGGTCCTCGACGGCGGACGCATCGTCGCCGAGGGCAGCGCCGAGCAGCTCAAGCGGCTGGTGCCCGGCGGCCACGTACGCCTGCGCTTCGCCGACCCGCAGGCCTACGAAGGTGCCGCCGCCGCCCTGCGCGAGGCGCAGCGCGACGACGACGCGCTCACCCTGCAGATCCCCAGCGACGGCAGCCAGCGCGAGCTGCGCGCCATCCTCGACTGGCTGGACGGCGCCGGCGTCCAGGCCGGCGAACTGTCCGTGCACACCCCCGACCTGGACGACGTGTTCTTCGCCCTGACCGCCCCCGCATCGTCCGAGAAGGAGACCGTCCGATGACGAGCACCGCCGTCCGCGACAACGTCACCATGCTGCGCCGCAGCCTCCTGCACGCCCGCCGCTACCCCTCCCTCACCCTGAACCTCCTGCTCACCCCGGTCATGCTGCTGTTGCTGTTCGTGTACGTCTTCGGCAACGTGATGAGCGCGGGCATCGGCGGCGGCCACGCCGACCGCGCCGACTACGTCGCCTACCTCGTCCCCGGCATCCTGCTCATGACCGTGGGCATGACCTCGCTCGGCACCGCGGTGTCCGTGGCCACCGACATGACCGAGGGCATCATCGCCCGGTTCCGCACCATGGCCATCTCCCGCGCGTCCGTGCTGACCGGCCACGTGGTCGGCAGCGTCATCCAGACGATGCTGGCGCTGGTCGTGATCCTGGGCATCGGCGTGGCCATCGGCTTCCGGCCCGACGCGTCCTTGCCCCAGTGGCTCGCGGCGGCCGGGCTGCTGGCCCTGGTCAGCCTCGCGCTGTCGTGGATCGCCGTCGGCATCGGCCTGGTGAGCCCCAACGCCGAGGGCGCCAGCAACCTCGGGATGCCGCTGACGATGCTGCCGCTGCTGTCCAGCGCGTTCGTTCCGGTGGACGCCATGCCGGCCGGGTTCCGCTGGTTCGCCGAGTACCAGCCCTTCTCCCCGACCATCGAGACCCTGCGCGGCCTGCTGCTCGGCACCGGCATCGGCACGAGGGACGCGGTGCTGGCCGTCGGGTGGTGCGTGGCCCTCACCGTGCTCGGCTACCTGTGGTCCAAGGCGTCGTTCAACCGGGAGCCGCGGCGGTGAGCGGGAGCGTCCACAGGCCACGCGCCGGTGGGGGCCGGCCGCGCAGGCCCCCACGCCCCTCGGGGGGTCGCGGCACCGCCCGCCTCAGGTCGCCGCCAGCTCCCGCAGCGCCTGGGCCCGCAGCTCCTCCCGCCCCAGGGCGGCGTACCTCGACCTCGCGTCGGCGTACGCCGCCCCGTCGGCGTTCTCGGCCGCCGCGCGGGAGCGGGCCGAGGACAGCGTCGGCAGGTCCCGGATCAGCGGCATCCGTTCCGCCAGCGCCACCAGCCGGACCGCCGCCGAATCGCCCACCGCGATCCCGGCGTGACCGAGCGCCAGCAACACCGTGCCGTACACCGGGAGTTCGACCGGGCCCGCGGCCCCCGCCGGGTCGGTCAGCATCTCCAGCAGCCGCTCCCGCAGCCGCCCGGCGAGCCCGGCCACCGGCTCCAGCCGCCCCTGCTGCGCGTGCGCGGCCAGCGCCGCCGACTGCACC
The DNA here is from genome assembly GCF_055668065.1 of Streptomyces sp. NPDC097129. NCBI lineage: Bacteria > Bacillati > Actinomycetota > Actinomycetes > Kitasatosporales > Streptomycetaceae > Streptomyces > Streptomyces sp. NPDC097129. Next base: position 70,342 of record NZ_JBVOQE010000011.1, on the reverse strand, counting down.
TGGAGGGCCCACGGGCCCACGAACGGATCGCCGGCGTACCGCAGGCCGTTCTCCCGCACCTGCTCCACGGCCCGGCGCCACAGCCCGAGCCCGACCTCCGTCAGGCCCCGGGCCAGCGCGATCTCCGCGCGGGCGGCCAGATCGGGGGCGAAGACGCGGGCGGTCTCGGACTGCCGGTCCAGGGAGGTCAGGCCCAGCCAGTACTCCGCCTCGTCGAGGTCCCCGCGCTGCAGACAGGCGAGCACCAGCCCCCAGTACACGCCGATCGAGTCCGACCAGTCGCCGAACTCCTCGAGCGCGCCGAGCGCGGCCCGCAGATGCTCGTACGCCTCGGCGCCCCGCTCGGACTGCAGGCACAGCTCGCTGACCCGCCCGTGGCCGAGCAGCCGCATGGCCGGGTTGCCGAGCGGCCCGAGCGCGTCCACGAGGTGACGGGCGTGCGTCAGCGCCCGCCCGGCGTCGTGCTCGGCCTCCCACACATAGCTGGCGATGCACGCCGCGACCCCGGCCAGCAGCGGCTCCTCGGCCTCGCACAGCTCCTCCAGCCGCGTGTAGTGCGGCGGCCGCATCTCCGGTACGGCGCACAGGACCACGGCCAGCGCCCGCAGCAGCGTGTCCGGCGGCGCGGGCGGCAGCCGGCGCAGGGTGACCAGCTGGCGCAGGGCGTGCGCGCCGTGGCCCATGAACAGGGCGCCCGTGATGACGGCGGCCGCGCTGCGGACCGTCTCCACGTCCTGCGGGCCGGGCCGGAAGTGCGACAGCACGCCCGCGGTGTCGGCGGCGAGCGCGGTGAGCCGGGTGTAGTGGGTGTCGGTGGCCCACAGGGAGGCCAGTACGGCGGTGAGGGCGGCGGTGGTCGGGCCGTCGCCGCGGGCCAGCGCGTGGCGCAGCGCCAGCACCAGGTTGTCCTGCTCGGCGCGGACCCGGATCAGGGCGGCGACCGGTCGGCCGCTGAACAGCACGTCGTGCCGCTCGCGGCCGAACTCCCGCGCCCAGCCGAGGAAACGGTCCGTCACCTGTTCCTGCTCACCGGCCTCGGCCCGCCGGGCGGCGCCGAACTCCCGCAGCGTCTCCAGCATGTGGAAACGCACCCCGGCCGGGCTGTCCCCGACCTTCAGCAGCGACTGGCCGGCCAGCTGCTCCAGCACGGTCAGCGCGTCGACGTGGTCGCCGAGCACCTGCTGGGCGGCGTCCTCGGTGAACCCGCCGGGGAACACCGACAGGGCGCGCAGCGCGGCCCGGCCGTCCTCCTCCAGCAGCTGCCAGCTCCACTCGACGACGGCCTGGAGCGTGCGGTGGCGTGCGGGTGCGTCGCGGGCGCCGCCGCGCAGCAGCTGGAAGCGGTCGCGCAGCCGGCGGTCGATGTCGGCCACGGACAGCACCCGCACCCGGGCCGCGGCCAGTTCCACGGCGAGCGGCAGCCCGTCGAGGTGCCGGCAGATCTCGGCCACCTGGTCGGCGGGCAGCTCCGCGCCGGGCCGCACGGCGCGCGCCCGCTGCGTGAACAGCTCGACGGAGGTCGCCAGGGCCAGCTCCGGCAGGGCGTACACGGACTCCGAGGTCAGTCCGAGCGGGGCCCGGCTGGTGGCGAGCACGCGCAGCCGCTTCGAGCCGGATATCAGCGCCTGCACCAGCTGGGCCGCGCCGCCGAGCACCTGCTCGCAGTTGTCCAGCACCAGCAGCGCCGGGCCGGCGCCCAGGGCGCCGAGGATGGCGCCGGCCTCGCCGGCGCCGCCGGCGAACGCGCGGCCGTCACCGGCCCCGACGGCCGCGGCCACCTCGGCGGCGACGTCGTCGTCGGCGGTGACACCGGCGAGCGGGACGAAGTGCACGACGGCCTGTTCGGCGGCCCGGCTCACCGCGTGGGACAGCCGGGTCTTGCCCAGCCCGCCGGGGCCGACGACGGTGACGACGCGGGCCTCGCGCAGCAACCGGGCCACGGCGGCGACGTCGGCGTCCCGGCCGAGCAACGGGTTCGGCTCGTGCGGCACGCCGTGGCGGACCGGTGCGGCGCCCGAGGCCAGCAGTTCCTGGTACACGGACGTCAGGCCGCGGCCCGGGTCGGCGCCCAGCTCCTCGCGCAGCGCCCGGCGGTAGGCGTCGTACCGGGTGAGCGCCGCGGCCCGGCCGGCGGTGGCGGCCTCGCAGCGCAGCAGCTCGGCCAGCACCTCCTCGTCGCGGGGCAGCTCGCGGGCGAGTCCGACGAGGGGCGCCACGGCCTCCTGGCGGCGGTCCAGGCGGGCCAGGGCGAGCGCGCGGGAGCGGACCAGCGAGCGGTACGCGGTCAGGCGGCCTGCGCGCAGGGCCGCCACCGGGTCGTGCAGGTCCTCACCGGCGCCGGCGTCCACGGTGCCGTCCCACAGCGCCAGACCCGCCTCGGCCTGCGCCAGGGCGGCCGTGTGGTCCCCGGCGCGGGCGCGTTCGGTGCTCGCCTCGGCGTGCCGGGGCAGCGCGCAGGCGTCCACCCGGTCCTCCGCCAGCGCCAGCCGGTAACCGGTCGGTGTGCTCACCACCAGGTCGGCGCCCAGTTGCGCGCGCAGCCGCGACACCAGGACCTGGACGGCCTTGCCGGGCCGCTCGGGCAGCTCCTCGGGCCACAGCCCCTCCACCAGCCGGCCCGTGCTGCATCCGGCGCGCAGATCACCGGCGAGCAGGGCCAGCAGTCCGCGCAGCCGGGGCGCGGTGATCTCCCGTCCGCGGAAGGCGACGGTGGACAGGAGCGTCAACTCGGTGGTCACGCCTGCAGAGTAGTCACCCGGGGGAAACCCTGAGGGGGTGCCGGGGGCGGATCCGGGTGCGGGCGGGGGTGGTGCCCGATGTCCCGGCCACCGCAGGTGCGCGGACCCAGGGACACGGTCGTCGTGTCCCGGCCGACCCCGACACGCCGTACATGTACCACGGGCACGGGAAAGGGCCCTGCCCCCACCGCTCACGAGGCGGCGGGGGCAGGGCCCGTGTCCCTAAGGCGCGGTGTGCGCGCCTTACATGTAGTAGCCGAACAGGTCGGCGATCACGTGCACGCTGCCGGCGTTCGGACGGAAGTCGATCTTTCCGTTGACGACGGGCACGGTCACCAGGTTGGCCACGGTCTGGCCCTTGACCCAGTTGAGGCTGGAGGCGTTGGGCAGGGTGGACCCGTCGGGCCAGACGGTCAGGAAGCCGTTGGACGTCGGGGCGGTGACGGTGACGTTGAGGACCACGGCCTTGGCGTTCGCCAGGGTGTGGCCGTCGTTGACGTTCAGCACCAGGGTGGCGCCGCCGGGCACCGGGGTGTTGCGGGCGGTGCCGAGGGCGTAGCGGGTGTCGAGCAGCCGGCTCGGGCCCGCGGTGTGGAAGGACGAGCCGGTCGTGTCGGCCGTGAAGTAGCCGGCGACGTCCGCGATGAAGTGCACGGTGCCGGTGCCGGCGTTGTACAGGTTCACCTTGCCGTCGGTGCCGATGGGCAGGACGACCATGTTCGGACGGGTCTGGCCGGTGAGCCAGTTGATGTTCGACGACTCGGTGCGGGTCGCGCCGTTCGGGTAGGCGATGAGGTGACCGGTCGAGGTCGGCGCGGTGGCGGTGACGTTCATGACCACGGCGGTGGCGCCCGTGGCGGGCACGCCGCCGGCGCCCGCGACCTTCAGGGACACGGTGCCCTTGCCGGCGACCGGCGTCCGGGTGGTCACGCCGATGGCGTTACGGGTGTCCAGGACACGGGACGGGCCGATGGGCAGGTAGGTGCTGCCGCCGGCCTCGGTGGTGTAGTAGCCGGCGACGTCCGCGACGAAGTGGACGGTGCCGCTGGAGGCGTTGAACAGGTTCACCGAGCCGTCCTGGCCGACCGGGACGGTCACCAGGTTCGGGATGATCTCGCCCTTGAGCCAGTTGCTGTTGGACGACTCCGGGCGGGTGGTGCCGCTCGGGTAGGCGATGAGGTGACCGGTCGCGGTGGGCGAGACGGCGGTGACGTTGAGGACGACCGCGGTGACGCCGGTGGCCGGGACGCCGCCGGCGCCGGTGACCTTCAGCGTGACCGTGCCGTTCGCGGCGACCGGGGCGGTGCCGGCGCGGCCGGTGCCGTAGCGGGTGTCGAGGACGCGGGCCGGGGCCAGCGCGTCGAACGTGCCGGCCGGGGAGCGCGGAACGGAGGCGCAGAGATCCTTGACGATCTCGCGGCCGTTCGGCGTGCCGAGACCGGTGGCGAGGTCGTAACCGGCGCCGGCCTGGTACTTGCCGCTGACGTTGCCGGAGTCCATGACGTTGTTGTTGCCGGTGGTGACGTCACGGAACGCGGCGGCCGGCAGGCGGTACAGCGCGTTGTGCGCGTAGCCGACGGTGCCGTTGGCCTGGCAGGCGAGGTCCTGGTCGGCCTGCCCGATGAGCGCGGCCCACACCGGGGCGGCGCCGCTGGTGCCGCCGATGATGTTCCAGTACTGGCCGCCGTCGGGGGTGTGACCGAAGGCGACCGGGTAGCCGGTGGCCGGGTCGCCGACCGCGGAGACGTCCGGCACCTGGCGGCAGACCTTGCCGGTGGCGGCGGCGCAGGCGTCGTTGTAGCCGGCGCCGGTGCGGTTCTGGAAACCGGCCGCGTCGACGCTGAAGCGCTGCGAGACACCGCCGCCGGAGCCGGTCCAGGCGGTCTGGGAGGTGACGGCGGAGCGCATGCTGGTGCCGCCGACGCCGAGGACGTACGGCGAACCCGCCGGGAAGTCGGTGACGAGCTGGTCCTGGCCGGGGTTGTTCTCGCCGGGCTGGTAGCAGCCGGTGGAGCCGCTGTCGCCAGAGGCGGCGACGACGGTCTGGCCCTGCGCGGCGGCCTGCTGGAACAGCAGGTTCTCCGCGTCCATCACCTCGGCCGGGGTGTACGTCTCACAGCTGCCCCAGCTGATGGAGACGACCTTGGCGCGGTTGTCGGTGACGATCCGGCGCAGCGTGGCCGTGCCGTCGTCCCAGGTGTTGTTGCCCTGGTAGACGAGGACCTTGGACTGCGGGGCGAGACCGACGATGGTCTCGATGTCGAGCGCGGTCTCCAGACCGACGCCGGTGTCGCCGCTCGCCGGGTCGGTGGGACCGCCGTTGACGCGCACGGAGCTGACCGAGGCCTTGGTGCCGTGGCAGGCCTGGTAGCTGTTGATGTCGCGCAGGTCGTAGTTCTCCAGCGAGTAGACCGCGATGGTGGTGCCGGTCTGCACGTTGGGCTGGTCCGCCATGTTGTACGCGGCCGCGAGCGACCGGGCGCTCCAGTAGTCCGTCTTGTCATAGGCGGCCGGATAGCCGTCGCCGGGCGTCGCGTACAGGTTCTTGACGTCCGTGCACATGGTGCCGGTGGTGCCGGTCAGCCGGGACTGACGGGCGCCGTCCGTGGCCTGCTGCACGCGGGCCGGGCCCTTGGCGCCGGTGTTGCGCGGGGCGCGGGCGGCGAGGGTGTTCAGGCCGACCACCGCGCGGACGTCGCCGGCGACCGCGCCGTCGAGCTGCGGGGCGCGAGTGTTGGTGAACCCGGTGCTGCCGTCCTTCAGCTTGTAGCCGTCGAAGTCGGTGGCGAAGGCCTTGGCGGCCTTGCCGACCGTCGCGTGCACGGGCAGCGTGAGCCCGTCGGACTCCAGGTCGCCGGCCACGAGGCCCTTCGCGGCGAGCTGCGCGCGGACCCGCTCGACGGTCTGCGGGAGGGCGCCGAAGCGGCCCGCGAACTCGCCCGAGCCGAGGTACTTGCGGTAGTTCGGGGACGCCGGGTCGGAGACCTCGGCGACGAAACGATTCAGCGCCGCGGGGTCGCGGGGCTCCAGGACGACGCTCAGGTCGAGCGCCTCCCCGGCCGCCGGGTCCGCCGTGCGCACGGCCCCCGCCGGCACCTTCGGCGCGCCGCCGACCCGCTGCGGGGCCGGCTCGCCGGACGTGGCCGCGTACGACACCGGGGTAACGGTGGCGGTCACGGCCAGGGCGGCTATGGTCGCCGCCCCCCATCGATACGCCTTTTCACGGGCGGTTCGGCCCATGCACACTCCCTCTTCGTCATCTGCGTCGCCGGCTTGCGAGCGGGCAGGTGAAACCGCGGAAGGGTGCGCCGGTGCGGGCACGCGGGCATACGGCATGCGGCGTGCGGGCACGGCGAGAGCGCGAAGAGTTACGTTCGTAGGGCCGGCAGCCGCCGGATCCCGTGGAGCCCCCCCGGCGGTGTCACCGCTCCCACGCGGTGGACGACGGCCAGAAATGAATCTCTATCAGCAGCGGGACCCGCCCGCCAAGGCGGGGCCGGGCACTTTGCGAGACCGTGATCATGACAAGCCGGGGTGTTACCGGACATAGCCGCCCCCGGCTCCGCCGCGGTGGTCCTGAACGTGACGGCGACCGGTCCGGCGGCGTCCACGTGCATCGCTGCACGGGGGTTGGGCCGACCGGCTCGCAAAGTTGAGCCATGACAGGGTGGTTCCTCCAACCGATCAAGGAGGAGACACCGTGGCGGCAGAGTTGAACGCGGAGATGCGCAAGCGGCTGGAGGAGCCGAACTTCTGGTTCGTGGCCACGGTGACGCCGGGCGGCGCGCCGCACGTCACCCCGATGTGGGTGGACCTGGAGGACGGCCTGATCGTCTTCAACACGTCCGTCGGCCGCATCAAGGAGGAGAACCTCCGCCACGACGCCCGCATCCACCTCTCGCACGCGGCGGCCGACAACCCCTACGACCGGGTGCAGATCGCCGGCCGCGCCGTGCGTCTGGTGGAGGGCGAGGAAGCGGAACGCGGCATGGACCGCCTGGCCCGCAAGTACCTGGGCCTGGACAGCTACCCCTGGCTGATCGAAGGCGAGCAGCGCGTGCACGTCCTGATCGAACCGACCCGGGCCCGCCACATCGTCGGAGTGGAACCGTTCCGCCCAGGAGTCCTCCCCGCATGAACGCCACCGACGGCGCGGGAAACCGGTAGGCGCCAGGTGACGCCCGGTGGGAGCCTCCGGCCATGCCGATCGACCCCGTGCCGGTGAGCGCCCGTGCGCTGCGGGAGGCCCTGGCAGCCGCGCCCGGGCCGTTCCCGGCAGGGGCGGCGCCCACGTGGTCACCTCACCCACCTCGGGCCGGTGTCCAGCCGGCTGGGTCGGTGAAGGCCGCGGGGCGGGCCGACGCGGCGGAGGCCGCTTTCGGCGACATCACCTCGCCGGGCTTCGCGGTCCGCGCAGAGGGACGGGGTGATGGCCGCCGCCGGATGCCGGTCCTGGCCGGGCAGGGCCGCCCACCTCAGCGGGCTGACCGACCCGGCCCGGCGCGGACGAGGTCCCGCCCGGCAGGCGGCATCGGCAGCCGTGGCGCACGCACGCGTCGCCGGGCCGCTGCCGCAGTGGCGCGCTCGCCCCACCGCGTCCCGCCGGGTCGCGGCCGCGCTGGGCTTCGAGGGATCGAGGAACTCGGCTCGCGGCTCGGCATCCAGGTGCGCAGCGGCCTCAGCCGGGCACGTCGTGCTGTCCAGCCGCACCTGAGAGGATCCGGGCCATGACCCCTTCCGCCCCCACCCGCCCCGGCGAGCGCTCCCTCGACCGGGCGCTCCACGGCCCCGCCGGACAGGAAGTCGCCGGCGACGGGATCACCCCGGCGGGCGGGTCGTGAGCACGGCCGACGGGTTCCGCGTCACCGCCCTGCGCGCCGAACACGCCGACCAGGTGCTGGAGATCTACCGCCTCGGCATCGACGAGGGCGACGCCACCTTCGAGACCGCCGCGCCCACCTGGGACGAGTTCGACGCCGCCAAGCTGCCGCAGCACCGCTACGTCGCCCTCGGCACGTCCGGGCGGGTGCTGGGCTGGGTCGCCGCGACGCCGGTCTCCGACCGCTGCGCGTATGCCGGCGTCGTCGAGCACTCGGTGTACGTCCACCCCGCGGCACGCGGCCGCGGCGTCGGCGCGGCACTGCTGCGCCGGCTGATCGCGTCCACCGAGGCCGCCGGTATCTGGACGATCCAGTCCGGCGTCTTCCCCGAGAACACGGCGAGCCTCGCCCTGCACCGCGGGGCCGGCTTCCGTGTCGTGGGAACGCGCGAACGCCTCGGCCGGCTCCACGGCGTGTGGCGCGACGTCGTCCTCGTCGAACGACGCAGCCCCGCCGTCTGAGCCGGCCGAGGCGTTCACGCCGGGCCGGGCACGGTGCTCATGCCTCCCGGGGGACCACCGGGCCCGGGTCGTCGAGCAGGTTCTGCGGGATGTGCAGCGCGGACGAGGGCCCGCCGAACGCCGGTTCGGGCACGGCGTCCGGGTGCGGGTGGCAGGTGAAGCCCAGGCGGGTCATGGCCAGGGTGACCTCCCGGCCGGTGAAGTCCCGGCGGTCCTGCCGGGTGACGACTTCACCCACCTGCTTCACGGGGTAGCGGCGGCGCCCGATCGTCACGGACTCACCCGTGACGGGCTCGGGCGCGACCCCCTCCATGGAGGCCAGCACACTGGCCTTGGTCAGCTCGAACGGGTAGCGGGCGATGACACAGCGCATGAGGCCTCACAGAAGAGCGGGGACGGGCTGTCGAGCGGGGGTGGTCCGGTCGCGCTACGCCGCCCGGTCCATGGCGGACCCGCGCCGCGCGCTGCGGCGGGCCGCCTCGCCGGCGGTCCGGCCGCGACCGGAACGGCCCCGGCCGGAGCGGGACGACGAGGAGGCGCCCGCCGTGGCGCGGCGCGCGGGCTGCGCGGCGGGCACGGCGACGACCACCGGGACACCGGACGGGGTCCGGGCGCCGGTGATGCGGCTCAGTTCCTCCTCCCCCGGACGGACGGCCGTGATGCGTGCCGTGACACCGGCCGACGCCATCAGCCGCTTGAATTCACCGCGCTGGTCGGGGGTCACCAGGGTGACGACGGTGCCGGACTCGCCGGCGCGGGCGGTACGGCCGCCGCGGTGCAGGTAGTCCTTCGGGTCGGTGGGCGGGTCCACGTTGACGACGAGGTCGAGGTCGTCGACGTGGATGCCGCGGGCGGCGACGTTGGTCGCCACCAGCACGCTCACCTGGCCGTCCTTGAACTGGGCGAGGGTGCGGGTGCGCTGCGGCTGCGAGCGGCCGCCGTGCAGGGCCGCGGCGCGGACGCCGCTGTTCAGCAGGTGCTTGGTCAGCCGGTCCACCGCACGCTTGGTGTCCAGGAACATGATGACCCGGCCGTCGCGGGCCGCGATCTCGGTGGTCGCCTGCCGCTTCTCCGCGTCGTCCACGTGCAGTACGTGGTGCTCCATCGTGGTGACCGCTCCGGCCGAGGGGTCGACGGAGTGGACCACCGGGTCGGTCAGGTAGCGGCGGACCAGGAGGTCGACGTTGCGGTCCAGGGTGGCGGAGAACAGCATGCGCTGGCCGTCGGGGCGTACCTGGTCGAGCAGTGCGGTGACCTGGGGCATGAAGCCCATGTCGGTCATCTGGTCGGCCTCGTCGAGGACGGTGATGTCGACGTCGTCGAGGCGGCAGTCGCCGCGGTCGATGAGGTCCTTGAGCCGGCCGGGCGTCGCGACGACGACCTCGGCGCCGGCGCGCAGCGCACCGGCCTGCCGGCCGATGGACATACCGCCGACCACGGTGGCCAGGCGCAGGCTCACGGCGCGGGCGTACGGGGTCAGGGCGTCGGTGACCTGCTGGGCCAGCTCACGGGTGGGGACGAGGACCAGCGCGAGGGGCTGGCGCGGTTCGGCGCGGCGGCCGGCGGTGCGGGCCAGCAGCGCGAGGCCGAAGGCGAGGGTCTTGCCGGAGCCGGTGCGGCCGCGGCCGAGCACGTCACGCCCGGCCAGGGAGTTCGGCAGGGTCGCCGCCTGGATCGGGAAGGGCACGGTCACGCCCTCCTGCCGGAGCGCGGCCGGCAGGGCCGGCGGCAGGCCCAGCTCGTCGAACGACTCCACGGGCGGCAACGCCGGCGTGATCGTCTTCGGCGGGGCGAATTCACCCGAGGGACGCGATGCGCCCTGCGCCGAGGACGGCCGGCGCCCACGACGCTGGGAACCACCGGCGGAACCGGAACCACCGGCGGAACCCGAACCACCGGATCGGTTGTATGTACGAGCGGAACGAGCACGGCTCATGCGAAATCTTCACGCTTTCCTGGACGCGGCACGTATCCGTCAAGGAAATCGCGCGGCGGAAAAACAGCCGCGCGGAGAACCGCAGAACGAGCCGGAATTGAGGGGGCGGACCGGACCGGTCTACGACGCCCCGAACGACACGCGAGCTGGGGCCCGCACCCCAAGGTGCGGGCCCCAGCTGCTGCTGAACGCGTTGGTGCAGGTCAGGCGGGAACGATGTTCTCAGCCGTCGGGCCCTTCTGGCCCTGGCCGATGTCGAACGACACCTTCTGGCCCTCCTGCAGCTCGCGGAAGCCCTGGGTGGCGATGTTCGAGTAGTGGGCGAAGACGTCAGCGCCGCCGCCGTCCTGCTCGATGAAGCCGAAACCCTTTTCCGCGTTGAACCACTTCACAGTACCGGTCGCCATTTTTTTCTCCTTCGGGACGGTGTTCGAAGCCGCCCTGCGCGGCTCCGGTCGCCGTGATGATCACCCCGGCAGAAAAAAATTCCCGGCAACCACAACTGCAACTGCGGTCGACACTACCATGCCGCTATCGGCCCCGCACGGAAAAAATAAATGTCCCTCCGGTTGCCGATCCGGGAATATTCCGCGTCTGCTAAGGCTGCGGCAGGAGGCCCCTTTACCGTGACGCCCGGGCGCACTCGCGCACCGCCGCCTTCAGCGCCACACCGGCGTCCCGGACGAGCCCGGGTTCGACCGCCGTCCCCGCGGTGATCAGCCGCCTGCCCTGCGCGAGGTCACGGGGCCGGTCCACGGCGAGCACGGCCGTCAGGCGTTCTCCACGCAGCCAGCAGACGCTCCAGCCGTCCCCGTCACCCGGCCTCCCGCGCCGCACCACCGTGTCCCCGGCGCCGGCATGACCGGCGTACTGCACCATCCGCCCGAACTGCTCGGACCAGAAGTACGGCACCGGGTCGTACGGCGCCGCCCCGGGTCCGTCCGTGATGTGGGCGGCGACCGTCCTGGCGCCTTGCAGCGCGTTGTCCCAGTGGTGGACGAGCAGCCGCTGCCCGTAGCGTGCCGACGGGAAGGACGCGCAGTCGCCGACCGCGTACACGTCCGGCGCGGACGCCCGCAGGAAGGCGTCGGCCGCCACCTCGCCGCGGTCGCCGAGCGCTATCCCGGAACCGGCGAGCCATCCCGTCGCGGGCCGTGCGCCGACCCCGACCACCACCGCGTCCGCCCGCAGCAGGCTCCCGTCTGCCAGGCGCACCCCGTCCGTGCCGGCCTCGGCGACCCGCGTGCCGGTGCGCAACTCGGCCCCGGCCTCCGCGTACCACGCGGCCATCGGCGCGGTCACCTCCGCGGGCAGCACCCCGCCGAGCGGCGCGCCGGCCGCCTCGACCACGGTGACCCGGCATCCCGCCTCCCGGGCGGCTGTGGTGAACTCGGCGCCGATCCACCCGGCCCCGATGACCACTACGTCGCCGCCCGTGTCCAGTACCCCGCGCAGCCGCCGGGCGTCGTCGAGGGTGCGCAGGACGTGCGCGTCGGCGCCGGGCAGCCGTACCGGGTCGGCGCCGGTCGCGATGACCAGCGTCTCGTACGCCAGCTCGCCTCGGGACGTGTCGAGGCGCCGTTCGGCGGGGAGCACCGCGCGTGCCGAGCGGCTGGGTTGCACGTCGATGCCCAGCTCCTCGAAGCCGACGTCGAAGACCACGTCGCCGGGGCGGCCCCGTCCGCGCAGCACGGCCTTGGACAGCGGCGGCCGGTCGTAGGGCCGGTGGTGTTCGCTCCCGATGAGCATCACGCGGCCGGTGTATCCCCGCTCCCGCAGCGCGACCGCGGTCTGCACCCCGGCCGCCCCCGCACCCACGATGACGACTCCCACGGACATCGACCTCCCTGTCTCGGCTGTGCGTTCCCCGTCATCGTGGGGGACCGGCCGGGGGGCGGTCGCGTCCGCGGACCGGAGTCAAGGGGGCGGTAGGGGATGGTCCGGCGTGCCGCCGTCCCTAGCATCCGAGGTGTCCGGCGGCGGTGGCGAACCGTGTGACGGGCGAGACACCCGACACAGAGGGGCGGGATGAACCCATGGCACGTGAATCCGAGTCCGGGCTGCCCATCGAACCGGTCTACGGGCCCGGTGCGCTGGAGTCCTGGGATCCGGTGGAGAAGCTGGGGGAGCCGGGCGCGTATCCGTTCACGCGGGGTGTGTATCCGTCGATGTACACGGGCCGGCCGTGGACGATGCGCCAGTACGCGGGTTTCGGTACGGCGGTGGAGTCCAACGCCCGTTACAAGCAGCTGATCGCGAACGGGACGATGGGTCTGTCGGTCGCCTTCGACCTGCCGACGCAGATGGGCCACGACTCGGACGCGCCGATCGCGCACGGTGAGGTCGGCAAGGTGGGGGTGGCGATCGACTCGATCGACGACATGCGGGTGCTGTTCGGTGGGATTCCGCTGGACAAGGTGTCGACGTCGATGACGATCAACGCGCCCGCCGCGGTGCTGTTGCTGCTGTACCAGCTGGTGGCGGAGGAGCAGGGCGTCGGCGCGGACCAGCTGACGGGCACGATCCAGAACGATGTGCTGAAGGAGTACATCGCGCGCGGGACGTACATCTTCCCGCCGAAGCCGTCGCTGCGGCTGATCGCGGACATCTTCAAGTACTGCCGGGCCGAGATCCCGAAGTGGAACACGATCTCGATCTCCGGGTATCACATGGCCGAGGCGGGTGCGTCTCCGGCGCAGGAGATCGCGTTCACGCTCGCCGACGGCATCGAGTACGTGCGCACGGCCGTCGCGGCCGGAATGGACGTCGACGACTTCGCGCCCCGCCTGTCGTTCTTCTTCGTCGCCCGCACGACGATCCTGGAGGAGGTAGCAAAGTTCCGTGCCGCTCGCCGTATTTGGGCGCGGGTGATGCGGGAGGAGTTCGGGGCGAGGAACCCGAAGTCGATGATGCTGCGGTTCCACACGCAGACGGCGGGTGTGCAGCTGACGGCGCAGCAGCCGGAGGTGAACCTGGTGCGGGTGGCGGTGCAGGGCCTCGGGGCGGTTCTGGGCGGTACGCAGTCGCTGCACACGAACTCCTTCGACGAGGCGATCGCGCTGCCCACGGACAAGAGCGCGCGGCTGGCGCTGCGTACGCAGCAGGTGCTGGCCTACGAGACGGATGTGACCGCGACCGTCGACCCCTTCGCGGGCTCGTATGTCATCGAGAGGATGACGGACGAGGTGGAGGCGGCGGCGCTGGAGCTGATGGGCAAGGTCGAGGATCTCGGCGGGGCGGTCACGGCGATCGAGCACGGTTTCCAGAAGGGCGAGATCGAGCGCAACGCGTACCGCATCGCCCAGGAGACCGACAGCGGTGAGCGGGTCGTGGTCGGCGTCAACCGCTTCCAGCTCGACGAGGAAGAGCCCTACGAGCCGCTGCGCGTCGACCCGGCCATCGAGCGGCAGCAGGCCGAGCGGCTGTGCAAACTGCGCGCCTGGCGTGAGCAGTCGCAGGTCGACGAGGCCCTGCGACAGCTGAAGAAGGCGGCGGAGGGCGAGGACAACGTCCTGTACCCGATGAAGGACGCCCTGCGCGCCCGCGCGACGGTCGGCGAGGTCTGCGACGCGCTGCGCGAGGTGTGGGGGACGTACGTGCCGTCCGACAGCCTGTGAGGCAGCCCGTGAGGAGAGGAAGAACGTGAAACGCATCCGTGTCGTCGTGGCCAAGCCCGGTCTCGACGGTCATGACCGGGGGGCGAAGGTCGTCGCCCGCGCGCTGCGCGACACCGGCGTCGAGGTGATCTACACGGGGCTGCACCAGGCGCCCCGTCAGATCGTGGACACCGCACTGCAGGAGGACGCCGACGGCATCGGGCTGTCGGTGCTGTCGGGCGCCCATATGACGCTGTTCGCCGACGTCCTGCGGCTGCTGCGGGAGCGCGGCGCGGAGGACATCGTGGTGTTCGGCGGCGGGATCATCCCCGACGCGGACATTCCCGAGCTGCTCGGCCTCGGCGTCGCCGCCGTCTTCACGCCCGGCACGCCGACGCGGGCGATCACCGACTGGGTCCACACGCGGCTGGACGCGGCCTGACCTCAGCGGCCCCGCGGCAGGTCAGGAGCAGCGCACTTACCGAACAGTGACCACCGGACTGTGAAAAACCAATCGCCCGGTTTTACAATGGAGAGAGGACCGACGCCGAAGCGGGGGCCGCGAGCGAGGGAGCTACGGATGGTGAAGCAGGAGCGCGCCCGGCGCACCCTGCAGCGGATCGTCGCGGCGGCCGCCGGCCGGTTCGAGGAGAACGGCTACAGCGGCACCACCCTTGACGACATCAGCCGGGAGGCGGGCGTGTCCAAGGGGGCGCTGTACTTCCACTTCGCGTCGAAGCAGGAGGTCGCCGACGCCGTCACCGAGCACTCCTACGGGCTGCTGGAGGATCTGCTCGACGCCGTCCACGGCCCCGGCGGCTCTGCCGTGCAGCAGCTCATCGACCTCACCCACGGGCTGAGCCGGCTCCTCTACCGCGAACCGACCCTGCGCGCCGCCCTGCGCTTCCACCGCGACCGGACCCCTCTGGGCACGGAGCTGGACCACTACGCGCTGTGGCAGCAGGGCGTGGAGGAGCGCCTCGCGCACGCGGCCGAGCGGGGTGAACTGCGCGCGGACCTGCCCGCCGAGGCCGGCCGGGTGCTGGCCATGGTCACGCTGTTCTCGGTCGAGTCGCTCGCCGTGCGCCGCGTGCCGGACCGGGAGGCGGCGCAGCAGATCACCGACCTGTGGAACGTCCTGCTCGGCGCGGTCGCCTCCGCCACGGCGGGTGCCTACCGCGCCGGGGCTCCGCAACCCTGCCCGGTGGGGTGACGCCGGCCGCCCGGGCCGGCGCTACTGCGCGGCGGCCAGGGCCCGTTCGGCCACCTGGGAGCTGCCTTCCGGGTGGAAGCGGGCCAGCCTGCGGGGCGGCACGATGCTGGGCAGCAGCATCCGCCACATCAGGGTCGTGCGCTCGGGCAGGTCCCGGCGCCCGGACAGCACCTGAGAGCTCATCTGCAGGCCGGTCCAGGAGCCGACGATCAGCCCGGCCAGGTCTTCGCAGTCGACGTCGGCCTTGACGTCCCCGCGCTGCTGGGCCTCGGCCAGACACTTCCGGAAGATCTCGATCCACTTCGAGTACGGCTCGCTGACGATGCCGGTCTTGGAGCTCTGGTCCGTCACGAGCCGGATGCCGGCCCGTACCCGGACGTTCTCCACCAGCTGCCTGGCCATGTGGTGCAGTGTGTCGATGACGGACTGCACGCCCATGTCGTCCAGGTTCGCGGCCGGGTTCAGGACGGAGAACTGCTCGTCGATCAGGGCCTGCGCCAGCTCCTCCTTGGACGTGAAATGGAAGTAGAGGGCGCCCTTGGTCACCCCGGACGCCTTGACGATGTCGCCCAGGGTCGTGCCGTGATACCCCTCCGCGTCGAAGGCGCGTGCCGCGCCCTCGAGGATGGCGGCCCGGGTGACCTCCGCGCGTTCCTGCCTGGCCATGCGTCCAACCCCTTCGTTCGTCACCGGAGCCGTCGTCGCGGCGTGTTCCCTCGCGCAGGTCGCGACCCGCTCTCGCCCTCAGTGTGCCTGTCCCCCCCACAAAAAACCAACTAACTGGTACTGTTTCCCGCGACGCTTCACCCGCCCCCAGTACGTCCACCTTGGCGTTTGCCCTGTTCAGGCACATTCTCAGGAGGCACTGATGCGCGTTTCCCCTCTCCTCGTCTCGCGAGAGGTCCCGTCCTTCGACGCTCCCGAACTCTTCCTGCAGTCCGTCCCCCGTGCCGTCGTGCACCGTGCCGCGGTCTCGGAGGTCCTCGTGACGGGACTGCGGCAGGTGGGCGACGACCACTTCCAGGTGGGGGTCCAGTGGCCGCGCAGCCACTCGTACTACGGCCGGGTCGCCGGTCGCTGGCACGACCCCATGCTGCTCGGCGAATCGGTTCGCCAGGCGCTGCTCGCCATCTCCCACCTGGCCTACGAGGTGCCCTTCGGGCACAAGTTCCTCTCCAGCAGCCTGTCCTACAGCATGCAGCCGGAGGGCGCCCGCCTCGCCGAGCGCCCCGCGGACATCCTGCTGGACGTCCGCTGCCGCAACGTCAGGCGGCGCGGACGGTTCATCGGCGCCGTGGACCTCGACGTGGACTGCGTCCGCGAGGGGATACGCGTCGGCTCCGGCTCGATAGCCGCGCAGTGCGTCCCCGAGGCCGCCTACCGCCGGCTGCGCGGTGAGCGCGCCGCGTGCGTGCCCGGGCTGCCCACCTCCGAGGCCGTCACGCCCGAAGAGGTCGGCCGCACCTCGGCGTTCGACGTGGTCCTCGGCGTCACCAACATGGACCGCGTGTGGACCCTGCACTACGACGGCGACCACCCGGTGCTCTTCGACCATCCCGTCGACCACGTGCCCGGCATGGTCCTGATGGAGGCCGCCCGGCAGGCCGCGCTCGCGGTGCTCGGCCGGCCCGACGGACTCATCGTCGCCTGCGACTCGACCTACCAGAAGTACGTGGAGTTCGACAGCACCTGCCTGGTGACGGCGACACCGCAGCCGGACCTGGGCGAGGGCACGCGCACCGTGGCGGTGAGCTTCAACCAGGGCGGCGCCACGGTCGCCGGGTGCGAGGTGCAGATCCTTGCCGTCTGAGTCCTTCGGCGGGCATACGGTCCTGGTCGTGGGCGGCACCGGATTCATCGGCAGCGCCGTGGTCCGGGAACTGCTGAGGCCCTCTGTCACCGGGCCGGCGGTGCCGGACGTGCGCGTGCTGTCGCGGCGGCCGCTGCCGGAGTGGATGACGTCGGCGGGTGCGCGGAGGATACCCGGCGACCTCATCGCTCCGGACAGCCTGCGCGGATGCGGCGACGGCGTGGACACGGTGCTCCACCTGGCCAGTTACGTCGGCCGGGACGCGGCACTCGCCGACGCGGTCAACGCCGCCGGCACCCGCGCCCTGGTGAGATCCGCCCGCACCGCCCGCTTCCTGTACGTGTCGACCGCCTCGGTCTACGGCCACGGACCGCACCGGGGCGTGCGCGAGGGCAGACTCACCCCGGCCCCGGCGTCCGCCGCCAGCGCGTCGCGTCTGCTGGCCGAGAACACGGTCCGCGCCCACGGAGGAGTCGTACTGCGCCCCAACCTGGTCTACGGGCCCGGTGACCGGTGGTACGTTCCCCTGTTCCTCCGGCTGCTGCGCACGGTGCCGGTGTGGCCGGAGGGCGGCCGGGCCCGCACCTCGGTCGTCGGCGTGCACGAACTGGCCTCCGTCGTGGCCGCGTTCGCCCGGTGCGCGTGGACCGACGCCGACCGCGGCTCCGCCTACCACGTCAACCACCCCCGTCCCGTGACCATGCGCAGTGCGGCGACCCGGCTGTGCCAAGGGCTCGGCGTTCCCCTGCCGGACACGGACCTGCCGCGGGCCGCGCACTGGGAGCTGGCGTCGCGCCTGCTGCCGCAGCTGTCGCCGCATCAGCACGCGCTGCTGACCGACGACCACTACTACGACAGCACCCGGGTGTGGCACCGGCTGGGCCTGGCGCCGGGGCCGGGTTTCGGAGCCGGCCTGGCGACGAGCCTGTCCTGGTACCGGGAGCACTTGGCGAGACCGCGCGCCGCCTGACGGCGCGGGCCCCGGGCGGGGCGGACCGACCGGTCCGCCCCGCCTCGTCACGCATCCTGCCCGACGACCGCTTCAGTGACGCTCGTGGCCAGCTCGACCGGCAGGTCCTTGCGGCAGCGCACACCGAGCTTCCGGTAGACACGGGTGAGGTGCTGCTCCACCGTGCTCGGGGTGATGAACAGCTTCGCCGCGATCTCCCGGTTGGTGTAGCCGCTGACGGCGAGCGCGGCGACCCGGCGTTCCGACCCGGTGAGCAGGACGCCGTCACCGAGGCCGGTGCCCGCCGGGGACGGCTGCTCCTCCGTGTCGTCCGGGAAGGACAGCAGTTCCTCGGAGAGCGAGGCCGCGCCGCACAGCCCGACCAGATGCCGGGCGCGCCGTACATGGGTGCGGGCGCGCCGGTTGTCGCCGAGTTCGTGGTACGCGGTGGCGAGGTCGCCGAGGATGCGGATCTGCTCGTACCGGTCACCGCACCGCTCGTACAGGTCCAGCGCCTCCGACAGCATCTGGGGCCGGCGCGCCACGGGGCCGCCCACGGCGAGCGTCCGCAGCGCCGCCGCCCGGGGGCGGGCGCCGTTGGTGCCGGGCCGGCCGAGCTGGTCGTAGGACAGCCGCGCGGCCTGCTCACGGTTGCCGAGCGCCAGCCAGGCCTCGGCGGCGCTCGTGCGCCACGGCACGACACCGGGCACGTCGATCCCCCAGGCGCGCATCCGGTCCCCGCAGGCGAGGAAGTCGGCTAGGGCGGCGTGCGGATGGCCGGTGAGCAGGTGGTACTGGCCGCGGGCGTGCAGGTAGTGCAGGCCGTAGCGGGTGTCGAACATGTGCTTGGGGACGGCGTGGGTCAGATAGGCGCCCGCCTCGTCGTAGTGACCCATGCGCGTCGTGGCCAGGACCAGGCTGCCCAGGGGGCCGCCCACGGCGACGCCCCAGGCGGCCGGATGGATGTGGTTCAGGGCCTGCTGCGCGTGGTCCACGGCGCCGGTGAGGTCGCCCAGGCGCAGGGCGGCCTCGGACCGCATCGCGGACAGCATCGCCATCCAGGTCGGCGAGTACGGCGTGTGGCCCTCGCGCAGCAGCCGGTCGCACCAGGCCGCCGCGTCCGGGGAGTCGGTGCACAGCAGCACGCCGAGCGCCAGCAGCGCGGGCTCCTCCGGCCAGCTGAGGTCGTAGGTGGGGCCGCGGTCCTTGAGCACCTGGTGGGCCTGGCCGACGGCCTCGTGGGCGCGGCCGTTGACCAGGGCGTCGGCGAGCTGCGCGGCGGGGCGTCCCTGCCCGGCCGGCCGGGGCGTGCGGCGGGCGAGGGTCGGGTGCGTCCAGGCCAGCCACTTCTCGGTGTCCTCCAGCAGGGCGGCGGCCTCGCTGTGCGCTTCCGGACGCGCCGTGCGCAGCCGGTCCAGCAGCTCGCCCGCCTCGGCCGTACGGCCCTGCCACAGCAGCTGGCGTACGAGATCGAGGGTGCGGGCCGGGGCCAGCTCGCCGGCGCGGGCGGCGGTCGTCAGGGCCGTCAGATGACGCTCCGCGGTCGCCGGATCGAACAGCCGCCGCACCTGGATCAGCCGCGACTCGATCGCGGCGCGCTCCGCGCCGGAGCCGACGGGGGCGCGCAGCGCTGCCTCCAGGGCGGCGACGGCGCGCTGCGGCCGGCCGGCGAGCAGCTCCTGCTCGGCCGCCTCCGACAGGACGTGCACGCTCCACGCGCCGCCCGGCCGGTCCGCCTCGACGAGCAGCGGGGCGATGTCGCGGGGCGGGCAGCCCTGTTCGTGCAGCAGCGCGGCGGCGGCGAGCCGCAGGCTGGTGCGGTCCTCGGGGGTCAGGTCGTCGAGGACGGCCTGCCGGGCGACGTCGTGGCGCAGGGTGAGACCGGCGACCAGGCCGACCGAGCCGAGGGTGCGCAGCGCGGCCTCGACGGCGCCGTCGTCGAGGCCGGCGAGGCGGGCGAGGCGGTCGGGTGCCTCGGCGCTGCCCAGGACCGCGAGTGCGCGGGCCACGGCCGTCACGTCGTCCTCCAGCCGGGCGAGCTGGCGCAGCACCGCGCGGCCGTAGCCGTCCTTGCGGACGCCGCCGCAGGCCAGGTGGTCCTCGAGCAGGGCGCGCAGCAGCAGCAGGTTGCCTCCGCTGACGGTGTGGAACTCGCCGGCGAGCCGTTCGGCCTCGTCCCGCTCCAGGTGCGGGGCCAGCAGTGCGGCGACCTGGTGCTCGGTCAGCGGCTCCAGCGGCAGGCGCCGGGTGTGCGGCTGGTCGAGCAGCTCGGTGCGGAAGTGGCTGCCGTGGGCGGCCGTGTCGTCGGTGAGGACGACCATGACGCGGGCGGATCCCGTCCGCCGTACCAGATACAGGAGGCAGGCCAGCGACTGCGCGTCGGCGTGCCGGATGGTGTCGACGCCGATGAACACCGGGGCGTCGGCGGTGAGTTCGAGCAGGGTCGCGGTCACCTCGTTGAGCAGCAGGGCCAGCTGGGGGCCGATGGCGGCGGTGCCGCGGACAGGGTCGTGGGGGGCGGCCTCGGCGTCCAGGCGCCTGCTCAGCGCCTGGAGCCGGGCGACCGGGCCCTCCGTGGCCGGGACGGAGGAGAAGAGCTGCCCCAGGACTCCGAACGGCAGCGCGCTCTCGGCCCGGGAGCAGCCGGCGTGCAGGACCAGCCCCGAGCCGCGCCGGGCGCGCTCGGCGGCCTGGTGCAGCAATTCGGTCTTTCCGCTGCCACCGGGGCCTTCGAGCAGTACGACGGCGCCTTTTCCGGCGCCGCATTCGCTCCATATTCGTTCGAGTTCCGATTCCTGCTCGGCGCGTTCGACCAGAATCACTGGTTCCCTCCGTACGAACGGGGTTTCGAGACTTCCGACGCGCCGAAGCTAGCAACCCCTCAGGGGGCCCCGGTTTCTCCGCGCACACCGGCCGCCCACCGGCCGCCCATCGGCCTCCGGCGGGGCTCACCGGGCCCGGAACGGCACGCTCCGCGCTTGGGAGGGCGACATGTGGGCGGGTGTCGCATCGCTGCGCGGGCCGCAGAAACCCACTCTGACCTGGGGTGTTGCTGCTGTTCCGGGGATGTGGCCGGTCACGCGTGCCGCTTGACAAACAGGTCAGGTGGTTTTTTACTGTAGGGGTACTTCGCGGATGCCGCTTCGGCTGCCGCGTCGAACCGGGGGTGGTTCTCATGCGATTCAACCTGCTCGGCCCTTTAGAAGCGGTATCCGATGACAGCCCGGTGGAGTTCGGTGGATTCAATCAGCGAGCCATCGCCGGATTTCTTCTTCTGCACGCCAACGAGGTCGTGCCGACGAGCAAACTGATCCACGCGCTGTGGGGATACGACACACCCGCGACGTCGCGGAAAATGGTGCAGAACGCCGTGTCCGGACTGCGCAGGCTCATCGAACGCCACGCGCGCCCCGACGGGTCCGTGCAGCTGACGACCGCACCGCCCGGTTACTGCCTCACCGTCGCCGACGGCCACGTGGACCTGTGGCACTTCCGCCGGCAGGTGGACCTCGGCCGGGCCGAACTCGCCCAGGGACAGCGCGAGTCGGGCACGGACAAGCTGCGCTCGGCGCTCGCGCTGTGGCGTGGTCCGGCCCTCGCGGACCTCGTCGAGAACGGCATCGCCTGGCCGGAGCTCAAGGCGGTCACCGGGCTGCGGATGAGCGTCTTCGAGGATTACGCGCAGGAGCTGCTCAAGAGCGGGCAGTACCAGGAGATCCTCGGCGAACTGGAGGAGATGGCTGCCGCCGAGCCCACCGGGGAACGGCTGTGCGGGCTGCTGATGGTCGCCCTCTACCGCGCGGGCCGGCAGCATGACGCGCTTGCCGCGTACCGGCGCACGCGTACCGCGCTGCTGGACAACTTCGGGCTCGACCCGGGCCGCGAACTGCGGGCCCTGGAACTGGCCGTGCTCAACCAGGACCCGTCACTGAACCCCGAGTCCAGGCCGTACTGGCAGCACACGGCCCGCCGCCCGGCGGGCGTGGGCCGCTGCGAGCACCGCGTCGCGGGCGCCACGGGCCGCACCCGCACGATGCTGCACAGCCGCCGGCACCCGTAGCCGTCAACGGAACCGGACCCGGCCGGAACGCCTGCTCCGGCCGGGTTCTTCGAACCGTACCGACCGGAACGGGCAGCGCGGCGTCCCGTCCCACCGGGGCGGTCGAGACGGCGGGGGGATTCCCTCGTGCGGGCTTGAGCCGACCGCCGGCTGCTGAATTCCGTGGCCGGGGGCAGGGAGGGCGACGATCCGTTACCATCCCTCCCGCCGGAGGGGCCGTTGGGGCGTTCGACCGGGGCGGCTCCGGTGGGGAGGTCGGCGACGCTGGGTGGTGGATCCTCGGCTTCGCCGACCGCGCGCCCCGCGACGGCCACCCGGCCCCCGGCGAGGGCGCTCCGGTGAGGGGGTGTCAGGCAGGGGGGTGGGGGGTTTCGAGGCCCAGGCCTCGGGACAGCAGGACCGCGCCGTCCAGGGAGGAGAGGCCGCCCAGGAGAGCCGGGCGTATCTCGGGAGCCGGGCCGGTGGGGCGTCGCAGGGCCGTGAACTCGTCCGCCACCTGTGCGACGTAACCGGGCAGGGCGGCCGCGAAGCCGCCGCCGATCGTGATGACCTCGGGATGGGTCAGTTCGGACAGGGACACCGCGGCGGCGGCGAGCGCGGACACACCCGGGGTCACCGTCCGCACCGCCCAGTCCTCCCGCTCCGTCCACGCCTGCCGCAGTTCGTCGAAGCCGACCGGCCGTCCGAGCACCCGCTCGGCGCGCCGCAGCGTCGACCGCCCCGACGCGAGGGCCTGGACGCAACCGTGTCTGCCGCAGTCGCACCGGGCGTCGCCGCCGTGGTCGACGATGACGTGCCCCACCTCGCACGAACCGCGGCCGGTTCCCGGACGCATCACCCCGTTAAGGACCATGCCGCCGCCGATCCCCGTGCCCACACCGAAGTGCACCAGGTCACGGCAGCCCGCCGCCCGCGCCTCGGCGAGCGCGGCCAGGTCACCGTCGTCGGCGATCCGCACCTGGGCGCCGGGCAGCAGGGCCGCCAGCCGGCGCCGGACGTCGAGGCCCTGCCAGCTCGGCCGGCTCGGCCAGCCGCGCACCCGTCCCTCGCAGTCGACGGCGGCGGGCAGCGCCACACCCACCGAGGTCACCGGGTCGCCGGCCGGGCGGCGCAGCGCGTCCAGCGCGGCGGCCAGCGCCTCCAGGTCGGCCGCCGCCCCGCCCGTGTCGGGCCAGGTGAACCGGGCCTGCTGCGCGGGCGCGCCCGCGGCGGCGCCGTTGCGTTCCAGCCGCAGCGCGACTTTCGTGCCGCCGATGTCGATTCCCAGATGACTCACGGTCGTGTTCTCCCGGCCTCTTTGCGCCTGAGGAAAAGAAACTCCGGACTGCTGATCAATTCACGTCGGCGAGGTGCGGTTCCAGCGTCGAACGCAACACGTCCATCACGGCCCCGGCGTGTTCCGCGAGATAGAAATGACCGCCGTCGAACACCCGGAGGGAGAATGCGGTGCTGGTGTGCCGCCGCCATTCCTCGACTTCCGCGACCGACACCCGCGGGTCGTCCGATCCGACCAGCGCCGTGATCGGCGTCGGCAGCGGCTCGGTGTGGGTGCAGCGATAGGCGGCGACCGCCCGGAAGTCGTTGCGCAGCACCGGCATGGTCAGCCGCAGCAGCTCCTCGTCGAGGGCGAGCGCGGCGTCGCTCCCGCCGAGCAGGAGGACCTCCCTCAGCAGGGCGTCGTCGTCCAGTTCGTGGAAGCCGTCGGCGCGCTCGACGGACGGCGCGCGGCGCGCGGAGACGATCAGCGCGGCGGCGGGCGAGCCGCCCTGCTGAAGGCGCCGGGCGACCTCGTAGGCGACGGTCGCGCCCATGCTGTGCCCGAACAGGGCGATGGGCCCGGCCCACGGCATCAGGGCCCGGGCGATGTGGTCGGCCAGCTCGGGCACGGACGGGATCAGGGCCTCGTGCCGCCGGTCCTGGCGACCCGGATACTGCACGGCGAGGACCTCGACGTCGTCGCCGAGCGCCGCCGACAGCGGATGGAAGTAGCTGGCCGACCCGCCGGCGTGGGGCAGGGCGACCAGGGTCATACGGCGTTCCGGCTTGGGGTGGTACCGGCGGATCCACTGCTGGGAACACGTGACGGTGGTGCTCATGCGGGGCTCCTCGACAGGCGGAACTGCGGGACTGCGGGACTGCGGGGCTGCGGGGCGCGGGGTCCGGGGGCCGTCGCCTAGGCGGTGGCGGCGAGTGCCGGCGCGGACGGCCGGGCGTCACCGGCGATGGTGAGCAGGGCGCGGGCACCGAGCCGGTAGCCCAGCGAGCCGAGGCCGACCACCACGCCCGAGGCGAGCGGCGCGATCACGGATTCGTGGCGCCACTGCTCGCGCGCCCAGACGTTGGACAGGTGGACCTCGACCCAGGGGCGCGGGTAGTTCGCCAGGGCGTCGCGCAGGCTCCAGCCGGCGACCATGAGAGCGCCGGGATTGACCAGGGCGCCGACCGTGCCGTAGTTGGCGTGCACGGCGCGTACCAGATCGCCCTCGGAGTCGCTCTGCACGGAGATCACGTCCCAGCCCCGGCCGGCGACCTCCTCGCCCACGGCCCGCTCGACGTCCGCCAGGGTGTCGGTGCCGTACACCTCGGGCTCGCGTTGGCCGAGGATGCCGAGGTTGGGACCGTTCAGCAGCAGTATCGCGCTCATGACTCACCTCACAACTGCGGTTGGAAAACCGGTTTCTCGTAGTCGACCCAGACGCACTCCATTCTTTATCGCCCGCCCCCGTTCGGCGCCGGTATCGGGGTGCCGAAATAGGTAACAGGGGGGTTGGCGGTGGGCTTTCAGGGGGGTGTTCGGGGACCCGGTAGGGGATGGGAGACGCTGCCGTGTGCGCGGTAGCGTGATATTCCCCGCCGCCGATTCTTGGCTTTCCGGGGTGAGTTGGCCCTTCCGCGGAGATATCCGCGTTCCCCAGAACAGGAATGGACCGTCATGAATGATCAGGCGAAGCTGCTCGCGGATCTCCCTGTGTGGCCGCAGTACGGCGAGGAGGAGCGGACCGGTCTGCTGCGCGCCCTGGAACAGGGCCAGTGGTGGCGCATGGGAGGCAGCGAAGTCGACTCGTTCGAGCGGGAGTTCGCCGAACGCCACGGCGCGCCGTATGCGCTGGCGGTGACGAACGGCACCCACGCCCTCGAACTCGCCCTCCAGGTGCTCGGTGTGCGCGAGGGCAGCGAGGTCATCGTCCCCGCCTT
The DNA here is from genome assembly GCF_055668065.1 of Streptomyces sp. NPDC097129. Classification (NCBI taxonomy): domain Bacteria; kingdom Bacillati; phylum Actinomycetota; class Actinomycetes; order Kitasatosporales; family Streptomycetaceae; genus Streptomyces; species Streptomyces sp. NPDC097129. Next base: position 45,504 of record NZ_JBVOQE010000011.1, on the reverse strand, counting down.
CACGTTCATCTCCTCCTCGCAGGCCGCGCAGCGCCTCGGCGCCGTCGCCATACCGGTGGACGTCGACCCGGACACCTACTGCCTCGATCCGCAGGCCGTGGCCGCCGCGGTCACCCCCCGCACCAGCGCCATCATGCCGGTGCACATGGCGGGTCACTTCGCCGACATGGACGCCCTCGGCAAGCTGTCGGCCGACACCGGGGTGCCGCTGATCCAGGACGCCGCGCACGCCCACGGGGCCGAGTGGGCCGGCCGCAAGGCGGGCGAGCTGGGCTCCGTCGCCGCGTTCAGCTTCCAGAACGGCAAGCTGATGACGGCCGGCGAGGGCGGTCTGGTCACCTTCCCCGACGAGGCCTCCTACCAGGAAGGCTTCCTGCGGCACAGCTGCGGCCGCCCGCGCACCGACCGCAAGTACCACCACCAGACCTCGGGCTCCAACTTCCGGATGAACGAGTTCTCCGCGGCGGTCCTGCGCTGCCAGCTGGGCCGGCTGGACCAGCAGATCGCCACCCGCGAGCAGCGCTCCCCGCTCCTCGCCTCCCTGCTCGGCGAGATCCCCGGCGTCGTCCCGCAGAGCCGCGACGAGCGGGTGACGGCCCACCCGCACTACATGCAGATGTTCCGGATCCCCGGCATCGGCGAGGACGCCCGCAACGCCCTGGTGGACCGGCTCGTCGAGCGGGGCGTGCCCGCGTTCATCGCGTTCCGGGCGATCTACCGCTCGGAGGGCTTCTGGGAGTACGCGCCGCCCGCCGCGACGGTCGCGGAACTCGCCGAGCGCTGCCCGGTGACCGAGGCCATCACCACCGACTGCGTGTGGCTGCACCACCGCACCCTGCTGGGCAGCGAGGAGCAGATGCACGCCGTGGCCGAGGTCGTGGCCGAAGAGGTCGCGCGCGCATGAACACCCGGCTGAGCGCACGAGGACCGGGCCGCACCCCGGTCCGCACGAGCGTGGTGGGTCTGGGGTGGGCGGCGAAGTCCATCTGGCTTCCGCGGCTGCGCCAGCACCCCTCCTTCGGCGTGTCCTTCCTGGTGGAGCCCCACCAGGCGGCCCGTGCCGACATCCCTCAGGACCGCACCGGGACCCGGCTGCTGTCCGACGTGTCGGAGCTGCGTCCCGACGAGGTCGACCTGGCGATCGTGGCGGTGCCGAACCATCTGCACTCGGCCGTCGCCTGCCGCGTCCTGCGCATGGGCATCCCGGTGTTCCTGGAGAAGCCCGTCTGCCTCAACTCGGTGGAGGCGGACCAGCTGGCGGCCGCCGAACGCGAGGGCGGCGCGATGCTGCTCGCGGGCAGCGCCGCCCGCTACCGGGCCGACGTGCTCGCCCTGCGCGAGGTCATCGAGCGGGACCTCGGCGAACTGCGGCACATCGAGCTGTCCTGGGTACGGGCCCGCGGCGTGCCGAGCGCCGGCGGCTGGTTCACCCAGCGGCAGTTCGCCGGCGGCGGGGCCCTGGTGGACCTGGGCTGGCACCTGCTCGACACCGTCGGGCCGATCCTCGGTCCGGTCGGCTTCGACCAGGCGGTCGGCACGGTGTCCGACGACTTCGTCAACGACCAGTCCTCGGAGGCCGCCTGGCGCGACGACGCCCCGCGCGAGCCCGACGCGGAGGGCGACGTGGAGGACACCGCGCGCGGCTTCCTGGTCACCGAGACCGGGGTGTCGGTGGCGATCCGGGCCAGCTGGGCCTCGCACGAGCCGTACGACACGACCCGGATCAGGGTCGACGGCAGCGCCGGCAGCGCCACCCTGGACTGCACCTTCGGGTTCAGCCCCAACCGCCGCAAGGGCTCCCGGCTGGTCCTGGTGCGCGACGGGGAACGCACCGAGATCCCCCTCGCGCAGGAGGAGATCGGCGCCGAGTACCTGCGGCAGCTGGACGAGCTGCCGCAGCTGCTGGCGGACCCGGCGGCGCGCGGGCGGACCGTGGAGGAGGTCCGCCGCACCATCGCGGTGATCGAGCGTATCTACGGCTCGGCCCGCCGGGCACGGATCGGGGCGCGCTCCACAAGAGCGGCCCGGGTGGTGCCCCGTTCGACGCTACTGAACTCGGAGAGGCTGCGGCATGCTTGACAGGCACAGCGGTGACGACGGGGCGGCGGAGCCCACGGCCCACAAGGCCCTTCCGCGCCCCGAGGGCGGTCTGCGGGCCGTCGTGTTCGACCTCGACGGCGTACTCGTCGACAGCTTCGAGGTGATGCGGGAGGCGTTCAGCATCGCCTACGCCGAGGTCGTCGGCGACGGCGAGGCGCCCTTCGCCGAGTACAACCGCCATCTGGGCCGGTACTTCCCCGACATCATGCGCATCATGGGGCTGCCGATGGAGATGGAGGAGCCCTTCGTGCGGGAGAGCCGCAGGCTGGCCTCCCGGGTGCAGGTGTTCCCCGGGATCGCGGAGCTGCTGGAGTCGCTGCACCGGCGCGAGGTGCCGATGGCCGTGGCGACGGGGAAGGCGGGCGACCGGGCCCGCGCCCTGCTCGCCGGGCTCGGGCTGCTGGACCTGTTCGAGGTGGTCATCGGGTCCGACGAGGTCCTGCGGCCCAAGCCGGCGCCCGACATGGTGCGCCTCGCGGTCTCCGTGCTCGGGGCGCCCGCCGGGCAGACGGTGATGGTCGGCGACGCCGTCACCGACCTGCACAGCGCCCACGGTGCGGGCGTGTACGCCGCGGCCGCGCTGTGGGCGGGCGTCGACGCCGAGCCGCTGCTGCGCGCACGGCCGGACGCGGTGCTGCGGCACCCCGCCGAACTGCTGGACCTCGTCGCCACCCCGGTCGCGGCCTCCTAGGAACGGCGCACGCCAGAGGGCCCGGACGATGAGGCGTCCGGGCCCTCTGGCGTGCGCGGGTCAGCGCGCCGCGACGGACGGCGGGTCCGCGACGGGGGCGCCGTCCCGGGGCATCGCGGCGAGCTCCGCCCGCACCAGCTCCTCGGGGACGCCGGCGACGAGGGCCGGGCCGCCGGGACCGTCCAGGACGAAGGTCAGGGCATGGCCCTCCGCCTTCTTGTCCCGGCGCATGTACGCGATGAGCAGGTCGTGGTCCACGCCGGCGGGCAGCGCGGTCGGCAGACCGTACGACGCCACCACATCCCGGTGTTCCCGCACCCGGGCCGGCGGGATACGGCCCAGGGCGCCGGCCAGCCGGCCGGCGAAGACGGTGCCGACGGCGACCGCCTCACCGTGCCGCAGCGCGTAGTCCGTCGCCCGCTCCAGGGCGTGCCCCAGCGTGTGACCGTAGTTGAGGATGTGACGCAGTCCCTGGTCGCGCTCGTCGCGCGCCACCACGGACGCCTTCAGGGCGACGCTCCGGGCGATCTGCTGCTCCAGCGGCAGCCCGGCCAGGCCGGGGGCGCCGATGAAGTGGCAGCGGGCCAGCTCGCCGTAGCCGTTGACACGTTCGCGGGGCGGCAGCGTGGCGAGGAAGTCCGTGTCGCACAGCACCGCGCGGGGCTGCCAGTAGGCGCCCACGAGGTTCTTGCCCTCGGGCAGGTTCACCCCCGTCTTGCCGCCGATGCTCGCGTCGACCTGGGCGAGCAGCGAGGTCGGCAGGTGGATGACGGGGGTGCCGCGGTGGTAGAGCGCGGCGGCGAGACCGACGGTGTCGGTCGTGGTGCCGCCGCCGCAGGAGACCACCACGTCGGAGCGGGTAAGGCCGAACTGGGCAAACTGCTCGCACAGTTGGGCCACCGCGGCGAGGTTCTTGTTGGCCTCGCCGTCGTGGGCGGCCAGCCACAGCGTCTCGACACCGAGCGCGGGCAGCAGGCCCTGCGGGCGCGCCGAGACGACGACGGCGCGCTCGGCGCCGGTCGCCGCGACCAGCCGCGGCAGCAGGGCACGCACACCGGGCCCGATGTGCACCGGGTAGGCGCGCTCGCCCAGTGCCACGTCCACCCGGAGGTCGGCGGGTTCACTCATCGTCGTTCCCCTCCTACGCCGTCTGCAGCACGGACCCGGGCACCGCGAGGGGCTGCCGGTCCGCGCCGGACGGCGTGAGCGCCGCACGCAGCATGCGGGCCGCCAGCGCCTCCACGGCGGGCGGTACCCGCAGCCGGCGCAGCGTGAGATGGGTGTGCTCGAACAGCAGGTAGTTGACGGGCGCGTCGCCGGCCTGCCAGGCCAGGGCGGTCCGGCGCAGCGCGCGCAGGTAGCCGTCCCAGCCGCGCTGGGTGTCCGGGCTCATGGCGGGCAGCCCGTCGGTGAGCACCGTGCAGGTCTCGGCGGAACGGGTGCACAGCGTGGTGCGCTGCGCCGGGGTCAGCGCGGCCGTGCGGTGCTGCCAGATACGGAACAGGAAGCCGCGCCGGGCGGATTCCTCCAGGAGCGCGACGACGTGCCGCAGCTGCCAGACGGCGAGGGCGAGCTGGGCGCGCTGATCGGCGGCGGGTTCCGCCAGGGCGGCCAGCGCGAGTTCGCTGGACGCCATCGCGACCTCGTCGGCGCATTCGATGCCGAGGGACTCGGGTGGTATTCCGGCGGGGGCCGGGAATTCGCCGCGCACAGGGGGGTTTCCGGGGGATTCCCCTGGGGTCGCGCCGAGTTCTTCGAAACGGGACGTGAATTCCTCCAGAACGCCGGCCGTGACGCCCGCCCACAGGTCGATGGCGGCCGGGAAGGATTCGTCGGACCAGTGGAAGAACCAGCGGCCGGCCGGGTCCGCGGCCCGCAGGTCGCTGACCAGGCCACGCAGCGCCGCGGGTGGCTCCGGGCGGGAAATTCCCTGTGCTCCGATGTGCTCGGGAGCGGATATGCGCACATGGTTCCAGTGCAGGGTCATGTGGATTGCCTCAGCTCTTCTGGGTACGACGGAATGGTTCGTACGGAACGGGCTGCGGCCCATGCTAAAGGCACTCGGGCGCCGTTCCCACGGGCCGCGGACGTGATATGCGACGGGCCCGGAATGAGGGCGGTGTTAGGGGTCCTGCTGGGGTTACCGAAATGACCTGGGCCAGCAGAATCGGCGGTACCGGCCACCCGCCGTCCGTGCGCCCGGTTTCCCGGACCCGCCGAGGCCCACCGCATTTCGTTGACGCCGTGTTTTTCCGAGAGGTGTAGGGACATGCTGCGAACCGAGCTGATCAGACCGCTGCCCGAGCTGCTCGCGGCGCACGCGGACCGTTTCGGGGACAAGGTCGCCTACCGCGACGCGCGTCGTGCGGTCAGCCACGGCGAACTCCACCGGCGGACCGCCCGCATAGCCGGCCACCTCGCGGCGCTGCGGCTCCAGCCCGGCGACCGGGCGGCGATCCTGCTCGGCAACTGCGTGGAGGCGGCGGAGAGTTACCTGGCGATCGTGCGGGCCGCGGCCATCGGCGTCCCCCTCAACCCACGCTCCACCGACGCGGAGCTCGGTCATCTGCTCGGCCACAGCGGCGCCCGGATCGTCGTCACCGACCGCGCCCACCTGGACCAGGTGCGCCGCGTGCTCGGCACCCTGCCGGTCGCCGGCGACCCGGTGCGCATCGTGGTGACCGGGACCGAACGCCCCGTGGGCACCGTGTCGTTCGAGAAGCTCGCCACCACCGAGCCGCCGCTGCCCGCCCGCGACGACCTGGGCCTGGACGACGTGGCGTGGATCCTCTACACGTCCGGCACCACGGGCCGCCCCAAGGGCGTGCGGTCCACCCAGCGCAACGCGCTGTGGTCGGTCGCCGCCGGCTATGTGCCGATCCCCGGGCTCGGCCCCGACGACCGCATGGTGTGGCCGCTGCCCCTCTTCCACAGCCTGTCCCACATCGTGTGCGTCGTCGCCGCCACCGCCGTCGGCGCGTCGGTGCGCATCGTCGACGGCTTCGACGCCGACGACGTGCTCGCCGCGGTGCGCGAGGAGGAGGCGACGTTCCTGGCCGGTGTGCCGACGATGTACCACCATCTGGTGCGCGCCGCCGCCCGGCAGGACTTCACCGCCCCCCGCCTGCGGGTGTGCCTGGTCGGCGGCTCGGTCACCACGGCCTCCCTGCACACCGCGTTCGAGCAGGCCTACGGCGCCGTGCTGCTGGACGCCTACGGCTCCACCGAGACCTGCGGCTCCATCACGATGACCTGGCCCTCGGGCGCCCGCGTCGACGGCTCGTGCGGTCTGCCGGTGCCGGGCGTCAACGTCCGGCTGGTGGACCCCGCCACCGGCTCCGACGTGCCGTCCGGCGAGGAGGGCGAGGTCTGGGTCAGCGGCCCGAACGTCATGGCCGGCTACCACAACGATCCCGAGGCGACCGAGGAGGCGCTGCGGGACGGCTGGTACCGCACCGGCGACCTGGCGGTCCGCGACGAGGCCGGCTACTTCACGATCACCGGACGCCTCAAGGAACTCATCATCCGCGGGGGCGAGAACATCCACCCCGGCGAGATCGAGGACGTCCTGCGGGACGTGCCCGGCGTCGCCGACGCCGCCGTCGTCGCCAAGCCGCACGAGGTGCTGGGCGAGGTGCCGGTGGCGTTCCTGGTGCCGGAGGGCGACGGCCTGGACCCCGAGGCGCTGTACGCGGCCTGCCGGGAACGGCTCGCCTACTACAAGGTGCCCGAGGAGCTGTACGAGACGGCGACCGTCCCGCGCACCCAGTCCGGGAAGATCATCCGCCATCAGCTGCTGCACCGCCCGATGAGGCTGCGCGCCGCGAACAGCACCCACTTCGAGTCGCTGCTGAGGGTCGACTGGGTGCCGGCGGCGCTGCCCGAGGGCCCCGCCGCCGACCCGTGGACGGTGCACGGCCCCGACGCCCCGTCCGTCGCGGCGCAGCTCGACGCCCGGCTGACCCGGGCCGCCGCGGACGGCGAGGACGTTCCCCCGGTCGTGGTGCTCGCCCTGGACGCGCCGAAGGCGACCGCCGCCGCGGACTTCGCCGCCGGCGCCCGCCGCACGGTTTACGAACTCACCGAGGAACTGACCCGCCTGCTCGCCGATCCGCGCCTGGACGGCGTCCGTATCGCCGTCGCCACCCGGGGCGCGGTCACCGCCGGCCTGCACGAGACCTTCCACAACATCGCCCACGCACCCGTGTGGGGCCTGCTGCGCGTCCTGCAGGCCCGGCATCCGCGGCGCCTCACCCTGGCCGACCTGGACGAGACACCCGCGTCACTGTCGGCGCTGCCCGCCGCCCTCGGCACCGGTGAGCCGCAGCTCGCGCTGCGCACCGGCGTCCTGCTGCTGCCGCGGCTGGCCCGGGTGTCCGTCGTCACCGACGGCCCCGCCCACCGGCCGCTCGACCCCGAGGGCACGGTCGTCGTCACCGGCGCCGACGGCGCCGAGGGCGCCGCCCTGGCCCGGCACCTGGTCGCCGGTCACCACGCCCGGCACCTGCTGCTGATCGGCTCGTACGACACCGAGGACGAAACGCTGGTCGCACTGCGCGGCGAACTGACCGCGCTCGGCGCGAGCGTGGCCACCACGGCCTGCGACCCGGCCGACCGGCGCGCCCTGGCCGCCGCACTGGCCGGCGCGGAGCGGCCGCTGACCGCGATCGTGCACACCGGCGGCTGGCGGACGGCGCTCGCCCACCGCCCGGACCGCGCCCTGGAGTCGGCCGTCGCCGCCCTGCTGCACCTGCACGAACTGTCCCGCGAACACGAGGAGCTGGCGGCGTTCGTGGTGTGCTCGTCCGCCGACGCCCTGCTCGGCGCGTCCACCGACGGCGACCGCGCGGCCTACGACGCGCTGCTGGACGCGCTCGCCCGGCACCGGGCCGACCGCGGCCTGCCCGCCCTGTCGCTGGGCTGGGGCCCGTGGGAGCCGGCATCCGGGGCGGGCCGCGGCGGCGAACCGGTCACCGGGGTGCGCGAGCTGAGCACCGCCGAGGGACTGGCCATGTTCGACGCGGCGCAGCTGGCCGGGCCCGTGCACTGCCTGCCGCTGGCCCTGGACACCGCCGCCCTGACGGCCGGCGCGGGACGCGTGCCCGGCCCGGCCCGGCCATCGGCGCTGCCGCCGCTGCTCAGCGGCCTCATCGACGTCGCTGCGGCCCTCACGCCCGCCGACAGCGCGGTCACCGAGGCGCTGCGGGAGCGGGTCGGCCGGCTGCCCGGCCCGGAACGGCAGCGGATGCTGCTGGACCTCGTGCGCACGGAGACCGCACGGGTACGGGACGTCGGCGGCCTGTCCAAGGTCGGACCCGGACGGCCGTTCAAGGACCTCGGGTTCACCTCCCTGGAGGCGGTCACCCTGCGCAACCGCCTCACCCAGTCCACGGGCCTGTCCCTGCCCGCCACGCTCGCCTTCGACCACCCCACTCCGCAGGCCGTGGCCGAACTGCTGGACTCCCTCATCACGGGCGTCGAGGCGCCCGTCGAGGAGGTCAGGCCGGAGAGCGCCGGTTCCGGCGAGCCGATCGCGATCGTCGGCATGGCGTGCCGGCTGCCCGGCGGGGTGAGCACCCCGGAGGAACTGTGGGAGCTGGTCGCCGAGGGCCGCGACGCCGTCTCCGGCTTCCCCGAGGACCGCGGCTGGAACGTGGAGGAGCTGTACGACCCGGAGGGCTCCCGCCCCGGCACCTCGTACTGCCGCGAGGGCGGCTTCCTCTACGACCTCGCGGACTTCGACGCCGAGTTCTTCGGCATCTCCCCGCGCGAGGCCACCGCCATGGACCCGCAGCAGCGGCTGCTGCTGGAGACCTCCTGGGAGGCCCTGGAGAGGTCCGCCATCGACCCGACGAAGCTGCGCGGCGAGCCGGTCGGCGTGTTCTCCGGCGTCATGTACCACGACTACGGCTCCCAGGTGGGCCGCATCCCCGAGGAGCTGGAGGGCTACCACGGCATCGGCACGGCCAGCAGCGTGGCCTCGGGCCGCGTGTCGTACACGCTCGGTCTCGAAGGTCCGGCGCTCACCGTCGACACGGCCTGCTCGTCGTCGCTGGTCGCGCTGCACCTGGCGGCGCAGTCGCTGCGCAACGGCGAGTGCACGCTGGCCCTCGCGGGCGGCGTGGCGCTGATGTCGCAGCCGACGTCGTTCGTGGAGTTCTCCCGCCAGCGGGCGCTCGCCGCGGACGGCCGCTGCAAGGCGTACGCCGAGGCCGCCGACGGCACCGGCTGGGCCGAGGGCGTGGGCGTCCTGGTCCTGGAGCGGTTGTCGGACGCGCGGCGGCTGGGGCATCCGGTGCTGGCGGTGGTGCGGGGGTCGGCGATCAATCAGGACGGTGCGTCCAACGGTCTGACGGCTCCGAGTGGTCCGGCGCAGCAGCGGGTGATCCGTCAGGCGCTGGCGAACGCGGGGTTGTCCGCGGACGGGGTGGACGTGGTCGAGGGCCACGGGACGGGCACCACTCTGGGCGACCCGATCGAGGCTCAGGCGCTGCTCGCGACGTACGGCAAGGACCGTGAAGTGCCTTTGTGGCTGGGGTCGTTGAAGTCGAACATCGGGCATGCGCAGTCGGCTGCGGGTGTCGCCGGGATCATCAAGATGGTGCAGGCGATGCGGTACGGCGTGCTGCCGAAGACGCTGCACGTGGATGAGCCGTCCACGAAGGTGGACTGGAGTGCCGGAGCGGTGGAGCTGCTGACGGAGGCGCGTGCATGGCCTGAGCTGGAGCGGCCGCGGCGGGCGGCGGTGTCGTCGTTCGGGGTGAGCGGGACCAACGCCCACGTCATCCTCGAACAGGCCCCGCAGCACTCCGAGACGCCGTCCCCGGCCGGCGCCGACGGGGCACGCACGGTGCCCTGGCTGCTGTCCGCCAGGTCCGAGGCCGCCCTGCGTGCCCAGGCCGAACGCTTCCTCGCCCGCGTCGTCGGCCTGGACCCGGTGGCCGTCGCACAGACACTGCTGCACAGCCGGGCGGCGCTGACGGAACGCGCGGTGGTGATCGGCGCCGATGCGGAGGAGCTGGAGCAGGGGCTGGGGGCGCTGGCTGACGGCGCTCCCTCGCCGTATGTGGTGACTGGGTCGGCGGACGTCGAAGGGAAGACGGTGTTCGTCTTCCCCGGGCAGGGGCATCAGTGGGCGGGCATGGGCGCCCGGCTCCTGGAGTCGGAGCCGGTGTTCGCGCAGGCCCTCGCGGAGTGTGCGAAGGCGCTGTCGGCGTATGTGGACTGGGATCTGCTGGAGGTGGTGCGGCAGGTTCAGGACGCGCCGGGCTTCGACCGGGTGGACGTGGTCCAGCCGGCGTCGTTCGCGGTGATGGTGGCTTTGGCCCGGCTGTGGCAGCACTACGGCGTGGAGCCGGATGCGGTGGTGGGCCATTCGCAGGGTGAGATCGCGGCCGCGCATATCGCGGGTGCGCTGAGCCTGGAGGATGCGGCTCGTGTGGTGGCGCTGCGCAGTCAGGCCATCGCCACTCGTCTTGCCGGGCGGGGCGGAATGATGTTCCTGCCTCTGTCGCGGGCGGAGGCTGAGGAGCGTATCGCTGCGTATGCGGGGCGTGTTGAGGTCGCTGCGGTCAATGGTCCGGCTTCGACGGTGGTCGCGGGTGACGCCGACGCGTTGAAGGAGCTTTACGAGGCGGCGACGCAGGCCGGGATCCGGGCCCGGATGGTTCCGGTGGACTACGCCTCGCACACCGCTCATGTCGAGGCCATCAAGGACGAACTGGCGCAGCTGCTGGCGGGGTTGGCGCCCCAGGCGCCGAGCGTCCCCATGTACTCGACGTACCGGGGCGCCTGGCTCGATGACACCACGGTTCCGCTGGATGCCGGCTACTGGTACGGCAACCTGCGTCACGAGGTTGGTTTCGCCGACGCGGTCGAGGCTCTGATCGGCTCCGGGTACCGGGCGTTCGTCGAGGTCAGCGCGCACCCGGTGCTGACGACGGCGGTGCAGGACCTGCTGGACGTCCACGCCGACACCCCGGCCGTGACGACCGGCACCTTGCGCCGCGACGACGACACCCCCGCCCGTTTCCACACCTCGCTGGCCACGCTCCACACCCGAGGGATCACCACCGACCCGCTCCCGGACGTCACCGGTCAGCCCCATGTCGACCTCCCCACCTATCCCTTCCAGCGCCGGCGGTACTGGCTGGAGGGCCCGAGCGGTTCCACCGACGCCGGCGCCCTGGGGCTCGCTGCCGACGAACACCCGCTGCTCGGCGCGGTCGCCGAACTCCCGGGCAGTGGCGGGGTGCTGGCCACCGGACGCCTGTCCCGCTCGACGCACGGATGGCTGCTCGGGGACGCGGACGGCGGACCGGCTGCTGTACCGGCGTCCGCGCTGGTCGAGATGGCCGTGCACGCCGGGGACCAGGTGGGCGCAGGTGTCCTGGACGAACTGGTCGTCGAGGCACCGCTTGTACTGCCCCCCTCCGGAGCGGTGTCCGTGCGGGTGCAGGTCGGTGAAGCACAGGCCGGCTCCTCCCTCCCCGGCGGCCGGCAGGTGAGCATTCACGCGTCCGCCGACGGCTCCGAGGAGTGGACCCGGCACGCGGTCGGTCACTTCTCGGCCCAGCCTCCTGCGTTCGTCGGTGACTTCACGGTGCGCCGCCCGCACGGTGCCGAGGCCGTGGCCCCCGCCCTGCTCCCCGACGGGGTGCGGGAGGCGTGGCGACACGGCGAGGAGGTGTACGCGGACGCGGTGCTCCCGGAAGAGGGCCCGGACGCGGCGGACTTCGCGCTGCACCCGCTGCTGCTCGACCTGGTGCTGCGGACGACCGGGCTGGGCCCGGCGGGCGCGCCCCGGCCGGACGGCCAGGTGCTGGTTCCGCACACCTGGCGCCGGTTCTCCCTGTACGCGTCCGGTGCCCGCCGGCTGAAGGTACGCATCACGCCGCGCGGCGAGAACACGGTGTCCGTCGCCGCGGCCGACCCCTCCGGGGCGCCCGTGCTGTGCGTGCGCGAGCTGACGTTCCGCGCGGTGGACGCCTCCGACCTCACCACGCAGGCCGACGAGGTCCGCAACGCCCTGTTCCGGGTGGACTGGCAGGAGGTGCCGACGCCGCAGGAGACGGCCGGCGCGGGATGGCCGGTGCTGGACCTGACCGGCCGTACGGGCGCGGACGTGCGGGGGCTGGCGGGGGAGGCGCTGAGCGCGGTGCAGGAGCACCTGGCGGGCGACAGTGTCTCGCGGCTGGTCGTCCTCACCCGTGATGCCGTCGACGATCCGGCGCAGGCCGCTGTGTGGGGTCTGGTGCGCACCGCGCAGAACGAGCACCCGGACCGGGTCGTACTGGTCGACACGGACGGGAGCGGCACGGATCTGCTGCCCGCCGCCCTGGCCACCGGTGAGCCGCAGCTCGCGCTGACCGGCGGCGCGATCCGGGTCCCGCGTCTGGTGCGGGCGGAGGCGGCGGAAGGCGAGAGCCCCCTCGACCCGAACGGCACCGCGCTGATCACCGGCGGTACGGGCACGCTCGGCGCGCTCGCCGCACGTCACCTGGTCACCGCCCACGGCATACGGCACCTGCTCCTGCTCAGCCGCCGAGGACCGGACGCCCCCGGAGCCGACGACCTCACCCGGGAGCTGTCCGCGCTCGGCGCCCAGGTCACGGTCGTAGCCGCCGATGTGGCGGACCGGGACCAGCTGGCCGCCGCTCTCGCGGGCGTCGACCCCGATCACCCGCTGACCGCCGTCATCCACACCGCCGGCGCGCTCGACGACGGTGTCTTCACCGCGCAGACCGCCGGGCGTCTGGACACCACCTTCCGGGCGAAGACGGACGCGGCCCGCCACCTGTACGAGCTGACCAAGGACCATCACCCGGCCGCGTTCGTGCTCTACTCCTCCGCCGCCGGCACCCTCGGCAACCCCGGGCAGGCCAACTACGCCGCCGCCAATGCCGCGCTCGACGCCTACGCCCGCACCCTGCGCGCCGGCGGCTTCCCCGCGGTCTCCCTCGCCTGGGGCTACTGGGCCGACGTCAGCGGTATGACGGCGCATCTCGACGAGACGGCGCTGCGGCGCCACCGGCGCGACGGCATGCTCGGCCTGTCCGCCGCCACCGGAACGGCACTGCTCGACGCCGGTGTCCGGGCGGGCGGCGCGGCGTACGTCGCGGCGCGGCTGGACCTGGCCGGCCTGCGGGCCCGGTCGGCGACGGAGCCCGTGCCGTGGCTGCTGCGCTCCCTCGTCCGCCCCCCGCGGCGCACGGCGGCGCAGGGCGGCCCGGAGCAGGCGGCCGTGGGCACGCTCGGGCAGCGGCTCGCCGGCCTGCCCGCCGACGAGCGGGAGCGCACGCTCCTGGACCTCGTGCGCGGTGAGGCGGCGGCCGTCCTCGGCCACGGTTCACCCGACGCCATCGGCGGCACGCGGGCCTTCAAGGACGCCGGGTTCGACTCGCTGACCGCGGTCGAGCTGCGCAACCGGATCGGCGAACGCACCGGACTCACCCTGCCGACGACGCTGGTCTTCGACTACCCGACGCCGGCCGACCTGGTCCGCAAACTGCTCGGTGACCTGGTCGGCGAGGCGTCCGGGCCGGCTGGGGACCGCGCCGGGGAACCCCGGCGGGCGGCGGCCGACGACGACGATCCTGTCGTCATCGTCGCCATGGGCTGCCGGTTCCCCGGCGGCGCCGACGGCCCCGACGAGCTGTGGCGGATCGTCGCCGACGGCACCGACGTGATCGGCGGCTTCCCCGAGGACCGGGGCTGGGACCTGGAGGGCATCTACGACCCGGACCCGGAGCACCTGGGCACCTCGTACGCGAACAGCGGCGCGTTCCTCGACACCGCGACCCGGTTCGACGCGGCCTTCTTCGGGATCTCGCCGCGCGAGGCCGTCGCCATGGACCCGCAGCAGCGGCTGCTGCTGGAGACCGCCTGGGAGACGTTCGAGCGTGCCGGCATCGACCCGACGGCGCTGCGCGGGCAGCACGTTGGCGTGTTCGTCGGCGTCAACGACCGTGACTACACGCTCCGGTTGCAGCACGCGTCCGGGGAACTGGAGGGCTACCGGCTGACCGGCACGTCCGGCAGTGTCGCCTCCGGCCGTATCTCCTACACCTTCGGCCTGGAGGGCCCCGCGCTGACCGTGGACACGGCCTGCTCCTCCTCGCTGGTGGCCCTGCACCTGGCCGCGCAGTCCGTGCGGGCCGGCGAGTCGTCGATGGCCCTGGCCGGCGGCGTGGCGGTGATGACGACGCCGGACGCGTTCGTGGAGTTCTCCCGCCAGCGCGGACTGTCCACCGACGGCCGCTGCAAGGCCTTCGCGGACGCGGCCGACGGCACCGGCTGGGCGGAGGGCGCGGCCCTGCTGCTGGTCGAGCGCCTGTCGGACGCGCGCCGTCACGGTCACCCCGTACTGGCGGTGGTCCGCGGCTCGGCCGTCAACCAGGACGGCGCGTCCAACGGCCTGACGGCACCCAACGGCCCCTCCCAGCAGCGGGTCATCCGGGCCGCGCTCGCCGACGCCGGTCTCCCGGCGTCCGAGGTCGATCTGGTGGAGGCGCACGGCACCGGCACCACCCTCGGTGACCCGATCGAGGCCCAGGCCCTTCTGGCGACCTACGGCAAGGACCGCGAGGAGCCTCTGCGGCTCGGCTCGCTGAAGTCGAACATCGGGCACACCCAGGGCGCGGCGGGCGCCGCCAGCGTGATCAAGGTCGTGCAGGCGATGCGGCATGGGGTGCTGCCGAAGACGCTGCATGTGGATGAGCCGTCCACGAAGGTGGACTGGAGTGCCGGTGCGGTGGAGCTGCTGACGGAGGCGCGTGCGTGGCCTGAGCTGGAGCGGCCTCGGCGGGCGGCGGTGTCTTCGTTCGGGGTGAGCGGGACCAACGCCCACGTCATCCTCGAACAGGCCCCGGAGGAGCCGTCCGTCGAACAGGGCCCGGAGGAGCCGTCCGCGGACGGCGAGCCGGCCACCGCCGCGCAGGCGCCCGCCGTGCTGCCGTACGTCCTGTCGGCGAAGACCCCCGAGGCGCTGGCCGGCCAGGCGGCGCGTCTGGCCGCCCGGCTCGGGGGCGGCGACGAGCGGCTCGTCGACGTCGCCCACTCCCTGCTCACCTCGCGTGCCGCGCTCGACCACCGCGCCGTCGTCCTGGCGGGCGACCGCGCCGAACTGCTCACCGCACTCGGCGCACTCGCCGAGGGCACGCCGGCCGCGTCCGTCGTGACCGGCTCCCCGGCAGCGGGCAGGACGGCGTTCCTGTTCACCGGGCAGGGCAGTCAGCGCGCCGGGATGGGCCGCGAGCTGTACGCGGCGTACCCCGTGTACGCCGAGGCGTTCGACGCCGCGTGCGCCGCACTGGACCGGGAGCTGGCGGGGCACGTCCCGCTGCCGCTGCGGGAGGTGGTGTTCGCCGAGGACGGCACCGAGGCGGCCGCGCTGCTGCACCGCACCGTGTACACGCAGGCCGCGCTGTTCGCCCTCCAGGTGGCGCTGTTCCGTCTGGTGGAGGCGTGGGGGGTGCGCCCGGACTTCGTGGCCGGGCACTCCATCGGCGAGCTGGCGGCCGCCCACGTGGCGGGCGTGTACTCGCTCGCCGACGGCGCCCGCCTGGTCGCCGCACGCGGACGGCTGATGCAGGCGCTGCCCGAGGGCGGCGCGATGGCCGCCGTGCAGGCGTCCGAGGAGGAGGTGCGTCCGCTGCTGCCGGCGGACGGCCGGGCCGGCATCGCCGCCGTGAACGGCCCTGAGGCCGTGGTGGTGTCCGGCGACGAGGACGCGGTCCTCGCCGTCGCCGAGGCGCTCGCCGACCGGGGGCGCAAGACGAAGCGGCTGCGGGTCAGCCACGCCTTCCACTCGGTGCGCATGGAGCCGATGCTGGCGGAGTTCCGGGCCGTCGCCGCCACCCTCGACTGCGCCGCCCCCCGCATCCCCGTCGTGTCGACGCTCACCGGGGCCCGGGTGGAACTCGACGACCTCGGCAGCCCCGACTACTGGACCCGGCACGTGCGCGAGGCGGTGCGGTTCGCCGACGCGGTGCGCTGGACGCGGGAGCAGGGCACCGGCCACTTCCTGGAGATCGGGCCGGACGCGGTCCTCACCGCGATGACCCGGGAGACCGTGGACGCGCTCGGCGACCCGGCCGGCGCCGCCTTCCTGCCGGGGCTGCGCCGCGAGCGGCCCGAACCGGCCACGCTGCTCGCAGCGGTCGGCGGGCTGTGGGCGCGCGGTGTGCCCGCCGCTCTGGCCGCCCTCCTCGAAGGCACCGGGGCCCGCCGGGTGGACCTGCCCACCTACGCCTTCCAGCGGGAGCGCTACTGGGCCGAGACCGGCCCCGGCGCCACCGACGTGACGTCCCTCGGCCTGGCCGACGCCGCGCACCCGCTGCTGGGCGCGGTGGCCGAACTCCCCGACGGGGCCGGGGTGCTGGCGACCGGGCGGCTGTCGCCGGCCGGTCAGGGCTGGCTCGCCGACCACGCCAAGTCCGGGGTGGTGCTGGTGCCGGGCACCGGTCTGGTGGAACTCGCCCTGCACGCGGGCGAGCGGGTCGGCGCCGCGACCCTTGACGAGCTGGTGCTGCAGGCGCCGATGGTGCTGCCGGAGCGCGGAAGCGTCGAGGTGCGCGTCCAGGTCGGCGCGGCCGAGGGCGAGGCCGGGCGGCGCCCGGTGAGCATCCACTCCCGTACCGGTGAGGACGCCGACTGGGTGCGGCACGCCGCCGGATACGTCGCCCCCGCGCCCGCCTCCGCCGGCGCACCGCTCACCGTCTGGCCGCCGCGGGACGCGCAGCCGGTCGACATCGACGGCTTCTACGAGCGCCAGGCCGCCGCCGGCCACGATTTCGGGCCCGCGTTCCAGGGCCTGCGCAAGGTGTGGCGGCACGGCGAGGAGACGTACGCGGAGGTCGCCCTGCCCGACGGGCCGGCCGCGGGTGCGGACGCCTACGGGCTGCACCCGGCGCTGCTCGACGCGGCCCTGCACGCCACGAGCTTCGGCGCGGTCGCCGAGACCGAGCCCGGGCAGGTGCTGCTGCCGTTCGCGTGGAACGGGGTCACCCTGCACGCGACGGGCGCCACGGCCCTGCGGGTGCGGATCACCCGGCTCGGCAACGACACGGTGGCCGTCACGGCGGCCGACGCGACCGGCGCACCGGTCGCGTCGGTGGGCTCGCTGGCCTTCCGGGCGGTGGACCCACGGCAGCTGGAGTCCGGGGACGACGGACTGCGCAACGCGCTGTTCCGGGTGGACTGGCAGGAGGTGCCCACGCCGCAGGAGACGGCCGGTGCGGGGTGGCCGGTGCTGGACCTGACGGGCCGTACGGGCGCGGAGGTGCGGGAGCTGTCCGGGGAGGTGCTGGCCGCTGTCCAGGAGCACCTGGCGGGCGACAGCGACTCCCGGCTGGTCGTCCTCACCCGTGACGCCGTCGACGATCCGGCGCAGGCCGCCGTGTGGGGCCTGATCCGTACGGCGCAGAACGAGCACCCGGACCGTCTGGTCCTGGTGGACGCCGAGGAGGGCGCGGAGGGCCTCCTGCCGGCGGCGCTGGCGACCGGTGAGCCGCAGCTCGCGCTGACCGGCGGCGTGATCCGTGTCCCGCGTCTGGTGCAGGCGGAGGCGGCGGAAGGCGAGAGCCCGCTCGACCCGAACGGCACGGCACTGATCACCGGCGGTACCGGAACCCTGGGCGCACTGGCGGCCCGCCATCTGGTCACCGCCCACGGCATACGGCACCTGCTCCTGCTCAGCCGTCGTGGACCGGAGGCGCCCGGAGCCGACGACCTCACCCGGGAGCTGTCCGCGCTCGGCGCCCAGGTCACGGTCGTAGCCGCCGATGTGGCGGACCGCGACCAGCTGGCCGCCGCTCTCGCGGGCGTCGACCCCGATCACCCGCTGACCGCCGTCGTCCACACCGCCGGCGCACTGAGGGACGGCGTGATCACCGCGCAGACGCCGGAGCACCTGGACGCGGTGTTCGCGCCGAAGACGGACGCGGCACGCCACCTGTTCGAGCTGACCAAGGGCCGGAACCTGGCCGCGTTCGTGCTGTACTCCTCCGCGGCCGGCACCCTCGGCAACCCTGGGCAGGCCAACTACGCGGCGGCGAACACCTCACTGGAGGCGCTGGCGCGGGGCTTCCGCACGGCGGGCACCCCCGCGGTGGCGCTGGCCTGGGGGCTGTGGGCCGAGGCGAGCGGCATGACCGGCGCTCTCGGCACCACCGACCTCGAACGCGGCCGCCGGACCGGCATCGCGGCGATGCCCACCGAACAGGCACTCGCCCTGCTCGACGCCGGGCTGCGGACGGACGAGCCGGCGCTGGTGACGGCACGGCTGGACCTGGCCGGGGTGCGCAGGCGGGCCGTCACGGCCGACGACGTCCCGCTCCTGCTCCGCGGGCTGGTGCGAGCCCCTCACAAGGCCGCCCGTGCCACCGCGGCGGCCGAGGAGTCGCTCACCGAGCGGCTGGCCGCGCTGTCGCCCGCGCAACGTCTCGACACGGTCGTGGAGTTGGTGCGCACCCAGGCCGCGGCCGTCCTGGGACACGCCACCGGCCGCGCGATCGGCTCCGACGCCGCCTTCAAGGACGCCGGATTCGACTCCCTCGCCTCCGTCGAACTGCGCAACCGGCTCGTCACCACGACCGGCGTCCGGCTGCCCGCCACGCTGATCTTCGACCACCCCACCCCGGTGGAGCTGGCGGGCCGCCTCCTGGAGGACCTGGGCCTCACCGACGACCCGGCGGCGGCCGACGCCGCCCTGACGGCCGGACTCGACGCCCTGGAGCAGACGCTCGGCACCCTGCCCGACCTGGAGCAGGCCGTCCGGGACCGGCTCGGCGCGCGACTGCTCGACCTCGCGGCCCGGCTCGGCGCGGTCCCGCTCACCACGGCGGCCTTCGACGACGGCACCGGGCAGTCCATCGACCTCGAAACGGCCACCGACGACGAGATCTTCCAGCTCATGGACGGCGAACTGGGTCTGTCCTGACGACATCGCCGCAGCCAGCCCACCCATCGACGAGCCCTGAAGGGACAGACCGGGCCATGCCCAACGAACCCACGCCCACAGCCGGTTCCCCGCGACAGTCAGCCACCCCGAGTTCACCCGGTGCTTCCGGCGAGCAGAAGCTCCGGGAGTACCTCAAGCGAGCCCTGGTCGACCTCCAGCAGGCCAACAAGCGCCTGCACGACATCGAGGCCGCCCGCCGCGAGCCGATCGCGATCGTCGGCATGGCGTGCCGGCTGCCCGGCGGGGTGAGCACCCCGGACGAGCTGTGGCAGCTGGTCGCCGAGGGCCGCGACGCCGTCTCCGGCTTCCCCGGCAACCGCGGCTGGGACCTGGAGCGGCTCTTCGACCCCGACCCCGAGCGCCCCGGCACCTCCTATGTCCGCGAGGGAGGGTTCCTGCACGACGCCGACCGCTTCGACGCCGCGTTCTTCGGCATCAACCAGCGCGAGGCGCTGTCGATGAACCCGCAGCAGCGTCTCCTCCTCGAGACCAGCTGGGAGACGTTCGAGCGCGCCGGCATCGACCCGACGAAGCTGCGCGGCCGGCGCGTCGGCGTCTACACCGGCGTGATGTACCACGACTACGGCACCGACATGGAGAACGCGCCGCCGGAGGTCGAGGGCTACCTCAGCACCGGCACCGCGGGCGCCGTCGCCTCCGGACGCATCGCCTACACGCTGGGCCTGGAGGGGCCCGCCGTCACCCTCGACACGGCCTGCTCCTCGTCACTGGTCGCGCTGCACCTGGCGATCCAGGCACTGCACGACGGCGAGATCGACATGGCGCTGACGGGCGGCGCGGCCGTCATGGCGAGCCCCGGCGTGTTCGTCGAGTTCTCCCGGCAGCGCGGACTGTCCCCGGACGGCCGCTGCAAGGCGTACGCCGACGCCGCCGACGGCACCGGCTGGGCGGAAGGCGTCGCCACCATCCTCGTCGAGCGGTTGTCGGACGCGCGGCGGCTGGGGCATCCGGTGCTGGCGGTGGTGCGGGGGTCGGCGATCAATCAGGACGGTGCGTCCAACGGTCTGACGGCTCCGAGTGGTCCGGCGCAGCAGCGGGTGATCCGTCAGGCGCTGGCGAACGCGGGGTTGTCCGCGGACGGGGTGGACGTGGTCGAGGGCCACGGCACGGGCACCACGCTGGGTGACCCGATCGAGGCGCAGGCGCTGCTCGCGACGTACGGCAAGGACCGTGAAGTGCCGTTGTGGCTGGGGTCGTTGAAGTCGAACATCGGGCACGCGCAGTCGGCGGCCGGTGTCGCCGGGATCATCAAGATGGTGCAGGCGATGCGGTACGGCGTGCTGCCGAAGACGCTGCACGTGGATGAGCCGTCCACGAAGGTGGACTGGAGCGCCGGCGCGGTGGAGCTGCTGACGGAGGCGCGTGCATGGCCTGAGCTGGAGCGGCCGCGGCGGGCGGCGGTGTCGTCGTTCGGGGTGAGCGGGACCAACGCCCACGTCATCCTCGAACAGGCCCCGGACCAGCCCGAACCGGAGACCGGCCCCCGGCCCCCCGCGATCCCGTGGCGCGTCTCCGCCCGGACCGAGGCCGCCCTGCGCGCCCAGGCCCGGCGACTGCTCACGGCGACGGACGAACTGGACCCCGTGGCCGTCGCACAGACCCTCTCCCGTGCCCGCACCGCGTTCGCTGAACGCGCGGTGGTGATCGGCGCCGATGCGGAGGAGCTGTCGCAGGGGCTGCGGGCCCTGGCCGACGGTTCTCCCTCGCCGTATGTGGTGACGGGGTCGGCGGACGTCGAGGGGAAGAGAGTGTTCGTCTTCCCCGGGCAGGGGCATCAGTGGGCGGGCATGGGCGCCCGGTTGCTGGAGTCGGAGCCGGTGTTCGCCAAGGCCCTGACCGACTGTGCGGAGGCGCTGTCGGCGTATGTGGACTGGGATCTGCTGGAGGTGGTGCGGCAGGCGGAGGGTGCGCCGGGCTTCGACCGGGTGGACGTGGTCCAGCCGGCGTCGTTCGCGGTCATGGTCGCGCTGGCGCGGCTGTGGCAGCACCACGGCGTGGAGCCGGATGCGGTGGTGGGTCACTCCCAGGGGGAGATCGCCGCCGCGCACATCGCCGGGGCTTTGAGCCTTGACGACGCCGCCCGGGTGGTGGCGCTGCGCAGTCAGGCCATCGCCACTCGGCTGGCGGGGCGGGGCGGGATGATGTTCCTGCCGGTTGCGCGGGCGGAGGCCGAGGAGCGTATCGCCGCGTATGCGGGGCGTGTTGAGGTCGCTGCGGTCAACGGGCCGGCTTCGACGGTGGTCGCGGGTGACGCCGACGCGTTGAAGGAGCTTTACGAGGCGGCGACGCAGGCCGGGGTCCGGGCGCGGATGGTGCCAGTCGATTACGCCTCCCACACCGCTCATGTCGAGGCCATAGAAGGCGAACTGGGCCAACTCCTCGACGGGTTGGCTCCGCAGGCGCCGAGCGTCCCCATGTACTCGACGTACCGGGGCGCCTGGCTCAACGACACCACGGTTCCGCTGGATGCCGCCTACTGGTACGGCAACCTGCGTCACGAGGTTGGTTTCGCCGACGCGGTCGAGGCTCTGATCGGCTCCGGCTACCGGGCGTTCGTCGAGGTCAGCGCGCACCCGGTGCTGACGACGGCGGTGCAGGACCTGCTGGACGTCCACGCCGACACCCCGGCCGTGACGACCGGCACCCTGCGCCGCGACGACGACACCCCTGCCCGTTTCCACACCTCGCTGGCCACGCTCCACACCCGAGGGATCACCACCGACCCCCTCCCGGACGTCACCGGTCACCGCCATGTCGACCTCCCCACCTACCCCTTCCAGCATCAGAGCTACTGGCTTCAGGCCCCCGAGTCCGCGGGCGACCTCGGCACGGCCGGCCTGGACGACGCCGGGCACCCGCTGCTCGGCGCGGCCGTGGAACTCCCCGAGGACGGCGGGGTGCTGCTGACCGGCCGGCTGTCCCTGGCGTCGCATCCGTGGCTCGCCGATCACGCGGTGTCCGGCACGGTCCTCGTACCGGGGACCGCCCTGGTGGAGATGGCCGTGCACGCGGGACACCGGGTGGGCGCGGGCGTCCTGGACGAACTGGTCGTCGAGGCACCCCTCGTGCTGCCCGCCTCCGGAGCGGTGCGGGTGCAGGTGACCGCCGGTGCGGTGGACGAGCTGGGCCGCCGCGCCGTCACCGTGCATGCGCGCGACGCGGACGGCGAGGCGTGGACGCGGCACGCCTCCGGTTTCCTCACGACCGGTGTCACCGACCCTGCCGTGGACGAGACCGGCCCCGACGCGGACGGCTTCGACTTCGCGAGCTGGCCGCCCGAGGGGGCCGAGGCGCTGTCCGTGGCCGACTTCTACGATCTGCGGTTCGTCGCCGGGTACGAGTACGGGCCGGTGTTCCAGGGCCTGCGGCGGGTGTGGCGGCGCGGCGAGGAACTGTTCGCGGACGTCGCCCTCGGCGAGGAGGCGGCCGGGGACGCCGGGTCGTTCGGCCTGCACCCGGCGCTGCTCGACGCGGCGCTGCACACGGCCGCGTTCGCGGACGGGCCGCAGGACGAGCGCACGCTGCTGCCGTTCGCGTGGAACGGGGTCGCCGTGCACACCACGGGCGCCACGGCACTGCGGGTGCGGATCGCGCCCCGGGGCGCGGACGCGGTGTCGGTACAGGCCGCCGACGGGGCGGGGAACCCCGTGGCGTCGGTGGGCTCGCTGGCCTTCCGGGCCGTTGACCCCCGCGGGCTCGACTCCGGCGGGGACGTGCTGCGGGACGCGCTCTTCCGGGTGGACTGGCAGGAGGTGCCGACGCCGCAGGAGACGGCCGGTGCGGGATGGCCGGTGCTGGACCTGACCGGCCGTACGGGCGCGGACGTGCGGGGGCTGGCGGGGGAGGCGCTGAGCGCGGTCCAGGAGCACCTGGCGGGCGACAGTGTCTCGCGGCTGGTCGTCCTCACCCGTGATGCCGTCGACGATCCGGCGCAGGCCGCCGTATGGGGTCTGGTGCGCACCGCGCAGAACGAGCACCCGGACCGGGTCGTACTGGTCGACACGGACGGGACCGGCACGGATCTGCTGCCCGCCGCGCTGGCCACCGGTGAGCCGCAGCTCGCGCTGACCGGCGGCGCGATCCGCGTCCCGCGACTGGTCCGGGCCAAAACCACAGAAGGCCCGAGCCCCCTCGACCCGAACGGCACCGCACTGATCACCGGCGGTACCGGAACCCTGGGCGCGCTCGCCGCACGTCACCTGGTCACCGCCCACGGCATACGGCACCTGCTCCTGCTCAGCCGCCGAGGCCCGGACGCGCCCGGAGCGGACGCCCTCACCCGGGAGCTGACCGGGCTCGGCGCGCACGTCACGGTCGTAGCCGCCGACGCGGCCGAGCGTGACCAGCTCGCTGCCGCGATCGCGGGCGTCGACCCCGGCCACCCGCTCACCGCCGTCGTCCACACGGCCGGTGCGCTGAGCGACGCCACGTTCACGGCGCAGACGCCGGAGCACCTGGACGCGGTGTTCGCGCCGAAGACGGACGCGGCCCGCCACCTGTACGAGCTGACCAAGGACCATGACCCGGCCGCGTTCGTGCTCTACTCCTCCGCGGCCGGCACGCTCGGCAACCCCGGGCAGGCCAACTACGCCGCCGCCAACGCCGCGCTCGACGCCTACGCCCGCACCCTGCGCGCCGGCGGCTTCCCCGCCGTCTCCCTCGCCTGGGGGCTGTGGGCGGACGCGAGCGGCATGACCGGGCATCTCGACGGGGGCGATCAGGACCGTATGAGCCGGCAGGGCGCACTCGCCCTGTCCGCCGAGGAGGGCATGGCCCTGTTCGACGCGGCGCTGCGGTCGCCGGAGGCGGTGCGGGTGGCGAGCAGGATGAACTTCCCCGCGCTGCGCGCCGCGGCGGCCGAGCGCCGGCTCCCCGTCGTCTTCCGCGCGCTGGTGAGCCCGCCGCGCAAGGCCGCCGGCGCCGCGCACGCCGACGGGGCGTCCCTCGCCGGGGAGCTGGCCGGCCTGCCCGAGGCGGACCGGCAGCGGCGGCTGCTGGAGCTGGTGCGCACCCACGCCTCGACGGTGCTGGGCGGGCAGCCGGTACGGCCCGAACAGCCCTTCAAGGAGGTCGGCTTCGACTCGCTCACCGCGGTCGAGCTGCGCAACCGGCTCGCCACCGCGACCGGTGTACGGCTGCCGGCCACGCTGATCTTCGACTACCCGGCCCCGGCCGCGCTGGCCCGCCACCTGCTGGCCGAGCTGCTGCCCGACACCGCGCAGGAGCAGCGGACGCCGGACGAGCCGGTCGCGGCCCCGGCCGCCGCGGTGGCGGTGGAGGCGGAGCTGCACCGCATCGCCGCCATGGACGCCGACGACCTCGTGGCCCGCGCCCTGGGCGCCCTCGGCGCCTGACCAGCCAACTGCCCACCACACACGGAGGACTCGATGGGTACGACGCCCAGCGACAAGGTCGTCGAGGCGCTGCGCGCCTCGCTGATGGAGAACGAGCGCCTGAAGCAGGAGAACCAGCGTATGGCCGCGGCGGCCCGCGAGCCGATCGCGATCGTCGGCATGGCGTGCCGGCTGCCCGGCGGGGTGAGCACCCCGGACGAGCTGTGGGAGCTGGTCGCCGAGGGCCGCGACGCGGTCTCCGGCTTCCCCGAGGACCGCGGCTGGGACCTGGAGCGGCTCTTCGACCCCGACCCGGAGCGCCCCGGCACCTCGTACGTGAGCCAGGGCGGGTTCCTGCACGACGCCGGCGAGTTCGACGCGGGCTTCTTCGGGATCTCGCCGCGTGAGGCGCTCGCCATGGACCCGCAGCAGCGGCTGCTGCTGGAGACGTCGTGGGAGGCACTGGAGCGGGCGGGACTCGACCCGACCGCGCTGGCGGGCGGCAGGGTCGGGGTCTATTCCGGCGTGATGTACCACGACTACGCGCCGGGTCTGGAGTTCTCCCCGAAGGGACTGGAAGGCTTCCTGGGCACGGGCAACTCCGGCAGCGTGGCCTCGGGCCGGGTCTCCTACACGCTCGGCCTGGAGGGCCCGGCGATCACCGTGGACACGGCCTGCTCGTCGTCGCTGGTCGCGGTGCACCTCGCCGCGCAGGCGCTGCGTAGCGGTGAGATCGACATGGCGCTGGCGGGCGGTGCCGCGGTGATGGGCACGCCGGGCGTGTTCGTGGAGTTCTCCACCCAGCGCGGGCTGGCGGAGGACGGCCGCTGCAAGGCGTTCGCGGAGGCGGCCGACGGCACCGGCTGGGCGGAGGGCGTCGGCGTCCTCGCGCTGGAGCGGCTGTCGGACGCGCAGCGGCTGGGCCACCCGGTGCTGGCGGTGGTCCGCGGCTCGGCCGTCAACCAGGACGGCACCTCCAACGGCCTGACCGCACCCAACGGGCCGTCCCAGCAGCGGGTCATCCGCGCGGCGCTCGCCAACGCCGGGCTCACCCCGGACGGGGTGGACGCGGTCGAGGGCCACGGCACGGGCACCACTCTGGGCGACCCGATCGAGGCGCAGGCGCTGCTCGCGACGTACGGCAGGAACCGCGGCTACCCGCTGTTCCTCGGGTCGCTGAAGTCGAACATCGGTCACGCCCAGTCGGCGGCCGGTGTCGCCGGGATCATCAAGATGGTGCAGGCGATGCGGCACGGCGTGCTGCCGAAGACGCTGCACGTGGACGAGCCGTCCACGAAGGTCGACTGGAGCGCCGGCGCGGTCGAGCTGCTCACCGAACGCCGTGAGTGGCCGAGGACCGGCCGCCCGCGCCGGGCCGCGGTGTCCTCGTTCGGGGTGAGCGGCACCAACGCCCACGTCATCCTCGAACAGGCCCCGGAGCGGCCCGAACCGCAGGACGTGCCCCGGCCCGTCACCGTCCCCTGGCTGGTGTCCGCCCGTACCGAGGCGGCCCTGCGCGCCCAGGCGGGCCGGCTGCTGGCGTCGACGCGACAGCTCGACGAGGCGGCCGTAGCGCGGGGGCTGGCGTTCCACCGTGCCCGCCTGAACCGGCGGGCGGTCGTGCTGGGCTCGACGCGCGCGGAACTGTCCGGCGGGCTGAAGGCCCTGGCAGCGGGTGAACAGGCGCCGAACGTGGTGGCAGGCACCGCGGACGTCGACGGCAGGACGGTGTTCGTCTTCCCCGGGCAGGGACACCAGTGGGCGGGCATGGGCGCGCAGTTGCTGGAGACCGAGTGGGTCTTCGCGCAGGCCCTCACCGGCTGCGCCAAGGCGCTGTCGGCGTACGTGGACTGGGATCTGCTCGATGTGGTGCGGCAGGTGGAGGGCGCGCCGGACTTCGACCGGGTGGACGTGGTCCAGCCGGCCTCCTTCGCCGTCATGGTCGCTCTGGCGCGGCTGTGGCAGCACTACGGTGTGCAGCCCGACGCGGTGGTGGGTCACTCCCAGGGTGAGATCGCCGCCGCGCACATCGCGGGCGCCCTGAGCCTGGACGACGCCGCCCGGGTGGTGGCGCTGCGCAGCAAGGCCATCGGCACCCGTCTCGCCGGGCGGGGCGGGATGATGTTCCTGCCCCTGCCGCGGGCGGAGGCCGAGGACCGCATCGCCGAGTACGCGGGGCGCATCGAGATCGCCGCGGTCAACGGGCCGGCCTCCACCATCGTCGCCGGTGACGCGGACGCCCTGCGGGACTTCCACGAGGCGGCGGCGGAGGCCGGGATCCGCGTCCGGACGATCCCGGTCGACTACGCCTCCCACACCAGCCACGTCGAGGCCATCGAGGACGAACTCGCCGCCACTCTCGCGGAGTTGCGACCGCAGGCGCCGAAGATCCCGATGTACTCCACCTACCGCGACGCCTGGCTCGACGGCACGACGCCGCTGGACGCCGCCTACTGGTACGGCAACCTGCGCCACGAAGTCCGCTTCGCCGCCGCCGTCGACGCCCTCTTCGCCGCCGGCCACCACGCGTTCGTCGAGGTCAGCGCCCACCCCGTGCTGAACATGGCCCTGCGCGAGAGCGTCGAGCGGCCCGGGACGCCCACCGTCGTCGTGGGGACGCTGCGGCGCGGCGAGGGCGGCCCCGAGCGGTTCGCCGGCTCGCTCGCCGAGCTGTACGTACGCGGCGGCAGCGTCGACTTCCGGGGGCTGCTCGGCCACGACGTCCCGCTGTCGCCCGAGGTGGTCACCGCGCTGCCCACGTACGCCTTCCAGCACCGCCCCTACTGGCTCAAGCAGGTCCAGCCCGCCGGCCCGGCCTCCGACGTCCCGACCCCCCTGCTCCAGGAGAGCGACATGCCCACCGACGCGAACGACCAGCAGTCCTTCCGCGACCGCTACGCCGCCCTGCCCGCCGGGGAACGCCCCGCAGCGCTCCTCGACCTGGTGCGCGCCGAGACCGCCGCCGTGCTCGGACACTCCGACGCCGACGCCGTCGACGCCGACGAGGGCTTCTTCGACATCGGCTTCAACTCACTGACCGCCGTCGAACTGCGCAACCGGCTCGCCGCCGAGATCGGCGCCGAACTGCCCGTGATGCTCCTGTTCGACCAGCCCACGCCGGGACTGCTCGCCGAATACCTCCTCGACCAGGTGGCCGCGCCGGCCGCCGAGTACGCCTGAGCGCCGACGACCGCGACCGCCACGCCCCGAAGAGAAACGGACCTCACCATGTTCGACCTCGACCACTATCTGGCCGTCCTCGGCCACACCGGCCCCGCACCGGCCCCCACGCTGGAGACGCTGCGCCTGCTGCACAAGCGCCACCTGATGACCGTGCCCTTCGACAACTTCCTCAACGGGGAGCGCGGGACGGCCATCTGGGACGGCGTCGACATCGACGTCGACGCCGTCTACCAGGAGGTCATCGCCGGGGGCCGCGGCGGCGTCTGCTACGAGCTCAACGGCCTCTTCCGCGCGCTGCTGACCCGGCTCGGCTACGAGGTCGTGGTGCTGTCCGCCGGGGTGCGCGGCCCGGACGGCTCCTACGGCCCCGACATGGAGCACCTGTTCAACGGCGTGCGCATCGACGGCGAGTGGTACCTGGCGGACGTCGGCTACTCCGGCCCCTCCCTGATCGAGCCGGTCCGCGTGTCGGCCGAGCCGCAGGAGCAGTACGGCACGAGCTTCCGGGTGAACGAGGGCGACGACGGCTTCCACTACCTGGAGCGCCGGCCGCGCGACGGCGAGTGGGGCGTCATCCACCGGTTCCGGCTGCGGCCGCGGGCGTTCTCCGAGTGGCTCGACGCGGACCACCCGGAACTCGACGCCTACGCCCGGATGCTCGCCGCGCACGTGACGTACATCCGCGGACGGGCCCTGGAGAACGGGCAGATGACGCTGACCGGCCGGCGCCTGCTGATCGTCGAGGACGGTCACGAGCGGGTGCGGGTCCTGATCAAGGCGGACGACTACGAGGCCGCGCTCGACGACATCCTGCTGCGGACCCGCTCCGCGGCGGCCTGAGGGAGGTGAGGCTCACATGACGGCAACGGCTGCCGGGCCGCGCTGGTGGCCCGACGAGACGGCCGACCTGCTGATCGTCGGGTACGGGCCGGTGGGCCAGGTGCTGGCCAACCTGATGGCGCGGCGCGGACGGCGGGTGATCGTCGTCGAACGGCACCCGCGTCCGTATCCCATGCCCCGCGCCGTGGCGTTCGACGGCGAGGCCGCGCGAATCCTGGCCGCGGCCGGGGTCGCCGACCATCTCACCGCGGTCGGCGAACCCTCCGGCGACTACCTCTGGCGCAACGGCGAGGGCCGCGACCTGCTGTACATCGACGCCGCCGAGGTGAAGGGGCGCAACGGCTGGCCGGAGTCGACCTCCATGTACCAGCCGGGCCTGGAGGAGGCGCTGATCGCGCACGGCAAGCGGCTGCCGAACCTGACGGTGCTGCGCGGCCACGAGGCCGTCCAGCTGACGCAGGACGAGGGCGGCGCCGAACTGCACGTCGTCGGCGGCGACGGGGTGCGGCGGGTGCTGCGCGGCCGGTGGGTGGTCGGCTGCGACGGCGCGAACAGCCTCGTCCGCCGCACGATCGGCACCGGCTTCGACGACCTGGGCTTCCACCACGAGTGGCTGATCTGCGACTTGGCACTGCACGACCGGCGCACCTTCGTCCCCAACAACCTGCAGATCTGCGATCCGGCCCGGCCGCGCACCCAGGTCTCGGCGGGCCCCGGGCACCGGCGCTGGGAGTTCATGCTGCTGCCCGGCGAGCGCAAGGAGGACATGGACGACCCGGCGACCGCGTGGCGGCTGCTCGCCGGGTGCGGCATCACCCCCGACGACGGGATCATGGAGCGGCACGCGGTCTACACGTTCCAGGCCGCGACCGCCCGGCAGTGGCGCCTCGGCCGCCTGCTGATCGCCGGCGACGCGGCCCACCTGATGCCGCCCTTCGCCGGCCAGGGCATGAGCTCCGGCTTCCGCGACGTCGCCAACCTCGCCTGGAAGCTGGACCTGGTGCTGGACGGGCGGGCCGGCGAGGCGCTGCTGGACTCCTACGCCGAGGAGCGGCGGGCCCATGTGCAGCACGCCATCCGGATGTCGGTGAACCTGGGCAAGGTCATCTGCCAGACCGATCCGAAGGCCGCCGCCGACCGCGACGAGGTGATGATCGCGGCGCGCGAACGGCAGCTGGCGCGCCCCCAGCAGTCGCCGTTCCAGCCGCTGACCCGGGGCCTGGTGTGGCGCGACGGCACCGGCCGCAGACGGCGCGGCGCGGGCGACCAGATGCCCCAGCCGAGGGTGGCCGCGGGCACGGCGCAGGACCTGTTCGACGAGGTGGTGGGCCGCGGCTTCGTCTTCGCCTCCCTCGACGACCCGCGGGAGCTGCTCGGCGCCGGGCGGACGGAGTTCCTGCGCTCGCTCGGCGCCCGCCTGGTGCGGCTGCTGCCGGCCGGCACCGACCCGGCGGCGGCCGCCCCCGGCAGCGTGGTGGACACCGAGGGCCGCCTCACCGCCCACCTGAACGAGGTGGGGGCCCGCTGTGTGCTCGTACGGCCCGACACCTACGCGTTCGGGGCGGCGGACGGCGCGCAGGGTGCCCGGGAGCTGGTCGACGCGCTGGAAGGCGCCCTTCTGCAGGCCGCGCAGCCCGTGCCGGCGGCCGGTTGAGGGACCCGGCGCACCGGCTGTGACCTGCGCGGTTACAGCTGGATTCCCGTTCGGTGGCTGCGCGCGTGGCGTACTGGCTCCACGCGCGGGCGCGAGCGGTCGCGTCGGCGGTGAGCCCTGACATCCCGAGCCCGAACACGATGTGACGACGAAAGAAGTGAGTGATGACCCCCCCGACAGCACAGGGCCGCTCGCGCGGCCTCGCGCTCAGCATTCTCTGTGCGATGCAGCTGATGATCATCCTTGACGGGACGATCGTCACTGTCGCCCTTCCCACCATCCAGAGCGGTCTCGGTTTCTCCCAGAGCGGCCTGTCCTGGGTGGTGAACTCCTACCTCATCGCCTTCGCCGGACTGCTGCTGCTGTCCGGCCGGCTCGGCGACCTGATCGGCACCAAGAAGGTGTTCCTCAGCGGCCTGACGACGTTCACCGTCGCCTCCCTGCTGTGCGGTCTCGCGAACACCTCGGAGCTGCTCATCGCGGGCCGGTTCCTCCAGGGCGTGGGCGCCGCGCTCGCCTCCGCGGTGGTCCTCGGCATGATCGTGGGCCTGTACCCGGAGCCGGGCGAGCAGGCCAAGGCCATGGGCATCTACAGCTTCGTCTCCGCCGGCGGCGCGTCGGTCGGACTCATCGCGGGCGGCGTCATCACCGAGGCGCTCGGCTGGCACTGGGTGTTCCTGATCAACCTGCCGGTCGGCGCGGTCGCCCTGGTCCTCGGCTTGCGCCAGCTGGCCGCCCAGCCGGGGCTCGGGCTGAGCGCGGGCGCCGACGCGATCGGCGCCGTCCTGGTGACGGTCGGCCTGTCGCTGGGCGTCTTCACCATCTCGCAGATCTCCGAGGACCGTTTCGGCGCCGGTGAGCTGGCGCTGTACGGGGCGGTGGCGGTGGCGCTGCTCGGGGCGTTCGTGTGGCGGCAGGCCACGGCACGGCGTCCGCTGCTGGCGCTGCGGATCTTCCGCAGCCGGGAGATCGTCGGCGCCAACCTCGCCGTCGTCCTGGTCTTCGCGGCCGGGTTCGGCTTCCAGTTCCTCAACGCGCTGTACCTGCAGCGGGTGCTGGGCTTCGACTCGATGCAGACCGGGCTGGCGTTCCTGCCGGCACCGCTGGTGATCGGCACCATGTCCCTGTTCTTCACGGCCAGGCTCACCGCGCGCTTCGGCACCCGGCGGGTCCTGCTGACCGGCCTGCTGTTCCTCGGGGGCGGTCTGCTGCTGCTCAGCAGGGCCCCCGTCGACGGCGACTACTGGGTGGACGTCGCGCCCACCCTCGTCATCCAGGGCTTCGGCATGGGCCTGACCGTGCCGTCGGTCATCATGCGGGCCATGTCGGGCGCGGCCCCCGAGGACGCGGGCCTGGCGTCCGGCCTGAACAACACGGCGCAGCAGGCGGGCGCGGCGGTCGGCCTCGCGGTCCTCGCCACGCTGGCGACCTCGCACAGCAACACCCTGCTCCACGAGGGTCACCCGCAGGTGCAGGCGCTGCGTGACGGCTACAGCCTGGCGTTCCTCTTCGCCGCCGGCTTCGTCTTCCTCGCCTGGTGCGTGACCTTCCTGGTGCTCCGGGACGCCAAGGCGCCCGCCGAGGCGCCGGCCGCGGCCGACGCGCCGGTCGTGAACGCCCACATCTGACACAGCGACCCCGGGTCGGAGCGTGACCGGACCACCGGTCACGCTCCGACGCGTATCCCGTGCGGCCCCCTCGCCGCCCGGGCCGACCCACCCAGACGAAAGAGGTTTCACCGTGGCGGACAGGATCCGAGTGGGAGTCGTCGGCGCGCACGCCGAACGGGGGTGGGCCCGCGCGATCCACCTCCCGGCGCTGTCGGCGCTGGACGACTTCGAGATCGTCGCCGTCGCCGGCACGAGCGGCGCGTCGGCGCGGGCGGCGGCCGAGGTCTGGGGCGCCGGCCGGGCCTACGACGACGCCCACGCCCTGATGGCCGACCCGGACGTCGACCTGGTCACCATCGCCGTCCAGCTTCCCCGGCGGGACGGCCTGGTGGAAGCGGCCGTCGACGCCGGCCGGCACGTCTACAGCGAGTGGCCGCTGGCCCTGGACGCGACTACCGCCGAGCGCTTCGAGTCGAAGGCGCGGGCCGCCGGCGTCCGCCACGCGGTGGGGCTGCAGAGCCGGCACCACCCGGCGGT
Source organism: Streptomyces sp. NPDC097129 (assembly GCF_055668065.1). Taxonomy (NCBI): domain Bacteria; kingdom Bacillati; phylum Actinomycetota; class Actinomycetes; order Kitasatosporales; family Streptomycetaceae; genus Streptomyces; species Streptomyces sp. NPDC097129. The sequence continues at coordinate 13,574 of NZ_JBVOQE010000011.1, read as the reverse complement.
GCGCCTGCTGCGGGACCTGCTGGCGCAAGGGCTGATCGGCGAGGTGCTGTCGGCGTCCCTGCTGTACTCGCTGAGCACCCCGGAGGTGTGGTCCACCCGGTACGCGGCCCTGTTCGACGAGACGAAGGGCGTGAACCACGTGGCGGTCGTCGGCGGCCACTCGCTGGACATGTTCCAGTACGCGGTGGGGGAGTTCGCGGAGGTCTCCGCGACGCTCACCACACGGATCGACCGGATCACGATGCAGGAGACGGGCGAGCGGATCGAGGTGACGTCGCCGGACCAGATCGTGGTGGGCGGCCTGCTGCGCTCGGGGGCGGCGGCGTCCGCGCACTTCATGACCGGCGGTCCGCGCGGTGACGGCTTCCGCATCGAGGTGCACGGCCGGGCCGGGCGCCTGGTGCTGGTCTCCTCCGACGACTCGCTGGTCGGCCCGCAGTTCACGCTGACGCACGCCGCGGCGAACGGCTCGCCCGCGGTGGAGGTGCCGGTGCCGGACGCCTACCGGCCGCTGCTGCCGGGGCCGGCGTCACCGGTGAGCAACGTCGCCCAGGTGTACGCGGACCTGGCGCGGGCGATCCGCACGGGCGACACGTCCGGGCCGGACTTCACCACCGGGGTGCGCACCCACCGCCTGCTCGACGCCATCAAGGCATCGGCCCGCCACGGCAGCCGCGAAACCCTCCCCGCCTGACCGCTCCGCCCGAACCCGCCGCCCGAACCGACCGACTGCTCCCCGCCCACCCCGTCCGGCGGACCACTGTCCTTCTGACCTGACCAGGAGGGCCGCCGCCCCTGATCGGTCCGCCGGACCGCCGCCTTCCGGGCGTTGCCGGGTGGGCCGTCATCGCCGGTTGGTTCGGTGGGGCGTTACCTCCGGCCGGTCCGGCGGGCCGCTGCCTTCCCGGCCTTGATCCGGTACGGCGTCGGGGCCGCCTCCTGTGGGAGGCGGCCCCGACTGCGTGGGGCGGTGTGGCACCGCCGGGGGCTCAGGGGCGGGAGGCGGTCGCCGCCTTGCGGCGGGCCTCGCGTGCCCGGTGCCGGGCCCCGGCACCCCGCTCGACCAGCCACCACTCCGCGAAGAGCAGCGGCAGGATCCACCCCGGCCACGACGCCAGACCGGCCCGCTGCTGACCCCACGCGATCAGCTCCGCCACGTTCTGGGTGACGGGCGGCGGCAGGATCGTGTGGTCGTACACCACCCCGAGGACGCGGCTGAGGACGATCGACATGGTGAGGGCGAAGCTGCGCACCATCCACCGGCGGTGCTCGGTGATGCGGCCCTGCCGGGCCATCCGCAGGCCCGCGACGGCCGTGCCGATCCACAGCACCGACGTCGTCATCGTGCTCATCTGCATCGACAGCCCCGAAGGACTCGCGTATGCCACGGCCAGACCCGCCGTGCCGCCCGACAGGACGGCCGCCACGTAGAACCGGCCGCTGAGGCGGTGCACCCGCGGATGGCGCTGCCGCAGGGCCGGCCACACCTGGAGGCAGCAGGTCACGATCGCGACCGTGCCGGCCAGGACGTGCACCACCAGCACCGGGTAGTGCCAGGGGTACTGCGGGTTCGGCGGGATCTTGGAGTCCGCCGGGTCGAAGGTGAGGTAGCGGGGGATGCCCATGGCCAGGAACACCGCCACCACCAGGGCGAGCGGACCCACCCAGGGGCGCCGCCACCAGCGCGGCGGCGCCTCCGCACCACCGGCTTCGCGGCGCGCTCCGGCCGCGCCGCCCGGGGACCGCCCGGGCTCCGTCGTCGTGATCGTCACGCCGTTCTCCTGTCCGCCCCTGGTCCGCCGCGGACCCGGGTCAGTCCGCGGCGACCAGGGCTTCGCCGGTCGCCTGGTCGGTGATGTGGATGGCCCGGTAGGGGCAGTAGTCCGCGGCGTCGAGCACGTCCTCGTCGGGCTCGATGCGGGACTCGACGGGCTGCGCCTTGCCGTCGACGAGCCGGAAGCGGTCCGGGAGCGAGCCGTTGCACAGCCCGGCACCCATGCAGGCGCGGCGGTCGACGTCGATGTGCCAGGTCACGGCCGTCACCACCGCACCGGCAGCGCGGCGACACCCCGAACGACGTGGTCGCGCTTCCACGGCACCTCGGCGGCGGGCACGGCCAGCTCCAGCGAGGGCATCCGGCGCAGCAGCGTGCTGAGCGCGACCTGCAGCTCCAGCCGGGCCAGCGGGGCGCCCAGGCAGTGGTGGATGCCGTGACCGAAGGCGATGTGCGGGTTGTGCTCGCGGGTCAGGTCGAGTTCCTCGGGACGCTCGAAGACCCGGGGGTCGCGGTTGGCGACGGCCGGGAACACCATGACGGCCTCGCCGGTCCGGACCAGCTGCCCGCCGACCTCGATGTCCTCCACGGCGATGCGGGTGTTCTCCGAGTAGGGGCTGAGCGGGGTGACCCGCAGCAGTTCCTCGATGGCGGTCGGCAGCAACTCCGGCCGCTCGACGAGCCGTTCCCACTCCTCGCGCCGGCTGAGCAGGATGTACAGGTGGTTGGCGAGCTGGTTGGCGGTGGTGTGGTGGCCGGTGGCGAGGAGCGCGATCGACATGGTGATCAGCTCCTCCTCGCTGAGCCGGTCCTCCTCGTCGCGGGCGGCGACGAGCGCGGACAGCAGGTCGTCGCCGGGCTCGGCGCGCCGCTGGGCGATCAGCGAGGACATGTACTCGGGCAGCTTCTCGAAGCGCGCCTCGTTCATCTCCTCGAGCGTGTGCTCGTTGCCGATGGTCAGCCAGGTGTCGATCCAGCCGCGGAACTTGTAGTGGTCCTCCAGCGGCACGGCGAGCATCTCGCAGATCACGGTGATCGGCAGCATCCACGCGTACTGCGCAGCCAGGTCACCGGTGCGGTCCCCGGAGGCCAGCAGGCGGTCGAGGAGGTCGTCGGCGATCTCCTGCGCCCGGGGCCGGATCTGCTCCACGCGGCGCACGGTGAACGCCTTGGCGACCAGCTTGCGCAGCCGCGCGTGCTCCGGGTCGTCCATCGAGACGATGTTGAGTTCCTCGTACGCCTTGCGGACGCGCGGTACGTCCTTGCCGACCGTGGCGGCCCGGCTGAACCGCGGGTCGGCGAGGACGGTCTTGATGTCGGCGTGCCGCGTGGCGAGCCACGCCTCGCCGCCGTACTGCATGGTGACCCGGGTCAGGGCCTGCTCGGCGCGCACCTCGGCGTACATCGGGTGCAGGTCGGTGGCCACGGGCTCGGCGAACGGGTAGTCGAGCACCCGGTGCATGGGGCACCCGGGCGGGGGCGCGGCGGCGTCGCCGGGCTGGAGGCTGGCGTGGTCGGTGACCGTCATCGGAAGGTCGCCCTCTCTCTGGCGCGGTAGGGGTGGTGGTCGTCAGTTGCCGATGGCGCGCGGGAAGTCGAACAGTCGGTGGGGGTCGTACGCCTGCTTCAGCGCCTTCAGACGGGCGTAGTTGGAGCCGTAGTAGGCGTTCTGCCAGCCGCTGAGGTACAGGTCGGGGAAGTTGATGTAGGACTGTCCGTCGGACAGCGGGTCGATGACGCCGAAGCCGTTCGTCGCCCAGTCCACGGCGGCGCCGGCCTCCTCCGTGCTCGGCGTCGCGGTGCCGAGGGCCACGCCGTAGCCGACGTGGAACAGGGCGTCGCGGTGGACGAACGCGGTGGCGTCCGGCGCGCGGTCGGCCACGGCGCCGCCGAGGCCCATGAAGCTCAGGTACCGGGTCTGCCCGGAGCGCGGCGCGGCCTCGAACGCGGCGAGCGCGGCGGCGGTCCCGGCCGCCCCGAGAGGCCTGCTGACCAGGCGGGCCCGCATGCGCTGCCACTCGGTGCGCGGGTGGGAGCCGCCGTCGGCGAGCCCGTACACGTACTGCATGCCCTCGTCGAAGGGCAGGTCGAGGACCCGGCTGGTGGCGGGCTGCGCCCCGGCCAGCGAGGCGAGTTCGGCGAGGCCCGCGTGCGCGTCCTCCTCGGTGGTGTAGTAGGCGCCCTGCTGGAGGATGACCGGCGGGTTCCCGGAGCCGGCGTCCGGCTGGATCACGATGACCTGGCCGGTGGAGCGGCGGGGCGTGCCGGTGTACCACTCCTGCCAGGCGGTGAGGAACCGCTCGGCGTGGGACCAGTCCCAGGTCTGCTCGTAGAACACCATGCGGGGGGCGGAGATCGGGCGCAGCTCGAAGTCGACGACGACTCCGAAGTTGCCGCCGCCGCTGCCGCGCAGCGCCCAGAACAGGTCCGGGTTGGACAGTTCGCTCGCGGTCACCAGGCGGCCGTCGGCCAGCACCACCTTGGCGGAGACCAGCCGGTCGGAGCCGATGCCGAACCCGCGGCTCTGGTACCCGACGCCGCCACCGGAGACGTAGCCGCCGACGGCGACGTCGTGGCAGGTGCCCGTCACCATCTGCTGGTTGAACGGCTTCAGCGCGTGCAGCGCCTCGATGCTGATGGTGCCGGGTCCGACGTGCACGGTCGGGGAGCCGCCGCCGGTGACGTGGTTGAGGCGGCGGACGTCGAGGATCATGCCCTCGCCGGAGGACCAGCCGAGGAAGTTGTGGCCGCCGCTGCGCACCCGCGGCTTGACGCCGTTGGCGGCCGCGAAACGGATCGCGGTCTGTACGTCCTTGGTGCTCTCGGCGTAGACGACGGCCTGCGGGGTGAGGCTGTCGAACTCGCCGATGGCCAGCTGCTTGGCGGTGGCGTAGGCCGCGTCGCCGGGAAGGACGACGTCACCGCCGACGGCTGCGCGCAGCCCCTCCCAGTCGGGCGTGCCGGCCGCGCGGACGGCGGCGGACGCCGACGTGGTGGCCGCGGCACCGGCCGCCGCCGACACGGCGAGGGCGCCCCCGGCGCGAAGCAGGTTCCTTCGGTCCATCATTGATTCCTCCGTGTGGCGTGAATACGCGAGAACGCTAGGGCGCCGGCGACTGCACTGAATTCCCCTAACACCCCCCTGGATTCTTTTGGGGAATTGGGCTGGGGGAATATACGGGTGCCCGTCCGCCGCCCCGCTCTTCTAGGCTCCTGGCATTCCAGATCCCAGTCGTTCACCGCTCGGGGAGAAACAGGAGACCATCGTGACCGCAACCATTCCTGAGGTGGACACCGGTGCGCCCGGACCACGGCGGAAATCCCTTCCGTCCCTGACGGGCATGCGGTTCTTCGCCGCGCTCCTGGTGTTCTTCATCCACTCCCTGCAACCGATCGGGCCGGTCGACCCGACGGGGCCGGTCAACCCGTTCGCCGACAGGTCCGTCGCCCAGGGGCTGCTGAAGTTCTTCGGGCCGGCCGGTTACCTCGGCGTCTCCTTCTTCTTCCTGCTGAGCGGGTTCGTCATCACCTGGTCGGTGCGGCCGGGAGAGCGGGTCACCGCCTACTGGCGGCGCCGGATCGTGAAGATCTTCCCCAATCACCTGGTGATGTGGGCGGCGGCCATGCTGCTGTTCGCGTCGGCGTACACGCCGGCGAGCACCTGGCTGCCGAATCTTTTCCTGGTGAACTCATGGATCAACGAATTCACCGTCCAGATGAGTGTGAACGCGCCGTCCTGGTCACTGTGCTCGGAATTGCTCTTCTATCTGTCGTTCCCGCTTCTGCTGCTCGCGGTGCGGCGCGTGAAGACGGAACACCTGTGGTGGTGGGCGGCCGGCACGGCGGCGGCCACGGCCGGGGTCGCGCTGGTGACGACGACGCTCCTGCCCGACACCCCCCGGCTGCCCGTGATCCCGCTCTCGCCCACCCAGAACTGGTTCAACTACACGTTCCCGCCCATGCGGATGTTCGAGTTCGTGCTCGGCATGCTGCTGGCCCGGCTGGTCATCGCCGGCCGCTGGCCCCGTATCCCGGCCGGCTGGGTGGTGGCCCTGCTGGTGGCCGGCTACGCCGCCGCGATGTACGTGCCCGCGCCGTTCAACTTCGTCTCGGCGACGGTCGTACCGTTCGGCGTCGCGATCGCCTCCGTGGCCCGCGCCGACGCGCACGGCGTGCGCACCCGTCTCGACGGCCGGGTCCTGGTGTGGCTCGGCAACGTCTCCTTCGGCTTCTACCTGTGTCAGGGAGTGGTCATCTTCTGGGGCCGTCAGGCGGTCCTCGGCAACGGGCAGTTCAGCACGCCCGTCGCCGTCCTCGTCATGATCGGCCTGTTCGCGGCCACCCTGCTCGGCGGCTGGCTGCTGTACGCCTGCGTGGAGATGCCGGCGATGCGGTACCTCAGCCGGTCCCGCGCCGACCGCGCCGGGGTCACGGAGCCCGCTCTCGCGGCCGAGGCCCCGGCGGCACCCGTGGCACCGGCGGCACCCGCGGCATCCGCCACCCCGGCCGCATCCGCCACCCCGGCCGCATCCGCCGCTCCGGCGGCACCCGCCGGACCGACCGCACCGACCGCGACCGCCGGCCGCGGTCCCGTCCGCTCCTCCTGAAGGCTCAGACTCCCTCCGTACCCGTCCATTCCCCCGTCCGGGTACGGAGGGCCCACCCCGTGGTGGGCACGGCACCCGCCGCGCCCACCACGGGGCGTTGCGCCCCGAGCACCGCGGGAAGCTCATCCCCGCATCAACTCGTTGACCAGCCAGGCCAGTTCCACGGACTGCTCGGCGTTCAGCCGCGGGTCGCACAGCGTCTCGTAACGTGCCGCGAGCGCCGCGTCGTCGAGGCCGCGGGCGCCGCCCAGACACTCGGTGACCTGATCGCCGGTCAGCTCGACGTGCAGCCCGCCCGGATGGGTGCCCAGCGCCCGGTGCACCTCGAAGAACCCGCGCACCTCGTCGATGATGTCGTCGAAGTGCCGGGACTTGTAACCGCTCTCCGTCTCCCGGGTGTTGCCGTGCATCGGGTCGCACTGCCACACGACCCGGTGGCCGAGCGCGGTGACCTTCTCCACGATCGGCGGCAGCACCTCGCGGATCCGGTCCCGGCCCATCCGGGAGATCAGCGTGAGCCGGCCGGGCTCCCGGTCCGGGTCGAGCCGCTGGACGTACTCGACGGCCTGCTCGGGCGACGTCCCCGGGCCGATCTTGAGCCCGATCGGGTTGGCGAGCTGTGCGGCGAGGGCGATGTGCGCGCCGTCCAGGTCGCGGGTGCGCTCGCCGATCCACAGGAAGTGCCCGGACAGGCCGTACAGCGTCGTACGGCCGCTGCCGTCCTCGTCGACGCCGCGCAGCAGGCCCCGCTCGTAGTCCAGGAGCAGCGCCTCGTGGGCCGCGTACACCTCGGTGGTGTGCAGGGCCCGGTGGTCCGCGCCGCAGGCCTTCATGAAGCGCAGTCCGCTGTCGATCTCGTCGGCGAGGGCGCGGAAGCCCTGGCCGGCCGGCGAGGCGCGGACGAAGTCGAGGTTCCAGCCCTGCACCTGGTCCAGGCCGGCCATCCCGGAATCGGTCATCGCGCGCACGTGGTTGAGGGCGGCGGCGGAGTGCGCGTACGCCTCGAGCATGCGGCCGGGGTCGGCGACGCGGGCGGCGGGGGCGGGCTCGGCGGAGTTGACGATGTCCCCGCGGTACACCGGCAGGTTCAGTTCGTCGGTGGGCTTGGAGCGGGGCTTGGCGTACTGTCCCGCGATCCGCGCGACCTTCACCACGGGCAGGCTCGCCCCGTACGTGAGAATCACGGCCATCTGCAGAAGGGTGCGGACGTTCGCGCGGACGTGCTCCCCGGTGTTGCCCTCGAAGGTCTCCGCGCAGTCCCCGCCGTGCAGCAGGAACGCGCGCCCGTGGGCCACGTCGGCGAGCCGCCGGCGCAGCCGGTCGACCTCGCCGGGCAGCACCAGCGAGGGGAGCCGCTCCAGGGTCGCGCGCACCCCGGTGACCTGGGCGGGGTCCGGGTACTCCGGCTGCTGGGCCGCGGGTTTGGCGAGGGCGTCGGCCACCCGTTCGGCCACCGCGGGAGGCAGCGCGGCGGCGGGCGCCGCGGCTGTGCTCTGTATGAGTGGAGGCATGCCCAGGACAGTAGGCAGCACGCGCCGCGCACCAGGCCACTGAGCGGTAACCCGGTGCCCATCTGCCGCGACCGGGTGACGTCAGCCCAGCCGGAAGAACTCCCGGTACAGGGCGAGCTGTTCGGCCAGCATCGGCTCGCCGTAGTGGACGGGCAGTCCCGCCTCCTGCGCCGCCCGCAGCAGCGGCGTGTGCCGCGGCGACATGATGATGTCGGCGACCCGCGTGCCGGGACGCAGGACCGCAGGGTCGAAGGGCAGCGGATCGCCGGGGCGCAGCCCCATCGGCGTGGCGTTGACGGCGAGGTCCGCGTCGGCGTGCCCGGGGGCGACGGCGAGACGCCCCGGGAAGTGCGGGGCGAGCCGGGCTCGCAGGGCGGCCGCGCGCTCCGGGTCCGCGTCCCAGACGGTGACGTGCGCGCCCGCCTGCAGCAGGGCCACCGCGATCGCCGAGCCGGCGCCGCCGGCGCCCGCCAGGCACACCGTCGCGCCCCGCGGGTCGTGTCCCGCCGTGCGCAGACCGCGCACGAAGCCTTCCCCGTCGAAGTTCGCGCCTTCCCAGCCGCCGTCCGGCAGGCGCCGCATCGCGTTGACCGAGCCGCTCAGCGCGGCGGCCTCGGTGACCCGGCCGGCGAGCGCCCGGCAGGCGGGCTTGTGCGGAACGGTCACCAGCAGGCCGTCCAGATTGCGTACGGCGGTGAGCCCCCGGACGGCGTCGGCCAGCCCGGCCGGTGCCACGTCCACCGGCACCAGCACGGCGTCCAGGCCGAGCCGCGCGAAGAGCGGGTTGAGCAGGGCGGGCGCCCGCACCTGCGTCACCGGGGCGCCGAGCACCGCGTACAGACGGGTCGTACCGGTGATGGTCACGGCGTCCATGTCCTGACCGCCTTCCACGTGGAACCCCCGAGCCGGGCGGACGGGACGACGATACGGCGGCACGGATCACGGACCATCCCCTGACGTCCCCCTGACATCCGGGACCGTCCAGTGGCCCCGTGGTCAGCCGGAGCCGGAGCCGGAGCCGGAGCCGGAACCGGGGCTGGAGCCGGTGCCGCCCGCCGATTCCTTGGCGGCGCGGCGGTACTCGGCGTTGATGCGCTGTGCTTCCTCGAGCTGGTCCTCGAGGATGACGATGCGGCACGCGGCCTCGATCGGGGTCCCCTTGTCGACGAGCTCCCGGGCGCGAGCGGCGATCCGCAGCTGGTAGCGGGAGTACCGGCGATGTCCTCCCTCCGAGCGGAGCGGAGTGATCAGACGGGCTTCCCCGATGGCCCGGAGGAACCCCGGCGTGGTGCCGAGCATCTCGGCTGCCCGTCCCATCGTGTACGCGGGGTAGTCGTCGTCGTCCAGACGATCATTCAGGGGGTTGTCCGATGTCATGTCACCTCGCTGTGCAACGCGTCGAGGGGCCCTGATGCCGTACGGCACCGGGGCCCCAAGGGGAATTCAACACCATCTGCGGGTCCTGCCGCTGTGCCGACCTCCCCTTTCCGCTCCCCGGCCGGGCGGGGCGGAGCATCGCTCTCACCACCGTTTCACGCCCCGGCGGGCTGTGTGCGAACGGACGGCGACACAGCGTTGGGGGCTCTGCCGACGCGCGTCGGCAGAGCCCCCAACGGGATCCGAGGGCGGTTGTCCCGCCCGTGCCCCTCTCACACGGCCACGGTCTCCGGCCGGTCGTGGCAGGTGAAGCCCAGGCGTGTCATGGCCCGCGTGACCTCGCCGGCGGTGAAGTCGCGGGGGTCCTGTCGCGTGAGGACCTGGCCCACCTGCTTGACGGGGTAGCGGCGGCGGCCGATGGTCACGGACTCACTCGTGACCAGTGCGGGCCGCACGCCCTTCATCGAGGCCAGCACCCCGGTCCTGGTCAGGTCGAACGGGTAGCGGGCGATGACGCAGCGCATGATGCCTCACAGGGGAGAAGTCACGGGATGGAGCCCCCGGGCGGCGAGCGGGCCGCCCCGGGCGAGGCGGATCAGCGCGAAAGGGTGAGGACGCCGGGAACCCGGCCGTACTCACCGGCGCCGCCGGGGCGGCCGCCGCCCGGCGCGGGCAGCGACCCGCCGAGGACGTCCCGCAGCCGCATCCGGTCCGTGTACGTGGAACTGTCCCGGAGGACGGCGAGCCGGTCCCGGGTGATCAGAGCCGTGCTCTGGTCGTCCTCGTCGCACACCGTCAGGTACGCGACCCGGGCGCCCGCCATGACGGCCAGCGCCACCTCGACGGTCATGTCGTCACACACCCGGGGCCCGTGCCCTTCGACGTCGTCGGCCACGGTCAGGGGGGCGGGATCCGGCAAGCGGTACTGCGTCCGCGCTGACGTCAAGAGTGTCTCCTTCGGTGACGGCTGGTCTGCTGGTCGACGGGATGACTCTCGCGGCCGCGCCGGACCGCTCCTACGGCTCCGGGGGGAGGCGCAGACCTGGGCAGCCTCCTCGGCTCCCAGGGGCGGCGCAGACCTGAGCAGGCTCATCGGCCCCCGGGGCGGCGCAGACCTGGACGGCCCCCTACCGCTCCCGGGGTGGCGCAGACCTAAGCGGCCGTGTCGGTTCCGGGTCGGCGCTGCGCCTCGCGGCGCATCCCCGCGCCGGCGGGACGCCCCTGGCCGCCGCGGCCCCGGCGGCTGCGGGACGCCGAAGACGTGCGGCGGGGACGCTCGACGACAGGAGCGGTGATGACCACCGGGACACCGGAGGGCGCCTGGGCGCCCGTGATGCGGCTGAGCTCCGCCTCGCCCGAGCGGACCGGGGTGATGCGCGGGGTGATGCCCGCCGACGCCATCAGCCGGGACATGCCGCGGCGCTGGCCGGGGGTCACCAGGGTGACGACGCTGCCCGACTCGCCGGCACGGGCGGTACGGCCGCCGCGGTGCAGGTAGTCCTTGTGATCGCTGGGCGGATCCACGTTGACGACGAGGTCGAGGTCGTCGACGTGGATGCCGCGGGCGGCGACGTTGGTGGCCACCAGGACGGTGACGTGACCGTCCTTGAACTGGGCGAGGGTGCGGGTGCGCTGCGGCTGGGAGCGGCCGCCGTGCAGGGCTGCCGCCCGGACACCGCTGTTCAGCAGGTGCTGGGTCAGCCGGTCCACCGCGTGCTTGGTGTCCAGGAACATGATGACCCGGCCGTCGCGGGCCGCGATCTCGGTGGTCGTGCGGTGCTTGTCCGCGTCGTGCACGTGGAGCACGTGGTGCTCCATCGTGGTGACGGCACCTGCCGACGGGTCGACGGAGTGGACCACCGGGTCGGTCAGGTAGCGGCGGACCAGCAGGTCGACGTTACGGTCCAGGGTGGCGGAGAACAGCAGCCGCTGGCCGTCGGGGCGCACCTGGTCGAGCAGTGCGGTGACCTGGGGCATGAAGCCCATGTCGGTCATCTGGTCGGCCTCGTCGAGGACGGTGATGTCGACGTCGTCGAGGCGGCAGTCGCCGCGGTCGATGAGGTCCTTGAGCCGGCCGGGCGTCGCGACGACGACCTCGGCGCCACCGCGCAGCGCACTGGCCTGCCGGCCGATGGACATGCCGCCGACGACCGTGGCGAGCCGCAGGCTCACGGAACGGGCGTACGGGGTGAGCGCGTCGGTGACCTGCTGGGCCAGCTCACGGGTGGGGACGAGGACCAGCGCGAGGGGCTGGCGCGGTTCGGCGCGGCGGCCGGCGGTGCGGGCCAGCAGCGCGAGGCCGAAGGCGAGGGTCTTGCCGGAGCCGGTGCGGCCGCGGCCGAGGACGTCACGTCCGGCCAGGGAGTTCGGCAGGGTCGCCGCCTGGATCGGGAAGGGCACGGTCACGCCTTCCCGGCCGAGCGTGCTCAGCAGCGGGGCCGGCATGGCGAGATCGGCGAACGACTCGACGGCGGGCAATGCGGGCGTGATCGTCTTCGGCAGGGCGAAATCGCCCCGCACGGGCTGGCGGCTGCCGTAACCGCTGGAGCGGCGCGGCCCGCCGGAGCGCCCGGCGGATCCACTTCCTGCGAAGCGGTCGTACGGGCGATCGGTGCGTGCGCGAGTGGTACGTGTGCGGTTCATACGGAACCTTCCTCGATGCGGGCGCGTATCAAGGAGTTTCCGCAGCAGAATGAAGCGCGCAGAGAATCGCGAGAACGGGCCGGAAAAGACGGGGTGGAATCACCCTGGAAAAAAGCGAGCTGGGGCCCGCACCCCAAGGTGCGGGCCCCAGCTGCGAAGCGCGTCAGCGCTGGTGCGTCAGGCGGGAACGATGTTCTCGGCCGTCGGGCCCTTCTGGCCCTGCGCGATGTCGAACGTCACCTTCTGGCCCTCCAGCAGCTCGCGGAAGCCCTGGGTGGCGATGTTCGAGTAGTGGGCGAAGACGTCCGGGCCGCCGCCGTCCTGCTCGATGAAGCCGAAGCCCTTTTCCGCGTTGAACCACTTCACGGTACCAGCAGCCATTGTATTTCTCCTTCGGAGACGGTGTCAGGAAATACGCCCTGTGCGCATTCCGTGTCGCCGTGATGATCAGCCGTCGGAAAAACCTTCTGGCAACCACACCTGCAACTGATGACGACAGTAGCACGCCGAAGTCGGCCCGGTGCGGCCGAAAAATCCGCGCCGCCGATGATTGCAGGAATACCTTTCATGCGGCGCGTCGATTTCTTATGTCGCCACCACAGATATTGGCTTCCACGGGTACAGGTTTGCTCCTGCCCGCATCTCCGCGCACCGCTGTGACCTCCCCCGATGGCCCCGACCGCACGTCACGGGCCGGCCCCCCGACGAGCACGCCGAAACCGGTCCGGGAGACGAAGGCCACACGCGTGTCGCGACCGCGCGCACGCGGAGCGCCGGGCGTGGCGGACCTGGCCATCATCAAGGAGGCCGCGAAGCGCCGAGGCATAAGCGAGGCCGAGATCATCCGTCAGGGCATCCACCTTGCGGCCATGGCCAACCGGGTCTGGGACGAGCCCCTGTTCTCCCGCACCTTCGAGGGGCCGGGGCGTACGCCGTCCACGTCGGAGGTCCGGGACGCGGTCGCCCAGGCCGTCCGACGTGACACCGGCTCGGGTCCGGGATCCGCCGCATGATCATTGTCATCGCCGGCACGTCCGGCCTTCTGGCAGCCCTGGACTCCGCTCATCCGGAACACCGGGCGGCGAACGAGGCGATCATGGCGGCGGGACTGCTGGTCATGTCGCCGCTCCTGCTGGCCGAACTGGATCACGTGGCGACACGTGAGCTCGGCAGGGAGGCCGCCCTCAGCGCGGTCGACGACCTGCGGCGCTGGATGAGCCGGGGCCGTGTCGTCATGCCGGAGATCACGGAGGGCCACCTGGGCGCCGCCCAGTCCGTCCGTGTCCGCCACCGCGCGCTGGACCTCGACCTCGCCGACGCGGTGAACGTGGCGCTCGCCGCCGACTACGACACGGACGCGATCCTCACCCTCGACCGGCGAGACTTCCGGGCCGTACGCCCGTTGGGCCGCCACAAGGCGTTCAGGGTACTGCCCGACGACCTCCCGCTCTGACGCAGTCCGCTCGGCGGCCAAGTGTGCCCCGCGCCAGGGGGCTTGTGTGCCGCGCACAGCCCGGAGCTCCTTCGCGATTCCAGAGGTCCGTCCGTTGCGACTGCAGATCCGCCACTAAGAGGTCATCTCATTTGGTGAGTCGGCGGTAGCAGATGAGGGTGCAGGCGATGCTGGTGAAGGCGAGGAAGTGCTCGGCTTTGCGATCGTAG
>NZ_JBVOQE010000010.1:0-373303 GCF_055668065.1 Streptomyces sp. NPDC097129 | reverse complement strand
GTTGATAGGCCGGATATGGAAGCACGGTAACGTGTGGAGTTGACCGGTACTAATAGGCCGAGGGCTTGTCCTCAGTTGCTCGCGTCCACTGTGTTAGTTCTGAGGCAACGAACAGTTGCCGGCTTTGAGCAGAACGCATAACAGAAAAGTGTGCTTGTTCGCTCGAAACCATTAGGGTTTCGGTGGTCATAGCGTAGGGGAAACGCCCGGTTACATTTCGAACCCGGAAGCTAAGCCTTACAGCGCCGATGGTACTGCAGGGGGGACCCTGTGGGAGAGTAGGACGCCGCCGAACAATCTTTGGGAAGGACCCCTGGTCACCAGCGTTCAGCTGGGACCAGGGGTCCTTTTGTTTTTACAATGCTTGTAGTACCGAAGACAGGAGTCACCGATGTCCACCAACTCTCCCGACGACCGTCCGGAGCGCGATCAGCGGCGCCGGGAGGGCGGGGACCGCGGCGACCGTGGAGGTGCCCCCCGCGGCAACGACCGTGACCGTGGTGGCTACGGCCGCCGTGACGGTGGAGACCGCGGCGGCTTCCGCCGGGACGACCGCCGGAGTGACGACCGGGGCGACCGCGCTGAGCGTAGTGGCGGTGACCGTGGCGACCGTGGTGGGTTCCGACGGGACGACAACCGCGGGGGTTTCGGCCGGCGCGACGACCGGGACCGGGGGCCGCGCCGCGACGACCGCGGTGACCGTCCCGCGTTCCGGCGTGACGACCGTGGAGAGCGCGGTGACCGTCCCGCGTTCCGGCGTGACGACCGTGGTGAGCGCGGCGATCGTCCGGCCTTCCGGCGTGACGACCGTGGTGAGCGCGGTGACCGTCCCGGCTTCCGTCGCGACGATCGCGGTGAGCGTCCGGGCTTCCGGCGTGACGACCGTGGTGAGCGCGGTGACCGTCCCGCCTTCCGCCGTGACGATCGCGGTGAGCGTCCGGCCTTCCGTCGCGACGACCGTGGTGAGCGTCCGGCCTTCCGGCGTGACGACCGCGGTGAGCGCGGTGACCGTCCCGGTTTCCGTCGTGACGACCGCGGTGAGCGCGGTGACCGTCCGGGCTTCCGTCGCGACGACAACCGTGGCGGCTTCGGCCGGCGCGACGACCGCGGTGGTTTCCGCCGCGACGAACGGCGCGACGACCGCGGTGACTTCCGCAGGGACGACCGCCGCGACGACCGCCGCGATGACCGTGACCGGGGTGGCTACGCTCCCCGCGACGACCGCGATCGCGGCGGCTTCGTTCGCCGTGACAGTGGCGACCGGGGCGGCTTCCGCCGGGACGACCGGCGTGACGAGCGCCGCGACGACCGGGGCGACCGTGGTGGTTTCCGCCGCGACGACCGGCGTGATGACCGCCGTGATGACCGCCGGGACAGCCGTCCGGACGACCGGCGCGGTGAGCGTCGTGACGACCGCGGTGGTGACCGGCGCTTCGGCGAGCGTGGCGCGGAGCGCACGGGCGAGCGGCGTTTCGGTGACCGTGGTGGAGACCGGGGCGGCGAGCGTGGCGGCTTCCGCGGCCGGGACGACCGTGGCGGTCGCGGCGGCCCCCGTCACGACGACCGCGGCGGCCGACCGGGCGGTTTCCGGGGCCGTGACGACCGCGGCCGCGACGACCGGCGCGGCGGCGGACGCTTCCGTGACGACCGGGACCGTGACCGTGACCGCGAGCCGATCAAGCGGCTGCCGATCCCGCCGGACGTCACCGGCGAGGAGATCGACAAGGACGTACGCCAGGAGCTGCAGAGCCTGCCGAAGACGCTCGCGGACGACGTCGCCAAGAACCTGGTGATGGTCGCGCGGCTCATCGACGAGGACCCCGAGGGCGCCTACGGCTACTCCAGGGTGGCCCTGCGGCTGGCCTCGCGTGTCGCCGCCGTACGGGAGGCCGCCGGTTTCGCGGCGTACGCGAGCCAGAAGTACAGCGAGGCGCTCGCCGAGTTCCGCGCTGCCCGGCGTATGACCGGCAATGTCGATCTGTGGCCCGTGATGGCCGACTGCGAGCGTGGGCTCGGGCGGCCGGAGAAGGCGCTGGACATGGCCGGTGCGCCCGAGGTGCACAAGCTGGACAAGGCCGGCCAGGTCGAGATGCGGCTCGTCGCGGCCGGCGCCCGGCGGGACATGGAGCAGCTGGACGCGGCCATCGTGACGCTGCAGAGCCCCGAGCTGGCGTCCAACTCGGTCCAGCCGTGGACCGCGCGGCTGCGCTACGCGTACGCCGACGCGCTGCTGGCGGCCGGCCGTAAGGACGAGGCGCGCGAGTGGTTCGCCAAGGCCGTGGAGGCGGACCGGGACGGCAGCACCGACGCTTCGGACCGGCTCGCCGAGATGGACGGCGTGGAGTTCGTCGACGCGCTCGACGAGGAAGCGGAGGACGCGGACGTCCCGTCGGTCACGGAGGTCACGACGGCCCCTGAGGTCACGGAGGTCACCGAGGCCGCGGAGAAGGACGTCGACGACGCCGACGCCGATGAGGCTGACGACGCCGCCGACGCCGAGGCCCATGAGGCTGACGACGCCGAGGCCGCCGACGGCGACAACGGCTGACAGCCACGACGACAGAGGGCGGGCTCCCGGGTTTCACCGGGGGCCCGCCCTCTCGTCGTTGTGCCGCCGTCCGAGGCCGGGGCGCTCAGAGGTCGAGTGCGCGCAGGACCAGGCCGGAGGCCGGTTTCGGGCCGAAGGACGTCGACTTGCGGGGCATGGTGACGCCCTGGCGGGCGAGGTCGCGGACGACCTCCTCGCGCACCGGGTGCAGCAGCACCGCCGTGGAGCCGTCGCGTTCGGCCTTGGTGACGGTGGCGGCCGTGTCGTGGATGTAGGCGATGTGGGCCGGGGAGTCCTCGGGGATCCGCCAGATGTGCTCCAGCAGCGTGGTGTGCAGGACCGTCGCGTCCAGAGTGCGCCAGGCCGCGGGGCGGTCGGCGGGGACCGTACGGGCCAGCAGCGCCGGGTCGGGGCGGTCGAGGAGGTGGAAGGCACCGTCGCCGGCCAGCAGGAAGGCGTTGCCGGCGCAGGCCGCGTCGGCGAGGGCCTCCAGGGCCTCCGGGAGCGGAACCTCCAGGCGCCGCACGCGGAAGTGGCCCTCGACGGCGGCGACGGCCGCTGCCACCGGCAGGCCGTGCAGAAGCCGGTGGATGGCGCGGACGCGCAGCGGGTAGCGGGCGGTGTCGACGAGCAGGACGAGGCCGTAGTCCCAGGGGCCGGGGGAGGGGTGTTCCTCGCGCAGCCGGCGGTAGGTCGCCCAGCGGTGGTGGCCGTCGGCGATCAGCGCCTGGTGGTGCGCCAGGTCGGCCTGGACCGCGGCCAGTTCGGCGGGGTCGGTGACGGACCACAGACGGTGGGTGAAGCCGTCCTCGGTGGTCGTCGACAGCAGCGGAGGCTGCTCCGCGGCGCCCTCGACGGCCCAGGTGGTGGCGGCCGTGGGGCCGTTGCCGCGGTAGGTCAGCAGGAGCGGTTCGAGGTTCGCGGAGGTCGCGCGCATCAGGGCGGCGCGGTCGGCGACCACGTGCGGCATGACGTCCTCGTGCGGCAGGACCAGGCCGTCGTCCGGGTCGGTCACGCGCAGGGCGCCGATCAGGCCCCGCTGAAGCATGCCGTCGCCGTCGCGCTGTTCGTAGACGTACAGGCCGGGTACGGGATCGGCGGTCAGCACGCCCTCGTCGAGCCAGCGGCGCAGCGTGTCGGCGGCCTGCTCGTTGCGGGCGCTGGGGGTGCCGGCCTGGGGGAGGATGAGGCGGACGATGTTGTACGGGTCCGACGACTGGAGATGGTGCAGGCCGTCGGGGCGGACCACGACGTCGTACGGCGGCGAGGTGACGGCGGCGAGGCTGCCGACCCGGTCCGGGTCGTAGCGCAGACCTCGGAACGGCGCGAGTTCGAGGCCCCGGCGCGCTGTTGCTTCCGAGTGACCTGCTGTGTCCATCCCGGCATCGTACGTGTGTCAGTGGTATGCGCGATGATCGGGGGAAAGAGCATGCAGAGCCGAGGAGCGATGTGCAATGAGCCGGAGCGTCAGGACGAGGCCCGAGGGCAGTGGGCAGGCCCTGAGCGAGGCGTACGACACTGCGCTGCTCGATCTCGACGGGGTGGTGTACGCGGGCGGGGACGCGATCGCGCACGCCGTGGAGTCGCTGGAGAGGGCCCGGGCCGGCGGGATGCGTCTGGCGTATGTCACGAACAACGCGCTGCGCACGCCGGACGTGGTCGCGGAGCATCTGTCCGAGCTGGGCATACCGACGGGCGCGCAGGACGTCATCACGTCCGCGCAGGCGGTGGCCCGGCTGATCAGTGAGCAGGTGCCGGCCGGTGCGCGGGTGCTCGTGATCGGCGGGGACGGGCTGCGGGTGGCGCTGCGCGAGCGCGGCCTGGTGCCCGTGGAGTCGGCGGACGACGATCCGGCGGCGGTGGTGCAGGGGTTCGGCGGGCCGGACCTGCCGTGGGGCCGGTTCGCCGAGGCGTCCTACGCGGTCGCGCGCGGAGTGCCGTGGTTCGCGTCCAACACGGATCTGACGATCCCCAGCGGGCGCGGTATCGCGCCGGGCAACGGGGCGGCGGTGGAGGTCGTACGGATCGCGACCGGTGCCGAGCCGCAGGTGGCGGGCAAGCCGCTGCCGCCGATGCACCGGGAGACGATCCTGCGCACGGGTGCCGAGCGGCCGCTGGTGGTGGGGGACCGGCTGGACACGGACATCGAGGGGGCGTTCAACGGCGGTGTCGACTCGCTGCTGGTCCTGACCGGCGTCACCGACGGCGCGCAGTTGCTCGCCGCGCCGCCGCAGCACCGGCCGACGTATGTCGACGCCGACCTGCGCGGGATGCTCACCGGGCAGCCGGAGATCACCGAAGAGGGTGACGGTTTCCGGTGCGGCGGGTGGACGGCCGGCGTCGGGGACGAGCAGTTCGTGCTGAGCGGGGACGGTGAGGCGCTGGACGGTCTGCGGGCGTTGTGCGCGGCGGCCTGGACGGCGGCCGGGGACGGCGTGTGCGCGCTGGACGCGGGGAAGGCGCTGGCCCGGCTGGGGTTGTGAGCCGAGGCCCCCGACCTTCGGTACCGAGACCGGCGATTGCGCCTGCGACCGGAAGCCGAGACGGCGATCGCGCCTGCGACCGGGAGCCGGACCGGGAGCGCGGCTACGACCGGGGATCGTCGACGAAGCGAGGGTAGGCTAACCTAACCTCGTGTCGGTCGACAGTCCTCCCGAACAGCGCGCGGCGACCGCTGCCGCGCCCCCGAGCCGCCGGGCGATACGTGCCGTCGGGCTGCTGGTCGCCCTGGCGGTCCTGGCCCTCCTGGTCGTGGCGAGCATCGCCGTCGGCGCCAAGCAGCTGTCCGTGGGGCAGGTCTGGCACGGCCTGTTCCACGACGCCGGGACGTACGGCGACGTCGTCGTCGACGACCGGCTGGCGCGGACCGTGCTCGGGCTGCTCGCCGGGGCGGCGCTCGGCCTGTCCGGGGCCGTCCTCCAGGCGCTCACCCGCAACCCGCTCGCCGACCCCGGTCTGCTCGGCATCAACGCGGGCGCGTCCGCCGCGGTCGTCACGGCGATCACGTATCTCGGCGTCACCAGCCTGACCGGCTATGTGTGGTTCGCCTTCCTCGGCGCCGCCGTCGTGGGCGCGCTGGTGTGGTTCCTCGGCGGCAGCAGGGGCGCCACGCCCGTCCGGCTCGCGCTCGCGGGGACCGCGATCACCGCCGCGCTGTACGGGTTCGTGCAGGCGGTGATGATCACGGACGACGCGGCGCTGGGCAAGATGCGTTTCTGGACCGTCGGCTCGCTGAACTCCGCCACCGACGGGACCATCAAGCAGGTGCTGCCGTTCTTCGCGGCCGGCACTCTGCTGGCGCTCCTCCTCGCCCGCCCGCTCAACGCCATGGCCATGGGCGACGACACCGCCAAGGCCCTCGGCGCCCACCTCGACCGGACCCGGGCGCTGGCCATGCTCGCCGCCACCGTGCTGTGCGGGGCGGCCACCGCGGCCTGCGGGCCGATCCTGTTCGTCGGGCTGATGGTGCCGCACGTCGTGCGCTCCTTCACCGGACCCGACCTGCGCTGGATCCTGCCGTACGCCACCGTCCTGTCGCCCGTGCTGCTGCTGGGCGCCGATGTGCTCGGCCGGATCGCCGTGCGGCCCTCGGAACTCCAGGTCGGTGTCGTCACCGCCGTCCTGGGCGGTCCGGTCTTCATCTTCCTGGTCCGCCGGCGCAGGACGGCTCAGCTGTGAACACGGCGGTGAAGAAGACGAGCACGACGGCTCGCACGACGCGTGGCCCGCAGGCGGTGCGCATGCCCGGCGGACTGTCGCTGCGCCTCGACGTGCGCGCGCTGGTCGTCGTCGCCCTGCTGCTGGTGGCCGCGCTCGCCGCGAGTGTCGCGCTCATCGGCACCGGCGACTTCCCCGTCTCCGCCGGGGACGTGGTCAGGACGCTGCTCGGCGACGGCAACCCGGGGCAGGAGTTCATCATCCGGGAGCTGCGGCTGCCGCGGGTCCTGGTCGGTCTGCTGGTCGGGGCCGCGCTGGGGCTGGGCGGTGCGCTGTTCCAGGCCGTCTCCCGCAACCCGCTGGGCAGCCCGGACGTCCTCGGCCTCGGGCAGGGCTCGACGGCCGGCGCCCTCGTCGTGATCGTCCTGGTCGGCGGCAGCACCGCGCAGGTCACCCTCGGGGCGCTGGCCGGCGGCCTGCTGACCGGCCTCGCCATCTATCTGCTCGCCTGGAAGCAGGGCGTGCACGGCTACCGGCTGGTCCTGGTCGGCATCGGCGTCTCCGCGGTCGCCACGGCCGTCAACGGCTACCTCATCACCAAGGCCGACTTGGTCGACGCGGCCCGCGCGATCGTGTGGATGACCGGCTCGCTCAACGGCCGCGGCTGGGAGCAGGTGTGGCCGCTGCTCGTGCTGTGCGCGGTGCTGGTGCCGCTGGTCCTCGCCCACGCGCGGGGCCTGAGGATGATGGAGATGGGCGACGACATGGCCGGCGCCCTCGGGGTGCGCGTCGAGCGGGTGCGGATGCTGCTGATGGTGGCCGCCGTCCTGCTCACCGCCACCGCCACGGCCGCCGCCGGGCCCGTCGGGTTCGTCGCCCTCACCGCGCCGCAGCTCGCCCGCCGCCTGACCCGCTCGCCGGGTCCGAACCTCGTGCCGTCGCTGTGCATGGGCGCCGCCCTGCTGGTCGCCGCCGACTTCGCCTCGCAGCGGCTGTTCGGCGCCGACCAGCTGCCCGTCGGCGTGGTCACCGGCGTACTCGGCGGCGTCTACCTGCTGTGGCTGCTGGTCACCGAGCGCCGGGCGGGCCGGATATGAGCGGCACGCACCAGAACACCGATAGGAGCCCCGTGAACCGCCTGTCCGCCGACAACGTCACCCTCGCCTACGACCAGCGCGTCATCGCCGAGCAGCTGTCGGTCGAGATCCCCGACGAGTCCTTCACGGTGATCGTCGGCCCGAACGCGTGCGGCAAGTCGACGCTGCTGCGGGCGCTGTCGCGGATGCTCAAGCCGAGCCGGGGCCGGGTGCTGCTGGACGGGCAGGTGATCCAGTCGATGCCCGCGAAGAAGGTCGCCCGCACCCTCGGCCTGCTGCCGCAGTCGTCGATCGCCCCCGACGGCATCACGGTCGCCGACCTCGTCGGCCGCGGCCGCTACCCGCACCAGGGCCTGCTGCGCCAGTGGTCCAGCGAGGACGAGCGGGTCGTCCAGGAGTCCATGGCGCAGACCGGGGTCGCCGAACTCGCCGACCGGTACGTCGACGAGCTGTCCGGCGGTCAGCGCCAGCGCGTGTGGATCGCGATGGCGCTCGCCCAGCAGACCCCGCTGCTGCTGCTCGACGAGCCGACGACCTACCTCGACATCCAGCACCAGATCGACGTGCTCGACCTGTGCGCGGAGCTGCACGAGACGCAGGGCCGCACGCTCGTCGCGGTGCTGCACGACCTCAACCACGCCGCCCGGTACGCCACGCACCTGATCGCCCTCAAGGGCGGCGAGGTCGTCGCGCAGGGCGCGCCGAAGGACATCGTCACGGCGGAGCTCGTCGAGGAGGTGTTCCACCTGCGCTGCCAGGTCATCGACGACCCGGAGACGGGGACGCCGCTGGTGGTGCCGGCCGCGCGGAAGGCACGCGTACGGGTCTAGAGCAGCTTCCTGAGCCGGAACAGGTCCACCAGGCTCGCCTCCAGCCTCACCCGGCCCGAGCCCCAGGCGCGCGCGAAGTTCAGCTCGCCGTTCACCAGGGCCACCAGGTCGTCGCCGGCCATCGCCAGCCGGATCTCGGCCCGCTCGGGGGGCGGACCCTGAAGGGTGTCGTCCACCCGGATCCGGCCGCCGGTCAGCCGCCCGGCGAAGGTGACGTCCAGGTCCGTGATGTGGCAGCTCACCGAACGGTCCAGGGCCGCGGCCTCGCGGACGTCGCCCTCCGCGCGCTGCATGCTGTCCGAAAGTTTGTCGAGTGCGCTGCGGCACTCCTCGATCGTGGCCATCGCGCTCGACGGTACCGCAGGGCTTCGCGGTAGCGTCTGGGCATGCACGACACCGTCTCCGACGCCGAGGCGCACGAGGAGGGCCCGGACGAGCCGGCGTACGACCCCGCCGCCCCGGCCCCGCTGAACGTGGACCGCACCCCCACCGGCGACGCCGGCGTCGACGCCGCCCTGGACCGGCTGGCCGACGCCGACCACCTCGCCACGGACGGACACCTCGAGGTGTACGAGGATGTACACCGGGGGCTGCGCGACGCGCTCACCGCGCTCGACGCCCGCCCGGGACCTCCGGCGCCCCCGTCGTCGTATCCGACGGCGTCCTCGCCGTCGTACCAGAGCAGGAGCTGAACGCACCGTGGCAGGAGTCGCACGTCGCCGTCTGGACGCGGAGCTGGTCCGCCGCAAGCTCGCGCGTTCGCGTGAGCACGCCAGCCAGCTGATCGCCGCGGGGCGGGTCACCGTCGGCAAGGCCGTCGCGACCAAGCCCGCCACCCAGGTCGAGACGGCGGCGGCGATCGTCGTCACGGCCGACGACGGCGATCCCGACTACGTCTCCCGCGGCGGGCACAAGCTCGCCGGGGCGCTGGCCGCCTTCGTGCCGCAGGGGCTGGCCGTCGAGGGCCGGCGGGCGCTGGACGCCGGCGCGTCCACGGGCGGCTTCACGGACGTGCTGCTGCGGGCCGG
This sequence comes from Streptomyces sp. NPDC097129, assembly GCF_055668065.1. Taxonomy (NCBI): domain Bacteria; kingdom Bacillati; phylum Actinomycetota; class Actinomycetes; order Kitasatosporales; family Streptomycetaceae; genus Streptomyces; species Streptomyces sp. NPDC097129. Next base: position 364,143 of record NZ_JBVOQE010000010.1, on the reverse strand, counting down.
GGCCGCGCACGTGGTCGCCGTGGACGTCGGGTACGGACAGCTCGCCTGGACGCTGCAGAGCGATGAACGCGTCACCGTCAAGGACCGTACGAACGTACGCGAGTTGACGCTCGAGTCGATCGACGGGACCCCCGTGGACCTGGTCGTGGGGGATCTGTCCTTCATTCCGCTGGGTCTCGTGCTGCCCGCGCTGGTGCGGTGCGTGACGCCGGACGCCGATCTCGTGATGATGGTGAAGCCGCAGTTCGAGGTGGGGAAGGAGCGGCTGGGCAGCGGGGGTGTCGTACGGAGTCCGCAGCTGCGGGCGGAGGCCGTGCGGGGTGTGGCCGAGAAGGCGTGGGAGCTGGGGCTCGGGGTGAGGGGTGTCACCGCCAGCCCGCTGCCCGGGCCGTCCGGCAATGTCGAGTACTTCCTGTGGCTGCGTGCCGGGGCGCCCGCCCTGGACCCGGCCGATGTTGACCGTGCAGTGGCGGAGGGGCCGCGTTGACGCAGAACCGAGCTCGTACTGTTTTCCTGCTCGCCCACACCGGACGGCCGGCGGCCGTGCGCAGTGCCGAGCTCGTGGTCAAGGGCCTGCTGCGGTCCGGTATCGGGGTGCGGGTGCTTCAGGCGGAGGCGGTCGATCTGCCCCTGCCGGACGAGGTGCAGCTGATCAAGGAGGCGACTCCGCAGTGCCTCGACGGGTGCGAGCTGCTCATCGTCCTCGGAGGTGACGGCACGCTGCTGCGCGGCGCGGAGTTCGCGCGGGCGTCCGGGGTGCCGATGCTGGGCGTCAACCTGGGGCGGGTCGGGTTCCTCGCGGAGGCCGAGCGGGACGACCTGGAGAAGGTCGTGGACCGGGTGGTGGCCCGGTCGTACGAGGTCGAGGAGCGGATGACCGTCGACGTCGTCGTGCACCGCAACGGCGACATCGTGCACACCGACTGGGCGCTGAACGAGGCGGCCGTGCAGAAGGTGTCCGCGGAGCGGATGCTCGAGGTCGTGCTGGAGATCGACGGGCGGCCGGTGACCGGGTTCGGCTGCGACGGGATCGTGTGCGCGACGCCGACCGGGTCGACGGCGTACGCGTTCTCGGCGGGCGGGCCAGTGGTGTGGCCGGAGGTCGAGGCGCTGCTGATGGTGCCGATCTCGGCGCACGCGCTGTTCGCGAAGCCGCTGGTGACGGCGCCGGACTCGGTGCTGGCCGTCGAGGTGCTGCCGCACGTCCCGCCGGGGGTGCTGTGGTGCGACGGGCGGCGCACGGTGGAGTTGCCGCCGGGGGCGCGGGTGGAGGTGCGGCGCGGGGCCGTGCCGGTGCGGCTGGCGCGGCTGCACCACGCGAACTTCACGGACCGGCTCGTCGCGAAGTTCGCGCTGCCGGTCTCGGGGTGGCGCGGGGCGCCGCACTAGGACGGCGCCGGGTGGCGCGGTGCGCCGCACTGATCCGACGCCGGGTCGATCGAACGACGGGGCCTCGCTCGGGTGGGTGACAAAGGCGGGGCGGTCGCACTCGGCCTGCCGGACCTCGTATGGTCTTGTGCGTGCTGGAAGAGATGCGGATACGGTCGCTCGGTGTCATCGACGACGCCGTTGTCGAGCTGTCGCCCGGGTTCACCGCCGTCACCGGCGAGACCGGTGCGGGCAAGACCATGGTGGTCACCAGCCTCGGGCTGCTGCTGGGCGGGCGCGCCGACGCGGCGCTCGTGCGGCTCGGGGCGGACAAGGCGGTCGTCGAGGGCCGGATCACCGTACCCGCGGACGCCACCGCCGTCGTACGGGCCGAGGAGGCCGGGGCCGAGCTGGACGACGGGGCGCTGCTGATCAGCCGCACGGTGTCCGCCGAGGGCCGGTCGCGGGCGCACGTCGGAGGGCGGTCGGTCCCCGTGGGGCTGCTCGCGGAACTCGCCGACGACCTGGTGGCCGTGCACGGGCAGACCGACCAGCAGGGGCTGCTGAAGCTGTCCCGGCAGCGTGAGGCGCTGGACCGGTACGCCGGGGACGCGGTCGCCGTGCCGCTGACCAAGTACCGCGAGGCGTACAAGCGGCTGCGGGCCGTGGCCGCCGAGCTGGACGAGATCACGACACGCGCGCGAGAGCGGGCCCAGGAGGCCGACCTGCTGCGCTTCGGCCTCGACGAGATCGCGGCCGTGGAGCCGCGCGCCGGTGAGGACGCGGAGCTGGCCGAGGAGGCCGAGCGGCTCGGGCACGCGGAGGCGCTGTCGTCGGCCGCGACGGCCGCGCACGCCGCGCTCGCGGGCAATCCGGAGGACCCCGAGAGCATCGACGCGACCACGCTGGTCGCGGGCGCCCAGCGGGCCCTGGAGGCCGTCCGCTCGCACGATCCGGCGCTGGCCGCGCTCACCGACCGGATCGGGGAGATCGGCATCCTGCTCGGCGACGTGGCCGGGGAGCTGGCGGGATACGCCGACGACCTGGACGCCGATCCACTGCGGCTGGCGGCGGTGGAGGAGCGGCGGGCCGCGCTGACGCAGCTGACGCGGAAGTACGGCGAGGACGTCAACGCGGTGCTGGCGTGGGCCGAGCGCAGCGCGCAGCGGCTGACCGAACTCGACGGTGACGACGAGCGGACCGAGGAGCTGACCGCCGAACGCGACGGGCTGCGCGCCGAACTGGGCGGGCTCGCGCAGGCGCTGACCGAGGCGCGCACCGAGGCCGCCGAGCGGTTCGCGGCGGCCGTGACCGCGGAGCTGGCGTCGCTGGCGATGCCGCACGCGCGTGTGTCCTTCGACATCCGGCAGAGCGAGGACCCGGAGGGCGTCGAGGTGTTCGGGCGCACGGTCGGCTACGGCCCGTCCGGCGTGGACGAGGTCGAGCTGCTGCTCGCCCCGCACCCGGGCGCGCCGCCGCGGCCGATCGCCAAGGGGGCCTCCGGCGGTGAGCTGTCCCGCGTGATGCTGGCCGTCGAGGTCGTGTTCGCGGGGACGGACCCGGTGCCGACGTATCTCTTCGACGAGGTCGACGCCGGCGTCGGCGGCAAGGCGGCGGTGGAGATCGGGCGGCGCCTGGCGCGGCTCGCGAAGTCGGCGCAGGTCGTCGTCGTCACGCACCTGCCGCAGGTGGCCGCGTTCGCCGACCGGCAGCTGCTGGTGGAGAAGACCAACGACGGCTCGGTGACGCGCTCGGGCGTGAAGGTCCTGGAGGGCGAGGACCGCATCCGCGAACTCTCCCGGATGCTGGCGGGTCAGGAGGACTCCGAGACCGCCCGCGCCCACGCGGAGGAACTCCTGGCGACGGCCCGCGCGGACGGGTAGCGGCAGGCCCGGCCGAGCACTCGTGCAGGTCGATTCGCGCTGCCGCGGAAGGGTCGGAGGGGCGCGGCCCGCTCACTCGTGTGAGTGACGCCGGGGGGCGTACGAGGTCGGCGTGCGCCCCCGCGGTTCCCGGAACGGCCGTATGTGCTGGCATTCTTGGCGGCGTGGCGGAGGAAACGGTGTGGTCCGCCCCCTTCGCTCGATCGTTCTGTACGTTCTCTTCGTGACCGTCCCACGCCGACCCAGGAGCCCGGCCACGTGACCCCCGCGAGCAGCCCGTCACCGCACGGCCGGCCGTTGCTGCGCACCGTGCAGGTGCTCGGCGGCGGTAACGCCGGCAGCAGCGCCCATGTGCGCTCGCTGGCCGCCGGGCTCGTCGCACGGGGCGTGAAGGTCACCGTGTGCGCCCCCTACGAGGCCGATCACGCCTACGACTTCACCGGCGCCGGCGCCGACCACGTGGCCGTGGAGCGCAGCAGCGACCCGGTGTCCGTCGCCGCGCTGCGGGCGGCCTGCGCGAACGCCGATCTCGTGCACGCGCACGGGCTGCACGCCTCGTTCCGGGCCGCGCTCGCGCTCAGCGGGCGCCGCACCCCGCTCGTCGTCACCTGGCACGACCGGGCGTACGCCGAGGGGCCGCGCGCCCAGCTGCTGCGGCTGCTGGAACGACGGGTGGCCAGGACCGCCGCCGTCGTGCTGGGCACCAGCTCGGTTCTGGTGGACGTCGCCCGCCGCACCGGCGCGAGGGACGCCCGGCTCGCCGCGGTCTCCGTACCCGGGTCGCGCCCGGCCGGCCCCGACGAGGAGGCCGAGCGGCGCCGCCCCAAGGTGCGCGCCGAACTCGGCGCCACCGGACGCCCCTTGCTGCTGGCGGTCGGCTCACTGGAACGCCACCGCGGATACGACCTCCTGCTGGACGCCGCACGCGCGTGGCGCTCCCTGGACCCGGCGCCGCTCGTGGCGATCGCCGGGGAGGGACCGTCGCGGCCGGAGCTGCAGCGCCGTATCGAGGACGAGGGGCTGCCGGTACGGCTGCTCGGGCGCCGCGACGACGTCGGCGAGCTGCTCGCCGCCGCCGACCTCGCGCTGCTGCCCAGCCGTTGGGAGTCGCGGTCCGTGCTCGCCCAGGAGGCGCTCCACGCGCGCGTGCCGCTCGTCGCGACCGACGTCGGCGGCATCCGCGAGCTCGTCGGCGACGCCGCCGAACTGGTGCCCTACGGCGACGCCGCGGCGCTCGCCTCGCGCGTCACCCGCCTGCTCGACGACCCCGTCCGCTGCGAGGAACTGCGCGCCAAAGGCGCACGGCAGGCGGCCACCTGGCCCTCGGACGACGAGACGGTCGCCCAAGTGCTAAGTGTCTACGACGAGTTGACCAAGCCCTCGCCGTGGCTCTAGGCGCCAACGGCACGTGGCTTTGGTCGCCCCTGCGGCACGTGGCCCCGGGGACCTACGGCACGTGCCGACGGGCCCGCAGCGCCAGGCTCAGGGCCAGGACCGTCTGGGGGTCGTCGAGGTCGGTGCCGAGCAACTCGCCGATGCGGGCGAGGCGGTTGTAGAGGGTCTGACGGTTCAGGTGCAGCTCGCGGGCCGTCTCCGCCTTGCGGCCGGCGTGGGCCAGGTACGTCTCGAGGGTGGGCAGCAGCGGAGGGCGCGAGCGGTGGTCGTGGTCGCGCAGGGGGCCGATCGCGCGGTCCACGAAGGCCTCCAGGTCCGGATGGTCGCGCAGCCGCCACAGCAGCAGGTCGATGTCCAGGCGGCGGGCGTCGTACCAGGGGCGGTCCGTGAGGCCCTGCGCCGCCGTCGCCGTCTCCGCCGCGTGCCGCAGCGCCGCCGAGGCCGCCGCCCAGCCACCCGCGACCCCGACCACCACGACCGGCGGCTGCGCGCCCGGCCGCTGCATCCCGGCCCGCTCCACACCCGCCCGCAGCGCCGCCGCGGCCCGGTCGGCGACCGCCGCGCGCTCCGGCTCCGAGCGCAGGCCCAGAAGGACCAGCACACGGCCCTCCACCGGGCGTACGCCGATCAGCACCGGCACGCCCACGGCGGCCAGTTCCTCGGAGACCGCGCGGGCCAGCACCGCCCAGCCGCCGCCGGGCGAGAGGGCGTCACCGAGCCGCATCACCACCGGCAGCAGCGGCCCCGAGCCCGGTTTGAAGCCGAGGACGCGGGCCTGCGCCGGGGCGTCCTCGGCGGTGATGCGGCCCTCGGCGAGGTCGGTGAGGAAGTCGCCGCGCCCGCGCGCGGCCAGCTCCTCCTCCTGGCGGGCCTGCATCAGCACCACCGCCAGTATGCCCGCGGCCCGCTCGGCGGCGATGCGGTGCACCGGCGCCAGCGGGGAGCGCACCGGCAGCAGCACCAGCCGCGCCCGCACCGAACCCGTCCCCGGACCACCACCGGGGACGTCCACCAGGACCGAACCCGACGGCGGCGGCGCGTCCTTGTGCGGGCCGCGCAGCCCCTCCCACACCTGGAGCGGATCGGTGCCCTCCGGCCCGGCCCCGGCGGCGTACAGCAGCTGCCCGTCGGCCGTCTCCAGGAAGACCGGGTTGTCGCTGAAGCCGGCGAGGATGCCGAGGACCTGGGGCACTCCGCCGCCGCCCAGCAGGGCCTGGGTGCAGCGCCGGTGCACCTCCTCCGCCCGCTGCAGCAGCGCGTAGTGGCCGTTGACGATCTCGGTGTGGATCTCCTCGGTGACGGTCACGAACGGCACCTCGCGGTGCAGCTGGACCAGCGGCAGCCCCGCCGCCCGCGCCGTCTCCACCAGCGGCGCCGGCAGCCGGGCGAAACGCGGGCCCAGCTCCACCACCAGCGCCGCGATGCCGCGTTCGGCCAGGGTCCGCGCGAACGCCCGCTGCTCGGCGGGGCGGGTGCCGAGCCCGTAGCCCGTGGTCAGCAGCAGTTCGCCGCCCTTGAGCAGGGAGGCGATGTTCGGCACCTCGCCCGCGTGCACCCAGCGCACGGTGCGCCCCAGCCGGTCGGCGCCCGCGAGCACCTCGGGCAGTCCGCTGCGCAGGCCCGGCAGCTCCAGTGCCCGCTGCACGGTGATTCCGGTGCCCTGGGTGTCGAATCGGTGGTCGGTGCGGCTGTCCATGCTGCGGACGCTACCCGGGCCCGCGTTACGGCGACATCTCCGGGCGGTCACGGGGACGGTCACCGTCCCGCGCGGCGCGACACTGCGTCGCCCCAGACGCCCGACAGCGTGACCGACTGTCTGTTGTGGCGTGCGTCACTTCACCGCCACACTGACGCATCCGCAGGTCAACCTCGGCGCGATCTTCGGATTTCGTTGTGAAAGCACGGTGAGAGGGGCGGGAATGGCAGAAACACCCACGCGAGAGGTGCAACGCCTCAAAGCGAATTCCGTAGGGCTGGTGGGTGTGGTGTTCATGGCGGTGGCGACCGCCGCACCCATCACGGCGATGACCGGCAACCTGCCGATCGCGGTCGGCTACGGCAACGGCACCGGCGCACCGGCCGGCTATCTGTTCGCCACCCTCGTGCTGACGGTCTTCTCCGTCGGCTACGTCGCGATGGCCCGCCGGATCACGGCGGCCGGCGCCTTCTACGGCTACATCTCGCACGGCCTGGGCCGGATCGCCGGCCTGGCCTCCGGAATGCTCGCGGTGCTCGCGTACGTCGTCTTCGAGGCGTCCATCGTCGGCGTCTTCTCCTACTTCGCGAAGACCACCGTCCACGACCAGCTCGGCGTCGACCTGCCCTGGGTCCTGTACGCCGCCGCCATGCTGCTGGTCACGGCCGTCCTCGCGTACTTCGACATCAACCTCACCGCCAAGGCGCTCGGAGTGATGCTCATCGCGGAGATCGCCGTCCTCTTCGCGGTCGCCACCGCCGTCCTGCTGCACGGCGGCGGACCGGACGGCATCCCGCTGGAACCGGTCAACCCCAAGAACGCCTTCACCGGCGCCTCCGCCGGACTCGGCCTGTTCTTCGCCTTCTGGTCCTGGGTCGGCTTCGAGTCGACGGCGATGTACGGCGAGGAGTCCCGCGACCCCAAGCGGGTCATCCCGCGCGCCACGATCATCTCCGTGGTCGGCGTCGGCCTGTTCTACATCTACGTCTCCTGGATGACCATCGCCGGCAACGGACTGAAGGGCGCGGTGAAGCTCTCCGCCGGGGCGAGCCCGCTCGACCTGTTCTTCGCCCCCGCGCACACCTTCATCGGCGGCTGGGCGGTCAACGCCTTCCAATGGCTGCTGATCACCGGCTCGTTCGCCTGCGGCATGGCCTTCCACCAGTGCGCCGCGCGCTACCTGTACGCCATCGGCCGCGAGGGGTTCCTGCACCCCGCCCTCGGCCGCACCCACCCGCGGCACGGCTCGCCGTATCTCGCCTCCTTCGTGCAGTCCGTCATCGCCGTCGCCCTCGTCGGCGTCTTCTGGGCGACCGGGCAGGACCCGTACATCCACCTGTACACGCTGCTGGCGATCCTCGGCACGATGGCCATCCTCATCGTGCAGACCCTGTGCTCCTTCGCCGTCATCGGCTACTTCCGCAAGAACCACCCCGAGGACCGGCACTGGTTCCGCACCTTCACCGCGCCCCTGCTCGGCGGGATCGGCATGACCGCCGTGGTGGTGCTGCTGGTGGTCAACCTGGACACCGCGGCCGGTACGGCGGCCGACTCGCTCTTCTTCAAGGCCATCCCGTGGATCGTCGGGCTGGTCTTCTTCGGCGGCCTCGCCCTCGGTTTCTATCTGCGGGCCCGACGGCCGGAACGCTACGAGATCATCGGCCGGATCGTCCTGGAGGACGCGGCCGAGCGCACGGACAGCGACATCGAGGAAGCCCCCGCCAACGTCTGAGGAGCCCCACCGTGTCCCGTACGCAGCTGATGCACGTCCTGAGGTCCCTCACCTCCGACCACGCCGCCGCCCACCGGCTCGGCGTGCCCGTCGCCGAGGCCCGCCAGATCCGCCGCCGTACCGTCCTCAAGGGCGCCCTCGCCACCGCCGCCGTGACCGCCGCGGCGGCCCCGGCGAGAGCCGCCGCCGCGTCCGCGCCCCGCATCGCCGTCGTCGGCGCGGGTATCGCGGGGCTCACGGCCGCGCTCACCCTGCACGACGCCGGATACGCCTGCACCCTCTACGAGGCCAACCCCGACCGGGTCGGCGGGCGGATGTACTCCCAGCGCGACCACTGGGCCTGGGGGCAGACCTCCGAGGTCGGCGGCGAGCTGATCGACACCGGACACAAGAAGATCCAGGAGCTGTGCCGCCGCTTCTCCCTGCCGCTGGAGGACTTCCTCGGCGGCGGTCCCAACGGAGCCGAGGAGGTGTTCTGGTTCGACGGCGCCTACTACCCGCGCGCCCAGGCCGACGAGGACTTCAAGGCCGTCTACCAGGCCCTGCACAGCGACCTCCAGGCCGCCGGAGAGGTCAAGTGGAACCAGACCACCGCGGCCGGCACCGCCCTGGACACCATGTCCCTGTACGACTGGATCGAGTCACGCGTGCCCGGCGGCCACGCCTCCCGGCTGGGACAGCTCTTCGACGTCGCCTACAACGTCGAGTACGGCGCCGACACCACCGACCAGTCCTCGCTCGCCCTGGTGCTGCTGATGGGCTACCAGACCAATCCCGGCGACTTCAACATCTGGGGTCTGTCGGACGAGCGCTACCACATCGTCGGCGGCAACGACCAGCTCCCGCACGCCATCGCCGGCTTCCTGCCCGCCGGGACCATCCGGCAGGGCTGGTCGCTGCAGGCGCTGCGTGCCAACGCCGACGGCACGCAGACGCTGACCTTCAGCGAGGCCGGCTCCACCCGCACCGTCACCGCCGACCACACCGTCCTGTGCGTGCCCCTGCCGATCCTGCAACGGCTCGATCTGAGCCGGGCCGGCTTCGACACCCGGATGACCAGCCTGCTGCGGGACGCCCGCATGGGGTACTGCACCAAGCTCAACATGCAGTTCTCCGGCCGCCCGTGGCGCGGCACCGGGCCCTGGCCGGGTGTGTCCGCCGGCGAGTGCTTCACCGACGGCGAGGTGCAGCAGACCTGGGACACCACCAAGGTCCAGCCGGGCACCGGCGGCATCCTCATCCAGTACGGCGGCGGCACCCTCGCCAGGTCGCTGACCCCGGCGGGACCGTTCTCGTACGAGAGCGACCCCTATGTGAAGAGCCTCGCGGTGAAGTACCTCAAGGACATCGACGCCTTCTTCCCCGGCACGTCGGCCGCGTGGACCGGCCGGGCGCAGCTGTCCGCGTGGCACCTCAACCCGTACTCGCTCGGCGCCTACTCCTACTGGCCGGTGGGCTATCTGCACCGGTACGCCGGCTACGAGGGGACCGCGCAGGGCAACGTCCACATCGGCGGCGAGCACTGCTCCTACGACTTCCAGGGCTACATGGAGGGCGGCGCGACCGAGGGCGAGCGGGCGGCGCGGGAGGTGATCGCCGCGCTGGGTTAGCTGCGTGTGCATCGGGTAGCGGCGCCCCCATGGACTTCAGTGTGGTCGCCGTGGCACGTGAGGACGACAGCCCGGTCGACGAGCCGCTGCGCGTCGCGGCGCTCGCCGACCGGCTCGGATACCGGGAGGTGTGGATCGGCGAGGGGCCGACCTGGGACGCGTTCGTACTGGCTACCGCGATCGGCGCGGCGACCCGGAGAGTCGCGCTGACGGCGGGGCCGGTGCCGGTGTCCGTGCGGGACGCGTACACCATCGCCCGGGGCGCCGCGGGCACCGCCGCCGTGACCGGCGGCCGGGCGGTGGGCGTGGCGCTCGGCACCGCCAGCAAGCGGGTGGTCGAGGGGGTGCACGGGCGGCCCCGCATCCGGCCGACGGCCGCGCTGGAGGAGTCGGCGGCGGCGCTGCGGGACCTGCTGCACGCGGTGCCCGGCGAGCCGGTCGTCCCCGGCAGCCCCTTCCGCCGCCGCCTCGCGCCGCCCGGCGGCCCGCTGACCGTGGCGGCCTTCGGGGACCGGGCCATCGGCATCGCCGCCGCGCACGCCGACCGGATGCTGCTCGACCTGGTCACCCCGGAACAGGTACGGGTGCTGCGCGGCAAGCTCGACGCGGCGGCGGACAAGGCGGGGCGTACGCCGCCGCGGCTCGCCGCGTGGTTGCCTGCGGCGGTTGATCCCTCGCCGGAGGCGGTACGGCAGGTGCTGGGCAGCATCGCCGGGTATCTGACCGTGCCGGGGTACAGCGGCATGTTCCGGGCGGCGGGCCTCGGGGAGGCGGTGGACCTGGCGGCGACCGGCGCGGACCGCGAGACGCTGGTCGAGGCCCTGCCGCCCGAGGCCGCGGATGCGGTCGGCCTGATCGGCGACCTCAAGACGATCCAGGCCCGCGTCGACGCGTACGCCGAGGCGGGCCTGGACGAGATCGCTCTGGTACCGGCAACGGTGGGCGATCCGGGTGGGGAGCGGACACTGACGGCACTGGCGAGCTGAGCCCGCGCCCCGAAGGGGCGCGGGGAACTGCGCGACCAGCCACAACGGGGCCCGCACCCACAAGACGGCCTCGGGCGGCACTACCCCCCGTACGCGCCGGACGCGGTCAGCCGCAGGGCCGTGTCGATCAGCGGCACGTGGCTGAAGGCCTGGGGGAAGTTCCCCACCTGGCGCTTCAGCCGAGGGTCCCACTCCTCGGCCAGAAGACCGAGGTCGTTGCGCAGGGAGAGCAGCTTCTCGAACAGCTTGCGGGCCTCGTCCACGCGGCCGATCATCGCCAGGTCGTCGGCCATCCAGAAGGAACACGCGAGGAAGGCGCCCTCGTCGCCCGGGAGGCCGTCGACGCCCTCGTGCGCGCCCTCGGTGGGGTAGCGCAGGATGAACCCGTCCGAGGTGGACAGCTCCCGCTGGATCGCCTCGATCGTGCCGATCACGCGCTTGTCGTCCGGCGGTAGGAAGCCCATCTGCGGGATCAGCAGCAGCGAGGCGTCCAGCTCCCTGGAGCCGTAGGACTGCGTGAAGGTGTTGCGCTCCTTGTCGTACCCCTTCTCGCACACCTCGCGGTGGATCTCCTCGCGCAGCTCCAGCCAGCGCTCCAGCGGGCCGTCGGCCTCGCCCGACTCCAGCAGCTTGATCGTGCGGTCGACGGCGACCCACGCCATCACCTTGGAGTGCACGAAGTGCCGGCGCGGGCCGCGCACCTCCCAGATGCCCTCGTCGGGCTCCTGCCAGTGCTTCTCCAGGTAGCTGATCAGCTTCAGCTGGAGCAGCGAGGCGTAGTCGTTGCGGGCCAGGCCCGTCATGTGGGCCAGGTGCAGCGCCTCGGTGACCTCGCCGTACACATCCAGCTGGAGCTGGTGCGCGGCGCCGTTGCCGACCCGCACCGGCGCGGACTTCTCGTAGCCCGGCAGCCAGTCCAGCTCCGCCTCGCCGAGCTCACGCTCGCCCGCGATGCCGTACATGATCTGCAGGTTCTCCGGGTCGCCGGCCACCGCCCGCAGCAGCCACTCGCGCCAGGCGCGGGCCTCCTCGCGGTAGCCGGTGCGCAGCAGCGAGGACAGGGTGATCGCCGCGTCCCGCAGCCAGGTGTAGCGGTAGTCCCAGTTGCGGACGCCGCCGATGTCCTCCGGAAGGGAGGTGGTGGGCGCCGCCACGATGCCGCCCGTGGGGGCGTACGTCAGCGCCTTGAGGGTGATCAGCGAGCGGACCACGGCCTCCCGGTAGGGCCCGTGGTACGTGCACTGCTCGACCCACTCGCGCCAGAAGTCCTCCGTCGCCTCCAGCGACTGCTCGGGCTCCGGCAGCGGCGGCGGCTCCTTGTGCGAGGGCTGCCAGGAGATGGTGAACGCGATCCGGTCGCCCGGTCCGACGGTGAAGTCCGAGAACGTGGTCAGCGACTTGCCGTAGGTCTCTGCCTCCGTGTCGTACCAGACCGAGTCCGGGCCCGCCACGGCCACCGTGCGCCCCTCGTGCTTGTGCACCCACGGCACGACCCGGCCGTAGGAGAAGCGCATCCGCAGCGCCGAGCGCATCTGAACGCGGCCCGAGACGCCCTCGACGATCCGGATGAGCTGCGGAGCGCCGTCACGCGGGGGCATGAAATCGGTCACCCGGACCATGCCGCGTGGTGTGTCCCACTCCGATTCGAGGATCAGCGAGTCGCCGCGGTAGCTGCGCCGGGCCGCGGTCGGCGGCTGCTGGTCGGGCCCGTGGGCCGGGCCCAGCCGCCAGTACCCGTGCTCCTCGGTACCCAGCAGGCCGGCGAAGATGGCATGCGAGTCGAAGCGCGGCAGGCAGAGCCAGTCCACCGTGCCGTCACGGCAGACCAGCGCCGCTGTCTGCATGTCTCCGATGAGTGCGTAGTCTTCGATGCGCCCGGCCACGTGCAACTCCAGTCGAACGGCCACGTCACCCCGCGTGCGGGGCTGTCGCTAGTGCGGTCAAGGGGTCGTTGTAGTGCGTCGTTGAGCGGTGAAGCAAAGCAGCCGCTGAACCGCGATGGCAAAACGGCAATCTCTGCTCAACGAACTGACGAGCTCTCGTTGTTCCGGTGATGTACGGGCTTCGGGTGGCGCCGTGGTACCCGGCCGGGCTCGGCAGTGAGTGTCCGAGCAGGATACGACGCACATAGATGATCCGCGTGCCCCTCCGGGCAACGGGCATCCACCGAACGAGTGAGCATCGGGTGAGAAATACGTGACCGGTGCGTGCCGCGTGGCGGTGCGTGCGCGGAGCGTGGCCGGAAGCCATCGGCGCCGGTCGCTGATACCCTGGTAGCCCGTGGACCGGTGGGAGCAAAACCCCCGAACCGCAGCGACGGCACCCCCCGGAAATCCGGAGCGGACAGCCGACCCGCAACCCCCAGACCGCGACCACGGGAGCCCCCCTTTGGCCATGCCGCCCGCTGCTTTCCGAAACAGCACAGCCACGACGACCAAGCACATCTTCGTCACCGGGGGTGTCGCCTCCTCCCTCGGCAAGGGGCTGACGGCCTCCAGCCTCGGCATGCTGCTCAAGGCCCGGGGCCTGCGCGTCGTCATGCAGAAGCTCGACCCGTACCTGAACGTCGACCCGGGCACGATGAACCCCTTCCAGCACGGTGAGGTGTTCGTCACCAACGACGGCGCCGAGACCGACCTGGACATCGGCCACTACGAGCGCTTCCTCGACCGTGACCTGGACGGCTCCGCCAACGTCACCACGGGCCAGGTCTACTCCACGGTGATCGCCAAGGAGCGCCGCGGCGAGTACCTCGGCGACACCGTGCAGGTCATCCCGCACATCACCAACGAGATCAAGCACCGCATCCGGCGCATGGCCACCGACGAGGTGGACGTCGTGATCACCGAGGTCGGCGGCACCGTCGGCGACATCGAGTCGCTGCCGTTCCTGGAGACCGTCCGCCAGGTCCGTCATGAGGTCGGCCGCGACAACGTCTTCGTCGTGCACATCTCGCTCCTGCCGTACATCGGCCCCTCGGGCGAGCTGAAGACCAAGCCGACCCAGCACTCGGTGGCGGCGCTGCGCAACATCGGTATCCAGCCCGATGCCATTGTCCTGCGCTGTGACCGCGAGGTGCCCACCGCCATCAAGCGGAAGATCTCGCTGATGTGCGACGTCGACGAGGCCGCCGTCGTGGCCTGCCCCGACGCCCGCTCGATCTACGACATCCCGAAGACCGTGCACGGCGAGGGCCTGGACGCCTACGTCGTGCGCAAGCTCGACCTGCCGTTCCGCGACGTCGACTGGACGACGTGGGACGACCTGCTGGACCGCGTCCACAATCCCGACCACGAGATCACCCTCGCCCTGGTCGGCAAGTACATCGACCTGCCCGACGCCTATCTGTCGGTCACCGAGGCGCTGCGCGCGGGCGGCTTCGCCAACCGCGCCCGCGTGAAGATCAAGTGGGTCACCTCCGACGACTGCAAGACGCCGGCCGGCGCCAAGGCGCAGCTGTCGGACGTCGACGGCATCTGCATCCCCGGCGGCTTCGGCGACCGCGGTGTGCTCGGCAAGGTCGGCGCGATCAAGTACGCCCGCGAGAACAAGATCCCGCTGCTCGGTCTGTGTCTGGGCCTGCAGTGCATCGTGATCGAGGCCGCGCGCAACCTCGCCGACATCCCGGACGCCAACTCCACCGAGTTCGACCCCGCCACCGGCCACCCGGTCATCTCCACCATGGCCGAGCAGATGGACATCGTCGCCGGTGAGGGCGACATGGGCGGCACGATGCGGCTCGGCATGTACCCGGCGAAGCTGGCCGAGGGCTCGATCGTCCGCGAGGTCTACGACGGCAAGGAGTACGTCGAGGAGCGGCACCGCCACCGCTACGAGGTGAACAACACCTACCGCGCGGAGCTGGAGAAGAAGGCGGGCATCCTGTTCTCCGGCACCTCCCCGGACGGCAAGCTCGTCGAGTACGTCGAGTACCCGCGCGAGACGCACCCCTACCTGGTGGCCACCCAGGCCCACCCGGAGCTGCGCTCGCGTCCGACGCGTCCGCACCCGCTGTTCGCCGGTCTCGTGAAGGCTGCGGTCGAGCGGCAGAATTCGAAGTAACACACCGGCTTGTACGGTGGCCGGGGTGCATACCTTTCAGTAGGGAGCACCCCGGCTTTCGTATGCGCACGTGGGGAAGGAACGGCATGACGATCAAGGACGCGCCCGAGGAGTGGGAGATCAGGGCGACCCGGGCCCCGTTCACCGGGGCCAAGACCTCCGTCAGGACGGACGACGTGGTCATGCCCGACGGCTCGGTGTCCGGCCGTGACTACCAGGTCCACCCCGGTTCCGTCGCGGTCCTCGCGCTGGACGACGAGGACCGCGTCCTGCTCATCCGCCAGTACCGTCACCCGGTACGGCAGAAGCTGTGGGAGATCCCGGCGGGCCTGCTCGACGTGCCCGGCGAGAACCCGCTGCACGCCGCCCAGCGCGAGCTGTACGAGGAGGCGCACGTCAAGGCCGAGGACTGGCGGGTGCTGACCGACCTGTACACCTCGCCCGGCGGTTCCGACGAGGCCGTACGGATCTTCCTCGCGCGGAATCTGTCGGAGGCCGAGGGGGAGCGGTTCGCGGCGGAGCACGAGGAGACCGACATGGAGCACGCGCGAGTGCCCGTCGGCGAGCTGGTGCGGGGGATTCTCGCCGGTGAGCTGCACAACTCGTGTCTGGTGACGGGCGTGCTCTCTCTCGTTGCCGTTCGGCAGGGGGCCGGGGTGGAGGCGTTGCGGCCGGCACTGGCGCCTTGGCCTGCGCGGCCGTTCGAGGCGTAGCGGTCTGACGATCCGTTGATCCGATCGGGCGAGTCCTGGTCCGGCACCGCGTGCTCCGCCAGGATCGTTGCAGAGCGTGAACTAGGCTCTGGATACGCCCGATCGATCGGTCCCGTCGGGCGCCGGCGTGCGGTGGAACGGGAGCGTGGCCCGTGACGGAACAGGCGGTGGACGAGGACGGCGTGCGGCTGTCGGCGAACGCGCCGGCGGTCGGTGTGTTCCTGGGCCGCACACGGGAGTTGAAGGAGCTGCGCGCCGACATCGAGCGCGCGGGTCTGGACACGCTCAGCGGGAAGAAGGCGCCCCGCGCGCGGGTGCTGCTCATCGCCGGCCGCCCCGGCTGCGGGCGTACCGCTCTGGCCGAGGAACTGGTCCGGCAGGTCGCGGACCGTTACGAGCACGGGGTGCTGCGCGCCCGGCTCAGCGAGGCGGACGGCACGCCCGTCCCCGTGGAGCGTGCCGCCCGCGAACTGCTCGCCGCGCTGGAGCGGCCCGTGCCGCCGGGCGCCGGTGAGGACGAGCTGACCGAGGCGCTGCGCGACGCCCTCGCCGAGAGGCGGACGCTGCTCCTGCTGGACGACGCGGCCGGCGCCGAGCAGGTCGACGCGCTGCTCCCGGACAACCCCGGCTGCCTGGTCGTCGCCGTCTCCGCACGGCCCCTGACCGGGATCGCCGACGTGCGGCCCTGCACGCTGGGCGGGCTCGACACCAAGTCCGCGGTGGAGCTGCTGTCCCGCCGGATCGACCCCGTGCGGGTCACCGTCGACCCGCGGGCCGCGGAGGGCCTGGTCGAGGCGTGCCAGGGCCAGCCCGCCGCGCTGACGCTGGCCGCCGGCTGGCTCACGGCCCGACCGAAGGCCGCCGTCGCCGACCTCGCCAAGCAGCTGCGCGCCGACGGCGACGACACCGCCCCGCTGGCGCGGGTCTTCCAGCTCGCCTACACCGCGCTGCCCGCCCCGGCCGCCCGGATACTGCGCCTGCTCGCCCTCGCCCCCGCCGGGTGCGTCGATGCGCACACGGCGTCCGCGCTCGCCGGCTGCTCGGTCAGCGGCGCCCGCACCACCCTGGACGACCTCGTCCGCTTCGGCCTGCTGCGAGCCGTGGACTCGCCGCTGCCCGAATACGAGATCCCCGGCGCCCTGCACCCGCTGCTCAAGGCCCTCACCGAGACCCACGACCGCCCCGCCGAGCTGCAGCTCGCCCGCGCCCGCATGCTGGAGCGGACCGTACGGCTGCTGCAGTCCTGCCGGGCGGTCACCGAGACCGACAGCCCGCAGGCCCGGGAGAAACTCCTCGGCATGCCGCGCGCCCTGCGCTTCCCCAGCCCCCGGGCCGCCGAGGAGTGGCTGCGCGTGCGCCGCCCCGCCCTGCTCGGCGCCGCCCGCCTCGCCGTCGCCGACGGCGAGCTGGACACCCTCGCCCGGCGGCTGCTGTCCCAGCTGGTGCGGGCGATGGTCGCGCACTTCGGCACCCAGGCGGCCGCGGCCGACCTGTACGGCGTCCACCGCCTCGTCCTCGACGTGGCCGAGCGGCGCGAGCTTCCCCGGGAGAAGGCCGCCGCCCTGCTGAACCTGGCCGACCTGGACGCCCAGACCGGCCGGACGAACGAGGCGCTGCTGCGATATCGGGCGGCTTTGGACGCCGGACGCAGAGCAAATGACCCGTACGCGACCGCTCGCGCAATGGAATCCGTAGGTGGTGCGCATCTGGAGCTGGGGGACTACGAGCGGGCCGCCGACTGGTTCGGCCGGGCGCTCGGCCAGCGCCTGGCCCGCGCCGAGCGCGCCGACGCCGCCCGGCTGTACGGCCGTATCGCCACGGCGCACACCTACGCGGGGCGCTACGGCGAGGCGCTGCGCAGCTGGCGGGCGGCCGCCGCCGGCCATCGGCGGGGCGGCGATGTCGCCGCGCACGCACGGGCGTTGAGCGAACTGGCGCGGGTGCAGGAGTACGCCGGCCGGCCGGGGGAGTCGCTGCGCACCTGCCAGGAGGCGGTGGAGTGGGCGCGCCGGGCCGAGGACACCCGGCTGCAGGCCGCGCTGCACCTGCGGATCGCCGACACCCTGGACCACCTCGGTGATCCGGTGGCCGCCGGGATCCACCGCGGGACGGCCGAGCGGATGCTCGCGGAGGAGGGGCAGGAGAGCCCTGAGGGGCCCGACCAGGGGGAATACGCCGCCAATGCCTGCGAAATCCGTAGTGCATCTGCTGAAGATTGATGCAATGAAAGGCTAGACAGCAGGAACACCTTCATTAGACTGGCTCTGCCGCTCGTTCTCCTGCGGTGTCTCCCGGTGTGCCCCCGCATGCCTGGGTATGTCTAGTAATGCCCCTGTTTCCCCTGAGCCAAGGACCGTGATCGACGTGAAGGTCGGCATCCCCCGCGAGGTCAAGAACAACGAGTTCCGGGTGGCCATCACCCCCGCCGGCGTGCACGAGCTGGTGCGCCACGGCCACCAGGTGGTCATCGAGCGCAACGCCGGCGTCGGCTCGTCGATCACGGACGACGAGTACGTGGCCGCCGGAGCGCAGATCCTTCAGACGGCCGACGAGGTCTGGGCCGCCGCCGACCTGCTGCTGAAGGTCAAGGAGCCCATCGCGGAGGAGTACCACCGCCTCCGCAAGGACCAGATCCTCTTCACCTACCTGCACCTGGCCGCCTCCAAGGAGTGCACGGACGCGCTCATCGAGTCCGGCACCACGGCCATCGCCTACGAGACCGTCGAGCTGCCGAACCGCGCCCTGCCGCTGCTCGCCCCGATGTCCGAGGTCGCGGGCCGGCTGGCCCCGCAGGTCGGCGCCTACCACCTGATGCGCGCGGCCGGCGGCCGTGGCGTGCTGCCCGGCGGCGTCCCCGGCGTGACCCCGGCCAAGGCCGTCGTCATCGGCGGTGGCGTCTCCGGCTGGAACGCCACCCAGGTCGCCGTCGGCATGGGCTTCGACGTGACCCTGCTCGACCGCGACATCAACAAGCTGCGCGAGGCCGACAAGATCTTCGGTACGAAGGTCAAGGCGATCATGTCCAACTCCTTCGAGCTGGAGAAGGCCGTCCTCGGCGCCGACCTCGTCATCGGCGCCGTCCTCATCCCGGGCGCCAAGGCCCCGAAGCTCGTCACCAACGAGCTGGTGGCCCGTATGAAGCCCGGAAGTGTTCTTGTCGACATCGCGATCGACCAGGGCGGCTGCTTCGAGGACTCGCACCCGACCACGCACGCCGAGCCGACCTTCAAGGTCCACAACTCGGTCTTCTACTGCGTCGCCAACATGCCCGGCGCGGTGCCGAACACCTCCACCAACGCCCTCACCAACGCGACGCTGCCGTACATCGTCTCGCTCGCGAACAACGGCTGGGTGGAGGCGCTGCGCCGCGACGCCGCGCTGGCCAAGGGCCTCAACACGCACGACGGCAAGGTCGTTTACAAGGAGGTCGCCGAGGCTCACGGCCTGGAGCACGTGGAGCTGTCCACCCTCCTGGGCTGACCTCCCGGCTGCACGGCTCGCCAACCGGCGGGTTCAAGTCATCCGCAGGAATAAGGCGATACGTCAACACAGGTCGTCAACACCGCGCATCCGGCCGGACCTTGCCCGACAAGGTCCGGCCGGATGTGTGTATGGTCACTTTGCGGCTCTCGGTCAACTCGCCTCGAACGTAACCCTTCGACCGATTCGCACACCGGTGAAACCTGCTGTGCAACGGCCGTACGCCCTTGACAGCGGGATGTTTCATTGCCGACACATCGGGCCGGGTCCGGCGGATTGTGTTGCTGCGGACGCCCGACACGCCATAGAGTCGCCAACCGTCGGCATGGTGCCACGCTGACCTTGTAGAGAAGTTTCCTGGTCACCAAGGAGGTAAGACGACTTGTGAATGAGTCGACATTTTCTCCCGGGGGTGGTCAACCAGGAATGCCTACGCGGGGCCAGGGCCCCACGGGGCTCGAGGCTGTCGGCTCCGTCGCTGTCCGAACCTTCGCAGCCCACCAGAGCCAGAACAGCCCCCATACGGCTCTGACAGCACACCAGAGCATGGACGGTCATCACGTGAACGCCATGGCCGGCGACGGAAGTGGCGCGCCCCACAACCACTTCGCCGACTACGACGAACTGCCCGAAGGGCACTTCTACGATCCCGACGCCGAGTACGAGCCCGATCCCGAGTACGCGGCCACCCTCGCGCCCGACGCCGCGCGTCAGCGCCGCGAGCGCGTCGGCCCGACCGGGCGCCCGCTGCCGTACTTCCCGATCCCGGGCCCGTTGACCGACCACGGTCCCGCGAAGATCATCGCGATGTGCAACCAGAAGGGCGGCGTCGGCAAGACGACGTCGACCATCAACCTGGGTGCCGCGCTCGCGGAGTACGGCCGGCGCGTGCTGCTCGTGGACTTCGACCCGCAGGGCGCGCTGTCGGTGGGTCTCGGCGTCAACCCCATGGAACTCGACCTGACGGTCTACAACCTGCTCATGGAGCGGGGGATGTCCGCGGACGAGGTCCTGCTGAAGACGGCGGTCCCCAACATGGACCTGCTGCCCAGCAACATCGACCTGTCGGCCGCCGAGGTCCAGCTGGTCAGCGAGGTCGCGCGCGAGTCCACGCTGCAGCGCGCCCTGAAGCCGCTGCTGCCGGACTACGACTTCGTCGTCATCGACTGCCAGCCCTCACTCGGCCTGCTCACCGTGAACGCGCTCACCGCGGCGCACAAGGTGATCGTGCCGCTGGAGTGCGAGTTCTTCGCGCTGCGCGGTGTCGCGCTGCTGACCGAGACCATCGAGAAAGTCCAGGAGCGGCTCAACCCCGACCTGGAGCTCGACGGCATCCTCGCCACGATGTACGACTCGCGCACGGTCCACAGCCGCGAGGTGCTGGCCCGTGTGGTCGAGGCGTTCGACGACCACGTGTACCACACGGTCATCGGGCGCACGGTCCGCTTCCCGGAGACCACGGTCGCCGGTGAGCCGATCACCACGTACGCGTCCAACTCCGTCGGCGCCGCCGCCTACCGTCAGCTCGCCAGGGAGGTGCTCGCCCGGTGTCACGCCGAGTGAGTCTGCCGGGGGCCGACGAACTCTTCCGTACGACAGGGGGGATGGCCCTGCAGCCGTCCGCTCCCCGGCGCCCGGGCGGCGAGGCCCGGGTGCCCGCTCCGGCGGGGGAGAGCGACGCCGCCGCGGCCGCCGTGCCCGACGACGCGCCGCACTCCGTGCCGGCCCAGGGCGGCGACGGCGACGGCGTGGAGCACGTCGCGGCCGACGCGGAGGCGGGCGAGGAGTCCCGCAGCCGGGCCTCGACGGCGCCGGAACGCGCCGCGCGCCGCAGAGCGACCCAGCAGGAAGGTTCAGCCGGTGGAGCCGTCGCCGACGACGCCGCGCAGCCGCGCCGGCGCGGGCGTTCGACGCGGCGGCCCAGCGGGCGCGAGCGGCACGACGAGAAGATCACGGTCTATGTCTCCGCCGAGGAGCTGATGGACCTCGAGCACGCCCGCCTGGTGCTGCGCGGCGAGCACGGGCTGGCCGTGGACCGCGGGCGCATCGTCCGCGAGGCGGTCGCCGTGGTCCTCGCCGACCTGGAGAGCCGCGGGGACGCCAGCATCCTGGTACGCCGTCTGCGCGGACGCTAGCGGTACCCTGCGGGGGCCATGACCTCGAACGACCCCTCCACCCCCAACGGCCCGGCCGGCCGCCGACGCCCACTGGGCCGGGGGCCGGTGACTGAGCCGGACGAGCAGCCGGATCAGCGGGGGACGCCGGGCGAGGCGTCACCGTCCGCGTCCGAGGCGCAGCCGGACGAGTCTGGGGCGCGGGATGCGGCGGCGCCGTCGGCGACGGACGCGCCTGCCGGACTGACCGACGTCGGCGCGAGCGAGGCACCCCCGGAGGCCCGGGCACACGCGCCCGAGGCCGGGGACGGCGTTCCAGACGGTGACGGTGTCTTCAAGGTCCGGCTGGACAACTTCGAGGGGCCGTTCGATCTGCTGCTGCAGCTCATCTCGCGGCACAAGCTCGATGTCACCGAGGTCGCGCTGTCGAAGGTGACCGACGAGTTCATGGCGCACATCCGGGCGATGGGGGCCGACTGGGACCTGGACCAGACGACCGAGTTCCTCGTCGTCGCCGCCACCCTGCTCGACCTGAAGGCCGCCCGGCTGCTGCCCGCCGCCGAGGTCGAGGACGAGGGCGACCTCGCCCTGCTGGAGGCGCGGGACCTGCTCTTCGCGCGGCTGCTGCAGTACCGGGCCTACAAACAGATCGCCGACATCTTCAACGCGCGGATCGAGGACGAGGCCCGGCGCTACCCGCGTACCGTCGGACTGGAGCCGCACCTCGCCGAGCTGCTGCCCGAGGTCGTCATCAGCATCGGCCCCGAGGGCTTCGCCAGACTCGCCGTCAAGGCGATGCAGCCGAGGGCCAGACCGCAGGTGTACGTCGACCACATCCACGCGCCGCTGGTCAGCGTGCAGGAGCAGGCGCAGGTCGTCGTCGCGCGGCTGAAGGAGCTGGGCGAGGCCAGCTTCCGCACGCTCGTCGCGGACACCGCTGACACCCTGACCGTCGTGGCCCGCTTCCTCGCCCTGCTGGAGCTGTACCGGGAGAAGGCCGTCGCCCTGGAGCAGGAGGCCGCCCTCGGCGAGCTGACCGTGCGCTGGACCGGTGGGGACGGGGACGCGGCGCCGACCGTCACGGACGAGTTCGACCGGCCGCCGGAGAAGCCCGAGCCGGAGAAGCCCGAGCCGGAGAGGGCCCACAAGGCCGCGCAGGGCGAGAAGGCCGCGAAGGCCGGGGAGGAGAAGAAGGCGTGAGCGTGGAGAGCGGTGAGGTTCCGGCCGGCCTGCGGGCCGTGGCCGGGCTCGACCTCAAGCCCGCCCTGGAGGCCGTCCTCATGGTCGTCGACGAACCCGCGACCGAGGAGCACCTGGCGAAGATCCTGGAGCGGCCGAAGCGGCAGGTCGCCGACGCGCTGCGCGAGCTCGCCGACGAGTACACCGCGCAGGGCCGCGGCTTCGAGCTGCGCTACGTCGCCGGCGGCTGGCGTTTCTACACCCGCCCCGCCTACGCGGCCGCCGTCGAGCGCCTCGTGCTGGACGGCCAGACCGCCCGCCTCACCCAGGCCGCCCTGGAGACCCTCGCCGTCGTCGCCTACCGCCAGCCGGTCAGCCGCAGCCGCGTCTCCGCCGTCCGCGGGGTCAACTGCGACGGCGTGATGCGCACCCTCCTGCAGCGCGGTCTGGTCGAGGAGGCGGGCACGGAACCCGAAACAGGTGCGATCCTGTACAGGACGACGAACTACTTCCTGGAGCGGATGGGCCTGCGCGGCCTGGACGAGCTCCCGGAACTCGCGCCCTTCCTCCCCGAGGCGGAGGCGATCGAGGCGGAGACCCAGGAAGGGGTGCCGTCGTTCGACCCGGACGCTCCGGATTCCGATGACGCAGACGACAAGACGGAACATTGATGCGAAGCAGCAGCGGCAGGAACAGCAGCGGAAACAACGGCGGGAGCCGTGGTGGCAACAGCGGCGGCCGCGGCGGGAGCAGCGGGGGCCGCGGTAACTTCCGCGGCGCCGGCAACAACCGCGACGACAAGCAGGGAGGCCGTCCCAAGAAGCCGCGTCCCGAGGAGCGGCGCTACGACGTCGGTCCCGGCGCCACGCAGGACGGTCCGAAGTCCGGCCGGGGCCCCTCGGCCCGCGGCGGTGCCAAGGGCGGCCCCAAGCAGGGGCAGCGCTCCGGTGGCCGTACGGCCCCCTCGCGCTCCCGCGAGTACGAGACCCGTGCCGAGGAGCGCAACCGCGATCGCTACGCGGGCAAGCCGGACGTCAAGCTGCCCAAGACCTTCCCGGGCGCCGAGCAGGAGGGCGAGCGGCTGCAGAAGGTGCTCGCGCGGGCCGGCTTCGGCTCCCGCCGCGCCTGCGAGGACCTGATCGACGAGGCCCGTGTCGAGGTCAACGGCGAGATCGTCACCGAGCAGGGCAAGCGGGTCGACCCGGAGAAGGACGAGATCAAGGTCGACGGGCTGACGGTCGCGACCCAGCGCTACCAGTTCTTCTCGCTGAACAAGCCGGCCGGTGTCGTCTCCACCATGGAGGACCCCGAGGGCCGCCAGTGCCTCGGCGACTACGTCACCAACCGGGAGACCCGCCTCTTCCACGTGGGCCGCCTCGACACCGAGACCGAGGGTGTCATCCTGCTCACCAACCACGGCGAGCTGGCGCACCGGCTGACCCACCCCAAGTACGGCGTGAAGAAGACCTACCTCGCGCACATCGTGGGCCCGATCCCGCGCGACCTGGGCAAGCAGCTCAAGGACGGCATCCAGCTCGAGGACGGGTACGCCCGCGCCGACCACTTCCGGGTCGTGGAGCAGACCGGCAAGAACTACCTGGTCGAGGTCACGCTGCACGAGGGCCGCAAGCACATCGTGCGGCGCATGCTGGCCGAGGCCGGCTTCCCGGTGGACAAGCTGGTCCGCACCGCCTTCGGCCCGATCACCCTGGGCGACCAGAAGTCGGGCTGGCTGCGCCGCCTGTCGAACACCGAGGTCGGCATGCTGATGCAGGAAGTCGAGCTCTAAACCGCCTTGCGATGATCACCATCCCCCTTTATTGTCATGGTGACGATAAAGGGGGATGGTGATCGCATGTCCAAGCGAGCCGCAACCGGAGCACTCATCGGCCTCGCCCTCGGGGACGCCCTCGGCTACCCGACCGAGTTCAAGACCGTGCCGTTGATCCTCTCGACGTTCGGCCCCTGGCGGGAGCTGGAGCCGCCGCAGCGGGCCCTCGTCTCCGACGACACCCAGATGACCCTGGCGCTCGGACGCGGCCTGCGCACCGCCATGGACCGCGGTCACCTCGCGCCCAAGCGGCTGGAGCGGCCCGTGCGGGAGGAGTTCGTGGACTGGTACCAGTCGCCGGACAACAACCGCGCCCCCGGCAACACCTGCCTGCGGGCCTGTGACCTCCTCAAGGAGGAGGGCCGCGTCTGGCAGGACGCCAGCCAGATCCACTCCAAGGGCTGCGGCGCCAACATGCGCGTCGCGCCGGTCGGGCTCGCACCCCGGCTGACCGACGCGCAGCGCTCCGGCGCCGCCCAGCTCCAGGCCGCCCTCACCCACGGCCATCCCACGGCGCTCGCCGCGTCCGACCTCACCGCGCACGCCGTACACCTGCTCGCGCAGGGGGCCGACCCCACCGCGCTGGTCGGGCTGCTGCGGTCGTACGCCCTCGACCACCGCACCTCCTACGACCACACCTGGCTCGGCGACCTGTGGACCCGCGGTCAGGACCCCAGCGCCGAGCACTTCATCGCGCGCGGCTGGGACGACTGCCTGGAGATCCTCGGACGGCTCCAGGACGCCGTGCGGACCGTCTCGCCGGAGACCGACCCGTGCCTGGCCACCGGGGAGGGCTGGATCGCCGAGGAAGCGCTGGCCACCGGGCTGCTGTGCTTCCTGCTCTTCCCCGACGAGCCCGTCACCGCCCTGCGCCGCGCCGCCTGCACCGCCGGCGACTCCGACTCCATCGCCTGCCTGGCCGGCGCCTTCGCGGGGGCGTACCTGGGCGCCGACGCCTGGCCGGCGGCGTGGGCGGACCGCATCGAGTACCGCAGCGAGCTGCTGGCCCTCGGCGCGCTCTGGGACGCCTGACCCTGGAGAAGCAGATCCGACGGGAGGCCCCCTGACCCGGGCGACGGCGACCGTGCGCCGGTCCCGCGGTGGGGGGCCTCGACCCGCCGGTGGTCAGGAGACGAGCCGGCTGGCGACCCGGTGTCCTGACCCGGCGTCTCAGGGGACGGGCGGCGGGCGCCTCCGGGGCGTGGGCTGACTAGGCTGGGCGTACAGCAGACCCGATACGCAAGGAGCAGCGCCGTGGCGGTACGAGCGGTCCGGGGGGCCGTCCAGTTGGAGCGGGACGAGGCCGGGCACATGGACGAGCAGGTCGCGGCGCTCCTCACCGCCGTCCTGGAGCGGAACGGCCTGAGCACGGACGACCTGATCAGCATCTGGTTCACGGCCACTCCCGACCTGCACAGCGACTTCCCGGCGGCCGCCGCCCGCAAGCTCGGCATCGTCGACGTGCCGCTGATCTGCGCGCAGGAGCTGGACATCGAGGGCGCGATGCCCCGCGTGGTCCGCGTCCTCGCGCACATCGAGTCGGACAAGCCGCGCGCCGACATCAACCACGTCTACCTCGGTGCCGCCGCCGCTCTGCGCAAGGACATCGCCCAGTGAGGACCGCCCTCGTCATCGGCACGGGCCTGATCGGCACCTCCGCAGCCCTGGCCCTCGCCGGGCGAGGCGTCACCGTCCACCTCGTCGACCACGACCCGGAGCAGGCCCGCACCGCCGCCGCGCTGGGCGCCGGCACCGACGAGCCGCCCGCGGGCCCGGTCGACCTGGCGATCGTCGCCGCCCCGCCCGCCCACGTGGCCGCCGTGCTCGCCGACGCCATGCGCCGGGGCGCGGCCCGCGGCTACATCGACGTGGCCAGCGTCAAGGGCGGGCCCCGCCGCGAGCTGGAGGCGCTCGGCCTGGACCTCGCCTCCTACATCGGCACCCACCCGATGTCCGGCCGGGAGAAGTCCGGGCCGCTCGCCGCCTCCGCCGACCTCTTCGAGGGCCGCCCCTGGGTGCTCACCCCCAGCCGGGACACCGACACCGAGGTGCTGAACCTCGCCCTGGAGCTGGTCTCGCACTGCCGCGCGGTGCCGGTCGTCATGGACGCCGACGCCCACGACCGGGCCGTCGCGCTGGTCTCCCACATGCCCCACCTGGTCTCCAGCCTGGTCGCCGCCCGCCTGGAGAACGCCGAGGAGACGGCCGTACGGCTGTGCGGGCAGGGCATCCGGGACGTGACCCGGATCGCCGCCTCCGACCCGCGCATGTGGATCGACATCCTCTCCGCGAACCCCGGGCCGGTCGCCGACCTGCTCTCCGACGTCGCCGCCGACCTGGACGAGACCGTCGAGGCGCTGCGGGCGCTGCAGTCCTCCGACGACGGCAAGCGCCGTGAGGGCACCGCCGGCATCGAGGACGTGCTGCGCCGCGGCAACGCCGGCCAGGTCCGCGTCCCCGGCAAGCACGGCAGCGCCCCGCGCGTCTACGAGACCGTCGTCGTCCTCATCGACGACCAGCCCGGCCAGCTCGCCCGCATCTTCGCCGACGCCGGACGGGCCGGGGTCAACATCGAGGACGTGCGCATCGAGCACGCGACCGGGCAGCAGGCGGGCCTGGTCCAGCTCATGGTCGAGCCCAAGGCGGCGCAGGTGCTGACGGCCGCGCTGCGCGAGCGGGGCTGGGCCATCCGGCAGTAAGAGGCGCGCCGCGGAGCCAGTAACCTTGTGCGGGGCGTCCCCGAACGGGCCGTGCGCCCCGCACCCCGCTCACCGCCTCGCACCAGGAAGGTGTCCCCCCGTGGAAAACGGCGCCGCCCAGACTGTGCCGCCTGTGATCGTCGCCATCGACGGTCCCTCCGGCACGGGCAAGTCGAGCACGTCGAAGGCCGTGGCCGCGCAGCTCGGACTGAGCTACCTGGACACCGGCGCCCAGTACCGGGCGATCACCTGGTGGATGGTGACCAACGGCGTCGACGTCGACGACCCCGCCGCGATCGCCGCCGCCGCGGGCAAGCCGCAGATCGTCTCCGGCACCGACCCGGAGAAGCCGACGATCACCGTCGACGGCTTCGACGTGTCCGGCCCGATCCGCACCCAGGAGGTCACCTCCCAGGTCAGCGCCGTCAGCGCGGTGCCCGAGGTGCGCGCCCGGATCACCGAGCTGCAGCGCTCCATCGCTCTCGGCGCGGAGAACGGCATCGTCGTCGAGGGCCGTGACATCGGTACGACCGTGCTGCCGGACGCCGACCTGAAGATCTTCCTCACCGCCTCCCCGGAGGCCCGCGCCGCCCGGCGCAGCGGTGAGCTGAAGGGCGCCGACGTGCACTCGACCCGCGAGGCGCTGCTCAAGCGGGACGCGGCCGACTCCAGCCGCAAGACCTCGCCGCTGGCCAAGGCCGGCGACGCCGTCGAGGTGGACACCACCGAGCTCACGCTGACCCAGGTCATCGAGTGTGTGGTCACGCTCGTCGAGGAGAAGCGGGCCGGGAAGTGACCGCTGTGTCCGAGCGGGGCGCGGACGTCGGGCGGCGCATCGGCGTCGGCCTGATGTACGGCCTGTTCAAGCCGCGCGTGCTGGGCGCCTGGCGGATGCCGGCGCGCGGCCCGCTGATCCTGGCCGTCAACCACTCGCACAACGTCGACGGCCCGATGGTCATGGGCGTGGCGCCCCGGCCCGTGCACTTCCTGATCAAGAAGGAAGCGTTCGTCGGGCCGCTCGACCCCTTCCTGACCGGCATCGGCCAGCTCAAGGTCGACCGATCCACGGCCGACCGCACCGCGATCGGCCAGGCGCTGGACGTCCTGACGGCCGGCGGCGTCCTCGGGATCTTCCCGGAGGGCACCCGCGGCGAGGGCGACTTCGCGTCCCTGCGCGCCGGACTCGCCTACTTCGCGGTGCGCTCCGGGGCGCCGATCGTGCCGGTGGCGGTGCTGGGAAGTTCCGAGCGGCCCGGACGGTTGATAAAGGCGCTGCCCCCGCTGCGCTCCCGCATCGACGTCGTCTTCGGCGACCCGTTCGACGCGGGCGACGGCAGCGGGCGGCGTACGCGCAGGGCACTCGACGAGGCGACCGAGCGCATCCAGAAGCAGCTCACCGAGCACCTGGTAAACGCCAGGCGGCTGACCGGCCGCTAGGCGACACTGAGTAGTGGATCAGCCGTATCACGGGCCGCTCCACCGATCACCACGAATGAACGACGAGGTACGGACTTCATGAACGACCACATCCAGCCCGACGGCTCGGACGCACACGAGTACGAGCACGGGGCTCTCGGCGACGCCGAGTACGCGGAGTTCATGGAGCTCGCGGCGGAAGAGGGCTTCGACCTCACGGACGTCGAGGGCGCGATCGAGGCGGCCGGGCACGGCCCGCTGCCGGTGCTCGCCGTCGTGGGCCGCCCCAATGTCGGCAAGTCGACGCTGGTGAACCGCATCATCGGGCGCCGCGAGGCCGTCGTCGAGGACAAGCCCGGCGTCACCCGCGACCGCGTCACCTACGAGGCCGAGTGGGCGGGCCGCCGCTTCAAGGTCGTCGACACCGGCGGCTGGGAGCAGGACGTCCTCGGCATCGACGCCTCGGTCGCCGCGCAGGCCGAGTACGCCATCGAGGCCGCCGACGCCGTCGTCTTCGTCGTCGACGCCAAGGTCGGCGCCACGGACACCGACGAGGCCGTCGTACGGCTGCTGCGCAAGGCCGGCAAGCCGGTCGTGCTGTGCGCCAACAAGGTCGACGGCCCGAGCGGCGAGGCCGACGCGTCTTACCTGTGGAGCCTCGGCCTCGGCGAGCCGCACCCGGTCTCCGCGCTGCACGGCCGCGGCACCGGCGACATGCTGGACGCCGTCCTGGAGGCGCTGCCCGAGGCGCCCGAGCAGTCCTTCGGCACCGCCGTCGGCGGCCCCCGGCGCATCGCGCTCATCGGCCGCCCGAACGTCGGCAAGTCCTCCCTGCTGAACAAGGTGGCCGGCGAGGAGCGCGTCGTCGTCAACGAGCAGGCGGGCACCACCCGCGACCCGGTCGACGAGCTGATCGAACTGGGCGGCGTCACCTGGAAGTTCGTCGACACGGCCGGCATCCGCAAGCGGGTGCACCTCCAGCAGGGCGCCGACTACTACGCCTCGCTGCGCACCGCGGCGGCCGTGGAGAAGGCCGAGGTCGCGGTCGTCCTGATCGACGCCTCCGAGAACATCTCCGTGCAGGACCAGCGGATCGTCACCATGGCGGTCGAGGCGGGCCGTGCGCTCGTCCTCGCCTTCAACAAGTGGGACACCCTCGACGAGGAGCGCCGCTACTACCTGGAGCGGGAGATCGAGACCGAGCTGGGCCAGGTGGCGTGGGCGCCGCGGGTCAACGTCTCGGCCCGCACCGGCCGGCACATGGAGAAGCTGGTCCCGGCGATCGAGACCGCCCTCGCCGGCTGGGAGACCCGCGTCCCGACCGGCCGGCTGAACGCCTTCCTCGGCGAGCTGGTCGCCGCCCACCCGCACCCGATCCGGGGCGGCAAGCAGCCGCGCATCCTGTTCGGCACGCAGGCCGGCACCAAGCCGCCGCGGTTCGTGCTGTTCGCCTCCGGCTTCATCGAGGCCGGCTACCGGCGCTTCATCGAGCGCCGGCTGCGCGAGGAGTTCGGCTTCGACGGCACGCCGATCCACATTTCCGTGCGCGTGCGGGAGAAGCGCGGCAAGAAGAAGTAGTCCGGGCCCGCCGAAGGGGCGGCCCCGAGTCCGTCGCGGCTCCGGGGCCGCCCCTTCGCCGTGCGGCCGTCAGCTGCCGCCGGGACGGCCGGGCGGCAGCGCCGCCGGGGCGAACTGGGTGGGCCCGCCCTGCTGCCCCACCGGACCGACCCGCTGCCACGCCGACTGCCGGCCCACGCGGGCGCTCTGCGCTCCCGCGCTGTAGGCGCTGTACGAGCTGGAGAACGACCCCGGCCGGGGGGCGGCCGGGCCGCCGTGCCGGATGCTCCCGAAGGCGGTGAAGCCCAGCTCCTCCTCGCCGCTGCGGTCACCCGGCAGCGAGCGGAAGGACTTGACGTACTCGGCGTAGAGCGCGTCGTAGATCGGCGTGGCCGATGGGCCGCGGTGCGACTCCTGCACCGGCCGCGGCGGAGGCGGAACCGTGGAGAAGCTCGGGCGGCGGGAAACGTCGTAACTGTGCACGTAAGTCCCAACGACGAGCCACCTGATGAGATGCGGCCCCGGCCACCCGGCACCGGGAGGCCAACCGGGCCCGGGCCTTGGCCCGGGCCTTGGCCGGCCTTGGCCCTGGGTGCCTGGGCCGGGTTCGTTGGGGCTGGGTTCCGTGGGCTGGGCCTTGGCCCCGGGTGCCTGGGCTGGGTTCCGTGGGCCGGGCTCCCTGGGGCCGGTCCTCGGCCCCAGCGCCTGGACCCTGGTGCTCGGTCTGGGGTCTGGTCCTGGCTGTGGGCGTCTGTGCCGGGCCCCGGCCTTCGGCTCCTGGTCGCGGTGCTTGGCGCAAGGGTCCGGGCCCTTGCTGTGGGCGTCTTTGGCCACGGGTCTTGACCGGACGACAGCCCGCAAGGTGTCGCTGCCGACTGGTTCGTTCATGGGCCCGCAGGCGGCGGCCGCGGGACGTGGGCGCCTGGCTGGTGGCCGGCAGGGCTCGGCTGCGGGCTCAGTTCCTGGTCGGGGACGACCGGTTCCGGCTGCGAGCCTGGACCGGGCGGAGGTCGGCGGTGCTGAACGCGGCGTCCGAGGCGATGACGGCGGGGGAGCAGCCCGGACAGCCGTCAACCGGTGCCGACTGCGGGCTCAGTTTCCGACAGAGACCAGTAGAGACCAGTCGCCCCCCGGTCGGGGAACGGCCGGGGGCCGGGTGCCGGGTGCGCCGGGAGGCACATCCGGACCCGGGGATTGGTCCGGGCTGGGGCAGCCCCGGCAAGGGAGGCAGACCCGGGCCCGGGGGTGGCCGGGTGGGGGGTCCGCGGCCGGGAGGCATGCCCGGACCCGGGGGGTGGTCCGGGGCTGGGGCAGCCGCGGATCGGGAGGCAGACTCGGGTCGGCGGCAGATCCGAACCAGGCGGCAGACAAGGGCCGGGGGCTGGCCGGTCCGGGCTGGCCGGGTCGGAGGGGTGGTCCGCGGCCGGGAGGCACGCCCGGGTCGGAGGGGTGGTCCGGGGCTGCGGCAGCGCTGGATCGGGAGGCGGACCCGGGCTGGGGGCGGACCCGAACCAGGAGGCAGACCAGGGCCCCGGGGCTGGCCCAGGACCGGGAGCCGGGGCCGGGAGGCAGGTCCGGGCCGGTGGGTGTGGTCCGGGATCGGGGAGGCGGGCCCGGGCCGGCAGCAGACCCGAACAGAAGGCAGACCAGGGCCTCGTGGCCGGACCGGGCCCCGGGGCCGGGAGGCACACACCCGGCACCAGAGGGGTGGCCCGGGCCGGGAGGCACATCCCGGCCGGAGGGGTGGTCCGGGCCGGAGGGCGTGGTGCGGGATCGGGGAGGCGGCCCCGGTCCGGCGGCAGACCAGGGCCCCGGAACCAGGAGGCAGGGCAGAGCAGGGCCGGGGTGTGCCGGGGCTGAAGGCAGCCCGGGCCGAGGCAGGTCCGGGCCGGGTGCCTGCCCCCGGCCGCAGGGGTGGCCCGGGGCTGCAGGGCTGGGCCGGGGGAGGTTGGCAGGTGGGGGCCTGGGGTCAGGTGCCGGCCAGGGGGAGGGTGGCTGCTACCAGGTGGCCCGTTGCCGCTGCCTTGTCCAGGGCGTCGCGCATCAGGTCCTCTCGGGGCTGGCGGCCGATGGAGCCCGCCGGGGCCGCGAACATCAGTACCTGCTGGTGCTTGTTGGCGGCGGCCCGCCAGCTCTCCGTGACCTGGAGCGGCTGGTGCGCCTGCCACCAGGCCACCGGCTGGCCGCCGTCGGCGCCGGGCTGGAGCACCGCGTGCAGCTGCCCCATGGCCAGCAGCACGGACCAGCCGTGCAGCACCGGCGGTACGGCGGACAGCTCGGGCAGCGGCATGAAACCGTGCTCGATCAGCAGCGGCAGGAAGTCGTCGCCGGTGCCCGTGGAGCCGGGGCGCACGATCGGCCCGGTCGGCTCCACGACCAGCGCGGGGTGCAACTCCCCGGCGACCAGGACCAGTCCGCTGGTCACCCCGAGCACGGCCTGCTCCGGCACCGCCTTCACCGGCTCGTCGGCGGCGCCCCGGCCGCCGGTGACGCCGCCGATGGAGCGGACCGCGCCCTGCAGTTGCTCCTCGGTGACCTGGACGACCTGCGAGGGCAGGCAGCCGGCGTGGGCGAAGGCGAGCACGGCGGTCTCGTCGCCGATGAACAGCACGGTGCTGGTGCGTTCGTGCTCGGGGTCGCCCGGGGTGCGGCAGGAGGTGCAGTCGTAACTGCCGGGGGCGTTCTCCCCGGCGAGCAGCCGGTCGGCTTCTTCGTCGCCGATCTCGGCGCGTACCTCGTCGCTGACGTCGAGCATGCGCGGCACGGGTGGCTCCCTCGGGATGCGGTGCGTTGGCGGCGCCGGGTGGTCCCCGGCTCATGAAGAGCACAACGGGTGATCTGTGGTGGGGGTCACGCACGCGCGGGAACCGAATCCCCTCATCCATCGCGCACGGTCAACCGCGCACCGGAACCGGTCACTCAGCGTCAAGTGTTCGAGTGGCCAAGGATGTTGGTGCGGTGAAGTGGCTCACAGGCGGGGTCGGTCGATGGTCGACATGTCATGAAATTCGAGGATGTAGTGGGTGTCCGAAAGTCGCCGATACCCCGGGTAACGTCCAACTGGCCTGGAATGACGGCGAATTGGTTGATGCCGGGCCGTCCGGCTCCCTACATTCCTCCGCCGTGTGCACCGAGCACCGCTCGAGTACGTCCACCGGTCCGCGCCGCGTCGCGGAGCACCACCCCCGGTGGACGGGGCGGAGCGCGACCCCCGCGCCGATGCGCGAGGGGTGGCGGTCCGCCCAGGGGGACCTCGAGTCGTTCGAGAGGGAACTACATGTCCGAATGTGCCGATAACACCCGCACCACCGCTCGCAAGACCCTGACCAAGGGGCAGGCCCGTACGACGGCTGTTCTCGCCGGGGCGGCGCTCCTCGCCCCCCTCGGCCTGCTCGCCTCGGCCGGCGGCGCCGCGGCGGCGGACGGCGGAGTGTGGGACCGCATCGCCCAGTGCGAGAGCGGCGGCAACTGGCACATCAACACCGGCAACGGCTACTACGGAGGGCTGCAGTTCTCCGCGAGCACCTGGCGCGCCTACGGCGGCACGGCCTACGCGTCGACCGCCGACCAGGCCTCCCGGTCCGCGCAGATCGCGATCGCCACGAAGGTCCAGCGTGCCCAGGGCTGGGGCGCCTGGCCGGTCTGCTCGGGCCACGCCGGGGCGTACGGCGACGCGCCCGCGGCGAACCCCGTCTCGGCGAAGTCGCACTCGAAGTCGCACTCGAAGTCGCACTCGAAGTCGCACTCGAAGTCGCACGCGAAGCCGGAATCGACGTCGGCGTCGACGCCGAAGCGGTCCGAGTCCGTCTCGTCGAAGCCGGCGAAGGCGCCGGCCCGTTCCGGCGGTCACGCCGGCCACGGATCGACGCGCGGCGGCGACTACACCGTGCGCCAGGGCGACACGCTCAGCGGCATCGCCGCGCACCACGGGACGAGCTGGCAGCGGATCTACGCCGCGAACAGGTCCGTCATCGGCGGCGACCCCGACCTGATCGAGCCGGGCATGCGGCTCGCCCTCCGGCACCTCTGAGGCACATCCTGAGCCACACCTCGGGGCCTACCTCGGGGCCTCACCCGGTCGGCCGGCCGGGTGAGGCCCCAAGGGCTGTGCCGGCCGCCGGGGCCCCGGCGTGTGCCGCTCAGCCCGCCGGCGGCCTTCGTTCCAGCTCGGCCGCCTCGCCGCTGAAGACGACCGTGCCGCGCCGCAGTTCGTACACCACGACCGTGCGGCGGCCGCGCAGCGCGGGCGGCAGCCGCTGCTCGGCGAGGATCACACAGGCGTCGAGCGAGCCGAGCAGTTCGTAGGTGCGGGCGGCCACCGCGGGCGCCATGCCCTGCGTGGGCTCGTCGACGAGCACCGCACGCGCGCGTGCCGACAGTGCGCGGGCCAGCGCGAGCATGCGCTGCTCGCCGCCGGAGAGCGTGCCGGCGCGCCGCGCGAGCAGGGCCTCCAGCTGGGGGTAGGCGGTGAGGGCGGCGTTGAGAGCGCCGGCCGTGAGGGCGAGGTTCTCGCGGACGGTGAGGGAGCCGAACACCGCCTGCCGCTCCGGAACCAGGCACAGCCCGCGCCGGACCCGCTCGTACGCCGGCATCCGCGTGACGTCGGCGCCGTCCCACAGCACCGCCCCGGCGGCCAGTGGCACCGTTCCGGCCACAGCGCTCAGGGCGGTGCTGCGGCCGGAGCCGTTACGGCCCAGCAGCACCGTCAGGCCCGGGCCGGGAGCGGTCAGCGTGACGCCGTGCAGTGCCTCCAGGGGGCCGTAGCGCACGCGCGCGTGGCGCAGGACGACGGTCATGCGCCCGCCTCCTGTCCGGCCCGGGCGGCGAAGGCGTCCAGGACCCGGCCGGGCGGCCCGGAGGCGATGATCCGGCCGGCGGTCATCACGTGCACGACGTCGGCGAGGTCGGCGACCAGGTCGAGGTCGTGCTCGACGACGAGCAGGGCGGTGCCGTCCGCGGCCAGCGCGCGCAGCACCCGGGCCATCGCGGTCACCTCGGCGGTGTCCAGCCCGGCGGCGGGCTCGTCCAGGAGCAGCACGCGCGGGCCGCCCGCGAGCGCCCGGGCCAGCTCCACGCGGCGCAGTGTGCCGGTGGGCAGTCCGGCGGCGGGCAGCGCCCGGACGGGGCCGTCCAGCCCGAACAGCCGCAGCGCCCGCTCCACCGCCGCCGGATCGGTGACCCGGCCCTGCTCGGCTCCGATGCGGACGTTCTCGGCGACGGTGAGGGAGGGGAAGACGGCCAGCTGCTGGAAGGTCCGCGCGATGCCCAGCCGGGTGCGGGCGTACGCCGGGAGCCGGGTGACGTCCCGTCGCCCGGACAGCACCTGCCCGCGCGCCGGCCGCACGGTGCCGGCCAGGCAGTGGAACAGCGTGCTCTTCCCGGCCCCGTTGGGTCCGACGATCGCGGTGACCCGCCCCGGGGCGACCTCCAGATCGACCTCGTCGAGCGCGGTGAACCCGCCGTAGCGGACGCGCAGGCGCCGGGCGGTGAGTACGGGCTCGGGCGCGGCGGCGGAGTCGGAACGGGCCCCGGGTCCGCCGGCCGCCGGGGCGGCGGGGAGCGGCGAGGGTGCGCCTTGCGGGCGCGCCGTGTCGCGGACGCGGATGTCCCGTTCCGGCGGCGCGGCCTCCGCCTCCGCGCCGCCGGCCGCCGACACCGCCGTAGCCCCCGTCAGTCCGGCCCGTCTCGGGGGCCGTTCGCGTGCGGGCTGCAGCCGTGCCCGTACTCGTGCGCCCAGCGCCGTCAGGTGGGCCCCGCCTCCGGGCCGCAGGTGTTCCGCCGCGGTGCGCAGCGCCTCGTACGGCCCGCCCGGGAAGCGGCCGGCGAACGCCGCCAGGACGCCGACCAGGGCCGCCGCCACCCCGCCGCGCGCGCCCGCGTCCAGGCCGACCAGGAGGGCCGCCGCGACGAGCGCGCCCAGGGCGCTGTCGGCGCCCAGCACGACCACCGCGGCGAACCACAGCAGACCGCGCACCGGGTCGTACGTGCCGGGGTCGAAGGCGCGCAGCCCCATGCCGAGCAGGCCCCCGCCGAGCGCGGCCAGCGCCGCGCCGCACACGAAGGCGAGCAGCTTGAGCGAGGGCACCTGGACGCCCGCCGCGCACGCGCCCGCCTCGTGGTCCCGCATGGCCGCGAGCGCCCGCCCGGTGCGGCCCCGGCGCAGCAGCCGCGTGGCCGCCAGGGCGGCGGCCAGCAGGGCCAGTTCCAGGAGGTAGTAGGCGCGGTCGCCGGTGAAACCGGCCGGGCGGTCCAGGGCCAGGCCGGCCGTGGCGTAGGGCTGGGCGAAGACGAAACGGCTCACGCCGACCCCGAACGCGAAGGTCGCCAGAGCGAGCGCGAGTCCCTGGCGGCCGATCGCGGGCCAGCCGGTGAGCAGTCCGAGCGGCGCCACCAGCACGACCGCGACCGCGAGCGCGGTCAGCTCCGGCAGCCGCGGCAGGACGGGGAAGCGGCCCGCCGCCAGCAGCGCCGTGAACAGGGCCCCCAGGCCCGCGTACGCCGCCTGCCCGAGGGAGATCTGGCCGCCCCGGCCGGTGACGACCACCAGGGACAGCAGCACGATGGCCAGCGCCGGCACCTGCACCGCCGTACGCAGGTCCGAACCTGCCAGCCCCAGCGGCAGCAGGAACAGCACGACGGCGACGATCCAGGCGCCGTGCGGTGCGGCCGGGGCCCGCGCGGTCACCGGGTGGGGGAGCGCGTCCCGGCGGCCGATGCCGGGCAGGACGAGTGCCGCCACCAGCAGCGCCACCACGAACAGGTTCGCGCCGACCGCCTGGAGCAGCGGCTGCGCCCAGCCGGACGGGTGCAGTCGCGTCAGCTGGCTCTGCGCCACCCCGATCCCGAGCGCGACCACCACCGCGACGGACAGACCGCGCATCCGCGCGGCCACCGCGACCGCGACCACCTCCATCACCAGCAGCGGCAGCCCGTACGGGTCGAGGCGCACATACGGCGCCAGCAGCGCCCCCGTCAGGCCGGCCGTGAACGATCCGAACGCCCAGCCCGCGGCGGCCACCCGGTCGGCGTCGATGCCGCCGAGCACGGCCAGCCGCCGGTCGTCCACCACCGCCCGCAGCTCCCGCCCGAACCGGGTCCAGCGGATGACGGCGGACACCCCGGCCGCCAGCAGCACCGCCACCGCCAGCTGCCCCCACGGATCGGCCGACACCAGCTGCGGCGCGTCGTCCCGCGCGCCCGGCCCCCACAGCAGCACCGCGCCGCCCACCAGCAGCACGAACACTCCGATCGAGGCCATCAGGGTGCGCGCCGGGTCGCCGCCGAGCACAGCGAGCGGCCGGAAGACGAACCGTTCCAGCAGTACGCCGATCGCCGGCGCCAGCACCAGCAGCGTCACCACCGCGCCCAGCCACAGCGGCCAGCCCCACACCACCACGCACTGCCGCAACGCGTACGCGCAGATCATGGCGATCGCCCCGTGCGCGAAGTTGAGCACGCCGGTCGCCCGGTAGGTGACGATCAGCCCGATCCCGGTGAGCGCGGCGGCACTGCCGACCGACAACCCGGCGAGCGTGAGGTCGTAGGTGAGGGAGGACATCAGTCCTCCGCGGCGTCCGGCTCGCAGATCGGGCAGGGGGCGAGCGACCCTTCCGCCAGCAGCCGGCCGTCGACCGGCAGCGCCTGCGCCTTGCCGGCGACGAGCGGGCAGTCCGCGCGGTGCCACAGCGTGCCGCCCGGCACCATCAGCATCCGCCCGCCCACCGCGACCGGCGCGGCCGCTGAACCGGCCGTGCCGGCCGGGGCCTCCCCGTCCCCGTCCCCGTCCCCGTCGGCGCCGGCCGCCACCAGGAGCCCGTACAGCTCCTCCAGGCGCGCCGCCGCCCGGGCGTCCCGGCCGTGGCCGAGCAGCACCGCCCCGGCGACGATCAGCGCGGCGCCCGGCACGGTGCAGGAGGCCAGGTAGGGCAGTTGCCGCTCGGCGAACCGCTCGCCGGAGACGCCGTACCAGCCGATGACGCACAGCACCGCGCCCGCGGCCAGCGCCACCCAGCCGGCCCACAGGACGGGGTGCACGGTCCGCAGTCGCACTGTCCGCATCGCTGGCTCCCACACATCAGGTTGCCGCCCGGTATGCCTGATCCATCCGGTCTGTCCCCGGCCGGTCGATGGCTTGCACTATGTCTGCTCTGCGCTGACCCTGAAAGCACCGGGCGCCCCTCGCCCGGACCGACACCCGGTGGTGAGCCAGATGGTTCTGGGAAGCGACCTCAGGCGGGGGACGGCACTCGGCGGGCGCGGCCCACGGGCGGCGGGACGGGGAACGGCGCTTGCGGCCGCCCTCGCTCTCATTCTCGCCCCGGCCCTCGCGGCGTGCAGTGACAACGGCGGCGGGGGCACGTCCACGCCCTCCCCGCGGCAGACGACCAGCGCCGCACCCATGGCACCCGCGGACCCGGCCGCGGCACAGCAGGAGATCAAGCAGAACTGGCAGAAGTTCTTCGCCCCGACGACGCCGCTCAAGGACAAGCAGGCCGTCCTGGAGAACGGCGACCGCATGGCCCCGGTCCTGCAGGCCTTCAGCAGCGACCAGCGCGGCCGGCAGGCGCAGGCGAAGGTGACCAAGGTGACGTTCACGTCGCCGACCAGGGCGGCCGTGACGTACGACCTCGTCGTCCAGGGCGCTACCGCCCTGCCGAACGCGGCCGGGATCTCTGTCCAGCAGAACGGCACCTGGAAGGTCTCCGTCAGCACGCTGTGCGCGCTGGTCAAGCTGAGCGGCAATGCGTCCGCGTCGGCGATCCCGGGCTGCTAGCCGCACGGCCGGGTCCGCCGTCGCGGCGCTGCTGCTCCTCCTGTGCGCGGCCTGCGGCAGCCGCCTGCCGGAGCGCGACTTCGAACAGGGCACGCACGCGTCGACGTCCACGCCGGGCCACGGCGCGCCGATCCGGGTCGGCATCGTCACGAGTGCCACCAGTCCCGTTGGCGCGGGCGCCTTCACCGGGCCGCGCGACGGCGCCAAGGCGTTCTTCGACCGGCTCGACGCGCGCGGCGGCATCGCCGGGCACCGTGTCGAGGTGCGGCTGTGCGACGACGGCGGCAGCGGCATCGGCAACAACGCGTGCGTGCACCAGCTCATCGACGAGGACAAGGTCGTCGCCCTGGTCGCCACCACCGCCCTGGACTACGCGGGCGCCCCGCGCGTGTCCCACGCGCGCGTGCCCGACATCGGCGGACAGCCCATCGGCGCCGCCTACGACACCTGGCCGCATCTGTACGGCATCTACGGCAGCCTCGCGCCGCGCGACGGCACGCCGGGCTGGGGCGGGAAGCTGTACGGCGGCACGGAGGTCTACCGGTACTTCAAGCGCGAGCACGGCGCCCGCACGGCCGCGGTCGTGTCGTACAACCAGTCGGCGTCCGCCGCCTACGCCCGGCTGGTGGAGCGCGGGCTGAAGGCCGAGGGGTACAGGGTGGTCACCGAGGAGGTCGACTTCGCGCTGCCCAATTTCCGCGCCGTCGCCGCCGACCTGAAACAGCAGGGCGCCGACCTGGTCTTCGACGCGATCGACACGCACGGCAACGCCCAGCTGTGCCGGGCGATGGACCAGGTCGGCGCGCACGTCACCGCGAAGGTGACCAACGTGCAGAACTGGACCTCCACCGTCCCGCAGGACTACAAGGACGCCCCGCGCTGCCGCAACGCCCTGTGGGCGACCGGCGCCAGCCGCAACTACCAGGACACCGGCGACAGCGCGGTACGGGACTTCCGGGACGCCACCGAAGGGCTGCCGACGCACTCCCAGTGGCAGCTGGAGGGCTGGGCGGCGGCCATGTGGTTCACCGACGCGGCCCGCTCCTGCGCGCGGCAGGGCGTCACCCGCGTGTGCGTGGACGCCTGGATGAACCGCCACGGCGACGGGTACACCGCACGCGGCCTGCTGCTCCCCGTCGAGTTCGCGCGGCTGCCGCAGCCGCCGCGGGATCGCCGCACCTGTCTGTCGGTGGCCCGCTGGCAGGACGGCAAGGGCTGGGTGACACAGGGCGACATGAACCGCACCTGCTTCGTGGTGCCGCAGCTTCCCTACACACCCTGAGCCCGCACCGTCCGCACCCGCCCCGCACCCGCACCGTCCGCACCCGCCCCGCACCCGCACCGTCCGCACCCGCCCCGCACCCGCACCGCCCGCAGCCGCCCTGAGCCCGCACCGCCCGCGCCCGTCCCGAGCCCCCGCTCGCGGACACAGGCTGTCCGCAAGTCCTGGCAGACTCGGCGCCATGCTGGAGACCTCCGCACGACTGCTGCGCCTGCTGTCCCTGCTCCAGGCCCACCGGGACTGGTCCGGCCCGGACCTCGCCGAACGGCTCGGCGTCAGCCCGCGCACGGTGCGCCGGGACGTCGACCGGCTGCGCGAGCTGGGCTACCCGGTCAACGCCAGCCCCGGCACCGGCGGCGGCTACCAGCTGGGCGCCGGCGCCGAACTGCCGCCGCTGCTGCTGGACGACGACGAGGCGGTCGCCGTCGCGGTCGGACTGCGCACCGCCGCCGGTCAGGGCATCGAGGGCATCGGCGAGACCTCCGTACGGGCCCTGGCCAAGCTGGAGCAGGTGCTGCCGGGCCGGCTGCGCCACCGGGTGAGCGCGCTGAACGCCTTCACCGTGCCGATGCTGCGGCCCGGCCCGCCGACGGACCCCGTCGACCCGGCCCTGCTCACGGAGCTGGCCCATCTGTGCCGGGACGCCGAGCGGCTGCGCTTCGAGTACCGCTCTCACGACGGCGCCACCAGCCGCCGTACCGTCGAACCGCACCGGCTGGTGTGCACAGAGCGCCGCTGGTACCTGGTCGCCTGGGACGTCGAGCGGGCCGACTGGCGCACCTTCCGCGTCGACCGCGTCACCCCCAGGCCGCCGCACGGGCCCCGCTTCACCCCGCGCACCCCGCCCGCCGACGACCTCGCCGCGTACGTCTCGAAGGGCGTCTCCACGCGCGCGTACGCCACCCACGCCACCGTCCGGCTGCTGGCGCCCCTCGCCGAGGCCGCCGAGCGGGTCTCGCCGTCCGCCGGGACGCTGGAGCCGGACGGCCCCGGCGCCTGCCTGCTGCGCACCGGGGCCGCGAGCCTGGACGTGATGGTGATCCACGTGATGATGCTCGGCCTGCCCTTCGAGGTGGTCGAGCCGGTGGAGCTGATCGACGCGATCAGGACCGCTCGGGACCGCCTCGACGCGGCGCTGGCCCGGGCCGCGCGGTGAAGTGAAGGCCCGTCCTCAGCCCGTCACGTCCCGGTCCGGCGCAGGCCCGCGACGCGCGCTGCGCGCGAGGCCGTGGCGCGCACGCCGCGGTGCCCCGCGACCGGGGGCGTACGGAGATTGTGTGGGGGGAGCGTGGATTTCCCATGGGGCGCCGAGGCGTACGGCATTCGGGAAATCGGTTCGGAATAGCGCGGCCCGCGGGCTGCGCGGGGACACTTTCCGGCTGATTGCCGCAGGGCGCGATCCGACCCGAGGGAATGGCGTTCGAATACACCCGGAAGGCCCAGCCGCGGCCTCGGTAACCGCTTCCCTTTGTGACCGGACGCGGTCAAACACAACGGTGTGATCTTGTGACAGAAGCGTGACACCGCCTAGCGTGGCGGTATGGCACCCATTCCCTCCCCGTCGGGGGAGCCGCAGGACAGTCCCGAGGGTTACGTCGGCCTCGACGCCGAGCGGGCCGAGCGCCTCGCGCGAGAGCGCGGGTGGTCGACGGTTCGCTCCCTGCCGCCCGGGGCGGTCATCACCATGGAGTACCGCGTGGGCCGGCTGAACTTCGAGGTCCGGGACGGCCGAGTGGCCCGCGCCTGGAAGGGCTGACCTGCGCGAGAGACGACGAAGGCCCCGGTTCCTGTCCGGAACCGGGGCCTTCGTCCGCGCGGCGGGGTGTGTGCGTACCGGCCCGCCGCGGTGGCGTTCAGCCGCCCGTGGGCCGGGCCGCCGGGCTCGTGCCGCGCGCGACACGGTCCGCGTGCGGTGGGCGGCGGCTGCCGGCCGGGGTGACCGGGGTGCGTTCCGCGCGGGTGGTGTGCGGGCCCGGAGCAAGGTAGACGGGCGCTCGCGCGGCGCGGGCCGTGGCGGCCGCCGCGCGGCCCGCGGGCGCCTCGTCCTGCGCCGGGGGACGCGAGGGGACCAGGACCGGCGGCGTGACCGGGGCGGCCGGAGCAGGCGCCGTACCGGCGTGGCGGGCGCGCCAGCGGTCGCGCAGGTCGAAGAGCCCGTTCTCGGCGCGGGCGATCAGCGGCTCGCACCACGGCAGCGCGAGCAGGACCAGCAGGCCCGCGGCCCAGCCGAGGAGCACATCGCTCAGCCAGTGCGTACCGAGGTAGACCGTGGACATGCCCACGCCCAGCGCGGTCATCGCCGACAGGGCGGACAGCCAGCGCCTGGCCCTCGGGGTGGAGGCCAGATAGGCCAGGATTCCCCAGGTCACGACGGCGTTGGCGGTGTGGCCGCTGGGAAATATATCGCCGCCCAGCCCCATCTCGTTGGAGCCGATCGCGGTCGCGTAGTGCGGACCGAGCCGGCCCATGCCGATCTTCGCCGCGCCCACCGTGATGTTCAGCAACAGCAGAGACGCCCCCAGCGTCAGCAGGGGGCGCACGGTGTGCTGCCGCCAGGAGCGCCAGCCCAGCCAGGCGGCGACCATCACGGCGGTGGGGCCGCGCTGGCCGAGCACCACGTAGTAGTCGACGAACCAGTGGATCTGCGCCCACTGCTGGTAGGGCCGGAAGAACATGACCTGCCAGTCCAGCCGGACCAGCCACGAGGTGGTCACGACCAGCCACACGATCGCCGCGTAGAAGGCCAGGGTCGAGCCGAACAGCACGACCCTGTGCCGCGTCATCCGCGGTACGTCGATGTGGGCCGGTCGTTCCGGCTCCCGGTCCAGTCTGGTGAACACCCGGTCCAGACGGGTGAGGTTCGGTTCGATACGCACTCAATCGACGTTACAGCGGGTGAGCTGTCCACCCCGGCGAATCCACGGCTTTGTGATGACGATGTGATGTGGGATTCCTCTCAACAGCGGGTTTAATTCCTGTGAATCCGTAATCGGACAACGTCGCGCCCTGCAATTCCTTTGATCATTCCGGAGCCTGTTTTATGGCGTGTGCGAATGCGTTCACCGGGAGCCCGCCGGGATTTCGCCGCCCGCTCGTGTCGCAGGGTGATCGCGCCCGGCCGGCGCCGGGTCCTCGCACCCGGCCGGGGGAGTGGCGTACGCCACACGGGTTCACCGGAACCGGTGAGACCTCCGCCACGCGAGCGGCGAGCGAATGCGCGTACGCTGACGAATCACTCGCGTTCGCTGCGTGGGCCGGAGACGACCGCTTCTCTCCGGCCGAGTCGCGGGGGAGTCCCCGCCCCCGCGAGCCCGCCGGTCGTGAGGTTCATCTGGGAGGT
Organism: Streptomyces sp. NPDC097129; assembly: GCF_055668065.1. Lineage (NCBI taxonomy): Bacteria > Bacillati > Actinomycetota > Actinomycetes > Kitasatosporales > Streptomycetaceae > Streptomyces > Streptomyces sp. NPDC097129. The sequence continues at coordinate 321,027 of NZ_JBVOQE010000010.1, read as the reverse complement.
ACGTACATGTCCGGGACGACCACGGCCGCCGCGCTGCGCCGTCGGGCGGCCGGGGCCGGTGCCAACCGCTGGGTCGTTCTCGTCGTCCTGTGCGCCAGCCTGCTGCTCGTCGCCGTCGACGCCACCGTGCTGCACGTGGCGGTGCCCGCCGTCACCGAGGACCTCAGGCCCGGCGCCATCGAGCTGCTCTGGATCGTCGACACCTACCCCCTCGTCTGCGCCTCGCTGCTGATCCTGTTCGGCACGCTCGGCGACAAGATCGGCCGCAGACGCGTCCTGCTGCTCGGCTACGGCCTCTTCGGCGTCGCCTCGGCGCTCGCGGCCTTCGCGCCGAACGCGCAGGTGCTGATCCTGGCGCGGGCGCTCCTCGGAGTGGGCGGCGCGATGATCATGCCCGCGACGCTGTCCATCCTGCGGCAGGTCTTCCCCGACCGGCGCGAGCGGGCTCTGGCGATCGGCGTGTGGAGCGCGGTCGCCGCGGTCGGCGCGGCCGTCGGCCCGCTGCTCGGCGGCTTCCTGCTGGAGCACTTCTGGTGGGGGTCGGTCTTCCTCGTCAACATCCCGCTGATGCTGATCAGCCTGCCGGTGGGCCGGCTGCTGCTGCCCGAGTCGACCGGAGGGGGCGAGGGCCCCTGGGACGTCGTCGGCGCCCTGATGGCCGCGGCCGGCCTGTTCGGCGCGGTGTTCGGCGTCAAGCGGCTGGGCGGCGGCGAGCCCGCGGGCAGCGCCCTGACGGTGCTGCCGCTGATCGCGGGCGCGGTCCTGCTGGTTCTCTTCGTACGCCGGCAGCGGCGGCGCCGCCATCCGCTGGTGGACCTGCGGATGTTCGCCCGGCCGGCGTTCAGCACCTCCGTGGGGTGCATCGTGCTGGCGATGCTCGCCCTGGTCGGCCTCGAGCTGATCGCGGCGCAGTATCTGCAGCTGGTGCTCGGCCTGTCGCCGCTGGAGACCGGGCTGCGGCTGCTGCCGCTGACGTTCGCGGCGATGGCGGCCGGGCTGCTCGGGGCGCGGATGCTGCGCCGGTTCGGGCCGCGCCGGATGGTGTGCGCCGGGTTCTGCCTGACCGCCGTCGCCGTGGTGACGCTGACGGCGATGGGCGCGGCCGACAACGTCCCCCTGCTGCTGGCGAGCTTCGTGCTGCTCGGCTTCGGACTGGAGACGACGCTCTTCGGGGCGTACGAGTCGATGCTGAGCGAGGCGCCGGCCGAGCAGTCGGGCGGCGCGGCGGCGATCGGTGAGACGTCGTACCAGCTGGGAGCCGGGATGGGGATCGCACTGCTGGGCAGCGTGATGAACGCGGCCTACACGCCCGGTCTCGCGGACGTGCCGGGCGTGCCGAGGTCGGCCTCCGGGGCGGCCGGGCACTCGCTCGGCGAGGCCTACGACGTCGCCGGCCGGCTCGGCGGGACGGCCGGCGAGGCGCTGCGTGCGGCGGCGCGGGCGTCGTTCGTCCACGGGCTGCATGTGACGCTGCTGGTGAGCGCGGGCCTGTTGCTGCTGGGCGCGGTGATGGCGCTGCGGCTGCCGCGGGTGATGCAGTGCGGCGAGCCGGACCCGGTGGAGCTGCCGGCGCCCCGCGAGGCGGAGAGGTCACGCGTCTCGGCGTGACGCCGCGAGGACCCGCACCCCGGATGGACGTGCGGGACACCCGGACGGGCGGGACTCCCGGGGTGGACGTGCGGGACACCCGGACGGGCGGGACCCCCGGGACTGGACGTGCGGCGACGGACACCTGGGGGACGGGACGTGGGACGACGGACACCCGTGGGACTGGACGTGGGGCACACCTCGTCGTAACGTCAGCGGCACCAATCGTAACTAGCGGTGCTAGTTTTCGCCGTCGCCGGAGGATGTGCCATGTCCTTTGACCCCACCGATCCCCTGGGGATCGACGACCTTCTTCAGCCCGAGGACCTGGCCATCAGGGACACTGTCCGCAGCTGGGCGGCGGACCGCGTCCTGCCGCACATCGCCGAGTGGTACGAGAAGGGGGAGCTGCCCGGCATCCGCGAGCTGGCGAGGGAACTCGGCGCCATCGGCGCGCTCGGCATGTCCCTCGACGGCTACGGCTGCGCCGGCGCCTCCGCCGTCCAGTACGGCCTCGCCTGCCTGGAGCTGGAGGCCGCCGACTCCGGCATCCGGTCCCTGGTCTCGGTGCAGGGCTCGCTCGCCATGTACGCCATCCACCGCTTCGGCAGCGAGGAGCACAAGCAGACCTGGCTGCCGCGCATGGCCGCCGGTGAGGTCATCGGCTGCTTCGGGCTGACCGAGCCCGACCACGGGTCCGACCCCGCCTCCATGCGCACCCACGCCAAGCGCGACGGCACGGACTGGGTGCTCAACGGGCGCAAGATGTGGATCACCAACGGCTCCGTCGCCGGTGTGGCCGTCGTATGGGCGCAGACCGAGGACGGCATCCGCGGGTTCGTCGTGCCCACCGACACCGCCGGTTTCTCCGCCCCGGAGATCAAGCACAAGTGGTCGCTGCGGGCGAGCGTCACCAGCGAGCTGGTGCTGGACGACGTACGGCTGCCCGCGGACGCCGTGCTGCCGGAGGTCGCCGGGCTGCGCGCACCGCTGAGCTGTCTGTCCCACGCCCGCTACGGAATCGTGTGGGGGGCCATGGGCGCGGCCCGGTCCTCGTTCGAGGCCGCGCTGGAGTACGCGAAGACGCGCGAGCAGTTCGGCCGGCCCATCGGCGGCTTCCAGCTCACGCAGGCCAAGCTCGCCGACATGGCGGTCGAGCTGCACAAGGGGATTCTGCTCGCCCATCACCTCGGGCGGCGCATGGACGCCGGCCGCCTGCGTCCCGAGCAGGTCAGCTTCGGCAAGCTCAACAACGTACGGGAAGCGATCGAGATCTGCCGTACCGCGCGCACCATCCTCGGCGCGAACGGGATCTCGCTGGAGTACCCCGTGATGCGGCACGCGACCAACCTGGAGTCGGTGCTCACCTATGAGGGCACCGTCGAGATGCACCAGCTGGTGCTGGGCAAGGCGCTCACCGGACTCGACGCGTTCCGGTGACGGACCCCGAGCAGGGCGGGGCCGGTGAGCGGCCCCGCCTCAGCTCTGGTTGAAGAAACCGTCCGAACGGTGTGCGGCGGGCTCGCCGCAGATGATCTCCGTGTCGGCCGGGGACAGCAGGAACACGCGCGTGGAGATCCGGTCGATCGAGCCGCGCAGCCCGAAGATGAGCCCCGCCGCGAAGTCCACCACGCGCTTGGCGTCGCCGGGCTCCATGGCCGTGAGGTTCATGATGACCGGCACCCCTTCGCGGAACAGCTCGCCGATCGCGCGGGCGTCCCGGAAGCTGTCCGGGGTCACCGTTCCGATCCGGCGGCCCTTGTCCTCGGCCGTGTCCGTTGCCACCTTCACCCGGGGGTCGGTGACCCAGGCGTCCCCTGACTCGGTCCCCTCGGTGTAGTCGTCGTCGTAGTAGCGCTCGTCATCGTTGTCGTCGACGAGGCCGAGCCACGCACTCGCCTTGCGCACCGATCCCATGGACGCCTCCTCTCACAGCGGCCTGTCTTGCCTTCCGCATTCCCCATGCTCGTCCATGATGCGGATGTCGCGCCAAGCGGATAGACGCCGTGCGGGGGGTTTGTGACGGTACTGGTGCACAGCCGATCCGTCGAGAGCCCGGGTGTCCCAAGGGTCGTGCCTCAAACGGCTGCTGACTGTGAGTGAAATATGATTCTTCCCGGCGTCCGGGTGACGGGCGGGGCGTACGGGTGAACGGGGGCGCGTGGTGTTCGGAATCGTCAGGCCCTGCCGGCATCGGCTCGGTGAGGCACTGGGTGCCCAGTGGATGGCCCATCTGTGCGGACTGTGTCTCGCGCTGCGCAAGGATCACGGACAGTTCGCCCGAATCGTGACGAACTATGACGGACTGCTCATATCGGTTCTGACGGAGGCTCAGACCGGGAAGACGGCAGGTGGATGGCGTACGGCCGGACCCTGTCCGCTGCGCGGCATGCGGACCGCCTCCGTCGCCCAGGGCGAGGGCGCCCGGCTGGCCGCCGCGGTGTCGCTGGTGCTCGCCTCCGCCAAGGTGCACGACCATGTCGCCGACCGTGACGGGCTGCTGGCCCGGCGGCCCGTGGCGCTCGCCGCCCGCCGGGTCGCCGAGGGGTGGGCCCGGGCGGGGGAACGGGGAGGTGCCGCCGTCGGTTTCGACACCGCCGTCCTCGTCGACGCCGTCGACCGGCAGACCGGGCTGGAAGCGCTGGCCGGGCCCGGCACGCCGATCCTGGCCGTCACCGAGCCCACCGAGACGGCCACCGCGGCCGCCTTCGCGCACACCGCCGTACTGGCCGGCCGCCCCGGCAACGCGGCGCCGCTCGCCGAGGCCGGCCGGCTCTTCGGGCGGCTCGCCCACCTGCTGGACGCGGTCGAGGACCAGAGCGCCGACGCCGCGTCGGGCGCCTGGAACCCCCTGACGGCCACCGGGACCTCCCTCACCGACGCCCGCCGGCTCGCCGACGACGCCGTGCACGGCATCCGGCTGGCGCTGCGCGACGTGGAGTTCACCGACGCCCGGCTCGCGCACCGGCTGCTCGTGCACGAACTGCCGACGTCGGTCACTCGCGCGTTCGACGCGCAATCCTGCGGACGGTATCCCGAGAAGCGCGGGTTCCTCGCCGGGTGTGCGTCCGCCGTGGGGCTGTGCTGCACCTGCAAGGTGTGCTGCGCCGACGAGTTCGAGGGGCCGTGGTCGCGCAAGAAGCGGCAGGGGTGGTGCGGTGACTGCGGGAGCTGCGACTGCTCGTGCTGCGAGGCCTGCGAGGCCTGCGAGTGCTGCGAGTGCTGTGAATGCTGTTCTTGTTGTGACTGCGGTGGGTGCTGAGCCCTCCTCGGCCCGCGGAGGTCAGGGGGACTTCACCTCCGGCGGTGAGATCTGCGAGCTCCTGATGGCCGACGCCGTCGTCCCCCACTTCTTCAGGATCGCCTCGTAGGTGCCGTCCGCGATCAGCTTGTTCACCGCCGCCCGGAACGCGGGGGCGAGCTTGGTGCCCTTCTTGAAGGCGAAGCCGACGTCGAGACGGTGGTACTCACCCAGGAACTTCAGGCCGCTCTGGTGGGCGACGTCGTAGCGCAGGCCGTTGATGGTGGACATCACCGCGTCGCTGCGGCCCTGCTGCACCGACGACCACAGTGCGCTGTCCTCGCCGTAGGTCTGCACCCGGTAGGGCTTCTTGCCGGCGTCGGTGCAGCGCTGCCTGTTCTTCTCCAGCGTGGCCTCGAACGTCGTGCCCGCGCCGGTCGCCACGTTCAGGCCGCACAGCTGCGTCAGGTCGGTGATCTTCGGCAGGTCGCTGTCCTTGCGGGCGGCGAAGCCCTGGCCGTCGTTGATGTAGGTGACGAAGTCGATGGTCCTGCGGCGTTCGTCGGTGACCCCGAAGTTGCTGGCGCCGACGTCGTACTTGCCGCTGTCCAGCGCGGGCAGGATCGCCTCGAACCCGGCCTGCTCGACCTTGAGTTCGAGGCCGAGCACACGGGCGACGGCCCGGGTGAAATCGACGTCCTGGCCGGTCAGCGTCTTGCCGTCGTCCAGGAAGGTGACGCCGGGCGGTCTGCCGCTGACGCTGAACGCCACCGTGAGCCGGGTGACGCCGGCGGGCAGCAGCTTCGCCAGGGCGGGGTCCTCGGTGACGCCCGAGACGACGTCCGTGGTGGGGATCGTGTCGGCCGCCGCCGCCGCGCCGGCCGCGTCCGCCGAGCCGGCGGAGCCGGAACCGCACGCGCTGAGGAGCAGAGCAGCCGACGTGATCAGGGCGAACGGGGCGAAATGCCTCAAGCGGGTACGCGTGGACGTACGCATGGTGGGCGGTCTCCTGTGAGCAGCAGAAGGGGCGTTGAAAGGCGCGAGGGGAGGGGTGTGCGTGTGAAGGCATGCGGAGAGGAACGCGGAGAGAAGCGCGGGGAGAAACGCGAAAGTGCGCCCGCCGGATCAGGGCAGCGGGACGCGCAGGGGGTCAGCTCAACAGGAAGAGGACCACACGCGACCGAAGTCGATGTGGGAGCGCGAGACCAGCCACTGCGGATGCATGGGCCAAGTGGAACAGGTCCCCGGTTCCGCGTCAACCGACCTGAGACGTACGGCTCATAGTGTGGACACCCTTGACAGCGAGGGGAAATGGACCCGTACAGTCGTGCGACGGCCCTGCTGAGGGGCTCGGCCGTACCGCGCCGCTCGGCGTGTCCCGTGTGAAGGCACCACCCGTGTTCGACCTATCTGGTCACGGAGCCTTCGCATGTCTTCCGACACCCTCGCCACAGTGCCCGCGGCACCCGGCATACCCGAAACGGCCGACACCCCGACGATCGTGCCCCGGCGCCGCTACGGCCAGTGGGCGGCCGCCGTCGTCGTCCTCGCCCTGCTCGCCCTCGCGCTCACCTCCGTCGCCCGCAACGACGCCTTCCAATGGGACGTCGTGGCCGAGTACTTCACCACCGCGTCCGTGCTGCGCGGCCTGTGGCTCACCCTGTGGCTGACCGCCGTCGTGATGGCGCTCGGCTTCGCGCTCGGCACCCTGCTCGCCGCCGCCCGGCTGTCCGCCAACCCCGTACTGCGCGCGGTGAGCTGGGGATACGTCTGGCTGCTGAGGTCCATCCCGATCCTGGTGCAGCTGCTGCTGTGGTTCAACATCGGGGCGCTGTACCCGCAGATCCTCGGCGTGCGGACGGTCGACCTGCTCAGCCCGGTCGCCGTCGCCGTCATCGGCCTGACCCTGCACGAGGCCGCGTACGCCGCCGAAGTGGTGCGCGGCGGCATCCTCTCCGTCGACCGCGGGCAGATCGAGGCGGCGCAGGCGCTCGGCCTGAGCCGCCGGCGCCGCTGGTGGCGGATCGTGCTGCCGCAGGCGATGCGCTCCATCGTGCCGCCGGCCGGGAACATGCTGATCGGCACCCTCAAGGGCACCTCCATCGTCAGCGTCATCGCCGTCAACGACCTGCTGTTCTCCGCACAGTTGATCTACCACCGCACCTACCAGGTGATCCCGCTGCTGATGGTCGCCACCCTCTGGTACACCGTCGTCACCTCGCTGCTCGGCATCGGTCAGACGTTCGTCGAGAAGCGCTACGCGCGCGGGTCGGAGCCGCGGCGATGAGGCCCACCCTGGTCATCGTCGGCGCGGGACCGCGGGGCACCGGCGTCATCGAACGGATCGCCGCCAACGCCCCCGAGCTGTACGCCGGTTCGGGACTGGACATCCATCTCGTCGACCCGCACCCGCCGGGCGCCGGACGCGTCTGGCGCACCGCCCAGTCGCCCCTGCTGTGGATGAACTCCCACGCCGCGGACATCACCATGTTCACCGACGACACCGTGGACATGGCCGGCCCTGTGCGCCCCGGCCCCACCCTGCACGAATGGGCCGGCGTCGACGGCCGCACCTTCGCCGACCGGCAACTGCAGGGCGCCTACCTGAGCTGGGTGCACGAGCAGGCCCTTGCCGCACTGCCCCCCGGGATCACCGTCCACCACCACCCCCGCCGCGCCCTGCGCGTGAGCGGACCCCGCGAGGGCCGCCAGCAGGTGTGGCTGGAGGGCCGCCCCCGGCCCCTCCTCGCCGACCTGGTCGTGCTCACCCTCGGACATCTCGACGCCGAACACGACGACGAGCAGCGCGCGTTGACCGCCCACGCCCGCCGGCACGGTCTGGTGCACCTGCCGCCGGACTACACCGCCGACAGCGACCTGTCCGCCCTCGCGCCCGGCGAGAGGGTCCTGGTACGCGGCTTCGGACTCGCCTTCGTCGACCTGATGGTGCTGCTCACCGAGGGCCGCGGCGGCCGCTACGACGGCGACACCTACCTCCCGTCCGGCCGCGAACCGGTGCTGTACGTCGGATCGCGGCGCGGCGTGCCCTACCACGCGAAGATCGGCTACGACCTCACCGGCGAGCGGCCGCCGCTGCCGCGCTTCCTCGGGCCCGCGCAGATCGACGAGCTGCGGGCCCGGCCGGGCGGCCACGACTTCCGGCGCGACATATGGCCCCTGGTGGCGAAGGAACTCGGATTCGCCCACTACCACCGCCTGTTCACCGTCCATCCCGAGCGCACCGCCGTGTCCTGGGCCGTCTTCGAGGAGAAGTACGCCGCGGCCGACGACGCCGACCTGGACGCCCTGGTCGCCGCGGCCGTGCCCGACGTGCGCGACCGGCTCGACCTGACCGCCCTCGACCGGCCGCTGGACGGCGTGCGGTACGCCTCGCACGAAGCCCTCCAGGAAGGGCTGCGGGCGTACGTGGAGGAGGATCTGCGGCGCCGCCACGACCCGGCGCACAGCCCGGACCTGGCCGTCTTCTACGCCCTGCTCTCGGTGTACGGGCAGCTCGTGCGGCTCGGCGACGTCGGGCCCTGGTGGCACGGCTTCTTCAGCCACCTCGCCTCCGGCCCGCCCGGGCCCCGGCTGCGGCAGCTGCTCGCGCTGTCCCGCGCCGGGATCGTCCGGTTCGTCGGCGCCGACATGACCGTCACCGCCGAGGACGGGGTGTTCCGCGCCTCCAGTCCCACCGTGCCGGGCCTGCGGATCGAGGCGCGGGCGCTGGTCGAGGCGCGGCTGCCCGCACCGACCGTCCGGCACAGCCGCGATCCGCTGCTGCGCGGCCTGCACGCCGACGGCGCCGCCGAGACCACGGACGGACTGCTGCGCGTCGACCCCGCCGACGGGCGGATCCTCGACCGCGCCGGGCGGCCCCACCCGCGCCGCTTCGCGCTCGGCCCGCACACCGACGCCCGCTCCTCCGGCGCGTTCACCCGGCCCCGCACCGGCGGGCCGGCGTTCCGGCAGAACGACGCCACCGCACGCTCCGCGCTGGCCTTCCTGCGGTCACTCGCCCGGCGCGCGGCCGCCTGACCCTTTTTCGACTTCCGACACCGAAGGAATCCCCATGAGCGTCATGGTCGACATCCAGTCCGTCCACAAGAGCTTCGGCCCGCTGAAGGTGCTCGACGGCATCGACCTGCAAGTGCGCACCGGCGAGGTCACCGTCGTCCTCGGGCCCTCCGGCTCCGGCAAGTCCACGCTGCTGCGCACCATCAACCACCTGGAGAAGGTCGACCGGGGCGCGATCAGCGTCGACGGCGCGCTCATCGGTTACCGCCGCTCCGGCGACCGGCTGCACGAGCTGCCCGAGCGCGAGATCCTCAAACAGCGCACCAGGATCGGTTTCGTCTTCCAGAACTTCAACCTCTTCCCGCACCTGACCGTCCTGGAGAACGTCACCGAGGCACCGGTCGCCGCCCTCAAGCGCCCAAGGCAGGAGGCCGAGCGGGCGGCCCGCCGGCTGCTCGACCGGGTCGGGCTCGCCGACAAGGCCGACGCCTACCCGCGCCAGCTCTCCGGCGGCCAGCAGCAGCGCGTCGCCATCGCGCGCGCCCTCGCCCTGGAGCCGCGGCTGCTGCTGTTCGACGAGCCGACGTCCGCGCTCGACCCCGAGCTGGTCGGCGAGGTCCTCGACGTCATCAAGGACCTGGCCCACCAGGGCACGACGATGATCGTCGTCACCCACGAGATCGGCTTCGCCCGCGAGGTCGCCGACACCGTCGTCTTCATGGCCGACGGCCGCATCGTCGAGCAGGGCCCGCCGGGCGAGGTACTGGACGCCCCACGGCACGAGCGCACGCGGACGTTCCTGTCGAAGGTGCTGTGAGGCGGACGCGGGGAGGAGAGTTCCGACATGGGCGGGCTGCTGCATCTCGGCGCCGCGATCGACCAGCCGGGGGCGTACGACGCCGGTGCCTACGTCGAGCTGGCGCGCCTCGCCGAACGCGGCGGGTTGGACTTCGTGACCGTGGACGGCCATTTCGCCGGACCCGGCCTCGACACGGCGGGGGTCCTGGCCCGCGTCGCGCCGGAGACCAGCCGTATCGGCCTGGTCCCGGCGGTGACCGACCCCGGCGGCGAGGCGGCCGCCGTCGCGGTCCTCGACCGGGTCAGCGGCGGCCGGGCCGGCCGGCTCGCCCGGGACACGGGCGCGCCGGGCCGTTCGCCGGGGGGCTCCGTGCACCTCGTCGACGTCACCGACCGGCAGGCCCGGTACGTGGCCGCCCGGGACGCCGACGTGGCCCTGGTACGGGCGGCCGGCGCGGCGCAGGCCGCCGACCTGCGCGGTGAACTGGCCGCGCGCGCCACGGAGTACGGCCGTGACCCTCGCGAGCTGCGGGTGCTGGCGAGCCTGCGGATCGACCTCGGCGAGGGCGAACGTGCCGCCGAGCCCGGCCACGGGGGCGGCGGACCCCGGCTCACCGCTCAGGGCCCGCTGTACCGGGGCGGCCCCGTCGACCTCGCCGAGCTGATCGCGGTCTGGCATGCCGAAGGGGCCGTCGACGGCTTCCACCTCGTGCCGGTCGAGCCGCGCCGGGACCTGGAACGGCTGGTCAACGGCACGGTCGCGGTGCTGCAGCACCGGGGGCTGTTCCGCACCTTCTATCCGGGCGGGACGCTGCGCGAACACCTGGGGCTCGCGCGGGCCGTGAGCTTCGCCGGGAGCCCGGGATGAGCCGGCGGATGCATCTTGCCGTACGTCTGGACGGCGTTGGGGGCCACGGCGGGTTCGCGGCGCTGGAGCGTCTCGCGCGGATCGCTGAGCGGGGACTGTTCGACTTCGTACTGGTGGCGGCGGAGAGGGAGGCGGTGACGGTGCTCGGCGCGCTCGCGGCCGTCACCGCGCACACCGGGCTGGCCGCCGCGGTCCACGCGGCCGGCGTGCCGCCCTTCGAACTCGTCCGCCGCCTCGCCACGCTGGAGGCCTCAGCGGGGGACGGGCCGGCTGGCACGTGGTGTCCGGTGGGGCGCCCTGCGTGGACACGGTGCGCGAGGTCTGGGAAGCGGACTTCGCCGTGCCGCCCTCCCCGCAGGGGCGGCCCGTCCTGATCCTCGCGGGGGAGGGAGAGGAGCGGCGGGAGCTCGCCGCAGCGCGTGCCGACGTCCTCGTCACGCCGTACGGCTCGGTGGCGGCCGGGCGGGCCCGGTACGCCGACGTCAAGGGACGGTTGGCGCGGTACGGGCGGGAGGCGGGGGAGTTGAGGGTTCTGGCCGGTGTGGGCGTCGCTGGAGACGGCGGCGGTGTCGGTGTCGGTTTCGGTGTCGTCGGCGGGTCGGCTTCGGGTGCGCGGAGGGTTGCCGCAGAGCTCGACGCGTTCGTGCGGGAGGGGGCCGCCGACGGGTTCCTTCTCGACGCCGCCGGCCTAGAGGAGTTCGTGGACCAGGTCGTGCCGCTGCTGCAGGAGCGTGGCGCGTTCCGTACGGAGTACGACGGCGCGACGCTGCGCTCGCATCTGGGGCTCAGGGCCCCGGCAGGAAAGGGATGAGGACATGACGGATCAGGTGCCGCCGGACGCGGTGGAGGAGTGGAAGCGGTGGCACGAGCGCCGCGTCGAGAGCGTGTCGGCGCCCTACGGGCCGCTCGCGCTCGCCGGGACGCATTGGCTGGAGGACCATCCGGAGGGGCGACTTCCGGACATCCCCGGGCGGTGGGCCGTGCGGGAGGACGGGGTCGTGCTCACCGCCGGCGCCGGGGACGGGCTGACGCTGGACGGGGAGCCGGTCAGTGGGGAGGTGCGGCTCGGTGCCGACTCGGGGGCCGTCGCCGACGCGCGGATCGGACACGGCGAGCGGCGGCTGGTGGTACTGGTGCGGGAAGGGGCCTGGGGGATACGGGACTTCGATCCCGGCGCCGGGGCGCGCCGGCGGTTCAGCGGCATCGACGCCACGCCCCACGATCCGCGCTTCGTCGTACCGGGGCGGTTCACGGCGTACGGCGAGAGCCGCACCGTGCGGGTCGAGAACGCCGACGGGCGTGAGCGGGGGCTCGGGCTGGGGGGTGAGCTGGCCTTCACCTTCGACGGGCGGGAGCTGACGCTGAAGGTGTCCGTGCAGGACGACGGGACGCTGTGGGCGGTGTTCGCCGACGCCACCAGCGGGGTGAGCAGCTTCCGTTTCCGCTTCCTGTACACGGCGGCGCCCGACGCCGAGGGGCGGACGGTCGTGGACCTCAACCGGGCCCAGCTGCCGCCGTGCGCCTTGGCGGACCACTTCCTCTGCCCCTTCCCGCCGCCGGGGAACACGCTCGGCGTCGCCGTCGAGGCGGGGGAGCGGAACGTGGCGGCCGAGCCGGACCCCGTCTGACGCCGGGGTGGTCGAGCCTGGTTCGGGTCCGGGGCGTTGAGCCTGGTTCAAGGCCGGGCCGGTTGAGCCCGGTTCGAGGCCGGGGTGGTCGAGCCTGGCTCAAGGCGGGTGCGGTTGAGCCTCGTTCGAGTCCGGGCCGGTTGAGTCTGGTTCGAGGCCGGGTGGAGCCGGTCGTTGGGTAAAGGTGGTTCAAAACGTGACGGCCGAAAGGCGCCCTTGCGCCTACCGGCCGTTCGGCCGAATACTCCCCTTCAGCGCTTGTCAGGGGCATGTGAAAGCCCGGAATCCGGGCGTCCGGGCCCCTGGCTGCGCCTCACGGGCCCCGACCCCACGCGGGCCCCCGACTTCCCTGGAGGGAACGACACGTGAGGATCAAGCGCACCACTCCCCGCAGCGGCCTTTCGAGACGGACCCGGCTGATCGCCGTCTCCACCGGACTCGTGGCCGCCGCCGCGATCGCGATCCCCAGCGCGAACGCGTCCGACGCCCCGACCACCTTCAGCGCGGCGCAGCTGACCAAGGCGAGCGACTCGGTGCTGAAGGCCGACATCCCGGGTACCGCCTGGGCCGTCGACAGCAAGAACCACCGTGTCGTCGTCACCGCCGACAGCACGGTGACGCAGACCGAGATAGCCAGGATCAAGGAGCAGGCCGGGGCGAACTCCGGGGCTCTCACCATCAAGCGCACCCCGGGCAAGTTCAACAAGCTGATCTCCGGCGGCGACGCCATCTACGCGAGCAGCTGGCGCTGCTCGCTGGGCTTCAACGTCCAGGACTCCAGCGGCAACTACTACTTCCTGACCGCCGGTCACTGCACCGACGGCGCGGGCACCTGGTGGACGAACTCCTCCCACTCGACCACGCTCGGCTCCACCGCCGGGTCGTCGTTCCCCGGCAACGACTACGGCATCGTGCGCTACACGAACTCCTCGGTGACCAAGTCGGGCACCGTGGGCAGCGTGGACATCACGAGCGCGGCCACGCCGTCGGTCGGTACGACCGTCTACCGGCGCGGGTCGACCACGGGCATTCACAGCGGCCGGGTCACCGCGCTCAACGCGACCGTCAACTACGGGGGCGGTGACGTCGTCTACGGCCTCATCCAGACCACGGTGTGCGCCGAACCCGGCGACTCCGGCGGGCCGCTGTACTCCAACAGCGGGGTGGCGTACGGGCTGACCTCCGGGGGCAGCGGTGACTGCACCTCCGGTGGGACGACGTTCTTCCAGCCGGTGACGGAGGCGCTCAGTGCGTATGGGGTGCATGTGTACTGAGGCGCTCGCGCTGACGTTCGTTTGAGGATCCGGGCCCCCGTGCGTGGTTGCGTGCGGGGGCCTGCGGCGCTGGGTCGTCTTTCGGGTGCGGGTGCGTGGTGGCTGGTCGCGCAGTTCCCCGCGCCCCTTTTGTGCCTGCGGCGGCCCGTTGCTGTTCGGTGGCCGGTTGCTGTCGCGCCTGCGGCCGGTTTGTGAGTCGGGGCCGGGGTGGGGGGTGTCCGTCCTCGGTCCGGCCGGCTGTTTCCGACGCGCTCGCTGTTGGTCGGTGCCGGACGCTGCGGGCGGACACCCCCCACCCCGTCCCCTTCCCGCCGTACGCGGGTGCGGCGCCGTCGTGGCGGGTGCTCGATCCGCGGCGCGTTCGGTCGGTCAGGTGCTGGGGGCCTTCGTCGGTCGGGCATGGCGTGCTCGCGCGGCGACGAGGGTGATCACGATGCCTGCCAGGGCCCAGGCGCCCAGGGTCAGGAGGGCCGTGGTCATGGCGTTGCTCTTGAAGTACGCGATCGAGCGCGCTGCCCAGGTGCCGGCGCCCGGTGGGAGGGCGGGGCCGATCGCCTGCCAGAACGGGGGCAGGAGCGGCAGCGGGAAGGCGCCGCCCGCGCTCGGGTTGCCGGCGATCACCACCAGCAGGATGGCCAGGCCGATGCCCACGATGCCGAAGAGGCCCTGGAGGGCCAGCGTCGCCGCGCCCACCGCGAAGGTGATCAGCGCGCCGAGGCCCCACAGGGCCGGCACGCTGCCGGGGAGGGCGTCCAGGATCGGGCCGACGATGATCGCGCCGCCGAGGCCGCCGAGGCCGCCGGTGACGGCCACCAGGGCCATGGCGGCCAGGCGGATCACCGCGCGGCGCGGGTTCGCGGGGCGGGCGCCGGTGCTGATGGCCAGGATCGAGGCGCACAGGTAGCCGCCCACGCACCAGCCGACGACCAGGTAGAAGGACGTCAGACCGTTGAAGTCCGTGCGGGATGCCGGGGCCACGTCGACCGTGCGGATCGCGCGCTGCTGCGACGCCTCCAGGGCGGTCGTCAGGTTTTCCAGCACCGTGGCGAGGACCCTGCCGCCGCCGGAGGCGACCAGGAGGGTGTCGGTGCTGCCGGACGGGTCGACCACCAGGGCGCCGTCGATGTCCCGGTTCTCGATCTGGCGGCGGGCGGTCGCCGCGTCGGGCAGCGCCCGGGGGTCCAGGGGGGAGCCGGGGAGGTTGCCGAGACGGGTCACCGCCTGGCCGGCCACTGCGGGGGGTGCCACCACGCCGAAGGGGACGTCCCTGGGCCGGGGGTTGTGCAGGGCTCCCACATAGGAGGCGATGAAGAGGAGCTGGAGGGCGATCACGGCGATCACCAACAGGGTGGCCCGGGGGGTGACGGCGTCCTTCACCTCGGTGAGGAAGGAGGCTCCGGAGGGGCTACGGGGTGTGTCGGCGTCGGTGGTCTGCGTCATGGGTCCACCGTTTCGGCGGGACGGCGTTTGCGCAGGTGGGACACGGCCGAACGGATGTCGTACAAGTGTTCGGGGATGGGGGTATGGTGGTCGTGTTGGAACTGATGTTCGAGGAGGTGTGTGTGCCGGGCTTTGCGCATCTGCACACCGTCTCCGGGTTCTCCCTGCGGTACGGGGCCTCGCACCCGGAGCGCCTGGCCGAGCGCGCCTCCGAGCGGGGCATGGACGCCCTCGCGCTCACCGACCGTGACACCGTCGCCGGGGCGGTGCGCTTCACCAAGGCCTGCGCCGGGGCGGGGGTCCGTCCCCTGTTCGGCGTCGATCTCGCCGTGCGCCCGCGCGAGGGCGGCCCCGGTGGAGGCAGGCGCCGTACCCCTGTGCGGGGCGGGGCGTTCGTGGACGAGTCGGCTCCGCGGGTCACCTTTCTGGCGCGGGACGGGGCTCGCGGGTGGGCCGACCTGTGCCGGATCGTCACGGCGGCGCATGGCGGGGACGGTGACACGCCGCTGCTGAGCTGGGACGACAACCGCGGGGACGGGCTCGTCGTGCTGCTCGGGCCCGGGTCCGACGTGGGGCGGGCGCTCGCCGCGGGGCGGCCGGACCGGGCCGCGCGGCTGCTGGATCCGTGGCGTGAGGTCTACGGCGACGCGCTGCGCCTCGAGGCCGTCTGGCACGGCCGGGAGGGCACCGGCCCGGGGTCGCTGCGGCTCGCCGCCCGCACGGTCGGGTTCGCCGCGGAGCAGGGGGTACGGCCCGTGCTCAGCAACGCCGTGCGGTACGCCGATCCGGGGACGGGGCCGGTCGCCGATGTGCTGGACGCCGCGCGGCGGCTGATGCCCATCACCGGGGAGCTGGATTCCGGTGAGGCCTGGCTGAAGGGCGCCGGGGACATGCTGCGGGTCGCCGAGCGGGTGGTCGAGGCCGCCGGCTACCGGCGGGAGACCGCCCATCGGCTGCTGGAGCAGACCCTGGCCACCGCCGCCGAGTGCCGGGTCGACCCCGAGGACGATCTGGGGATCGGGACGGTGCGGTTCCCCGAGGCCCATCTGGTGGGCGCCGGGCGGCGCGGTGCGCAGCGGGCGCTCGCCTCGCGGGCCGTCGCGGGGATGCTGCGGCTGGGGTATGGGGGGCGGTCCGGTTACTGGGAGCGGATGCACCATGAGCTGGACATCATCGCCCACCACGGGTTCGCGTCCTATTTCCTGACGGTCGCTCAGGTCGTCGACGACGTGCGGCGGATGGGGATCCGCGTCGCCGCCCGGGGGTCGGGCGCGGGGTCCCTCGTCAATCATCTGCTGGGGATCGCCCATGCCGATCCGGTCGAGCACCGGCTGCTGATGGAGCGCTTCCTGTCCAAGGAACGGGTCGTCCTGCCCGACATCGACATCGACGTGGAGTCCGCCCGCCGGCTGGAGGTGTACCGCGCGATCATCGACCGGTTCGGCACCGAGCGGGTCGCCACGGTCGCCATGCCCGAGACGTACCGGGTGCGGCACGCGATCCGGGACGTGGGGGCCGCGCTGTCCATGGACCCCGCCGAGATCGACCGGATCGCCAAGTCCTTTCCGCACATCCGGGCCCGGGACGCCCGGGCGGCCCTCGACGAGCTGCCCGAGCTGCGCTCGCTCGCGGCGGAGCGGGAGAAGTACGGGAAGCTGTGGGAGCTGGTCGAGGCGCTGGACGCCCTGCCGCGCGGGGTGGCCATGCACCCGTGCGGGGTGCTGCTGTCCGACGCCTCCCTGCTCGCGCGTACGCCGGTGATGCCCACCAGCGGTGAGGGCTTCCCGATGTCGCAGTTCGACAAGGACGACGTGGAGGAGCTCGGGCTGCTCAAGCTGGACGTGCTCGGGGTGCGGATGCAGTCGGCGATGGCGCACGCGGTCGCCGAGGTGGCGCGGGTGATCGGGGAGCGGGTCGACGTCGACGCGGTGCCGGAGGGCGACCCGGCCACGTATCGGCTCATCCGGTCCACCGAGACGCTCGGATGCTTCCAGATCGAGTCGCCGGGGCAGCGGGATCTGGTGGGGCGGCTGCAGCCCGCCACCTTCCAGGACCTGGTGGTCGACATCTCGCTGTTCCGGCCCGGGCCCGTCGCCGCCGACATGGTGCGGCCGTTCATCGAGGCGCGGCACGGGCGGGCGCCGGTGCGTTACCCGCATCCCGATCTGGAAGGGCCGCTGAAGGAGACGTACGGGGTCGTCGTCTTCCACGAGCAGATCATCGACATCGTCGACATCATGACCCGGTGCGGGCGCGGCGAGGCCGACCGGGTGCGGCGCGGGCTGTCCGACCCGGAGTCGCAGGGGCGGATCAAGGTGTGGTTCGCGCAGCGGGCGGCGCAGAACGGGTACGACGCCGAGACCATCGGGCGTACCTGGGAGATCGTCGAGGCCTTCGGGTCGTACGGCTTCTGCAAGGCGCACGCCGTCGCCTTCGCCGTGCCCACCTATCAGTCGGCCTGGCTGAAGGCGCATCACCCGGCCGCCTTCTACGCCGGGCTGCTCACGCACGACCCGGGGATGTACCCCAAGCGGCTGCTGCTGGCGGACGCGCGGCGGCGCGGGGTGCCGGTCCTGCCGCTGGATGTGAACGCGTCCGGGGTCGCCCATCGGATCGAACTGGTGTCCGATCAGGGGGGCGAGGTGTGGGGGCTGCGGCTGGCCCTGTCCGATGTGCACGGCATCAGCGAGGCCGAGGCGGCGCGGATCGCCGACGGGCAGCCGTACGCCTCGCTGGTGGACTTCTGGGAGCGGGCCCGACCCAGCAGGCCGATCGCCCAGCGGCTCGCCCAGGTCGGCGCGTTGGACGCCTTCGGCGCCAACCGGCGTGATCTGCAACTGCACCTGACCGAGCTGCACCGGGCCGCCCGGGGCGCCGGCGGCGCCCAGCTGCCGCTCTCCGGAGGGCGGAAGACCGCCCCGGCGGGACTGCCCGACCTGTCCGACGCCGAGCGGCTCAGCGCCGAGCTGGGCGTGCTGTCGATGGACGCCTCACGCAATCTGATGGACGCCCACCGGGAGTTCCTCGAAGAGCTGGGCGTGGTGTCGGCGCGGCGGCTGCGCGAGGCGCGGCACGGGGAGACCGTGCTGGTCGCGGGCGCCAAGGCGGCCACCCAGACGCCGCCGATCCGGTCCGGCAAACGGGTCATCTTCTCCACGCTGGACGACGGCACGGGCCTGGTCGACCTCGCCTTCTTCGACGACTCGCACGACGCCTGCGCCCACACCGTCTTCCACTCCTGGCTGCTGCTGGTGCGGGGCGTGGTGCAGCGGCGCGGGCCGCGCAGCCTGAGCGTGGTGGGGTCCGCCGCCTGGAACCTCGCCGAGCTGGTCCAGCTGCGCGCCGAGGGCGGGCTCGAGGAGGTCGCGGCCCGGCTGGCCGGGGCGCCGGGCCCCGCCGACGGCTCGCCGGCCGACGGTGACGGCCCGGCACGGGCCCGGCTCGCCGGGTCGGAGGGACGCCCGGCGCCCGCGGGTTCCGCGGCCCGCGACCCGGCGCAGGACCGGAAGATCCGCATGTCCACGGGGTACGAGATGCACCCCTGGGCGGATCTGCGCCCTGCGGGCGAAGGGCCCGCGGTGGGACGGAAGTTGTGGCACCAGAGTCCGGGGAGTGCGGGATGACGATTCTCTGCGTACGTTTCCAGCTGCCGCCGATGTACGAGGCGGCCCTGCCCGGGCTGCTCGGGCTGCTGGAGGAGTTCACCCCGGTCGTCGAGGCGCTGCCGCCGGACGGGGCGCTCGCCGATCTGCGGGGCGCCGAGCGGTACTTCGGGCGCGGCGCCGTGGAACTGGCCGCGGTGATCCGGGTGCGTACCCTCGCCCGCTACGGCGTCGACTGCGTGATCGGCGCCGGGCCGGGCCCGATGCTCGCCCGCATGGCGCTGCGGGACGCCCGGCCCGGGGTGACGTGCGCGGTGTCCGAGGGGGAGGCCGCGGACTTTCTCGCCGGCCGGCCCGTCGCCGCGCTGCCCGGCGTGGGCGCGGCGACCGCCCGCACCCTGTGCGAGTACGGCCTCGACACCCTCGGCCGGGTCGCCGAGGCCCCCCTGTCCACGCTCCAGCGGCTGCTCGGCGCCAAGGCGGGGCGCGATGTGCACGAGAAGGCGAACGGGGTCGACCGCGGCCGTGTGGTGCCCAACGCCGTCTCCCGGTCGCTGGCGACGGAACGCCCCTTCGACCGCGACGAGGTGGACCCCGGCCGGCACCGCCGCGCCCTGCTGTCGGCCGCCGAGGAGATCGGCGCCCGGCTGCGCGCCGTGGAGAAGGTGTGCCGCACCCTGACCCTGACCGTCCGCTACGCCGACAGGTCGGCGACCACCCGCAGTCGCCCCCTGCCGGAGTCCACCGCGCACTCGCCGGCCCTGACCAGGACGGCGTACGGGATGTACGAGGCACTGGGGCTGCAACGGGCCCGGGTGCGGGGGATCGTCCTGCGCGCGGAGGGGCTCGGACCGGCCGAAGCGGCCTCCCGTCAGCTCACCTTCGACCCCGTGGACGACCGGGTCCGCCGCATCGAGGAGGTCGCGGACCGCGCACGGGCGAGGTTCGGCCCGCGCGCGGTGATGCCCGGATCGCTGGCGGCCTAGGGTCCCGCCGCGCCGGCGTGGTCCACAAGGGCAGGGCATAGTTCGCCCACGGCGGTGTGATGCGGGTACGGCCCGCCCACGGGTTCGCCTTCGCGCGGCTCGCTCCGGGCGGGGCGACGGGCCCGGCTGATCGTGCTCACCGAGCACGGAACGCCTCACCAGGCGGGCCGGACGCACCCTTCGAGGGGAAGCCACCCCCACCGCTGGGCCGGCAGCCGCACCTCGGACTCGCCCGGATCAGGAGAACGCGGCCGCCGCGGTTAACAGTGCAAGTTTTTACTGACGCGTAACTTCACACGACCGCTACTCGTTCGTAACTTGACGAATGAACAGCATCCTCGTGATCCGGGTCACAGGGCGTCCTGCCGTCGTACTCCCTTGAGCCGCAAGGAGATCACCCGATGCTGCCCTTCAAGCGCCTGCTCAGACCACTGGCCGCGCTGCTGCTGACCGCCGCCGCCGTCACCGTCCCGGCCACCGCCGCCCACGCCGCCGCACCCAGTACCGGCTGGAACGACTACTCCTGCCGGCCGTCCGCCGCCCATCCGCGGCCCGTCGTCCTCGTGCACGGCACCCTCGGCAACTCCATCGACAACTGGCTCGGCCTCGCGCCCTACCTGGAGCACCGCGGCTACTGCGTCTTCTCCCTGGACTACGGCCAACTGCCGGGCGTCCCCCTCTTCCACGGCCTCGGCCCGATCGACCGCTCCGCGCAGCAGCTGAAGGAGTTCGTGGACCGGGTGCTCACCGACACCGGCGCCGCCAAGGCCGACCTCGTCGGCCACTCCCAGGGCGGCATGATGCCGCGCTACTACCTCAAGTTCCTCGGCGGGGCCGCCCGGGTGAACGCGCTCGTCGGCATCGCGCCCAGCAACCACGGCACCACTCTCAGCGGACTCACCCAGCTGCTGCCGTACTTCCCGGGCGCCGCCGGCCTGCTGAACGCCGCCACCCCCGCGCTCGCCCAGCAGGTCGTCGGCTCCGACCTGCTGACCAGGCTCAACGCGGGCGGCGACACCGTGTCCGGCGTCCACTACACCGTCCTCGCCTCCCGGTACGACGAGGTCGTCACGCCGTATCGCAGCCAGTACCTCAGCGGGCCCGACGTGAAGAACGTGCTGCTGCAGGACCTGTGCCCGCTCGACCTGTCCGAGCACGTCCTCGCCGGGCTGACCGACCGGATCGCCTTCCACGAGGTGGCCAACGCCCTCGATCCGGCCCACGCCGCCGCGACCACCTGCGCGTCCGCCGTCGGCTGACGTCCCCCCAGCCGGCCGCCGTGGAAGGTGCCGGCCTCGAAGCGGTGACCCGTGCGCGCCGGAAGAGGCCCGGCCGGCCTGAGCCGCCGGCCGGGCCCCCTCACGCTCACTCGCGGGCCGTCGCCCTGCGGCGCACCGACGCGAACAGGGCCGCCGCGCCGAGCGCCAGCGCCGCCGCGCCGCCGACGGCGACGTACGGGGTGCTGCCGTCCCCGCCGGTCTCGGCGAGGTGCTCGCCGGCGGCCGCCGCCTCCGGCCGGTTCGGCCGCGCCGCCCCCCGCGCCGCCCTGGGCTCCGGCGCGGGTTCCGCCGACGTCCGCGCGTCATTGCCGCCGTGCCCGTGGTGCTCGATGGCCGACTTGCCGGCGCCGGCCGCGATCTGCTCCTCGGTGGGCGCCGACGCGCTGGGCGCCGGGGCCGCGCCGGAGGCCGTACTGCCGGACGCCGTGGCGCCCGATGCCGTATCGCCCGACGCCGTACCGCCGAAGGTGACGTCCGAGCAGGAGTAGAACGCCTCGGGGCTGTCCGAGCGCTGCCAGACGGCGTAGAGCAGCTGACGGCCCGTGCGCTCGGGCAGGGTGCCCCCGAACGTGTAGAAGCCGCCCGCGGCGACCGGGTCGGTGGCCTTCGCCACCGGGTGCTCCAGGTCCAGGTCGTCCCAGGCCAGGGGCTGCGCGGGATCGTAACCGGGCCTGGTGAGGTACACCGTGAACGTCCCCTTGTGCGGGGCCGTCACCCGGTACCTGAAGGTGTACGCGCCGCTGTGCACGCCCGTCGCGGGCCAGTCGGCGCGGGCCAGGTCCAGGCCCTTGAACTCCTCGTTGTTCGCGCTGCACAGCCGGCCGTCCGGGATGAGCTGCCGGTGGCGGCCGGCGGCGTCGCCGACGCGGATGCCGTTCCAGTCGTACAGCGCCTGGGTACCGCCGGCCGCCACCGCCGCCTTGCAGGCGGCCGACCCCGGGCTCTCGGGGCCCTCCGCGTAACACTGCGACACCCGGCTGACCGGGTCGCCCATCGTGCCGTGCGCGGCGGCGGGCGCGGCCGCGAGGGCGGTCAGGGCGAGCGGGGCCAGGCCGAGGGCCGTGGCGGTGGCGGCCGTGCGGCGAGCACGCATGGGGGAACTCCTCGAAAGAGCCGGGGACTTGGACCGAAGACCCGTGGGGGGTGATCCGAAGCTAGCCCCGGCGCAGCGGGAAATCGCCTGCTGAGAGCGGCTGGAGGAGATCCTTATGGTCGCGTTAAGGGCGTGCTCAGTCGGGGATCAGGTAGCTACCGTTGTTCGATGACCGACCACGAGATCCGGCCCGCCGTCGCCGCCGACGTGCCCGCGGTGAAGGCCGTCACCGACGCCGCCTACCACCACTACATCGAGCGTATCGGCGTGGTGCCGCAGCCCATGGAGGCCGACCACGCGGCCGAGGTGGCCTCGGGAAAGGTGTTCGTGACGGGTGATCCGGTGGCCGGGCTGGTCGTGGTCGAGCCACGCGCCGGGCATCTGTTCCTGGACAGCATCGCCGTCCACCCCGACGCGCACGGAAGAGGCGTGGGGCGACGGCTGCTGCACTTCGTCGACGCACACGCGCGTGCGCTCGGCCTGCCCGAGGTCAGGCTCTACACCAACGCGCTGATGTGGGAGAACCAGAAGATCTATCCGAAGTACGGCTACGAGGTCGTTCAGCGGCGGGTCGACGGGCCCTACGACCGCATCCACTACCGCAAGCGGCTCGGCTGAGGGGCGGGCGCCGGGCGCGGCCCTCTCACCCGTCGGGCCACCAGGTGCGCGCGATGTCCTTTCGCACCTCGGGGCGGCCGGCGGGCCGCTCGTCGGTCTCCTCACGGACCCGGCGGGTGTCCGTCTTCTTCAGGGGCTTCTGCACGGTCACACGGCGCATGGCTGCCTCCTTCAGGATCCACCGGGTTCCGCGTTCTCACGGAGGTAGACCCTTTCGGTGAGAGTTCCTCATCGGCGCGCCCCTGTCAGTGGCGGCCGTCACGATCCGGGATGTCAGTGGCGGGTGTCATGGTGGGAGTCATGGAAAACACAAGTGATCTGGTGATTCCCCCATCTGCCCACTGGAATGCGCAGGCAGCCGAATTCGACGACGAACCAGATCACGGGCTGCGCGCCCCCGAGGTCCGCGCGGCCTGGGCGGACCGGCTGCGCGCCTGGCTGCCGCCGCGGCCGTCCGACGTCGTGGACCTCGGCTGCGGCACCGGCAGCCTGTCACTCCTCGCCGCCGAACAGGGACATCGCGTGACCGGCGTCGACAGCGCGCCCGCCATGCTGGAGCGGGCCCGCGCCAAGCTCGCCGGCCGTGACGCCGAGTTCCTGCTCGGTGACGCGGCGGCACCCCCGGTGGGGGAGCGGCGTTACGACGTGGTACTGGTCCGGCACGTGCTGTGGACGCTGCCCGAGCCCGGGCGCGTGCTGGCCCACTGGCGGGGGTTGCTGCGCCCGCAGGGCCGGCTGGTGCTGATCGAGGGCCTGTGGGGCACGCTCAGCCCGGTCGGCATACCGGCGGACCGGCTCCTCTCCCTGCTCGCCCCGCTCGCCGCCGAGGTGCGCCTGGAGCGGCTTTCGGAGGAGCCGCTGCTGTGGGGGCGTGCCGTGGACGACGAGCGGTACGCGGTGGTGGCCCTGGTCTGACCCGGCGTGGCCGGACCTGTCTACGCGAGCAGGTCCGTGAAGCGGCCGGTGCGGGCCAGGGTCTCCAGAGTGTCGAGGGCGGCCACCGCGGCGGCCGCCGCCCCGGGGTCCGACTCCGCCAGGCCGCTCGCCGCGAACTCGTCCTCGTCGAGCCGGCGTACGTCGTGGCCGTCGGCGGACCGCCACAGGTCCAGGTCGAGGTCCTCCACGACGAGTTTCCCGCCGGTCAGCGTGGCGGGGCGGGTGATGTCGCAGTACCAGCCCTTCACGGCGCCCGCCGCGTCCCGGACCTCCTTCACCGAGTACCAGCGGTCCCGCCAGTAGTACTCCGTGAACACGTCCCCCGCCTCGAAGCGCACGAAGCCGAAGTCGCGGACGGCGTCACCCGCCCACGGCGCCCGCACGGCGATCCGGGTGCCGTCGTCGGCGAGCAGCTCGGCCGGGTAACGGATCTTCGTGCGGCCCGCCTTGACGAGGACGACGTCCACCAGGGCGGTGGGGTCAGCCGAGTTCGCGGACATACCTGACCTCCGTCGCGCAGATGTCGTAGCCGAGCCGCTTGTTGATCGCGAGCATCGGTTCGTTGCCGGTGTCGTTGCCGGTGAAGGCCTCGGTGCAGCCGGCGGCCCGGGCGCGGTGCAGGGACGCGGTCTTCGCCAGAGTGGCCAGGCCGCGGCCCCGGAAGGCGCGGGCGGTGCCGGTCATCGCCGTGGAGTAACTGCCCCGGCCGTCCGTGTACGCCACGCTGAACGCCGCGGGGCGGCCCTCGGCGACCGCGACCACGGTCAGGTCCCGGTCCAGCAGCGGATGGGTCCAGTGCTGCTCGAGCCAGGCATCGTACTCCGCCACGGAGGAGTCGATGTCGCTCGGTTCGTCCGCCGTGGTCTCCGCGTCCAGCTCGAACAACGGGCGCGGATCGTCGGCGAAGTCGGCGGCCGTGCGCAGTTCCACGCCCGCCGGCACCGGTGGCACCGGAGGCAGTGCGGGATCCACGAGGTTCCGGCGCAGGAAGTGCGCGGAACGGCTGCTGCGGTAGCCGTGCCGCTCGGCGAAGGCACGGTTGGCCGGCGCCTCCAGCACCCAGGCGAACAGCCTGACCGCCCCCAGGCCCGCCAGGTACTCCTCCGCCGCGCGTACCAGCAGAGCGCCCGCGCCGTGCCGGACGCGGTCCGGGTGCACATAGACGTTCACGAACCCCTGGCCCGGCTCCGCGCTCTCGTGGGCCAGGCCCACCTGGGCGGTGCCGATCACCTCCCCGTCCTCCTCGGCGACCAGCGCCCGGAAGCGGGCGGCCGCCGGGGTGTGGGACAGGTTGTGCCGCACCGCCTCGGCGGTGAACAGGATGTAGGGCAGGGCGGCGTGGCGGACCCGGGCGAACCCTTCGAGGTCCGCCGGGACATCGGGGCACAGGTCACGGACGATCACTGTCATGGGGGCGCACGCTACGGGGCCGGACGGGGCGGGTGCCTCTCATTTTCCGGCGGGTACGGGACAATCGGCCCGTGAGCCTGAAGATCCGCATCGATGACAGCGCGCCGCCGTACGAACAGGTCCGGGCGCAGATCTCCGAACAGGCGCGCTCGGGCGTGCTGCCGGTGGGGTACCGGCTGCCGACCGTCCGCGGCCTCGCCGAGTCGCTGGGGCTGGCCGTGAACACGGTGGCCAAGGCCTACCGGGCGCTCGAGGCCGACGGAGTGATCGAGACGCGCGGCCGGCACGGCACGTACGTGGCCGCCGCCGGCTCGGCCGCTGAACGCGAACTCGCCGCCGCCGCGCAGGCTTACGCCGACCGGGCCCGCCGGCTCGGCCTCACCCAGGACGGGGCACTGGCGGCCGTGGGCGAGGCCCTGCGGGCGGCTTACGGGAGCGGCGGGTCATAAGAGGCGGGTCACGGCCGGTGCGGCACCGCCGGACTGCGCTCGGTCGATGTCACCGCTTGCGGACCAGATCCGGTGTGCGTGTCACCGTCAGGCCCGCCTTGCGGGCCGCCCGCGCGAACACCTCCGCGTCTCCCACCGCCGCCGCGTTCGGGTCGTTGTTGAAGTACGCGTACACGTCGTGGTCGTCCGTCCAGGTCGTCGCGATGCGGTCCACCCAGGTCTCCAGCGAGCGGCGGCCGTAGTGCGGCCAGGCCGCCGCGCGGCCCTGGTGGAAGCGGACGTACCCCCAGCCGGTGGTGCGCCACAGCGGGGTGACCGGGCGGGCCAGGACGTCCGCCCAGCACAGGGCCGCGCCCCGCGACTCCAGGACCGCGCGCACCTCGGGCGTCCACCACGACTCGTGCCGCGGCTCCACCGCGATCCGGGTGCCCGGCGGGAAGCAGGCCAGGCAGGCGTCCAGCAGTGCCGGGTCGCAGCGCAGGGTGGGCGGGAGCTGGAGCAGTACCGGGCCCAGCCGGTCGCCGAGCCCCGCCGCACGGCTCATCAGGCGGTCGACCGGCTCCTCGGGCTCCTTCAGCCGCTTGATGTGGGTGAGGTACCGGCTCGCCTTGACCGCGACCACGAAGTCCGCCGGCACCCGCGCGGCCCACGTCTCGAAGGTCTCCCGCGCCGGCAGCCGGTAGAAGGCGTTGTTCACCTCGACCGTGGCGAAGGCGCCCGTGTACTCCTCCAGCCACAGCCGCTGCGGAAGCCCGGACGGGTACAGCACACCCCGCCAGTCCCGGTACTGCCAGCCCGACGTACCGACGAAGAGGGTCATACCCCCATCAAAGCACCCCCGTCACGGCATCACAGGTACAGCCCCGCGTCCACCCCGCCCCGCGGCTCCGGTACGGCCGTGGGGGAGGAGCCCCGCCGCAGCGCGTACAGCTCCGCCAGCGTCGCCCCTTCCCGGCCCACCTCGTTCTCCCGGCCGGGTGCCTCGTCGCCGAGCCAGGTCACCGCCTCCGCCCGGGTGAGCCGGCCGACCTCGATGCGGGCCAGGCAGCGGCCGGGGCGCACCACCGCCGGGTGCAGCCGCTCCAGGTCCTCGTTGGTGGTGACGCCGACCAGGACGTTGCGGCCCTGCCCGAGCAGCCCGTCCGTCAGGTTCAGCAGCCGGGACAGCGCCTGGCCCGCCGTGTGCTTGGCCTCGCCGCGGATCAGCTCGTCGCAGTCCTCCAGGAGCAGCAGCCGCCAGCGGCCCTTGCCCGCCGCGTCCTCCTCGCCGATCGCGATGTCCATCAGATAGCCGACGTCGGAGAACAGCCGCTCCGGGTCGAGCACGCAGTCCACCTGGCACCAGTCCCGCCACGAGCGGGCCAGCGTGCGCAGCGCGGACGTCTTTCCGGTGCCGGGCGGGCCGTGCAGCAGCAGCAGCCGTCCCGCGATGTCCTGCGGGGTCGTCTTCATCAGGCGGTCCATCGCCTCGGCGACCGGCGCGGTGTAGTTCGCCCGCACCTCCTCCCAGGTGCCCGCGGAGATCTGCCGGGTCGTGCGGTACGGGCCGCGGCGCGGGGAGACGTACCAGAACCCCATGGTCACGTTCTCCGGCTGCGGCTCGGGCTCGTCCGCCGCGCCGTCCGTGGCCTGGTCGAGGACCTTCTGCGCGAGTTCGGCGCTGGTCGCGGTCACCGTCACGTCGGCGCCCCGGCTCCAGCGGGAGACCAGCAGCGTCCAGCCGTCGCCCTCGGCGAGCGTGGCGCTGCGGTCGTCGTCGCGGGCCACGCGCAGCACCCGCGCGCCCGGCGGCAGCAGCGACACGCCCGAGCGGACCCGGTCGAGGTTCGAGGCGTGCGCGAACGGCTGCTCGCCCGTCGCGAAGCGGCCGAGGAACAGCGCGTCGACGACGTCGGAGGGGGAGTCGGAGTCGTCGACGGTGAGCCGGATCGGCAGGGCGTCGTGCGGCTGTGCAGGCATGGCGCCCATGATCCGGCACGGGGACCCGCCGTGCACCCGGTTTCCTCCCGGAATCTCCGCAGGAGGTCGGCTGCACGTGGTTTCCACCCGTTGCGGCCGCCGTTACTGTTGCCCTTCGTGGGGGGACGTCATGGGTGGAATTCGGGGGAACTGCGGTGGAAGGTCACCGCACTGCTCGGTGTGGGCGCGGCCGTACTCGCCCTGATCCTGACGCTGATCAGCACCCTCCCCGGCGGTGGCGGCACGGCCGGCACGGCACCCGACAGCGACTCGGTGCACGGCACGCCCGTGAGCCCGGGCGGACGTCCGGCGCCGGACGTCGGCTGGGGTTTCACGCACACCCGGTTCAGCGCCGACGAGGGCAGCCCGGCCGCCGTGTCCCGCGTACGGGACCGGCTGAGGGGCAGCCGGCTGCCGCAGGACCAGGCGCTCATGGGCTGGGGCGCCGACAACCCCGAACCGGCGCCGGGCCACTACGACTTCACCTCCCTCGACCGCCGCGTCGACTTCATGCGCGCTTCCGGCGCCACCCCCGTCATCACCCTGTGCTGCGCCCCCGACTGGATGAAGGGCGGCAAGCCCGGCGCGGACCACACCGACTGGAGCCCGAGCGCACTGGAGAGAGCGCCGCGCCCCGAGCACTACGCCGACTTCGCCGCGCTCGCCGCGACCGTCGCCGAGCGCTACCCGGACGTGAAGCACTTCCTCGTCTGGAACGAGTTCAAGGGCTTCTGGAACGACGGCCGTGCCCGCTGGGACCAGGAGGGCTACACGCGGATGTACAACCTCGTGTACCGGGCGCTGAAGAAGGCCGGCCCGGACATCATGGTCGGCGGCCCCTACCTGGTGATGGACAGCCTCGACCCGCGCGCGGCCCAGGCCTCGACGACCTTCACGGGCCCGTGGGGCGCCATGGACCAGCGGGTCCTGGACGCCTTCACCTACTGGAACCGGCACAAGGCCGGCGCCGACTTCGTGGTCGTGGACGGCTCCAGCTACACCAACGACGACGAGCTGCTGCCGGACGAGTTCGCCGCCACCGACAAGTTCACCGCGGTGAGCCGCTGGGTGCGGCAGCAGACCGGGAACCTGCCGCTGTGGTGGGCGGAGTTCTACGTCGAACCGGCCGACGGCGACGACGAACGCAAGGGCTGGTCCGAGGAACGCCGTGTCGCCGTCCAGGCCGCCGGGATGATCGCGCTGGTCAAGGGCGGCGCGTCCTCCGGCTTCTACTGGAACCCGGAGAAGGAGCAGGGCGCCGCCTGCCCCGGCTGTCTGTGGACGCCCACCGACACCGCCGGCGGCGGCGCGCCCCTGCCGCTGTACGACCTGCTCTCCCGGTTCGCCGCCTCCTTCGGGCCGGGCACCCGCTACGACACCGTGCAGGTCGCCGCCGCCGACGTGCCCGACGTGCGGGTCCTGGCGAGCGGCCGGACGGCCCTGGTGGTCAACACCCTGGACCGCCCGGTCAGCACCCGGTTCGACGGCAAGCGCTGCGACCTGCCGGCGTACGGAGTGAAGTGGCTCGCGCGCTGAGCCGCCCCACCCTCACTTCAGCGTCCAGAACCGCTGCACCAGCGACGCGCACACCACCGCCAGCAGCGGCAGCGCGAACCAGAACGTGCTCTGCAGCCACCGCAGCTGCCGCACCCCCGGCCGTACCGCCACCCGCACCACCTCGCGCGCCGCGAGCAGCAGGATCAGCGCGACGGCGGCGAGCGCGCCCACCACCGACCACGGCGTCCAGGTGATCCGCGGCCCGATCGGGCCCGGCTCGGCCTGGGGCACCGCACCGGCGGACCGCCCGCGCAGCGCGTACAGCGTCACGTCCTCGTTGACGAACACCCGGGCCAGCTCCGGCCGTTCGCCGAGGTTCTGCAGCAGCCGCGGCTGCCAGGTCGCCGAATAGCCGACGTCCAGCTGCAGATAGGCGACCTGACTGCGGCCGACCATCAGATACGAGTTCGGGCCCGCGTCCTTGAGCGCCTTCACCAGCCCCGACACCAGCACCGGGTCGCTCGGCGCGAGCGTCGGCACATAGGTCACCTTCTCCATGTCCTTCGCGCCCCACGGCAGCGCCGGCGTCACATCGTTGACCGGGTCGCTGGTCAGCCACAGCAGCCGGACCGTCGGATCGTCGTGGGCGTACACCCAGTCCATGGCGGCGACCTCGCCGACCCGGGTCCGCTCGAACGGCTCGTTGCCCCACCGGGCCACCAGGAAGCCGCCGACCAGCAGCAGACCCGCCAGCAGCGCGGCCAGCGGGGCGAGGCTGACCCGGTCCTTCTCCCGCTCCTTCGCGGTGACGCCGCTGCGCGGGAAGAGAGCGAGAGCGCCGAGCAGGGCGGCGCCGGGCAGCGCGAACATGAAGACGCGCAGCGCCATCTCACCGCCGTAGGACTGCATGCCGAAGCCCAGGAACGGTACGAAGGTGAGGACCAGCAGCGACCGCTCCCGGTACTTGTGCTCGCGCCGCCGCCACCAGCCCCAGCAGGCGGCCGCCATGACACCGCCGGCCAGAGCCACTCGCGTGTGCAGCACCAGCTTGTGCGTGGAGCTGCCGCCCTCGATCCGGCCGGAGACGGACGAGGAGACGTTGCCGCCGACGCCGCCGACCCCGCCGAACAGGTCGTCGAAGTGGCCCGACCAGTACGGCTCGGCCATGAAGCCGACCCACACGGCGACCACGACGGCGAACAGCAGCGGCAGGCCGCGCAGTTCGGACCGGCCGGCCACCACCAGCGCGGCGAGCACGCCCAGCATCATGAACGGGGTGAGCTGGTGGGCCGGCACGCTCGCCGCGTACAGGCCGATCAGCACCCCGAGCAGGACGGCCCGCTGGCGGCGGTTCACGGGCTCCACCTCGGCCTCGCCGGGGCGGTACCTCGTCCACAACACGCGCGGGGCGCGGAACCAGACCAGCAGGACCGCCACGAACATCAGGTACAGCAGGTAGGTGAAGCCCTGCGGGGAGAAGTAGTCCTGGCCGACCCACCCGCCCAGCACGAAGATCCACACGCCGGTCCACTTGGCACGCCAGCTCGCCCGCAGGGAGCGCACCAGCAGGAACATCGGCGCCAGGTACAGCAGTTGGATACAGGTCGGCCACCAGCGGATGACCTCGGTGACGTCCGTGACCCCACACGCCTTCAGCACGAACGCGGCCGCCGCGAAGAACCCCGGCCAGCTCCAGCGGGCGTCCAGGTCGGGGACGGCGGAACCGGTGCGGTCGATGTAGTCCAGGAAACCCAGGTGCTGCCAGGCGGTCGGGAAGCGGGGCTCGGTCTCGATCACGGCCGGCAGTGCGTGCAGGGACACGACGGTGGCGAGCAGCGTGACCAGCAGCAGGGCCCTGTGTTCCCGGCCCCGCCACAGCAGCGAGGCGAACACGGTCACCAGCAGTGCCGCCCCCGCCAGCGTCGGCACCGGCAGCACCGACACCAGCCCGAGCCCGCCCATACGGTCCAGGTCGGCGTCGCCGAGCCGCGACGCGGGCACCCAGTACAGCAGCAGCGCCACGACCAGCAGACAGCCGAGGACCAGGCCGGGGCGGGTGGGCGTCAGACGCCCGCGCGACGAAGACGCCTTCCTGGACACCGAATCCCCGGACACCGGCTCCCCGGACACAGGCTCCCGCTCGTCCCCCTTCGGTGCGTCCGACTCCTCCCCGCCGAAGCTCGCGTCGAAGGGCTCTTCGAACGGCGCGTCGATCTCAGCGAGGCCGAGGGAGGCCTCCGAACCGGGCTCAGGCTCGCGCCTGTCCACCCGCAGGCCCAAGGCCCACTCCGGCACCCTCGGCGTGCCCGCCGGGGGAGTGCCGGGGCCGCGACGGACGTCCGGCCGGCGTTCCTGGTGGTCGAAGTCGACGTGCACGCCGAGGGCGAGGGTGTCCTCGTCCAGCGACCGGGCGGGCCGGCGGCTCAGGACCGCGGCGGTCACCTCACGGGTGCCCAGGTCGGCGAGATCGCCGTCGGGGGCGATCTGGTCGGGGACGGCCGGCTGCACCTTCACCGTCCGGTACAGCTTGGGTGCGGCGATCGCGACGATCACCGCGAGCGAGGAGACCTCGGCCACCCCCGCGCCCGTCAGACCCATCCGCGGCAGGAGCAGCAGTGTCAGGCCCAGCACCAGCACGCACAACAGGCCCTGCAGCCAGGCCAGTCCGCCGGTACGGCTCTGTGCGCGCAGCACCGCGAAGTACGTCTCCATCACGACCCGCAGCACCGCGCCCACGGCGAGCCAGCGCAGCAGCGGGGTCGCCGCGTCCGCGTAGCCGGGCCCGAACACGCCGAGGATCCAGGGCGCGCCGGCGAACAGCACCGCGGCGACCGGCAGCATGATCCGCGCCATGCGTGTGAGCGCGGCCCGGGTGTTGGCGGCGAGCCGGCCCGGGTCGTGGGAGCCCTCGACGGTGAGCGAGGCGCCCATGTTGATGGCGAGCAGGTTGCAGGTGCCGCCGATGGTGGTGGTGATGTAGAAGTACGCGTTGTCCGCTGAGCCGACCTGCGAGGCGACGATCACCGGGACGAGATAGACCACCGCGAGGGAGAACAGCGAGCCGGTGTAGTCGCCCGCCAGGAACCGCCCGATCTCCCGCGGTGCCGGCGGCTTCACGTGCTCCTCGCCGGCCCCGGCGTGCCGGGGCACCAGACGGCGGAAGACCAGCCAGCCCAGCGGCAGCACCGAGAAGGCGATCGCGGCGACCCAGGAGACGAACACGCCCGTCGTCGGGATCGCCGCCGCGAACGCGACCAGCAGCGCGAGCTTGACGGCCGAGAACACCGTGTTGCCGACCGGCACCCACAGCGCGCTGCGCAGCCCGGTGAGCACCCCGTCCTGCAGGGTGAGCAGGCTCCAGGCGACGACGGCCGCGACGAAGCCGAGCCCGTTGAGCGTGCCGTGCAGGAAGCGGTACGACGGCCCCCACGCGTCCAGCGTCAGCAGGAACACCCCGGCCGCCAGCGCCACCACGACCGAACTGCCCGCGTAGGTACGGAAGATGAGCCGACCGGTGGTGCGGCCGGCGACCGGGATGAAACGGGCGAGGGCGCCGGTCAGCGTCACGGCGGTGAGACCCGCGAGGAGTTTCATCGCGGCGATCGCGGCGGAGCCCTGCCCGACGGCCGACTCGTCGTAGTAGCGGGCGGCGGCCAGCCAGAAGCCGAGCCCGAGCACCGCGGAGATGCCGGTGTTCAGCATCAGCGCGTACGCGTTGCGGAACAGCTGGCTGCCGCCGCCGGGCAGCCGCAACCGGCGTCCCGGCGGCTGCGGCTCGCGCGGTCCGCTCGACGCTTCCTGGGCCGTGGTCGTCGTGTCAGACACGGGCTCGGCCGGCCTTCCGGCGGATCTGGCGGGCTCTGCGGACCACCGCGAACCCCTTCGTCAGAGCGCGGTCCCGGACGAACACGCGGGCGATCGCCCGGCCCTGCAGCAACCGTTCGAACTCGTCGGCGCCGGTCTCGCGGCGCACGGTCACCCGGCGCAGGGCGTACGGCCCCTGACGGCGCCGCGCGAGGGCGTTGCCGACGGCGAGCGCCTGGGCGTACCCGGCTCGGCGGACCGCCTGCCGCACCCGGCGGCTGGAGTAGCCGTAGGGGTAGGCGAACGACACGGGCGGCGCGCCCAGTTCCGCGGCGACGACGTCCCGGCAGCGGGTCAGCTCGCGGTCCAGGTCCTCGTGGCCGAGCTGGTCGAGCTGCGGGTGGGTGTGGCTGTGGCCGCCGATCTCCACTCCGGCGCCGGCTAGGGCGCGCACCTGGTCCCAGTCGAGCATGGTGTCCAGGCCGCCGCCCGTGTCGTGCTCGCCGCGCAGCCAGCCGGTGGAGACGAACAGGGTCGCCGGGAAGCCGTGCTCGACCAGCACGGGCAGGGCGTGCCGGTGCACGCCCTCGTAGCCGTCGTCGAAGGTGATGAGCACCGGCCGTGCGGGCAGCGGGCCGCCGGAGCGCCAGTGCGCGGCCAGCGCCGCCGTGCTGACCGGGGTGAGGCCCAGGTCGCCGACGAGCGCCATCTGCTCGGCGAACGCCTCCGGCGAGACCGACAGGACACGGGTGGCGTCGTTGGGCGCGGCGGCGACGGAGTGATACATGAGGATCGGCACGCTCTGCTCAGACATCGGCGCCTCCGCCGTCCCGGGCCGCGGGAGTCCGTCGGCCGGGGTTCGCGGGACGGGGCGCGTCCTGTTGCGTGGGGTGCGGCGCGCCCTGACTCGCGGGAGGTCGCCGGCTCGGACTCGCGGGGTGCGGAGCGTCCGGGCGCGTGGGAGGCGGTGCACCCTGGGCCGCGGAAGGCCTTTCGGCCTGGCTCGCCGGAGTCCGTTCGCCCTGGCTCGCGGTAGGCCGTCCGGCCTGGGGCACGGGAGGCCGTTCGCCCCGGCTCGCGGGAGGCCTTTCGGCCTGGGCCACGGGAGGCCGTTCGCCCCGGCTCGCTGGAGGCTGTTCGCCCTGACTCACGGGAGTCCGTTCGGCCTGGCCCCGGGGAGGCCGCTCGTCCGGACCGGTCGAAGGCCCTGCGTCCGGCTCTGCGGGAGTCCGTTCGCCCTGGCCCCGGGGAGGCCGCTCGTCCGGACCCGTCGAAGGCCCTGCGTCCCGCTCCCCGGAAGCCCGTTCGGCCCGGCCCCCGAAAGCCCGTTCAGTTCGGGCCCCGAAAGCCCGTTCAGCCCGGCCCGCCGAAGCCCGTTCGGCCCAGGGCACCGCACCCCCTTCCCCCGGGCCCCCCGAGGTCCCCCCGATCTGTCCCACCGAGAAGCTCACGGCGCCGCGACGCGCCCGTACGCTGCCGACGACGTAGCCGCCGGCCGCCGTGAGCAGCCCGGTGACGATGGCGCCCGCCCGGCCCGCGCCGCCCGGCCTGCGCAGCAGGGCGTCGCGCAGTCCGCGGGCGACTCCGGCGGGCAGTACCCGGGTGGTGTACCTGCGTTCGGACTCCAGCCCTTTGTCCGCGCCGACGCTGCGGGCCACGAGCGCCTTGGACAGCCCCTCGGCGTAGGCGCGGGTGCGGAAGTAGGCGAAATGCTCGCGCGCCTCTGGCACCCGGTGGTGGATGACGGCGCGGTCGTCGAGGAGCAGCACCGCGTCGGGGCAGGCCCGGCCGAGCCGTATGCACAGCTCCGTCTCTTCGCAGCCCAGCGGCCGTTTGTCACCGTCGCGTCCGATGCCGGTGGCGAAGCCGCCCGCCGCGTCGAAGGCCGTACGCCGGAAGGAGGCGTTGCCGCCCAGCACGTTGCGCACGCGTGCGCGCCCGCGCGGCAGCCCCTTGTAGGCGCAGCCGACGACCCAGTCGAACTCCTCCGGGAACCAGGTCGGCCGCCGCCCGGACGCCCACACGGGCACGGTACGGCCGCCGACCGCCATCACCCGGGGGTCCGCGTACGCTTGCGCGAAGTAGCTCAGCCAGTCCCGTTCGGCCACGGCGTCGTCGTCGAGAAAGGCGATCACCTCGCCGCGCGCGGCGGCGATTCCGGTGTTGCGCCCGGCGGACAGGCCGCGCGGCCCGGTGTTGGCCAGGACGCGGACCCGGGGCGTCTCCTGGTACGCGCGGGCGAGCCGGTCGTCCAGCGCCGGGTTGTGGTCGACGACCAGCAGCGTCTCCAGGGCCGGGTACGACTGCGCGCCGACGGAGGAGACCGCCGCGAGGATGTCCGCCCAGCGCTCCTCGGTGTACACGCAGACGACGACGGAGATGCCGGGGGAGTGCGCGGTGCTGCCCGGAAGGCTTTCCGGTGTGCTCAAGACGCCTCTCCCCGGACCGGGTCGACGGTGTCGAGCAGCGGCGACTGGCGCTCCTGGCGGCGCAGGTCACGCCGGTTGGAGCGCTCCTTGAGGATCACCCTCAGCACGCGCAGGCCGTCTCTGACGGCCCGCAGGTTGCTGGTGCCGTGGATGCGCAGGTACTCGTGGCTGGGTATCTCCTGCACCTTCAGGCCGGCCTTGACGACGCGTATGTTCATCAGCGTCTCGACCTCGAAGCCGGTGCAGTCGAGCTCGATCTTGTCCAGGCAGTGCCGCCAGAAGGCGTTGTAGCCGTAGCACAGGTCGGTGTAGCGCGCTCCGAACTTGCGGTTGACGGCCGTGCACAGTGCCCAGTTGCCCAGCTTGCGGACGAAGGTCATGTCGTCGGTGCCGCCCCCGTTGGCGAACCGGGAGCCCTTGGCGAAGTCGGCGCCGGAGACGAGGGCGGAGACGTAGGAGACGATCTCGTTGCCGTCGGCGGAGCCGTCCGCGTCGACCATCACGATGATGTCGCCGGTGGCCGCCTCGAAGCCGGTGGTGAGGGCGTCCCCCTTGCCCTTGCCGTGCTGGCGCACGACTTTGACGCCGGGCCACAGGTCACGGGCGACCTCGACGGTGTCGTCGGTGGAGTTGCCGTCGACCAGGACGACCTCGTGGATCCAGCCCGGCAGGCTCTTGAAGACGTACGGCAGGTTCTCCGCCTCGTTCATGGCCGGTATCACCACGCTCACCGGCGGTGTGATGGCCAGATGCGAGGAGATCGGCCGGTATTTCCCCGCGGTGTGCTCGTCGGGCCCGCCGGGCGCCGGCGCGGCTTCGCTGGGCGAAGGCAGAACTGAGCTCATGGTCGTGTCCCTCTCGTCCGGCGGACCGCCCGCCCCTGGGCGGCCGCTGTGTGTCCGGTTCGAAAGGGGGGCCTCACGCACGCAAGGGCGCCTCGACGCCTGGTCTTCGTGGGTGAGCTGGCAAAGCTGGCCGGGCCGCCGCAAGTCGGCGGCGGCCGGTCGCGCGGCACGACTCGGTCACATGAGCGGTCACCGAGCACCCCCCTACCGCGCCCCGCTCCGGAACGTCGCGGTCCTGAGCCCTCCCCCTGAGCCGCGTGGTGACGGACCGATGCGAGTGAGATGTATGACGATATTTACGGTTGAACCTCTATGGCAAGACCTGAAACAGATCTCACGTTCCTCCTGGTTTGACCGCTTCCTCCACCCGGTCGCGCCGGCGCCGGACCCTCGCCAGTGCGAGCGTGAGGACGCTGAGCACGGTCACGGCGATGACACCGCCGGGCACCGACCAGCGGTGCACGGCGAGCATGCCCTGGGCCACCAGCATGTTGAGAACGATCGCGCCCGCAACGGCGCCCAGGGCGCGACCGAACGGATCCAGCCCGCGCAGCGCCGCGCCGACGGCGCAGCCCGGCGCCGCCAGCAGGAAGAAGGCGGTGCACGGGCCGCGCAGCGGCGTGTCCGCGTCCATGAGCGCGAGCACCGCCCCCGCGACCGCGACAGCCGTCGCGGCACCCGTGAGCAGCGGCGTCAGGTCCCTCCCCGGTCCTGACCGCGCTCTGTCCGCCTCGTCCCCCGGCGTGGCGGAAGCTGTCTTGTTACGGATGCTCTGCATGGGCGACTTTGCCCCCCGAAGCGCCGGATGCCGGGCTTCAATGTCGCGCAGCCGTGAGGGGGCGTCAAGACGCCCTAAGCCCGGCACCGTTGTACGTCCGGAGCTGAACGACGCATGGCCGCCGGGGGAGCGCGGGGGCCCGGTTGTGAAGGCTTCCGGAAATTATTGACATGGACACTTCCCGTCAACACGCGTAGTTGGTACCACGGTTACGGCAGAGATCCTGCTAAAGGGAGGTTCCATGAGACGTTCCCGACTTGTCGTACTCGTCAGCTCACTCCTCCTCGCCGCCGGCGCGGCCCTCACCGGCGCCGGCGCGGCACAGGCCTCCGAAACCGCCGCTGCCACCGGCTACGTGGCCCTCGGCGACTCCTACTCCTCCGGTGTCGGCTCCGGCAGCTACATCGCCTCCAGCGGTGACTGCGACCGCAGCACGAAGGCGTACCCCTACCTCTGGAACGCCGCCCACGCCCCCTCGTCGTTCGCGTTCGTCGCCTGCTCGGGCGCCCGGACGGATGACGTCATGGCGAACCAGATCGGCTCGCTCAGCAGCTCCACCGGACTGGTCTCGATCACCATCGGCGGCAACGACGCCGGTTTCTCCGACGTCATGACGACCTGTGTCCTCCAGTCCGACACCGACTGCCTCGCCCGCATCGACACCGCCAAGGCGTACGTCGACTCCACGCTCCCCGGCAAGCTCGACACCGTCTATTCGGCGATCAGCTCCAAGGCCCCCAGCGCCCACGTCGTCGTCATCGGCTACCCCCGCTTCTACAAGCTCGGCACGACCTGCCTCGGCCTGTCCGAGACCAAGCGCTCCGCCATCAACGGCGCCGCCGACTACATCGACGCCGCCATCGCCCGCCGCGCCGCCGCACACGGCTTCACCTTCGGTGACGTCCGCACCACGTTCACCGGCCACGAGATCTGCTCCAGCAGCTCCTGGCTGCACAGCGTCAACTGGCTCAGCATCGGCGAGTCCTACCACCCCACCGCCGCCGGCCAGTCGGGCGGCTACCTGCCGGTTCTGACCAACTCCTGAGGCCGGCCGCCCGAGTCCTCCCTCCTCACGGGGATTCGGAGGCCGAAGGCGTGGGGGAGGTCCCGCCGGTCCCGCCGGTCGGGGTCTCCCCCACGCACGTCACCGAGAACGGCACCGTGTCCGACGTGACCCGCACCGGCGCGCGCACCTCCACCCCGAGCGCGTTGCGGTACGTGCCGCTCGCGTCGTACGTCGTCACGCTGACCCGCTCCTGCCGGGTGCGGTCCCCGCCCTCGGGGAACGACAGCGTCTTCCAGCCGGTGTCCGTGACCTCGCCCTCCCGCGCCACCCACCGGTACTCCACCCGCGCGGGCAGCCGCCCCACCGTGAACGTCGCCGTGAACGACGGCGCCCCGGCGCCCGGTGGCGGGCAACTGCCGGTGTAGTCCGTGTGCGCCCCCGTCACCGTCACCGTGACGGACGTCGGCGGCGCCGAGGACGTCGGCGGCGCGCTGCTGCGGCTGGGCGTGGGGGTGGGCGTGTCCTGCCGCCGGGTGTGCTCCTGACCGGGCGTCGGCGACGGGGTCTGCCGGCCGGTGGCGGCCGTCGCGGCGCTTCCGCCGCCGTGGCCGCCGCCCCCGTGCAGCAGCGCGTACGTCAGCCCGCCGGCCGCCAGCGCGAGCGCGGCCAGTGCCGCGACCACCACGGCGGCCCGCCGGCCACGGCGGTCGGGCTCCGGCTCGTCCTCCGGCGCGGGTGCGGGTGCGGGCAGCGGGGGAGTGGGCGCCGGTTCCTCGTCGTGGACGGCCGCGGCCGGGGCGTACGGCCCGACCGGCACGGTCGGCGTGCCCGGATCGCCACCCGCCCCGATCACCCTCAGGTCCCGCTCGGCCACGTCCGCCGGCAGCCGCTCGGCCGGGTCCTTGCGCAGCAGCCCGGCGATCACCGGGGCGAGCGGGCCGGCCCGGTGCGGCGGCGGCAGCTCCTCGTCGACGATCGCGCGCAGCGTGCTCAGCGGCGTCTCGTGACGGAAGGGGGAGTGGCCCTCGACCGCCGCGTACAGCAGTACGCCGAGCGCCCACAGATCGGACTCCGGGCCCGGCCGGCGGCCCAGCGCCCGCTCCGGCGCGAGGTACTCGGGCGAGCCGATGACCTCGCCGGTCATCGTCAGCGCGGAGCTGCCCTCGACCAGCGCGATGCCGAAGTCGGTCAGCACCACCCGGCCGTCGTTGGACAGCAGCACGTTCGCCGGTTTCACGTCCCGGTGCAGCACCCCGACGTCGTGCGCGGCCCGCAGCGCGGCCAGCACCTCGGCGCCGATGTGCGCGGCCCGCCGCGCGGTCAGCGGCCCCTCGGCGTCCAGCAGCTCGGCCAGCGAGATGCCGCGGACCAGCTCCATCACGATCCACGGGCGGCCGTCCTCGGTGGCCACGTCGTACACCGTCACCACATTGCGGCTGGTCACCCGGGCCGCCGCCCACGCCTCGCGCTCCAGGCGGGCGTACATCCGCTCCACGTCGGAGCCCGGCAGCCCGGCCGGGGCGCGCACCTCCTTGACGGCGACCTCGCGGTGCAGCACCTCGTCGCGGGCGCGCCACACCGTGCCCATGCCGCCCTGACCGAGCGGGGACAGCAGACGGTAGCGACCCGCGATCAGCCGTTCACGGCCCGGCTCTGCGGACACGGGCGCCCCCTTCGCCTCGGGTGGACATCCCTGTTCCCTTTCTGAAAGTAACGCACCCGGGCTCCGCGTGGACCGCCTCACGCGGTGCCGCCTCGCCCGACGCGGGGTATTCGCGGCCGGGCGTCCCCCGGACGGGTCCGGCGGGCAAACTCCTTCCGCACCCGCGTTTTCGGCCCGCTGATCCGTAACACCGTCCGGAGGTGCGTTCGGTGCGGATGCCTGGGATGCGGGGACGGGGCCGGTGCGGCCGGCGAGAAGCGGACCGCGCGGCGGCGGACGAACTCCTGCAGCGCGTGGCGGGGGGCGACCACGGGGCCTTCGAGGAGCTGTACGGCCTGGTGTCCGGGCCGGTGTTCGGCCTGGTGCGGCGGGTGGTGCGGGACGCGGCGCAGGCGGAGGAGGTGGCGCAGGAGGTGCTGCTGGAGCTGTGGCGCTGCGCCGCCCGGTTCGACCCCCGCCGCGGCAGCGCGCTGGCCTGGGTCCTCACCGTCGCCCACCGCCGCGCCGTGGACCGGGTGCGCAGCGCCCGCGCGGCCGGCGAACGCGAGCGCCGCGCGGCCCTGCGCGCCGCCGCGCCCGCCTTCGACCAGGTCACCGAGGAGGTCGAGGCCGGCCTCGAACGGGAGTGGGTGCGCCGCTGCCTGGACCGCCTGACGGCCCTTCAGCGCCAGTCCGTCACCCTCGCCTACTACGACGGCTACACCTACCGCGAGGTCGCCGACCGGCTGTCGCTGCCGCTCGGCACGGTCAAGTCCCGCATGCGCGACGGCCTGTCCCGCCTGCGCGAGTGCCTCGGGGGGACGGCATGACCCGCCGGCCACGGACCGCCCCGCCCCCGCAGGCCGCCCGGTGAGCCTCTTCGGACGCCTCGCCCGGCGCGGTGATCCGCACTCGCTCGCCGCGCCCTACACCCTCGACGCCCTCGACACCGCCGAGCGGACCCGCTTCGAACGGCACCTGGCCGGCTGCGCCCGCTGCGCCGCCGAGGTGCGCGACCTGGCCGAGGACGCCGTCCGGCTCGCCTGGTCCGCGGCCGCCCCCGCGCCGCCCGCCCTGCGCGAACGGGTGCTGGCCGCCGTACGGGCCACTGCGCAGGAACCCGCGCCGAAGGCCGTCCACGCGCGCCGGCCGCCCGGCCGCGCGCGGGGGACGCGGCCGCCGCGGGCGCGCTCCCGTGCGCCCCGGCCGCGCCCCCTGCTGATGCCCCTGGCCACCGCGGCGGCCGCCGCCGCGCTCGCCGCCGCCGCGCTGTTCGCCGTCCAGGCCGGCCGGGCCGGGGACCGGCCGGCCGCCGAGCGGGACCGCTCGCGTGAGATCGCCCACGTTCTGGCCGCGCCGGACGCCCGCTCGGTGACCGGGCGGGACGCGCACGGCCGCACGATCGGAGTGATCGCTTCCGCATCGGAGCGGCGGGCGGTGATCACGCTCCGCGGATACGGCGCCCCGCCCGCCGGGCGCGTCCGGCAGCTGTGGCTCGTGCGCCCCGGCGCGCGGCCCCGCTCCCTCGGGCTGATCGACGGCGACACGCCCTTGGTCGCGTCCGGTCTCACCCGGCCGTCGTCATCACTCGCTGTGACCGTCGAGCCGGACGGCGGCTCGGTGCAGCCCACCGGTCAGCCGGTTGTCCAACTCGCCCTGGATTCGCTCGGATTCGGAGAGTAATCGCGGAGGCATCGTCAACCCCCTTACGGGGAAGGTGAATCCTGCGGCCGCGATACACGGGTGCCTCGCCGGGGCGATAGGGTTACCCTGCCCGGGCCGGGTGGACTCGTACGGGTGGGGAGTGACATGGATCAGATAACAGTGCGCAGCAGGGCCAGGGTCCCTGCGATCACCTGCGGGAGCAGCGCGACCAGTTCGCGCCTGGACCGCCACCTCTCGGTGCTCGGCGGCCCCGCCATACCGCAACGCGAGACGGTCGAGGCGACCTCGCTGATGCGTGAACTGACGACGCGTGACACCGCGCGCAACAGCACCGGCAGGCGGTCGCGGGTGAGCGGCGTCTCGCTGTTCGCCCCGCTGCGCCGGCTGCGCCGTTCGCTGTTCGGCACCAACCGGCACTGAGGGTTCGCGCTCAGGCGGCCACACCGTTCCGGCGCAGCGCTGCGATCTCGTCGTCCGTCATCCCCACGGCGCGCAGCACCGCCCCGGTGTGCTCGCCGAGCGCGGGCACGTCCCCCATCCGCGGCTCCGCCCCGCCCGGCAGCGTGATCGGGGGCAGCAGCGCCCGCAGCGGCCCGGCCGGCGAACCCACCTCACGCCACCGCTGCCGGGCCGCCAGCTGCGGGTGCCCGGCCAGTTCCACGACATCGCGCAGCCGCGCGCAGGCGATGCCCGCGGCCTGAAGCCGCGCCAGCGCCTCGTCGCTGTCCAGCTTCGCCAGCGCCGCACCGACCAGTTCGTCCGTCCGCTCCCGGCGGGGCGACCCGCGCCGCGTTCGTCGCGAACTGCGGATCCGTGCCCAACTCGGGCCGCTCCAGCACCTGTTCGGCCAGCCGCCGCCACTCCCGGTCGTTCTGCACCGACAACAGCACCCGCCCGCCGTCACCCGTCGGGTAGGCGTCGTACGGCGCGATGACGGCGTGCGCGAGACCGGTGCGGGCCGGGGGAGTGCCGCCGTGCAGGACGTGGTGCAGCGGATGCCCCATCCACTCGGCGAGCGCCTCCAGCATCGACACCTCCACCGGACCGCCCCGTCCGGTCGCCCCGCGCCGCACCAGCGCCGCCAGCACGCCCGAGAAGGCGTACATCCCGGCCGCGATGTCCGCCGCCGGGATGCCCGCCTTCACCGGCTGCTCCGGGGTGCCGGTCACCGACACCAGCCCCGCCTCGCACTGCACGAGCATGTCGTACGCCCGCTGGTCCGCGTACGGGCCGCCCGTGCCGTATCCCGAGATGTCCACGGCGACCAGCCGCGGGTGCAGCGCGCACAGCGTGGCCGCGTCCAGGCCGAGCCGGGCGGCGGCGCCCTGCGCGAGGTTCTGCACGAACACGTCCGCCTCCGCCACCAGCCGCGTCACGACGGCGAGGCCGCGCGGGTCCTTCAGGTCCAGCGCGATCGACTCCTTGCCGCGGTTGCACCACACGAAGTGCGAGGCCAGACCGCGCGCGGCGGTGTCGTAGCCGCGCGCGAAGTCACCGCCGTCGATCCGCTCGACCTTGATCACCCGGGCGCCGAGATCGGCGAGCTGACGGGTGGCGAACGGGGCCGCGACAGCCTGCTCGACGGCGACGACGGTAATGCCCTCAAGGGGCAGCGGGAGCTGGTCCATGGACCGGATCATGACCCGCCGCCCCTGCTTTGTCAGCAGTGATTCAGCTCTCCCCGCGCGCGTACCGGCGTACGGCGAGCGGGGCGAACAGCGCGAGCAGCACCGCGCACCAGGCCAGCGAGCCGGCCACCGGGTGGGCCACGGGCCAGGCGGCTCCCTCGGGGACGGGCG
Organism: Streptomyces sp. NPDC097129; assembly: GCF_055668065.1. Lineage (NCBI taxonomy): Bacteria > Bacillati > Actinomycetota > Actinomycetes > Kitasatosporales > Streptomycetaceae > Streptomyces > Streptomyces sp. NPDC097129. The sequence continues at coordinate 278,376 of NZ_JBVOQE010000010.1, read as the reverse complement.
CGTTGCCGAACAGGTCCCGCAGGGCCGTCGTCACCGCGCTGATCGGGTTCCACTCGGCGAGCGTGCGCAGCCAGCCGGGCATGCCGTCGACGGGGATGTAGGCGTTGGACAGCAGCGGCAGCATGAACGTCGCGCTGCCCAGCTGCCCCGCCGCCTCCTCGCTGCGGCTCAGCAGCCCGAGGAAGATGCCGGCCCAGGAGCAGGCGAACCGGAAGAGCAGCAGCAGCGCGAGCGCGCCGACCGCCTCGAGCGCCGTCCCCTCGATCCGCCATCCCACCAGCAGCCCGACCAGCAGGAAGGGCACCGTCCCGGCGGCCGTGACGGCGAGCTCGGCGGCCGCCTGGCCGAGCGGTACGGCGGCCCGGCTCATGGGCAGGGTGCGCAGCCGGTCACTCACGCCCCGGTGGACGTCCTGGGCGGCCTGGAACATGCCGGTCATCAGCCCGTTCGCGGCGGTGGCCACCAGCAGCCCCGGCACCAGGAAGGAGCGGTACCGCGCCCCGGGCATCGCCAGCGCGCTGCCGAAGACGTACCCGAAGAACAGCAGCATCGTGACCGGCATGGTCTGGGTCAGGACCAGCAGCCCCGGGTTGTTGCGCAGTCGGCGCAGCTGCCGCCCCACCATCGCCGTCCCGTCGTACGCCAGCGTGCTCATGCCGCGACCTCCGTCCGGTCGGTGAGTCTGAGGAAGACGTCGTCGAGGGTGGGGGGCCGGATGCTCGCGTCGAGCAGCGGCACGCCTGCCGCGTCGAGTGCCCGCACCAGGCGGGGCAGGGTCAGGGTGGCGTCGCGGGTCACCGCCGCCACGGCCTGCCGTTCGTGGTCGAAGGACGGCTCCGCTCCGGTCAGCCGGTCGAGCACGCCCGCCGCCTTCGCCAGCGCGTCCGGGTCCGCGACGACCACCTCGGCCTGAGCGCCGATGAGTGCCTTCAGCTCGGCGGGGCTGCCGGTGTGGGCGACCCGGCCGCGGTCGACCAGGGCGATGTCGTCGGCGAGCTGGTCGGCCTCCTCCAGGTACTGCGTCGTCAGCAGCACGCTCGTGCCCCGCGCCTTCAGCTCGCGCACGGCGTCCCGGATCCGGTTGCGGCTGCCCGGGTCCAGGCCGGTCGTCGGTTCGTCGAGGAACAGCACCTCGGGGCGGCACACCAGGCTCGCCGCGAGGTCCAGGCGGCGTCGCATGCCGCCCGAGTAGGTGGACGCGGGGCGGCCGGCGGCCTCGGTGAGCCCGAAGCGCTCCAGCAGCTCATCGGCGCGCGCCGCCGGGCCGCGCACCCGGTGCAGCCGCGCGAACAGGCGCAGGTTCTCGCGCCCCGTCAGGTCCCCGTCGACCGACGTGTACTGCCCGGTGACGCCGATCCGGCGGCGTACCGCGCCGGCCTCGCGGACCAGGTCGTGCCCGGCGATCCGGGCGGAGCCGGCGTCCGGGCGCAGCAGCGTGGTCAGCAGCCGCACCGCCGTCGTCTTGCCCGCCCCGTTCGGCCCGAGCAGGCCGCACACCGTGCCCGCGGGCACCGCGAGATCGAGCCCGCGCAGGGCCCGTACCTCGCCGAAACGCTTCTCCAGACCTTCACTAAGTACAGCGTACGTAGAAGTCATGCCGTGACCATACCGCACTACGTACGGTGTACGTAACTAACATGGTGGGCGAGGTGATGATCGATGGCGGGCCGAGCGGCCGTACCCGAAGTGATCTGGGCGCGCCCCGAGCGCACCGGACGCGGGCCGAAACCGGCGTACAACCGGGCCGGCATCGCGCAGGCCGCGGTGCGCGTCGCCGACGCCGAGGGGCTGGACGCGGTGTCCATGCGGCGGGTCGCCGCCGAGCTGGGCTGCGGCACCATGTCGCTGTACAACTACGTCCCCCGCAAGGAGGACCTGTACGAGCTGATGGTGGACGCGGTCAGCGCCGAGCACGAGCTGTGGGAGCCGAGCGGCGACTGGCGTGCCGACATGCTCCGCGTCGCCCACCAGACCCGCGCCCTGATGCACCGCCACCCGTGGCTGCCGCGCCTGATGTCCCCGGTGTACGGCTTCAGCCCGAACGCCCTGCGCTACCTGGAGCACTGTCTGGCCTGCCTGGACCCGCTGCAGGCGTCCTACGGCACCAAGATGGAGCTGATCGCCATGCTGAACGGCGTGGTCACCACCTACACCGCGAACGAACTGGCCACCGCCGAGCGCACCCGGGCCCTGCCCTGGTCCCCGCAGGAGGAGAGCGCCGTACGCATCGCCTACCTGGGCTCCCAGGTGGCGAGCGGCGCGTACCCGCGGATGGCGGCCGCGTTCACGGAGGACGCGGGCCCCATCGACCTGGAGGCGGTGTTCGAGCGGGCGCTCGGGCGCGTGCTGGACGCGTTCGCGCCCCGCGCTTAGCTCGCGTGGCTACAGCAGCGCGAACTGGCCCTCCGGGCCCTCCTCCTGGTGGTCCAGGACGGAGGCGGGACGGCGCGCGGACAGCGGGACCGGCAGGACGCCCGCCGCGCGCAGGTCGGAGGCGGTCACCGGGGAGGAGATCTCCCACTCCTCCTGCTGGGAGCGGACGTCCGCGAGCAGGGCGAGGACGGTGATCAGCTCCAGCAGTTCCGACGTCCACGCCTGCGGCCAGGTCGCCGGACGGATTGCGGCCAGGGTGCCCGGCTCGCCCTCCGCGACCCGCGCGGCGAACCACTGCTCCAGCACCCGGACGCCGTCCACCTCGTAGTCCCACGCCTGCGGCGGCACCGGCGCGACACGGCCCTCCTCCAGGTGCAGGGCCTCCTCCTCGCGGTCGTAGTGCACCGACAGCGGGCGGGGCGGCAGCGGGGCGCGGACGTAGGGGCGGCGGCCGCCGGGCAGCTTGGGCCGCTCCCCGTCGCGCCGCATCAGCCACAGCACCCGCCGGCCCAGCTCCACCCCGCGCGCCCACAGCTCGGCATCCCCGGTGAGCGGCACGCTGCGGTCGGGGCGGACGGCCGTGAGCGTCCAGGCCAGCACGTCCGGCGCGGTGACGGGGTGGCCCAGGCGGGCGGCGAGACACTCCGTCAGACCGGGGGCGAGATTGGGTTCCGTGCCGCCCGGGCGGCGGTACAGCGGGCGCACCCGGCCACCCCGCAGCAGCGGGAAGCACGACGTGGCCAGCAGCGCGTCCGGCAGCTCGACCACGAACACCTGCCGCTCGTCCGCCACCCGCCACAGCTCCGGCCGGGCCGCGTCGATCAGCCGGTGATCGGGGATCAGCCACTGCTCGTCGAACGGCGCCACGAGCGCCCGCACCGGCTCCGGGCACGGCCCCGACGCCCGCGCGAGTCTCTCCGTGCCGGCCCGCTGCCCCGGCAGCTGCGCGACCGCCGAGTGCAGGGTGCGCGCCCGCGTCGGTTCGAACAGCGCCTCGCGGCCGGGGACCCCGGCCTTCAGCAGGGCCTCCCAGCGGGCCTTCAGGGACGCGGCGTCGGGACCCGCCGGCCAGCCACGGCCGAGCCGCGGCGGTGCGACGGACCACGGCATGAGGTCCGCCAGCAACGGAACGTCGTCGTACGTCACGCCGGGCATCGTACGACGCACTCAGTGGGCGTCGAGGGTGACCGTGAAGGAGAAACGGTCGCCGCGGTAGTGGATGACGGCCACGTCCAGCACCCGCCCCTGCGGGTCGTAGGTGACGCCGGTGTAGTGCAGGATCGGGCTCAGCAGCGGCACCTGGAGCAGCCGCGAAGTCTCCGGGTCGGCCAGCCGGGCCTCCACGGTGTCCGTGATCCGGCTGATCTCCACGCCCACGACGTCCCGCAGCACCTTCGTCATCGGCCAGCGGACCAGGTCCTCGGGGTCGATACGGGCGGCCAGTTCGGGCCGCACCCAGTTGCGGGCGTGGTTGGTCGGCTCGCCGGTCTTCTCGTCGCTGCGCAGCCGGTGGTACGTGGCCGCCTCGGCCGGTTCCGGGAAGAAGCCGGCGAGTTCGGCCGGGACGGGACCGCGGCCGTGCTCCAGCAGCTCGGTCACCATGCCGGACTGCTGGGCCACGATCGCGTCCACCGAGCCCAGCAGCCGCACCGGGGCGCCCCGCTGGGCGGCCGGCTCGATGAACGTGCCGCGCCGCCGGTGCCGGGTGATCAGCCCCTCCTCCTCCAGCTCCTTCAGCGCCTGCCGCATCGTCAGCACGCTCACGCCGTAGTGCCCGGCCAGCTGCTCCTCGGTGGGCAGGCGCAGCGGGTCCTGCGGCGAACGGCCGAGTATCGAGGCGCGCAGCGACTGCGACACCTGGTACCACAGCGGCAGCTTGCGGTTCAGGACGATCGAATCCGGGGCGAAGGAGGTCACAGGGCCATCCGTACCGGTCGGGGCGGGGTCACTGCAACCGGATCACGAAGGTGTGCGGAAGTGACGCTCGAGGCCCTGCCAGACGTCGTCGTAGCGCTGCTGGAGATGGTCCGCGCGCGCCGCGTGCGGGGTGAGCGTCACCGGCCAGCGGGTCTCGAACATGAACGCGAGGCCGTCGTCGAGCTTCTGCGGCTTCAACTCGGCCGCGCTCGCCTTGTCGAAGGTGTCCCGGTCCGGCCCGTGCGCCGACATCATGTTGTGCAGCGAGCCGCCGCCCGGCACGAAGCCCCCCTTCCCGGCCGTCTTGGCGTCGTAGGCCCCCTCGATCAGGCCCATGTACTCGCTCATCACGTTCCGGTGGAAGTACGGCGGCCGGAAGGTGTCCTCGCCGACCAGCCAGCGCGGCGCGAAGACGACGAAGTCGACACCGGCCAGCCCGGGCGTGTCACTGGGCGAGGTCAGCACGGTGAAGACCGACGGATCCGGGTGGTCGTAGGAGATCGTCCCGATCGCGTTGAAACGGCGCAGGTCGTAGACGTACGGCACGTGATTGCCGTGCCACGCGACGACGTCCAGCGGCGAGTGGTCGTACGTCGCGCGCCACAGGTTGCCGCAGAACTTGTTGACCACCTCCACCGGACCCTCGACGTCCTCGTACGCGGCGACCGGCGCCTGGAAGTCCCGCGCGTTGGCCAGGCCGTTGGCGCCGATCGGGCCGAGGTCGGGCAGGCGGAACGGGGCGCCGTAGTTCTCGCAGACGTAACCGCGGGCGGCCGGGCTCCGCCCGCCGTCGGGTGCGGTGTCGAGGAGCTCCACGCGGAAGCGCACCCCGCGCGGGATCAGCGCCACATGGCCGGGCTCGGCGTGCAGCAGGCCGAACTCCGTGTGCAGCAGCAGCCCGCCGCGCTCCGGGACGATCAGCAGCTCGCCGTCCGCGTCGCTGAACACGCGGTCCATGGAGGCGTTGGCGTGGTACAGGTGCACGGCCATGCCGGTGCGCTGGGTGGCGTCACCGTTGCCGCCGAGCGTCCACAGGCCGGCCAGGAAGTCCGTCTCGGGCCCCGGCTCGGGCAGCGGGTTCCAGCGCAGCCGGTTCGGGTCGGGCACGGTCTGCGTGAAGGGGGCCGTGCGCAGCGCGCCGTTGCCGGTGCGGGTGAACGCCGGGTGGGCGGCCGAGGGGTGGATGCGGTACAGCCACGAGCGGCGGTTGTACGCCCTCGGCTCCGTGAACGCCGTCCCGCTCAGCTGCTCGGCGTACAGCCCGAGCGGTGCGCGCTGGGGCGAGTTGCGGCCGACGGGCAGGGCGCCGGGCACGGCCTCCGAGCTGTGCTCGTTGCCGAACCCCGACAGGTAGGTCAGCCCCTCGGCGGTCTTGCGCGCGTCCCCGCTCATGCACATCGCTCCCTTGCGCTGCTGCTCTTGTGCGCTGCTCTTTGCGTCGTCGGATCCCGGCGACCGCAATCCTATGTATCACCGTAGGATTGCGGTTTCGCGGGCGCAAGAGGGATACCCGCCCTACCGGAGGACTACGGCCGGAACCCGACCTCAGGGGGATCCGGCGGCCCGGACGGCTGTTCTACGCTCCCGGACATGGCATGGAAGCGTGGGCTTCCCGCCGCGCTCGTAGTCGCTGTCCTGCTGTTTCCCGGATCGGCGGGCTGCGGCTCGGGCGAGGCGGGGGGACGGGAGAAACAGGGCACGGGGGACACCGCCCAGCCAGTGGGCACGGTCCTCAAGGACACCGACGAGGAAGGACGGCACTATCGCGAGATCGGCGCGAAACACGCGCCGGAGGTGGGCGTCGAGGTCCAGCCCCACGCGGGCGGTACGTGGGACGTACGGCTGATCCTGCGCCGCTTCCGCCTCTCGCCGCCCGGGACGCGGACCGAGGCGGCGGCCGGGCACGGGACGGCGCGCCTGTGGCTGGACGGCCACCGCCTCGCCGACCTGCGCACGCCCGCGTACCGCCTGCCGGCCCGCCTGGTCCCGCACGGCCTGCACCACGTCACCGTCCGCCTCTACGCCGACGACGGCACGGTCTGGTCGGTCGGCGGCAAGGCGGTGCAGAACACGGCGGCCATCACGGCGTCGGGAGACACCGCGGCCGCGACGACGGGCGGCGGGGGAGCGCCGGGCGCGGCGGAGCGGGATGCCGGCACCGGGCGGCCCGCGGGGCATGAGGACCAAGCACGCGCCGTGGGCAGCGGTGCCGGCGCCCGGCGTGCCGCGGCGGGTGATGACGGCCGTCGCGTGATCGGAGGCGGCGCCCGGCCGCCCGCGGCGGCGAGACGCGACGGGCCCCGGCACCCCGCGGTGAGCACTGGGGACGCCTTTGTGCGTACCGGGGGGCGAGGTTCACCGCACCCCGGCGGAAAGGCATCATGATGCCCGTGCCCGACGCGACATCCCTTCGCCGCGCCCCCGTGCAACGGCGCAGTGCCGAACGGCTGACCAGAATCCTCGACGCGTGCGCCGACCTCCTCGACGAGGTCGGCTACGACGCCCTGAGCACCCGTGCGGTCGCGCTGCGCGCCGGTGTGCCCATCGGCTCGGTCTACCGTTTCTTCGGCAACAAGCGGCAGATGGCCGACGCGCTCGCCCAGCGCAACCTCGACCGCTACACCCAGCGGGCCACCGAGCGGCTCAAGGGGGTCGCCCATGGCGACTGGCGCGTGGCGATGGACGCCGTGCTGGACGAATACCTGGCCATGAAGCGCACGGCGCCCGGCTTCTCCCTCGTCGACTTCGGCAATCAGATACCCATCGGCGCCGCGCACGCCGAGCCCAACCTGAGGGTCGCCGCGCGGCTGACGGACCTGCTGGCGGACTTCCTGGGCCGCGAACCGGACGAGGCGCTGCGCCGCACGTTCCTGGTGGCCGTCGAGACGGCCGACACCCTGGTGCAGCTGGCGTTCCGCATGAACCCCCAGGGTGACGAGGCCATCATCGCGGAAACCCGCGAACTGCTACGGGCCTATCTGGGCCGGATCCTGCACTGAGCACCGACGACCGCCCCTGACTGCCCGTCTCACGCGGCGGCCCGCACCCGCGGCGGAAGTGGCGACGGCCCGCACCCGCGTACGGCGGGAAGGGGCCGGGGTGGGGGGTGTCCGCCCGCAGCGGCCGGCACCGGCACACTGAGCGCTCGTCGGAAACGGGCGGCCGGACCGAGGACGGACACCCCCCACCCCGGCCCCGACCCACAACGAACCGCAGGCGCGACGCACGCCACGACGAGACCGCAACGGGCCGCCGCAGGCACAAAAAAGGGGCGCGGGGAACGGCGCGACCAGCCACAACGAACCCGCAGACGAACAAGGGCCCCCACCCACCCGCAGACGAACAACGGCCCCCCGTCGGCGCCCCCCAAGACGTCCCCCACCGCACCCCTCCCCTTCCGGCATACCGCTCGGTATGCTCAGCCGGGTCCCCGCGTCACCGAGTGACGTCGACGTCGTGCCGTACTCCGGGAGGACCCGTGCCCCGCACCGCCCTGCGAATCTGCCCCCTGTGCGAGGCCACCTGCGGGCTGACCCTGACCATCGAGGGCACGCGCGTCACCGGCGCCCGCGGTGACCGCGACGATGTGTTCAGCAAGGGGTTCATCTGCCCCAAGGGCGCCTCTTTCGGCGCCGTCGACTCCGACCCCGACCGGTTGCGCGTTCCCCTGGTCCGCCGCGACGGCGCACTGCGGGAAGCCACCTGGGAGGAGGCCTTCCGTGCGGTGGCCGAGGGCCTGCGTCCCGTCACCGAGCGGCACGGACCGCACGCCGTCGGCGTCGTCCTCGGCAACCCCAACGTGCACACCATGGCCGGCGGTCTCTACCCGCCGGTCCTGATCGGCGCCCTCGGCACCCGCAGCCTGTTCACCGCCTCCACCGTCGACCAGATGCCCAAGCACGTGTCCAGCGGGCTCCTCTACGGCGACGCCAACCTCATCCCGGTCCCCGACCTGGACCGCACCGACCACCTCCTGCTCCTCGGCGCCAACCCGCTGGAGTCCAACGGCAGTCTGTGCACCGCCCCCGACTTCCCCGGCCGGCTCAAGGCCCTCAAGGGCCGCGGCGGGACGCTCACGGTGATCGACCCGCGCCGCACCCGCACCGCCCGCCTCGCCGACCGGCACCTCGCCATCCGCCCCGGCACCGACGCCCTGCTCCTCGCGGCGATGGCCCACGTCCTCTTCGAGGAAGGGCTCGTGCGGCTCGGCGAGCTGACCGCGCACGTCCAGGGTCTCGACGAACTCCGGGACGCTCTGCGGGACTTCACCCCGGAAGCCGCGGCCGCCGCCTGCGACCTCGACGCCGGCGACATCCGTGCCCTCGCCCGCGAACTGGCCACGGCCGAGTCCGCCGCCGTATACGGCCGTATCGGCAGCTGCACCGTCCCGTTCGGCACCCTGGGCAGCTGGCTCGTCGACGTCCTCAACATCCTCACCGGCAACCTCGACCGCCCCGGCGGCGCCCTCTTCCCGCAGGCCGCCACTGACAAGGCGCCCCGCCCGGCCGGCCCCGGCCGCGGCTTCGAGCTGGGCCGCTGGCACTCCCGCGTGAGCGAACACCCCGAGGCCAAGGGCGAGTTGCCGCTGTCCGCGCTGGCCGAGGAGATCGACACCGCGACCGAGGACGGCACACCCGTCCGCGCGCTGATCGCCATCGCCGCCAACCCGGTCCTGTCCGCACCCGACGGCGACCGCCTCGACAAGGCCCTCGCCTCGCTGGACTTCATGGTCAGCGTCGACCCGTACCTGAATGAGACCTCGCGCCACGCAGACGTCGTCCTGCCGCCGCCCCCGCCCGCGCAGAGCCCGCACCACGACTTCGCCTTCAACACCCTCGCCGTGCGCAACCAGGTCCGCTACACCCGCCCCGCCGTCCCGCTGGAACCGGACCGGATGGCCGAGACCGAGATCCTCGCCCGGCTCGTCCTGGCCGTCACCGGCATGCAGGGCGCCGAGCCGTCCGCCGTCGACGCGATGGTGATCGACCAGACCCTCACCAAGGCGGTCCGCGACCCGCACTCACCCGTGCACGGCCGGGACCCCGGGGAACTGACGGCGCTGCTCACCGGCGACGACGGCCCCGAGCGCCGGCTCGACCTGATGCTGCGCCTCGGCCCCTACGGCGACGGCTTCGGCGCACGTCCCGACGGGCTGACGCTGGAGAAGCTGCTCGCCCACCCGCACGGCATCGACCTGGGCCCGCTGCGGCCCCGTCTGCCGCAGCCGCTGAAGACGGTGAGCGGCAAGGTCGAGCTGCTGCCCGCGCCGATCGCCGGCGACCTGCCCCGGCTGCGGGCGGCCCTGCGCGAGCGCCCCGCCGGGCTGGTCCTGGTCGGCCGGCGCCATCTGCGGTCCAACAACAGCTGGATGCACAACATCCCGGCGCTCACCGGCGGCTCCAACCGCTGCACCCTCCACCTGAACCCGGCCGACGCCGAGCGGCTCGGCGTGCGCGACGGAGCCGTGGTGCGCGTCAAGGGCGCCGGGGGAGAGGTCACCACTCCCGTCGAGGTGACCGACGCGGTCCGCCCCGGCGTCGTCAGCCTGCCGCACGGCTGGGGTCACGACCGCCCCGGCACCCGGCTGCACCACGCCGCCGCCGACCCCGGAGCCAACGTCAACCAGCTCCTCGACGGCAGCCTGCTCGACCCGCTGTCCGGCAACGCGGTGCTCAACGGCGTGCCCGTCGACCTCACCCCAGAGCTGTGACCTGGAGTTTTGCGCTTATTGCTCGCACGTCAACGTCTTGTTAACACCGTTCGACGCGACCTAACGTCGTCGCACCGCCGGCCCCTGGTGGGATGTTCAAGGGCGAACGTTAGGTATCCACTCATGCTGACCATTCTCGGCTTCGCCATGATCGCGACCTTCCTGGTCCTGATCATGCTGAAGAAGATGTCGCCGATCGCGGCGCTCGTGCTCATACCGGCACTGTTCTGTGTCTTCGTGGGCAAGGGGGCCAAGCTCGGCGACTACGTCATCGACGGAGTCACCGGCCTCGCCCCCACCGCGGCGATGCTGATGTTCGCGATCGTCTACTTCGGTGTGATGATCGACGTCGGGCTCTTCGACCCGATCGTGCGCGGAATTCTGAAGTTCTGCAAAGCCGACCCGCTGCGGATCGTCGTCGGCACCGCCCTGCTCGCCGCGATCGTGTCGCTGGACGGCGACGGCTCGACCACCTTCATGATCACCGTCTCGGCGATGTACCCGCTGTACAAGCGCCTGAAGATGAGCCTGGTCGTGATGACCGGCGTCGCCGCCATGGCCAACGGCGTGATGAACACGCTGCCCTGGGGCGGCCCCACCGCCCGCGCGGCCGCCGCGCTGAAGCTCGACGCGAGCGACATCTTCGTACCGATGATCCCGGCCCTGGCCATGGGCCTGTTGTTCGTCTTCGCCCTCGCCTACGTCCTCGGCCGCCGCGAGCGCAAGCGGCTCGGCGTGCTGACGCTGGACGAGGTGCTGGTGGAGGAGCCGGCCGAGCAGGAGACGGTCCTCGTGGGCGCGGGCTCCGGCACCGGCGCCGGCCAGGGCGCCAGGAGCGTGACCGGCGGCTCCGGCGGCGGCGCGGCCCTTCCCGAGGAGTCCGGGGACGACGGCTTCCAGGGCCTCGACCCGCACCGCGCCACCCTGCGCCCCAAGCTGTACTGGTTCAACGCGCTGCTCACGGTCGGGCTGCTCACCGCCATGATCATGGAGTGGATGCCGATCCCGGTGCTGTTCCTGCTCGGCGCCGCGCTCGCGCTGACCGTCAACTTCCCGCACATGCCGGACCAGAAGGCCCGGATCGCCGCGCACGCCGAGAACGTCCTCAACGTCTCCGGCATGGTCTTCGCCGCCGCCGTGTTCACCGGCGTCCTGCAGGGCACCGGCATGGTCGAGCACATGGCCAAGTGGCTGGTGCACAACATCCCCGACGGCATGGGCCCGCACATGGCGCTCGTCACCGGCGTGTTGAGCATCCCGCTGACGTACTTCATGTCCAACGACGGCTTCTACTTCGGCATCCTGCCGGTCCTCGCCGAGGCGGGACAGGCGCACGGGGTCTCCGCGGTGGAGGTCGCCCGCGCCTCGATCATCGGCCAGCCGCTGCACATGTCCAGCCCGCTCGTGCCCGCCGTCTACGTCCTGGTCGGCATGGCCAAGGTCGAGTTCGGCGACCACACCCGGTTCGTCGTGAAGTGGGCCGCGCTGACCGCGCTGGTGGTGCTCGGCGCGGCCGTCCTGTTCGGCATCATCTGACCCCTCACGGAGGAGGAACCCATGGCGTCCGGTGGGAACCGCGGCTGGCTGCTCCGCCTCGTCATCGCCTTCGGGTTCGCGCAGGGGGCGGTGTCGATGGCCCGGCCCGCCGTCTCCTACCGGGCCCTCGCGCTGGGCGCCGACGAGCGGGCGGTCGGCGTCATCGCGGGTGTGTACGCGCTGCTGCCGCTCTTCGCCGCCGTACCGCTCGGCCGCCGCACCGACCACGGCCGGTGCGCACCGCTGCTGCCGGCCGGCGTGGTCCTGATCGCCGGCGGCTGCGCGCTCAGCGGCCTCGCCGGCTCGCTGTGGGCGATGGCGGTGTGGAGCGGGGTGATGGGCCTCGGCCACCTCTGCTTCGTCATCGGCGCCCAGTCGCTCGTCGCCCGCCAGTCCGCCCCGCACGAACAGGACCGCAACTTCGGCCACTTCACCATCGGGGCCTCCCTCGGCCAGCTCGTCGGCCCGGTCGCCGCCGGCGCCCTGATCGGCGGTGCGGACATGGCCGGCAGCAGCGCCCGCGCGCTGCTCGTCGCGGGCGCGGGCGCGGCGGCCGCTTTCACATCGCTGTGGCGCATCGAGCACCGGCGTGCGGCGCCCGCGTCCCGTGCCGAGCGGGCCGAGCCGGTGCCGGTGCGGGGCATCCTGCGCACGCGGGGCGTTCCGGCGGGCATCCTCGTCAGTCTCGCGGTGCTGTCCGCGACCGACGTCCTCACCGCCTATCTCCCGGTGGTCGGCGAGCACCGCGGCATCGCGCCGAGCGTCATCGGCGTCCTGCTCTCGCTGCGGGCGGCGGCGACCATCGCCTGCCGTCTGGTGCTCACACCGCTGCTGCGGATGCTCGGCCGCACGCTGCTGTTGACGGTGACCTGTCTGCTGGCGGGCGTGCTGTGCGCCGGGATCGCGCTGCCGCTGCCGGTGTGGGCGCTCGGCGGGACGCTCGTCGTGCTCGGGTTCTGCCTCGGGGTGGGGCAGCCGCTGTCCATGACGACCGTGGTGCAGGCGGCGCCCGACGACGCGCGCTCCACCGCGCTCGCCCTGCGGCTGACGGGCAACCGCCTGGGCCAGGTGGCCGCGCCCGCCGCGGCGGGCCTGGTCGCGGGGGCCGCCGGGGTGGCGGCGCCGTTCGTGATGCTCGGGGCGCTGCTGCTGGTGTCGTCGGGCGTCGCGCTGCGGGCGCCGGGCGGCGGCGCCCGGTCCGGCGGGGGCGGTCGGGCGGCGGGGGAGGTGCGCGGGCGGTCCCGGCTGCGCCGCACGAGCGATATCTGACGACGCGCCGGGCGGGTTGCCATGACCCGTCGGCCGCGTGTCGCAGAGTCCAGGGCGAAAGAGCGATTTGTATGAAAATCGTCCTGACTCGGAGGAACCGCATGCCCACCCTGACACTTCCACGTCCCTTCGCCTCCCGCGCAGGCGCCGCCGTCGTCCTCACCGCCCTCGCGGCGTCCGGCGCGTCATGGGTCGCGGCGCCGGCCGCGGTGGCTCAGGGCGAGAACGGCGACATCCGGATCCACAGCGAGCACATGCCGTACGGCGTCTCCAAGGAAGACTCCGTGGTCTGCAAGTTCTACCTGGACGCGGTCAACTTCGACCGGCTGCCGACCGTGGCCTACACCATCGAGGCACAGCCCCCGCTGCCCACCGCCGCCACCACCACCGGCACCATCCCGCTGGCCGGCGGCGCCGGCCACACCGACGTGCTCGGGCTGGCCGACGGCCAGTACAAGCTCACGTGGATCATCGCCGGGACGCCCAAGGAGAAGGTCTTCCGCGTCAAGTGCCCCGAGAAGGACAACCGCGCTCACGGCCCCGGCCAGATCGAGGACCACGAGCAGCGCGGTGACGCGGCCTGGGGCGGCCACGACCAGGACGGGCCGCGCGGCGGCGTGCACGCGGGCGGCGGCGGGCTCGTCGACACGGCGGCCGCCTACACGCCGGTGACCGCGGCGGCGGGCGTCGGTGTGGTCGCCATCGGTGCCGCGGTGTACTTCCGGATGATGCGCCGGCGCAACCATGGTGCCGCCTAGGCGCAGACGCAGGCCCTGGTACCGGACCCGCGCCTACCGCCTCACCAGGACGGCCGTGCTGACGGTCGTCCTGGTGACGGTGGGGGTCCGGTGCTCGGGACACGACCACCCGGCCGCGCCGGCCCAGGCGGGCGCACCGGCCACGGCCGCGAGCGCGCCGGACGCGGACCGGGAGGGCGCCGGGACGGCCCCGCCGCGCAGCAGTCCCCCGGCGGTCCCGCCCCGGCCCAGTCCCAAGGTGGCCCGCGTCCGGGCCCGCCCCACGCCCCCGAGCGGCCCGCTGCCCCGGTCCCGGCCCACCACCTTCCGCGTGCCGTCGCTGGGGATCGACGCGCCGGTCACCGGGCTGCGGCTGAACGAGGAGCGGGAACTGCAGACGCCCCCGGTCGACCGGCCCAAGCTCGTCGGCTGGTACCAGGGCGGGCCCACCCCCGGTGAGCAGGGCACCGCGATCGCCGTCGGGCACCGCGACACCACGAAGGGTCCCGCCGTCTTCGCCGGTCTCGCCCTGGTCAAGCCCGGCAAGACCATCGAGGTCGGTCGCGCCGACGGCCGCACCGCCGTCTACACGGTGGACCGTGTGCGGGTGTTCGACAAGTCCGGCTTCCCGGACAAGGAGGTGTACGGCCCGTCCCGGCGCCCCGAGCTGCGCGTGATCACCTGCGGGGGCCTGTTCAGCCGGCGCACCGGATACACCAGCAACGTGGTCGTCTTCGCCCATCTGACCGGCGTCAAGTGACCTGCGGTGGCGGTGTCCCCACCCGCACCGCAGGTCGGCCGCGCCGGAACCCGGGCCCGGGGATGCCGCACCGGAGTCCCGGGGCGATCTGAATGCTCGCGTCCGCTTTCTCATCTGCTGGACGGGAGCGCGTGATGCCGACCGGTGTCTTCCCCCGGCCGAGTGCGTTCCGTTAACTTCCGTGACTCACACGCTCCGTGCATCCCGGACGGGGCGTCCGACCGCGGAGCACCAGCGCCCCCGTCTGGCCTCAGGGACGACACTCATGACACGCGCCATCTCCCTGCACGACATCAGCAAGGTCTACGCCAAAGGCGCCCGCGTGGTGGACCGGCTCACGCTGGACATCGCGCCCGGCGAGTTCCTCGTCCTGCTCGGTCCCTCCGGGTGCGGCAAGTCGACCGTGCTGCGCATGATCGCCGGGCTGGAGGAGATCACCGAGGGCACGCTGCTGCTCGACGGCGAGTGGGCCAACGATCTGCCGCCGTCCGCCCGGGACATCGCGATGGTGTTCCAGAACTTCGCCCTGTACCCGAGCATGACCAGCCGCGACAACATCGGCTTCCCGCTGCGCATCGAGTCCCCCGGCGCCGACCCGAGCCCCCGCGTGGACGCCACCGCCCGGATGCTCGGCATCGAGGAACTCCTCGACCGCTTCCCCGGCCAGCTCTCCGGCGGCGAGAGGCAGCGCGTCGCGATGGGCCGGGCCATCGCCCGGCACCCGTCGGCGTTCCTGATGGACGAACCGCTGTCCAACCTCGACGCCAAGCTCCGCAACCACCTGCGCGCCGAGATCTCCACGCTCACCCGGGAACTGGGCGTCACCACGGTGTACGTCACCCACGACCAGGGCGAGGCCATGTCCCTCGGCGACCGGGTCGCCGTACTGCGCGGCGGTGTTCTCCAGCAGGTCGGCACGCCGCGCGAGGTGTACGCCCTGCCCCGCAACGTCTTCGTCGCCGCGTTCATCGGCACCCCGCGTATCAACCTGCTGCGCGGCCTGGTGCGCGCCCCGCTCGACGGCGCGATGACCATCAGCCTGGGCAAGCAGTTCCTGCGGCTGCCGGAACCGCTGTCCCTCGACCACCAGTTGCTCCGCGTCCAGCAGGGCCGCGAGGTCATCGTGGGCCTGCGCTCGGAGGCCGTGCGCATCGCCCAGCACAGCACCGCACGGCCAGGGGAGGTGCCGCTCACGGGGCTCGTGGAGCACATCGAGTTCCAGGGCCACGAGAGCCTGGTCCACTTCAACACCGGGTCCCGCCCCGCCGTCGTACCGGAACTCGAGGCCCCGCGCCCCGCGTCCCGTCCGGAGCGGCGGCGCCGACGTGAGGGATCCGTCCTGGAACGGCTGCGTGAACGGGCGGGGGCGCTGCGGGCCGGGCCGGTCGTGGTGCTGGACCGCCCGACCGAGCCCGCGCCGCCGACCACCCGTGTCCCCGGCGACCTGGTCGTCCGCACCACCCCCGACCTGCGCCTGCGCCACGGCATGCAGGTCCCGCTCCTGGTCGACCTGGCCCACCTCTTCGTCTTCGACCAGCACGGCGAACGCATCTGCCCGAACCCGTCCCACGCCCCGGACCTCGACGAGTAGCCCTGCCACCCCGGGACCGTCCGGGGCGACGGCCCGCAGCCGCGTACGGCGGGAAGGGGCCGGGGTGGGGGGCGTCCGCCCGCAGCGGCCGGCACCGACCAACAGCGAGCGCGTCGCAAACGGCCGGCCGGACCGAGGACGGACGCCCCCCACCCCGGCCCCGACCCACAACGCACCGCAGGCGGCAACCGGCCACCGGACAGCAACGGGCCGCCGCAGGCACAAAGGGGCGCGGGGAACGGCGCGACCAGCCACAACGCACCCGCAGACGACCACGCACCCAGCGCCGCAGGCACCCGCGCCGCAGGCACCCGCGACCAGCCACAACGCACCCGCAGACGAAACACGACCCCGCGCCGCAGGCACCCGCATCGCCGCCCCCACGACGTGATGTCACCCGGCCGCGTCTGGCGCGGTAAAACTATCGCCGCTAGTTTGTGTCTCGGACGACGAGACCCGCGCGGAGGAACACGATGAAGGCACACGACGGCATGTACCTCGACGGCGCCTGGCGCCCCGCCGCCGGCGACGGTGTGATCGAGGTGGTGAATCCGGCCGACGAGCAGGTCGTCGGCCGTGTCCCGGCCGGTGACGCCGTGGACGTCGACAACGCCGTAAAGGCCGCGCGCGCCGCCCTGCCAGGGTGGGCGGCCACCCAGCCCGCCGAGCGCGCCGCACGTCTGGCCGCCCTGCGGGACGCGCTCGCCGCGCGCAAGGACGAGATCGCCGAGACGGTCACCGCCGAGCTGGGCTCCCCGCTGCCGTTCTCACAGAACGTGCACGCGGCCGTGCCGATCGCCGTCGCCGGCTCCTACGCGGAGCTGGCCGCGACGTACCCCTTCGAGGAGAAGGCCGGCAACTCCACCGTGTTCCACGAGCCGATCGGCGTCGTCGGCGCGATCACGCCGTGGAACTATCCGCTGCACCAGATCGTCGCCAAGGTAGCCCCGGCCCTCGCCGCCGGCTGCACGGTCGTGCTCAAGCCCGCCGAGGACACCCCGCTGACCGCCCAGCTGTTCGCCGAGGCCGTGCATGAGGCCGGTCTCCCCGCCGGGGTGTTCAACTTGGTCACCGGCCTCGGCCCGGTCGCCGGCCAGGCCCTCGCCGAGCACCCCGGCGTCGACATGGTGTCCTTCACCGGCTCCACCGCCGTCGGCCGCCGTATCGGCGCGCTGGCCGGGGCCGCGATCAAGAAGGTTGCCCTGGAGCTGGGCGGCAAGTCCGCCAACGTCGTCCTGCCCTCCGCCGACCTCGCCAAGGCCGTCAACGTCGGCGTGGCCAACGTGATGTCCAACTCCGGGCAGACGTGCAGCGCCTGGACCCGGATGCTGGTCCACCGCGACCGGTACGACGAGGCCGTAGCGCTCGCCGCGGCCGCCGCCGTCAAGTACGGCGACCGTATCGGCCCGGTCGTCAACGCCAAGCAGCAGGAGCGGGTGCTCGGCTACATCGAGAAGGGCATCGCCGAGGGCGCCCGGCTCGTCGCCGGCGGCCCCGAGTCCCCGCGCGAGCGCGGCTACTTCGTCAGCCCGACCGTCTTCGCCGACGTCACCCCCGAGATGACGATCGCGCAGGAGGAGATCTTCGGCCCGGTCCTGTCGATCCTGCCCTACGACGACGAGGACGACGCCCTGCGCATCGCCAACGGCACGGTCTACGGCCTGGCCGGCGCGGTGTGGGCGGGCGACGAGGCGGAGGCGGTGGCCTTCGCCCGCCGGATGGACACCGGCCAGGTCGACATCAACGGCGGCCGCTTCAACCCGCTCGCCCCCTTCGGCGGCTACAAGCAGTCCGGCGTCGGCCGCGAGCTGGGCGCCCACGGCCTCACCGAGTACCTCCAGACCAAGTCCCTGCAGTTCTAGGAGAGTTCACGTGGTTCGCGCTGCCGTCCTGCCCGCCGTGGGCGCCCCGCTGGAGATCACGGACATCCAGCTGCCCGATCCCGGCCCCGGCCAGGTCCGGGTCCGTCTCGCCGCCGCCGGCGTCTGCCACTCCGACCTGTCGCTGTCCAACGGCACCATGCGCGTCCCGGTGCCCGCCGTGCTCGGCCACGAGGGCGCCGGCACGGTCGTCGCCGTCGGCGAGGGCGTCACGCGCGTGTCACCCGGCGACGGCGTCGTCCTCAACTGGGCCCCGGCCTGCGGAAGCTGCCCCGCCTGCGCGCGCGGCGAGGTGTGGCTGTGCGCCAACGCCCTGGGCGGCGCCGCGGACGTCCACGCCCGCACCGCCGACGGCGCCGAGCTGCACCCCGGGCTCAACGTCGCCGCCTTCGCCGAGGAAACCGTGGTCTCCGCCTCCTGCGTGCTGCCCGTACCGGCCGGCGTCCCGCTCACCGACGCGGCCCTGCTCGGCTGCGCCGTCCTCACCGGCTACGGCGCCGTCCACCACTCCGCGCAGGTGCGACCGGGCGAGAGTGTCGCCGTCTTCGGCGCCGGGGGAGTGGGTCTGGCCACGCTCCAGGCCGCCCGGATCGCCGGGGCGTCGACGATCGTCGCCGTCGACGTCTCGCCCGAGAAGGAGGAGCTGGCCCGCGCCGCTGGCGCCACGCACTACGTCGTCGCCTCCGAGAACACCGCCCGCGAGATCCGTGCCCTCACCGGCAAGCAGGGCGTCGACGCGGCCGTGGAGTGCGTGGGCCGTGCGGTGTCGATCCGGGCCGCCTGGGACTCGACCCGGCGCGGCGGCCGCACCACGGTCGTCGGCATCGGCGGCAAGGACCAGCAGGTCACCTTCAACGCCCTGGAGATCTTCCACTGGGGCCGCACCCTGTCCGGCTGCGTCTACGGCAACTGCGACCCGGCCGCCGACCTGCCGGTACTGGCCGAGCATGTGCGGGCCGGCCGCCTGGACCTGTCGGCGCTGGTGACCGAGCGCATCGCGCTGGACGGCATTCCGGCGGCCTTCGAGAACATGCTCGCGGGCAAGGGCGGCCGCGCCCTGGTCGTCTTCTAGCCCCCCGCGCGTCCCCGTCCCCGGCCGTGAGCGCGGCCGGGGACGCCGTCATGCCCGCCGCCCGAACGCGTGCCGGCTACAGGTAAAACTCGGGGCGTGCGACCCGTTGACGGGCATACCGTCCGGTCAGTACGTTCCCGGGAACTCGAGCCGCCCCCCGTTCCGTCCCCCGCACCCATCGGAGTGTGCACGCATGGACACGGCACCTTCCGCTCAGCCGCTCACCACCACCGCGCCCGTCACCGGCAACCGCCGTCGCGTCGCCACCGCGGCGGCCCTGGCCTCGGCGGTGGAGTGGTACGACTACTTCGTCTTCGGGATCGCCGCCGCCCTCGTCCTCAGCGACCTGTACTTCCCCGCCGGCAGCCCCTCCGCCGGCGTCCTCGCCTCGTTCGCCACCTTCGCCGTCGGCTTCCTCGCCCGCCCCCTCGGCGGCATCATCGCCGGGCACCTGGGCGACAAGCGGGGCCGCAAACCCATGCTGGTCCTCGCGCTCACCCTGATGGGCCTGGCCACGACCGGCATCGGCCTGCTCCCGACGTACGACACGATCGGTGTCGCCGCCCCCGTCCTGCTGGTCGTCCTGCGGGTCGTGCAGGGCGTCGCCGTCGGCGCGCAGTGGGGCGGCGCCATGCTGCTCGCCACCGAGTACGCCCCCGAGGGCAAGCGGGGCGTGTACGGCAGCGTCGTCCAACTCGGCGTCCCCATCGGGGTGGTGACCGCCAACACGGTCTTCCTGCTGGCCGGCGCCTTCACCTCGGACGCCGCCTTCGCGGCCTGGGCGTGGCGCGTGCCGTTCCTGGCCGGCCTGCTCGTGCTGGTCCTCGCCTGGTACATCCACACCCGCGTCGAGGAGACCCCCGAGTTCAGGCAGGCCGAACAGGCGCTCGCGCGACGGGAGAAGACCGACACCGTCTCGCCGCTGCGCACGATCCTGCGCCACCACCTCGGCACGGTCCTGCTGGCCGGCGGCTCCTTCGCCGTGAACACCGCCACCTTCTACATCCTCATCACCGGCGTCCTCGACTACACCACCCGCGAACTGCACATGAACCGTGGCGCCGTGCTCACCGTCTCCCTGTGCGTCAGCCTCACCCAGCTGGTGCTGATCCCCGCCTCCGCCGCCCTGTCCGACCGGGTCGGCCGCATCCGGATCTACGCCTTCGGCGCGGTCGGCATCGCGCTGTGGGCCGTCCCGTTGTTCCTGCTCATCGACACCGGCTCGCTGCTGTGGCTCGCCGTGGGCACCTTCGTCGCCAGCTGCTTCCTCAGCATCATGTACGGCCCGCAGGCCGCCCTCTTCGCCGAGCTGTTCACCCCCGAGATGCGCTACACCGGCGCCTCCCTCGGTTACCAGATCGCCGCGGTGGCCGGCGGCGGGCTGGCGCCCTTCGTGATGGTGCTGCTGCTGGAGGCGACCGGCACCTCGATGTCCGTCGCCGGCTACATCATCGGCCTGTCGGCCGTCGCCCTGCTGTCCATCAAGGTGCTCGCCTCGCGCGCCCGTTCACGCTGACTCGCGGTCCTTCCCGGGTCGTGGCGCTCCGGCCGCCACGACCCGGGCGGCCCGCGACCGGGAGCGGGAGACCGCCACCCCGGCCAGGCACAGCCCGCCGCCCGCCAGCGTGAGCAGCCCCGGCACCTCGCCCAGCGCCAGCCACGACATCAGCACCACCAGCGCGGGCACCGCGTACGTCGTCGCGCCCATCCGGCTCACCGTCGTCCGGGCCAGCGCGTACGCCCACGTCGTGAACGCCAGCGCGGTCGGGAACACGCCCAGGTAGACCATGTTGAGCGTGGCCGACACCGGTGCGCCGGCCGCCTCGTGCACCAGCCGCCCGGCGAACGGCAGGCACACCACCGCACCGATCAGACAGCCGAACGTGGTCGCCTGCAGCGGGGTCGCCTTCCCCAGCGCGGGCTTCTGTGCGACGACCCCGCCGGCGTAGGCGATCGCGGCCAGCAGGCACAACGCCACTCCGAGCACCGAGGAGCCGCCGTCACCGGACATCGACAGGCCCACGGTCACCGCGCCCGCGAAGGACACCGCCATCCCCGCCATGAGCCGCGGCGGCATCGGGTCGCCGAGCAGCCGGGAGCCGAGCAGCGCGATCAGGATCGGCCCGATGTTCACCACCAGGGCGGCCGTCCCGGCGTCCACCTGCTGTTCGCCCCAGTTCAGGACGACCATGTAGAAGCCGAACCACAGCACCCCGGAGACCGCGATCCCGCGCCAGGCGGCCCGCGGCGGCCACCCCTCGCGCCGTATCAGGCAGATCAGGCCGAGCGCCAGCGCCCCCGACAGCAGACGGCCGAGGGCCAGCGCGCCGGGGGAGTAGGCGGCGCCCGCGCTGCGGATGGAGACGAAGGCGGAGGCCCAGAGGACCACGGTCACCGTGGCCGCGGCGGCTGCGAGCAGCTCGGCACGGCGGGTGGGGGAGGTGCTCATCATGCTCCCGAGGCTAGGGGGACGGAGGGTCAGGGGTCTCGCGGATTTCGGACCTGACGGCGGGGTGCCGGACCGGGCGGGCAGGTGGTGCCGTGCCGGAGGGACGGTCAGTGCAGCGCGGCCGGCTCTATGCCCAGCAGCTCCGACAGCGCGCGTTCGCCCGCCGCCGTCACCTTCACCGCCCGTTCGGAGCCGATCCGCACGCACCAGCCGGCCTCCAGTGCGTGCCGGCACAGCGCGGCGCCCGCCACCCCGGCCAGGTGCGGCCGGCGCTCGGTCCAGTCCAGGCAGGCCCGGGCGAGCGGACGGCGGGCCGAGGGCCGCAGCCCGATGCCGGCGCTGTCGAACCAGGTCACGCCCGCGTCCGTGAGCGCGAACCCCGTGTCCTGGCGCAGCAGTCCGCGCGTGGTGAGGGCGTCGGTGACCGCGATGCCGAGCCGGCCGGCGAGATGGTCGTAGCAGGTCCGCCCGCGGGCCATGGCCGATCCGGCGCTCGCCGCGCGCAGCGACCGCGGCCGCACGGCGGCGTCCTGCGCGACCTGAGCCGCCAGGTCCTCCACGAGCTGTGCGACCCGGGCGTCGGCGAGCCGTACATAGCGGTGGCGGCCCTGGCGTTCCTCGGCGAGCAGGCCGCCCGCGACGAGCTTGCCCAGGTGCTCGCTGAGCGTGGACGCGGCGACCCCGGCGTGCCGGGCCAGTTCGCCGGCGGTCCAGGCCCGTCCGTCGAGCAGCGCGAGCAGGCAGGCGGCACGGGTCTCGTCGGCGATCAGCGCGGCCAGCCGGGCCAGGCCCGGGCTTGGGGGTCCCTGGTGGTCATGCGCTCCAGCATGCGGCACCGACGCTTCGGCGCCCACCGAAGTGTCGTGACCGCAGCGGCGCGTACGGCCGCGCCCGCCGAGGTGCGGCACCGGCGCGTACGGCCGCGCCCGCCGAGGTGCGGCTACGACAGCAGCGCGTACTGCTGGGCCAGCCCGTCCAGCAGGGCCGTCAGACCCGTCTCGAAGGCCCGCTCGTCGATCTTCTCCTGCTGCTCGGCGAGCAGATGGGCCTGGCCGAGGTGCGGGTAGTCGGCGGGGTCGTAGGCGCTCGGGTCCTCCACGAACCCCGCGGCGAACGAGCCGAGCGCGGAGCCCATGATGAAGTACCGCATCAGCGCGCCGATGCTGGTCGCCTGGGCCGGCGGCCAGCCCGCGTCCACCATGGCGCCGTAGACCGCGTCGGCCAGCCGCAGGCCCGCGGGGCGCCGACCGGGGCCGCGGGCCAGGACCGGGACGATGTTCGGGTGGTCGCGCAGGGCGGCGCGGTAGGAGACGGCCCAGTCGTGCAGCGCGGTCCGCCAGTCCCGGCCGTCCTCGAACATCGACAGGTCGACCTGGGCGCTCACCGCGTCGGCGACCGCCTCGAGGATCTCGTCCTTGGTGCGGAAGTGGTTGTACAGCGACGGCCCGCTCACTCCCAGTTCGGCCGCCAGGCGCCGGGTGGAGACGGCCGCGAGTCCCTCGGTGTCGACGAGTTCCCGCGCCGTCCGAACGATGCGGTCGGTGCTCAGCAGGGGCTTGCGCGGTCGGGCCATGGCGCACATAGTAGGGCTGCACATCGAAACTAGCAGTGCTAATTTAAATGTGCAGCTTTCAAGGTCCTTAGTCTGTGGGGTGGTCGCGTGGTGAACATGGAGCTGAGCGAGGAGCAGGCCGCCGTACGGCAGCTCGCGCGGGACTTCGTGGAGCGGGAGATCGCCCCGCACGTCATCGCCTGGGACCGCGCCGAGGAGGTCGACCGGTCCCTGGTGAAGAAGCTCGGCGAGGTCGGCTTCCTGGGCCTGACGATCGACGAGGAGTACGGCGGCTCCGGCGGCGACCACCTCGCGTACTGCCTGGTCACCGAGGAGCTGGGCCGCGGCGACTCCTCCGTGCGCGGCATCGTCTCCGTCTCCCTCGGCCTGGTCGCCAAGACGATCGCGGCCTGGGGGAGCGAGGAGCACAAGCGGCGGTGGCTGCCCGGGCTCACCGGCGGCGAACTCGTCGGCTGCTTCGGCCTCACCGAGCCCGGCACCGGCTCCGACGCGGGCAACCTCGCCACCCGGGCGGTGCGCGACGGCGGCGACTACGTCCTCAACGGCACCAAGATGTTCATCACCAACGGCACCTGGGCCGACGTCGTGCTGCTCTTCGCGCGCTCCACCGGCGCCCCCGGCCACAAGGGCGTGACCGCCTTCCTCGTCCCCACCGACACGCCCGGCCTGACCCGCCGCACCATCCACGGCAAGCTCGGCCTGCGCGGGCAGGCCACCGCCGAGCTGGTACTCGAGGACGTGCGGGTACCGGCGTCGGCGATGCTGGGCGAGGAGGGGCAGGGCTTCAAGGTCGCCATGTCCGCCCTCGCCAAGGGCCGGATGTCGGTGGCGGCCGGCTGCGTCGGCATCGCCCAGGCCGCGCTGGACGTCGCCGTGCGCTACGCCGGCGAGCGCGAGCAGTTCGGCAAGACCATCGCCCACCACCAGCTGGTGCAGGAGCTGATCAGCGACATCGCCGTCGACGTCGACGCGGCCCGGCTGCTGACCTGGCGCGTCGCCGACCTCGTCGACCGCGGGCAGCCGTTCGCCGTGGAGTCCTCCAAGGCCAAGCTGTTCGCCTCCGAGGCCGCCGTGCGCGCCGCCAACAACGCCCTGCAGGTCTTCGGCGGCTACGGCTACATCGACGAGTACCCGGCGGGCAAGCTGCTGCGCGACGCCCGTGTGATGACCCTCTACGAGGGCACCAGCCAGATCCAGAAGCTGGTGATCGGGCGGGCGCTGACCGGCGTGTCGGCCTTCTGAGGAGCTTTGAGTACGTCCTGAGTATCCCGGCGGATGTGGCAGGCGCCACGTCCGCCGACGCTTGTCCCCATGAGTGACACACCGGTCAAGCAGCAGAGCACGGCCGCCTTCTACGGCCAGGCCGTCGCCTCCTTCGCCGTGGCCATGGCCGCCACCGCCGCCGGGATCTTCCGGCTGAACGCCGACGCGTGGGTGCGCGGCTTCCTCGCCATCGCGGTCCTCTACCTCGTCACCTCCGCCTTCACCCTCGCCAAGGTGATCCGCGACCGGCAGGAGGCCGGGCAGATCCACAGCCGCGTCGACCAGGCGCGGCTGGAGAAGCTGCTCGCCGAGCACGACCCCTTCGAAAAGCTCTGACCCCGGGCCCCGCGTGACCCCGCTGCTCTAAGCGGCCGCTCACCTTCGGCGGTATGGTGGTGTCCCTGTCACCGGAAGGGGCGAACAGCAGATGAGTACGGCGGAGGAGACGGCCGGCGGCGAGAGCGAGCCGTGGGACGAGGTCACCCCTGAGGCGGCACGCCGGTTGCTGGTCGCCGCCGTGGAGGCCTTCGCCGAGCGGGGCTACCACGCGACGACCACCCGCGACATCGCGGGCCGCGCCGGGATGAGCCCGGCCGCGCTCTACATCCACTACAAGACCAAGGAGGAGCTCCTCCACCGCATCAGCCGCATCGGCCACGACCGCGCGCTGAGCATCCTGCGCACGGCCGCCCGTGGCGAGGGCACCGCGACGGAGCGGCTCGCCGAGGGCGTCAGCTCCTTCGTCCGCTGGCACGCGGGCCGGCGCACCACCGCCCGGGTCGTGCAGTACGAGCTGGACGCGCTCGGCCCCGAGGCCCGCGCCGAGATCCTCGCGCTGCGCCGCCAGGTCGACGCCGAGGTGCGCGGGATCGTCGAGGAGGGTGTGGCGAGCGGCGAGTTCGACGTGCTGGACGTGCACGGCACCACCCTCGCGGTGCTCTCGCTGTGCATCGACGTCGCCCGCTGGTTCAACGTCGCGGGCCCCCGCACACCGGAAGAGGTCGGCGCGCTCTACGCCGACCTCGTGCTCCGGATGGTGGGCGCGAAGTAGCCCCTTCGTGTTCCGCCGGACCTACACGTAGTACCGGGACACCGACTCCGCCACGCACACCGGCTTGTCGCCGCCCTCGCGCTCCACGGTGAAGGCGACGCTCACCTGCACCCCGCCCGGCACGTCCTCGACGCCGGTGATCGACGCCGTCGCGCGCAGCCGGGAGCCGACCGGGACGGGGGCGGGGAAGCGGACCTTGTTGGTGCCGTAGTTGACGCCCATCTTCACGCCCTCGACCGCGATCAGCTGGGGGCCGAACAGGGGCAGCAGCGACAGCGTGAGGTAGCCGTGCGCGATGGTCGTCCCGAACGGGCCGGCGGCGGCCTTGGCCGGGTCGACGTGGATCCACTGGTGGTCGCCGGTGGCGTCCGCGAACAGATCGATCCGCTTCTGGTCGACCTCCAGCCAGTCGGTGTACCCCAGCTGCTCGCCCACCGCCGACTTCAGCTCGTCGGTGGAGGTGAAGATCCTCGGCTCTGCCATGGTCCCGGCCTTTCGCGTCGCCTGTCGGGGCATCGGCCCCAAGGTGTCTAAGCAACTGCTTAGCATGGTCGCGCGAGCGGCCGCTGTCAACGGACAGGCCGCCCGGCACGGTCGGTAGGCTTCGAGGAGTGCCACAGATTCCCGAGAAGATCCACGAGCTCACCGTCGGCCAGCTGTCCGCCCGCAGCGGCGCCGCGGTCTCCGCGCTGCACTTCTACGAGGCCAAGGGGCTGATCAGCAGCCGCCGCACCTCGGGCAACCAGCGCCGCTACACCCGCGACACCCTGCGCCGGGTCGCCTTCATCCGCGCCGCGCAGCGCGTCGGCATCCCGCTGGCCACGATCCGCGACGCCCTCGCCCAGCTCCCCGAGGAGCGCACGCCCACCCGTGAGGACTGGGCGCGGCTGTCGGAGACCTGGCGCTCCGAACTGGACGAGCGCATCAAACAGCTCAACCGACTGCGAGACCACCTCACCGACTGCATCGGCTGCGGCTGCCTGTCCCTGGACAACTGCGTGCTGTCCAACCCGGACGACGTGTTCGGCGAGCGCCTGACCGGCTCCCGGCTGATGGCGGAGCCGAAGCGCTGAGGCTCCGGCTCCCTCCCGCGCCCTACTCGAACTCGGTGCCGCCCTTGCGGGTCAGATACGCCGGGCTCACCGCCTTCGCGATCGCCCGGCCTCCGGTCACCGGGCTGTACCGCTCCCGGGCGGGCCGGATCACCACGCCTTCCCGCAGGTGCAGTGCACGCCCCGAGACGGTCTCCCGCCCGCTCGCCCACTCCAGCACCCGCTCGACGGCGAACGGCCCCTCGTACAGCCGCGGCACCAGTGGCAGCTCCCCGTCGAGCAGCTCGGCCGCGTCCAGCCACCGCACCGACCCGTCGATCTCCGCGGACACGTCGAACACGGCGTACCCGAGCACATGGTCCCGGCGCCCGTCTGCCCCGTACGACAGGTCCTGCACGCCCTCGCCGTAGACCTCGCCGAAGATCCCCACCCGGCGCGCCCCCAGCCGCCGCGCGAGCCGGGCCGCGGCCTCGGCGACGCCGTGCGCCCGCACCGCCCGCCAGTACAGGTTGCGCGCGTCCTCCTTCAGCGCCAGCGACCTGGCGCCGAAGCCCTTGGACGACACGTGCACCCGGTCGTCGTCGGCCACATAGGTCACCAGGCAGGCGGTCCCGTGCAGCTTCTCCGTCAGCACCACCGGCTCGCCCGGCGCGAAGACGTCCGGATACCGCTGGATGTTCTCGATGTCGACCCACGGCAGCAGTTCGGGCGCGGACTCCACCTCGCCGTCCATCGTGGGCGGCACGGGCGGCACCCACTTGGTGATGCCGAGCAGCTCCGCGAAGTCCGTCCCGTCGTGCGCGGCCCGGACCAGATCGACACCGTCCAGCGCCTTCGGCCGGCACACGATGCCCTGCGACAGCTCCCCGCGCAGCCGTACCGCCTTGACCCGGTTCGCCGCGCCGCCCGCCAGCCGTCCGGTCAGCCCCAGCTCCTCGATCAGCCCGGCGGGGAGCACGGCCTGTTCGGGGATGTAGACGGCGGCCTCACCCGTGCGGTACACGCCCTTGGCGACGACCGCGCGGTACAGGCCCACCTGGGCCAGTTCCAGCGCGTCGGCGTCCGGATGCTCGTGAACGGTCAGCACTTCGGCGGTGACGCGGAGCGTCGACATCGGTAACTCCCTGCTCAGTCAGCGGTGTTCATCACCCCCGACTCTCCACGAGCCAAACCGCCGAAGCGAACGAATTACCGCCCGCTGACGTCCCGCGCGCCACGGCGTCGGCGCTCCCGCGTACGGCGGGAAGGGGACGAGGCGGGGGGTGTCCGCCCGCAGCGTCCGGCACCGGGCAACGGCGCGCCCATCGGAAACGGGCGGCCGGACCGAGGACGGACACCCCCGCCCCGGCCCCGACCCACAACGCACCGCAGGCGCTACCGAGGTCACGCCGACACCAGCACCCTCCCCCTCCGCGCGTACGCCAGCGCCTCCGGACTGAGGACCGGCCGCGGCACCAGGATGCCGCAGTGGACGCAGACCGGGCCCGCGGAGGGCTCGTGGTGCAGGCCGTGGCGCCACACCAGGCGGGAGCCGTCGCACACCGGGCAGGTCGCGCCCGGCTCGCGCTCCAGCGCCGCGATCAGCCGGCGCAGTACCTCCGCCAGCGGCTCGCGCGGGTGCACCCGTGGGTCGTCGCACCAGGCGACCCCGAATCCGCCCCAGGTCATCCGGTGCCAGTCGTCCACGCTGCCCGGCCTGCGCAGCCCGTCGTGCTTCTCCTTCCTGCGCCGCTCGGCGAACTCCACCTCATAGGCGAGCCACACCGACCGCGCCTCCTCCAGCTCGCCCAGCGCGGCCACGAGCCGCGCCGGGTCGGCCGACCTGTCCTCGGGGCCGAACCCCCACCGGGTGCACAAGTGGTCCCAGGTCGCCCTGTGCCCGTAGGGCGCGAACCGCTCGAGGCACTTGCGCAACGAGTACCGGCGGAGCGCCAGATCGCTGCGCGGATCACGTACCTGTCTCGCCAGACTCCGGAAACCGGCCATCGCCTTGCACCTCCGTCACACCTGCACCTGTACTTCGGTCACGTCGGCGTCGTCGTGCGGACGTTGCCGAATAGACGTATCGACACGCGATCCGGCTCCATCCGTTTTCCGATGCCGTCCATAAAGCGACCCCCGCCCGACCCTCGACTTCCCCCGGACCGGCAGGAGTTGACCTCCAAACTTGACGCATGTTCATCTTCCAACGCGGGGATACCGCCGGTAACATCCGGCCAGCCCCCACGTCGGTAGGAGCCGTCCATGTCTTGGCGCACCCCACGAAGCACGCTGGACAGAGAGAGAACTCCCCGCAGATTCCCCGGGTTCCTGAAGACCGCATCCGTATGCGTCCTCGTTGCCGGGCTTTTGTCACCCTTTTCCCAAACCGCGGCGGCGGCCCCCGACGCCACGGCCGCCAACGACCACTGCGGCGGCCAGTGTTCGGACATCCTGCCGCCCGGCGAGAACGGCAACGCCACGCTCGCCCAGATCCTGCTCAACCAGGCCTTCGGCACCCAGCCGAGCCACGCCGAGGACCAGCTCGGGCCCTACGCGAACCTGGCCACCGGCTACCCGTCCCTGACCACCGACAAGATCAACACCTTCTTCGACGACGCGTCCTTCGGCGTCGCCGCCGACCAGGTCGCCTCCACCCTCAAGCCCGCCGGCCGCGGCGACGTCACGATCGTCCGCGACAAGAAGACGGGCGTACCGCACATCACCGGCACCACCCGCTACGGCACCGAGTTCGGCGCCGGTTACGCGGCGGCCCAGGACCGGCTGTGGCTGATGGACGTCTTCCGGCACGTCGGACGCGGTCAGCTCACCTCCTTCGCGGGCGGCGCCCCCTCCAACCAGGGCCTGGAACAGCAGTTCTGGCGCAACGCCCCCTACACCGAGGCCGAACTCCAGGGCCAGATCGACCGGGCCGTCGCCACCGCAGGCGCCCGCGGCCAGCAGGCCCTCGGCGATGTCAACGCCTACCTGGACGGCGTCAACGCCTACATCGACGCCTCCGACAGCGGCCGCTACTTCCCGGGCGAGTACGTCCTGACCGGCCACAAGGACTCGATCACCAACGCCGGCACCATCGCGCACTTCAAGGTCACCGACATGGTCGCGCTGGCCTCCGTGATCGGCGCGCTGTTCGGCTCCGGCGGCGGCGGTGAGGTGAACAACGCCCTCTCCCTGCTCGCCGCGCAGGAGAAGTACGGCGTGGCGGAGGGCACCCGGCTCTGGGAGTCCTTCCGCGAGCGCGACGACCCCGAGGCCGTCCTCACCCTCCACAACGGCGAGCGTTTCCCCTACGCCACCCGGCCCGACGACCCGCAGGGCGAGGCGCTGCCCGACGCCGGCTCGGTCACCGAGGAGCCGCTCGTCTTCGACCGCACCGGCAGCGCCGCCACAGCCGGCGCGAACACGGCCTCGAAGACGGCCGTGAACAGCGCCCTGTCCTCGGCGCGGCGCGGCATGTCCAACGCCCTGGTCGTCAGCGGCACGCACACCGCGAGCGGTCACCCCGTCGCCGTCTTCGGCCCGCAGACCGGCTACTTCGCGCCCCAGCTGCTCATGCTCCAGGAGATCCAGGGCCCCGGCCTGAGCGCCCGCGGCGCCTCCTTCGCCGGACTGAGCATGTACGTCGAACTCGGCCGCGGCCAGGACTACGCCTGGAGCGCCACCACGTCCGGCCAGGACATCATCGACACCTACGCCGTCGAGCTGTGCCAGGACGACCACCACTACCTCTACCGCGGCACCTGCACGGCCATGGACCAGATCGAGCAGAAGAACGCCTGGAAGCCGACCGTCGCCGACGGCACCGCGGCCGGCTCCTACACGATGCGGGTGTGGCGCACCAAGTACGGACCCGTGCAGTACCGGGCCACCGTGGGCGGCAAGAAGGTCGCCTACACCACCCTGCGCTCCTCCTATCTGCACGAGGCCGACTCCATCATCGGCTTCCAGATGCTCAACGACCCCGACTACGTCAAGGGGCCGAAGGACTTCCAGAGCGCGGTGCAGCACATCAACTACACCTTCAACTGGTTCTACGCCGACGCCGCGCACACCGCGTACTACAACAGCGGCGACAACCCGGTCCGCGCCGGCGGCGTCGACGCCGACTTCCCGGTGTGGGCGCAGACCGCGTACGAGTGGCGCGACTGGGACCCGGCGACCAACACCGCCGCCTACACCCCGCCCTCCGCGCACCCCAACTCGCTCGACCAGGACTACTACATCTCCTGGAACAACAAACAGGCCGCGGGCTACGCGGCCGCGCCCTGGGGCGAGGGGTCCGTGCACCGCGGCAACCTGCTCGACGACCGGGTGAGGAAGCTGGTCGCCGCCGGCGGCGTCACCCGCGCGTCCCTGACCCGTGCGATGGCCGAGGCGGCCCTGACCGACCTGCGCGCCGAGGACGTCGTACCGGACCTGCTGAAAGTGATCAACAGCGCCCCGGTCTCCGACCCGGCGGCCGCCGCGGCCGTCGAGAAGCTGCAGGGCTGGCTCGCCGCGGGCGCCCGGCGCACCGAGACCTCCGCCGGGTCGAAGACGTACGCCGACGCCGACGCGATCCGCATCCTGGACGCCTGGTGGCCGCTGCTGGTGAAGGCCGAGTTCGAGCCGGGCCTCGGCACCGACCTGTACACCGCCATCAGCCGCAACCTGCCGATCGACGAGGCCCCGTCGGCCGGACACGGCCCCACCGGGGCGCACGCCGGAAGCTCCTTCCAGTACGGCTGGTGGAGCTATGTCGACAAGGACGTCCGCGCGGTGCTCGGTGAGCCGGTGCGCGGCCCGCTGGCGCGGACGTTCTGCGGCGGCGGCGACCCCGGCGCCTGCCGGGACCTGCTCGTCGGCACGCTGAAGGAGGCCGCGGGCAAGACCGCCGCCCAGGTCTACCCGGGCGACGACCAGTGCTCCGCGGGCGACCAGTGGTGCGCGGACGCGATCGTCCAGCGCACGCTGGGCGGCATCAAGCACGGGAAGATCAGCTGGCAGAACCGGCCGACCTACCAGCAGGTCGTGGAGTTCACCTCACACCGGTGACGTTCAGGCGGTGGGCCGGGCGATCCGGCCCGCCGCCACCACGACCCGCGCCAGCTCCGGGTGCAGGATGTCGCCGTGCGCCCCGGCCGGCGGGCCGCCGTGGCAGACCACCGCCGCCGCGTCCACGTTCACACAGCCCGACGCGGGCAGCGGCCCGCGCAGCGCCTCGGCGAGCGTCATCGCGCGCGTGCCCGGCACCGCCTGCACCCCGTCGTAGCCCATCGCGCCCCACTTCACGCCGAGCAGCTGCCCCACACCGAACTCCTCCACCGCTCCCTGCGCGTCGCCCGCGACCTTCGACGCCAGCGGGTAGAACGTGCCGAGCGCCGTGTCGTGCCGGGAAAAGCAGCACACCACGGGGCCGTCCACCCGCTGCTGCTGGCCCTGCAGCACCCCGCCCGCGCGCGGGTCGTACGGCAGCCGGGAGGCGAACGCGTAGTGCGAGAAGGCGCCCTGCAGCAGCGTCACCGAGGCCACCGCGCGCACCCCCTCGGGCAGCCCGCGCAGCGCGAACGACACCAGCCGCCCGCCGAAGCTGTGCCCCACCAGATGCACCCGCATCCCGGGCACGGCGGCGGCCAGCTCCCCGACGACCCGCCCGAGCCCGCGCTCGCCGACGGTCCCCGCGCGCCGCTTCATCGCGTAGTAGGCCGCCTGCCGCAGTAACTCGTGCGCCCCGTCCCAGGGGTTGGGCAGCGCGAACCCCTCCGTGTCGGCCAGCGCCCGCGCGAACTCCCCGCACACCTCGGCCGCCGGCCGCGTGAACATCGCCGGCTCGTCCTGCGGCACGCCCTCCGCCACCGTGTCGGCGGCGAACAGCGCCTGCGGACCGGGCGCCACGACCTCCACCAGCAACCGCACCAGCCGCCCGAACTCCTCCAGTTCGGCCTCCTCGGGCGGCTGCTGCTCCAGCAGCCGCCCGAGCTGCTCGACGATCGGCGCCCGCCCGGGGAAGCTCTCCAGCAACGCGTGCCGGGTGCCCTTGTCGAGCGCCGGGCGGCGCGCCGGCCCGGCCGCGAGTGCCCGCGGGAAGTCCGGGATCGGCTCGTCGGAGAACCGCATCGACGGCCAGATCACGCCCACGTACCCGATCCGCGCGCCCGGCGTCAGCTCGGGGAAGGGTGCGAAGAAGCGGCTGTAGAGCCGGGTTGCGGCCGAGCGGTCCTCGTTCCAGCCGTGGGCGAACACCACCAGGTCGCGGACGTGGCGCTCGGCCACCTGGCTCAGCAGCCGGTCCCGCTCGGCGCGGTCGACGTCACCGTCCGCGTCGAAGGTCAGCTCCCAGTACGGCGTCACACTCATCGCCGGCTCTGCCATGACGGACTCCTTCGTCCCCCCACGCGCTGCGCTGTGTGGCGCATCGTCCTGCGAACGGGGGAGCTTGGCCATACATCACGGCAGCACCGCTACGACGGGTTTTCCCCGGGCAGGGGTGTTTCGCCCGCGCGGCGTCGTCACCGGTACAGCAGATACCGCTCGCGCACCCGCCGGAAGGCCGCCAGCTCGTCCTGCCAGCCCGCCACCACCGCGTCGGTGTCCGCCCCCGCGTCGATCGCCGTACGCACCCCGGTGGAGCCGGTCAGCTTGTCGATCCAGTTGTCGGAACGCCAGGCGAAGCCGCTCCAGACCTGCCTGGCCGTCACCAGCAGGGCGATCCCGGTGCGCACCG
Organism: Streptomyces sp. NPDC097129; assembly: GCF_055668065.1. Classification (NCBI taxonomy): domain Bacteria; kingdom Bacillati; phylum Actinomycetota; class Actinomycetes; order Kitasatosporales; family Streptomycetaceae; genus Streptomyces; species Streptomyces sp. NPDC097129. The sequence continues at coordinate 245,440 of NZ_JBVOQE010000010.1, read as the reverse complement.
GGTCGTAGGCAGCCCGGTCGTGCACATGGATCTGCACGCCACCGATCGTCTTCCCCTGGAACTTGGAGAACGTCGGCGCGAAGTACGCCTCACGGAAGCGCACCCCGGGCAGAGCGAGCGCGTTCACCGCAGCCGCCCAGCGTCCGTCGACGCCCTCGGCGCCGAGCAGTTCGAAGGGACGGGTGGTGCCGCGCCCCTCGGAGAGGTTGGTGCCCTCGAACAGACAGGTGCCGGAGTAGACGAGCGCGGTGTCCGGCGTCGGCATGTTCGGGCTCGGCGGCACCCACGGCAGCCCCGAGGCGTCGTAGAACTCCGTCCGTTTCCAGCCGGTCATCGTCACCGTCTCCAAGGGCACCGGCGTGCTCAGGAACTCCCCGTTGAACAGCAGGGCGAGCTCCGCGACCGTCATGCCGTGCGCCTGCGCGATCGGCTGCCGGCCGACGAAGGTCGCGAACTCCCGGTGCAGGACGGGCCCGAGCGCGGCGCGCCCGGTCACCGGGTTGGGCCGGTCCAATACCACGAACCGCTTGCCCGCGGCGGCGGCCGCCTCCATGCAGTCGTACAGCGTCCAGATGTACGTGTAGAAGCGGGCGCCCGCGTCCTGGATGTCGAAGACGACCGTGTCCACGCCGGAGGCCGTGAACACGTCGGCGAGCGGCCGGCCGCTCTTGAGGTAGGTGTCGTAGACCGGCAGCCCGGTCGCGGGGTCGTCGTAGCGGCCCTCGGAGCCGCCCGCCTGCGCGGTGCCGCGGAAGCCGTGCTCCGGCCCGAAGACGGCCCGCAGGTCGACGCGGGGGTCGGCGTGCAGGACGTCGACGATGTGCCGGGCGTCGCGGGTGACGCCGGTGGGGTTCGTGACGATCCCGACCCGCTGTCCGTCCAGCAGCGCGTAGCCGTCGGCGGCCAGGCGCTCGAAGCCCGTGCGCAGCGGGCGGCCGCCGCCCGGCGGGGCCGCCTGAGCCGGGGCCGCCGACGCCGCCACCACGGCGGCGCTCGCGAGCACGCTTCGTCTGGACAGCTTCATACGACGACCTCCGTGATCCCGGCGTGTCATGGCCACGCACGCTAGCGTCCCCGTGGCCCGCGGGGAACGAAGCGGACCGGAACAGGTCTTCCGCAGCTACATACCGACTGGTTAGTGTGGCCGTTCGAAGGCGGGAGCCGTTTCGCGTCGCGTCGCGTCGAAGGAGACCGATGGTGCAAGCCGTGCAGGGTGCTGGAGTGATCGTCACGGGGGCCGGAGGCGGGATCGGGGCCGCGCTGGCCCGCCGCTTCGCCGCCGAGGGCGCCCGGGTCGTCGTCAACGACCTGGACGCCGGGAAGGCGCAGGCCGTCGCCGACGAGATCGGCGGCACCGCCGTCCCCGGCGACGCCTCCGCGATCGTCGAGGCGGCCCGGGAGGCGCTCGGCGGCACCGTCGACGTCTACTGCGCCAACGCCGGCGTCGGCTCCGGCGGCTCCGAGGCGGCCGAGGAGAGCGTCTGGGAGCTGGCCTGGGACGTCAACGTCATGGCGCACGTCCGCGCGGCCCGCGCCCTCCTGCCGGGCTGGCTGGAACGCGGCAGCGGCCGCTTCGTCTCCACCGTCTCCGCCGCCGGACTGCTCACCATGATCGGCGCGGCCCCCTACAGCGTCACCAAGCACGGCGCCTACGCCTTCGCCGAGTGGCTGTCGCTGACCTACCGCCACCGCGGGGTCAAGGTGCACGCGATCTGCCCGCAGGGCGTGCGCACCGACATGCTGTCCGCCACCGGAAGCGCCGGCGACCTGGTCCTCAAGCCGACCGCGATCGACCCCGACGACGTCGCCGACGCGCTGTTCAAGGGCATCGAGGACGACCGCTTCCTGATCCTGCCGCACCCCGAGGTCCACGGGTACTACCAGGCCCGCGCCGCCGACCCCGACCGCTGGCTGACGAACATGAACCACCTTCAGCGCAAGTGGGAGGGAGAGCGGTGACCGGGGTGAGCTACGCGGACAAGCCCTGGCTGGCCCTCCTCACCGACGCCCAGAAAGCCCCGGTCGAGCCCGCCGACTCCCTGGTGCACGCCCTGCGCCTGGCCGTCGCCGGGAGCCCGGAGCGCACCTTCCTCGCCTACTTCGACGGCCGGCTCACCTACCGCGAGGCGGACGAGCTCAGCGACTCGGTCGCCGGGCACCTCGCCGCGCGCGGCCTGGAGCCGGGCGAGCGGGTGGCGGTCCTGCTGCAGAATTCCCCGCACTTCGTGCTCGCGGTGCTGGGCGCCTGGAAGGCCGGCGCGGTCGTCGTCCCCGTCAACCCGATGTACAAGTCGGGCGAGGTGTCCCACATCCTGCGGGACGCCGAGGTGAGCGCCCTGGTGTGCGCCGACCGCGCGTGGGAGACGTATCTGCGCGACACGGCCGCCGACTCGCCGGTGCGGATCGCGCTGACGGCGTGCGAGCTCGACTTCCAGACCGAGAACGACGCGCGCGTGCTGTCCTTCGAACGGCTGCCCGAGGCCCCGGACGCCGACGACCTGACCGCCGTCGCCCGTGCCGGCCACCGGGCGCCCGACGGCCGCGATCCGGCACCCGACGGCATCGCCCTGATCAGCTACACCTCCGGCACCAGCGGCACCCCCAAGGGCGCCACCAACACGCACCGCAACATCATGTACAACGCCGAACGGCAGAGCGGCGGGCTCGGCCTGCCCGAGCAGCCCGTGTACTTCGCGCTGGCGCCGCTGTTCCACATCACCGGCATGGTCTGCGAGTTCGGCGCCTGCCTGAACAGCGCGGGCACCCTGGTGCTGGCCTACCGCTTCGACGCGGGCGTCGTCCTCGACGCGTTCGCCGCGCACCGCCCGCACTACACGGTCGGCCCGTCGACCGCGTTCATGGCGCTGGCCGCGCACCCCTCCTGCACCCGGGAGCACTTCGCGTCCTTCACCGTCATCTCCTCCGGCGGCGCCCCGCTGCCGCCGGCGCTGGTGGAGAAGTTCCGGGCCGGCTTCGGGCCGTACATCCGCAACGGCTACGGACTCACCGAGTGCACCGCGCCCTGCGCGTCCGTACCGCCCGGTCTCCAGGCGCCCGTCGACCCGGTCTCCGGCACCCTCGCGGTCGGCCTGCCCGGCCCCGACACCGTCGTACGGATCGTCGACGAGCGCGGCGAGGACGTGCCGTTCGGCGAGCAGGGCGAGATCGCCGTACGCGGGCCGCAGGTCGTCCCCGGCTACTGGCGCCGCCCCGACGCCACCGCCGAGACCTTCCCCGGCGGCGAGCTGCGCACCGGGGACATCGGCTTCATGGACGAACAGGGCTGGCTGTACGTCGTCGACCGCAAGAAGGACATGATCAACGCGTCCGGGTTCAAGGTGTGGCCGCGCGAGGTCGAGGACGTGCTCTACACCCACCCGGCGGTGCGCGAGGCCGCCGTCGTCGGTGTGCCCGACGGCTACCGCGGCGAGACCGTGCGGGCCTACATCAGCCTGCGCCCGGGAGCCGAGACCGACCCGGGTGAACTCGCCGCGTACTGCAAGGAGAGACTGGCCGCCTACAAATACCCTCGGCAGGTCGAGATCCTGACCGACTTGCCCAAGACGGCAAGTGGCAAGATCCTCCGTCGGGAGCTGCGTTCCCGCGCGCGAGACAGCCAGTAGACATACGGAAAGGCAGGTGGCGGCAGTGCCCAGGACGACGGACAAAGACGGCACCCCGGTGCCGCAGCGGCTCCTGGCCGCCGCCACCCGGCTCTTCGCCGAGCAGGGCTACGACCGCACCTCGGTGCAGGAGATCGTGGAGGCGGCCGGCGTCACCAAGGGGGCGCTGTACCACTACTTCGGCTCCAAGGACGATCTGCTGCACGAGGTGTACGCGCGCGTGCTGCGCGTCCAGCAGGAGCGTCTCGACCACTTCGCCGGACTGGACGCGCCGGTGGACGAGCGGCTGCGCGGCGCGGCGGCGGACGTCGTGGTGACCACCATCGACAACCTCGACGACGCGTCGATCTTCTTCCGGTCGATGCACCACCTCAGCCCGGAGAAGAACAAGCAGGTGCGCGCCGAGCGCCGCCGCTACCACGAACGCTTCCGCGCGCTGATCGAGGAGGGCCAGCGCGAGGGCGTCTTCTCCACGGCGACCCCGGCCGACCTCGTCGTGGACTACCACTTCGGCTCGGTCCACCACCTGTCGACCTGGTACCGCCCCGACGGCCCACTCACCCCGCAGGAGGTCGCCGACCACCTCGCCGACCTGCTGCTGCGGGCACTGCGCCCGTGACCTGACGGGCTGTCGCCGGGCCTGCCGCCACCGGTGCGGCGACCGTGAGGGAACAGTCCCCCGCCCGGGACGCCGTGCCCGCGACCTGACGGACGAGCGCCGCCGCCGCCGGGTTGCGCGGCGCCGGTCCCCGTCCCGCCAGCACGACCGTACGGCCGGTCTCGGGCTGCCGTATCCGCACACACGGCAGCCCGGCCCGCTCGCCGATGGCGCGGGGCACGAAGGCGACCCCGATCCCGGCCCGCACCAGATCCACCAGCAGCCCGATCTGGGTGACGTCACAGGTGATACGGCGCTCCAGGCCGCAGTGGGCCGCGAGGCGCCGTACGGCCGTCTCCAGGCCCGTCCCGGCGCGGAAGTCGACGAACGGCTCGTCGGCGAGGTCCTTGATGAGCGTGCGGCCGGCCCGGCCGAGCGGATGACCGGCCGCTGTGATCAGCACCAGCTCCTCCTGCCAGGAGGCGTACGCGTCGAGCCCCTCGGGCAGTTGCCGCGCGTCCGGTGCGAGGAATGCCAGGTCCAGCTCGCCGGCCCGCAGCGCGTCGGTCAGCTCACCGACCGGTGCGTCCCGCACGGACACCTGCACGCCGGGGAACTCCTGGTGGAAAGCGGCCAGTTCGGCGGGCAGATCCACGCAGGTCAAAGTCTGGATGGTGCCGATGGACACCCGCCCGGTGGCGAGGCCCGACACCGCGGCGACCGCGTCCCGCGCGGCCTCGGCCCCGGCGAGCAGCGCACGCGCCTGCGGGAGCAGGGCCCGGCCGGCCTCCGTGAGCACCACACGGCGGCCCGTCCGCTCGAACAGGTCGGCGCCCAGCTCCCGTTCGAGGTTCCTGACCGAGGTGCTGAGCGCCGACTGCACGATGAGTTCGGCCCGGGCGGCGGCCGTGAAACTGCCTTCGGTGACCACCGCCATGAAGTGGCGGAGCTGGCGGATCTCCATCCATCTATTCTAGAGATGGGCGCCAGCGACACCATCTGTTGGACCGGTGGGAGTTCTGCGCGCCACGCTGGACGCATGACACGCAGACCTCTTGTGCACCGGCTCCTCACGTTCCTCCGCGCCCTGGCCCGGGAGGACCACCACTACTCCGGCGGTTACTAGACCAGGCCCCGGATGTGACCGGGCCTCGCCGTGGGACACGAGGGCCCCCCTGAGCGTCGGCTAGACGTACTTCTTCAGCTCGCGTCGTGCCAGCGAGCGCTGGTGGACCTCGTCCGGGCCGTCGGCGAGCATCAGGGTGCGGGCGGCGGCGTACAGCTCGGCCAGCGGGAAGTCCTGGCTCACCCCGCCCGCGCCGTGCAGCTGGATCGCCCGGTCCAGGATGCCGACCACCGCACGCGGCGTGGCGATCTTGATCGCCTGGATCTCCGTGTGCGCGCCCCGGTTGCCGACGGTGTCCATCAGCCAGGCCGTCTTCAGCACCAGCAGCCGCAGCTGCTCCACCGTCACCCGCGCGTCGGCGATCCAGTTCTGGACCACGCCCTGCTGCGCCAGCGGCTTGCCGAAGGCGGTGCGGTCGACCGCCCGCCTGCACATCAGCTCGATGGCCCGCTCGGCCATGCCGATCAGCCGCATGCAGTGGTGGATACGGCCGGGGCCGAGCCGGGCCTGGGCGATGGCGAAGCCGCCGCCCTCCTCGCCGATCAGGTGCGTCACCGGCACGCGCGCGTGGTCGAAGACCACCTCGGCGTGGCCGCCGTGGGAGTGGTCCTCGTATCCGAAGACCTGCATCGCGCGCCGGACGGTGACGCCCGGGGTGTCGCGCGGGACCAGGACCATGGACTGCTGGCGGCGGATGTCCGCACCGTCCGGGTCGGTCTTGCCCATCACGATGAAGATCTTGCAGTCCGGGTTCATCGCGCCGGAGATGTACCACTTGCGGCCGGTGATGACGTACTCGTCTGTGCCATCGGAGGCTCGCTGGATGTGCGTGGTGATGTTGGTGGCGTCGGAGGAGGCCACCTCCGGCTCGGTCATCGCGAACGCCGAGCGGATCTCCCCGGCGAGCAGCGGCTCCAGCCACTGCTTCTTCTGCTGCTCGTCGCCGAACTGCGCGAGCACCTCCATGTTGCCGGTGTCCGGCGCGGCGCAGTTGGTCGCGGTGGGCGCGAGATGCGGGGAGCGGCCGGTGATCTCGGCGAGCGGCGCGTACTGCAGGTTGGTCAGGCCGGCGCCGTACGCCTCGTCCGGCAGGAACAGGTTCCACAGGCCCTGGCGGCGGGCCTCGGCCTTGAGGTCCTCGACGATCCGCGGGGTGTCCCACGGGGAGGCGAGAGCGGCCCGCTGCTCCTCGGCCACCGCCTCGGCCGGGTAGACGTACTCGTCCATGAAGGCGAGCAGTTTGGCGCGAAGCTCCTCGGTGCGTGCGTCGAACGCGAAGTCCATGGCCTACTCGCCCTTCTGCAGAGTCGTCAGTCCGTGCTCGATGAAGACCGGGACCAGTTCGCCGATGCGGTCGAAGCCGCGGCCGACCGTCTGGCCCAGGGTGTAGCGGTAGTGGATGCCCTCGAGGATCACGGCGAGCTTGAACCACGCGAACGCCGTGTACCAGTCCACCGCCGACACGTCGCGCCCCGAGCGCGCGGCGTACCGCTCGATGAGTTCCCTCGGGGCCGGATGCCCCGGCGCCCGCGCGGTGGTGGAGACGGGGGAGTCCGGCATCTCCAGCGGCCGGCTGTACATCACCAGCAGGCCCAGATCGGTCAGCGGGTCGCCGAGTGTGGACATCTCCCAGTCGAGGACCGCCCGGATCGTGTCGTCGGCGCCGATCAGGACGTTGTCCAGCCGGTAGTCGCCGTGCACGATCGTCGGCGCGGGCGAGGGGGGCAGCTCCCGGCCGAGGGCTGCGTGCAGCTCGTCGATGCCGGGCAGCTCGCGGTTGCGGGAGGCGTCCAGCTGCTTGCCCCAGCGGCGCAGCTGCCGGTCCAGGAAACCCTCCGGGCGGCCGAAGTCGCCGAGGCCGACCTGGGCGGGGTCCACGGCGTGCAGGTCGACGAGGGTGTCGACGAGCGACAGCACCGCCTGCCGGGTGCGCTCCGGGCCGAGCGGCGCGAGCTGTTCGGCGGTGCGGTACGGGGTGCCCTCGACGAACTCCATGACGTAGAAGGGCGCGCCGAGCACCTCCTCGTCCTCGCACAGCAGCAGCGGCTCCGGCACCGGCACGTTCGTCGGGTGCAGGGCGCTGATCACCCGGTGCTCGCGCTTCATGTCGTGCGCGGTGGCCAGTACATGGCCGAGCGGGGGCCGGCGCACGACCCACTGCCGCGCGCCGTCGCCGACCAGATACGTGAGGTTCGACCGTCCGCCCTCGACCAGCCGGCCGGTCAGGGGACCGGCCACCAGGCCGGGCCGCTCGCGCTCCAGCAGGCCGCGCAGCCGGTCGAGATCGAGTCCGGGCGGGTGGTCGGGGCTCATCGTCGCTCCTCCAGGCAGGTGAACGGGTACTTCCCCCATCATGCTGACCGGTCGGTATGTCGTCCAGTGCCCGGGCGGAACGTGACCTGTGCCACGATAGCCAACAGCCCCGGCGCGGACCCACGCACGCGTGGTCCCTCCGGGCTTGCGCGGCGCCCCCGGACCCCGGAGGGTCGGTGCCATGAAGGCGATCAGCTACAGCCGGTACGGCGGACCCGAGGTGCTGGAGTACGGGGAGGTGCGCGAGCCCAAGGTCGGCCCCGACGCCGTACTGGTGAAGGTGCGGGCGGCGGCGGTGAACCCGGTGGACTGGAAGTGCCGCGAGGGCTATCTCGACGGCATGTTCGAGTCCGTCTTCCCGGTGGTGCCCGGCTGGGACGTCTCCGGCGTGGTGGTCAGGCCCGGCGTGTCCGTCACGGAGTACGCCGAGGGCGACGAGGTCATCGGGTACGTCCGCGAGGACTTCCTCTCCCGCGGCACCTTCGCCGAGTACGTGGCCGCGCCCGTGCGCACCCTCGCCCGCAAGCCGCGCAGCCTCTCCTTCGAGGAGGCCGCCGGGCTGCCGCTGACCGGGCTGACCGCCTACCAGGTGCTGGTCAAGGCGCTCGGCGTCAAGCGCGGCGAGACGGTGCTGGTGCACGCCGCGGCCGGCGGCGTCGGCTCGATCGCCGTCCAGCTCGCCCGGCACTTCGGCGCCCGCGTGATCGGTACGGCGAGCGAGCGCAACCACGACTTCGTGCGGGGGCTGGGCGGCGAACCGGTGAGCTACGGCGAGGGGCTGGCCGACCGGGTGCGGGGGCTCGCCCCCGAGGGCGTGGACGCGGCGTTCGACACGGTCGGCGGTGACGCGCTGCAGGCGTCCGTGGCCCTGCTGAGCGCCGGCGGCCGGCTCGCCTCGATCGCCGACCCGGACGTGCTGACCTACGGCGGCCGCTACGCGTGGGTGCGCCCCGACGCCGAGGACCTGCGGAAGCTGTCGGACCTCGCCGACCAGGGCGTGGTCTCCGTACACATCGACTCGACCTACCCGCTGGAGCGGGCGGCCGACGCCCACCGCAAGAGCCAGGAGGGCCGGACCCGGGGCAAGATCGTGGTGACGGTGACCGACGAAGAGGGATGACGCCGGTGGTCGCGCGGGGGCGGTGCGGGAGGTCGGCGCCCGCTCGGTGTGCGGGGGCGGTGCCCGAGGGGCTGGTGCCCGCTTAGCACGCGGGGGTGGTGCCTGAGGGGGCTGATGCCTGCTCACCGCATGGGCGCGGTGCCCGAGGAGGCTGATGCCTGCTCACCGCATGGGTGCGGTGCCCGGGGAGGCTGATGCCCGCTCATCGCGCCAGGGTGGCGCCCGGCAGGCCGACGCCCGCTCAGAGCACCAGTGCCGTCGCGCACACCGCCATCGCCACCGTGCACAGCACCGCCGCCGTCGCCAGCCGCGCCGGCATCGGCCGGGGGCGGCCCGTCGCCGCGAGCAGGCGGATGCGTTGATGGGCGACGAGCAGGAAGCCCACCCACAGCACGCAGCACAGCGCCCCCGCGACGACACCGGCCGCCGACGCGCCGCCGTGCGCCGCGGCCTTCACGGCGAGCACGGCCGCGACCGTCCACGCCAGCGTCGTACGGCGCCAGGCGAGCCGTGTCCGCTCGGGCTGCAGCCCAGGGTCCCGCTCGTCGCTCACCCCGTGAGCACCGCTCACCCCGCCCACCCGATCAGCACGACCACGACCATCGCCACCGCGACGACGGCGATGACGAGACTGAGCGCGACGGGGAACCGGGACACCGGCAGGTCCTCCCCGCGGCGCATCGCCCGCTCGCAGCGCACCCAGTGGTTGATCGCCCGCAGCGCGCACAGCACGCCCGCGGCGAGCAGCGCGAGCGCGAGCCCCACGCGCCAGGCCCAGCGCAGGTCCGGCAGGAACTGGTCCACCGCGAACCCGCCGCCGATCAGCGCGAGCGCGGTGCGCAGCCAGGCCAGGAAGGTGCGCTCGTTGGCCAGCGAGAACCGGTAGTCGGGCGTCCCGCCCTCCTCCCGCACCCGCTCCGGCGCGAACCACAACCGGACGTTCCGTACGAGTTCGATCACGTCCAGGACCCTATCCGGAGCGCGGGCGCGGGGCGTTGTCAGCGGTGGCCGCTAACGTCGTGGGCATGGATCTTCCCGCCCCCCTCGCGGCCTGCACCGGGCCGGGCCGACGTCTCGCTCCGGCCGAGCACCTCCTCGCCGTGCCCGGCTTCTGGCCCGCGTACTACCTGCCGACCTGGGGGGAGCTCGCCGAGCGGCCCGAGCTGTTCGGCGCCGACGAGGCCGACGTCGCGGAGGCGGCCGAGGCGCTGTACGGGACGACGGACGAGCCCTGGCCGGCGTTGCGGATACCGATGGCGGGCGGCCACCTGCTGTGGATCGTGTACTGGAACCTCCCGGACGACCCAGGGATCGGGTATCTGATCACCCACCCCGAGTGGGACCGGGCGGCCCACCTGGCCGTGATCGAGGGGCACTACAGCGGGCCCGGCCTGTCCTGGCCGGAGCTGCTCGCCGTCGCGGAGACGGTGCCGGCGGGCTCCGAGGGGGTCCTCGATCCCGACGTCCGGCTGCTTCTGCTGCTGCCCGCCTTCGGTGACGCGGACACACCGACCGAGGAGGCCGTACGGCGGATGTCCCGGGCGCTGCGGGCCGTCGGCGTACCGGAGAACGAGGCGGACGAGTGCGCGGAGGGGTTCCTGGACCACCCGTTCTGGGAGGGCCCGACCTGGACGCTGCCCGGCCCGAGCCCGCTCAGTGGCGGCAGCGCCGAACCCGGCCCGCTCGCCGTGTGCGACGACCACCACAGCCCGCGCACCCTGCCACTGGGCCGCGGCATCACCGCCCCGCAGGCACACGCCCTGGCCGGCGCGCTGACCGGCGGGCCCGATGGCGCCGCTCAGCGTGCCGACCGGTAGTCGGCCAGCCGTTCGTATGCCGCCATGCCGTCCGGCACCCACTCCCACTCGCCGAGCCGCCCGCGCAGTTCGTCCTCGGTGAGGAAGGCGTGCCAGGCGACCTCCTCCACCTGCGGCCGCACCGGCAGTGCGCAGCGGACCTCGTACACCGCCGACCACCAGCTCTGCCCGGCTCCGCCGTCGTAGCGGAACTTGAACAGGTAGGTGGGGCGGGGCAGCCCCGTCACGCCCAGTTCCTCCTCCGCCTCGCGCAGGGCGGCGTCGTCGTAGGACTCGCCCGCGCCGACGACTCCGCCGACGAACATGTCGTACCGGGAGGGGAAGACCAGCTTGGAGGGGGTCCTGCGGTGGACGAAGATCCGGCCGTCCGCGTCGCGGGCCTGGATGAAGACGCACCGGTGGCGCAGCCCGCGGGCGTAGGCCTCACCGCGCGGCGACTGCCCGATGACCTGGTCGTTCTCGTCGACGATGTCGAGGATCTCGTTAGCAGCGTTCATGGCCCCCATCCAAGCAGGGCCGCCGAGACCCCAGCAGGACCCGGCACCCGCCCCCCGGCGGGTGCCGGACCGGGCAGCGAGCCCCCGTTGCCCGGCAGGGCCTTGGGGGAGGGCAGGTTGTCGTCTTCCCGGCGGGGCCTCGGGTGGGCGGCGGTTTCTCGTCTTCCTGGCGGCCCTTGGACGGGCGGCCAGGTTCTCGTCTTCCCGGGGGCCCTGGCGGGCGCCAAGCTTCTCGTCTTCTCGGCGGAGCCCGCGGCGGGCAGAGGCCTTCGATCCCGGCGAGATCGCCAAGCGGCCCCGGTGGTGCCCTGAAGCGCCCGGCGATCCCGCAAAGCGCCCGGCGGTGGCGCAAAGCGCCCGGCGGTCCAGCAAAGGGCCCGGCGATCCCGCAAGGCGCCCGGCGGTGGCGCAAAGCGCCCGGCGGTCCAGCAAAGGGCCCGGCGGTGGTGTAAATCGCCTGGCGGTCCCGTGAAGCCCCCGGCGGTCCGGTGAAGCCCCCGGCGGTGCCGCCAAGCGGCCCCGGCGGTCCCGCCAAGCGCCAGGCGGTGCCGTAAAAGCGCCGGGCGGTCTCGTGAAGCCCCGAGCGGTCCCGTGAAGGCCCCGGTGGTGCCGTCGAGCGCCCCGGCAGGGGCCGTCAGCGCTCTTGGAGCGCGTCCACCCGTTCCTCGCCCGCCGTGCCCTGCGGCAGGCACGGGTGCAGGCCCAGCAGGACGATGCCCGCGACGATCGCCGCCAGGCCCGCCGCCTCCCAGGCCAGCGCGCCGGTGTCGGTGTGCAGCCGGTCGCCGAGGAAGCCGACGCCGCAGGCGATCCCGGCCAGCGGCTGCGTGGCGGTGAGCGCGGGCAGCGACTTGCGCAGCGGTGCCGTCTCGAACGCGCTCTGCACCAGGATCAGCCCGGTGATCCCGAGCGCCAGCACGGCGTACGGTTGCCAGCCGGTGAGCAGTTCGGCCAGGCCGCCGTCGGAGAAGCGCTGGCCGCTGACCCGCGTCAGGGCGTCCTGGACGCCGTAGAGCAGACCGGCCGCGAGGGCGAGCAGGACGGGACCCCAGCTCAGCCGTGAGCGTTTGGCGCAGGTGGTCAGCAGCAGCGCCGAACCCGTCATCACGCCGATGATCACCCAGTGGCGCACCGGATCGGTCACCGCGCTGCCGCCGCGCGGCTCACCCGCCAGGATGAACGCGCTCACCCCGCCCGCGAGCAGCCCCAGTCCCGCCCAGCCCTGCCGGCCCAGCGACTGCCGGGTGCGGCGGCGGGAGAGCGCGAGCGCGAAGAGCAGATTGGTCGCCAGCAGCGGTTCGACCAGGGACACCTCGCCCCGGCCGAGCGCGATCGCGCCGAGGACCATCCCCGCCACCATCAGGGCGAGGCCGCCCAGCCAGCTGGGCACCCGCATCAGGTCCAGCAGCAGCCGGGGCGAGAGGAAGTCCCCGAGCGGGGCCCGCTGCGCGGCGCTCTGCTGCAGGACGAAACCGAAACCCACACAGCACGCGGCACTCACGGCGAGGACAAGAACCAGAACCGACACGCTGCGTCCCTCGATCGTCTCGTCGGGTCACGGGTCGTGAGGCCCGACTCTAATGCCCTGGACTCCAGGGCGCCCCCCGGAGTGCGCGGAACGGTCCCCTGCGGATACCCCCGCCCAGGCGCCCCAGTCCGGCACCCACGCCATGCTGGACCGCGCCGCCCGGCCCCGCCATGGCCTACGCCACACCACCCCGCCGCCCGAGCCCGCGCCGCCCGCGCCCCACAGCGCCGCCCGACCGCCGCCCGCGCCCGCGCCCGCGCCGCCCCACCGCGCAGCCCGACCTGCGCCCACGCCCGCGACGACGGCGCTCCACAGCACCGCCATGGCCTACGCCCCACCACCCCCGCCGCCCGAGCCCGCGCCGCCGGCTCCCCACAGCCCCGCCCGACCGCCGCCCGCGCCCGCGCCGCCCCCGCCCCACAGCGCCGCCCGACCGGCGCCCGTGCCCGCGCCGCCCGCGCCCCACAGCACCGCCCGGCCTGCGCCCACGCCCGCGACGACGGCGCTCCACAGCACCGCCATGGCCTACGCCACACCACCCCCGCCGCCCGAGCCCGCGCCGCCGGCTCCCCACAGCCCCGCCCGACCGCCGCCCGCGCCCGCGCCGCCGGCTCCCCACAGCCCCGCCCGACCGCCGCCCGCGCCCGCGCCACCCGCTCCCCACAGCCCCGCCCGACCGCCGCCGAGCCCGCGACGCCCGCCCCCCGGCGCCCGCGCCGCACAGCGCAGCCCCCCGGCGCCCGCCCCCCAGCGCAGCCCCCCCAGCGCCGCCCGACCGTTCAAATCCCGCCAACCACAGGTCAGTTGACGCGTGTCATCGGGCCGTCGGCCCTTGACGCGCGTCACTCGCTGACGGTTGGCTGTGCGTGATCGCACGGTGGCAGGTGCATGCCCGTCCGCGGAGGAGCCCGACCAGCCCTCCGACAGCGGACCGCCACCACGCACGAGGAACACGGAACACGAGGTAGCCCCGCGGTGCCCCCACCCCCGCCTCCCCTGGGCCGCGGCCGCAGACGCGCCGCTCACGCCTTCGACGCCGCCCTCGACGACGCCGAGCTCGCCACCGCTCGCTCCGCGCTGGCGCAGGGCCGGTGGCAGTCCGCGCGCTCGCTGCTCGCCCTCACCGGTGACGAGTACGACCGCCGCGGCCACCGGGTCGTCGTCCTGGCCGCCGAGTCCTACAGCGCCGCCTGGGCCAAGGACTGGCTCCTGGCCGAACCCGACTCGGTCGACGCCGCGGTGCTGCTCGCCGCCGCCCGCGTCCAGCGCGCCCTGCGCGCCAAGGACAAGCCCGCCGCCGCCCGCGAGGCCTGCCACACCGCCGCCGCGCTCGCCCCGGCCGACCCCACCCCCTGGCTGGCCCTGCTCCTGCTGGAGCGCACCCACGGGGACGACACCGCCGTCGTCCGCACGTTCGAGCACGTGCGCGCCCGCCACTCGGACCACCACCACGCCCACCATCTGATGGTCGCCCGGCTCGCCGAGCGCCGCGCCGACGCCGGCCCCGACCCGCTGCACGAGGTGTACGACTTCGCCGCCTGGGCCGCCGAACAGGCGCCCGCCGACTCCCCGCTCGCGATGCTCCCGGTCATCGCGCACGCCGAGCGCTACCGCGTGCTCGCCACCACCGGCTCCCTCCCGGCCGACCCGCTCACCTCCGGCCACTGGACCGACCGCCGCGCCCGGCAGGTGATGAAGGCCGCCTTCGACTGGTGGCTGGAATGGGAGCACGAGGGCCACCCCCGGCGCCTGGTCGACCTCAACCACCTCGCCCACGCCAAGGTCTGCGAGGGCCGCGGCGCCGAGGCCGCCGCCCTCTTCCACCGCATCGGCGAGCACGCCACCCCCGCTCCCTGGTCCTACCCCGACCGAGACCCGTACACCGCCTTCCGCGCCGCCCGCGACCGCGCCCTCGGAACAACCTGACGCCCCCGCAAGGCCCCCGCCCGGCGGGGCCCCGCCCCGAAAGGACCCCGCATGACGACCGGCAGTCCCCGCACCACCAGACCCGCCGCCGACGGCATCAGCACCTACCTCGGCCACGACCGGGCCCTGCGCGCCGACCGCCTCGGCACCTCCGGTCTGCTGCTCTCCGTGCTCGCCGCGACCGGGCCGGTCATGGTCGTCGCCGGTGTCATGCCCACCACGTACGCGGTGATGGGCATCGTCGGCCAGCCGCTGCTGTTCGTCGCGCTCGGCGTGGTCCTCGTCCTGTTCAGCGTGGGCTACGCCGAGATGAGCCGGCACGTCCACAACGCCGGCGCCTTCTACGCCTACATCGCCCGCGGTCTCGGCGGCACCACCGGCGCCGGCGCGGCCCTCGTCGCCCTCGTCGCCTACAGCTCCCTCCAGGTCGGCATCTACGGCATCTTCGGCTTCGAGGTCTCCGGGCTGCTCTCCACCTACGCCGACGTCACCGTCGCCTGGTGGATTCCGGCGCTGGCCGCGGTCGCCGTCGTCGGTGCGCTCGGCTGGCTGAAGATCGACGTCAACGCGCGCGTGCTCGGCGTCCTCCTCGTCATCGAGGTCGCCCTCGTCGTGATCTTCGACATCGCGGCGGTGGCCGACCCGGGCAAGGAGGGCCTGTCCCTGCACGCCTTCGACCCCGCCACCCTCACCGGCGCCGGCGTCTCCACCGCCCTGTGCTTCTGCATCGCCGCCTTCACCGGCTTCGAGCAGGCCCCCGTCTACGCCGAGGAGACCAGCCGTCCGCACGTCCTGGTGCCGCGCGTGATGTTCCTCGCCGTCGGCTCCGTCGCGGTGTTCTTCGCGATCAGCTCCTGGGCGCTCACCGTCGCCACCGGCCCCTCGCAGATCGTCGGCGCCGCGCAGAAGGAGAGCGCCGGCCTGCTGTTCACGCTCACCGAGTCCCGGCTCGGCGCCACCTTCACCGACGTCCTGCACGTGCTGTTCGTGACCGGCATGTTCGCCGCCACCCTCAGCTTCCACAACGTCGTCGCCCGCTACGCCTTCGCCATGGGCCGCGAGGGCCTGCTGCCGCGCGCCTTCGGCCGCACCACCGGCGCGAGCGGGGCGCCCGGCACCGGCTCGCTCCTGCAGACCGGCGTGTCGGCGGCCGTCGTCATCGTCTTCGCCGCCACCGACGGCAAGCCCGCGGGCGACCCCACCGCGCCCGTCCTGCACCTGTTCACCTGGTGCGGCAACCTCGGCGCGCTCGGCGTGATCCTGCTGATGGCCGCCGCCTCCCTGTCCGTGATCGTCTTCTTCGTCCGGCGCGGCGCCGCCCGCGCCCAGGCGTGGCGGCTGCTCACCTCGGCGCTGGCCGGCCTCGCCCTGCTGGTGCTGGCCGGCTACACCGTCAAGGACTTCGACGTCCTGGTCGGCGCCGGCCCCGGCTCCGTCCTGAGCTGGGCGCTGCCCGCCGTCATCGCTCTCGCCCTGGCCGCCGGGCTGGCGCAGGGCCTGCTGCTGCGCTCCCGCAACCCCCGGGCGCACGCCCGTATCGGCCTGGGCAACGAGGCGTTCCAGCTCGACAAGGCCGCCGCCACAGCCGCACCCGGCGAGCAGTGATTACGGAAGGCTGACGGGCACCCGTGAACCCTTCACCACAGGGTCCGCGGGTGCTCGAATGAAGAGGTGAACCCCGAACCCCCACCACCGCCCGGGTCACCCGACCAGGAGGGCCGGCCGATCGGCCGCCGCGTCCTGCTCGGCACCCTGGGCCTCGGCGCGCTGGGCGTGCTCACCGCGCCGACCCTGCAACGCGGTCTGGAGTCCGTCTTCCGCAGCGACCCGACCGGTCTGTCCGGTCTGCTGCCCAACGGCGGCGGCTTCCGCTACTACAACGTCGCCGGGTCCGTGCCGCACCTCGGCCCACGGGACTACCGCCTCACGGTGGGCGGTCTGGTCGACCACCCGCGCGGCTACAGCCTGGCCGAGCTGCGGGCCCTGCCGCAGACGCGGATCATCAAGGACGTGCAGTGCGTGACCGGCTGGCGGGTTCCGGGCACCCCCTTCCAGGGGGTACGCCTGTCCCGGCTGCTGGACGCCGCCGGGGTGCGCCCCACGGCCCGCGCGATCCGCTTCACCTGCTTCGACGGCACCTACAGCGAGTCGCTCACCCTCGCCCAGGCCCGCCGCCCCGACGTCCTGGTGGCGCTGCGCATGCAGGACAGGGACCTGGGCCACGCCCACGGCGGCCCGGTCCGCCTCTACGTCGCCCCCATGTACTTCTACAAGTCCGCCAAGTGGCTCTCCGGCATCACCGTCACCGACGAGGTCGAACCCGGCTACTGGGAGGAGCGCGGCTACGACGTCGACGCCTGGGTGGGCCGCTCGAACGGACGCGACGATGAGCCTACGAGCTGACGCCCCGGCGGCCCCGGCCACGGGGCGGGTGCGGCGCTTCAGCGCGGCCGAGCGCTGGATCCACCGCACGACGGCCGCGCTGATGGGCGTGTGCGTGGTGACCGCGGCCTTCCTGTACATCCCGCAGCTCGCCGAACTCGTCGGCCGCCGCGAGCTGGTGGTCCGCGTCCACGAGTGCGCCGGCCTCGCCCTGCCGGTGCCCGTGCTGCTCGGCCTCGCCTCGCGGGCCTTCCGCGCCGACCTCGGCCGGCTGAACCGTTTCGGCCCGCACGACCGCCGCTGGCTGCGTGCCACCGTCCGCCGCGACAAACGGCACACGTCGCGCCCGGCGGGCAAGTTCAACGCCGGTCAGAAGATCTACGCGGCCTGGATCGCCGGGGCGACGCTGGTGATGCTCGGCACCGGGCTGCTGATGTGGTTCACCCATCTCACCCCGCTGAAGTGGCGCACCGGCGCCACCTTCGTGCACGACTGGCTGGCCCTGACCGTCGGCATCGTGCTGGCCGGCCACATCGGCATGGCCCTCGGCGACCCCGAGGCCCGCCGCGGACTGCGCACGGGCCTGGTTGGACGGGGGTGGGCGGAGCGCGAACACCCGCTGTGGCGGCCGTAGGCCACAGCGGGTGCACGGTCGTCGCTGGGTCGCTATATGACCAGGGACAGCAACAGCACCAGGCCGCCTCCGACCACCGAGATGATCGTCTCCATGATCGACCAGGTCTTGACGGTCTCGCCGACGCTCAGCCCGAAGTACTCCTTCACCAGCCAGAAGCCGGCGTCATTGACATGGCTGAAGAAGAGCGAGCCCGCGCCGACGGCGAGGACGAGCAGCGCGGTGTGCGTGGTCGACATGCCGGCCGCGAGGGGCGCGACCAGGCCGGCCGCCGAGACCGTGGCGACGGTCGCCGAGCCGGTCGCCAGCCGGATCGCCACCGCGATCAGCCAGGCCAGCAGCAGCGCCGGTATGTTCCAGTCCTTGGAGATGTCCAGGATCATCTGGCCCACGCCGGTGTCGATCAGCGTCTGCTTGAAACCGCCGCCCGCGCCGACGATCAGCAGGATGCCCGCGATGGGCGCGAGGCCCTTCTCCACCAGCGGCGTCAGCCGCTCCTTGCCGAACCCGGCGGGCCGCAGCAGCGTGAAGATGCCGACGAGGACGGCGGCGAGCAGGGCGATCAGCGGCGAGCCGACGACGTCGAAGATCCGCTGCACGGTCTTGGCGGGGTCGTCGACGGTGATGTCGACCAGCGCCTTGGACAGCATCAGGACGACCGGCAGCAGGATGGTGGCCAGCGTCGGGCCGAAGCCCGGCCGGGTCTCCAACTCCTCCGAGGCGCGCTGCGGGAGCATCCGGTCGGGCGCCTGGACGTCCACCCAGCGGGCCGCGACCTTGGAGAACAGCGGACCGGCGATGATCACCGTCGGGATGGCGATCAGGACGCCGAGCGCCAGCGTGACGCCCAGGTTCGCCTTGACCGCGTCGATCGCGACCAGCGGGCCGGGGTGCGGCGGGACCAGACCGTGCATCACGGACAGGCCCGCGAGGGCCGGGATGCCGATCCGCATCAGGGAGTAGTTGCCGCGCCTGGCGACCATCAGCACGACCGGGATCAGCAGCACGACGCCGACCTCGAAGAACAGCGGCAGCCCGATCACCGAGGCGATCAGCACCATCGCCCACGGCATGGCCCGCCCGCCGGCCTTGGCGAGGATGGTGTCCACGATCTGATCGGCGCCGCCGGAGTCGGCGAGCATCTTGCCGAGGATCGCGCCGAGGGCGATCAGCACGCCCACACCGGCCACCGTGGCGCCGAGCCCGGTGGTGAAGCTGGTGATGGCCTTGTCGAGCGGCGCCCCGGCGACCGCGCCGAGGACGAGAGTGCCGAGCGTCAGGGACAGGAACGCGTGGAGCTTGAACTTGGTGATCAGCAGGACGATGACGGCGATGCCCGCCAGCACGGCGATGCCCAGCTGGGCGTGGCCGGCCGAGGTGATCGGCTCGACTTTGTCCGCTGCCAGCATCTCGACGCTGAGTCTGGTCACGGGGGTTTCCCTTGCGGTTACGGGGGATGGGGAGGGAGCGGGGTGCCGGCGGCCCTGTGCAGGGCCGGGACGGGACCCCCAGGGAGTGGGGGGCTAGCGGGCCGACGGCGCGGGCAGCGTGGCCAGAGCGGACACGGCCCGCTCGGTTATCTGCTCCGGGCTGCCCTCGACGTCCACCTCGACGCCCGCCTCGTCCGCCCCGAGCGGCTGCAGCGTGGCGAACTGGGAGTCGAGCAGTGCCGTGGGCATGAAGTGGCCCTGGCGGTGCGCCATCCGGTCGGCGATGAGGACACGGTCACCGGTCAGGTGCACGAACACCAGCCCGGGCGCGGCGGCCCGCAGCCGGTCGCGGTACGACCGCTTCAGGGCCGAGCAGCTGACCACCCCGCCGAGCCCGTCGCGGCCGTCCGCCCAGTCGCCGATGGCGTCCAGCCACGGCCACCGGTCGTCGTCGGTCAGCGGGACGCCGGCCGACATCTTGGCGATGTTGGCCGCGGGGTGGAAGTCGTCGCCTTCGGCGTACGGGACGCCGAGCCGGGCGGCCAGCAGGGGACCGATGGTGGTCTTGCCGGTGCCTGCCACGCCCATGACCACGACGACGTGGGGGGTGTTCATCGCTGCCTCGCTGTCTTCGTCGACACGTTGATGCCGGGCTACTGAAACCTATTAGGTACGACGAATTCAAGAGTCTGTGACAAATAAGTCTGACTTTTTGTTCCCGTGACCCGGCCCGTACTCTGTGTGCATGACCACTCCGGGCCGGGGGCTGCACGGCCGTGTACTGGACACCCTCGGCCCCGCCATCACAGCGGGCGAGTACCCGCCGGGCAGCGTCCTGCGCACCGACGAACTCGCGCAGCGCTTCGACGTGTCACGCTCGGTGATGCGCGAGGCGGTACGGGTCCTGGAGTCGATGCACCTCGTGGAGTCCCGGCGACGGGTCGGCGTGACCGTGCGCCCCAAGGCCGAGTGGAACGTCTACGACCCGCAGGTCATCCGCTGGCGCCTGGCCGGCGCGGACCGGCCGCACCAACTGCGCTCACTGACCGTGCTGCGCTCGGCCGTCGAACCGGTCGCCGCCGGTCTCGCCGCGCGCCACGCCACCGCCGAGCAGTGCGCCGAACTCACCGAGTGCGCCCTCGGCATGGTCGCCAACTCCCGCGGCCACCGCCTCGAGGGCTACCTCCTGCACGACGTGGCCTTCCACCGGGTGATCCTCAGCGCCTCAGGTAACGAGATGTTCGCCCGCCTCGGGGACGTCGTGGCGGAGGTCCTCACGGGCCGTACGGAACACGAGGTCATGTTCGAGGACCCCGACCCGGCCGCCGTCACGCTCCACGTCCGGGTCGCGGAGGCGGTCCGGGCGCGCGACGCCGAGCGCGCGGAACAGCTGACCCGGGAGATCACGGTGGGGGCGCTGCAGGAACTCGACGTCCTCGCGCCCTGAGCGGACTGGACGCCAGGAGTCCCTGGCGTCCAGACGGGCTACGCGTCGGGGAAGTCCCCGTCGACGTACACCCACGCCCCGTCGACCCGCTCGAAGCGGCTGTGCTCGTGCAGCGAACCGCCCCGGTAGGAGGCGCGGAACGTCACCGTCCCGGTCGAGTGGAAGGCCGAGCCGTCGCTCGTGGCGAGGATCTCCAGCCCCGTCCAGCGCGTCCGGGGGTCCGGATCCAGCCGCGCCGGCCGGGTCCGCGGGTGCCAGGTGCGCAGCAAATAGCCGGTGTCGCCCTTGACGAAGGCGGTGTAGCGCGAGCGCATCAGCGCCTCGGCCGTCGGCGCGGCCGCCTCACCGCGGTGGTACCGGCCGCAGCACGCGGGGTACGGCTCCGGCAGACCGCAGGGGCAGGAACGCGTTGTCATGCCCGCCATTGTGCCCGGTCGCCGAGGTGGCGCGACAACGCCGAAGGCCCCCGCCGAAGCAGGGGCCTTCTCGCTGTGTCCGAGGGGGGACTTGAACCCCCACGCCCGATAAAGGGCACTAGCACCTCAAGCTAGCGCGTCTGCCATTCCGCCACCCGGACAAGGTGTGTGTCGTGCGGGGTTTCCCTCGCGGCGACGACGTAAACATTACCAGGCTTTCCGGGGTGGCCGATCACCCCCCGGTCGTCGCCGCCGTGACGTGAACGGCCTGTGACGGGCCGGGACCGGTCTTGGGCCACGGCGGGGGGCGGGGGGAGGATGAGGGGGACCCACCAGCGGTATGCCGCAGACAGCGCAGGGACACCGGGAGGAAGCAGCGTGAGCGAGACGGACACGGCCAGGGGAGTCACCGGCGAGGACGAGGTCGTGGACCTCTGCCGCGAGCTGATCCGGTTCGACACCAGCAACTACGGCGACCACTCCGGTCCCGGTGAACGCAAGGCGGCCGAGTACGTCGCCGAGAAGCTCGCCGAGGTCGGCCTCGAACCGAAGATCTACGAGTCGCACCCCGGCCGCGCCTCCACGGTGGCCCGCATCGAGGGCGAGGACCCGTCCCGGCCCGCGCTGCTCATCCACGGTCACCTCGATGTCGTCCCGGCCAACGCCGCCGACTGGACCCACGACCCCTTCTCCGGCGAGGTCGCCGACGGCTGCGTGTGGGGCCGCGGAGCCGTCGACATGAAGGACATGGACGCGATGACGCTCGCCGTCGTGCGCGACCGGCTGCGCTCCGGGCGCCGGCCCCCGCGCGACATCGTGGTCGCCTTCCTCGCCGACGAGGAGGCGGGCGGCACCTACGGCGCCCGTCACCTCGTCGACCGCCACCCCGGCCTCTTCGAAGGCGTCACCGAGGCGATCAGCGAGGTCGGCGGCTTCTCCTTCACCGTCAGCGAGCAGCGGCGGCTGTATCTGATCCAGACGGCCGAGAAGGGCATGCACTGGATGAAGCTCACCGTGGCCGGCACCGCCGGGCACGGCTCGATGATCCACCGGGACAACGCGATCACCGAGCTGAGCGAGGCCGTCGCCCGGGTCGGCCGGCACAGGTTCCCGGTGCGGGTGACCAAGACCACCCGGGCGTTCCTCGACGAACTCGGCGACGCCCTGGGCACCGAACTGGACCCGGAGGACATGGAGTCCACCCTCGCCCGGCTCGGCGGCATCGCCAAGCTGATCGGCGCGACCCTCAGCAACACCGCCAACCCCACGCAGCTCAACGCCGGTTACAAGGTCAACGTCATCCCCGGCGAGGCCACCGCGCACATCGACGGCCGCTTCCTGCCCGGCCACGAGGAGGAGTTCCTCGCGGACATCGACCGGCTGCTCGGCCCGAACGTCCGCCGCGATGACGTGCACGCCGACAAGGCCGTCGAGACCTCCTTCGACGGCGCCCTGGTGGAGGCCATGCAGTCCGCGCTGGTCGCCGAGGACCCGGCCGCCAAGGCGATCCCGTACATGCTCTCCGGCGGCACCGACGCCAAGTCCTTCGACGATCTCGGCATCCGCGGCTTCGGCTTCGCACCGCTGAAGCTGCCGCCGGAGCTGGACTTCGCCGGGATGTTCCACGGCGTCGACGAGCGGGTGCCGGTGGACGGGCTGAAGTTCGGCGTGCGGGTGCTCGACCGCTTCATCGACGCGTCCTGAACGGCGCGCCGAACGGGGCCTGCCGACGTCCCGAACGGCCCCTGCCGAAGCCCCGAATGGCGCCGGCTGAATTCGGGCGTGCGTGCGGCAACCACTGAGAAGAGTGAATGCGACCATACGCTCGTAGCCTCATTACACCCTCCTCGTTACAGGTGATGCGGTCCGCAACGCTGGGACCGCTTTTGCCAACAAGGAGGAATAATGATCAAGAAGGTCGTCGCTGCTGCGGCTGCCACCGGTGGGCTGGTTCTCGCGGGCGCGGGCCTCGCCGTCGCCGACGCCGGTGCCCAGGGTGCCGCCGTGAACTCCCCGGGCGTCGTTTCCGGCAACGTCATCCAGGTGCCCGTCCACGTCCCGGTGAACGTGTGCGGCAACACGATCAACGTGATCGGGCTCCTGAACCCCGCCTTCGGCAACACCTGCGTCAACGACTGACGTCCCCTTCCCGGGGGTTGGTCCTTCGCGGGTCGGTCCTCTGAGGGTCGTCCACACCATCGGCCCCGGAGCGCGCGCCATGCGCTCCGGGGCCGTTCGGTCATTTGCGCGTTTCACGACGCGACTTGATCTGCGAGTTGATGTGCGAGACATCGCGGAAGGCAGGAAATCAGCAATGCGACAGGTCACCCGCAAAGGCCTCATGACGGTGGCGGCCGCAACCGGCGTGCTCGCCGCCGCCGGCGGTTACGCCCACGCCGACTCGGGCGCGAGCGGCTCCGCCACCAACTCGCCGGGCGTGCTGTCCGGCAACTCGGTCCAGGCGCCGGTGCACGTCCCGGTCAACGTGTGCGGCAACACGGTCGACGTCGTCGGAGCGCTCAACCCGGCGATGGGCAACTCCTGCGCCAACCAGAGCCAGCACGGCAAACCGGGCGGGCACGGCGGCTCCGGCGGACACGGCGGCTCCGGTGGGCACAGCGGCTCCGGTGGGCACGGCGGCTCCGGCGGTGCGCACGCCGGCGGGCACACCAGTGACTCGCCCGGTGTCGGCTCCGGCAACCACGTCGAGGTCCCGGTCGACGTACCGGTCAACGTCTGCGGCAACAGTGTCGACGTCGTCGGGGCGCTGAACCCGGCGATGGGCAACAACTGCGCCAACGAGGGGAGCGGTCACCACACGCCCCCGGGCGGCGGCCAGACCCCGCCCGGCACGCCGGGAACTCCGGGCAACCCCGGCACCCCTGGCCACCCCGGCCACCCCGGCCACCCCGGCCACCCGGGTCACCCTGGCACTCCGGGTCACCCCGGTACGCCGGCCACCCCGACCACCCCGGGACAGGGGACGCCGGGCACTCCCGGCCACTCCCACCCCGGCACCCAGGCGGTCAGCCGCGCCGGGGCCTCGGCCCAGCTCGCCCACACCGGCAGTGAACTGCCCCTGGGCGTCGTGCTCCCCGTGGGCGCGGGCGCGCTGCTCGCCGGAGCGGTGATGTACCGCAAGGCGCGCGCCTCGGCGTGAGCCGCGCGGTGCCTGGGCGGCACACAGGAACGGAGCGGGCCCCGCACCAGCGGGGCCCGCTCCGTCTGCCTCACGTCACCACGTGGCGCGCACCTGGCGGATGATCCGCCGCCGCAGCCGCACCCTGCGGCTGCCGTCGCGCAGCAGGCTCAGGCGGTACAACTCCCAGTGTCCGTACTCGGCATGTTCGGTCAGCAGACGTGTCGTCTCCTTGCGGGAGACCCCGCGCGGTACGTACACGTCGACAAATTCGTATTCCGGCATCGCATCTATTGTGCGGGCTGGGGCCCGGTACGGATAGCGTCTGCACTATGTCTGATGCTGCGCAGCCCACCGCTGCCGAGGTACGTGCCGCCGCCGAGGCGGTCAAGACCGCGCTCGACCGCCACCTGGCCGCGGTCGAACGCAGGTCCGGCGAGGACGACCCGGACGTCTACGAGGCCTTCAACCAGCTGGCCGCGGCCGCCGAGGCGTACGACGAGGTGCTCTACGACCGCTACGACGAGGTCACGCCCTTCGAGATCCCGGGGGCGGACGACTCGCTGCCGCCGTACACGGGCCCCGAGGAGCCGAACGCGCTCAGCGTGCTGATCCGCCGCGACTACGCGGTCGCTCAGCCGCAGCGGCTGCGGGCGCAGGCCCAGCGCATCGAGGCGGCGGACGAGGCGAGCACGGGCGAGGGGATCTCCGGGACGGTCCACGGGGCGCTGGGCATCCTGTTCGGCGAGTTCGAACCGGACGAGATCGCCTCCCGGCACAAGGAGTTCGGCCTGGAGGAGGGCGACTCCACGCTGTGGGTGGTCGCCGCCGACGAACCGGCTGAGCCCGGCGAGTGGCTGGAGGCACCGTTCGAGCAGATCGACCCGCAGCGGGCGGTGTGCCGCTTCGATGTCAGCGCCGTGTTCGACGACGACCTCGACGAGGACGAGGACGACGACCCGCACCCGGATCTCGCCGCGGACGAGGACGACGACCTGGAACCCCTGGACGCCGACCGCTGACAGCACTCCGCACACCCTGCGACCGGCCCGGGACGTCCTGTCCCGGGCCGTACGCGTTCCGGCGGGTACGCGGTGCGGCGGGCACGCGTTCCGGCCGTACGCGTTATCGGCCCGGGCGCGCCCGCCTCCGCAGGGCCCGCCCGGCGCCCGGTCAGCCCGCTGCCGGGACCTGCGTGCGCAACAACACGGGCAGACGGGTCGTACGCGGCTTGGGCAGGACCTCGGCGACCGCTCTCGGGAGCGCCTGCTCCACCCCGTGCACCACGGACAGATGGCGCTCGCCCCGGCCGAACGCCGTGTAGACCCACGGCCGGCTCAGTGCCTGCGCCGCGTCGCCCGGCAGCACCACGACCGCCGCCGGCCACCGGCTGCCCACCGCCTGGTGCGCGGTCAGCGCCCAGCCGTGCCGCACACTGTGCTCCACCCGCTCACGCGGTACGACGACGGGGACGCCCGCGCACGTCAGGTGCAGCCCGTCGGCGTCGGCCCCCGTCACCTGCCCCGGCACCGTGCGCCCCGGCGCGGGGGAGTAGGCGATCCGGTCGCCCGGGTCGAAGCCGCCGAACCGGCCGGGACCGGGGTTCAGGCGCTCCTTGAGCGCGGCGTTCAGCGCCCGGGTGCCGACCGCGCCGCCGTGGCCCGGGGTGATCACGACCGTCTGCTCCGGGGGCACGCCGAGGGCGCGCGGCACCGAGTCCGCGACCAGTTGCACGGTGCGGTGCACGGCCTCGCCCGCGTCCCGCACCGGCACGATCACGACCTCCTTGCCGGGCGCCTCGACCTGGTTCAGCTCGCCCACGCCGATCCCGGACACCAGCTCGCCGATCGGCCCGGGGTCGGGCGTGCGGGCGGCGATCTGCGGGCACACCCGGGCGGCCAGCAGATCGGCGAACACCCGCCCGGGCCCGACCGACCACAGCACCGCCGGATCGCCGCTCAGCACCAGCCGCGCCCCGTCCGGCAGCGACTCCACCAGCATCGCCGCGCTCTCCACGTCCAGCTGGGGAGCGTCCAGCACCACCAGCAGATCCAGGTCGAGCGCCCCGTCGGTGTCCCGGCCGGGACCCTCGGCGCCGGAGAGCAGCCCGGCGACCGTGACGACGCCGGCACCGGCCCCAGCCTGCGAGGCGTCGTCGCTCGGGAGCAGCGCGGCGAAGCGGCGCCGGCCGTCCGGCGTGTGGCAGGCGGCGACGGTGCGCAGGCCCAGGGTGCGGGCCGCGGCGACGAGGGCCGCCGGTTCCGCGCGGGCCGCCTCCCCGCCGGTGTGCAGCACCAGGGTGTGCGCGGCGACGGCGCGGATCAGCTCCGCGGCGCTGCCGGACGCCGACGCGGCGGCCGGCGCCCAGTCGGTGCCGTCCTCCTTGGCCGGGGAGTTGGCGACGCGGGCGAGACCGTCGGCGAGGCTCTCCTCCGCGAGCGCGTACCGCTCCAGGCCGATCAGCACGCGCACCGGCCGCTCGGCCTCCTCCTCGTAACCGTCCTCCCCGGCAGCGGCGGGCGGCTGCTCGTCGAGGGCGTCCTGGAAGGCCAGCGCCTCACCCTCGGCGAGGGCGTCCTGCACGGCGGCGTCCGGGTCGGGCACCTGGTGCTGCCCCAGCGCGGCGGTGAGCGCGGCCAGCTCCAGCGCGGTGTGCCCGGCGACGGCCGCCTGTTCCAGCAGCCAGCCGGTCAGCGCGCGGCCCCGCCGCTCGTCGTCCGGACCGCAGTCCGGGCCGAGCAGGGCCCGGGCGAAGCCGTCGGCCTGCTCGGGGCGCACCCCGGTGACCCGCAGCAGCTGCCAGGGGTCCTCGCGCAGCACCTCGGCCGCGCCCTCGCCGAGCGCCGCCGCGGTGTGCGCAGCCAGCGTCTCGGGGGCTCCGCCCTCGGCCAGTACGCGTGCCACGGCGGCGGTCGTCTCGGCGGAAGCCGGCGCGGGGGCCGCGGGCGTGGGCTGCGCCGGCGCCGACTGGGGCCGCCGTGCCGGCTCGGGGGCCGGGCGGCGGGGGGCGGCCGGTTCGGCGAACGCCGTCCGCGCGGGCTTCTCGCCGCTCTCCACGGCCCGGACGGCGGCGAGCAGGTCGGCGGCCGTGCCGCTGAGCTTCGTGCCGCTCTCGATCGGCCGCTGCTTCTCGGCCTTGCGCCGCTCGATCCGCTCCCGCTCGATGCGCTGCGCCAGCAGCTCGGCCTCCGCCTCGGACAACTTGCCGGCGGCCCCGTCGGCGCCGTCCGTGCCCTCACCGGCGCCGTCCGTGCCCTCACCGGCTGCTCCCTCGGCGCCGTCCGCGCCCTCGGCCCCGGTCTCCGTGCCGCCCTCGCCGTCCGCCCCCTCGGCAGTCTCCTCGCCGCTCCCGGCGTCCCGGGCCGGCTCCTCCTGCGGAGTGCCGGGCTCCGCCCCGGTGTCCGGCGTCCCCGGCTCGGCGTCCTCCGTGGTCTCCGGCTCCGTGCTCACAGCGTGCTCCAGTCGTGATCGGGATAGCGGTGCACGGGCGCCGACACATCGTCCAGCGCCCGGCAGATCTCGTCAGGAAGACTAAGCGCCTCCACTGACAACGTGGCCGTGAGCTGCTGCGCCGTGCGCGCGCCGACGATCGGCGCGGTCACGCCGGGCCGGTCGCGCACCCACGCGAGGGCCACCTGGAGCGGGGTCACGGCGAGCCCGTCCGCGGCCGTCGCCACCGCGTCCACGATCCGGCTCGCGGTGTCGTCGAGATACGGCGCGACGAACGGCGCCAGATGCTCCACGGCGCCGCGGGAGCCCGGCGGCAGCGCGTCGCCCCGGTACTTGCCGGTGAGCACCCCCCGGCCCAGCGGCGAGGACGGCAGCAGCCCGATCCCCAGGTCCAGCGCGGCCGGCAGCACCTCCCGCTCCACCCCGCGCTGCAGCAGCGAGTACTCCATCTGCGTGCCCGCCAGCCGCGACCGCGTGCCCGGCGCCGCCAGCTGCCAGGTGCCCGCCTTGGCGAGCTGCCAGCCGCTGACGTTGGACACCGCCGCATAGCGCGCCCGCCCGCTGGCCACCGCGATGTCGAGGGCCTGGAGGGATTCCTCCAGCGGCGTGTGCGGGTCGTAGGCGTGCAGGTGCCACAGGTCGACGTAGTCCGTGCCGAGCCGGGCCAGCGAGGCGTCCAGCGCGGCCAGCAGGTGCCCGCGTGAGCCGTCGAACCGGCGGTACGGGTCGGGCACACCGCCCGCCTTCGTGGAGATGACCAGGTCCCGGCGCGCGACCAGCCCGTCTATGAGCCGCCCGAGCAGATACTCGGCCTCCCCGTCGCCGTACACGTCCGCGGTGTCGACGAGGGTGCCGCCCGCCTCCCAGAACGTCTTCAGCAGGTCCGCGGCGTCGTGCTCACCGGTGTCCCGGCCCCAGGTCAGGGTGCCGAGCCCGATGCGGGACACGCGCAGGCCGGTGCGGCCGAGATGCCTCTGCTCCATGGACGCCGAGATTACTGGCCAGGGATGCGCCGTGGGTTGCCTGTGGACAACGTGATCCACGGCTTTCCACAGGGGGGCGCGCGGCGCGCGGACGCGACGCTCGCCACACCGCCCTGCCCGTGCCGCGGACCCCGCGCTAAGGTCGGCGCACACGGGACATTACTGATCGGTAAGGGGAGCGGGCATGCAGCTCGGGATCAACCTCGGCTACTGGGGCGCGGGGATGGACGCGGACAACCTCGCCGTCGCCCAGGAGGCCGACCGGCTCGGCTACGCGGTCTGCTGGGCCGCGGAGGCCTACGGCTCGGACGCGGCGACCGTGCTCAGCTGGGTCGCCGCCCAGACCGAACGCATCGACGTCGGCTCGGCCATCTTCCAGATCCCGGCCCGCCAGCCGGCGATGACCGCCATGACCGCGGCGACCCTGGACTCCCTGTCCGGCGGCCGCTTCCGGCTCGGCCTCGGCGTCTCCGGCCCGCAGGTCTCCGAGGGCTGGTACGGCGTCAAGTTCGACAAGCCGCTGGCCCGCACCCGCGAGTACGTCGAGATCGTGCGCCGGGCGATGAGCCGCGAGCGCCTGTCCTTCGACGGCGAGCACTGGACGCTGCCGCTGCCCGGCGGCCCCGGCAAGCCGATCAAGCTGACCGTGCACCCCGAGCGCGAGCACATCCCGCTGTACATCGCCGCGATCGGCCCGAAGAACCTGGAGCAGACCGGCGAGATCGCCGACGGCGCCCTGCTGATCTTCCCCTCCGCCGACCACCTGGAGGACACCGCGATCCGGTATCTGCGCGCCGGACGCGAGAAGGCCGGCAAGACCATGGACGGCTTCGACGTCGCGCCCACCCTGCCGCTTCACCCCGGCGACGACAAGGACGTGGCCCGCCTCGCCGACGCCTTCCGGCCCTACACCGCGCTGTACGTCGGCGGCATGGGCAGCGCCAAGCAGAACTTCTACAACCAGCTGGCCCGGCGCATGGGCTACGAGGAGGCCGCCGCCGAGGTGCAGGAGAAGTACCTCTCCGGCGACAAGCAGGGCGCCGCCGCCGCCGTACCGCACGACCTGATCGACGCGACCACGCTGCTCGGTTCCGTGGACCGGATCGCCGACCGGATGAAGGCGTACGCGGCGGCCGGCGTCACCACCCTGAACCTCAACCCGGCCGGCTTCACCCTGGACGAACGGGTCACCGCGCTGCGCGTCGGTGTCGAGGCCCTGGAGCGCGCCGGCCTGGCGTAGGCCCGAAGAAGTCTCCACGGCCGTGGTGGGGGCTCGGGGGTCTTCCCCGCCACGGCCGTCACCCGGAACAACGCGCCCGGCGCCCCCGGGTTACGGCCCCTTCGCCGCGCCCGGCGGTCCCCCGTCCGGCGGAGCGGCCGGACACCCGTGTTGCGGCACCTTTCCCGCCGGACTTGACTCGGTCTTTGCGGGAGTCCTGCGAGGAAGGTGCCTCAGATGCTTTCGGCGAAGAGTCTGTTCCAGGAGATCCTCGACAACGACGAGTCCTTCGCGCTGTTCTGCTCCATCGCCGCCGGCGGGGAGGCGCAGGGTGGCTGGGAGAACGGACGTATCGCCGCGCTCGTGCCGGAGAGCGAACGCGCCATGGCCCACAAGATCACCCGGCACGGGGCCGACGAGGACAAGCACGGCCGCATCTTCACCGCCCTGATGAAGAAGCGCGGTCTGCGCCCCGTCCCGGTGCCGTACGAGACGGACTACACGATGCTCCTGGAGCGGCGCGGGATCGGCCTGTCGCACGACAAGCTCAAGGCCGGCCGGCCGCTCACGGAGCAGGACATCGTCGTCTACCTCGCGCACAGCCGCGTCACCGAGCAGCGCGCCGCCGAGCAGATGGTCATGCTCCGCACGCACTTCGCCGACCACCCGGACATCGGCAAGGCCGTCCGGATGATCTCCGCCGACGAGGACAACCACCTGGCGTACGCGCACGAGGAACTGCTGCGCCTCGCCGCCGCCGGACACGGCCGGCTCATCCAGCGCACCCTGCGCGCGTGCGCCCTCGCCGAGATCCGCGTCTACCGCGACGTCAGCCTCGCCGTCATGGCGCACATGGGCCGCATCCTCGGCTGGTCCCGGGCGAGGTCGGCGCTGCTCGCGGCCGGCATCCACGCGGTGTACGCCTGGGAGCGGTTCGCGGGCTGGCACCGGATGGTGTCCCTGCGCATGCCCGAACGCCGCGACGCGCTCGGCGGCGCCCCCCTCACCGCCCCCGAGTTCGCCTGACCCCGCCTCCCGCGCACCCGCTCACCGCCGACGCGTCACATCCAGCCCCGCCGCTTGAACAGCTGGTACAGCAGCAGCTCCAGGGCGACCATCACGACGATCACCGCCGGGTACGACCACAGCCAGTGCAGCTCGGGCATGTGGTCGAAGTTCATGCCGTAGATCCCCGCGATCATCGTGGGCACCGCGGCCATGGCCGCCCACGCGGAGATCTTCCGCATGTCGTCGTTCTGCCGGACGCTCATCTGCGCCAGATGCGCCGAGAGGATGTCCGTCACCAGCCGGTCCAGGCCCTCCACGGACTCGTTCACGCGCGTGAGATGGTCGCTGACGTCCCGGAAGAACGGCCGCGCCTTGTCGTCCACGAACGGCACGGCCACGCCGGACGCGCCCGTGCCCGCCAGCCTGCTCAGCGGCATCGCCAGCGGCCCCGTCGCCCGCCGGAACTCCAGCACCTGCCGCTTGAAGGTGTAGATCCGCGAGGCCGTGTGCCGGGTGCCGCCGCCGGCCGGCGAGAACACCTCCGCCTCCAGCTCCTCCAGGTCGGTCTGCAGCTCCGTCGCCACGTCCAGATAGTGGTCCACGACGGCGTCGGCGATCGCGTACACCACCGACGTCGGCCCCTTGCCGAGCAGCTCCGGCTCGTGCTCCAGCCGCCGGCGCACCGCTCCCAGCGGTGAACCCTCGCCGTGCCGCACGGTCACCACGAAGCCGTCGCCGAGGAAGACCATGACCTCGCCGGCCGAGACGGCGTCGCTCTCCGGCTCGTACACCACCGGCTTGAGCACCAGGAACAGTGAGTCGTCGTACACCTCCAGCTTGGGCCGCTGGTGGGCCTTCAGAGCGTCCTCCACCGCCAGCGGATGGAGCCCGAACTCCTGGGTGACCCGGTCGAACTCCGGCTCGGAGGGCTCGTACAGCCCCACCCACACGAACCCGCCCGCGGCCCGTGCCTCCTCCAGCGCGCCGGAGAAGTCCCCCGGCCCCTCGGTCCGCCTGCCCTCGCTGTAGATGGCGCAATCGACGATCACGGAGCGCATTCTCCTTCCTGCGGGCCGCCGGCGCAGCCCTGCGTACGCCTACCCTGGGGCGCATGCCCACGTTGATCCTCGTAAGGCACGGACGCTCCACCGCCAACAGCGAGGGGCTCCTCGCCGGCTGGACCCCCGGCGTCGCCCTCGACGAGCGCGGCGCCGCGCAGGCCGAGGCGCTGCCCGCCCGGCTCGCCGCGCTGCCGCTCGCCGAGATCGTCACCAGCCCGCTGCAGCGCTGCCAGGAAACCGTCGCGCCGCTGCTGGCGGCCCGCCCCGGTCTGACGCCGCACACCGACGAACGCATCGGGGAGTGCCACTACGGCGACTGGTCGGGCCGCAAACTCGCCGAGCTGAGCGACGAGCCGCTGATGGAGGTCGTCCAGGCCCACCCCTCCGCGGCCGCCTTCCCCGGCGGGGAGTCCATGCGGGCCATGCAGACCCGTGCCGCCGAGGCGGTGCGCGAGTGGAACGCGCGCGTGGAGCGCGACCACGGCGCCGACGCGGTGTACCTGATGTGCTCCCACGGCGACATCATCAAATCGCTCGTGGCCGACGCACTCGGCCTGCATCTCGACCTCTTCCAGCGGATCTCCGTCGAACCGTGCTCCGTCACCGCGATCCGCTACACCCGGCTGCGGCCCTTCCTCGTGCGCCTCGGCGACACCGGCGACTTCGCCTCCCTGGCGCCGCGCGAGCAGCCGCAGGACGGCGACGCCGCCGTGGGGGGTGGTGCGGGCGCACCGTGATCGTCGGCCGCAGTAGGGTGAAGCGGTCGCAGTAGCGCCGCGATTGCCCACCACGATTCTTGGAGCTGGACGTGTCCCGTCAGGTGTTCCTCTACGACCAACCGGACCGCTTCGTGGCCGGTACGGTCGGACTGCCCGGGCGGCGTACCTTCTTTCTGCAGGCCACCGCAGGCGCCCGGGTGACCAGCGTGGCCCTGGAGAAGACCCAGGTCGCCGCGCTCGCCGAACGCATGGACGAGCTCCTCGACGAGGTGGTGCGCCGCAGCGGCGGCAACGCCGCCGTCCCGGCCGTCGCACCCACGGAGATCGCCGACAGCGCCCCGCTGGAGACTCCCGTCGAGGAGGAGTTCCGGGTCGGCACCATGGCTCTCGCCTGGGACGGCGAGGACCAGCGCATGATCGTCGAGGCGCAGGCCCTGGTGGAGCTCGACGCGGAGTCCGAGGAGGACCTCGCCGAGGCCGAGGAACGCCTTCTGCAGGACGAGGAGAACGGGCCCCCGATGCTGCGGGTCCGGCTCACCGGCGCCCAGGCCAGAGCCTTCGCCAAGCGCGCCCTCGACGTCGTCAACGCCGGCCGGCCGCCCTGCCCGCTGTGCAGCCTGCCGCTCGACCCGGAGGGACACGTATGTCCGCGCCAGAACGGATACCGCCGCGGAGCGTGAGCGCGGCGCGGCTCCTCGCCGAGGGGGAGCTGACCGTCCGCGGACGCATCCGCGAGGCCTCCAACGCGGCTCTGTACTGCACGGTGGCCCTCGACGGCCAGGAGGCCGCCTGCATCTACAAGCCGATCGCCGGTGAGCGTCCCCTGTGGGACTTCCCCGACGGCGACCTCGCCCGCCGTGAGGTCGCCGCGTACGAGGTGTCCGAGGCGACCGGCTGGCAGCTGATCCCGCCGACCGTGCTGCGTGAGGGACCCTACGGCGAGGGCATGTGCCAGCTGTGGATCGACGTCGAGCCCGAGGGCGCCGAACTGCTCGCCCTCGTGGACGGCGAGGAGCCGGAGCCCGGCTGGAAGGCCATCGGCTTCGCCGAGGTCGGCGAGGGCCGCACCGCCCTGCTCGTGCACGCCGACGACGCCCGGCTGCGGCGGCTCGCCGTCCTGGACGCCGTGATCAACAACGCCGACCGCAAGGGCGGCCACCTGCTGCCCGCCGCCGGGGGCCGGTTGTACGGCATCGACCACGGCGTCACGTTCCACGTCGAGAACAAGCTGCGCACCCTGCTGTGGGGGTGGGCGGGGGAGCCGCTGACCGAGGAGGCCGTCGAGGCCCTGACCCGGCTGCGCGCGGAACTGAAGGAGGGCGCGCCCCTCGCCGAGCGGCTCGCCGCTCTGGTCACCCCTGCCGAGACCGACGCCACACGCGCGCGTGTCGAGGCGCTGCTCGCCTCCGGGAGACACCCCGAACCGAGCGGAGAGTGGCCGGCGATTCCATGGCCACCGGTGTGACCCGCCCCGACTGCACATCTGCCGGGAAGACACAAGAGCGCCTTCCCGGCCATCCGGCCCGCTCCGGTTCGTAAGGGGGACCCCGGTCCGGTTAGGCTCATGACATGCATGCCTGGCCCGCTTCCGAAGTCCCCGCGCTGCCCGGTCAGGGCCGCGACCTGAGGATCCACGACACCGCGACCGGCCAGCTGGTCACCCTCCAGCCCGGTCCCGTCGCCCGTATCTACGTCTGCGGCATCACCCCGTACGACGCCACCCACCTGGGGCACGCGGCGACCTACAACGCGTTCGACCTCGTACAGCGCGTGTGGCTCGACACCAAGCGGCAGGTTCACTACGTCCAGAACGTCACCGACGTCGACGATCCGCTGCTGGAACGCGCGGAGCGGGACGGCGTCGACTGGGTCGCCCTCGCCGAGAAGGAGACGGCCCTCTTCCGTGAGGACATGACGGCCCTGCGGATGCTGCCGCCCCAGCAGTACATCGGGGCCGTCGAGGCGATACCCGGCATCGTCCCGCTCGTGGAGCGGCTGCGCGACCTCGGCGCGGCCTACGAGCTGGACGGTGACATCTACTTCTCCGTCGAGTCCGACCCCCACTTCGGCAAGGTCTCCAACCTCGACGCCGCCGCCATGCGGATGCTGTCCGCCGAGCGCGGCGGCGACCCGGACCGGCCGGGCAAGAAGAACCCGCTCGACCCGATGCTGTGGATGGCCGCCCGCGAGGGCGAGCCCAGCTGGGACGGCGCCTCCCTCGGCCGGGGACGCCCCGGCTGGCACATCGAGTGCGTCGCCATCGCCCTGGACCACCTCGGCATGGGCTTCGACGTCCAGGGCGGCGGAAGCGACCTCGCCTTCCCGCACCACGAGATGGGCGCCTCGCACGCCCAGGTGCTCACCGGCGAGTTCCCCATGGCCCAGGCGTACGTCCACGCCGGCATGGTCGCCCTGAACGGCGAGAAGATGTCGAAGTCCAAGGGCAACCTGGTCTTCGTCTCCCGGCTGCGCCGCGACGGCGTCGACCCCGCCGCCATCCGTCTGTCGCTGCTCGCCCACCACTACCGCGCCGACTGGGAGTGGACCGACCAGGTCCTCGCCGACGCCGTCGCCCGCCTCGGCCGGTGGCGCGCGGCCGTCTCCCGGCCCGACGGCCCGTCCGCCGACGCGCTCGTCGAGGAGATCCGCGACGCCCTCGCGCACGACCTCGACGCCCCGGCCGCGCTGGCCGCCGTCGACCGCTGGGTCGCGCTCCAGCAGGAGCAGGGCGGCACGGACATCGGCGCACCCGGCGTCGTCTCCCGCGCGGTGGACGCGCTGCTGGGCGTGGCTCTGTAAGGGCTGCCGGCAAAGGTGAAGGGCGGTGCGCCCGGCGCACCGCCCTCTCCCGTACTCCGCTCAGTCCTCCGAGTCGTCCTCGTCGTCCTTGGCAGGGCCGGACGCAGGGGGCTTGGGCGGACGGGCGCCGTCCCGGCGCCGCAGATACCGCTCGAACTCCCGCGCGATCGCCTCGCCCGAGGCCTCCGGCAGCTCGGCCGTGTCCCGGGCCTCCTCCAGCGTCTGGACGTATTCGGCCACCTCGCTGTCCTCGGCGGCCAGCTGGTCCACGCCCACCTGCCAGGCGCGCGCGTCCTCGGGCAGCTCGCCCAGCGGGATGCGCACGTCGATCAGGTCCTCCAGGCGGTTCAGCAGCGCCAGCGTGGCCTTCGGGTTGGGCGGCTGCGACACGTAGTGCGGTACGGCCGCCCACAGCGACACCGCCGGCACGCCCGCGTGCGTGCACGCCTCCTGCAGGACGCCGACGATGCCGGTGGGACCCTCGTACTTGGTCTCCTCCAGATCCATCCGGCGTGCCAGGTCCGCGTCGGACGTCGTCCCGCTGATCGGGACCGGACGCGTGTGCGGGGTGTCGCCGAGCAGGGCGCCCAGGATCACCACGAGCTCCACGCCCAGCTCGTGCGCGAAGCCCAGCAGCTCGTTGCAGAACGAGCGCCAGCGCATGGACGGTTCGATGCCGCGCACCAGGACCAGGTCGCGCGGCTTGTCGCCGCCGACCCGGACCACGGACAACCTCGTCGTCGGCCACGTGATCTTGCGGACGCCGCCGTCCATGAACACCGTGGGGCGGTTCACCTGGAAGTCGTAGTAGTCCTCGGCGTCCAGCGCCGCGAACACCTCGCCCTTCCACTCCTTCTCCAGATGCGCGACCGCGGTGGAGGCGGCGTCGCCGGCATCGTTCCAGCCCTCGAACGCGGCCACCATGACCGGGTCGATCAGCTCGGGAACCCCCTCGAGCTCGATCACCCAGCGCCTCCTTCCGACGTGCCCTCGCTTGACCACCCAACCTTACGGCGTGCGGCGGGGGCGCCCGCAGCCCCCTTGCACGGGGGAGTGAACGGAACACTGCCCCGATCGCCACCCCGGAACACCCGGGCCGGCCGGGCACGGGAAGAGGGCGGCTCCAGTGCGGGGAGCCGCCCCCTTCGTGCCGTAGGACCGTCCGGCCGTCAGTTCCTTCGCCGGTCCTACTTCTCGTCGAGCAGGTCCTGGACCTTGCCCCGCACCTCGTCCGTGGCCAGACCGCGGATCGTCAGCGTGGTGCGACGGCGCAGCACGTCGTCCGCCGTCTCGGCCCACTCGTGGTCGCGGGCGTAGACGACCTGCGCCCAGATCTCCGGGGCGTCGGGGTGGACCCGCTCGCCCAGCTCCGGGTGCTCGTTGGCCAGGCGGGCGATGTCGAACGCCAGCGAGCCGTAGTGCGTCGCCAGGTGCCGGGCGGTGTCCGCGGCCATGCGCGGGCCCGGCGCCGGGCGGTCGATCAGCAGCCGGTGCGCGATCGCGCGGGGGTTGGCGACACCGGGCAGCGGCAGCTTCTTCGGCAGCGAGGCGATCGGCTCGAAGTCGTCGCCGAGCGGGTGGCCCGGAAGCGCCTCCAGCTTCTTCATCACCGTGCGGCCGATGTGACGGAAGGTGGTCCACTTGCCGCCCGCGACCGACAGCATGCCGCCCTTGCCCTCGGTCACGACCGTCTCGCGCTTGGCCTTGGCGGTGTCACCGGGGCCGCCCGGCAGCACCCGCAGACCCGCGAAGGAGTACGTGATCAGGTCCCGGTCGAGCTGCTGGTCCCGGATCGAGAAGGCGGCCTCGTCGAGGATCTGGGCTATGTCCTTGTCGTTGACCGCGACGTCCGCCGGGTCGCCCTCGTACTCCTCGTCGGTGGTGCCGAGCAGCAGCATGTCCTCCCAGGGGAGGGCGAAGGTGATGCGGTACTTGTCGATCGGGGTGGCCAGCGCGGCCTTCCACGGCGAGGTGCGCTTGAGGACCAGGTGCGCGCCCTTGGACAGACGGATGGACGGCGCCGCGTTCGGGTCCTCCATCCGGCGCAGGTGGTCCACCCACGGGCCGGTCGCGTTCAGCACCAGGCGTGCGTTCACGCCGAACTCGTCGCCGGAGGTCCGGTCCTTGAGGTCGGCGCCGGTCACCCGGCCCTGGGTGAAGCGCAGACCGGTCACCTCGGCGTGGTTCAGGACGACCGCGCCCGCGTCGACGGCCGCGCGGACCGTCATCAGCGCCATGCGCGCGTCGTTCATCTGGTCGTCGCCGTACACGGCAACGGCCTTGAGGTTCTCGGTGCGCAGCTCGGGCACGTCCTGCGCCGCCTTGGCCGGGGAGAGCAGGTGGCCGACCCCGTCACCGAACGCGGAGAGCGCGGAGTAGGCGAAGACGCCCGCGCCGAGCTTCGCCGCGCCGTGCGGGCCGCCCTTGTACACGGGGAGGTAGAACGTGAGCGGGTTCGCCAGGTGGGGCGCCACCTGACGGGAGACCGCACGGCGCTCGAAATGGTTCTCCGCCACCAGCTTCACCGCACCGGTCTGCAGGTAGCGCAGGCCGCCGTGCAGCAGCTTGGAGGAGGCGGAGGAGGTGGCGCCGGCGAAGTCGCCGGCGTCGACCAGAGCCACCCTGAGGCCGGACTGCGCGGCGTGCCAGGCGGTCGAGATGCCGAGGATGCCGCCGCCGATGACGAGCAGGTCGTACGACGCCTTGGAGAGCTGCTCCCGGGTCTCGGCTCGGCTCGGGTTCGAGCCGGAGGCCGGGTGCGTGCCCAGGGCAGGTACGGAACTCAGGGTGGACTGCGTGGTCATAGCGGGTCTTACTCCTCGTCCTCGAGCCAGCCCATGGTCCGCTCGACGGCCTTGAGCCAGTTCTTGTACTCACGGTCGCGGGTCTCCGCGTCCATGCGGGGGGTCCACTCGGCGGCCCGGCGCCAGTTGGCGCGCAGGTCGTCGGTGCTGTTCCAGAAGCCGACGGCGAGACCGGCGGCGTAGGCGGCGCCGAGGCAGGTGGTCTCGGCGACCATGGGGCGCACGACGGGGGCGTCCAGCACGTCGGCAAGCGTCTGCATCAGCAGGTTGTTGGCGGTCATGCCGCCGTCGACCTTCAGGGTCACCAGCTCGACGCCGGAGTCCTTCACCATGGCGTCGGCGATCTCCCGGGTCTGCCAGGCGGTGGCCTCCAGGACGGCACGCGCCAGGTGCGCCTTGGTGACGTACCGGGTCAGGCCGGCGATCACACCGCGGGCGTCGGAGCGCCAGTGCGGGGCGAACAGGCCGGAGAACGCCGGCACGAAGTACGCGCCGCCGTTGTCCTCGACCGACAGCGCCAGCGTCTCGATCTCCGCCGCGGTGGAGATCAGGCCCATCTGGTCGCGCATCCACTGCACCAGCGAGCCGGTGACGGCGATCGAGCCCTCCAGGGCGTACACCGTCTCCTGGTCGCCGATCTTGTAGCCGACGGTGGTCAGCAGACCGGCGTAGGAGTTGATGATCTTGTCGCCGGTGTTCATCACCATGAAGGTGCCGGTGCCGTACGTCGACTTGGTCTCGCCCTCGGAGAAACAGGTCTGGCCGAACAGGGCCGCCTGCTGGTCGCCGAGCGCGGAGGCGACGGGGATGCCGCCGAGCAGGTCGCCCAGCTTGCCGCCCTTGATCTCGCCGTAGATCTCGGCGGAGGAGCGGATCTCGGGCAGGATCTGCTTCGGCACGCCGATCGACTCGCAGATCTTGTCGTCCCACTCCGTGTTGTGGAGGTTCATCAGCATGGTGCGGGAGGCGTTGGTGACGTCGGTGACGTGCTTGCCGCCGCCCACACCACCGGTCAGGTTCCAGATGACCCAGGTGTCCATGGTGCCGAAGAGGATGTCCCCGGCCTCGGCGCGCTCCTTGAGGCCCTCGACGTTGTCGAGCAGCCAGCGGGCCTTGGGGCCGGCGAAGTAGGAGGCGAGCGGCAGACCGGTCTCGCGGCGGAAGCGGTCCTGGCCGACGTTGCGGCCCAGCTCCCGGCACAGGGCGTCGGTGCGGGTGTCCTGCCAGACGATGGCGTTGTGGACGGGCTCACCGGTGTTCTTGTCCCACAGCACGGTGGTCTCGCGCTGGTTGGTGATGCCGATGGCCTTGATGTCGTCGCGGGTGATGCCGGCCTTGGCGACCGCGCCGGCGACGACCTCCTGGACGTTGGTCCAGATCTCGGTGGCGTTGTGCTCGACCCAGCCCGGCTTGGGGAAGATCTGCTCGTGCTCCTTCTGGTCGACGGAGACGATCCGGCCGTCCCGGTCGAAGACGATGCAGCGGCTGGAGGTGGTGCCCTGGTCGATGGCGGCGATGAACGGGCCGTGCCCGTGGGAAGCGATGCCGGCGGTGTGCGCGTCGGTCACTGTGTTCTCCTGGAGGATCCGTCGTTGGGGGGCTGATGGATACGGCGCGTGCGGTGCTCGGTGGTCCGTGGGGACGTGTCGCTGTTTCTCACGGACATCCTGAGCTGGCTCCTACACGAATGCGACGTTGTAGAGGCCTGCGGCTATCGCGCCGCCGATCAGCGGACCGACCACCGGGATCCACGCGTAGCTCCAGTCCGAGCCGCCCTTGTTGGGCAGCGGCAGCAGGGCGTGCACGATGCGCGGGCCGAGGTCACGGGCCGGGTTGATGGCGTAGCCGGTGGGACCGCCGAGGGACAGACCGATCGAGACGACCACCAGAGCGGTGATCAGACCGCCCAGGACGCCCAGGCCGTTGCCCTTGTCGTTGAGGCCCTGGGTGAGGACCGCGAGGATCAGCACGATGGTGCCGATGATCTCCGTCAGGAGGTTCTGCACGGTGTTCCGGATCTCCGGGCCGGTGGAGAAGACGCCCAGGACCGGGCCGGCGCCCTTCTCCTGCGCCTCGACGGCCTTGGCCGCGGTGGCCTGCGCGCCGGGGCCGCCGACGATCTCCTTGTCGGTCAGGTGCGCCTGGAACTGGCCGTAGTAGGCCGCCCACACCAGGGCCGCGCCGATCATCGCGCCGAGCAGCTGGCCGGCGAAGTAGACCGGGACGTTCGTCCAGTCGCTGTCCTTGATGGCCAGGGCGACGGTCACGGCCGGGTTGAGGTGGGCTCCGGAGAGCGGGCCGGAGATGTACACCGCCGTCATCACGGCGAAGCCCCAGCCGAAGGCGATGGCGAGCCAGCCTGCGTTGCGGGCCTTGGATGCCTTCAGGGTCACGGCGGCGCAGACGCCGCCGCCGAGGAGGATGAGTATGGCGGTACCTATGGTCTCGCCGATGAAGATGTCGGAGCTGGACACCCGCGACTCCTTTGTCCTTCGTCCAGGGGGGAAGCCGGACTCCCGGGTCCCTCCGGGGGTGCGGCGCCCTCGGGGTGAGAGCGAATCCGGCCCTTGGCGTTGTCACACTCTAGCGCGTATTGCCGGTAGGTGTTCGACAATGCCGACCGATGGACGGGAGTCTTGCTTTGGCCTCAGCTACCCGTCAAGAGGTCTGTAATCGAAAGCACGATCGTTATTGATCGCTTCGGGTCAGCGGGCCGGGCGGATGCGCACCCGCTCCGGTCCGGGCGCCGGCGCAGGTCACGAGTGCGGGGCAGGTGGACGGACACGGCACAGGTGCGGGGCATGCGGACGGACACAACACAGGGCCGGAGCGCCTGTACGGCGTTCCGGCCCTGTGTCACGCCCTTGTGGGTCCCGCGTCGGTCAGAACCGCCCGGCGCCCAGGTCCCGCGACACCGCGCGGGCGCAGTCCCGCACCGCCGCGATCAGCTCGGGCCGCAACTCCCCGTCCCGGCGCACCCGCTCCACGGCGCCGGTGATGCCGACCGCGCCCACGGGCATGCGGCGCCGGTCGTGGATGGGTGCGGCGATGGACGCGACGCCCTCCCAGGTCTCCTCCACGTCGGCCGCGTAGCCACGCGCGCGTGTGACGTCGAGGAGGTGCTCGAAGCTGTCCGGGTCGCACACCGTGCGGTCCGTGAACGCCTTGCGGTCCGACTCCAGCGCCTCGCTGTGCGCCACCGGGTCGTAGGCGGAGAGCACCTTGCCCAGGGCGGTGGAGTGCAGCGGCTGCATGGCCCCGATCTCCAGCACTTGCCGGCTGTCGTCGGGCCGGAAGACGTGGTGCACGATCAGCACGCCCTGCTGGTGCAGCACGCCCAGGTAGACGCTCTCCCCGCTGGAGCGGGCCAGGTCGTCGGTCCACACCAGGGCGCGCGCCCGCAGCTCGTGCACGTCGAGATAGGTGGTGCCCAGGCGCAGCAGTTCCGCGCCGAGCTGGTAGCGCCCGGAGGCCTCGTCCTGCTCGACGAAACCCTCCTGCTGGAGGGTGCGCAGGATGCCGTGGGCGGTGCCCTTGGCGAGGCCGAGCGAGGAGGCGATGTCCGACAGGCCCAGGCGCCGCTCGCCGCCCCCGAGCAGCCGCAGCATCGCGGCCGCCCGCTCGAGCGACTGGATGTTCCGTGCCATCGCCGTCCTGCCTCCGTCCCCATCGACCGCTCACGCCCGGTGCTGCCACCGTCGTTCGGCAATGTCGAACACTACCGGTCCATGCCGACCTCCCGCCAATGGTCGGACGGTACTTGTTACGCCATGCGCGGCGTGTCGGCCACACGGGGGTACCTCCGGGGCGCCTCCAGCCGGCCGCGTCCGGCGCCGCTCACCGCGTCCACCCCGCCGGCCGGGACACAGGTCCCCGCGTACGTCCCGTGCGCCTCACCCGTCATCCCCGGGCGCGACGCCCGTCCGCCCCAGCCCCTCACCCGAACGCCCCGCCGCCCGCACCCACCTGCGCAGCCTCTCGCGGTGGGGCGCCTGCGCTCCCACCCGTCCGCCTCGTGGACGCTCTGCCCATCCTCGGAGAGTCCCGGTTACGCTGGCGCCGTGCGCCTCGCCTGAAAACCGCCGCGGAGCCGCATAGCCGACAGCCGTCGCATCCAAGGGAGCCCCTTCATGGCCTCGTCGCCGCTGACCCCTTCCGCCGACAGCCGGACCCGTGTGTCCGCGCTCCGAGAGGCGCTCGCCACCCGTGTGGTGGTCGCCGACGGGGCGATGGGCACCATGCTCCAGGCGCAGGACCCGACCCTGGAGGACTTCGAGCAGCTCGAGGGCTGCAACGAGATCCTGAACGTCACCCGCCCGGACATCGTCCGCTCGGTCCACGAGGAGTATTTCGCGGCCGGCGTCGACTGCGTGGAGACGAACACCTTCGGCGCCAACCACACGGCCGCCGCCGAGTACGAGATCGCCGACCGCGTCTTCGAGCTGTCCGAGGCCGGTGCGCGCATCGCCCGTGAGGTGGCCGACGAGTACGCCGGCCGTGACGGCCGCACCCGCTGGGTGCTCGGCTCGGTCGGCCCGGGCACCAAGCTGCCGACGCTCGGCCACGTCGGGTACACCACGATCCGCGACGGCTACCAGGCCAACGCCGAGGGCCTGCTCGCCGGCGGCGCCGACGCCCTGATCGTGGAGACCACGCAGGACCTGCTGCAGACCAAGGCCTCCGTCGTCGCCGCCCGCCGCGCCATCGAGGCCTTCGGCGTCGACGTACCGCTGCTCGTGTCGATGGCCTTCGAGACGACCGGCACCATGCTGCTGGGCTCCGAGATCGGCGCCGCGCTGACCGCGCTGGAGCCGCTCGGCATCGACATGATCGGCCTGAACTGCTCCACCGGCCCCGCCGAGATGAGCGAGCACCTGCGCTACCTCACGCGCCACTCCCGCATCCCGCTGCTGTGCATGCCGAACGCCGGTCTGCCGATCCTCACCAAGGACGGCGCCCACTTCCCGCTCGGTCCCGAGGGCCTGGCCGACGCCCAGGAGAACTTCGTCCGCGACTACGGGCTGTCCCTGGTGGGCGGCTGCTGCGGGACGACGCCGGAGCATCTGCGGCAGGTCGTGGAGCGGGTGCGGGGCCTGGTCCCCGCCGAGCGCGACCCGCGCCCGGAGCCGGGAGCGGCCTCGCTGTACCAGACCGTGCCCTTCCGCCAGGACACCTCCTACCTCGCCATCGGTGAGCGCACGAACGCCAACGGGTCGAAGAAGTTCCGCGAGGCGATGCTGGAGGGCCGCTGGGACGACTGTGTGGAGATGGCCCGCGAGCAGATCCGCGAGGGCGCCCACATGCTGGACCTGTGCGTGGACTACGTCGGCCGGGACGGCGCGGCGGACATGCGGGAGCTGGCGGGTCGTTTCGCGACCGCGTCGACGCTGCCGATCGTGCTGGACTCCACCGAGGTGCCGGTGCTGCGGGCCGGGCTGGAAAAGCTCGGCGGCCGCGCGGTGATCAACTCGGTGAACTACGAGGACGGGGCCGGACCGGAGTCCCGCTTCGCGAAGGTCACGCAGCTCGCCAAGGAGCACGGCGCCGCGCTGATCGCGCTGACCATCGACGAGGTGGGTCAGGCGCGCACGGCGGAGAAGAAGGTGGAGATCGCCGAGCGGCTGATCGCCGACCTGACGGGGAACTGGGGCATCCGGGAGGAGGACATCCTCGTCGACTGCCTCACCTTCACGATCTGCACCGGGCAGGAGGAGTCCCGGGGGGACGGCGTCGCCACCATCGAGGGCATCCGCGAGCTCAAGCGCCGCCACCCCAACGTGCAGACCACCCTCGGCCTGTCGAACATCTCCTTCGGTCTGAATCCGGCCGCCCGGATCCTGCTGAACTCGGTGTTCCTCGACGAGTGTGTGAAGGCGGGCCTGGACTCGGCGATCGTGCACGCGTCGAAGATCCTGCCGATCGCCCGGTTCGACGAGGAGCAGGTGCGCACCGCGCTGGATCTGATCTACGACCGGCGCGCGGAGGGCTATGACCCGCTGCAGAAGCTCATGCAGTTGTTCGAGGGTGCGACGGCGAAGTCGCTGAAGGCGTCCAAGGCGCAGGAGCTGGCCGC
This sequence comes from Streptomyces sp. NPDC097129, assembly GCF_055668065.1. Lineage (NCBI taxonomy): Bacteria > Bacillati > Actinomycetota > Actinomycetes > Kitasatosporales > Streptomycetaceae > Streptomyces > Streptomyces sp. NPDC097129. The sequence goes on along the minus strand of NZ_JBVOQE010000010.1, from coordinate 201,328 downwards.
GCTGCCGCTCGAGGAGCGCCTCAAGCGGCGGATCATCGACGGTGAGCGCAACGGGCTGGAGGCCGACCTCGATGAGGCGCTGGCAGCGCGGTCGGCGCTGGACATCGTCAACGAGACGCTGCTGGACGGCATGAAGGTCGTCGGTGAGCTGTTCGGTTCGGGGCAGATGCAGCTGCCGTTCGTGCTGCAGTCGGCGGAAGTGATGAAGACGGCCGTCGCCCATCTCGAGCCGCACATGGAGAAGACGGACGAGGCGGGCAAGGGCACGATCGTGCTGGCCACGGTGCGCGGCGACGTGCACGACATCGGCAAGAACCTGGTCGACATCATCCTGACCAACAACGGCTACAACGTGGTCAACCTGGGCATCAAGCAGCCCGTGTCGGCGATCCTGGAGGCCGCCGAGGAACACCGCGCGGATGTGATCGGCATGTCCGGGCTGCTGGTGAAGTCCACGGTGATCATGAAGGAGAACCTGGAGGAGCTCAACGCGCGTGAGCTGGCCGGGAAGTACCCGGTCATCCTCGGTGGCGCCGCGCTGACCCGCGCGTATGTCGAGCAGGACCTGCACGAGATCTACCAGGGCGAGGTCCGCTACGCCCGGGACGCCTTCGAGGGGCTGCGCCTGATGGACGCCCTGATCGGCGTCAAGCGCGGCGTGCCCGGCGCGAAGCTGCCGGAACTGAAGCAGCGCCGGGTCAGGGCGGCGGCGGTCGAGGTCGAGGAGCGCCCGCAGGAGGGGCATGTCCGCTCCGACGTCGCCACCGACAACCCGGTGCCCACCCCGCCGTTCTGGGGCACCCGCGTGATCAAGGGCATCCAGCTCAAGGAGTACGCCTCCTGGCTCGACGAGGGCGCCCTGTTCAAGGGCCAGTGGGGGCTGAAGCAGGCCCGCACCGGCGAGGGCCCCACGTACGAGGAGCTGGTCGAGACCGAGGGCCGGCCCCGGCTGCGCGGCCTGCTGGAGCGGCTGCAGACGGAGAACCTGCTGGAGGCGGCCGTCGTCTACGGCTACTTCCCGTGCGTGTCCAAGGACGACGACCTGATCATCCTGGACGAGCAGGGCAACGAGCGCACCCGCTTCACCTTCCCGCGCCAGCGCCGCGGCCGCCGGCTGTGCCTCGCGGACTTCTTCCGCCCGGAGGAGTCGGGGGAGACCGACGTGGTCGGCTTCCAGGTCGTCACCGTCGGCTCGCGCATCGGCGAGGAGACCGCCCGCCTGTTCGAGGCCAACGCCTACCGCGACTACCTGGAACTGCACGGCCTGTCCGTCCAGCTCGCCGAGGCCCTCGCCGAGTACTGGCACGCGCGCGTGCGCTCCGAGCTCGGTTTCGCCGGGGAGGACCCGGCCGAGATCGAGGGCATGTTCGAGCTGAAGTACCGCGGTGCCCGCTTCTCCCTCGGCTACGGCGCCTGCCCCGACCTGGAGGACCGCGCCAAGATCGCGGACATGCTCCAGCCGGAGCGCATCGGCGTGCACCTGTCCGAGGAGTTCCAGCTGCACCCCGAGCAGTCCACGGACGCCATCGTGATCCACCACCCGGAGGCCAAGTACTTCAACGCTCGGTGACCCCGTTCCACGGCCCGTGACGGTCATCTCGGGCACGTCGATCGAAAGCGTCGTACACTGGTCGGTCCACCGCAGGCCGGTTCCCGTCGGGAACCGGCCTGATCGTCCCCAAGGAGGTACGCCGGATGACGACGACGGTCCCCGCGCTCGATACCGGTACTGCCGAAGGTTCCGCCCTGCAGGCCGTGCTCCTGGACATGGACGGCACCCTGGTGGACACGGAGGGCTTCTGGTGGGACGTCGAGGTCGAGGTGTTCGCCGCCCTCGGCCACGCCCTCGACGACTCCTGGCGCCATGTCGTGGTCGGCGGTCCCATGACCCGCAGCGCGGGGTTCCTGATCGAGGCGACGGGCGCCGACATCCCCCTCGCCGAGCTGACCGTCCTGCTCAACGAGGGCTTCGAGGCCCGTATCGGCGACGCCCTGCCGGTCATGCCCGGCGCGGCCCGGCTGCTGGCGGAGCTGCACGAGCAGAGAGTGCCCACGGCGCTGGTCTCCGCCTCCCACCGGCGCATCATCGACCGCGTACTGACCACGCTCGGCGCCCACCACTTCTCGCTGAGCATCGCCGGCGACGAGGTGTCCCGCACCAAGCCCCACCCCGACCCCTACCTGCTCGCGGCGGCCGGCCTGGGCGTCGATCCGGCGCGCTGCGCCGTCGTGGAGGACACCGCGACCGGTGTCGCGGCGGCCGAGGCCGCGGGCTGTCACGTCGTCGCGGTGCCCTCGGTGGCGCCCATCAGCCCGGCCGCGCGGCGCACCGTCGTGACCACGCTGGAAGAAGTCGACCTCGCCTTTCTGCGCGGCCTGATGACCCAGGTGCGATAACCGTTCACCCAACGTGTCCCGCTCATTGACGGGCCATTTCCCACAAGAGACACCGGGGCGTGCGCCGGCCGAATGCACGGCGCGCGACCGGGTCGCATCACACGCCCCTCACACCCCGCCCGCGTGTGACGTTCCCCACGCCCGGCCGGGTGCAAAAGGGGCAGGCCCCGGGTGACCCACCCTCAACGGCGGCCGCGGGGCGCACCCTTGTGTCCCGATTGATGAAACCCTGCACGAATCCTTCCGCTGTCGCCTTTTCGTTGCGTCCCCGCCCGGTTTCGCAGCGTGATGGGGCATCGACTCCACTGCCCGCGAACCGCCCCACGGACGCGGACTAATCTCATCGCGAGAACATCGCCCCCTTATCCCCGTGCTCCGCTGCGCCACCCCTGCATGCCGGATACACGGAGTCAGACGCTCTGGAGAAACTCGAGCATGAACCGCAAGACTCTGGTGCTGCCGGCCATGGCCGGCCTGCTCGCCCCCGTACTCGCCGCGTGTGGCGGTACCAACGCGGGCAGCGGCGGCGGGAAGGCCATCGTCGTCGGCACCACGGACCGGTTCACCGCCACGAAGGACGTCCCGGCGCCGCTCGACCCGGCCTACGCCTACGACGTCGGCAGCTGGAACATCCTGCGCCAGACCGTGCAGACCCTCATGACCCTGCCGAAGGGCGGCGGCCAGCCGGTGCCCGAGGCGGCCCAGAGCTGCGGCTTCACCGACAGCGGCAACGAGCGCTACGCCTGCAAGCTGCGCGACGGACTGACGTTCGCCAACGGGGACGCCGTCACCGCCAACGCCGTGAAGTACTCCATCGACCGGGCCCGCGCCATCCAGGCCGACTCCGGCGTCGCCGCCCTGCTGTCCACCATCGACACCGTCGAGACACAGGGCGACAAGGAGGTCGTCTTCCACCTCAAGACCTCCGACGCCACCTTCCCGTACAAGCTGTCCACCCCGGTCGCGGGCATCATCGACCCCACCGACTACCCCAAGGACAAGCTGCGCGAAGGGTTCACGGTCGACGGCTCCGGGCCCTACACCCTCAAGGCCGAGACCAGCGGCGACTCCATGGTCAAGGCCGTCTTCACCAAGAACCCCGACTACAAGGGGTCCTTGACCGTGAACAACGACAAGGTGGAACTGGACTCCTTCGACAGCGCCGACGCCATGGGCACGGCGCTCGAGAAGGGCGACATCGACCTGATGACCCGCACCATGTCGCCCGACCAGGTGCGCAAGCTGCAGGGCGGCTCCGGCAAGAACATCGACCTGCTGGACATGCCCGGCCTGGAGATCCGCTACCTGGCCTTCAACACCAACGCGCCGTCCGTCAAGGACAAGGCGGTGCGCCAGGCCGTCGCCCAGGTCGTCGACCGCAGCGCCCTGGTCTCCCAGGTGTACGGCACCCAGGCCGAGGCCCTGTACTCGCTGGTCCCGGCGACCGTCACCGGCCACTCCAACTCGTTCTTCAACAAGTACGGCGAGCCCAGCACCTCCAAGGCCAAGTCGCTGCTGGAGAGGGCCGGCATCTCCACCCCGGTCAAGCTGACCCTGCACTACACCACCGACCACTACGGCGCGGTCACCAAGCGGGAGTTCGAGGTGCTCCAGCAGCAGCTCAACGCCAGCGGGCTGTTCGACGTCCAGATCCAGGGCACCCCCTGGGACGCCTTCGTCCCCGCCGAACGCAAGGGCGCCTACGATGTGTGGGGCATGGGCTGGTTCCCGGACTTCCCGGACGCCGACAACTACCTCGCGCCGTTCCTCGACAAGGACAACTTCCTCAAGTCGCCGTACCGCAACAGCGAGATCATCAACCAGCTGATCCCGCAGTCCCGGCGCGAGGCCGACCGCCTCGCCGCCGCGCGGAGCCTGACGGACATCCAGGACATCGTGGCCGACGACGTGCCCGTCCTGCCCCTGTGGCAGGGTAAGCAGTACGTCGCCGCCCGCGACGACATCACGGGCACCGCCTACGCGTTGAACAACACCTCGACCCTGCAGCTGTGGGAGCTCGGCCGCGGTGTGAGCGGCTGACGCACCCTGTGCCCGGGGCCCGTCGACGGTCCCCGGGTTGTCGGAGAACCGAAGACAAGGCACACGTACGTGAACATGCGCAACCAGTGGCCGGTCCTGCCCCTCGTGGCCGGGCTGGCCTCCGGCCTGTTGACCGGATGCGGAACGGAGAACGGCGATTCCGGGGGCACCGGGTCCGCCGTGGTGATGGGGATGTCCGACGACGTCCTGGCCACGGACCCCGCCTCGGGCTACGACCCCGGTTCCTGGCTGTTGTTCAACAACGTCTTCCAGTCGCTGCTCAGCTTCCCGGAGGGAGCGACCGAGCCGCAGCCGGAGGCGGCCAAGCAGTGCGGCTTCACCGACAGCCAGGCCCAGGTCTACCGGTGCACCCTCAAGGACGGCCTGAAGTTCAGCAACGGTGACACGCTCACCTCGAAGGACGTGAAGTTCTCCTTCGACCGCATGCTGAAGATCAACGACCCCGCCGGCCCGGCGATCATGTTCCCGTCGCTCGCCTCCGTGGAGACGCCGGACGACAAGACGGTCGTCTTCCAGCTCAAGACCTCCGACGCGACCTTCCCCAGCAAGATCGCCTCCGGCGCCGGCTCCATCGTCGACCACCGCCAGTACGACGCGAGCGGCCTGCGCAAGGATGGCAAGGCCGTCGGCTCGGGCCCCTACAAGCTGGACTCCTTCAACGACGAAGAGGCCGTCTTCTCCGTCAACGGCAACTACACCGGCACCGCCAAGGTGAAGAACTCCGGCGTCACGCTGAAGTTCTTCCACGGCGACCAGGGCGCCCTCAAGCAGGCCCTCCTCGGCGGCAAGGTCGACGCCGCCTACCGAGGCCTGAGCGCCGCCGACATCGCCGACATCCAGAAGAGCGGCGGCACTTCCGGCGTCGAGGTGGTCGAGGGCAGCAGCGCCGAGGTCCAGCACCTGGTCTTCAACATGAACGACCCGGTCGCCGGAAAGAGCGGCGTACGCAAGGCCATCGCCCACCTCCTCGACCGCGACGCCCTCATCCGCGACGTCTACCAGGGCACCGCGACGCCGCTGTACTCCATCATCCCGGCCGGCATAGCCGGCCACACCACGTCCTTCTTCAACACCTACGGCGCCCGCCCCTCCAAGGCCCAGGCCAAGGAAGCCCTGCGCGCCGACGGCATCACCGGCAAGGTCAAGCTCACCCTGTGGTCCACGCCGTCCCGCTACGGCCCCGCCACCGACGCCGAGCTGAAGGCGATCGCCGGCCAGCTCAACGCCAGCGGGCTGTTCCAGGCCGACGTGAAGTCGGTGGCGTTCGACCAGTACGAGAAGGACATCGAGGCCGGCAAGTACGGCGTCTACGTCAAGGGATGGGTGCCCGACTACCCGGACGCCGACAACTTCACCGCGCCCTTCTTCGGCAAGGGCAACGTGCTGGGCAACAACTACAGCAACAAGACCATCACCGGCACGCTCATCCCGCGCACCGCGGCCCAGAGCGACCGCTCCTCCACCGGCAAGGAGTACGGCGAACTGCAGGACATCGTCGCCGACGACGTGCCGATCCTGCCCGTGTGGCAGGGCAAGCAGTACGCGGTGGTGCGCGACGGCGTCTACGGCCTCGAGTCCTGCCTCGACGCCTCGACGGTGTTCCGCTTCTGGGAGCTGCACAAGGCCTGATCGCCGCCCCCCGCACAAGGGCGCCCCTTCCCCCGTACGGCTGGGGGAAGGGGCGCCCTTGTCCCGCGTGAGAGGCGTTCTACTGCGCGCCCGGGCGCACCAGACCGCTCTCGTAGGCGTACACCGCGGCCTGCACACGGTCGCGCAGGCCCAGCTTCGTCAGCACATGACCCACATGCGTCTTGACGGTCGTCTCGCTGACGAACAGATCCGCGGCGATCTCCGCGTTCGACAGACCGCGCGCCACCAGCTTCAGCACCTCGACCTCACGGTCGGTCAGCGTGTGCAGCGTGTCCGGGACCGGCTCCTCGCCGGAGGGCAGGTGGGTGGCGTACTTGTCCAGCAGCCGCCGGGTGATGCTCGGCGCGAGCATCGCCTCACCGCCGGCCACCACGCGGATCGCCTGCACCAGCTCGTTCGCGGGCGCGTCCTTGAGCAGGAAGCCGCTCGCCCCCGCGCGCAGCGCCTCCACCACGTACTCGTCGAGGTCGAAGGTGGTCAGCACCAGCACCTTCGCCGGGCCGTTGCGCTCCGGGCCGGTGATCTGCCGGGTCGCCTCCACCCCGTCCATCCGGGGCATCCGGATGTCCATCAGCACGACGTCGGGCTGCAGCGCGCGCACCTGGTCCAGCGCCTGGAGGCCGTCGCCGGCCTCACCGACCACCGCGATGTCCTGCTCGGCCTCCAGGATCATCCGGAAGCCCGTACGCAGCAGCGGCTGGTCGTCGACCAGTAGGACACGGATGGCCACGTGAGTCTCCTTCGCTCGTCCGGGCCCATTCTGCCCTGCACCACCGCCCGGCTCGCCCCAGGGGCGGCCGGCGCCGATCACGCACGGCCGCTCCGGACCGCCCCCGGGGCGGGAGCGCCGGCTCAGACGCCGCCGGAGCCCGCCGTGCGCACCGGGAGCGGATACGGCGGGGGAGTGCCGCCGAACTCCGGGCAGTGCTCCTGGTGATCGCACCACCCGCACAGCTTCGTCGGCCGCGGCCGCCACTCACCGGTCTCGGTTGCCCGCCGGATCGCCTCCCACAGCGCCAGCAGCTTGCGCTCCACCCGCTCCAGGTCGGCCACGACCGGGTCGTAGGTCAGAACGTCCCCGCTGCCGAGGTACACCAGCTGCAACCGCCGCGGAACGACGTTCTTCAGCCGCCACACGACGAGGGCGTAGAACTTCATCTGGAACAGCGCGCCCTCGGCGTACTCGGGCCGCGGCGCCTTGCCGGTCTTGTAGTCGACGATGCGCACCTCCCCGGTCGGCGCGACGTCCACCCGGTCGATGATCCCGCGCAGCGTCAGCCCCGACTCCAGCTCCGCCTCGACGAACAGCTCACGCTCCGCCGGCTCCAGACGCGTCGGGTCCTCCAGCGTGAACCAGCGCTCCACGAGCTGCTCGGCCTCCGTCAGCCACCGCGCCAGCCGCTCACCGTCCGGATCGTCGGCGAACAGCTCGGTGACCTCCGGGCGGCTCTCCCGCAGCCGCTCCCACTGACCCGGGATGAGCGACTTGGCGCGCGGCGCGGTCCGCTCGGCCGCCGGGGCGTCGAACAGCCGCTCCAGCACGGCATGCACCAGCGTGCCCCGCGTGGCCGCCGCGCTCGGCTTCTCGGGCAGCCGGTCGATCACCCGGAACCGGTACAGCAACGGGCACTGCATGAAGTCACCGGCGCGCGAGGGCGACAGACTGACGGGCGCGGCCCGATCCGCCCGCGGCGCGGCCGGGGCGGCGGCCTCCGGGTGCCCGTCCTCGGAGGCGGGGGCGGCGGCCTCGGGGTGCCCGTCCTCGGAAGCCGGGGTGACGGCCTCGGGGGACCCGTCCTCGGAGGCGGGGGCGGCGGCCTCGGGGGGCCTGTCCTCGGAGGCGGGGGCGGCGGCTTCGGGGTGCCCGTGCTCGGAGGCGGGGGTGACGGCCTCGGGGTGCCCGTCCTCGGAAGCGGGGGCGGCGGCCTCGGGGGACCCGTCCTCGGAAGCCGGGACGGCCGCCTCGGGTACCGCGTCGTCACCGGCTGGGGGCGCCGTGACGCCCGCGGCGGGGGAGGAGACGACCGGTTCCGGAGACACGCCGGATGCAAGCCGTATCGACGGCGTGTCCGCCGCCGCGACCCCGCGCCCCGCCTCCTGGCCGGGCACCGTCGCGGCCAGCGGCCCAGACGCCGTCGCCACGCCTCCCGCCTCGGACGGCGACGGCACCGCCCCGGTGTCGCCGCCGTCCGTCTCGGCCGTACCCTCGCTGCTCGTCTCCATGTCCCCAGACCTTACGGCCCGCCACTGACAGCGCCCCAACCCGCGACGCTGCGGGCGGGGTACGGCACGGCGAACACGGGGGGTGCCGGGGCGGAACGCGTCGCGACGGACGCATACCATCGACCCGATACCCCTTCCGGCCGGCCGGCTCGGAAGACGCTTCGAACGAGGGGACACCGTGGACGAGAGCGGCCGGAGCGCGCAGCCGCGGTCGGGCGACGACGAGGCGGCCGAGCACCACGCCGGCCCGCCGACCCCGCCCGCCGCCCCCGCACACCCCGACCCCACCGGCACCCACGGGGCGTCCGACCAGGCCGAGAAGAAGGCCACCCCGACGAAGCCCTCCGACGTCGAGCCGGCCGCCGGTGAGACCCCCGGTCCGGAAGGTCCCGCGAAGTCCGCCCACTCCGACGTCGAGCCGGCCGCCGGTGAGACCCCCGGCCCGGAGGGTCCCGCGAAGTCCGGTCACTCCGACGACGAGTCGGCCACCGGTGAGAGCCCCGGACCGGAGCGTTCCGCGAAGTCCGGCCACGCCACACCCCCCGGCGACGAACCGGCCCCCGCCCCGGACACCCCCGCGACGCCCGTCCACGCCGCCCGTCCCGGCAACGAGCCGGCCGCCCCCGGCCGGCCCCCCGCCACCCCCCAGCACCCCGTCCCCCCCGCCCCCCGGCACTCCCCGCACGCGCACCGCACCGCCGGCCTCGATCAGCACCCCGACCGCAGCCACGCCCACGGAGGACCCGGCGGACGCCCCCCGCGGCCGCCCGAGCCGCGCAGTGGCCTGCTCATGGGACGCCCCTTCGGCGTGCCCGTCTACGTGGCACCCAGCTGGTTCCTCGTCGCCGCGCTGATCACCTGGGTGTTCGGCGGACAGCTCGACCGCGTGCTGCCCGAGCTCGGCGCCGCCCGCTACCTCGTCTCCCTCTTCTTCGCCGTCGCCTTCTACGCCTCCGTGCTCGTGCACGAGCTCGCCCACACGGTCGCCGCCCTGCGCTTCAAGCTCCCCGTGCGCCGCATCCGGCTGCAGTTCTTCGGCGGCGTCAGCGAGATCGAGAAGGAGGCCGAGACCCCCGGACGGGAGTTCGTCCTCGCCTTCGTCGGCCCGCTGCTCTCCCTCGTCCTGGCCGGCGTCTTCTACCTCGCCATGCAGCCCGTCGAGCCCGGCACCGTCCCCGGCGTCCTGCTCGCCGGCCTGATGATCTCCAACCTCATCGTGGCGATCTTCAACTTCCTGCCCGGCCTGCCCCTCGACGGCGGCCGCATGCTCCGCGCCATCGTCTGGAAGATCACCGGCAAGCCCATGAGCGGCACCGTCGCCGCCGCCTGGGTCGGCCGCGCCCTCGCCGTCTCCGTCCTGATCGGCCTGCCGCTGCTCACCCAGTCCGGCGCCCTCGGCTCCTCCGCCGAGGACAGCGTCGGCATGGACACCGTCACCGACGCCCTGCTCGCCGCCATCCTCGCCGCGATCATCTGGACCGGCGCCGGCAACAGCCTGCGCGTCGCCCGCCTGCGCGAGCACCTGCCCGAACTGCGCGCCCGCAACCTCACCCGCCGCGCGGTCCCCGTCCACACCGACACCCCGCTCTCCGAGGCCCTGCGCCGCGCCAACGAGGCCGGCGCCCGCGCCCTCGTCGTCGTCGACACCGACGGCGAACCCCTCTCCCTGGTCCGCGAGGCCGCCATCGTCGGCGTCCCCGAACACCGCCGCCCCTGGGTCGCGGTCAGCAACCTCGCCCAGGACCTCACCGACGGCATGCGGGTCTCCGCCGAACTGGCCGGCGAGGACCTCCTGGAAGTCCTGCGCGCCACCCCCGCCAGCGAGTACCTCGTCGTCGAGGACACCGGCGAGATCTACGGCGTGCTGTCCGCCGCCGACGTCGAGCGCGCCTTCGTCAAGGCCATGGCCCGGCCCAGCTGACCCCCCAGCTCCACCACCCCTCTACCGCCGCTCCACCGCCCCTCTCCCGCGACGGGGCGTGGTCCGCGGCCCCCGCAAACCCCGGTAGGCTGGTCACATGTCCGAACCGACCGGTGCCGCCCGCCGCCGCGGGCCCTTCAAGGTCGGGGACCAGGTACAGCTGACCGACCCCAAGGGCCGCCACTACACGTTCACGCTCGAGGCCGGGAAGAACTTCCACACCCACAAGGGGAGCTTCCCGCACGACGAACTGATCGGCGCTCCCGAGGGCAGCGTTGTCCGCACCACCGGCAACGTCGCCTACCTCGCGCTGCGCCCCCTGCTCCCCGACTACGTCCTGTCCATGCCCCGCGGGGCAGCCGTCGTCTACCCGAAGGACGCGGGGCACATCCTCGCCTTCGCCGACATCTTCCCCGGCGCCCGCGTCGTGGAGGCCGGCGTCGGCTCGGGCTCGCTCAGCAGCTTCCTGCTGCGGGCCATCGGCGACCAGGGCATGCTGCACAGCTACGAGCGCCGCGAGGACTTCGCGGAGATCGCCCGGCAGAACGTGGAGCGCTACTTCGGCGGCCCGCACCCGGCCTGGCAGCTCACCGTCGGCGACCTGCAGGACAACCTGTCCGACACCGACGTCGACCGCGTCATCCTCGACATGCTCGCTCCCTGGGAGTGCCTGGAGGCCGTCTCCAAGGCCCTGGTGCCCGGCGGCATCGTCTGCTGCTACGTCGCCACCACCACCCAGCTCGCCCGGACCGTGGAGTCCATCCGGGAGATCGGCGGCTTCAACGAGCCGACCGCCTGGGAGACCATGATCCGCAACTGGCACATCGAGGGTCTGGCCGTACGCCCGGACCACCGGATGATCGGCCACACCGGCTTCCTCCTCACCGCCCGCCGTCTGGCCGACGGCGTCGAGCCGCCCATGCGCCGCCGCCGCCCCGCCAAGGGCGCCTACGGCGAGGACTACAGCGGCCCCAACGCCGACGGCGGCCTCGGCCGCTGAGGCACGCCCTCACCACGACAACGCAACGGCGCCGTGGCCGAGTTCCCGCACCCCGCGCGGAACTCGGCCACGGCGCCGTCGTCTTCGCCCCACGCCGCACCGGCAGGAACCCGAGGCACACCCCGCCGTTCCGCCGCACTGTGACGTGTGGCACCATGCAGGCCACCCCCACCGGCACAGCCCTCACAGGAGACACTTCCTAGTGCAGCAATCCGCCGTCCCGGAACTGGCCCACACGCACACCCGCCCCATCCACTGGCTCGCGACCGCCACCGCCCTCGCCGGCGTCGTGGCGCTCACCTCCCTGCTGCAACCGCGCACGGCGACGGCTGCCCCGGCACCCGGCGCGCAAACCGCCACTGTCGCCGCCCCCGCCACCACCGGCGTGCACTTCCCCCTGGACTGCGGCCCCGTCAAGGCCATCGTCGTGAAACAGGCCACCGGCGACCTCGACGGCGACCACCGGCCCGAGACCGTCGCCGTCGTGCACTGCGACGCCCCCATGGGCACCCCGCCCGACGGCGTCTACGTCCTCACGCGCGCGTCCGGCACCGGACAGCCGCGCATCGTGGCCACCCTGGCCGACCCCAAGGACCGCACCGACGTCAGCGACATCGCCGTACACGACAAAGCCGTGCACGCCACGCTCCTCGGCTACTCCTCCGACGACGTGCCCGCATGCTGCCCCGACGTACGGCAGAGCGTGAAGTGGCAGTGGAAGGACGGCGCGTTCGTCCGCTCCACCCCCGGCCAGGCCCGCAGCGTGTGACGTGCGCCACAGCAGTGTGAGGAATCGGACAACCCCGAGGGCGGCCACACGCGCGTGGCGCACGGCCGCCCTCGAAAGCGTCTCGAAGACGACTTAACGCGCGGCGCCCGGACGGTCACCCCGCGTCCGGGCCGTACACCTCCACCCGGTCCGCCACCCGCCGCACATGAATGCACTCACCCGGACACTCACGGGCCGAGTCCACCACGTCCGTCAGCAGCGGCAGCGGCACCGGCACCGACGCGCCCGGCGCCTGCAGCAGCGCCTCGTCGGCGCCCTTCACATAGGCCAGGCCGTCGATGTCCAGCTCGAACACCTCCGGCGCGTACTGGGCGCAGATACCGTCACCGGTACACAGGTCCTGATCGATCCAGACCTCCAGCGCCTCGCCCGCGGACGCGGCCTCCTGCTGCACGGTCACCTCTCCTGCCGTTTACGGTCGAGCCCCACGGGAACGATGCAGGCTCTGACGGGTGTTGAACACTTCGACCCTACCTGGGCCCGCTTTCCAATCATGTTCCGTGGGTATTCCCCTGGCGTGAGGGAGAGCGCAAGGGTGAAGATCGGACACACCCCGACCGTCTTTATTGATCTAGGGGTTTCAATCGACACCCGCCCAGGTAGGGTCTGGAAGCGTCCAGCTCCCCTTGGAGGAGGTGAGGACCGTGGCAGCCCACGACGACGACATTGACCGCGGCATCCGCCCGGGACGCGGGTCCGACGACCCGACCGGGCAGATTGCCTACCTTGAGCAGGAGATCGCCGTCCTGCGACGCAAGCTCGCCGACTCTCCGCGACACACGAGGATTCTCGAAGAGCGGATCGTCGAGCTGCAGACCAACCTGGCCGGCGTGTCCGCCCAGAACGAGCGGCTCGCCAACACCCTGCGCGAGGCCCGCGACCAGATCGTGGCCCTCAAGGAAGAGGTCGACCGGCTCGCCCAGCCGCCCGCCGGCTTCGGCGTCTTCCTGCAGGCCAACGAAGACGGCACCGCCGACATCTTCACCGGCGGCCGCAAGCTCCGCGTGAACGTCAGCCCCAACGTCGAGCTCGACGATCTCCGGCGCGGCCAGGAAGTCATGCTCAACGAGGCGCTCAACGTGGTCGAGGCCATGGAGTACGAGAGCGTCGGCGACATCGTCACCCTCAAGGAGATCCTCGAGGACGGCGAGCGCGCCCTGGTGCTCGGGCACACCGACGAGGAACGGGTGGTACGGCTCGCCGAGCCGCTGCTGGACGTCACCATCCGCCCCGGCGACGCCCTCCTGCTCGAACCCCGCTCCGGCTACGTCTACGAGGTCGTCCCCAAGAGCGAGGTCGAGGAACTCGTCCTCGAAGAGGTCCCCGACATCGGCTACGAGGCCATCGGCGGCCTCGGCGGCCAGATCGAAGCCATCCGCGACGCGGTCGAGCTTCCCTACCTGTACCCCGACCTGTTCAAGGAGCACGAACTGCGGCCGCCCAAGGGCGTGCTGCTCTACGGACCCCCCGGATGCGGTAAGACGCTGATCGCCAAGGCCGTCGCGAACTCGCTGGCCAAGAAGGTCGCCGAAGTCACCGGCCAGGCCGCCGGCAAGAGCTTCTTCCTCAACATCAAGGGCCCCGAGCTGCTCAACAAGTACGTCGGCGAGACCGAGCGGCAGATCCGCCTGGTCTTCCAGCGGGCCCGGGAGAAGGCATCCGAGGGCACCCCCGTGATCGTCTTCTTCGACGAGATGGAGTCCCTCTTCCGCACCCGCGGCTCCGGCGTCAGCTCGGACGTGGAGAACACCATCGTCCCGCAGCTGCTCGCCGAGATCGACGGCGTGGAAGGCCTGCAGAACGTGGTCGTGATCGGCGCCTCCAACCGCGAGGACATGATCGACCCCGCCATCCTGCGCCCCGGCCGGCTCGACGTGAAGATCAAGATCGAGCGCCCGGACGCCGAGGCCGCCAAGGACATCTTCGGCAAGTACCTCACCGAACGCCTCCCGCTGCACGCCGACGACCTCGACGAGCACGGCGGCGACAAGAGCGCCACGGTCCACGCCATGATCCAGACCGCGGTCGAGCACATGTACGCGGAAACCGAGGAGAACCGCTTCCTGGAAGTCACCTACGCCAACGGTGACAAGGAAGTCCTCTACTTCAAGGACTTCAACTCCGGCGCCATGATCGAGAACATCGTGGGCCGGGCCAAGAAGATGGCAATCAAGGATTTCCTGGAAAAGAGCCAGAAGGGCCTCCGCGTCTCCCACCTCCTCCAGGCATGCGTGGACGAGTTCAAGGAGAACGAGGACCTGCCCAACACCACCAACCCGGACGACTGGGCCCGAATCTCCGGAAAGAAGGGCGAGCGGATCGTCTACATCCGCACCCTCATCACCGGAAAGCAGGGCGCCGACACCGGACGCTCCATCGACACGGTGGCGAACACCGGACAGTACCTGTAAAAAGCAGGGTGGCTGCGGGTGCCCTCGCCGGGTACCCGCAGCCCGCTGTTTTTTCCGGACAGATCCCGGGCACAGCACACAAGGCAGTGACGCAAATGATCTCCCCACCAGCGCAAAGGCGTTCTAGGCTCTTCCATACCGCCCGGTCGCGCAGTGCGGGGAGGGGCACCGCACACGCACCGGAGCAATCGCGGTACTTGAGCGGCGCCTACGACCGAGGGTGCCGCCGGGCAAGGAGGGCCGCATGACCGTACGGCGAGTAATGGGCATCGAGACGGAGTACGGCATCTCCGTCCCCGGCCACCCCAATGCCAATGCCATGCTCACCTCGTCCCAGATCGTCAACGCCTACGCGGCGGCGATGCACCGGGCCCGCCGAGCCCGGTGGGACTTCGAGGAGGAGAACCCGCTGCGCGACGCACGGGGCTTCGACCTCGCCCGCGAGGCCGCCGACTCCACCCAGCTCACCGACGAGGACATCGGCCTGGCCAACGTCATCCTCACCAACGGCGCCCGCCTCTACGTCGACCACGCACACCCCGAGTACAGCGCCCCCGAGGTCACCAACCCCCGCGACGCCGTCCTGTGGGACAAGGCCGGCGAGCGGATCATGGCCGAGGCCGCCGAACGGGCCGCCCAGCTCCCCGGCGCCCAGCCGATCCACCTCTACAAGAACAACACCGACAACAAGGGCGCCTCCTACGGCACGCACGAGAACTACCTGATGAAGCGGGAGACCCCCTTCTCGGACATCGTGCGCCACCTGACGCCCTTCTTCATCTCCCGCCAGGTCTTCGCCGGCGCCGGTCGCGTCGGCATCGGCCAGGACGGCCACGAGCACGGCTTCCAGCTCAGCCAGCGCGCCGACTACTTCGAGGTCGAGGTCGGACTGGAGACCACCCTCAAGCGCCCCATCATCAACACCCGCGACGAGCCGCACGCGGATGCCGAGAAGTACCGCCGCCTGCACGTGATCATCGGCGACGCGAACCTCTCGGAGATCTCCACCTACCTCAAGCTGGGCACGACGGCCCTCGTCCTGTCCATGATCGAAGACGGGTTCATCGCGGTCGACCTCGCCGTCGACCAGCCCGTCCGCACCCTGCACCAGGTCTCCCACGACCCCTCACTCAAGCGCCTGGTCACCCTGCGCAGCGGCCGCACACTCACCGCGGTCCAGCTGCAGATGGAGTACTTCGAGCTCTCCCGCAAGTACGTCGAGGAGCGCTTCGGGGCGGACACCGACGAGCAGACCAAGGACGTGCTCTCGCGCTGGGAGGACACCCTCACGCGCCTGGAGAACGACCCCATGAGCCTGGCCGGCGAACTGGACTGGGTCGCCAAACGCGAGCTCATGGAGGGCTACCGGCGCCGCGACAGCCTCGACTGGGACGCGGCACGCCTGCACCTGGTCGACCTGCAGTACGCCGACGTACGGCCCGAGAAGGGCCTGTACAACCGCCTGGCGACCCGTGGGCGCATGAAGCGGCTGCTGGACGAGGCGGAGGTCGAGCGGGCCATGCACAAGCCCCCGGAGGACACCCGCGCGTACTTCCGCGGCCGCTGCCTGGAGCAGTACGCCGACGACGTCGCCGCGGCCTCCTGGGACTCGGTGATCTTCGACCTGCCGGGCCGGGACTCCCTCCAGCGGGTCCCAACCCTCGAACCGCTTCGCGGAACGCGAAATCACGTCAAGGAGCTGCTGGACCGCTGCCGCACGGCGGAAGACCTGGTCAGGGTGCTCTCGGGCAACTGACGGGTACTCGTCGGTCTCCCCGGCCGGAACAGGGTGGAAATGCCTCCGGCCGGGAATCATCGAGGTGGCCCCCGCACGTTGTGGAAACTGCGGGGCCGATGTCGGACCCGGCTTGTAGGGTCTGATCATCACCGATCGGCAGGAATGCCGACCTGTCGACCCATGTCGGGCGAAAGAGCGGGGTGAGGGTTATGGCAACCAAGGACACCGGCGGCGGCCAGCAGAAGGCCACGCGCTCCACGGAGGAGGTCGAGGAGCAGGCGCAGGACGCACAGGCCTCGGACGACCTCAAGGAGCGCCAGGAGAAGCTGAGCGACGACGTGGACTCCGTCCTGGACGAGATCGACGACGTACTCGAGGAGAACGCCGAGGATTTCGTGAGGTCCTTCGTGCAAAAAGGTGGAGAGTGAAGGCCGTGTTGGTCTTCTAGTTTCGAAGCGAAGGTGGCGGGGGGAATGGGAGTGGCCGGCGACCCGGATGCGAAGCCGTGCCGGAAATGCCGGCGGCTCCTTCCTCTTGCTGCATTCGCACGGGACAGGAATCGGCGTGACGGCCTCCAGGTCGACTGCCGGGAGTGCGTTGCGGAATACAGCGCCCTGCGCTATCGACAGCGCCGGGAGGCCATGGGCAAGCCCGTCAGGGAGAAGGTGGACGTCCCACCAGGGCACAAGCTCTGCCGGGCATGCGGGGAGATCAAGCCGCACAGTGACTGGCATCGCAACGCCACCGCCTCCGATGGTCTGTCCACACGGTGCAAGGCGTGCCGAGCGGCGCTGGGGCGTGAGCAGCATCTGAAGCGTCAGTACGGCATCACAGAAGACGAGCGAGACGCTCTGATCGCCGCTCAGGGCGGGGTCTGCTGCATATGTCTATCCGCTCCGCCCGCTCATGTGGATCACTGTCACGAGACGGGTAGGGTCCGTGGCGTACTGTGCTTCAGCTGCAACGCAGCACTGGGGCAGTTCAAGGATCGGCCCGACGTCATAAGGCGGGCTGCTGCATACGTGGAAGGAACCTCGTGGAAGCCAACTCTCGTGGCACCGGGCGTCTACCTGCTGCCTTCCTGACGCCAGGATCCTCCTCCTTCATGGACTTCCTCGCCGAGCACCAGCCGGAGATGCTGCCGGGCAAGCGCCGGCTGCCTCCGGTGCAGGGTGTGATCGAGGCGCCGCACGGGACGACCATCGTGTCCGTGACGTTCCCCGGCGGCGTGGTGCTGGCCGGTGACCGCCGGGCCACCATGGGCAACGTCATCGCGCAGCGCGACATCGAGAAGGTGTTCCCGGCCGACGAGTACTCGGCCGTCGGGATCGCCGGCACCGCCGGTCTCGCCGTCGAGATGGTCAAGCTCTTCCAGCTCGAGCTGGAGCACTTCGAGAAGGTCGAGGGTGCTCAGCTGTCGCTGGAGGGCAAGGCCAACCGCCTGTCGACGATGATCCGCTCCAACCTCGGCATGGCCATGCAGGGCCTGGCCGTGGTGCCCCTGTTCGCGGGGTTCGACGTGGACCGCGCCAAGGGCCGTATCTTCTCCTACGACGTCACGGGCGGCCGTACCGAGGAGCGTGGCTTCGCGGCCACGGGCTCGGGTTCGGTGTTCGCGCGGGGCGCGATGAAGAAGCTGTACCGCGAGGATCTGACCGAGGCCGACGCCACGACCCTGGTGGTGCAGGCCCTGTACGACGCGGCCGACGACGACTCGGCGACCGGTGGTCCCGATGTCGCCCGCCGGATCTACCCGATCGTCACCGTGATCACCGAGGACGGTTTCCGCCGGCTGACCGACGACGAGTGCTCCGAGATCGCCCGCTCGGTGCTGCAGCGGCGTCTGGAGCAGCCGGACGGCCCGCGCGCCGCCCTGCTCTGAGGGCCGGGCCCGGATTTGTTGTCAGGTGATCCAGTGACTTCCACAGAAAGGGACGGATAACCGGTGTCGACGCCGTTCTATGTCTCACCCCAGCAGGCGATGGCCGACCGCGCCGAGTACGCCCGCAAGGGCATCGCGCGTGGCCGCAGTCTGGTCGTCATGCAGTACGCCGACGGCATCGTGTTCGTCGGTGAGAACCCGTCCCGCGCGCTGCACAAGTTCAGCGAGATCTACGACCGGATCGGGTTCGCCGCGGCCGGTAAGTACAACGAGTACGAGAATCTGCGCATCGGCGGTGTGCGTTACGCCGACCTGCGTGGTTACACCTACGACCGGGACGATGTCACGGCGCGGGGTCTGGCGAACGTCTACGCGCAGACGCTGGGCACGATCTTCTCGTCGGCGGCGGAGAAGCCGTACGAGGTGGAGCTGGTGGTGGCCGAGGTGGGGGAGACCCCGGAGGGCGACCAGATCTACCGGCTGCCGCACGATGGTTCGATCGTGGACGAGCACGGCTCGGTGGCGGTGGGTGGCAACGCCGAGCAGATCAGCGGTTTCCTGGATCAGCATCACCAGGACGGCATGAGTCTCGCGGAGGCGTTGCAGCTGGCTGTGCGGGCGTTGTCGCGGGACACCAACGGCACGGAGCGGGAGATTCCGGCCGAGCGTCTGGAGGTGGCGGTGCTGGACCGTACGCGGCCGCAGCAGCGCAAGTTCAAGCGGATCGTCGGTCCGCAGCTCGGCCGTCTGCTGCTGGCGGGCAGTACGGCCACGGAGGCCGAGAGCAGCGACGAGGAGTAGTACCAGGCGTAGTGCCACGCGGGTTTTCTGCGCCCCGGCCGGTGACGGCCGGGGCGCCGTGGTGTTCAGGGGGCTTTGGGCGGTGCCGTGGAGCCCCGTACGACGAGTTCGACCGGGATGTCCCCTGCCTCGGGCGTACGGCCCTCCAGGACCGCCAGCAGGGCCCGCATGCCGTGTTCGCCGAACAGTTCGGCGTCGAGTCGTACGGTGGTCAGTTCGGGGTCGATGGCGGTGGCGAGGCCGAGGTCGTCGACGCCGGTGACGGAGATGTCCTCGGGGACGCGCAGGCCGAGCCGGCGGAGTGCTTTGTAGGCGCCGGCAGCGAGCATGTCGTCGTCGCAGACGATCGCCGTCGGGCGTGGTCCTGCCGGGCTCAGTGCTGCCTCGGTGGCGGCCAGTCCGGCGTCGATGGAGATGGGTGCGGGGGCGGGTGCGGTGTGCAGGGTCGCTCCCGGTGTGGCGGTGATCCGTTGCGCGAGTTCACGCGCGCGTACGTCGAACGTCCATGAGGGGACGTCGGCGGCGAGGTGCAGGAAGTGGCGGTGGCCGAGGGCGAGCAGGTGTTCGGTGACCTGGCGGACGCCGTCGGCGATGTCGAGGTTGACGGTGGCCGCGCCGAGGCTGCCTTCGGGGTCGCTGTCGAGCATGACGAGGGGCAGGCGGTCGCCGCGGATGGCGGTGAGGGCGTCGGCGGCCATGGAGGAGGCGAGGACGCCGTCGAGGGCGGCCTGGGCGGAGGCGAAGGGGTCGCGGGCGGGGCCGACGCCTTCGGGGGAGGGGTAGAGGACGACGCCGAAGCCGTGGTCGGCGGCGACGCGGGCGGCGCCGGTGTAGACGCCGGCGAAGAACTCGGTGGTGAGTGCCGGGACGACGAGCAGGATGGTGCGGGTGCGGCCGAGGCGCAGGTTGCGGGCGGCGAGGTTGGGCCGGTAGTCGAGTTCGCGCGCGGCTTCGCGGACGCGTTCGGCGGTGGTCTCGGAGACCCGGCCGCGCCATTTGCCGCCCAGGACGAGGGAGACGGCGGCCTGGGAGACGCCGGCCGCCTGGGCGACGTCCCGGCTGGTGGGGCGGGTGCTGTCTCGGGCCACCGTCCGCTCACTTCCGTCGTCTGGACTGCTGAACAGCGCACATGGTACGTATGACGCAGGACGTTATACGTAAAACTTGAGCCGGAGGGCGGACGGAATGGCCGCGGGATACCTGGAGATCCTCAGGGCGAGGCATGCCGCCCGCCTGCTCGTGGGCACGCTGGTGGGACGGCTGCCCAACGCCACCGCGGCGATCGCGATCGTGCTGTTCGTGCGGGCCGAGGGCGGCACGTACAGCCTCGCGGGGGCGCTCGCGGCCGTGTACGGCGTCGCCAACGCCGTGGGCCAGCCGGTGCTCGGCCGGCTCGTCGACCTGTACGGGCAGCCGCGGATCCAGCTGCCCGCCGCACTCGCCTCGGCGCTGGCCATGGCCGTCTTCGCCGCCGTCGGCACCGGCCCGGCTCCGCTGGCCTACGCTGCGGTCGCCGCGTCCGGGCTGTTCACCCCGCCGCTGGAGGGCGGTCTGCGGGCGCTGTGGCCGAGTGTGCTGCGCCGCGAGGACCAGGTGCACACAGCGTACGCCATGGACGCGATCGCCCAGGAGGTCATGTTCACCGTCGGCCCGCTGCTGGTGACGGTGTGCGTCTCCCTGTGGTCCGCGCAGGCGGCGCTGCTCGTGCTCGGTGCCCTCGGTGTCGTCGGGGCGCTCTCGGTCGTCGTGTCGCCTCCTTCGCGCGCGTGGCGGTCCGCGCCGCGTGAGGCGCACTGGCTGGGCGCGCTGCGCTCGCCGGGGCTGCTGGCGCTGCTCGCCGCGTTCCTGTTCATCGGCATGGCGCTGGGCTCCATCACGGTGGCTTCTGTGCCGTATGCGGACGGTCATGGCGGGGACGCGGTGTACGGCTGGCTGATGGCGGCGATCGGGCTGGGTGCGCTGGCCGGCGGCGCGGTGTACGGGGCGCGGCAGTGGGCCGGGCCGCCGGAGCCGCGACTGCGGGTTCTGGTGGCGCTTCTGGCGGTGTGTTACCTGCCGCTGATGCTGATGCCGGGTGCGGTCGCCATGGTGGCGCTGACCGCGCTCGCCGGGGTGTTTCTGGCGCCGTCCATCGCCTGTGCGTTCGTCATCGTCGACCGGCACGCGCCGAGCGGCACGGTCACCGAGGCGTTCTCGTGGCTGGTGACCACGTTCACGGTGGGCGCGTCGGTGGGAACGGGCCTGGCGGGGCCGGTCGTCCAGGAGGGCGGCGCGCTGTGGGGATTCGCGGTACCCGGTGCGGCCGGGGCGGTTTCGCTGCTCGTTCTGGTGGGTACGCGCACCGTCCTCGCAGTTCCCGCCGCGACAGGGGTTGTTGCGGCCTCATCGGAAAATGATCCAAATCGTGCTGCCGAACCCCGTTTCAGTTCGGGGGATCGGGCGTAATGTTCCCTCATGGACCGCCGCATTTTCGGGCTGGAGAACGAGTACGGCGTCACGTGCACGTTCAGGGGACAGCGCCGTCTGTCACCTGACGAGGTGGCGCGGTACCTCTTCCGCCGTGTCGTGTCATGGGGCCGCAGCAGCAATGTCTTTCTGCGGAACGGTGCCCGCCTCTATCTCGATGTGGGCTCGCACCCGGAATACGCGACACCTGAATGTGACAACGTGATCGAGCTGGTCACCCACGACAAGGCCGGAGAGCGCATTCTCGAGGGCCTGCTGGTGGACGCGGAACGACGCCTGCACGAGGAAGGAATCGCAGGCGACGTCTACCTCTTCAAGAACAACACCGACTCGGCGGGAAACTCCTACGGCTGCCATGAGAACTATCTGGTGGCCCGGCACGGGGAGTTCTCGCGGCTCGCGGACATCCTCATCCCCTTCCTGGTGACGCGGCAGCTGCTGTGCGGTGCGGGCAAGGTCCTGCAGACCCCGCGCGGCGCCGTCTACTGCGTCAGCCAGCGGGCCGAGCACATCTGGGAGGGCGTCTCCTCGGCGACGACCCGCTCGCGGCCCATCATCAACACCCGCGACGAGCCGCACGCCGACGCCGAGCGCTACCGGCGCCTGCATGTGATCGTGGGCGACTCCAACATGTCCGAGACGACCATGCTGCTCAAGGTCGGCGCGACCGACCTGGTGCTGCGCATGATCGAGGCGGGCACGGTGATGCGTGACCTCACCCTGGAGAACCCGATCCGGGCGATCCGCGAGGTCAGCCACGACATCACCGGCCGCCGCAAGGTGCGCCTGGCCAGTGGCCGCGAGGCCTCCGCCCTGGAGGTGCAGCGCGAGTACTACGAGAAGGCCGTCGACTTCTGCGAGCGCCGCGGTATCCGCACGGGCACCGTGGAGCAGGTGCTGGAGCTGTGGGGCCGCACGCTGGACGCGATCGAGGCCGAGGACCTCGACCGTATCGGCACCGAGATCGACTGGGTCATGAAGTACAAGCTCATCGAGCGGTATCGGGCCAAGCACAACATGACCATGTCGCATCCGCGGGTCGCGCAGATAGACCTCGCGTACCACGACATCCACCGTCGTCGTGGCCTGTACTACCTGCTGGAGAAGAAGGGGCAAGCGGCCCGGATCTGCAACGACTTGAAGATCTTCGAGGGCAAGTCGGTTCCTCCGCAGACCACTCGGGCCAGGTTGCGCGGCGACTTCATCCGCCGGGCGCAGGAACAGCGGCGGGACTTCACCGTCGACTGGGTGCACTTGAAGCTGAACGACCAGGCACAGCGGACCGTGTTGTGCAAGGACCCGTTCCGGTCGGTGGACGACCGGGTGGAGAAGCTCATCGCGGGAATGTGAGTCTGCGTTTTCGGCGACATGCCGGAACGCCACTCGGGCGCCGTACGTTACCCGTACGGCGCCCTTCTCACGCCGTAGAGTTGCGCGCACGCCATCCACAAGATCGACCGATTACGAGGCCCTATCGTGCGCCGACGCTCCTTGATGATCGCCGTACCCGCCGGACTGGTCACCCTCGCCGGTTGCGGCGACGACAAGTCCGACTCGAGCAAGGCCGGCAACAGCGCGTCGCCCTCGGCGCCGCAGCCGTCGGCCGCGCCGCCTCCCAAGCTCGTCGCCGGTCCGCTTCCGGCGATCACCGCGGGCACGAAGTTCGGCGAGAAACCGACGGTCGCGAAGGGCAGCGGCGCGCCGTCGAAGGACATCGCGGTGAAGACGCTGATCACCGGCAGCGGTCGCACCATCGCGGAGAAGGACTTCATCCAGGCGGATTTCCTGGCCCAGATCTGGGACACCGGCAAGGTGCTCGCCAACTCCTACGACAGCAAGACGCCGCTGCTCGCCCAGCTCGCCCAGGGGCAGACCTGGGAGGGCTGGCGGTTCGCGCTGCCCGGGAAGAAGGTCGGCAGCCGGGTGGAGCTGTCCGTGCCGCCGACCTGGGCCTTCGGCCCGCAGGGCAACCCGCAGGCGGGTGTGAAGGGCACCGACACGCTGGTGTTCGTGGTCGATCTGAAGGACGTGTTCAACGCCAAGAGCTCCGCCCAGGGCAAGAAGGTCCCGCAGAACGACGCGGCGCTGCCCAAGGTGGGGACGAACACGGACGGTAAGGCCCCGTCCGTCGACGTGCCCAAGACGAGCCCGCCGAAGAAGCTCGTGGCGAACTACGTCCTGGAGGGCGACGGCGAGGTGGTCAAGGCCGAGAACACAGTGCTCGTGCAGTACAAGGGCGTGCTGTGGGACACCGGCAAGGAGTTCGACTCCACGTACGGCCGCAAGTCGCTGACCTCCTTCTCCCTCCAGCAGGTCGTCAAGGGCTGGGGCCAGGGCCTGACCGGCAAGAAGGTCGGCAGCCGCGTCATGATCGTCATCCCGCCGGCCCTGGGTTACGGCAACAATCCCCCGCCCGGCAGCGGCATCAAGAAGGACTCCACGATGGTGTTCACGGTGGACATCCTGGCGAAGATGTGACGCCCTCGCCGGTTCTGCCGCCCGCCGCGGGCGCCGATCCGGTGGGGATGACAGACTGTCCGCGTTCCGTGTCGTAGATATGCAGGAGCTTCAAGACGTGAGCATCGACAAGCCCGAGATCGACTTCCCGGGCGGCCAGCCCCCGGCTGACCTCGAGATCAAGGACATCTGGGAGGGCGACGGCCCGGAGGCCAAGGCGGGCGACACCGTCCAGGTCCACTACGTGGGCGTGGCCTTCTCCACCGGCGAGGAGTTCGACGCCTCCTGGAACCGCGGCGCCCCGCTGCGCTTCCAGCTCGGTGTCGGTCAGGTCATCAGCGGCTGGGACCGGGGTGTGCAGGGCATGAAGGTCGGCGGGCGTCGCCAGCTGACCATCCCGCCGCACCTCGCCTACGGCGACCGCGGCGCCGGCAGCGCGATCAAGCCGGGCGAGACGCTGATCTTCGTCTGCGACCTGGTCTCGGTCTGATCGGCACACGATCACAGCTGATCACCTGGGGTCCATGCCTGTACGGGCATGGACCCTCGGCTTTTGCCAGCGCCCCACGGAGCGGTACGGTCATCGATCGTAAGGACCCTAGGGAGGCGAAGCGCGTCGATGGCCATTGCCAAGGCCGAGCGGCTGATGAACCTGGCGCTGTGTCTGCTCGGGACGCGGCGGCCGCTCAGCAAGCGTGAGCTGCGCGAGTCCATCGAGGCGTACGTCGAGGCGTTCGGGCCGGAGAAGGGCGCGGCGGGGTCCGACGACTCCTTCAACCGCATGTTCGAGCGGGACAAGGACGACCTGCGGGAGCTGGGGCTCGTCATCGAGACCGTGGAGGGCGTCGACGGCGAGGTCGGTTATCTCGCCCGCCGTGACTCCAACCGGCTGCCGCCCATCACCCTCGACGCCGAGGAGGCCGCCGCCCTCGGTCTGGCCGCCAAGGTCTGGCAGCAGGCCCGCCTCGCCGGGGCCGCCAGCGGCGCCCTGCAGAAGCTGCGCGCGGCCGGGCTGCCCGAGGACGTCGACCCCTACGAGGCGCACAGCGCGCTCGAACCGCGCATCCCGGTGCACGAGGCGGCCTTCGAACCGCTGATGCTGGCCTGCCGCGACCGCCGCCCGGTCGTCTTCGACTACCGCAAGGCGAACGCCGCCCAGCCCGGGACCCGGCACGTCGAGCCGTGGGCGCTGGAGTGCTGGCGCGGCCACTGGTACCTGGCGGGTTTCGACCGCGACCGCGGCGCCGAGCGCGTCTTCCGGCTGTCCCGGATCACCGGCAAGGTCCGCTCCCGTGCCGGGAGGTTCACCGCCCCCGTCCCCGACGTCGTCACGGTCCGGGAGACGGTCGCGAGCTGGGCCGGCGAGACCGCCGACCGCAGCGCCCTGATCCGGCTGCGCTCCGGCGCCGGTTACCCCCTTCGGGCGAAGGCCACGGCCGTGCGGGAACTGGGCGACGGCTGGGACGAGTTGGAGATTCCGTACGGGCACGGCCTGGACGCCTGGCTGGTGGAGTTCGGCCCGGACGTGGTGGTGCTGGAGCCCGCCGAGCTGCGGGCCGATGTCGTGGACCGGCTGCGGGCCGTGGCCAAGGGCTGAGGGGGAGCGGAGCGAGACGTGGCAGGCAAACCGGTCAGGCCCACGAGCGCCATCGACCAGACCCGGCGGATGCTGTCCCTGGTGACGTATCTCCGGGAGCGTCCCGGTGCCCGGATCGAGGACGTGGCGCGCGCCTTCGGGATCACCGAGGACGAGCTGGTCTCCGACCTCGACGTGCTGCCCATGTGCGGCACCAGCTTCCGCGGCGGCGACCTGCTCGACATCGACACCGACGGCGAGCGCATCTGGTGGCACAACCCGGCCGCGCTCGGCGCGGACGCCGCCGAGCCGCTGCGGCTGGCCGCCGACGAGGCGACCGCGCTGCTGGTCGCCGCCCGCGCGGTGGCGACGCTGCCCGGGCTGCGCGAGAGCGACCGGCAGGCCCTGCTGCGGGCCACCGCCAAGGTGGAGACCGCGGCCGGGGAGGCGGCCGGCGCCAGCTCCCGGCTGTCGGTGACCTTCGAGTCCGAGGGCGGTGTCTTCGCCGACGTCGACCGGGCGATCTCCGAGCGCCGCAGACTGTGGATCCGCTACTACTCGCCGGCCCGGGACGAGGTCACCGAGCGCGAGATCGACCCCATCCGCCTGGTCAGCGTCGGTCACACCTACGTCGAGGCGTGGTGCCGCCGCTCCGAGGCGCGCCGCACCTTCCGGCTGGACCGGGTCGCGGAGATCAGGATTCTCGACGAGCCGTCGGCGCCGCCGGAGATAGAGCTGCGCGATCTGTCGGAGGGGCTGGTCCAGCCGGCCGCCGAGGACCCGGAAGTCGTCGTCGAGGTCGGCCCGGGCGGCCGCTGGGTCGCCGAGTACTACCCGCACGACAGCGCCGAGGAGCTCGCCGACGGCGGTCTGCGGATCACGCTGCGCACTCCGGAGCCGGCCTCGCTGCGCAGGCTGGCGCTGCGGCTCGGCCGGGACGGCCGGATCGTGTCGCCGCCGGAGCTGGCCGGGAGTGCCCGCCGCGCGGCCCGCGACGCCCTGACGGCCTACGACGGCATGGAGGCCGAGGGGACGCAGGCGCCGCACGCGTCGCCGGGGCCCCGCTCGGTGGCGGCCGGAGCGGGCGAGGTGCAGGACGACAGGCAGGAGCAGAGGCTGTGAGCGAGTCGGCGTCGCCGGGAGTCGTGGGCATGACGGTGGCCTCCGCGTTCGCGGGGATGCGCGGTGTGGCTCCGGTCGTCTTCAGAGCCGGCTGCCCCGACTGCCGGGGGCGGTTCGAGCTCGCGGCGAGCGCCCTGCGCCTGGCCATCGGCGCCTCCAGCCGCACCACGTTCTACTCGTTCACCTGCCCCGAGTGCGGGGCGGCCGTGCGCAAGCCGGCGGGGGAGCGGATCGTGGAGCTGCTCACCGGCGGCGGCGTCCGCACCCTGCGGCTGCACTCGACGGTCTGAGGGCGCGCCTGCGCTGTACGGCGTGCTCCGGCCACGCGTCGGCGCCGGATGCCGGTGATCCGAGGAACCGCTCTGTGTGTCCGGCCCGCGCAAGTCGCCCCCGCCGCAGGGTCTAGGCTCAACGCCATGTTCTGGCCGATGTTCGCGGTAGCTGTGGGTTTCGTGGGTCTCGCCGTCCTCGGTGTGCTGGCCGTCCGGGTGTTTCTGGAGGCGCAGCGGCTGGGGCGGCAGGTGGCGGATTCCACACGACGTATCAACAGGGCGGCCGAGGACCTGGAGCGGGCCACGGCGAGCGCGGCCAGGGCCGTGGATTCGCTGTAACCGCAGGGGTAGGCTGCTGATCGCGGGGCGGAGAACGAGGCCCGCGCCGTGAGCCGGGAGTACGCACGGGGATTGCCTCACGTTTACCCCTGGGCGTTACGATCGCTGCCAGAACGGCTGATCGGACGCGTGTCCGACCAGTCGGACAGCACCCCACCCTGCCGCCTCGGTGAGAAGGTAAAGACTTATGTTCGGAAGGCTCGGAGCCCCCGAGATCATTCTCATCCTCGTCGTCATCGTCCTGCTGTTCGGCGCGAAGAAGCTTCCGGACATGGCCCGCTCGCTCGGCAAGTCCGCGCGCATCCTCAAGAGCGAGGCCAAGGCGATGAAGGAGGAGGGCGGCAGCAGCAACACGTCCGCCCAGGCGCCCACCGACGAGCAGCCCCCCGCGCAGCGCACCATCCAGGCTTCCCCCGGCGACGTCACCAGCGCCCGCCCGGTCAACGAGCCGACGGACACGACCAAGCGCTGACGCAGGGCCGGTGACCTCCGGCCCGCCGCACGAGATGGGAACGTGGGTTGCTGAAGCCTGCCCGCAAGAAGGAGAAGGATCCCGAGGGGCGGATGCCCCTCGCGGAACACCTCCGTGAGCTCCGCAACCGGCTCGCGAAGGCGATGCTGGCCGTCGTCGTCGTCACCGTCGTCGCCGCCTTCTTCTACAACGACATCATCAACTTCCTGACTCAGCCGATCCTCGACTCGGTCGGCTGCGGGAAGAGCTTCGAGGAACTGGCCCGCTCCTCGAGCGACAACCAGCAGTGCGCGCGGATCACCATCAACGGTCTGCTCGCCCCCTTCACGCTGGCCCTGCAGGTGTCCCTGATGGCGGGCGTCGTCTTCGCCTCGCCGATCTGGCTGTACCAGCTGTGGGCGTTCGTCGCGCCGGGTCTGCACCGGCACGAGAAGAAGTACGCCTACGCGTTCGTGGGCACCGGCGTCCCGCTCTTCCTCAGCGGCGGCTACTTCGCCTACCGGGTGCTGCCCACCACCGCGAAGGTGCTCATCGACTTCACGCCGCATGGCGTGGACAACCTGCTGCCGCTGGACGACCTGCTCCAGCTGGTCACCCGCATGGTGATCGTCTTCGGGCTCTCCTTCGAGCTGCCCCTGCTGCTGGTGATGCTCAATCTCACCGGAGTGATCACTGGCCGGCGCATGCTCGGCTGGTGGCGCGGCATGATCCTCGGCATCACCATTTTCGCCGCCGTCGCCACGCCCAGCACGGACCCGCTGTCCATGCTGGCGCTGTCCGGGCCGATCTGGGTGCTGTACTTCGGCGCGGTGGCCTTCTCCCTGCTCAACGACCGCCGCAAGGCCCGCCGTGAGGCCGAGGGTCCCGACGACGACGAGGCGTCGGAGCTGGACCTCACGCCCGAGGCCATAGAGGAGGCCGAACCGGTCAGCGCCAGCCGCGCGCTGCCGGAGCAGACGAGCACGGAACGCGTCAACGGATACGACGACGTGACCTGACAGGCTCCGCACGACCGGCCGTCCCGCAGCGCGGGGCGGCCGGTTCGCCGTTTCCGGCCCCGCACCGGCGGCAACCCCGCTGAGCTGGGCGTACGGCAGGATTCACAGCAGGAGATCCGGTTAATGATCGTCCTGTTGTCAGTGCGGCCCGGTACGGTGGAAAGCACGATGACACAGGACCTCTCACCGGCCGAGCGGTACGCGGCAGCACGCAGGCGAGCTGCCGAGCAGGCCACCGCCCTCGCGTCCTTCCGCGAGATGTACGACTTCGGTCTCGACCCCTTCCAGATCGAGGCGTGCAAGGCGCTCGAGGCGGGGAAGGGCGTGCTGGTCGCCGCGCCCACCGGCTCCGGCAAGACGATCGTGGGCGAGTTCGCCGTCCACCTCGCCCTCGAGCAGGGCAAGAAGTGCTTCTACACCACGCCCATCAAGGCGCTGTCCAACCAGAAGTACGCCGACCTGTGCCGGCGCTACGGCCAGGCGAAGGTCGGCCTGCTGACCGGCGACAACAGCGTCAACTCCGACGCCCCGGTGGTCGTGATGACCACCGAGGTGCTGCGGAACATGCTGTACGCGGGCTCCCAGACGCTGCTGGGCCTCGGGTACGTGGTCATGGACGAGGTGCACTACCTCTCCGACCGCTTCCGTGGCGCCGTATGGGAAGAGGTGATCATTCACCTGCCCGAGTCGGTGACGCTGGTGTCGCTGTCGGCGACCGTGTCCAACGCCGAGGAGTTCGGCGACTGGCTGGACACCGTCCGCGGGGACACCGAGGTGATCGTCTCCGAGCACCGGCCGGTGCCGCTGTTCCAGCACGTCCTGGCCGGGCGGCGGATGTACGACCTGTTCGAGGAGGGCGAGGGCCAGCGCAAGGCGGTCAACCCCGACCTGATGCGCATGGCGCGGATGGAGGCGAGCCGCCCGTCCTTCCAGGACCGCAGACGCGGCCGCAGCATGCGGGAGGCCGACCGGGAGCGGGAGCGCCGCCAGCGCTCGCGCATCTGGACGCCGGGGCGGCCGGAGGTCATCGAGCGGCTGGACGCCGAGGGCCTGCTGCCCGCGATCACGTTCATCTTCTCCCGCGCCGCCTGTCAGGCGGCCGTCGAGCAGTGCCTGTACGCGGGCCTTCGGCTCAACGACGACGAGGGCCGTGAAAAGGTGCGCGCGCTCGTCGAGGAGCGCACGGCGTCCATCCCGCCCGAGGACCTGCACGTCCTCGGCTACTACGAGTGGCTGGAGGGCCTGGAGCGGGGCATAGCGGCGCACCACGCGGGCATGCTGCCGACCTTCAAGGAGGTCGTGGAGGAGCTGTTCGTGCGCGGCCTGGTCAAGGCGGTCTTCGCCACCGAGACCCTCGCGCTCGGCATCAACATGCCCGCCCGCTCCGTGGTCCTGGAGAAGCTCGTCAAGTGGAACGGCGAGCAGCACGCCGACATCACCCCCGGCGAGTACACGCAGCTGACCGGGCGGGCCGGCCGGCGCGGCATCGACGTCGAGGGCCACGCCGTGGTGCTGTGGCAGCGCGGCATGAACCCCGAGCACCTCGCAGGGCTCGCGGGCACGCGCACGTACCCGCTGCGCTCCAGCTTCAAGCCGTCGTACAACATGGCGGTCAACCTGGTCGAGCAGTTCGGGCGGCACCGCTCGCGTGAGCTGCTGGAGACGTCGTTCGCGCAGTTCCAGGCCGACAAGTCGGTCGTGGGGATCTCCCGGCAGGTGCAGCGCAACGAGGAGGGTCTGGAGGGCTACAAGCAGTCCATGACCTGCCACCTCGGCGACTTCGAGGAGTACGCGCGGCTGCGCCGCGAGCTGAAGGACCGCGAGAACGAACTGGCCCGCCAGGGCGCCAGCCAGCGGCGCGCCGAGGCCGCCGTCGCGCTCGAGAAGCTCAAGCCGGGCGACGTCATCCACGTCCCGACGGGCAAGTACGCCGGCCTCGCCCTGGTGCTGGACCCCGGGCTGCCGGCCGGGCGTTCCAACGGCCACCGCGGCTTCGACGCCCACGACGGTCCGCGTCCGCTGGTGCTGACCGCCGAGCGGCAGGTCAAGCGGCTGGCCTCCATGGACTTCCCGGTGCCGGTGGAGCCGCTGGAGCGGATGCGGATCCCGAAGTCGTTCAACCCGCGCTCCCCGCAGTCCCGGCGCGACCTCGCCTCCGCGCTGCGCACCAAGGCCGGGCACATCCCGCCGGAGCGGGCCCGCAAGAAGCGTTCCGAGGCCGCCGACGACCGGGAGATCGCCCGGCTGCGCAAGGCTCTGCGGGCGCATCCCTGCCACGGGTGCGACGAGCGCGAGGACCACGCCCGCTGGGCGGAGCGGTACCACCGGCTGATGCGCGATACCAGGCAGCTGGAGCACCGCATCGAGGGCCGTACGAACACCATCGCGCGCACCTTCGACCGCATCGTGGCGCTGCTGACCGAACTGGACTACCTGCGCGGCGACGAGGTCACCGAGCACGGCAAGCGGCTCGCCCGGCTCTACGGCGAGCTGGACCTGCTGGCCAGCGAGTGCCTGCGCGCCGGCGTCTGGGAGGGCCTGTCACCTGCCGAACTCGCCGCGTGCGTCTCGGCGTTGGTGTTCGAGGCGCGGATGAGCGACGACGCCGTGGCGCCGAAGCTGCCGTCGGGCAAGGCGAAGGCGGCGCTCGGCGAGATGGTGCGGATCTGGGGGCGGCTGGACGCCCTGGAGGAGGACTTCCGCATCAGCCAGACCGAGGGCGTCGGCCAGCGCGAGCCCGACCTCGGCTTCGCCTGGGCCGCCTTCATGTGGGCCTCCGGCAAGGGCCTGGACGAGGTGCTGCGCGAGGCGGAGATGCCGGCCGGCGACTTCGTGCGCTGGTGCAAGCAGGTCATCGACGTCCTGGGCCAGATCCAGGCGGCTGCCCCCGGCGAGAGCTCCACGGTCCCGAAGGCCGCCCGCAAGGCGGTCGAGGGCCTGCTGCGCGGCGTCGTCGCGTACTCGTCGGTGGGCTGAGCGCCGGCTGACCCAACGAACGGGCCCCACCGCCGCGGCGGTGGGGCCCTTCGGCTTCGAGGGACACCCCACCCGTTGCGGTGAGTGATGTCGTACGCCCTTTCTCCGTCACGCATCGTGTGCGAGCCGATTCGAAGCGTGCAAATGGGGTCGAGCGTACTCCTGTCACGGGAGGGACCGTAGCGGCTTCCCGAACATGTCCCGGCGATGATCTGGTCGGACTAAGCTCGCCCGCAGCGCACCGAGTTGAGGCGTATTCGTGCGCTTGTTCCCTTAAACCTCGTTTCTTCCCCAAAACTCCTTAGATTCAAGGACCTGCATGGTGAGCGTCCAATCCCCTCCTCGTCGCCGTGAACTCCCCTCCGCCGGCGTGCTGTTGCTGCCCGTCATAGCGATGGCCG
Organism: Streptomyces sp. NPDC097129; assembly: GCF_055668065.1. Lineage (NCBI taxonomy): Bacteria > Bacillati > Actinomycetota > Actinomycetes > Kitasatosporales > Streptomycetaceae > Streptomyces > Streptomyces sp. NPDC097129. The sequence goes on along the minus strand of NZ_JBVOQE010000010.1, from coordinate 169,375 downwards.
CGGCGACCGGGGCCGCCGTCGCCCTGGTCGCCGAACCGGCCCGGCCGGCCGTGGCCCTGTGCGGCGGCATCGCCACCGTCCTGGTCGCCCTGACGGCCGCCGAAGCGCTGCGCCGCGGCCGCCGGTTGCGCGCCCAGCATGCCGAACACGCCCGTCACACCGCGTATCTGGAACAGCGCCTCGCCACCGCCGATGCCGACGAGCACCGCCTCGCCTACGAACTCCTGCCGGTCGCCGTCGAGTATCTGCGCCGCGGAAATTCACTTTTCGACACCACCCGCGACATCCTCGACGGCGATTCACGCTTTCGGGGGCTGCGCGAGGCCGGCCGCGAGGTCATCCTCACCGTGCTGCGCATCCTCGACCACGAGGAGAACCTGCGCGACTCCCAGCAGCGCGCCTTCGTCAGCGTCGCCCGCCGCGTCCAGGCCATCGTCCACCAGCAGTTCAAGGAACTGCGGGAGATGGAGGAGGACCACGGCCGCAGCCCCGAGGTCTTCGACGACCTGCTGCGCATCGACCACGGCACCTCGCTGATCGGCCGCCTCGCCGACTCCGTCTCCGTCCTCGGCGGCGGCCGCCCCGGCCGGCAGTGGCCCGAACCCGTGCCGCTGTACAGCGTGTTGCGCGGCGCCATGTCGCGCATCCTGGAATACCGCCGCATCTCGCTCGACAACATTGCCAAGGTCAACGTGCGCGGCATCTCCGTCGAGCCGGTCATCCACGCCTGCGCCGAGCTGCTCGACAACGCCACCCGCTACTCGCCGCCGCAGACCAAGGTGCACGTCACCGCCACCGAGGTGCAGACCGGCGTCGCCATCGAGATCGAGGACGCCGGCGTCAGCCTCACCGAGGAGTCCCGCGGCCGCCTCGAGGGCATCCTGCAGCGCGCCATGGCCGGCGTCGACCTGAACATCCTCGGTGAGGCGCCGCGCCTGGGCCTCGCCGTCGTCGGCCGCCTGTGCACGGCGCACGACATGCAGATCTCCCTGCGCTCGTCCGCCTACGGCGGTGTCCGCGCCGTACTGATCGTGCCGAGCGCCATGCTCACCAGCCACCCCGCGCCCGGCTTCGCGCACGGCGTCGGCGCCACCTCCCTGCCCGCGATCGGTCCCGACGTGGCCGAGGGCCCCAAGCGCCCGCCGAAGAAGCGCCGCCCGACCAACCCGCGCATTCCGGAGAACCTGTCCCTGGAAGACGACGTCCCCGTGGTCACCGAGTGGACCGAGAAGGGCCTGCCGCAGCGACGCAGCAAGGCCGTCATCCCGATCACCGAGCTGCGCGCCCAGCAGTACGCCGAACAGGACCGCCTCGAACGTGAGGAACGCGAGGCGCGCGAGCGTGAGGCCACCGTCTGGGCGCAGTCCCGCACCGAGCCCGAGCCCGAGCCGAAGCGGGACGAGCCTGCCCCGGGCCTGTGGGTCGAGGCGTTCTGGGACGGGCTGAAGAAGGACCTGCCGCCCGGCACCCACCCCACCGAGTTCACGCGCAACCCCAGCGCGTTCAGCTACCTGCTCAACGACAAGGCCCGCCCCGAGGGCAACGACGAAGGGGATCTGACGTGATCCAGCAGCGACAGAACTTCGACTGGATGCTCAAGGAGCTCTACGACAGCGTTCCGGGCATCGAGATGATCGTGGTGCTGTCCGCCGACGGCCTGCGCATCGCCCGTTACAGCGGCGACCCCGACGCCGCCGACCGCGTCGCCGCCGCCTGCGCCGGCCTGCAGAGCCTGGCCGGCGCCGTCGCCCAGGAACTGCCCGCCAGCAGCGGCGAGATGAAGCTGGTCGTCGTCGAACTCGACCGTGGCTACTTCTATCTGATGGCCGCCGGCGCCAACGCCTACCTCGCCGTGCTCTCCGACATCCGCTGCGAGCCCGGCGCGATGAGCCACTACATGCGCGACCTCGTGCTGCGCATCGGGGACCACCTGACCAGCCCGCCCCGGCGGGGTGGGCAGCCCGTATGACGCCTCCGCGACGCCAGAGGCGACAGCGCAAGGAGCCGACCGCGCCCGTGCCGCCGCCCCAGCCGGCCCCGCAGGAGGGCGACGGGAAGGCACCCGAACGGCTGTACATCATCACGGGCGCCGAGGGCGACCGGGCCAAACTCGACCTGGTCACCTTGATCGTGGCGCACGCCGACGCGCCGTCGTCGGCCACGCCCGAGCAGAGCGCGGTGCTCCGGCTGTGCGCCGCCCCCCTGTCCGTGGCCGAACTCTCGGCCTATCTGCAGCTGCCGTTCAGCGCGATGACCGCGCTGCTCACGGAGATGCTGGCCGGGGAGCTGGTGCACGCGCGCGCCCCGATCGTCCGCCAGCAGCTGCCCGACCGATCCCTTCTCGAAGCGGTGATGCATGGACTTGAAAGGCTCTGACATCCTCCCCGGCCCACGCGCGGAGGACCATCTGCCGCAGTCCACCCAGGCAGCGGCGAAGATCGTGATCGTGGGCGGTTTCGGTGTCGGCAAGACCACCATGGTCGGCTCGGTCAGTGAGATCAAACCGCTGACCACCGAGGAGACCATGACCCAGGCCGGCGTCGGGGTCGACGACAACTTCGGCTCGGAGACGAAGACCGCCACCACCGTGGCCATGGACTTCGGCCGTATCCGCGTCTCCGACCAGGTCGTGCTGTACCTGTTCGGCACCCCCGGCCAGGAGCGTTTCTGGTTCCTGTGGGACCGGCTGTTCCAGGGCGCCCTGGGCGCCGTCGTCCTGCTCGACACCCGCCGCCTGGAGGTCAGTTACGAGGTCATGGGACGGCTGGAGGAGCGCGGCGTGCCGTTCGTGGTCGCCGTCAACACCTTCCCCGACGCGCCCCGCTACCAGGTCGAGGACCTGCGGCAGGCGCTCGACCTGGTCCCGGGCATCCCGATCCTCGAATGCGACGCCCGCCGGCGCGCCTCCAGCCGTGACGTCCTGCTGACGCTGATGCGGTTCCTGACCGGCCTGTCGGCGGCCGGCCGGCTCACCTGACGCCCGTACCCCTTCGCATACCCCTTCGCAGTGTTTCTCCCCTTCCCCGGAGCGACCCCCCTTCCCGGAGCGACCCCGTGACGCCTGAATCCCTGTCCACGACCGGAACGGACGACCCCGCCCTGAGTCCGCCGCCCGGCTGCCCCGCCCATGCCAAGGGCCCCGGCGGGCTGCACCGGCTCCACGGCCCCGGAGCCGAGGACCTGGGCGAGCTGTATGAGCATCTGCGCGAGGAGTACGGGCCGGTGGCGCCCGTCCTGCTGCCCGAGGACGTCCCCATGTGGGTGGTCCTCGGGCACGCCGAGAACCTCCAACTCGTGCGCTCGCCGGGCCAGTTCTGCCGCGACAGCCGTATCTGGACGCCGCTGAACGAAGGCATGGTCAAGCCCGACCACCCGCTCATGCCGCACATCGCCTGGGAGCCCATCTGCTCCTACGCCGAGGGCGACGAGCACCTGCGGCTGCGCGGCGCGGTCACCGGCGCCATGACGACCATCGACCACCGCAGCCTGCGCCGCCACATCACCCGGTACACGCAGATCCTCGTCAACAGCTTCTGCGAGATCGGGGAAGCGGACCTCGTCGGCCAGTTCGCCGAGCACCTGCCGATGGCGGTGATGTGCGAGATCTTCGGCATGGCCGAGGAGTACAACGACCGGATCGTGCAGGCCGCCCGCGACATGCTCCGCGGCACCGAGACCGCCATCGCCAGCCACGCCTACGTCATGGACGTGCTGCAGCGCCTCACCGCGCGCCGCCGCGCCGAGCCGCAGCACGACTTCGCCAGCCAGTTGATCCGCCACCCCGCCGGACTCACGGACGACGAGGTCACCAAGCACCTGTGGCTGGTCCTCATGGCGGCCTACGAGGCGACCGCCAACCTCCTCGCCAACGTGCTGCTCATGGTCATCACCGACGACCGCTTCTACGCCAAGCTCAACGGCGGCCAGATGACCGTGCCGGAGGCGGTGGAGCAGTCCCTGTGGGACGAGCCCCCGTTCAGCACCGTCTTCGCCTACTACGCCAAGCAGGACACCGAACTGGGCGGCCAGCGCATCCGCAAGGGCGACGGGCTGCTGTTCGCGCCCGCCGCCGGCAACATCGACCCGCGGGTGCGGCCCGACCTGAGCGCCAACATGCAGGGCAACCGCTCCCACCTCGCCTTCGGCGGCGGGCCGCACGAGTGCCCGGGCCAGGACATCGGCCGCGCCATCGCCGACGCCGGTGTGGACGCGCTGCTGATGCGGCTGCCCGACGTGCAGCTGGACTGCGACGAGGACGAACTGCGCTGGACGGAGTCGATCGCCTCCCGGCACCTGGTCGAGCTGCCGGTGCGGTTCGACCCCAAGGCGCCGCAGGACGTGAAGGCCGCGCCGAGCCTGCACGGGCAGCGGCAGCCGCAGCGTCCCCCGGTGTGGCAGGTGACCGTGCCCCAGCCGGGGCCCGCGGCCGCGCCGACCGCCCCTTCGGCGGCCACCGCCGTGTCGGCTCCGCCGCTCGCGCCGCCCCAGTACGCTCCCACCGCCCCGCCGCCGCCCGTGCAGCCCTTGCTGCCGCAGCCGGAACCGGCCCGGCCGCGCGGTGTGTGGCAGCGTCTCCTGCGCTGGTGGCGGGGGAACTGACCGCCGGACCCGCAGGGGGTCCACGGCTGCGCTCTCGCGGCCCGGCCGGCGGGCGTCCAGGTGGCTTGACCTGCGAGCGCGGACGACAGGGTCTAGCCGGCCGCCCAGGCGTCGTACGACGTCCAGGCCGCGAGGGTGCGGCCACTGCGGAAGCGGTGCTCCGCCCCCGTGACCGGATCGGTGAACTCCAGCTCGCGTGCCAGCAGTTGCAGCGGGCGCCGGAAGTCACCGGGCGGGACGGGGGCGGTCACCCGCGGGTAGAGCGGATCGCCGAGGATCGGCACGCCGAGCGCGTTCATGTGCACCCGCAGCTGGTGCGTCTGGCCGGTGGCGGGCACCAGCCGGTACCGGCCCAGCCCGCCCCGTTGTCCGGCCAGCTCGATCCGGCTGACCGCGTTCGGCTCGCCGGGCACCTCCCGCGCCGTGAGCACCCCGCGCTCCTTCACGATCCGGCTGCGCACCGTCACCGGCAGCAGCGGCGCAGCGTCGCAGGGGGCGACCGCCTCGTACACCTTGCGCACCCGCCGGTCGTGGAACAGCGTCTGGTAGGCGCCGCGTTCCTCGGGGCGCACCGTGAACAGCACCAGCCCGGCCGTGAGCCGGTCCAGCCGGTGCGCGGCGGTCAGCGCCTCGATGCCGAGGTCCCGGCGCAGCCGGGCCAGGGCGGTCTCGGAGACATGGCTGCCGCGCGGGGTGGTGGCCAGGAAGTGCGGCTTGTCGGCGACGACGATGTGCTCGTCGCGGTACACGACGTCGACCGCGAACGGCACCGGCACCTCCGGGGCGAGCTCCCGGTGGAACCACACGAACATCCCCGGTACGTACGGGGCGTCCGGCGCCACCGGCCGCCCGTCGGCCCCGACGATCAGACCGGCATCGGACATCGCCTCGATCACCCCGGCGTCGGCCCCGCTGAGCCGCTCCACGAGGTACTCCCGGACGGTGGCCCACGCCCCGGTTCCCGGCAGCCGTACCCGCACCGGGTCCACCCCGTCGAGCTGGGGCAGCGGCGAGGGCGGGGGCGGGGTGCGACGTCTCATCGCAGGCCAGGGTACGAGGGCGGCGGCGTGCCGCGAAAACCGCTGGGCGCCGGGCGCGGCCCTGGGCAGGATGGCGGGCATGCCTGACCTGACGCGGCCGGTCCTGCCCGCCGGCACCTTCTCCCGCATGCCTCAGCCCACCATCCCGACCGGCGACGGCCTGGTGCTGCGTCCGTGGCGCGCCGAGGACGCCCCGGCCGTGTACCAGGTCTTCCAGGACCCTGCGATCCACCAGTGGCACATCCGCTCCGCCGACTCCGAGGAGGAGGTGCACGGCTGGATCGCCGAGTGGCAGCGGGCCTGGGCGGGGGAGCGCACGGCGCAGTGGGCCGTCGCCGCCCCGGCCGCCGGCGACCGGCTGCTCGGCCGGGTCGGGCTGCGCCAGATCGAGCTGCTCGACGGCGCCGCCGAGGTCGCCTACTGGACGCACCCGGCACACCGCGGCCGGAGTGTCGCTGCCCGCGCCGCGAGGGCGCTGGCCCGCTGGGCCCTGGACGAGATCGGGTTCGAACGCCTGGAGCTGCTGCACGCGGTCGGCAACGAGGCGTCCTGCCGGGTGGCGGACAAGGCCGGCTTCGCGCTGGAGGGAACGAAGCGGCGGGCCCTGCTCCACCCCGACGGCTGGCACGACATGCACCTGCACGCGCGCGTACGGGGGGACTGACCGGCGTCGCGGAGCCTGCTGTCCGGATCACCCGGCGTCGCGCGGGCCCTGCCTCCGGATCACCCGGCGTCGCCAGAGGCACCTCCGTCTGAGCCGGACAGCCGGCCCGCTCCGGAAGGCGGGTCCCCCGCGGCCGTCGTTCAGGCGGCGGGTGCGCCCTCCTGCTCGGCCTCCACCCGGGCGTTCCACTCCCGCTTCGAGGCCTGCCAGCCGTCCTCGTTGTGGCCGAGGCGCCAGTAGCCGGAGATCGACAGGTCCTCGCGCGGGATGCCGAGGTCCACGCGCAGCAGCCGGCGCAGCTCCTTCACGCCGGCCGCCTCACCGTGCACGAAGGCGTGCACCCGGCCCTCGGGGAACTTCAGCGCGCGCACGGTTTCGACGAGCAGCTCGCCGACCGGTCGCTCGCCGCGGTGCAGCCAGACGACGTCCACGTCGGAGTCGATCTTCTGCTCCTCCTCGGCCCCCGCGACCTCGATGAACGCGTGCGCCACGGCGCCGTCGGGCAGCGCCTCCAGCGCGGCCGCGATGGCGGGCAGGGCGCTCTCGTCACCGGCGAGCAGATGCCAGTCGGCGGCCGGGTCGGGGGCGTAGGCGCCGCCGGGGCCCATGAAGCGGACGGTCTCGCCGGGCTGCACCCGGGTCGCCCACGGGCCGGCCAGGCCCTCGTCGCCGTGGATCACGAAGTCCAGGGTGAGCTCGCGGTGTTCGGGGTCCCAGGAGCGCACGGTGTACGTCCGGGTCACCGGCCACTGCTCGCGCGGGAACTCCTCGCGCACGCGCTCCATGTCGAAGGGCTCGGGATAGGTCACGCCGTCCGCCGGGAAGAGCAGCTTGACGTAGTGGTCGGTGCAGGTGTCCGCCTCGAAGGCGGCCAGGCCGTCGCCGCCGAGCACCACGCGCTGCATGTGCGGGGTGAGCCGCTCGGTGCGGACGACGCGCGCGGAGTGCACCCTGCGCGGCTTGCGTCCCGGACGTTCTGCCATGACGGCCTCCCTCTTCCCCATGCTTAGGCTTACCTAAGCTAGCACCTCGCCGGGGTGGACACCCGTCACACCGCCAACGTGGTCAGCAGCCGCTGCAGGGACCCGCCCAGCCCCCAGCGCCCTGCCAGCTCCTCCAGTGCCGCCGCGTCGCGCGGGGTGTGCGGCAGTGCCGTGTCGACGTCGGGCAGCGGGACGTCGCCGGCGACCCGGACCACCTTCGGCGCCACCGCGAGATACGGCTTCGCCTCCGTGAACCGCTTGCGCTGGGTCGGGGTGAGCTTGGCGCGCGGGTCGTCCACGGCCGCCAGGATGCCGGCGAGGTCGCCGAACTCGGCCAGCAGCTTGGCCGCCGTCTTCTCGCCGACGCCGGCCACGCCCGGCAGTCCGTCGCTCGGGTCGCCGCGCAGCAGCGCCAGATCCGCGTACCCCTTGCCGTCGACGCCATACTTCTCGCGCAGCCACGCCTCGTCGGTGAGCTGCAGCGTGCCGACCCCCTTGAGCGGGTACAGCACGCGCACGTCCCTGGCGTCGTCGACGAGCTGGTAGAGGTCGCGGTCGCCGGTGACGATGTCGACCGGTCCCTTCGCGCGGGCGGTGAAGGTGCCGATGACGTCGTCCGCCTCGTACCCCTCGACGCCGACGCGGGCGATGCCGAGTGCGTCGAGGACCGCTTCGATGACCGGGACCTGCGGCGACAGGGTGTCCGGCACCTCCTCCTCGTCGGGCCCGCTCTCGTGCTCCTCGGCGACCCGGTGCGCCTTGTAGGAGGGGATCAGCTCGACCCGCCACCGCGGCCGCCAGTCGGCGTCCATGCAGGCCACCAGGTGCGCCGGCCGGTGGTCCTTGACCAGGCGGTCGATGAATTCGAGCAGCCCGCGCACGGCGTTCACCGGCGTGCCGTCCGGGGCCTTCACGGAGTCCGGGACGCCGAAGTAGGCGCGGAAGTACAGCGAGGCGGTGTCGAGGAGCATGAGTCGTCCGGTCACGCTCGCATCATGCCGTACGGCACTGACAGCGGCCGCCCGGCGCGCAGGGTGCAACGCGTTGCGCCCCTTAGTGACCTGGCCCACTTGTGCGTTTGCGGTCGGGGAATGGGGGGAGGGGCGCCTTCGGAGCGATCCCGGTTGCGCGTTCAACCTTTGTGTGATGCATGCGAGACCCTCGCTCCGTCCCCTGCCGTCGAGAAGAGAAGGTCCGCGTGTCAGCCAGGCTTGAGGCCGAGCACCTCTACAAGGTGTTCGGCAGACGACAAGATCAGGCGGTGGAACGGCTCCGTGCGGGAGCAGACCGCGAGGAGCTGCGCGCGGACGGCACCACGGCCGCCGTCATCGACGCGTCCTTCACCGTGGACCCCGGCCAGATCTTCGTCGTCATGGGCCTGTCCGGCTCCGGCAAGTCGACGCTGCTGCGCATGCTCAACGGCCTGCTGGAGCCCACCGCCGGCCGCGTCCTCTTCGACGGCCAGGACCTGACCTCGCTCGGTGGCAAGGAACTGCGCGAGGTGCGCGCCAGGAAGATCAGCATGGTCTTCCAGCACTTCGCGCTCTTCCCGCACCGCAGCGTCCGCGAGAACGCCGCCTACGGCCTCGCCGTCCAGGGAGTGCCCCGCGCGGAGCGGAACGAACGCGCCGCCGAGGCACTCGCCCTGTGCGGTCTGGCCGGCTGGGAGGACTCCTGGCCCGACGAGCTCTCCGGCGGCATGCAGCAGCGCGTCGGCCTCGCCCGCGCCCTCGCCACCGACGCCGACCTGCTGCTGATGGACGAGTCCTTCAGCGCCCTGGACCCGCTGATCCGCCGCGACATGCAGGACCAGCTCCTCGAACTGCAGCGCACCCTGAAGAAGACCATCGTCTTCATCACCCACGACCTCAACGAGGCCATGCGCCTGGGCGACCGCATCGCCGTCATGCGCGACGGCCGCATCGTGCAGAACGGCACCGCCGAGGACATCCTGCTGCGCCCCGCGAACGACTACGTCGCCTCCTTCATCCAGGACGTCGACCGCTCCCGCGTCGTCACCGCCGGCGCCGTCATGGACACCGACGCGCTGCGCGGCGACGAGGCCGACTGCGGCTGCCCGACCGCGACGCCCGACACGCCGTTCACCGAGCTGTGCGCCCTGTCCGCGCGCCTGCCGCACCCGGTCGCCGTCCTCGACGCCGAGGGCGCCCTCGTCGGCGTCGTACCGCGCCGGCGCCTGGTCGCCTTCCTCGGCGACGCGGAGGGCGACCCGGCCACCTGCGACAACCGCCGGGACAAGGGCGGGGAGAAGGTGATGGCCCGTGCCTAGGATCCCGCTCGGCAACTGGGTCAACGACGCGGTCGACTGGCTGCTGAACCACGTCTCGTGGCTCTTCGACTTCTTCAAGACCGTCTTCACCGGCGCCTACGACGGCATCGACGCCGTCCTCCAGGCGCCCCAGCCGCTGCTCCTCGCCGGCATCTTCGCCGTGCTCGCCTTCTGGCTGCGCGGCACCCTCGCCGGTGTGCTCACCTTCGTGGGCTTCGCCTTCATCGACTCGCTCCAGCTGTGGGACGACGCGATGGTGACCCTGTCGCTGGTGCTCGTCGCCACGCTGATCGCGCTGGTGATCTCGGTGCCGGTGGGCATCTGGGCCGCCCGTTCGGACCGGGTGAGCAGCCTGGTGCGGCCGGTGCTGGACTTCATGCAGACGCTGCCCGCGATGATCTACCTCATCCCGGCGATCCTCTTCTTCGGCACCGGCGCCTCCGCCGGCATCGTCGCCACGCTGATCTTCGCGCTCGCCCCCGGGGTGCGCATGACCGAGCTGGGCATCCGCCAGGTCGACAAGGAACTGGTGGAGGCCGCCGAGGCGTTCGGCACCACGCCCCGCTCCACGCTGCTGCGGGTCCAGCTGCCGCTGGCGCTGCCTACCGTCATGGCCGGAGTCAACCAGGTCATCATGCTCGGCCTGTCGATGGCCGCGATCGCCGGCATGGTCGGCACCGGCGGCCTCGGCGGCGACGTCAACGAGGCCATCGGCCAGCTCAACGTGGGCCTCGGCTCCGAGGCGGGCGTGGCCATCGTCATCCTCGCGATCTACCTCGACCGCATGACGGGCGCGCTCGGCACCCAGGTCTCCCCGCTCGGCCGCCGCGCCGCCGCACGCGCGCGTGCCGCCACCGGCCTGAAGATCTGGTCCTACCGGCCCCGCCCGCAGATCGCCGTCATCGGCGTCGTGATCCTCGGCCTGGTCGCCGGCGGCATGGGCCTCTTCGGCGGCAAGGGCGCCGCGACGGCCGTCGCCGACGGCAAAGACGTCGGCCAGGGCAAGAAGGTCACCATCGGCTACATCCCCTGGGACGAGGGCGTCGCCTCCACCTACCTGTGGAAGGAGATCCTCGAACAGCGCGGCTACCAGGTGGAGGCCAAACAGCTCGACGCCGGCCCGCTCTACACGTCCCTCGCCTCGGGCACCGTCGACTTCCAGACCGACGCCTGGCTGCCGACCACCCACGCGCAGTACTGGAAGAAGTACGGCTCGCGGATCGACGACCTGGGCAGCTGGTACGGCCCGACGTCGCTGGAGCTGACCGTCCCGGCGTACATGAAGGACGTCGACACGCTCGCGGACCTCAAGGGCAGGGCGGGCGAGTTCGGCGGGAAGATCACCGGCATCGAGTCCAGCGCCGGCGAGATGGCCCTGCTCAAGAGCAAGGTCCTCAAGGAGTACGGCCTGGACAAGGAGTACAAGGTCGTCGACAGCTCCACCCCGGCCATGCTGGCCCAGCTGAAGCGGGCCTACAGCAAGAAGGAACCGATCGTCGTCCCGCTCTGGTCGCCGCACTGGGCGTACAACGACTACGACCTGAAGAAGCTGAAGGACCCCAAGGGCGCCTGGGGCCAGGGCGACGGCCTGCACACGCTGGCCCGCAAGGGCTTCGCGGGCGACAACCCCGTCGTCGCGCGGTGGCTGAAGACCTTCAAGCTCGACGAGAAGCAGCTCACCGGCCTGGAGGCCCAGATCACCAAGGCGGGCAAGGGCAAGCAGCAGGACGCCGTGCGCGCCTGGCTGAAGAAGAACCCGGGCCTCGTGGACAAGCTCGCCCCGGTCCAGAGCGCCCAGGCCGCCGCCGAGACCAAGCGGCCGGTCGACGTGGCCTGGTTCCCCTGGGACGAGGACATCGCCGTCACCCACCTGTGGAAGCACGTCCTCGAACGGCGCGGATACCGGCTGAACCTCAAGCAGATGGACGTCGGCCCGGTCTACACCGGCCTCGCCGCCGGTGACCTCGACCTCAACTTCGACGCCTGGCTGCCGTACGCGCAGGGGAACTACTGGGACAAGAGCAAGGACCGGCTCAAGGACCTCGGCACCTGGTACCGGCCGACCTCGCTGGAGATCGCCGTGCCGTCCTACGTCAAGGGCGTGACCTCGCTTCAGGACCTCAAGGGCAAGGCCGGGACGTTCGGCGGGAAGATCATCGGCATCGAGCCGGGCACCGGCGAGATGAACCTGCTCAAGACCAAGGTGCTGCCGGGCTACGGCCTGGACAAGGAGTACAAGGTCGTCGACGGCTCCACCCCGGCGATGCTCGCCGAGCTCAAGCGCGCCTACGCCAAGAAGCAGCCGGTCGCCGTCGTCCTGTGGTCGCCGCACTGGGCGTACAGCCAGTACGGCCTGACCAAGCTGAAGGACGACAAGAAGCTCTTCGGTGAGGGCAACACCATCCGGACGATCGCCAACGAGAAGTTCCCCGAGCAGTACCCGCAGCTCACCCGGTGGATCAAGAACTTCCGGATGAGCGAGGCGGAGCTGGGCAGCCTCGAGGCCGAGATCAACCGGCTCGGCCAGGGCCACGAGGACGACGCCGTCACCGCCTGGCTGAAGCAGCACCCGGACGTGGCCGACCGCATGACCCAGCAGTAACCGAATCACTGCGACCGCACCCCCGAGGGGTGGGCCACCCACGCCACCTGACCGCGTGGGAGGGCCCACCCCTCGGGTCATGTCCGGCCGGCCCCGCAAAGATCCGGCCAACCACACAGCGCCATGCCACCGCCTGAACCCGGGCGCCGGATGCGGGAACACCCGGGGCGGCCGCCGCATTGAACATGACACGGGGGGCGGCGGTACGCCGAACGCCCCATCCGCCGACCGTCCGGGCAGGTGATCCACTGGCGCGAACCATCAGGTCGGAGCCCACCCCGGGGGTCCTCGTTGGGGCGGCCGCATGAAACGGTTTGCCGAACATGCGTAGGGTGCAGAGAACTCAAGCGAAGACGTGCACCCGCCGGCCCGGACCCACCGAGTGGCGCGACGATCGGGACGACGAGCGGAGGAGGGAGCCGGAGCGATGGGCGACCACAAAGAGCAGCCCCTGCGGGTCGGCGCTGCCGTGCGGCGGCGTCGCCGGGCCCTGGACCTCACCCTCGCCGTCGTGGCCGAGCGCAGCGGCCTGTCGGTGCCCTTCCTCAGCCAGGTCGAGAACGACCGGGCGCGGCCCAGCCGCAGCTCCCTGGAGAAGGTGGCCGACGCCCTGCGCACCACCGCGGTCGAGCTGCTCGCCGCCGCGGACCCGGCGTGCAGCGTCGACGTCGTACGCGCCGAGGACCTCGAAGCCGGGCCGGAGCCGCACGTGCGGTCCCTGGTGCGCGGGCACCACCAGATGCACGCCTCGGAGTTCCTCGGCGACCACGACGCCGGCCGCGAGTTCCAGTACCGCAACGACCAGTTGATGTACGTCGCCGACGGCGCCGTCGAGATCGAGGCCGAGGGCCGCGCCTACCGGCTCGGCCGTGGCGACACCCTCTATCTGACCGGCGGGGTGCGGCACCGCTGGCGGGCGACCGTGCCCGACACCCGGCTGATCGTCGTCGCCGTCGCCGAGCACATCGAGGCCGTACGGGACCGGCCGGGCCGGTGAGGGTCGTCTCGCTGGTGCCGTCGCTGACGGAGGCCGTCGCCGCGTCCGCGCCCGGCGTCCTGGCCGGCGCCACCGACTGGTGCACCCACCCCGCGGGCCTCGATGTCGTGCGCGTGGGCGGCACCAAGAACCCGAAGGTCGAGCGGATCGTCGACCTCGCCCCCGATCTGGTCGTCGCGAACGAGGAGGAGAACCGCGCCGCCGACCTCGGCGCGCTGCGCGCCGCCGGCGTCGAGGTGCTGGTCACCGAGGTGCGCGACGTGCCGCAGGCCTTCCGGGAACTGGACCGGGTCGTCGCGGCCTGCGGGGTGCGGCACCGGCCGCGCTGGCTGGACGAGGCCGAGGCGGCGTGGCGGACGCTCCCGGAGCCGGCCGCCCGCCGCAGCGCCGTCGTGCCGATCTGGCGCCGGCCCTGGATGGTGCTGGGCCGCGACACCTTCGCCGGGGACGTCCTGGCCCGGCTCGGCGTCGACCAGCTGTACGCCGGGCACGCCGAGCGCTACCCGCGCGTGCCGCTTCAGCAGCTGCGGGCGGCCGGCCCGGATGTCGTCGTACTGCCGGACGAGCCCTACCGCTTCACCGCCGAGGACGGCCCCGAGGCCTTCGGCGGGCTCCCCTGTGCGCTGGTCAGCGGACGGCACCTGACGTGGTACGGGCCGTCACTGGCCGAGGTGCCACGGGTACTGGGCGCGGCCCTCGCAGCAGCTCACCCCTGAGCAGCCCCCGGACGGTGCCCGCGGCGGCGGCGAGCCAGGCGGCGACCAGCAGGGCGTACAGACCGAGCGTGAGCACGTCGAAGGCCGCGAGCCCGGTGTGCCGGGCCAGTGCCTCCGCGCCGGTGACACAGGTGCCGACCGGGAAGGTGAACGCCCACCAGGTCATCGAGAACCCCATGCCGCGGCGCCGGGCACGCACCACATGGGCGCCGGCCAGGCACAGCCACAGCAGCGCGAACCCCATCACCGGCACGCCGTACAGGACGGCGAACGTCCCGAAGCCCGTGCCGGCCGGCCCCGGTATCGCCTCCGGTGCGATGTCGGCGAACTTGCCCACCGCGGTCGTGGACTGGCCGAGCGGCCCCAGCACCAGGAACAGCGTCGGGGTGAGCGCGAGCGGCAGCGGCCCGCCGAGCGTGCGGGCGAACACCAGCGGCAGCACCAGCAGGACCGCGAGCAGGCTGAGGCCGAACAGGGCGACACAGGCCAGAAGCAGGGTCTCGCGCGGCTGTCCGGGCGGCAGATGCGGTACCAGCAACGGCCCGGCCGCGGCCGCCACCATGGGCCCCACGAGCGGCAGCAGCCATACCGGTGTGGCCTCCTGCGTCTGCACGCGATGGTGCACGGCCATGAGGTACGGCACGGCGACCGCGGCCGCCAGGGCGACGGCCGTACCGGTGGTGAACAGCACGGTGTCCAGGGCGATCGCGGCCGTCGTGCCGATCCAGGAGCGCCCCACGGTCAGCGCGCCGGCGCCGACGGAGAGCAGGGCCATCGCCAGGCAGCCGTAGAAGGGGGCCATGGCCGCGTCCAGGAGGTGGGTGCGGGCCTGGCCGGGATGGTGGCGCCAGTGCAGGGCGCGGGCGCAGAGCAGGAACAGCAGCAGTGCGAGGGCGAGCGCCCACAGGGCCGTGCAGGCCGTGTGCAGGCCGGGGAGGTGGACGGGGAGGGCGACGCCGGCCGTGGCGAGGACGGCGGTGCCCATCACGGTGGCGTACCAGTTGGGCCCCAGGTGCCGGACTGCGGTGATCATGACACCACCGTGCCCGGAGCGGACGCTCCCCACCAGGGAGGCTGTCTCTATGAGGGCATAAGCTGGGTTTATGGCAGAGGTGAGCGGGAGCGAGAGCGGGGCCCAGTCGCCGGGCGGGCCGCTGGCACACCGGGTACCGGATCTCGGCGCGCTGGAGCTGCTGCTGGCCGTGGCGCGGCTGGGCAGTCTCGGCGCCGCGGCACGGGAGCTGGGCATCACCCAGCCCGCCGCGAGCAGCCGTATCCGCTCGATGGAACGCCAGCTGGGCGTGGGCCTGGTGGACCGCTCGCCGCGCGGGTCGCGGCTGACGGACGCGGGGGCGCTGGTGACGGACTGGGCGCGGCGGGTCGTCGAGGCCGCCGAGGCCTTCGACGTGGGCGCGCAGGCGCTGCGGGACCGGCGGGACTCGCGGCTGCGGGTCGCGGCGAGCATGACCATCGCCGAGTACCTGCTGCCCGGGTGGCTGATCGCGCTGCGCACGCGGCGGCCCGGCACGGCGGTGTCGCTGCTCGCCGGGAACTCCGCGGTGGTCGCCGAACGGCTGCTGGCCGGGGAGGCCGACCTGGGGTTCGTGGAGGGGCTGACGCTGCCCGGCGGCCTGGACTGCGCGGTCATCGCCCACGACCGGCTGATCGTGGTCACGGCGCCCGGGCATCCGTGGGCGCGGCGCAGGCGGGGGGCCGTCTCCGCCCAGGAGCTGGCGGACACGCCGCTGATCCTGCGGGAGACGGGGTCGGGGACACGGCAGGTGCTGGACGCCGCGCTGGGCTCGCCCGCGGTGCCGTTGATCGAGCTGTCGTCGACGACGGCGGTGAAGGCGGCGGTGGTGAGCGGGGCGGGGCCCGCGGTGCTGAGCGAACTGGTGGTGGGGGAGGAGCTGGCCTCGCGGCGGCTGGTGCGGGTGCCGGTGGAGGGTGTGGCGCTGGCCCGGGCCCTGCGGGCGGTCTGGCCGGCGGGACACCGGCCGGCGGGACCGGCGCGCGAGCTGCTGTCGCTGACCCGGTCGCCGTCCCGGCCGGGGGGCTGACCGAGCACCCGGGCGAAGTGGGGGCCGGGGGCGCTGCCGCCCGCGCGTCAGCGGCCTGAGGCGAGGGCCGGGGGTGCTGCCGCCCGCGCGTCAGTGGGCCTGAGGATACGGCCCCCACGTTGCCGTAATGGCGTGCTGCCGCACCTTTGGGGCGTCACCGTCGCCGCGGGCGCCACCTCGGTCGGAGTCACCGCCCTCGCCCGACGCGCCGACGCGCCGACGCGCCGTCAGGCCAGGAAGCCCCGTAGCAGTGCCGCCGTGCCCGCGCAGTGCTCGCGCATCATCTCGCGGGCGCCGTCCGCGTCGCCGTCCAGGACCGCTTCGACCAGTGCGGCGTGCTGGCGCTGGGAGTGCTCCAGGTTGCGCACCAGCAGCGGGATGCAGTCCAGCAGGTCGTTCACCGTGGCCCGTACCGCCGCGTACTGGGCGGTGAGCGTGGCCGAGCCGCTCAGTTCGGCCAGCGTGAGGTGGAGCAGGGTGTCGCGGCGGCGGTAGTCCGCCAGCGGTGCGTCCTGCGTGGCCGCCAGCGCCGCGCGCAGCCGCTCGGCCCCGTCCGGCGTCAGACCGTGCTGTGCGCACAGGCCTGCCGCGCCCACCTCCAGCACCTCCCGGAAGCGCAGCACGTCCTCGATGTCGGCCTCGGCGATCCGGCGGCGCAGCTCGTCCTCGCCGCCGGCGTCGGCCGCCTGGGGGCGCGGCAGCACGAACGTTCCGCCATAGCGGCCGCGCCGGGCCTCCACCAGCCCCTGGTCCTGGAGGACCTTCAGCACCTCGCGCAGCGTCACCCGGCTGATCCCGAGCCGCTCCGCCAGCTCCCGCTCGGCGGGCAGCCGCCCGCCCGCCGGAACCAGCCCGAGCCGGACCACCTGGAGGATCTGCTCCAGCGCCTCCTCGAAGCCGTTGCCCGCCCGCACCGGCCGCAGCAGCGGCGTGAGCCGGTCCGGCGCCTGAAGCGGCCCGCTCTCCCCCTCCGTCCGCGCCATCTCGCCGCGTCCCCTTCCCAAGCAAAGGTCAACAGCAATACCTTATGGCTTTCGGTGCCGGACGAGAACGCCTGCAGCAGCCCGAGGAGGCTCTCCCGTGGCAGACCGCACACCCCCGCTGAGCATCGAGGAGCTGCACGCCCTCGTCGCGAGCGGCGACCTCGACACCGTCGTCCTGGCCTTCCCCGACATGCAGGGCCGGCTCCAGGGCAAGCGGTTCGCCGCCCGCTTCTTCCTCGACGAGGTCCTCCACCACGGCACCGAGGGCTGCAACTACCTCCTCGCCGTCGACGCCGACATGAACACGGTCGACGGCTATGCCATGTCCTCCTGGGACCGGGGGTACGGCGACTTCGCCCTGCGCCCCGACGTGCGGACCCTGCGGCGCATCCCCTGGCACCCCGGCACCGCCCTGCTGATCGCCGACCTCGCCTGGGAGGACGGCGCACCCGTCGCCGCCGCGCCCCGGCAGATCCTGCGCCGCCAGCTGGAGCGGCTCGCCGGTCTGGGATACACCGCGCAGGTGGGCACCGAGCTGGAGTTCATCGTCTTCCGCGACACATACGAGCAGGCCTGGGACTCCGGTTACCGCGGCCTCACCCCCGCCAACCAGTACAACGTCGACTACTCCATCCTCGGCACCGGACGCATCGAGCCGCTGCTGCGCCGTATCCGCAACGAGATGGCCGGCGCCGGGCTGACCGTCGAGTCCGCCAAGGGCGAGTGCAACCCCGGCCAGCACGAGATCGCCTTCCGCTACGCCGAGGCCCTGACCACCTGCGACCAGCACGCCCTGTACAAGACCGGCGCCAAGGAGATCGCCGCCCAGGAGGGCGTCTCGCTCACCTTCATGGCCAAGTACAACGAGCGCGAGGGCAACTCCTGCCACATCCACCTCTCCCTCGCCGACACCGACGGCCGCAGCGTCATGGCCGCCGACGGGGGCGGCATGTCCGACGTCATGCGGCACTTCCTCGCCGGACAGCTCGCCGCGCTGCGCGAGTTCTCGCTGCTGTACGCGCCGAACATCAACTCCTACAAGCGGTTCCAGCCGGGCTCCTTCGCGCCGACCGCCGTCGCCTGGGGCCACGACAACCGCACCTGCGCCCTGCGCGTGGTCGGCCACGGCCGCTCCCTGCGCTTCGAGAACCGCCTGCCCGGCGGGGACGTCAATCCGCACCTCGCGGTGGCGGGCATGGTCGCGGCCGGGCTGTACGGCATCGAGCACAAACTCGACCTGCCCGAGCCCTGCCCCGGCAACGCCTACGCCGCCGACTTCGCTCATGTCCCGGCCACCCTGCGCGAGGCCGCCGAGCTGTGGGAGAACAGCGCCCTGGCCAAGGCCGCCTTCGGCGACGAGGTCGTCGCGCACTACCGCACCATGGCCCGCGTCGAACTGGACGCCTTCGACGCCGCCGTCACCGACTGGGAGCTGCGCCGCTCCTTCGAACGCATGTGAGGCCCTTCTGAGCCATCGGTCCCACGGATCGTCTCAAGACCGAGAACGTCTTTGTGGACGTCGGAACCTCCGGCGCGTACGTCACGTCCCGGTCAGGGAGGAAACGGTACGGTCCGGGCGTATGCGACAGCTCCTCGCGTGGACCCTGGCCGCGGCCGCCGTCCTGACGGCCGCGCCCACCGCCGCACATTCCGCCGCCCGTCCCGCCGGCCGCGCCGCCTGCCCCCGCCTCACCGGCTCCTGGTACGGCGACAACCGCGCCCACCTCCAGCAGGCCATCGACGAGCGCGGCACCTGCGCCGGCCGGCCCGGCCGCTCCCGGCCGGTCGCCGTGTTCGACTGGGACAACACCGTCGTCAAGAACGACGTCACCGACGCCACCCTCGGCTGGGCCCTGCGCCACGACGCCCTGCTGCGCCCGGCCCGCTGGAAGGACACCAGCGCCTGGCTCACCGACACCGCCGACCGCGCCCTGACCCGCGCCTGCGGCAGCGGCCCGGCGGGCGTCCCGCTGCCCACCTCCCGCAACGCCCGCTGCGCCGACGAGATCCTCGCCCTGCGCGAGACGGGCACCACGATGAGCGGCGCCCCCGCCTTCGCCGGGAACTGGGACCACCGGCGCACCGTCCCGCAGTACGCCTGGGTGCCGCAGCTCTTCACCGGCCGCACCCCCGCCGACCTCGCCGCCTACGCCGAGGCGGCCCGCCGCGAGGCACTCGCCGCCCCCGTCGGCGCCACCCGCAGGATCGGCACGCACACCCTGCCCGCGTACGTCCGCTACTACGACCAGCAGCGCGACCTGATCCGCACCCTGCGGCGGGCCGGTTTCGAGGTCTACATCGTCTCCGCGGGCTCCGAACCCGTCACCGAGGTGTGGTCCCGCGGCGTGGGCGTCGACGCCGCGCACACGATCGCCATCCGCTCCGTCCTCGACCGCCACGGCCGCATCACCCCCTGGACCGAGGGCTGCGGCGGCGTCCCGGCGACCCGCGGCGCCGTCATTCCGTACATCGACGGCAAACGCTGCTGGGTCAACCAGGAGATCTACGGCGTCCACGGCCCCGCCGCCTGGCAGCGCCGGCCCTGGCCGCAGCGCCCCGCGATCGCCGGCGGGGACGCCGACACCGACGTCACCTTCGTGGCCGACGCGACGGCCGTGCACCTCGTGATCAACCGCAACAAGGCGGAACTGATGTGCAGGGCCTACGACGACGCCGACGGACACTGGCTGGTCAACCCGATGTTCCTCCAGCCGCTGCCCCGCCGCGCCACCCCCTACCCGTGCGCCACGAGCGCGTACACCGCGCCCGACGGCACGCCGGGCCCGGTGCGCCGCAGCGACGGGTCGGTGGTGCCCGACCAGCGGGACACCGTGTACTGACCGTCAGGGCACGCCCTACAGTGCCGGGATGAGCATGACACCACCGCCCGGCTGGTACCCGGACCCGACGGCCGCGCACCTGGAGCGGTGGTGGGACGGCACGGCCTGGAGCGAGCACCGGCGCACCCGCCCGGCCCCGGAGCCGCCGACCGTGCCGGTGCACCCACAGGGCGCGCCGCAGCCGCCGGTGTTCCCGGCGCCGCCGGTGGCCCACCCGCAGCAGCCCGTGACGTTTGTGCAGCCCGCGGCCTCCCCGGGGCGCGCCAAGTCCGTCGCCCTCACCGTCGCCGGGGCCGTGCTGGTCGCGGCGATCGCCACCGGCGCGCTCCTGCTGGGGAAGGGCGGCAACGGCGGCGACCCGACCGCCGGGACGACCCCGCGGCCCGCCCCGACCGCCGCCACGGCGACGGACGAGCCGCCCACCCCCGAGCCGTCGTCCGCGTCGCCCACCGGTGACCCGTCCGTCGTCGTCGACCAGCTCAACGGCATCGCGCTGACCATGCCCCACGGCTGGGTGCGACCCGAGTTCGTCGCCGACGACTCCGTCGTCATGACCACGGACGGCACCTACGACTGCCCGGGCGACCCCGGGATGTGCCGGCACGGCCTGGTCACCACCCACACCGCGACCTCGACCGGCCTGGCCACCCCCAAGACGCTGGCGACGGCGGACATCGGCGAGGCGGCCGGGCTGGCCTTCGACGAGGACACCTTGAACCGGCGCCCCTTCGGCGGGATGACCGGGCACCAGGTCGTCGCCCAGGGCACGGTGGCCGTGGCGGGCCGCGCCGGGTACTACGTGCGCTGGCACGTCACCACCGCCAAGGGCCCCGGCGGCTACGTCCAGTCCCTCGTCTTCCCGTCCAGCACCGGCACCGAGGCACCCGTCGTCGTGCGCTACGTCTTCGACGCCGGCCAGGACGGCCCGCCGCTCGCCGACATGGACCGCATCACCCGCGGCATCCGGCCCCTCGGCGACGCGGCCACCGACGGCGGCGTGGGCAGCAGCATCGGCCCCACCCCGTGAGCCGGTGAGCCGTCACAGGAACGTGTGACCCTCGCCCCGGTACGTCGGCACGGTCGAGGTCACCCGGTCGCCCTCGATCAGGTGCAGCACGTCGAACCGCTCGCACATCTCACCGGCCTTGGCGTGCCGGAACCACACCTTGTCGCCGATCAGCAGATCGTCGGCCGGCGAGCCGAGCAGCGGCGTCTGCACCTCGCCGGGCCCCTCCTGCGGGTCGTAGCACAGCCCCTCCGGCAGATGCGGCACCGGCAGCCGGTCCGGACCTGCCGCGCCCGAGGCCGGGTAGCCGCCGCCCAGCACGGTCACCACGCCCACACCCGGCCGTCGCACCACCGGCTGCGCGAACAGGGCCGCCGGACGGCCGCTGAACGACGTGTAGTTGTCGAACAGTCGCGGCACGTACAGCCCCGACCCGGCCGCGATCTCCGTGACGGCGTCCTCGGCGGCCGTGTGCTGCACACTGCCGGTTCCGCCGCCGTTGACGTACTCCAGGTCCGGCACCAGGGCCCGCACCGCGCGCACCACCGCGGCGCGCCGCTCGGCCAGTTCACGGCGGGCGGCGGCCTGCATCAGCCGGATCGCCCGCGAGCGCACCGGCCGCCCCGCGACCGCGTCCCCGACCCCCGCGACATGCCCCTCGTACGCCATGAGCCCGACCACCCGGAAACCCGGCCGGCGCGTCACCGCGCGTGCCAGCTCGGCCAGCTGGGCGGGGGAGCGCAGCGGGGAGCGCAGGGCGCCGACCCGGACCCGGCCGCCGAGCAGCCGCAGCGAGGTGTCCAACTCCAGGCAGACGCGCACGACTTCCCGTCCGTCGCCGCGTGCCGCGTCGATCAGGTCGAGCTGCGCCACGTCGTCGACCACCACCGTCACCGCGGCCGCCAGCTTGGGATCGGCGGCCAGTTCGGCGAAACGGGCGCGGTCGGCGGAGGGGTAGGCGAGCAGGACGTCGTCGAAGCCGGAGCGCGCGAGCCACAGGGACTCCGCGAGCGTGAACGACATGACGCCGCTGAAGCCGTCCTTGGCCAGGACCCGCTCCAGCAGCGCCCGGCAGCGCACGGACTTGCTGGCGACCCGGATCGGCTTGCCTCCCGCACGGCGGAGCAAGTCGTCCGCGTTGGCGTCGAAGGCGTCGAGGTCCACGATCGCCACGGGGGCGTCGAGATGGGCGGTGGCCCGGTCGTAACGGGCCCGGTCGGCGGCGCGCGCAGTCATGACGGCAGCCTGCCAGACGGGATTACCGCAGGGTAGGGGGACGTTCCGGGCAGATGCCCCGGGGTCCCCGGACTGGTTCCCGTCCGGTCAGGTCCAACCCGTAGAGTGACGCGCAGCGCAGGCGAAGCGATGGTCCGGGGCCGAGGAAACGGGGGGTGCATGAGCACGGAGGCACGCCACGGCGCCCGGCCCCAGCCGGACCGCCCGGCAGCCGGCGGGACGGCCCCCGCGACGGGTTCCGCGTCCGGCCTCGGCTCGCATTCCGCTTCCGGTACCGGCTCGGGTTCCGCTTCCGACCTCGCCCCCGGTTCCGCTTCCCCTCTCTCCTCCGGTCCCGCAGTGACCGCGCCGCGCTTGCCGCTGCCGCTGCTGCGGCCCGGGGCGTCGGCCGACGGTGCCGCGGACGCTCCACCCCCGCCCGCGTCGGCCCGCTTCCCGGACGGCCCCCCTCCGCCCCCCGCGACCGCCCGTTTCCCCGACGGCCCGCCCACCATCGGGCGGGGCACGACCGGTGCGCGTGCGCGCGGACCGGTGCCGCAGGAGACCCCCGCGGAGACGACGGCCCGCCTGCGTCCCGTCCCCGCCGCCGACGCTCCGGAGGCCCCCGACGCGTCGGCCGGTCCCGGCCGGGCCCCCGGCGGCGCGGCTGCTGCCTCCGGTCCGGCGTCCGGCCTGACGCCGAGTGCTTCCCTTTCTCTGCCGGGACCCGCCTCGTCTGCTTCCGGTTCGGTGCCGGGTCCCGCCTCGTCCGCTTCCGCTTCGGTGCCGGGCCCTGCCTCGTCCGCTTCCGGTCCGTTCTCCGGCCCCCCGTCTTCGTCCGCTTCCGGTACGGCCGCCGGGACCGACCGGACCCGCCTCGGTTCGCCGGCCGGCGCCGACGATTCCGCCCGCTTCGGCTCGTCCGCCCGCCCCGGCTCCCCCCCGGAGGGTTCCGGATCCGCCGTGCTCCCGCCCGGCCCGGGCGTGCGGGCGCAGGACTCCCGCGCGCCCGGGGCCGGCCTCGGCGACACCGCCGCGTCGGCCGCGTACCGCGGGCGCGGGGACGGCCCCGGCCGGGACCCCTTCCCCGGATCCGGCACGGACCGCGCCGGACGCCTCCCCGGCGACGGCTCGCCGGGCCCCGCCACGCCGGGCCCCGCCACGCCGGGCGGCCCGCACTCCGGCGTTCCCGGCAGCCGCCGGAA
Organism: Streptomyces sp. NPDC097129; assembly: GCF_055668065.1. NCBI lineage: Bacteria > Bacillati > Actinomycetota > Actinomycetes > Kitasatosporales > Streptomycetaceae > Streptomyces > Streptomyces sp. NPDC097129. Next base: position 146,175 of record NZ_JBVOQE010000010.1, on the reverse strand, counting down.
CCCCGACGCGCCCAGAAGCCCCGCCGCGCCCGGAGCTTCGGTCGGCCACGCCGCTCCCGCCACCCCGCCCGGAGCTTCGGTCGGCCACGCCGCTCCCCCCGCCGCGCCCGGAGCTTCCGCCGGCCAGACCGCTCCCCCCACCCCGTCCGGAGCGTCCGCCGACCACGCCCCTCCCGCCCCCGCCCCCTCGCCCGACCCTGCGCTGTCCTGGACCGCGGGGGGACCGGCGCGGCCGCGGGTGTCGTTCGGGCAGCCGGAGTTCTTCGACGACCGGCCCTTCGCCGGTTCCGCGCGGCTGCGGCGGCACTCCGTCGCGGCCGCCGTGTGTCTCGTGCTCGGCCTCGGACTCATCGGCGGGGCCGTCACCGGAGCCTGGCTGACCGGCGGCTCCGACGACTCCGGGAAGGCCGGCACGTTCACCGCGGCCGCGGGCCTGTGGCACAACGTGCCCGTCGACCAGCTCTTCCCGCCCACCGTGTCCGGCCCCGGCGCCGGCCCCGGCGGCGCCGACCGCACCTGGACCCGGATCGCCGTCGCCCCCGACGGCGGCTGCGCCGACGCCTTCGACCCGCTGCTGCGCACGGCACTCGCCCCGGTCGGCTGCGCCCGTCTGCTGCGCGCCACCTACACCGACGCCACCCAGAGCTACGTCACCACTGTCGGCCTGCTGTTCACCAAGGCCGACCCGGCCGGCATGCGGGCACTGAACACCCGCCTGCGCACCGAGGGCCTACGCACCCGCCCCGACCTGATGCCCCGTCCCTACGCCGCCGCCGGCACCCCGGCCGCCCGCTTCGGCGACCAGCAGCGCGCCGCGTGGACGATCACCGCGCTCACCGACGCCCCCGTCGTCGTGTACGCCGTCTCCGGCTGGGCCGACGGCCGCACCGTCGACGCCCCGCAGCCCGCCCCGGCCACCACGTCCGGCGCCACCACCGCCCCCGTCCAGGCCGGCCTCGCCAACGAGGCGGAGGGCCTCGCCGACCGCATCGAGAAGAACCTGCGCCACAGCGTGAAGTCGCCCACGGAGACGCCGTCATGAGCCGCCCCGCCACCGTCGCGCACGCGGGCCGCACGGGGCTGCTGGCCTGCCTGCTGGCCGGCTCCCTCGCGCTGCTGCCCGCCGCCCCCGCGCACGCCGACGGCATACGGGGCCAGCAGTGGGCGCTGGACGCCCTGCACGCCCAGCAGATCTGGCGCACCACGCGCGGCGCGGGCGTCACCGTCGCCGTCCTCGACACCGGCGTCGAGGCCGACCACCCCGACCTCGCCGGCAACGTCCTGACCGGCACCGACCTCGTCGGTTTCGGCGCGAAGGAGGGGCAGCGGCCCTGGGCGCGGCACGGCACCGCGATGGCCTCCATCATCGCCGGGCACGGCCACGGCCCCGGCGGCGCCGACGGCGTCATGGGCATCGCCCCGAAGGCGAGAATCCTGCCCGTCCGCGTGATCCTGGAGGACAGCGACCCCGACCGCGACCGGGCCCGCCGCACCCGCGGCAACGCGCTCGCCGAGGGCATCCGCTGGGCCGCCGACCACGGCGCCGACGTCATCAACCTCTCCCTCGGCGACGACTCCGCCTCCGCGCACCCCGAGGCCGGAGAGGACGACGCCGTCCAGTACGCCCTGAAGAAGGGCGCCGTCGTCGTCGCCTCGGCCGGCAACGGCGGCGAGAAGGGCGACCACGTCTCCTACCCGGCGGCCTATCCCGGCGTCATCGCCGCCACCGCCGTCGACCGCTTCGGCACCCGCGCCTCCTTCTCCACCCGCCGCTGGTACGCCACCGTCAGCGCCCCGGGCGTCGACATCGTCATCGCCGACCCCGACCACCGCTACTACCAGGGCTGGGGCACCTCGGCGGCCTCCGCGTTCGTCTCCGGCTGCGTCGCCCTGATCAAGGCCGCCCACCCCGGGCTGACCCCGGCGCAGATCAAGCAGCTGCTGGAGCAGACCGCCCGCAGCGCGCCCGTCGGCGGCCGCGACGACTCCCGCGGCTTCGGGTTCGTCGACCCCGCCGCCGCCATCAAGGCCGCCGCCGCCCTCGAGCCGGAGGGGCTGCGTTCGGCGGCCTACGGCGCACGGTACTTCGGCGACGGCCCCGAGGCCGCCCGCGCACAGGACGACACCAGCGACTGGGCGGCCCCGCTCGCGGGCAGCGTCGGGGGAGTGCTGCTGGTCGTCGCCGTCGTCCTGTGGCGGGGGCGGCGCCAGGAGTACGGCCGGCCGGGCCGGCGTGAGGAATACGGCTTGCGGGGCCGGCGTGAGGAGCACGACGCCCTGTGAACCCCGTCCCGGCCCCACCGCGTAGGGTCGGGACCGTGGCGAACAAGAACATTCCCGACTCCGGCTTCTCCGACGACGACGGCTCCGCCGACCCCCGGCTGAGCGCCGCGCTCGCCGCCTGGGCCGAGGACCGCACGGCCGTCGGACCCGTCCTGGCCGCGCTCAGGGGCGCCCGGCTGCTCGTGCCGGTGGTGGCCGTGCTGGGCGAGGTGGAGGAGGACGAGAACGGTCTGCGCCGCGAGAAGACCTCCGACATGGCCGTGCCGACCCTGAAGGCCGGTCACCGGACCGCGCTGCCCGCGTTCACCTCCACCGAGTCCCTGGCCCGCTGGGACCCGGCGGCCCGCCCCGTCGCCGTAACCCTGCACCAGGCGCTGCAGGCCGCCGCGCACGAGAAGGCCGACACGGTCGTGCTCGACCTGGCCGGGCCGGTGCCCTTCGAGCTGACCGGCTCCGCGCTGCTCGCGCTCGCCGAGGGCCGCACCAGCACCGACCCGCTCGCGGACCCGGCGGTCCTCGACGCCGTCCGTACGGCCGTGGCGGCGGAGCCGGCCGTGCTGCGCGCCCACCTCGGCCCAGGTCAGGCCGACGGGACCCTCGCCCTGGTCCTCGACCCGGCCGCCGCGCCCGCCGAGGCCGCCCGCGCGGTGGCCGGCCGACTGGCCGCCGATGAAACGCTGAGGGCCCGCCTGGTGCGCGGCCTCGACCTGGCACTCCTGCCGGCCGGAACCACGCCTCCGGGCGAGCCCCTGTACGTACGCGGATGAGCTGCTAGCCGTAGACCGGGCCGGTGTACTTCTCGCCCGGTCCCTGGCCCGGCTCGTCCGGCACGATCGACGCCTCGCGGAAGGCCAGCTGCAGCGACTTCAGGCCGTCGCGCAGCGGCGCCGCGTGGAAGGAGCTGATCTCGGTCGCGGACGCGTCGAGCAGACCGGCGAGGGCGTGCACCAGCTTGCGGGCCTCGTCCAGGTCCTTGTGCTCGTCCCCCTCCTCCGTCAGGCCGAGCTTCACGGCGGCGGCGCTCATCAGGTTGACGGCGACCGTCACGATCACCTCGACGGCGGGGACCTCCGCGATGTCGCGGGTCATCGCGTCGAAGTCGGGGGACTCAGGAGGGGTGTCACTCATGACCCACACGATAGGCCCCCGACCACGGCGGTTCGCACCACCCCCGGGCAGCTGCTAACCTTGTGTGACGACCGGCCGGACACGCACATGAGCAGGACCGTGTGTACGGCCCACAAGTGGAGGCTCCGAACTCCCACCTGACCGTCCTCCGGGACGGCGGGTCATCCGGTCAGACGGCCACCATCGTTCCGTACGGACGATGGAGTCGTCCGAAAGCGCGCCCCGCGATGTGTCGCGGCGGTGCTCCGGTAGTGCGAGGAGCCCCGCCTGTGATCGTCCGGGGCATTTTTTCTGCTTCGGCGCGGTTAGGTCTCAGGAAAACAGACATACGCGGCTGTCCGCCAGACCGCCGCGTTGGTGCTAACCGAGGAGGATCCATCAGCGCCGAGCCCCGCATCAACGACCGGATTCGCGTTCCCGAGGTGCGACTTGTCGGTCCCAGTGGCGAGCAGGTCGGCATCGTGCCGCTCGCGAAGGCACTGGAGCTTGCTCAGGAGTACGACCTCGACCTGGTTGAGGTAGCGGCGAACGCCCGTCCGCCCGTGTGCAAGCTCATGGACTACGGGAAGTTCAAGTACGAGTCGGCCATGAAGGCCCGTGAGGCGCGCAAGAACCAGGCGCACACGGTCATCAAGGAGATGAAGCTCCGGCCGAAGATCGACCCGCACGACTATGACACCAAGAAGGGTCACGTCGTCCGGTTCCTCAAGCAGGGCGACAAGGTCAAGATCACGATCATGTTCCGTGGTCGCGAGCAGTCCCGGCCCGAGCTGGGCTACCGACTGCTGCAGCGCCTCGCGGAGGACGTCCAGGACCTCGGTTTCGTCGAGTCGAACCCGAAGCAGGACGGCCGCAACATGATCATGGTTCTCGGTCCGCACAAGAAGAAGACCGAGGCGATGGCCGAGGCCCGCCAGGCGCAGGAGGCCCGCAAGGCCGAGGCGAAGGCGAACCCGGGCAAGTCTCAGAACGCCGCGGACCCGGACGCTGTGAACGCCGAGGCCCACGACGAGGACCTTGACGAGGCCCCTGTCGAGGACCTTGACGAGGCCCCTGCCGAGGCTTCCGCCGAGGCGTGATCCCGGGGGACACACGTCCCCAAGGATGTAACCGATACAAGAGCGACGCTCCACCGTGCCCGGTTTTCACGACCGGGCACCGGAGCGCCACCGACGAGGAGAGAACGGCGCTATGCCGAAGAACAAGTCGCACAGCGGTGCCAGCAAGCGCTTCAAGGTCACCGGCTCCGGCAAGGTGCTCCGTGAGCGCGCCGGCAAGCGCCACCTGCTCGAGCACAAGTCGTCCCGCGTGACGCGTCGCCTCACCGGCAACGCCGAGATGGCCCCGGGCGACGCCGCGAAGATCAAGAAGCTTCTCGGCAAGTGACGTACGGGCGCCACTGAGCGCCGTACGGCTGGACCGGGACCCAATCGATTCCGGGCCGTGTGAGGACACCCACGGCCCCGCTACAAGGAGTTAACAAGTGGCACGCGTCAAGCGGGCAGTCAACGCCCACAAGAAGCGCCGGGCGATCCTCGAGCAGGCCTCCGGCTACCGCGGTCAGCGTTCGCGCCTGTACCGCAAGGCCAAGGAGCAGGTCACCCACTCGCTGGTCTACAACTACAACGACCGCAAGAAGCGCAAGGGTGACTTCCGCCAGCTGTGGATCCAGCGCATCAACGCCGCTGCCCGCGCCAACGGCATCACCTACAACCGCTTCATCCAGGGTCTGAAGGCCGCGAACATCGAGGTCGACCGCAAGATCCTGGCCGAGCTGGCCGTCAACGACGCCAACGCGTTCGCGACGCTGGTCGAGGTGGCCCAGAAGGCGCTGCCGTCGGACGTCAACGCGCCCAAGGCCGCGTGACGCTGCGCTGGCTTTAGCCGACGTTCACCGCAGGACCCGCAGGCTTCGAGCTTGCGGGTCCTGTTGTTGACGGCGGCGCGTGTCGTCCTTCGGCCGCGGGCGCGTCGTGGCTGGTCGCGCAGTTCCCCGCGCCCCTTACGGGGCGCGACGCCCGCCGGCGTCTCCAAGACAAGACTCTCCTGAAAGCGAAGAAGAGCATGCCTCCCGTCAGCCCCGAGCTGATCTCTCCGCGGTCCCCTCGTGTTCTCGCCGCTCGGCGGCTGGCCAAGCGGAACTTCCGGGGGAAGGAGCGGCTGTTCCTCGCGGAGGGGCCGCAGGCCGTGCGGGAGGCGGCCGGGCACGCGGACACGCTGGTCGAGCTGTTCGCCACCGTCGAGGCCGCGGAGCGCTACGCCGACATCATCGGCGAGGCCCGCACCGCCGGCGCCCGCATCCACCTCGCCTCCGAGCAGGTCATCGAGGACATCTCCACCACCGTGACCCCGCAGGGGCTCGTCGGCGTGTGCCGGTTCCTGGACACCCCCTTCGAGGAGATCCTCGAGCGCCGGCCGCAGCTGGTCGCCGTCCTCGCCCACGTCCGCGACCCCGGCAACGCCGGCACCGTGCTGCGCTGCGCCGACGCCGCCGGCGCCGAGGCCGTCGTGCTCACCGACGCCTCCGTCGACCTGTACAACCCGAAGGCCGTCCGCGCCTCCGTCGGCTCCCTCTTCCACCTTCCCGTCGCCGTCGGCGTCCCCGTGGAGCAGGCCATCGACGGCCTGAAGGCGGCCGGGGTGCGCATCCTCGCCGCCGACGGGGCCGGGGACCGCGACCTGGACGAGGAGCTGGACAAGGGCAGCATGGGCGGGCCGACCGCCTGGGTCTTCGGCAACGAGGCCTGGGGCCTGCCGGAGGAGACCCGTGCCCTCGCCGACGCCGTCGTCCGCGTCCCCATCCACGGCAAGGCCGAGAGCCTGAACCTCGCGACCGCCGCGGCCGTATGTCTGTATGCGTCGGCCCGTGCACAGCGCGCCTCCGGAGGGTGCCGCTGCGTCACCGGGAGCTAGTAGGGTGACCAGCTCGAGGGCCTGCTGCCCAGCTGCCTGAGAGGTGGGATACGGGGATGAGCGTCGGCACCAGCAGCGCACCGGGAGCACGGGACGTGCGGCGAGCGCCCGCGCCCCGGCCGTCCGGTGATCCCGCCGCGCCCGGCATCGACCCCGACGACCTGCCCGACGGCCTCGTCGTCGCCGACGAGCACGGCCGTGTCGTCTGTTTCAACGCGGCCGCCGAGCGGATCACCGCCACTCCCGCCGCCGAGGCCCTCGGGCAGCCCCTGGAGAAGGCCCTGCCATTAGAGGACCTGGAGGGGCGGCGCTGGTGGCAGCTGACCGACCCCTACGACGGCCTCGCCATCCGCACCCGGCAGCCCGAGCGCAACCTCCTCCTGCCCGGCGGCCACGAGATCCTCGTCACCGTGCGCTATGTGCGCACCGAGCCCACCGGGCCCGTGGAGCGCGTCGTCGTCCAGCTGCGCGACACCGAGGCCCGCCGCCGCACCGAGCGCAGCCACGCCGAGCTGATCGCCACCGTCGCGCACGAGCTGCGCTCCCCGCTCACCTCCGTCAAGGGCTTCACCGCGACCCTGCTGGCCAAGTGGGAACGCTTCACCGACGACCAGAAGCGGCTGATGCTGGAGACCGTCGACGCCGACGCCGACCGCGTCACCCGCCTCATCGCCGAGCTGCTGGACATCTCGCGGATCGACTCCGGCCGGCTGGAGGTGCGCCGCCAGCCCGTCGACATCGGCGCCGCCGTCGGCCGTCACATCCAGGCCTACGTCGCCGCCGGCCAGCGCGCCGACCGCTTCCTGCTGCGCCTCGAGCAGCCGCTGCCCGCCCTGTGGGCCGACCCCGACAAGATCGACCAGGTGCTCAGCAACCTCATCGAAAATGCCGTGCGGCACGGCGAGGGAACCGTCACGATTGACATCACGGCCACGGCGTCCCCCCGCGAAGGGGAGGAGACCGGCACGTCGGTCACGGTGAGCGACGAGGGGCCCGGCATCCCGGAGGAGTCCATGAACCGCGTCTTCACCCGCTTCTGGCGGGGCAGCAAGCGCGGCGGCACGGGCCTCGGGCTGTACATCGTCAAGGGCATCGTCGAGGCCCACGGCGGCACGATCACGGTGGGCCGCGCCCAGCAGGGCGGCGCCGAGTTCCGATTTACGCTGCCCGTGGCGGCGCCGGCGTATCTCGCCTAGCGACCCACGGGCGCATTCGTCCACCTCCACCCCGTTAGACTCGGCCTTTGGCACCTTTGTGTCCTTCACACGGCCCATCCATGGTCACGGGGACCTCCAGCCAGCCAATCGGAAGCACGGGAAGAGATGTCGGCACCGAACAAGTCGTACGACCCTGTCGAGGTCGAGGCGTTGAAACCGGAAGAGATCGAGCGCATGCGGGACGAGGCGCTCGCCGCCTTCGCCGCCGCGGACTCCCTCGACGCGCTCCAGGAGGCGAAGGTCGCCCACACCGGCGGCACCTCCCCGCTGGCGCTCGCCAACCGCGAGATCGGCGCGCTGCCCCCGCACGCCAAGGCCGCCGCCGGCAAGCTGGTCGGCCAGGCCCGGGGCGCGGTGAACAAGGCCCTCGCCGCCCGCCAGGGCGAGCTGGAGGCCGAGCGGGACGCGCGCGTGCTGGTCGAGGAGGACGCGGACGTCACGCTGCCGTTCGACCGCGTGCCGGCCGGCGCCCGCCACCCGCTCACCACGCTGTCCGAGCGCATCGAGGACATCTTCGTGGCCATGGGCTACGAGGTCGCCGAGGGCCCGCAGGCCGAGGCCGAGTGGTTCAACTTCGACGCGCTCAACATCGGCCCGGACCACCCGGCCCGCGGCGAGGCCGACACGTTCTTCGTGCAGGGCCCCGACGGCGGCACCGAGTCCGGCGTGGTGCTGCGCACGCACACCTCGCCCGTGCAGATCCGCTCCCTGCTGGAGCGCGAGCTGCCGGTCTACGTGATCTGCCCCGGTGTCGTCTACCGCACCGACGAGCTGGACGCCACGCACACCCCGGTGTTCCGCCAGGTCGAGCTGCTCGCCGTGGACGAGGGCCTGACCATGGCCGACCTCAAGGGCACCCTGGACCACATGGTCCAGTCGCTGTTCGGCGCGGGCATGAAGACGCGGCTGCGGCCGAACTTCTTCCCGTTCACCGAGCCGTCCGCCGAGATGGACATGGTCTGCTACGTCTGCCGCGGCGAGTCCGTCGGCAACCCGGACCGCCCCTGCCGCACCTGCTCCTCCGAGGGCTGGATCGAGCTGGGCGGCTGCGGCATGGTCAACCCGCGGGTGCTGACCGCCTGCGGTGTCGACCCGGAGAAGTACAGCGGCTTCGCCTTCGGGTTCGGCATCGAGCGGATGCTGATGTTCCGCCACAACGTCGAAGACATGCGAGACATGGTCGAGGGTGACGTCCGGTTCACCCGGCCCTTCGGGATGGAGATCTGATGCGGGTCCCGCTTTCTTGGCTGCGGGAGTACGTCGACCTGCCGGCGACGGAAACCGGCCGTGACGTCCAGGAGAAGCTCGTCTCGGCCGGTCTCGAGGTGGAGACCGTCGAGCAGCTCGGCGCCGACCTCAAGGGCCCCCTGGTCGTCGGCCAGGTGTCGACCATCGAGGAGCTGGAGGGCTTCAAGAAGCCCATCCGCTTCTGCACGGTCGACGTCGGCCAGGCCAACGGCACCGGCGAGCCCCAGGAGATCATCTGCGGCGCCCGCAACTTCCAGGTCGGCGACAAGGTCGTCGTGGCCCTCCCCGGCGCGGTGCTGCCCGGCGACTTCCAGATCGCCGAGCGCAAGACCTACGGCCGGGTCTCGCGCGGCATGATCTGCTCCGGCGACGAGCTGAACATGGGCGACGACGGCAGCCACGGCATCATCGTGCTGCCGCCGGAGACCGAGATCGGCAAGGACGCCGTCGAGCTGCTGGAGCTGGTCGACGAGGTCCTCGACATCGCCGTCACCGCCAACCGCGGCGACTGCCTGTCCATCCGCGGCGTCGCCCGCGAGACCGCCATCGCCTACGGCCTGCCGCTGCGCGACCCGGCGCTGCTCGACGTGCCCGCCCCGAACGCCTTCGGCTACCCGGTGCAGGTCACCGACCCGATCGGCTGCGACCGCTTCACCGCGCGCACCGTGACCGGCCTGACCCCCGAGGCCCGCTCGCCGATCTGGCTCCAGCGCCGCCTGCAGAAGGCCGGCATGCGCCCGATCTCGCTCGCCGTCGACGTCACCAACTACGTGATGATGGAGCTCGGCCAGCCGCTGCACGCCTACGACCGCAAGCTCGTCCAGGGCACCATCGGCGTGCGGCGCGCGGAGGCGGGCGAGAAGCTCGTCACCCTCGACGGCGTGACCCGGACGCTGGACGCCGAGGACCTCGTCATCACCGACGAGCGCGGCCCCATCGGCCTCGCCGGCGTCATGGGCGGCGCCAACACCGAGATCGCCGACCACGAGGACGTGGAGAACGCCACCACGGACGTCGTGATCGAAGCCGCCCACTTCAACGCGGTCTCCATCGCGCGCACGGCCCGGCGCCACAAGCTCTCCTCCGAGGCCTCCCGCCGCTTCGAGCGCGGCGTCGACCCCGCGGCCGCCGCAGCTGCCGCGCAGCGCACGGTCGACCTGCTGGTGATCCTCGCGGGCGGCACCGCCGAGGCGGGCGTCACCGAGGTCCTCGCGCCCTCCGCGCCGCGCACCATCGCCATCCCGGCCGACCACCCGGACAAGGTCGCGGGCGTCACCTACGGCCGCGAGACCGTCGTGCGCCGCCTCCAGGAGATCGGCTGCGACGTCTACGGGCAGGACGAGCTGATCGTCACCGTCCCGTCCTGGCGGCCCGACCTCACCGACCCGAACGACCTCGCCGAAGAGGTCATCCGGCTGGAGGGCTACGAGAACCTGCCCTCCACGCTGCCCAAGCCGCCGTCCGGCCGCGGCCTCACCCACCGCCAGCGCCTGCACCGCCGCGTCGGCCGCGCCCTGGCCGGGGCGGGCTACGTCGAGGCGCCGAACTACCCGTTCGTCTCGGAGCAGGTCTTCGACCAGCTCGGCCTCGAGGCCGACGACCCGGCCCGCCGCGTCGTCAAGCTCACCAACCCGCTCAACGACGAGGAGCCCGCCCTCCGCACGTCGCTGTTGCCGGGCCTGCTGGGCGCCCTGCGCCGCAACGACGGCCGGGGCTCGCACGACCTCGCCCTCTTCGAGACCGGCCTGGTCTTCCACCCGCGCGCCGAGCGGAAGACCGCCGCCGCGCTGCCGGTGGACCGGCGCCCCACCGACGAGGAGATCGCCGAGCTCGACGCCGCGCTGCCCGAGCAGCCGCGCCACGTCGCCACCGTCCTCGCGGGCGCCCGCGAGCAGGCCGGCTGGTGGGGTGCGGGCCGCCCGGCCGGCTGGGCCGACGCGGTCGAGGCCGCGCGGGCCGTCGCCCGTGAGGCCGGCGCCGAGCTGATCGTCCGCAAGGGCGCGTACGGCCCGTGGCACCCCGGCCGCTGCGCCGAGCTGGCCGTCGTGGCCGACGGCGAGGAACAGGTCATCGGTCACGCCGGTGAGCTGCACCCGCGCGTGGTGAAGGCCCTCGGCCTGCCGGAACGCACCTGCGCGATGGAGCTGAACCTCGACGCGCTGGAGCAGGCCGGCGACGACACCCCGCAGGCGCCCCGGATCTCCACGTTCCCGGTCGCCACGCAGGACGTCGCCCTCGTCGTCGACAAGCCGGTCCCGGCCGCCGAGGTCGAGGCCGCGCTGCGCGAGGGCGCGGGTGAACTCCTCGAGTACATCCGGCTGTTCGACGTGTACGAGAACGCCGAGCAGCTCGGCGACGGCAAGAAGTCGCTGGCGTACGCGCTGCGCTTCCGCGCGGCTGACCGGACGCTGACGGTGGATGAGGCGTCGGCCGCTCGGGACGCGGCCGTCGCGCTGGCCGCTGAGCGTACGGGGGCTGTGCTGCGCGGCTAGCCGCCGTGGGGGGCTGTGTGATCTGCCGGGTGCGGCTCTCGTCGTGGCTGGCCGCGCAGCTCCCCGCGCCCCTGACCCGGCCGCGGTCACCTCACTCGTACGGGTGAGGTATCCGGCGGATCCAGCCCTTCCGGGTCGTGCGGCGACAGAATCGGACCGGCCTTTCGGGGCCGGTCCGATCGCGCTGTCAGGGCCTGATTGGGGGGCCAACGACATGTTCCGCATCAGGGCGCCGCTGCGCCGGACCGCCGCACTCGGGCTGCCCACCGCCTGGGGCGCCGTGGCGGTCACCTACAAGCTGGCCTGCCCGCTGGCCCAGCAGGACGGGTTCGGCGCGCGGATCGCCACCAGCGCCGTCTTCTTCGCCGTCGGCACGGGGATCGTCGCCCACGTCCGCGGCACGCTGCTCAAGGAGCTGCGGCAGATACGCCGTATCGCCCGCGCCGCCCAGCGCGTACTGGTCCGGCCGCTTCCGCCCCGCCTCGACGGTCTGCATCTCGCCGCCGCCCAGCTCTCCGCCGAGCGCGGCGCCTGTGTCGGCGGTGATCTGTACGAGGTCGTCGCCACCGAGCACGGCGTCCGTGCCGTCATCGGCGACGTGCGCGGGCACGGACTCGCGGCGCTCGCCACGGTCGCCGCGGTCCTCGGCAGCTTCCGCGAGGCCGCGCACGACGAGCCCGACCTGGGCGGCGTCCTGCGTCGCCTGGACCGGGCGCTGGCCCGGCACCTGCGCGAGCGCGCCCGCGCCGAGCATCCCTCGGCGGGTCAGGCGGCTCCCGACGCCCCGGTGGCCGAGGAGTTCGTCACCGTCCTGCTCCTGGAGATCGGCCGTGACGGCCAGGTCCACGCCCTCAACTGCGGCCACCCCTGGCCCTACCGCCTCAGCGGCCCGTGCGTCGAACCGCTGGCCCGGTCCGGTCCGCTGCCCCCACTGGGCCCGTTCCCGCTCCCGGCCACTCTTCCGGTCCTGGACTGCGGCCCCCTGCTGCGGGGCGAGATGCTCGTCCTCTTCACCGACGGCGCGGAAGACGCACGCGACCGCAAGGGCCGTTTCTTCCCGTTACGGGCGGCGCTGGCCGGAGCGGTCCGGGCATCGCCGATCACCCCGGAGAGGGTTCTGCGGACGCTTCTCGCGGCACTGCTACGACACACGGCGGGCACCCCGACGGACGACATCGCCCTGCTCGTCCTCAGAAACGAACGGCTGCAGCAGCCGGCCTCCACAGGCGCGGGGAACTGCGCGACCAGCCACCGCGCACCCGCACCCGACGAACCACCGGTTGCCCAGCGGCGCTGAATCGCACCGCCACGCCGCCGGCCGGGCCACCGCTTGAAGAGGGGGAGCCGGAGGCCCGGCCGGGCCTCTTGCGAGGCGACTCATGAAACCCCGCCGAACACGCGGAGCGACACCGCGCGCACACCCTGGATACGCGTACTTGGAACACACCCCGTGTGAAGCGGAACGCACTACTCTGTCGGGCACCGAGCCACCGGGGGGCCACCCATGCAGCCCAACACACTGCTCGACGCGATCCTGGACGAGGCGGGCATCTCGCACGCCGGCCTGGCCGCGCACGTCAACCAGGCCGGCCGGGCCCGCGGACTGGCCCTGCGCTACGAACACACCGCCGTGGCCCGCTGGTTGAAGGGCCAGCGGCCGCGCGGCCAGGTACCCGACCTCATCTGCGAGGTGCTCGCGGCCCGGCTGCGGCGCCCCGTCACGCTCGACGACATCGGGCTCGGCGTCCCGGGCGAGCCGCACACCCCGCACGGCGCCTCCCTGTCCGGCTTCGTGGAGCGGGCCACCGCCCTGTGGCGGTCCGACGAGCAGCAGCGCCCCCACCTGATGGGCGCCCCCGCGGTCACCGGCACGCCGGCCGTGATGCCGGTGTGGGAGTGGGAGAACCCGCCGGAGGACGTGGACGTCTCGCGCGGTGGCCGGCACCGGGTCACCCCGGCCGACATCGAGATGCTGCGCGCCGCCCGCGCGCACTACGAGCAGATGTACCGCAAGACCGGCGGTGTCGCGACCCGCTCGCGGATCGTCGGGTTCCTCAACGCCGAGGCCGCGCCGCTGCTGCGCGGCGGCTACACCGACGCGACCGGCCGCCAGCTGCACCGCGCCACCGGCGGTCTGGTGGCCGTCGCCGGCATCTGCGCCTACGACTCCGACGCGCACGGCCTCGCCCAGCGCTACTTCCACCAGGCGCTGCGGCTCGCCAAGGCCAGCAACGACCGGGGGCTCGGGGCGTATGTGATAGCGCTGCTGGTCAACCAGTCGCTGTTCATGCGGGAGTACCGGCAGGCCGTGGCCTTCGCCGAGGCCGCGCTCAGGGCCGCCGACCGGGACATCACCCCGGCGCTCGCCTCCGATCTGTACGCGATGCAGGCGAAGGCGTACGCGCACCTCGGTGACGGCGGCAGCGCGCTGTCCTGCATCCGGCGGGCCGAGCAGGCCGCCGAACGCATCCGGCGCGGTCACGAGCCCGACGAGACCGGCTATGTCCAGCCGGGCCTGGTCAACGTCCAGGTGGCGGAGGCGCTGCTGAGCCTCGGTGAGGTGCGGGCGGCGGCGGAACACGCGGCGGCGGCCGTGGACAACCCCGCCCACGACCGCGGCCGGGTGCACCGGCTGGCCATGCTCAGCACGATCGAGCTGCGCCAGGGCAACGCCGACAAGGCGGTGGCGACGGCCGTGCAGATGGCCGAGCAGGCCCGCGGGATGGAGTCCCAGCGGCTGCGCGACCGGCTCAGAGCGGTGCGCGAGCACCTGGCGCGCAGCGGCTGTGCGGGTACCGCCGAGGCGGCCGAACTCATCGACGGGGCCCTGCGCGTGCCGCTGTGATGCCCGCCCGGCCGCCGGCGCTGCCGCCCGCTCCGGTTCCGGCACTGTGGGCGTGAGAAGTCCCTGCTGCGATATTGCCCCTTACCCGACGGAAGGCGGCAGAACCGTGCAGTGGACGAAACAAAACGAACAACCCGTGTATGCAAACCGGTGGTTCAGTGTCAATCTCGCTGATGTCGAGCTGCCGGACGGCCGGCATCTCGACCACTTCCTGATCCGGATGTGTCCGGTGGCGGTGGCCACCATCGTCAACGACGCGGATGAGGTACTGCTGTTGTGGCGCCACCGCTTCATCACCGACAGCTGGGGATGGGAACTGGCGGCCGGCGTCGTGGAGAACGGCGAGGACATCGCCGCCGCGGCCGCCCGCGAACTGGAGGAGGAGACCGGCTGGCGGCCGGGGCCCCTGCACCACCTGATGAGCGTGGAGCCGTCCAACGGCCTCACCGACGCCCGGCACCACGTCTACTGGTCCGAGCGGGGCGAGTACGTCGGGCATCCCGTGGACGACTTCGAGTCGGACCGCCGGGAATGGGTCCCCCTCAAACTCGTCCCCGACCTGATCGCCCGTGGGGAGGTCCCGGCCGCCAACATGGCGGCCGCGTTACTCCTGCTGCACCACCTCAGGCTCACCGAGGGCTAGCGAGCCGGCGGGTCGGCGGGCCGGCGGGCTAGCGGGCCAGCACCTGCCAGACGGCCACGACCAACGCGCCCAGGGCCGTGACGGCGGCCACCGAGGGCAGCGGCCAGCGGGCGTGTTCCAGGCTGGCGAGCCGGCTGTTCAGCTCGTCCAGCTCCTTCGCGGTCTCCTCGGTGCGATGGCTGAGCAGGGCCAGCCCGCCCTCGACGCGCGCGTACGCCACGTCGAGCCGGCGTCGTAACTCTGCGAGGTCTCCTGGGGCGACGGGATGGCCGGAGTCGGCGCTCACGTGTCCACTCCTTTCCGTGGTCGAAGGGAGGCGGGGTGCGTCCCTTGCATGCGCATGAAGAGTGAACTCGCCTGGTGGGCGCAGGGGGAGAGTGTGCGAGGGGCATATGCGTGCCCGGCGCGCACACGGTGTGTGAAACGGACGGGCCCGGCACCCCCGAAGGTGCCGGGCCCGCTCGGCGTCGCGCAGAGTAATCAGCCGCAGGATCGGAAGCCGGAGTGACCGGCCGCAGGATCGGCAGCCGGAGTGACCAGCCGCGGGTGCGGAAGCCGGAGTGATCAGCCGTAGGTGTAGAAGCCGGAGCCGGTCTTGCGGCCGAGCCGGCCCGCCTCGACCATGCGCTGGAGCAGCGGGGGAGCGGCGTACAGCGGCTCCTTGTACTCGGCGTACATCGAGTTCGCGATCGACACGACGGTGTCCAGACCGATGAGGTCCGCGAGCTTCAGCGGGCCCATCGGGTGGGCGCAGCCCATCTCCATGCCGTTGTCGATGTCCTCGCGCCCGGCGATGCCCGACTCGAACATGCGGATCGCGGAGAGCAGATAGGGCACCAGCAGCGCGTTCACGATGAACCCGGAGCGGTCCTGGGCCCGGATGGTGTGCTTGCCCAGCACCTTCTCCGCGAAGATCTGCGCGCGGCTCAGCGTGCCCTCGGACGTCGTCAGCGCCGGGACCAGCTCGACCAGGTTCTGCACCGGGGCCGGGTTGAAGAAGTGGATGCCGACGACGTGGTCGGGGCGCGCGGTGGCGACCGCCAGCTTCACCAGCGGGATCGAGGACGTGTTGGACGCCAGGATCGCGTCCGGGCGGGTCACCACCTGGTCGAGCACCTGGAAGATCTCGGTCTTCACCTGCTCGTTCTCCACGACCGCCTCGATCGTGAGGTCACGGTCGGCGAACTCGCCGAGGTCGGTGGTGAAGCTCAGCCGCGCCTGGGTCGCGTCCCGCTCCTCCTCGGTGATCTTTCCGCGCTCGGCGGCCTTGGCCAGGGAGTTGAACAGCCGGGTACGGCCGAACTCCAGGGCCTCGCCGTTGGTCTCGGCGACCTTCACGTCCAGACCGGCGCGCGCACACACCTCGGCGATACCCGCGCCCATCTGGCCGCAGCCGACGATTCCGACGCGCGAGATGTCTGCCGATGGGAAGTCCGTCACATCGTCCCTTTCGCTGATCCACGGCACTGGGCAGGACCTCCGGGTCGGACGCCTGCTCGGCAGGACGCCGGGTCCGGACGCCTGCTCCGATCGTGCACGTTACCGCGAAGTATCGATGATCGATCGACGGGGTGCGGCATCCTGAACTCCCGGTGACGATCCGTGACCGGACGGACGCAGGAGGTAGAGGTTCACGCGATGGGACGACTGACGAGGCGGGCGTTCGCGGCGGCCGCGCTGTCGACGCTGGCGCTCGGCGCGGCACCGGCGCGGGGCCACGCGCGGGCCACCGCCGAGATGCGGGGCGTATGGCTGGCCACTGTGGAAAACCGTGACTGGCCCTCGCAGCCGGGGCTGAGCGCGGCGCGGCAGCGCTCCGAGCTGCTCGCCCACCTGGACGCGGCGGTCCGGCGGCGGCTGAACACGGTGATCTTCCAGGTGCGGCCGACGGCCGACGCGCTGTGGCCCTCGCCGTACGAACCGTGGTCGCAGTACCTGACCGGGACGCAGGGGAAGGACCCCGGCTGGGACCCGCTCGGCACGGCGGTCACCGAGGCCCACGCCCGTGGGCTTCAGCTGCACGCCTGGTTCAACCCGTACCGCATCGCCAACCACACCGATCCGGGCGCGCTCGTGGCCGGGCACCCCGCCCGCAGGCATCCCGACTGGGTGGTGACCTACGGCGGCAGGCTCTACTACAACCCCGGACTGCCCGAGGTGCGGACCTTCGTCGAGGACGCGATGCTCGACGCGGTGCGCCGCTACCCGCTCGACGCGGTCCACTTCGACGACTACTTCTACCCCTACCCGGTGGCCGGGGAGACCTTCGACGACGACGACGCCTACGACGCGTACGGCGGCGGCTTCCCGAGCCGCGCCGCCTGGCGCCGCCACAACATCGACACCCTGATCCGGGAGATGGGCTCGCGCACCAGGCAGGTCCGCCCCGCCGCGCAGTTCGGGGTCAGCCCGTTCGGGGTGTGGCGCAACGCGTCCACCGACCCGGCGGGTTCGGACACGCAGGGCGGTGTGCAGTCCTACGACGACCTGTACGCGGACACCCGCAACTGGGTGCGCGAGAACTGGATCGACTACATCGTGCCGCAGCTGTACTGGAACATCGGCCAGGCCGCCGCCGACTACGCCACGCTGGTGCCGTGGTGGGCCGGCGTCGCCGACGGCAGCGCGACGAAGCTGTACGCGGGGGAGGCGCTGTACAAGGTGGGGGACCCCGCCCAGCCCGCCGCCTGGCAGGACCCGGCGGAGCTGTCCCGCCATCTGACGCTGGCGAAGAAGTACCCGCAGGTGCGCGGGCACGTCTTCTTCGCCGCGAAAGAGGTCGCCGCGGATCCGCTCGGCGCGATGACGCGGGTCGTCGCCGACCACTACGGGCAGCCGGCGAGTCCCCCGCGCTGACCTGCGGCTTGGCTTCTGCTACGGCATCTTCGGCATCTCGGGCATGGCGGGCATGCCGGTCGCCCTGTGGCGGATCTCGGTGTCCGGGCCGGGCGAGCACACGCCCTCGTGGCCGTCGTCGAAGCGGACGCGGTAGGGCGGGCTGCCCTCCTGGCCCAGGACCTCGACGATCTCGCCGACCTTGTCGTGTTGACCGACCACCCTGCCGTGCTGGACAAGCTGGTCGCCCTCGGTTGCGTGCATCGTGGGGGGCCTCCTCACCACGTGGGGGAGCGGCAGCACCGACCACACCAGTGTGGGCAGCGTCCGGGCCGACTGCAACCGGCCCGCGCGGCCCGCCGAAACTCCGTGGTGAGGGCCCGTCCGCTCTGCCAGGATCCCGTCATGACCGACACCCCGCCGCTCGCCGAGGGCTACGAGATCTCCACCGACCCCGCCCGTCTCGACGTCGCCCGCGTGCACCACTGGCTGTCCACGGACGCCTACTGGGCGCTCGGCCGGGCGCGCGAGAAGCAGGAGAGCGCCATCGCGGGTTCGCTCAACTTCGGCGTGTACGACATCGCGTCGGGGGAGCAGGTCGCCTACGCCCGCGTCATCACCGACGGGGCCACCTTCGCCTGGCTGTGCGACGTGTACGTCGACCGCTCGGTGCGCGGCAAGGGCATCGGTACGGCGCTGGTCTCCGCCGTACGCGAGCACCTGCGGCCGTACGGTATGAAGCGGATCCTGCTCGCCACGCACGATGCGCACGGGGTCTACGAGAAGATCGGTTTCCGGCCACTGGACCGGCCGGACCAGTGGATGGCGCTCAGCTTCGGTTGACGTGCCGCCGTCGCGCCGGCTGCTCGCCGCGTGGCCGGCTCAGCCGGTGCGGCTGTAGTCCGTGGTCAGCACCAGGTCCTTGGCGGGGCCGCGCACCCGCCACACCGTCCGCCACTCCCCGGCGTCGCGCACGGTGAACTCGCCCCGGTAGAGGTCGGCCGCGCACGGATGGCCGGCGACATGCCGGCCGTCGGTGAGGTCCAGGTCGTGGAAGAACCGGCCGTCGGCGAAGCGCACCTCGGCCGTGCCGGGGGCGCCGCCGGGCAGGAACCGCAGTGTGCGCTCGGCGGGGCGGGCGACGCCCTGCCAGAGGAACGTGCCGGACTCGACGTGCAGCAGCCCCCGGCCGTCGAGCCGTTCGAAGGCCGTCGTGCCCGTGAACCGGCCCTCGGCGCCGCTCGCCAGGTCGCGCACCGACCGTTCGACCTGCCAGTTCCCGGCCAGGTAGGCCAGTACGTCAGGAACCGGCCAGAACTCACCCATCACGCCGTTCTCCGTGGTTGCCGCACGACCCATTGACGCGTACGCGCCCCCTCCCTATCTTGCCGTTCGAAGTGATGATCATCGTCTGATATTTCGAACATCTCCCCCGGAGCAAGAGCCGCGGAGTATCCATGCCACGCACCCGCTTCAGACTCGGTCTCGGCGTCACCGCCCTGCTGGCGGCGTCGGCGCTGCTGCCGGTCGACGCGCAGGCCGCCCCGGTCACCGACTACACGATCACCGTCGACCCCGCCGCGCGGGGCGCCGCGATCGACGACACGATGTACGGCGTCTTCTTCGAGGACATCAACCGCGCCGCCGACGGCGGTCTGTACGCCGAACTCGTGCAGAACCGGTCCTTCGAGTACTCCACCGCCGACAACCGCTCCTACACCCCGCTCACCGCCTGGACGGTCGACGGCAGCGCGCAGACGCTCGACGACGACGGCCGCCTGAACGACCGCAACCGCACCTACCTCTCCCTGGCGGCCGGCTCCTCGGTCACCAACGCCGGCTACAACACGGGCATCCGCGTCGAGGCCGGCCAGAAGTACGACTTCTCGGTCTGGGCCCGCGCCGCGAGCGGCACCACCCTCACCGTCGGCCTCCAGGACACCGCCGGCCCGCTGGCGAGCGCCCGCAAGGCCGCCGTCCGGGGCGGCTGGGCCAAGTACACCGCCACCTTCACCGCCGGCCGCACCAGCAGTTACGGCCGGCTCACCGTCGCCACCTCGGACGCCGCCGCGCTCGACATGGTCTCGCTCTTCCCCCGCGACACCTACCGGCACGAGCCCAACGGGCTGCGCAAGGACCTGGCCGAGAAGGTCGCGGCGCTGCACCCGGGCTTCGTCCGCTTCCCCGGCGGCTGCCTGGTCAACACCGGCTCCATGCAGGACTACAGCGAGGCCTCCGACTGGCAGCGCAACCGCGCCTACCAGTGGAAGGACACCGTCGGGCCGGTCGAGCAGCGGGCCACCAACGCCAACTTCTGGGGCTACAACCAGAGTTACGGACTCGGCTACTACGAATACTTCCGCTTCGCCGAGGACATCGGCGCCATGCCGCTGCCCGTGGTGCCCGCCCTGGTGACCGGCTGCGGCCAGAACAAGGCCGTCGTGGACGACGCGCTGCTCAAGCGGCACATCCAGGACACCCTCGACCTGATCGAGTTCGCCAACGGCCCGGCCACCTCCCCCTGGGGCAAGGTCCGGGCCCGGATGGGCCACCCGAAGCCCTTCCACCTCACCCACCTCGAGGTCGGCAACGAGGAGAACCTGCCGAACGAGTTCTTCGCCCGCTTCCAGCAGTTCCGCACCGCGATCCAGGCGGCGTACCCGGACGTGAAGGTGATCTCCAACTCGGGCCCGGACGACAGCGGCACCACCTTCGACACCGCCTGGAAGCTGAACCGCGAGGGCCACGTCGACCTGGTCGACGAGCACTACTACAACAGCCCGCAGTGGTTCCTGCAGAACAACGACCGCTACGACTCCTACGACCGCCAGGGGCCGAAGGTCTTCCTCGGCGAGTACGCCTCCCAGGGCAACGCCTGGCAGAACGCCCTGTCCGAGGCCGCGTACATGACCGGCCTGGAACGCAACGCCGACGTCGTCAAGCTCGCGTCCTACGCGCCGCTGTTCGCCAACGAGGACGCCGTGCAGTGGCGGCCCGACCTGGTGTGGTTCAACAACCACGCCTCCTGGGGCTCGGCCAACTACGAGGTCCAGAAGCTGTTCATGAACAACACCGGCGACCGGGTCGTCCCGTCGGCGGCCTCGGGCACGCCGAACGTGAGCGGCCCGATCACCGGCGCGATCGGCCTGTCGACCTGGGCGACCAGCGCGGCGTACGACGATGTGAGGGTCAGCGCGGCCGACGGCAGCGCCCTGTTCGGTGACGACTTCTCCGGTGACGCGTCGCAGTGGACCCACACCGGGGGCGGCAGCTGGACCGTCCAGGACGGCCAGTACCTGCAGACGGACGCGACGGCCGAGAACACCATGGTCCAGGCCGGCGACCCCGCCTGGCACGACTACGACCTGCACGTGAAGGCCACCAAGAAGTCCGGCAAGGAGGGCTTCCTCGTCGCCTTCGGCGTCAAGGACACGGGCAACTACTACTGGTGGAACCTCGGCGGCTGGAACAACACCCAGTCCGCCGTCGAGCAGGCCACCGACGGCCGCAAGAGCACACTGCTCACCAAGCCCGGGTCCATCGACACGGGCCGCGCCTACGACCTCGACATCAAGGTGCGCGGCCGCCAGGTCACCCTCTTCCTGGACGGGCAGCAGTGGGGCAGCTTCACCGACGACAAGCCGGCCGAGCCGTTCCGTCAGGTCGTGACGCGGGACGCGGCCACCGGTGACCTGATCGTCAAGGTGGTCAACGCCCAGGACACGGCCGCCCGCACCGCGCTCGACCTGGGCGGGGCGAAGGTCGCCTCCCGGGCGACGGCCACGACCCTCGCGGCGGCGCCGGACGCGGTGAACAGCGAGACGAACACGCCGGTCACCCCGGTGACGTCGACGGTGACGGGGGTCGCCGCGAGATTCACGTACACCTTCCCGGCGAACTCGGTCACCTTCCTGCGGATCAGGCAGAGGTAGCCGGGACCCCGCCCGTCACGCCGAGGCGGCGGGGGATTCCTGCGGGGGCTGCTGGCCGACGGGCAGCAGCCCCCGCTCCGCGAACACCTTCTTCGCGACGAACGTGGCGTTCAGGGCCCGGGGGAAACCGCAGTACCCGGCGGAGTGCAGCATCGCCTCGACGATCTGCTCGGGCGTGAGGCCCACGTTCAGGGCCGCGTTGACGTGCACCTCCAGCTGGGGTTCGCAGCCGCCGAGCGCGGTGAGCATGCCGAGGGTGACCAGCTGGCGGTCGCGCGGCGCGAGCTGCGGCCGGTCGTAGATCTCCCCGAAGCCCCAGGCGACGATCTGGTGGCCGAGCTCGGGGCTGATCTCGGCGAGCGAGTCGATGACCCGCTGGCCGCCCTCGCCGTCGACACGCCTGAGAACCTCCAGGCCATGGGTGAAGCGCTCGTCACGGGTGGTGCTGTGCTGGTTGGTCATGACCAGAACAGTAGGAGTTGGAGCACGCTCCAACGCAAGGCCCGGCACGCGAGCCGTCATCCGAAGGGGCCGGCCGCCCGAGGGCGGGCGGGCGCGCCGTCCACCGCGCCGGGCGCGACCTCGACGAGCGCCGCACCGGCCTGCGCCACGCCCCGGGCTCGCGCTCGGTGAGCCCAGTACGGCGGCACGCTGAGCCCCCGCCGCGCCGCGCGCGCGATCACCCGCAGCGCGAAGTCCTTCGCCGCCTCCCGCTCCGCCGCCGTCCGCATAGTGATTCATGGCGTTGCATAAACGTGCAATGCTGCGTATAGTCATGCCATCCACGAGGGAGGATTCCATGGCAGTACGCGCGGCAGTCGCCGGAGCGAGCGGATACGCAGGCGGGGAGCTGCTGCGCCTGCTCCTGGCCCATCCCGAGATCGAGATCGGCGCCCTCACCGGCAACTCCAACGCGGGCCAGAAGCTGGGCGCGCTCCAGCCGCACCTGCTGCCGCTCGCCGACCGCACCCTCGCCGAGACCAGCGCCGGCACCCTCGCCGGGCACGACGTCGTCTTCCTCGCCCTGCCGCACGGCCAGTCCGCCGCCGTCGCCGAGCAGCTCGGCCCGGACGTCCTCGTCGTCGACATGGGCGCCGACTTCCGGCTGAAGGACGCCGCCGACTGGGAGACGTTCTACGGCTCCCCGCACGCCGGCACCTGGCCGTACGGCCTCCCCGAGCTTCCGGGCGGCCGCGCCGCGCTGGCCGGGGCCCAGCGCATCGCGGTCCCGGGCTGCTACCCCACCGCGGTCTCCCTCGCCCTCTTCCCGGCGTACGCCGCCCAGCTCGCCGAGCCCGAGGCCGTGATCGTCGCCGCCTCCGGCACCTCCGGCGCGGGCAAGGCGCCCAAGCCGCACCTGCTGGGCAGCGAGGTCATGGGCTCCATGACGCCGTACGGCGTCGGCGGCGGCCACCGGCACACCCCGGAGATGATCCAGAACCTCAGCGGCGCGGCGGGCGAGCGGGTCTCGGTCTCCTTCACGCCGACCCTCGCGCCGATGCCCCGCGGCATCCTCGCCACGTGCAGCGCGAAGGCCCTCCCCGGCGTCACCGCGCAATCCGTCCGCGCCGCCTACGCCAAGGCCTACGCCGACGAGCCCTTCGTCCACCTGCTGCCCGAGGGCCAGTGGCCGGCGACCGCGTCCGTCCACGGTTCCAACGCCGTGTCGGTGCAGGTCGCGTACGACGAGGCCGCCGGGCGGATCATCGCGATCAGTGCCATCGACAACCTGACCAAGGGCACCGCGGGCGGTGCCGTACAGAGCATGAACATCGCCCTCGGGCTCGACGAGACCACGGGGCTGACGACGATCGGAGTTGCGCCGTGAGTGTGACGGCAGCGAAGGGATTCACGGCCGCGGGCATCGCCGCCGGGATCAAGGAGAACGGCAACCCCGACCTGGCCCTCGTGGTCAACACCGGCCCCCGCCGCGCCGCCGCCGGCGTCTTCACCTCCAACCGCGTCAAGGCCGCCCCCGTGCTGTGGTCCGAGCAGGTCCTGAAGTCCGGGCAGCTCACCGCCGTCGTCCTCAACTCCGGCGGTGCCAACGCCTGCACCGGCCCCAAGGGCTTCCAGGACACCCACGCCACCGCCGAGAAGGCCGCCGAGGTGATCGGCTGCGGCGCCGGCGAGGTGGCCGTGTGCTCCACCGGCCTCATCGGCCTGCTGCTCCCCATGGACAAGGTCCTCAGCGGGGTCGAAACGGCGGCCGCGTCCCTGAGCGAGCACGGCGGCGAGAAGGCCGCCATCGCCATCAAGACCACCGACACGGTCCACAAGACCTCCGTGGTGACGAAGGACGGATGGACCGTCGGCGGCATGGCCAAGGGCGCCGGCATGCTCGCCCCCGGCCTCGCCACCATGCTGGTCGTCGTCACCACCGACGCCGACCTCGACAGCGACACCCTGGACCGGGCCCTGCGCGACGCGACCCGGGTCACCTTCGACCGGGTCGACTCCGACGGCTGCATGTCCACCAACGACACGGTCCTGCTGCTGGCCTCCGGCGCCTGTGGCGTCACCCCGGAGTACGCCGAGTTCGCCGAGGCCGTCCGCACCGTCTGCGCCGACCTGGGGCGGCAGCTCATCGGCGACGCCGAGGGCGCCAGCAAGGACATCAAGGTCGAGGTGATCAACGCCGCGACCGAGGACGACGCCGTCGAGGTGGGCCGCACCATCGCCCGCAACAACCTCCTCAAGTGCGCCATCCACGGCGAGGACCCCAACTGGGGCCGCGTCCTGTCCGCGATCGGCACCACCGCCGCCGCCTTCGAGCCGGACCGGCTCAACGTCGCCATCAACGGCGTGTGGGTCTGCAAGAACGGCTCCGTCGGCGAGGACCGCGAGAAGGTCGACATGCGCTACCGCGAGGTGCACATCGTCGCCGACCTCGCCGCGGGCGAACAGACCGCCACGATCTGGACCAACGACCTCACCGCCGACTACGTCCACGAGAACAGCGCCTACTCGTCATGACATCCACCCGGAAGCACACCGCGCTGCCCAAGGCGCAGATCCTCATCGAGGCGCTGCCCTGGCTGACCCGGCACAACGGCAAGACCGTCGTCATCAAGTTCGGCGGCAACGCCATGGTCGACGAGGAGCTGAAGGCCGCCTTCGCCAAGGATGTCGTCTTCCTCCACCACGCCGGCCTCAAGCCGGTCGTCGTGCACGGCGGCGGCCCGCAGATCAGCGCCGCCCTCGACCGGCACGGCATCGTCAGCGAGTTCAAGGCCGGCCTGCGCGTCACCACCGAGGACGCCATGGACGTCGTACGGATGGTGCTGGCCGGGCAGGTGCAGCGCGAGCTGGTCGGGCTGCTCAACCAGCACGGCCCGCTCGCCGTCGGCCTGACCGGTGAGGACGCGCACACCATCACCGCCACCAAGCACACCCCTCAGATCGACGGCGAGCGCGTCGACATCGGCCGCGTCGGCGAGATCACCGACATCGACACCGGCGCGATCGAGGCGCTGCTCGCCGACGGCCGCATCCCGGTCGTGTCGTCGATCGCCCGTTCCCAGGACGACGGACATGTCTACAACGTCAATGCTGATACGGCGGCTGCGGCACTCGCTGCGGCACTGGGCGCCGAAACCCTCATGGTCCTCACCGACGTCGAGGGTCTCTACGAGGACTGGCCGAACTCCGACGAGGTGATCAGCCGCCTCACCGCTTCCCAACTGGAGAAGCTGCTGCCGGAGTTGAGCTCCGGCATGGTCCCGAAGATGGAGGGCTGCCTGCACGCCGTGCGCAACGGCGTGACGACGGCCCGCGTCATCGACGGCCGCGTCCAGCACTCGATCCTGCTGGAGATCTTCACGGACGAGGGCATCGGCACCATGGTCGTGCCCGACTCGGACACCGAGGGGGAGTCATGAGCAACCAGGAGATGACCGCGCGATGGCAGGGCGCGCTCATGAACAACTACGGCACCCCGCGGCTGCCCCTCGTCCGCGGTGAGGGCATGGCGGTCTGGGACGCCGACGGCACCCGCTACCTGGACTTCGTCGGCGGCATCGCCACCAACGCCCTCGGCCACGCGCACCCCGCGATCGTCGAGGCCGTCAGGCGGCAGATCGGCTCCCTCGGCCACATCTCCAACTTCTTCATGGCCGAGCCCACGCTCGCGCTCGCCGAGCGGCTGCTGACGCTCTTCGGCCGCGAGGGCCGGGTCTTCTTCTGCAACTCCGGCGCCGAGGCCAACGAGGCCGCCTTCAAGATCGGCCGGCTGACCGGGCGGACCCATGTCGTCGCCACGGACGGCGGCTTCCACGGCCGCACCATGGGCGCGCTGGCCCTCACCGGCCAGCCCGCCAAGCAGGACCCCTTCCGGCCGCTGCCCGGCGACGTCACCCACGTCCCCTACGGCGACGCCCAGGCGCTCGCGGCCGCGGTGACCGAGGAGACGGCCCTGGTCATCATCGAGCCCGTCCAGGGCGAGAACGGTGTCGTCGTGCCGCCCGCCGGCTATCTGAAGGCGGCCCGCGCGATCACGGCGGCCACCGGCGCCCTGCTCGTCCTCGACGAGGTGCAGACCGGCACCGGCCGTACCGGGCACTGGTTCGCCTACCAGGCCCACGAGGGCGTCCTGCCCGATGTCGTCACCCTCGCCAAGCAGCTCGGCGGCGGCCTGCCGCTGGGCGCCACCGTCGCGTTCGGGCGGGCCGCGGAGCTGCTCCAGCCCGGTCAGCACGGCACGACCTTCGGCGGCAACCCCGTCGCCTGCGCCGCGGGCCTGGCCGTCCTCGACACCATCGAGAACGAGGGTCTGCTGGAGAACGTCAAGCGGCAGGGCGAGAAGCTGCGCACCGGAATCGAGGCCCTCGGCCACCCCTTGATCGGTCATGTCCGGGGAGCGGGACTTCTCCTGGGTATCGTGCTCACCGGGCCGCACGCACAGCAGGTGCAGCGGGTGGCCCAGGAGGCCGGGTTCCTGTTGAACGCGCCCGCCGCCGACGTCGTACGGCTGATGCCCGCGCTGAACCTGGGCGACGACGAGGTGGAGGCGTTCCTCGGGGCGCTGCCCGGCATCCTGGAGCAGGCCTACGGGGACGGACGATCCGGAGAATGAGACGACGATGAGTCAGGCGCAGGAGCACGAGAACGGCACCGCCGGGCCTGCTGTGCCGCAGACCCGCACCGCACGCCACCGCCGGATCGTGGACATCCTCAACCGGCAACCGGTGCGGTCGCAGAGCCAGTTGGCCAAGCTCCTCGCCGACGACGGGCTGAGCGTCACGCAGGCGACGCTCTCCCGGGACCTCGACGAGCTGAACGCGGTGAAGATCCGCAACACCGACGGCGACCTCATCTACGCGGTGCCCAGTGAGGGGGGTTTCCGGACCCCCCGGGCGCCGCTGGGGGGGTCCGCCAAGGAGGAGCGGATGCGCAGGCTGTCGCAGGAGCTTCTGATCTCCGCGGAGGCGTCCGCGAACCTCGTGGTCCTGCGCACCCCTCCGGGGGCCGCGCAGTTCCTGGCCTCGGCCATCGACCAGGCCGAGCTGCACGACATCCTCGGGACGATCGCCGGGGACGACACGCTGCTGCTGATCAGCCGGGAGCCCGCGGGCGGCCAGGCGCTGGCGGACCACCTGCTGCGGCTGGCGCAGAACGGGCACTGACCCCCTGCACCGTCCGGCCCGGCGGCGGAGAATGGGCGTGTGATCCTCCGCTGCGGGCGGGCAATCCCCTGGCGGCCGGCGACCGTATACAGAGATGTGTCGGGTTTCCGGTTCCCCCTGGGCCGTCTCCCGGACGAGGCTGTGCTGTCCGGGCTGGCCACCGGTGACCCGGAACTCGCCGTCACCTTCGTGCGGAGGTTCCAGCACCGGGTGTTCGGGGTGGCCATGGCCGTCACCGGGGATCCCCAGCTCGCGGAGGACGTCGCCCAGCAGACGTTCGAGCGCGCCTGGCGTCATGCGCAGATCTACGACTCGCGGCGCGGCTCGGTCACGACCTGGCTGACGGCCATCGCGCACAACCTCGCCGTCGACGCCGTCCGCGCGCGGCGGACCGAGCCGGTGGCGCCCGAGGACCTCGACGCCCTCCTCGGCGTCGTCACCGAGACCCCCGAGCGCTGGGCCCTGGCCGACGAGGCCTCGTCCCAGCTCCGGGCCGCCGTGGCGCGGCTGCCGCGGGGACAGGCCCGGGCCCTGGTGATGGCGGGGATCTACGGGATGACGGCCCAGCAGATCGCCGACGCGGAGGCGATCCCGCTCGGTACGGCCAAGACGAGGATCAGGGCAGCGATGGCGAAGCTGCGCACCACACTTGCGTCTCCGGAGCGAGGCGGCCATGGCCAGTGATGTGACCTGCGAATCGATGCGGGAGTACGGCGCCGAACTGGCGCTCGGGGTGCTGTCCGGCCGGGAGCGGGCCGAGGCGGTCGGCCATCTGGAGCGGTGTGCGGGCTGCCGGGAGTACGTCCGGCAGCTGACCCTCGTCGGCGACAGGCTGGTCGGCCTGCTCCCGGACCGCGAGCCGCCGCTCGGCTTCGAGACCGGGGTGGCGCGCAGGCTGCCCCAGGGCACGACGGCGTACGAGGGGCGCCCGAACGTCCGCGGGGCCGTGCTCGCGCACCACGGGCTGCGCGGGCGCGTCCGCCGGGCCCGGCTGCGGCTCGTGGCGGTCGCGGCGGGGCTCGCGCTCGCCTTCGGGTTCGCCGGCTGGGCGATCGGCACGACCGTGGACGGCCGCACCGCCTCGGCCCTGCCCGCCGCGGAGTCGGAACCCATGCTGGTCGGGGACATGACCTCGGCCGCCGCGGACGGCGGGCAGCCCGCCGGCGAGATCTACGCCCATCCCGGCGCCCCCGGCTGGGTCTTCGTCTCCGTCGATCTCGCGGGCCGAGGCGGCGCGTACGACGGCAGGGTGGACTGCCTCCTGGAGCGTGCGGACGGCACGACGGTCAAGGTGGGTGACTTCACCCTGCGGGACGGACGCGGACACTGGGGTGTGGCCGCCCGCGTCGACCCCGCGGTGATCTCCGGCGCCCGCCTGACGTCCCCGGACGGCACCGTCCTCGCCACGGCCCGCCTGCAGACGGGCCGCGTCGTGACCAGCGCGGACTGATGGCGGACTGACGGCGCGGGCTGATGGCCCGGGTGTGCCGGTTCCGGGCGTCAGGCGGGGCGCCGCCGGCCGCGCGGCGACGCCTCCAGCGCGGCGGCCAGTTCGGTGACCGTCGGCCGGTCGGCCGCGTCCGGCCGCAGGCAGGCGTCGACGGCGGCGGCGAGCGCGGGAGGCAGACGCCGCCGGGACCCGACCGTCGGGGCACTCCGTTCCGCTTGCCGGAACCGCTCGTCGTGGCCGTGGCCGTAGCCGTCGTCGCTGTCGCTGTCGCCGTCGTCACCGTCGTGGCCGTCCGCCGGGGCCGAGGCCCTGCCGCAGTCGAACGGCAGGTCACCGCAGGCGAACTCGAACAGGGTGATGCCGATGCCCCACACGTCGGCGGCGGCCGTGAGCGGTCCGCCGCGGCCCTGCTCCGGGGACAGGTAGCAGCACGTGCCGAGCCCGGCGGGGGCCGTCCCCGGTGGCCGGGCGACGCTCAGGTCCAGCACTTTGGCGTGACCGCGGTCCACCACCACGTTGGACGGCTTGAGATCCAGGTGCAGCAGGCCCCGGCCATGCAGATAGTGGACCGCGGAGCACAACTGCACCCCGAGAAGCGCCACGTCGGCGGCGGCCGGCCGGCGCCGCAACCGGTCCAGCAGGTGGGACAGCGTCTCACCGGTCAGGGTCTCCAGGACGACCAGCGGCTCGGGCGCGTCGAACGTCTCGTAGGCGCGGGCCAGATGCGGATGGGTGAACTCCCGAAGCCACCGGCCCTCCCGCAGCAGCCGTATGCGCAGCCGCTCCTCGTCCCGGCGGTCGGGGCGCACCACCTTGATCACGCACCGGCAGGCCCGTTCCTCGCTCCAGGCGTCGTACACGTCGAGCCAGCCCGTGCGGGTCAGGTGCGCCAGGATCTCGTAGCCCGGGACCGGGCGGGCGCCCTGCGCCAGGGGCGGGGCGACTCGGGCCGGGGCGGCGCTCATGACAGCACCGTCCCCGCCGCCGGGACGCCGGTGACGGTACTGAGCCGGTGCAGCCGGGCGTAGGTCCCGTCGCGCCGGAGGAGGTCGTCATGGGTGCCGTCTTCGACCACCCGGCCGTGGTCGAGCACCACGATGCGGGTGGCGTCGCGGACGGTCAGCAGGTTGTGGGAGATGACCACGGTGGTGCGCCCGGCCATGAGCCGGCGCAGCGGGTCCATGATCCGCCGGCCCGAGCCGGCGTCGAGCCCGGTGGTCGGTTCGTCCAGCAGGAGCACGGGCGCGTCCCTGATCATCGCGCGGGCGATCGCCAGACGCTGGCACTGCCCACCGGACAGGGTGCGGCCGCGCTGGCCGACCATCGTGTCGTAGCCCTCCGGGAGCCGCTCGACGAACTCGTGCGCGTCCGCCGCCCGCGCCGCCGCGACGACGTCCGCGTCCGTGGCCCCGGGCCGGCCGTAGGCGATGTTCTCCCGTACGGTGCCGTGGAGGACGAGCGTCTCCTGCAGCACCACCGCGACGTTCTCCCGCACGTCGGACAGGCGCAGCTCCCGCAGGTCGGCGCCGTCGAGGCGGACCGCGCCCCGGTCGGGGTCGTAGAACCGCAACTGGAGCTTGGCGACGGTCGACTTGCCGGCGCCGCTGGCCCCGACCAGCGCCAGTGTCTCCCCGGGCGCCACATGGAAGGACACCTCCGACAGGGCCGGGTCACAGGCGCCGGGATAACGGAAGCAGACGCCGTCGAACTCCACCTCGCCCCGCGCCCGGCGGATGCGGCGGGCGCCGGCGGCGTCGCTGACCTGGGGTTTCTGGTCCAGCAGTTCGATGATCCGCTCGGCCGAGGCGGAGGCCGTGTAGAAGGTCGTGCCCAGGCGGGACAGGCCGCGCACCGGGCTGTACATCTTGCCGATCAGTGCCAGGAAGACCAGCAGTTCGCCCAGCGTCAGCTGCCCCTGGGCGAGCTTCCACGTGCCCAGGCCCATGACCGCGAGGCCGCCGGACACCTCGATGATCTCGACGACGGGACCGTACACGGCGCGGATGCGGGCCGATGCCATCGCCGCCCGGAACCTGCCGAGACTCTCCCGCTCGAACCGCTGCTGCTCCCAGCCCTGCCGGTTGTACGCCTGCACCAGGGCCACGTTGCTCAGCGACTCCTCGGCGATCGCGCTGATCGCGCCGCTGCGGCGCCTGCGCTCGCGTGACGCCTTCTTGACGAGCCGGGAGAAGTGCCGGGCGGCGCCCCAGAACAGCGGCACGATGACGAGGGCGAGCAGCGTCAGGTCCCAGCGCAGATAGAACAGCAGACCGAGGAAGACGCCCAGGCGGATCACGTAGTACAGGGCATCCGCGACGCCCGAGAGCAGGAAGGTCTCGACCGCGTCGACATCGCCGGTGACCCGGGACAGTACGTCTCCGAGCCGCCGCCGCTCGAAGAAGCCGAGTGACAGGCCCTGGACGTGCCGGAAGACGTCGGAGCGCAGTGAGAGCAGGAACCGTTCGCTGACCCAGGTGGACGTCACGTCGTCGGCGAATCCCAGCAGGCCGGAGCAGAGGATCAGCCCCAGATAGACGGGGGCGATCCACAGGAACGGCCTGAGGTCCCGGGGAACGAGCACGTCGTCCACGACGATCTTGAACAGCCAGATCTCGGCCGCGTCGACGACCGGACCGACCAGGCTGAACAGGACCACGGGCACCAGCCAGCGCCGGCCACCGCGGGTGTAGGGCCAGAACCGCCGGAACACCTCGAGCGGGGGCAGGGCGGGCGCGGCCGCGACCACGGCGTCGGAGGACTCGCTCACCGACAGCAGGCGCCGCAGGACAGGCACCATGGCAGGCGTACTCGTGGGCCCGAAGGCGGAGCGGTCCGGACCCTTCGGGCCTCCGGTCCGCTCAGCCTTCGTGCCTCATCACTACTTGTTGCGGCCGTGGCCGTGGCGGCTGGTGTCTCCGTGGCCGCTGGTGCGGTCGTGACGGTGCCCGTGCCGCGTGGAGTCGTCCCTGGATGTGTCCTTCCCGTTCTTCCGGTGCTTGGCGGGCATGAGAGCGGTGAAGATAGCCATACCGTGCCTCCTGAAAGGTGCTCAGAGGGGATACGTGGCAGGGCCCGGGACGGATGGCGTTCCACGGTAAAAGTTCCACGGCAAAGAAGGAAAAAGAGGTCCAGGGGAAGGCAGGGGACGGCGGCGTCCGGCTCAGCCCAGCCGTGCCGCCAGCCCCCCGGTGCACCGGACTTCGTCGCCCGACGTGATCAGCAGCGCCTCCACTCCCGGCAGGGACTCCAGCCAGGGCAGGGCCGTCCGCGAGCCCATCGCGAAGGCCGCCGTCGCCCAGCAGTCCGCCCAGGTCAGGGAGGGCGCCGTCACCGTCACCGCCACCAGGTCCGTGACCGCCGGGCGGCCCGTGCGGGGGTCGACGATGTGGGCGCCGCGCTCCGCGGTGCCGGACGTGGCGACGGCCAGTGCGTCGGCGCCGGCCGCGGAGACCACCGCCGCCAGGCCGCCGGGGCGCAGCGGGTCCGCGACGCCGACCCGCCAGGGCCGGTCCGGGCCGGGCGAGCCGTACATCTGCACGTCCCCGCCGCCGTTGACGCTCACCCCGCTCGCCCCGGCCTGCGCCAGCACCCGTGCCGCGCGTTCGGCCGCCCAGCCCTTGACGATGCCGGTCGGGTCCAGGCGTCCCCGGTATCGCGGGCTGAACCAGCCGTCGCTGACCAGCTCCGCCTGCGCCGCCAGCTCCAGCACCTCGGCGACCTCGGGGTCGCAGGCGCCGACGGTCAGCTCGCCGCGCGCCAGCCGGGAGAGCTGGCTGTCCTCGCGGTAGGTGCTGAACACCTCGTCGGCCCGGTGCAGCCCGGCGACGGCCTCGTCGAGCGCGGCCCGGACGGCCTCGCCGTCCCCGCCGCGGACGTCGAAGGAGAAGACCGTCCCCATGACCTCCTCCGCCCGGCGCACCGCTGCGGGAGTCCCTGCGTCCATGCGTTCAGCCACCTGCCTTGTCCAGGGCCGACTGCAGCGACTGCCTGTACCCGGCGCTGGTGTACGTCGCGCCGGACACCGCGTCGATCCGCGCGCTGCCGGCCGCGACCGCCTCCTGGTTGAGCCGGGGCACGGCCAGTGCCGTCTTCTGGTCGCTGAGGCCGCCCTGGGGCGCTTGCACGGCCTCCGCCCGGGTGACGCGGCCACCGCTGACCGTGATCCGGACCTGCACCGGACCGTACTGGGTCTGCGCCGTCCCGCCGGTGACGGTCCGCGCCGCGGGGGCCGCCGGCCTGCCCTTGCCGGCCTTGTCCAGGGCCGACTGCAGCGACTGCCTGTACCCGGCGCTGGTGTACGTCGCGCCGGACACCGCGTCGATGTCCGCGCCGCCCGCCGTGACCGCCTCCCGGTTCAACCGGGGCACCGCCATCGCCGTGACCTGGTCGCTGTGGCCGCCCCTGGGCGCCTGCACCGCCTGGGCCCGGGTGATCCGGCCGCCGGAGACGGTGACGCGGACCTGCACGGCCCCGTACCGAGTGCGGGCCACGTCCCCGGTGACCGTGCCCGCCGCGGTGCCGCCCTGAGCGGACGGCTGCGCCGCGGGCGGCGGTGCGGCGACCGCGCCCGCCTGCGCCGACGCCGGGTCGGAGGCCGGTTTCAGCGTCAGCAGCAGGACGACACCGCAGACGGTGGCGGCACCGGCCAGCACGGTCCGCCGGACGGGGTGGTTCTTCCTCATCTGTGTGCAGCTCCCGCTCACATCTCGAAGGACTCGTGGTGGATACGACGGGCGGGCACGCCGGCGCCCCGCAGCGCCTCGTAGACGGACTGCGCGAACCCGGGCGGCCCGCACAGGAAGACATCGTGACGCTCCACGTCGGGGATCTTGCGGCGCAGCGACTCGGGCGAGATGTCGGGCCGCTCCCCGTCCGGGCTGTTCACGGCGTACATCAGCCGCGCCCCGCGCTCGTCGGCGATCGCCGCCAACTCGTCCCACAGAGCCAGGTCCTGCGTGCTGTTGGCCCGGTACAGCAGCGTGAGGTCGCCGGCCGCGCCGGGCAGCGTCTCGAACAGGGCCCGCATCGGCGTGATGCCGACACCGCCCGCCACCAGCAGCACCTTGCCCCGGCTGCGCCGCTGCGCGGTCAGCGCGCCGTAGGGCCCCTCCGCCCACACCCGGGTGCCCGGCGTCAGCTCGCGCAGCCGGGAGCTGTGGTCACCGATGGCCTTCACGGTGATCCGCAGCAGGCCGGGGCGCGGCGCCGCCGACAGCGAGTACGGGTGCGAGCTGAACCGCATCCCCGGCGCCAGGAACCGCCAGCGGAAGAACTGCCCGGCCTGCGCGCCGATGCGGTGCAGCCTGGTGCCGCTGATGAGGACCGACACGATGCCCGGCGTCTCCTCGATGACCGCCTCGACCCGCATACGGTGGCGCAGGTTGAGCCGGACCGGGGTGAGGACGCGGTACCAGAGCACCAGCGCGGTGACCGTGCCGTACAGCCCGTACCAGAAGGTCTTCGCGGCGGGTTCGACGGCGAAGTCGTTGCCGTCGCCGATCTGGTGCCAGAACGTCAGGAACACCGCCGCGTAGGTCAGCAGATGGACGTGGTACCAGGTGTCGTAGCCCAGCCTGCGGCGCACGCCGCCGGCCGACATCAGCCCGATGAGCAGCAGCAGACCGGTGCCGATCGCGGCCTTGCCCAGGTCGGGCAGCCCGGTGACCGAGTCGACCGTCTGCCGGACGATGTCCGTGACCGGCCTGCCCGCCTGGAGGGTGTAGCCCCACATGGTCAGGGCGATGTGCGCGAGCACCAGGCTGAGCGTGTAGCGGCCGCTCATCGCGTGCCAGCGCGCCACCCGGTCGGAGCCCACCCGCCGCTCCAGCGCGGGCACCCGCGCCATCTGCAGCACCACCAGCGCCATCAGGTAGCCGGCGAGCAGGCCGGTGATCCGGCCCGCGCCGAGGACCCTGCCGGTGTCGTCCGCGATGGACGGCGTGTTGCGCCACCACAGCCACAGCACGCCCGCCGCGCCCGCACCCACGGCGAACAGCAGCACGGCGGCGGGGGAGCGGCGCGGGCGGATACGGCGCATCGTCTGGCGGCGGGCGGCACGGCCGCCGGCGAGCGTGGTGCTCACGGTTCCTCCGGGGGGACGGGACCCTTGGCCCACACATACGGGCCGTCCCACGGGAGCGTTCAGAGGCCCGCCGAGTCCAGCGCCGACTGCAGCGACTGCTTGTAGCCGCCGCTGGTGTAGGTGGCGCCGGAGACGGAGTCGATGTCCGCGCTCTGCGCGTCCAGTGCCTCACGCCGCAGTTGGGGCAGGGCGTAGGCGTTGATCTCCTGGTCGCGCGGGTTGTCGGTGGGGTACGCGACCGCGGTGACGTCGGTGAGCTTGCCGCCGCTGACGGTGACCCGCACCTGGACGGGCCCCCAGCGGGTGTCGACCGACTCGCCGGTGGCGGTCTTCGTGCCCGTGGTGGTGCCGGCGCCGGGCTGCGCGGCCGAACTCGCGGCCGGCCGGGGCGAGCCGGCCGTGGCCGGCGCCGGAGTGGTGTGCGGCTTCAGCGACAGCATCAGCACCACCCCGGAGACGGTGGCGGCGCTCGCCAGCACGATCCGGCGCAGCGGACGGTTCTTCCTCAGTGCGTGCACTTCGCAGGCCTCACAGCTCGAACGACTCGTGGTGGATGCGCCGGTCCGGCACCCCGGCGGCGCGCAACTGCTCGTACACGTAACGGGCGAAGCCGTGCGGACCGCACAGATAGACGTCGTACGCGGCGAGGTCCCCGAACTCCGTCCGCAGGGCGGCGGCCGACAGGTCGGGGCGCTCGCCGTGCGGGCCGTTGAGGGCGTACCGCAGTCGGGCGCCGCGCCAGCGGGCCAGCGCCTCCAGCTCGCCGCCCAGCGCCAGGTCCTCCGCCCGGCGCGCCCGGTACAGCAGGGTCACCTCGCCCGGCAGCGTCTCGAACAGCGCGCGCAGCGGGGTGATGCCCACACCGCCCGCGATCAGCAGCGACTTCGCCGCCGTGCGCCGCTCGCCGGTCAGCGAGCCGTACGGCCCCTCCGCCCACACCCGGGTGCCCGGCCGCAGCACCGCCACGGCGGCGCTGTGCCCGCCGAGCGCCTTGACCGTGATCCGCATCCGGTCCGCACGCGGCGGCGCCGACAGGGAGTACGGCGTCGACGTCCACGCCAGCCCCGGAGCGAGGAACCGCCACCGGAAGAACTGCCCCGGCCGCGCCCCGAGTTCGTCCAGCCGCCGCCCGCGCACGACGACCGAGTACACGCCCGGCGCCTCGGCGTGCACGGACTCCACGCGCAGCCGGTGCCGGGAGTTGAGCCGCCACGGCGTCAGCAGACGGAACCACACCACCAGGGCGGCGGCCCCCAGATACAGCGCGTACCAGAAGGCGGTGGCGGCCGGCTTGCCGTTGAAGTCGTTGCCGAGGGTCAGCTGGTGACCGAATGCGAGGAAGACGGCGGCGTAGGTGAGCAGGTGGACGTAGTACCAGAACTCGTAGCCGGTGCGGCGGCGCACCGCGCGCGCCGAGGTGACGCCCACCGCGAGGAGGATCACCGTGCCGGCGGTGGCCTTCAGCATGTCGGGATAGTCCAGGACCACCGTCAGCGTCTCGTGCAGCAGCGAGGCGTGGTCCTGCGCGGCGTACCCGCTCAGGATCAGCGTGATGTGCGCGAGCAGCAGGCAGATCGTGTACCGGCCGGCCATGGCGTGCCAGCGGGCCACCCGGTCCGAGCCGATCCGCCGCTCCAGCAGCGGCACCCTGGCCATCAGCGCCACGAGCACCGCGCACGCGTACCCGCACAGCAGGCCCGCGATCCGCCCGGCCCCGGTCAGCCATCCCGCCGTACCGACCACGGACGCGGTGTCCGACCACCACAGCGCGATCACCGCCGCGACCCCCGCCCATATCGCGGCCAGCACGCCGGCCGCGGGGAAGGGCCGGGCGGGCGGCGCCACGGGCGGGGCCGCCCGCCGCTCGTCCACCGTCGTCATCAGTCGTGTCCTTTCGCCTGTCCGAAACGCAACTGTGCGGGGCGAACCTCTGAGGACCCTCTGAAACGGGGACCTCAGCGCGCACTCAAAGGAAACTCAGAGCCCCCGGCGACGCCCGCGGCCCGCGTCAGGGGCGATCCTGGAGGCAGCCATGAACACCATCACCCGCTCCGGCCGCCCCGCGCTCACCCGCCCCGACGGCACGCCCCTGCGCGTCCTCGTCGTCGACGACGACCCCGACCTCGCCGAGGTCCTCTCCGGCGCCCTGCGCTACGAGGGCTGGCAGATCCGCACGGCCGGCGACGGCGCGTCGGCGCTCACCGCCGCCCGCGAGCTGCTGCCCGACGCGGTCGTCCTGGACGTGATGCTCCCCGACACCGACGGTTTCGCCGTGCTGCGCGGCCTGCGCGCGGTCCGGCCGGACGTCTGCGTGCTGTTCCTCACCGCCCGCGACGCCGTGGAGGACCGCATCGCCGGCATCACCGCGGGCGGCGACGACTACGTCACCAAGCCGTTCAGCCTGGAGGAGGTCGTCGCCCGGCTGCGCGGCCTGCTGCGCCGCGCCGGCATGGCCCGCCAGAGCGAGGACGGGCCCCAGCTGGTCGTGGGCGACCTGGTCATGGACGAGGAGGCCCGCGAGGTCACCCGCGCCGGGGAGCTGATCGAGCTGTCCCCGACCGAGTTCGAGCTGCTGCGCTTCCTCATGCGCAACCCGCGCCGGGTGCTCAGCAAGGCCCAGATCCTCGACCGGGTCTGGTCGTACGACTTCGGCGGCCGCGCCCATGTCGTCGAGCTGTACATCTCCTACCTGCGCAAGAAGGTCGACGCCGGCCGGGACCCGATGATCCACACCGTGCGCGGCGCCGGATACGTGCTGAAGCCGGTGACGGCGTGAGGCCGCGCCTGCCCCGCCCGCGGACCGGGCGGCCGCCCCGGCGCCGGACCGCGCGCCTGCCCTGGCCGCGGACGCTGCGGGCCCGGCTCACCGCCGGTCTGGTGGTGCTGCTGGCGATCAGCTGCGCCGCGGTCGGGGTGGCCGCCGTCGTCGAACTGGACGGCTTCCTCACCCGCCGCCTCGACCAGCAGCTCACCGATGTCGGCAGCCGTTTCCCGTCCAGCCTGGAGCACGCCGGCCAGGTGCCGGACGACCACGACGGCGACGAGCACGGCGACACCCGCCGCCAGGCCACCGGCACCTTCGGCGCCCGCCTGCTGGACGGCACGGTCACCAACGCGGCCGTGGTCCGCTCCGGCGATACGACGACCGACCTCGGCGTGAACCTCACGCCCCGCGACGAGCGCACCCTTGCCGCCGTCCCGGTCGACGGCCACGGCCACAGCGTCCATCTGTCCGCGCTCGACGACTACCGGGTCATGGCGGGCCGCGGCCGGGACGGCGACGTGCTGGTCACCGGGCTGCCGCTGGAGCCCGTGGAAGCCGCGGTGCACCGCCTGGAGGCGGTCGCCGCGATCGTCTTCGGCGTCGCGCTCGCCGCGACGGGCGTGGCCGGGGCGCTGTGGGTGCGCTGGTCGCTGCGTCCGCTCAGCCGGGTCGCGGCGACCGCCACCCGGGTCAGCGAGCTGCCGCTGGCCAGCGGAGAGGTGGCTCTGCCGCCGCGGGCGCCGGAGTCCGACCCGCGCGGCGAGGTGGGGCGGGTCGCCGCCGCCTTCAACCGGATGCTCGGCCATGTCGAGGACGCGCTGACGAAACGGCACGCCAGCGAGGAGCGGCTGCGCCGCTTCGCCGCCGACGCCAGCCACGAGCTGCGCACCCCCGTCGCCTCGGTGCGCGGGCACGCGGAGCTGGCGCTGCTGCACCCCGGGCCGGTGCCGCCCGAGGTCGGCCGGGCCCTGGAGCGCATCGCCGCCGAGTCCTCCCGCATGGGCGAGATGGTCGACGAGATGCTGCTGCTGGCCCGCCTGGACGCGGGGCGCCCGCTGGAGAGCCACCCAGTCGACCTCACCCGGCTGGTGCTGGACGCGGTCACCGACGCCCGCGCCGCCGGCCCAGGCCACCGCTGGATGCTCGACCTGCCGGAGGAGCCGGTGACGGTCACCGGCGACGCCCACCGGCTGCAACAGGTGGTCGCCAACCTGCTGGCCAACGCGCGGGGCCACACACCCGCCGGCACGAAGGTCACCGTGTCCCTGACGTCCGACGGCCCGGAGGCGGTCCTCACCGTCCAGGACGACGGCCCCGGCATCCCCGCCGACCTCCAGCCGGACGTCTTCGAACGCTTCACCCGGGCCGACCACCGCCGCACCCACACCCCCGGCGGCGGCGCGGGCCTCGGCCTGTCGATCGTCTCGGCGGTGGTGAAGGCGCACGGCGGGAGCGTGGGGCTGGAGAGCCGCCCGGGCTCGACGGTGTTCACGGTGCGCCTGCCGGCCTGATCGGGGGCGCGGGGCCGTATCGATGTGCGGCTCCGCCGCGTGGGCGCACAGCACCTCAGTACCGCGTCACAGCCGTAACCCCGCTCACTGTCCCGACAGCGATGTGCGGCTTCCGACCCGGCACCACCCACCGCAGAATCCGCCGCATCGCATCCTCGGGCACGGACAGACAACCAGCAGTAGCCCCAGCCCCGTTGACATGCAAGAAGATGCCGGCGCCGCGCCCCCGCACCGGCGCCCGGTAGTTGAACCCGACGACGAGGGCGTAGGCGTACTGCGTGCGGTAGGACACCAGATGCTCGGCCTCCGCGGCCCGGCAGTCGGACGCGAGCGGCTCACTCCACCGGTTGTACGCACGCGAGCCGTTGTCCTGGCACCACCAGGAGTCCTGACGCACCCGGCGGTACGGCATCCGCGTACCGCCCGGCGCCGCTTTGACCCCGAAGGCGAACGGCAGCTCGTACAGCCCCGTCGGCGTCGTGTTCGTCCCCTGCCGCCGCGCCGCGCCCTCCACCAGCCCCCTCGCCCCGAACCGGGCCGGCGCGGAGCCCGCCCGCACCCACCGCTCGCCGCGCAGGTCCCACCAGCTGACCGTGCCCGTCGTCGAGCCGGTGCCCCGCGCCTGGGCGGTGATCAGCTGCGTGCCGCCGCCGGTGTCCCGCATCCGCTCGGGCAGGGGGACCTCGCCGCCGGGCGCGGCCCCGAGGACGACGGGCAGGGCCGCGCAGGCGAGGGCGGTGGCGACGACACGGGAGCGCATGGCTCAGACCGTAGACGGGGGCAACGGCAGCGGCAGCCCGGGTAGGCCGTCCAGGCTGGTCGCGATGTGCTCCTTCTTGGTGAAGTACGCGCTGAGCGAGGCGTCGTCCTCCCGGGCGAACCGCTTGCCGTGCAGGTCGCGGTCGGTGTCGTACGTCATGAACGGCACCGCGTATCCGCAGCTGTCGCGGACGAGTTCGGCGTGCACGACGACGACGGCGCGCAGGCCGTGCCGGGTGGGGTCGATGTCGGGGAAGCGGGCGAGCAGCTCCGGGAAGCGGGGGTCGTCGCGGAAGACGGGCTCGCCCCGGCCGTGCACGCGCACGATGTTCGGCGGACCCTGGAAGGCGCACCACATCAGCGTGATGCGTCCGTTCTCCCGCAGGTGGGCGATGGTCTCGGCGGTGGACCCGGCGAAGTCCAGATAGGCCACGGTGTGCTCGTCGAGCACCGCGAAGGAGCCCTTGAGGCCCTTGGGGGAGAGGTTGACCGTGCCGTCCTCCGCGAGAGGCGCGGTGGCGGTGAAGAAGATCGGCTGCTGCTCGATGAAGGCGCGGAGCCTGCCGTCGATACGTTCATAAGTCTTTCCCATGCCTAACGATTATGGTCCATGACCGTTCGACCGTCTAAGGAATTCGCCCGTCCGTTTCGGTCTCCGGAAGGGACGGATTGACGAACCATGCAGAGTTCTGCATACTCATGCATGTCAGCGAATGCACTGTGAGGAGAAACCCGTGACCGAGCGCGTCGTACTCGCCTATTCAGGCGGTCTGGACACCTCCGTCGCCATCGGCTGGATCGCCGAGGAGACGGGCGCCGAGGTCATCGCCGTTGCGGTCGACGTCGGCCAGGGCGGCGAGGACCTGGACGTCATCCGCAAGCGCGCCCTCGCGTGCGGTGCGGTCGAGGCGGAGGTCGCCGACGCCAAGGACGAG
This sequence comes from Streptomyces sp. NPDC097129, assembly GCF_055668065.1. NCBI lineage: Bacteria > Bacillati > Actinomycetota > Actinomycetes > Kitasatosporales > Streptomycetaceae > Streptomyces > Streptomyces sp. NPDC097129. The sequence continues at coordinate 105,514 of NZ_JBVOQE010000010.1, read as the reverse complement.
TTCGCCGACGAGTACTGCCTCCCGGCGATCAAGGCCAACGCCCTGTACATGGACCGCTACCCGCTGGTCTCCGCCCTGTCCCGGCCGACGATCGTCAAGCACCTCGTCGCCGCGGCCCACAAGCACGGCGCCAGCACCGTCGCCCACGGCTGCACCGGCAAGGGCAACGACCAGGTCCGCTTCGAGGCCGGCATCGTCGCCCTCGCCCCCGACCTGAAGTGCATCGCCCCGGTCCGTGACTACGCCATGACCCGGGACAAGGCCATCGCGTTCTGCGAGGAGAAGAACCTCCCGATCGCGACCACCAAGAAGTCCCCGTACTCCATCGACCAGAACGTCTTCGGGCGCGCCGTCGAGACCGGCTTCCTCGAGGACATCTGGAACGCCCCGATCGAGGACATCTACGAGTACACGCAGAACCCGGCCGTCGCCCGCGACGCCGACGAGGTGATCATCTCCTTCAAGGAGGGCGTCCCCGTCGCCATCGACGGCAAGCCCGTCACCGTCCTGCAGGCCATCCAGCAGCTCAACGAGCGCGCCGGCGCCCAGGGCATCGGCCGGATCGACATGGTCGAGGACCGTCTCGTCGGCATCAAGTCCCGCGAGGTCTACGAGGCTCCCGGCGCGATCGCCCTGATCACCGCCCACCAGGAGCTGGAGAACGTCACCGTCGAGCGCGAGCTCGCCCGCTACAAGCGCCAGGTCGAGCAGCGCTGGGGCGAGCTGGTCTACGACGGCCAGTGGTTCTCCCCGCTCAAGCGCGCCCTGGACGGCTTCATCAACGAGGCCAACCAGCACGTCACCGGCGACATCCGGATGACCCTGCACGGCGGCCGCGCGGTCGTCACCGGCCGGCGCTCGGCGGAGTCGCTCTACGACTTCAACCTCGCCACCTACGACACGGGCGACACGTTCGACCAGTCCGCGGCCAAGGGCTTCATCGACATCTACAGCCTGTCGTCGAAGATCGCCGCCAAGCGCGACCTGGCCTGACCCGCGAGGGTCACCTCACGCGCATCAGCCTGACAGCCGCCTCCCCGCCTGGAAAGGTGGGGAGGCGGTGGCACATCGAGAGCCCGAGCAAGAGCCTTTCCCCAGCTTGACAAGAGCCTTCCCCCAGCTTGAGGAGCAACGCAAGTGAGCAGCAACAGCGGTGACGTACGGCTCTGGGGCGGCCGTTTCGCCGACGGTCCCGCCGACGCCCTGGCGAAGCTGTCCGCATCCGTCCACTTCGACTGGCGGCTCGCGCCGTACGACATCGCCGGCTCGCGTGCCCACGCGCGCGTGCTGCACAAGGCGGGGCTCCTCACCGAGGACGAACTGACCCGGATGATCGCCGGGCTGGACCGGCTCGAAGCCGACGTGGCCGCCGGCACCTTCGTGGGCACCATCGCCGACGAGGACGTGCACACCGCCCTGGAGCGCGGCCTGCTGGAGCGCCTCGGTGCCGACCTCGGCGGCAAGCTGCGCGCCGGACGGTCGCGCAACGACCAGGTCGCGACCCTCTTCCGGATGTACCTGCGCGACCACGCCCGGATCGTCGGCGGTCTGATCGCCGAGCTGCAGGAGGCGCTGATCGGCCTCGCCGAGGCCCACCCGGACGTGGCCATGCCCGGCCGCACCCACCTCCAGCACGCCCAGCCGGTGCTCTTCGCCCACCACGTCCTCGCGCATGTGCAGTCCCTGTCGCGGGACGCCGAGCGGCTGCGCCAGTGGGACGAGCGCACGGCCGTCTCGCCGTACGGCTCGGGCGCCCTGGCCGGCTCCTCCCTCGGCCTGGACCCGGAGGCGGTGGCCGCGGACCTCGGCTTCGAGCACGGCAGCGTCGGCAACTCCATCGACGGCACGGCCTCCCGCGACTTCGTCGCCGAGTTCGCCTTCATCACCGCGATGATCGGGGTGAACCTGTCCCGGATCGCCGAGGAGATCATCATCTGGAACACGAAGGAGTTCTCCTTCGTGACCCTGCACGACGCGTTCTCCACCGGCTCGTCGATCATGCCGCAGAAGAAGAACCCGGACATCGCCGAGCTGGCGCGCGGCAAGTCCGGCCGCCTGATCGGCAACCTGACCGGCCTCATGGCCACCCTGAAGGCCCTCCCGCTCGCGTACAACCGCGACCTGCAGGAGGACAAGGAGCCCGTCTTCGACTCCTGCGACCAGCTGGAGGTGCTGCTCCCGGCCTTCACCGGCATGATCGCGACCCTCACCGTCAACCGCGAGCGCATGGAGGAACTGGCCCCGGCCGGCTTCTCCCTCGCCACCGACATCGCCGAGTGGCTGGTCAAGCAGGGCGTCCCGTTCCGCGTCGCGCACGAGGTCGCCGGCGAGTGCGTGAAGGTCGCCGAGGCCGAGGGCAAGGAGCTGGACGAGCTCACCGACGAGCAGTTCGCGAAGATCTCCGCCCACCTCACCCCCGAGGTGCGCTCGGTCCTCAACGTCCCCGGCGCCCTCGCCTCCCGCGACGGCCGCGGCGGCACGGCGCCGAGCGCGGTCGCCGTCCAGCTGGCGGAGGTCAAGGCGGACGTCGCGGCGCAGCAGGAGTGGGCGAACGCCAAGAAGTGACGTGAGGGCGTCGCGGGTTACGTTGGACGGCACCAGGCCGACCGAACGGAGTCCGCGATGCCCTTCGCACGTCTCGCGACCGCCACGACGCCCACCGCCCACCTCGGGCTGGGGCTCGCCGCCGTCGGCCGCCCGGGGTACATCAACCTCGGCCGGGACCGGGACCTGCCGGACGACCGCAGTGTGGACGCCCTGCGCGCCCGTACCCATGCACTCCTCGACGCCGCCTACGCCCAGGGCGTGCGCTACCTCGACGCGGCCCGCTCCTACGGCCGCTCGGAGGAGTTCCTCGCCGGCTGGCTGAAGGCCCACCCCGAGATCGAGGACGTCGTCGTCGGCAGCAAGTGGGGCTACACCTACACCGCCGACTGGTCCACCGACGCCGCGCAGCACGAGGTGAAAGACCACAGCCTGGCCGCCTACGAGCGGCAGCGCGCCGAGACCGACGCCCTCCTCGGCGACCGGCTCGACCTCTACCAGATCCACTCCGTCACCCCGGACAGCCCCGCCCTCACCGACGCCGGCCTGCACGCCCGGCTCGCCGAGGCCGCCGCGCAGGGCGTCACCATCGGGTTCTCCACCAGCGGCCCGGCCCAGGCCGACGCCGTACGGGCCGCGCTCGCCGTGACCGTCGACGGCGAGCCCCTCTTCCGGACCGTCCAGTCCACCTTCAACCTGCTGGAGACCTCCGCCGGCCCAGCCCTCGCCGAGGCGCACGCCGCCGGGCTCACGGTGATCGTCAAGGAGGGCGTGGCCAACGGGCGCCTCGCCGGTCCGCAGGCCCCGGACGCCCTGCGGGCCGTGGCCGCGGCCACCGGCCTCGGCTGCGACGCCGTTGCCCTCGCCTACGTGCTGCGCCGGCCGTGGGCGGGAGTCGTCCTGTCCGGCGCGGCGACCACCGAACAGCTCGCGTCCAACCTGCACGCGGCCGTCGTCGACCTGGACGAGGAGCAGCTCACCCGGCTGGCCGCCCTGGCCGAGGACCCGCGCGCCTACTGGGAGCAGCGCGCCCGGCTGCCCTGGCACTGAAACGCCCCGCCGGCGGGCCCCGGCAGCGAAAAGCGATCAATCCGCCTCCCGGTGAGTCACGCGCGCCCGCGATGAGACATCAATGTCTCACCTGGTCTATAGTTGTCTCATGGCTGTCGATCGTGACCAGGTGCTGCGCAGCGCCGCCGCGCTGCTGACCCGGAAATCCACCGCGACCATGGACGAGGTCGCCAAGGCCGCCGGGATCAGCCGGGCCACCCTGCACCGGCACTTCGCCGGACGCGACGCGCTGGTGCGGGCACTGGAGGCGCTCGGGCTCGGAGAGTGCGAGGCGGCCCTGGACGCCGCCCGGCTCGACGACGGCCCGGCCGCGGACGCCGTCCACCGGCTCGTGCGGGAGATCGAACCCGCCGCCGGCCTGCTCGCCTTCCTCTACACCGAGAACCAGCTCTTCGAGGGCGAGGAACGGCACGCGGGCTGGGCCCGCATCGACGAGCGCATGACCGCCCTCTTCGAGCGCGGCCGGCAAACGGGCGAGTTCCGTATCGACCTCACCCCTGCCTGGCTCACCGAGGCGCTGTACGGCCTGCTCGCCTCCGGCGCCTGGGCGGTGTCCGAGGGCCGAGTGGCACCCAACGACTTCACCTACATGATCGTCGAGCTGCTGCTCGGCGGCGCACGACGCAACGACCCGATCAGAAGAGAGGAATCATGACCAGCACCCTGCAGCCGGCCGGCGCGACGGAGGCGGTGAAGCGTCCGGGCCGCTGGCTCGCGCTGTCCGTCCTCGTCCTGGCCGTGCTGCTGGTGGCCGTCGACGCCACCGTCCTCGGCCTCGCGACCCCCTACATCAGCGAAGACCTGAAGCCGTCCGGCACCCAGCTGCTGTGGATCGGCGACGTCTACTCGTTCGTCATCGCCGGCCTGCTGGTCTCCATGGGCAGCCTCGGCGACCGCATCGGCCGCAAGCGGATCCTGCTCGTCGGCGCCACCGCGTTCGGTGCGATCTCCGTGCTCAACGCCTACGCCACCACCCCCGAGCTGATGATCCTGGCCCGGGCGCTGCTCGGCGTCGCGGGCGCCACCCTGATGCCGGCCACCCTGGCGCTGATCCGCAACATCTTCCACGACCCGCGCGAGCGCAGCTTCGCCATCGGCATCTGGGGCGCCACCGCGTCCGCCGGCACCGCCGTCGGCCCGATCACGGGCGGTTTCCTGCTGGAGCACTTCTGGTGGGGCACGGTGTTCCTCATCAACCTGCCGGTGATGGCGGTGCTGGTGCTGGTCGGCGTCAAAATGCTGCCGGAGTCACGCAATCCGAACCCGGGCCCGTGGGACCTGAGGAGCGTTCTGCTGTCGCTGTTCGGCATGATCGGCGTCGTGTACGCGGTCAAGGAAGCAGCCTCGCACGGCTTCAGCGTGCCCACCCTCGGCCTGGGCCTGCTGGGCGCGGCCGCCCTCTACGGCTTCGTCCGCCGTCAGCTGACCATGCCGACTCCGCTGCTGGACATGCGGCTGTTCCGCAGCCGTGGCTTCAGCGGTGCCGTGCTGGCCGACCTGCTGACCGTTCTCGGCATGTCGGGGCTGGTGTTCTTCCTGTCCCAGTACCTCCAGCTGGTGCAGGGCAGGCGGCCGTTCGAGGCGGGCCTGGCCGAAGCCCCGGCCGCCGTCGGCGCCGTGGCGGCCGGTCTGATCGCCGGCCGTGCGGCCCGCCGCTTCTCGGTCCGTGCGGTGGTGACCGGCGGCCTCGCCGCGGTCGGCCTCGCGCTGGCCGCGCTGACCCTGCTGGGCCGGTCGACGGGCTACCCGGTCCTCGGCACCGTGCTCCTGGTCGTCGGCGTCGGCGCGGGCTTCTCGTTCACCGTGACCGCCGACGTCATCCTCTCCAGCGTCCCCAAGGACCAGGCGGGCGCGGCCTCCGCGGTCTCCGAGACGGCGTACGAACTCGGCGCGGCGCTCGGCATCGCCGTCCTCGGCTCCATCGTGACGGGCGTCTACCGGCGCTTCCCGTCCCCGGCGGGCACCCCGGCCGAGGCCCACGAATCGCTCGGCGGCGCGATGGAGGCGGCGCAGGGCCTGCCGGCGGACAGCGCGGAGGCGTTGCTGGATTCGGCTCGCCAAGCCTTCGTGGACGGCCTCGCCCTGGCCTCGGGGGTCGGCGCAGCGGTCCTGCTGGCGGCGGCCGCAGCAGCGTGGTTCATGCTCCGCGGCCAACGGCTGGGCAACGCCGATTAAGAGCGCGGCTGACTGCGCGGCCAACGGCTTGGACAACACCGCTCGGGGGCGCGGCTGACGGCTTGGACAACACCGCTCAGGGACGCGGGGCCGCATCCGATATGCGGCTCCGCCGCGCGGGCGCGAGCAGCCACAACGGACCGGAACCCGCCGGCCGGCACAAGCCGACCCGGCGGGCAGGCGCACCGCCGAAGAACTACGCCGCTTCCTTCGCCTTGCTCGCGTACATGTCCACATACTCCTGCCCCGACAACCGCATGACCTCGGTCATCACGGAGTCCGTCACGGCCCGCAGCACGTACCGGTCCCGGTCCATGCCCTCGTACCGGGAGAACTCCATCGGCTCACCGAACCGCACGGTCACCTGCCCCGGCCGGGGCATCCCCGAGCCGCCCGGCTGGACCTTGTCCGTGCCGATCATGGCGAACGGGACCACCGGCGCACCGGTCATCAGCGTCAGCCGGGCGATGCCGGTGCGCCCCCGGTACAGCCGCCCGTCGGGCGAGCGGGTGCCCTCGGGGTAGATGCCGAAGACCTTGCCCTCCTCCAGCACCCGGCGGCCGGTCATGAGCGCCGCGACACCGCCGCGGCCGCCGTCGCGGTCGACCGGGATCATGCCGACGCCGGTGAAGAACCAGGCCATCAGCCGGCCCTTGAACCCCTTGCCGGTGACGTACTCGTCCTTGCCGATGAAGAACACCTGACGGTCGCAGACGACCGGCAGGATCATCGAGTCGATGAAGGTGAGGTGGTTGCCGGCGAGGATCACCGGGCCGTTGCCCGGAATGTGCTCGGCGCCCTCGACCCGGAAACGGAACATCAGGCGCATGACCGGTCCGAGCACTGCCTTGATGATCGCGAAGCGGGACAACGGGCCCTCCGGTGTCAACGGGTTCGATATGTGTCTGTGCAGGTGAGGACGATACTCGCGGTGACCGGGCCGGCGCACATCGGGTTCACCCAGGTCTTACACACTGTTGACGCCCGTTCACCTGCGGTGCCGCCGTGTGGATGGCGTGTGACACGCGGGCGACGATGTGACCGACGGCTCACCCGGACACCGCACGGTTACCCCGACGGTGGGTCACCAGCCGGGTGATGAGACGGAATACGACATCCGCAGTCATCCGTGTGTTCCGGCCGAGGCCTCCCCTTCGTCATGTGCACGCCCCTACGATCGCCGCGCACGGACATCGAGGGGCAGGAGGTCGCACATGGGCACACAGGAGTCGCGGGAGACCGAGGGAACGCCGAGCGGGGGGACCGGGCGGCGCGCGCTCCTCGGCGCCGCGGTGCTCGGCGCGGGCGTCTCCGTGCTGGGACTCGGCGGCACGGCGCGCGCGGCAGGCGGCGCCGCGCGGCACGGCGGGGGCCTGAAGAGCCTGCCCGTGCCGACGGTCATCGGGCACCGCGGCGCGAGCGGTTACCGGCCGGAGCACACCTTCGGCTCCTACCAGCTCGCCCTGGACCTCGGCGCCGACATCGTCGAGGCCGGCGACCTGGTGCCGACCCGCGACGGCCACCTGGTGTGCCGGCACGAGCCGGAGATCGGCGGCACCACGGACGTCGCCGACCATCCCGAGTTCGCCGACCGCAGGACCACCAAGACGCTCGACGGAGTGCCCACCACGGGCTGGTTCACCGAGGACTTCACCCTCGCCGAGCTGAAGACGCTGCGCGCGATCGAGCGCATCCCCGCCAACCGGCCGCACAACACGCTCTACAACGGCCGCTGGGAGATCCCCACCTTCGAAGAGGTCCTGCAGTGGCAGGACGAGCAGACCCGCAAGCGCGGCAAGCAGGTGTGGATCTACCCCGAGACCAAGCACCCCACCTACTTCCGCACGCTGGGCCTCGGCCTGGAGGAGCGGGTGGCCAAGCTGCTGCACAAGTACGGCAAGGACAAGCGCACCTCGCCGGTCATCCTGCAGTCCTTCGAACCGACCAGCATCCAGCGGCTGAACAAGCTCGTCGACAACCCGCTGGTCGTGCTGCTGTCGTCAGCCGACAGCCGCCCGTACGACTTCGTCGCCTCCGGTGACCCGCGCACGGTCGCCGACCTGATCACCCCGAAGGGCCTGCGCGAGATCGCCGGCTACGCGCAGGGCATCGGGCCCACCCTCGACCTGGTCATCCCCAAGGACGCGAACGGCGACCTCACGAAGCCGACCACGCTCGTCGCCGACGCGCACAAGGTGGGGCTGGTCCTGCACCCCTACACCATGCGCAACGAGAACCCCTTCCTGCCGGCGCGCTTCCGCAAGGGCACCGGCGCCGACGGCTACGGCGACGCGTTCGGCGCCTTCAGGACGTACTTCGCCACCGGCATCGACGGCGTCTTCACCGACAACCCGGACACCGGACTGCTGGCCCGCGAGGCCTTCGTCAACGGCTGACCGACCCGTTGGAGTGACCTCGGGCCGCCCGGGCAACCCGCCGCCCGGGCGGCCGCGTCATGCCGGACATGACGCACGCCGCGCCGCACCGGGCCCACGACCTGCTCACCGCCCTGCGCCCGCTGCTCGCCGCCGAGGCCCGCGCCGAGGCGCAGGCCTGCGGGGGCGAGGCCGCGGACCTGGAGCAGGCGGTCTGGCTGCGCCTGCTCGAACGCCTCGCCGCCACCGGCCCGCCCTCCGACCCGCACGGCTGGCTGCGCCGGGCCGTGCGCGCCGAGGCCCGCCGCACCCGTCGCACCCGACGGCGGGAGGAGCGGTACGACGGCGAGCCGGCCGGCCGGGAGCCCGGCCCGGAAGCGCTCGTCCTGGCCGCCGCGCGGGGTCGGGCGCTCCGCGCCGCGGTGCGCCGGCTGCCGGGCCGCTGCCCGGGGCTGCTGGAGGCGCTGCTGTCACCGCGGGACCTGACATACAGGGAAATCGCGGGGGAGTTGGGTATCTCACAGGGCAGTCTCGGCCCGGAACGCTCCAGATGTCTGGGATGTCTGCGTCGTTTGCTCGTACGGGAGGTTGCGGCGCGCTGACCGCGGGGATAGGAGTGGGGGACCACAGGTGATCAGGTGAGCGGGAGGCGTGCGCACATGGGCATGAGTGTGACCATCTCTGCGGCGACCGAGCAGGATGCCGAGCAGATCTTCAGGCTGCAGTACCTCTGCTTCCAGAGCGAGGCCGCGCTGTACGGCAACTACCGCATCGACCCGCTCGTCCAGACCCTGGACTCGGTGCGCGAGGAGGTCGCCCGGGACTGCGTCCACGTGGCGCGCCTCGGCGACGAGGTGGTCGGCTCGGTGCGCGGCCGGGTCACCGAGGACGGCTCGGCGGCCATCGGCAAGCTGTGCGTCCACCCGCGGCTGCAGGGCCACGGCATCGGCGCCCGGCTGCTGCGCACGGCCGAGACGACGCTGACCGAGGGGCACGGCGTCACACGGTTCCGCCTGCACACCGGCTACCGCAGCGAGGGCAACCTGCGGCTGTACCGCAAGGTCGGCTACCAGGCGGTCGGCACCGCCGAGGGCACGGACGGCGTACGCATGATCGTCCTGGAGAAGCCGGCCGGGGTGTACGCGCAGACGGCGTGACTCAGGGCTGCTGCTGCCGCGACGCGCGCAGCCAGTAGATCGCCGAGAGCGGCAGCAGCACCGGGATGAAGACGTACCCCATGCCGTAGTCGGACCACACGGTCGCGTCGGGGAACGCCGACGGCTCCACCAGGGTCCAGGTGCCGACGGTCAGCACCCCCGCGAGTTCGGCGGCGCAGCACCACAGGGCGGCCCGCCGGGCCCGCTCGCCGCCGCGCACCAGCGAGTACGTGATGAAGCCGTAGACGACACCGGCCACCGCCGACAGCGAGTAGGCCAGCGGCGCCCGGTCGAACTCCGTCGCGATCTGGTACACGGACCGCGACACCGCGCCGACCACCATCACGCCGTACAGCCACACCAGCAGCATGCCGGGCCCGCTGATCAGCCGGGCCGGCTTCTCCTGCACCGCCGTCATCTCAGCCTCCCCAGATGTCGTAGAGCCGTACTTCCAGCACGGCGAGCACCACGCCGCCCGCGGCGACGGTCACCGAACCCCACCGGGTGCGCTCGGCCAGCGACATGAACCCGGCCGCCGGGACGCACGCGAAGGCGCCCAGCAGATACGCGACGAAGATCGCCGTGCCCTGCTCGGGCTTCTCGCCCCGCGCCAGCTGCACGATCCCGACCACCAACTGGACCACCGCCAGCAGCGAGACCACGGCCATGCCGATGAAGTGCCAGTCCTTGGTCGGCTGGTCACGATAGGCCGCCCAGCCGCACCAGGCGGCCAGCAACAGCGCGGCGACCCCGGTCACCAGCGTCAGGACATCAAGCATGCAGCGACTTTATTACGGCCGAATCGCCCCGCCGTCCCCGCCCCCGGCCTCGTCCGGAGGACCCACGCCGCCGACACCGCCGAGGGCATCGAGAACGACACGTGCGCCTGCGCCGCGTCCGGTGCCGTCCCACCGCTGTCCACTATCCGGACAGCGGTGACCGGTCAGGACCGTATGTCTGGTTTACTGATCGCATGACCACGACGAGCGACCGCACCCCTGCGACCGAGGCGACCATGACGCCCGGTGCTCGTTGTATGTGTCGTACGCGCCGAATGTGCGCCTGCTAGAGGGCCCCCGCACCACCTGAGCCTCGCGCCCCGAAGCGAGTGCCCGCTCGTGTCCCGCTCCGCGCGACCGAGCCCGCCGCCCCGCGCGCACGTTCCCACCCCCACGGCCGCACCCCGCGCCGAAGAACCTGCCGCGCCCCGGCTGCCTTCGACCCTTCATGCCCCGTGCCCGGCGCCCACGACGTGCCGCGCACTCGACAGCGACGGAAACCCCACGTGATCACCACACAGGGCCTCACCAAGGTCTACCGCTCACGCGGCCGCGAGGTCACCGCCCTGGCCGGCGTCGACCTGCACGTCCGCGAAGGCGAGGTCTACGGCGTCATCGGCCAGTCCGGCGCCGGCAAGTCCTCCCTCATCCGCTGCGTCAACCTGCTGGAGCGCCCCACCTCCGGCACCGTGACCGTCGCCGGCCAGGACCTCACCGCCCTGGCCGGGCGCGGCCCGCGCGCCGGCCGCGAGCTGCGGCAGGCACGCAGCCGGATCGGCATGGTCTTCCAGCACTTCAACCTGCTGTCCTCACGGACCGTGCAGGACAACGTCGAGCTGCCCCTGGAGATCCTCGGCCACTCCGGCAAGGACCGCTCCCGCAAGGCGCTCGAACTGCTCGACCTCGTCGGCCTCGCCGACAAGGCGGGCGCCTACCCCGCCCAGCTCTCCGGCGGCCAGAAGCAGCGCGTCGGCATCGCCCGCGCCCTGGCCGGCGACCCCAAGGTGCTGCTGTCCGACGAGGCCACCAGCGCCCTCGACCCGGAGACCACCCGCTCCATCCTGACCCTGCTGCGCGACCTCAACCGCGAACTCGGCCTCACCGTCCTGCTCATCACGCACGAGATGGACGTCGTGAAGACGGTCTGCGACTCCGCCGCGCTGATGGAGAAGGGCCGCATCGTCGAGTCCGGCACGGTCAGCGAACTGCTCGCCACCCCCGGCAGCCGGCTCGCCGCCGCGCTGTTCCCGGTCGGCGGCGAGGCCTCCGCCGACGACCGCACCGTCCTCGACGTCACCTTCCACGGCGAGAGCGCCACCCAGCCCGTCATCTCCCAGCTCGCGCGCACCTACAACATCGACATCTCGATCCTCGGCGCCGCCATCGACACCGTCGGCGGCCTCCAGATCGGCCGCATGCGCATCGAGCTGCCCGGCCGCTACGAGGACAACGTCGTGCCCATCGGCTTCCTGCGCGAGCAGGGACTCCAGATCGACGTCCTGGGCCAGGAGCCCGTGCTGGTGAAGGAAGGTGCCAAGTGACCTGGACTGATTGGTCGGAGATGCAGCCCCTGCTGTCGCAGGCGTGTTGGGACACCCTCTACATGGTGGGCTGGTCCACCCTCATCGCCGTCGTCGGCGGCCTGCCGCTCGGCATCCTGCTGGTCCTCACCGACCGGGGCGGGCTGCTGCAGAACATCGTCGCGAACAAGGTCATCGGCCAGATCGTGAACATCGCCCGCTCGATGCCGTTCATCATCCTGATGGTCGCGTTGATGGGCTTCACCCGCTGGGTCACCGGCACCACCATCGGCCGCGACGCCGCGATCGTGCCGCTCGCGATCGGCGCGATCCCGTTCTTCGCGCGGCTCGTCGAGACATCCGTCCGCGAAGTGGACGGCGGTCTCGTGGAGGCGGTCCAGGCGATGGGCGGCAGCACCTGGAAGGTCGTCCGCAGCGTCCTCGTCCCCGAGTCGCTCCCCTCACTGATCTCCGGCACCACCACCACGATCATCGCCCTCATCGGCTACTCGGCCATGGCCGGCACCGTCGGCGCGGGCGGCCTCGGCGACATCGCCATCCGCTACGGCTACCAGCGCTTCGAGACCGGACTGATGTGGATCACGGTGGCCATCCTGGCCGTCGTCATCTCCCTGCTGCAGTTCGCCGGCGACCACATCGCCCGCACCCTGCACCGCCGCACCGGCAAGACCGGCGGCCTGCTCCTGTTCCGCCCGATGCGCGGCGTCTTCGGCGGCACGGTCGCCGCCGACGCCGTCCGCAAGGGCTGAGCACCCCGCAAACTCCCCGTCACCTCACAACGGGGTCGCACCACCCATAAGGAAAGGCACTTTTCGTGCGTAACACCGCCAAGATCACCACCGCCGTCCTCGCCGCCGGAGCCCTCACCCTGGGCCTGTCCGCCTGCGGCTCGGGCAAGGACTCCGCCAAGGACCCGAACGCCACGCTGACCGTCGCCGCCACGCCCACCCCGCAGGGCGAGATCCTGACCTACATCAAGGACAACCTGGCGCAGAAGGCCGGCCTCAAGCTCGAGGTCAAGGAGTTCACCGACTACGTGACTCCGAACACGGCCGTCCAGCAGGGCGAGGTCGACGCCAACTACTTCCAGCACAAGCCGTATCTCGACGACTTCAACAAGAAGAACGGCACCGACATCGTCCCGGTGCCCGGCGGCACGGTGCACCTGGAACCGCTCGGCGTCTACTCCAAGAGCCTGAAGAAGCTCGGCGACCTCAAGGCCGGCGCCACCGTCGCGCTGCCCAACGACACCACCAACGAGGCCCGTGCGCTCAAGCTCCTCGAGGACAACGGGGTCATCAAGCTCAAGGCCGGCGCCGGGTACTCCGCGACCCCCAAGGACGTCACGTCCAACCCCAAGAACCTGAAGTTCAAGGAGCTGGAGGCGGCCCAGCTGCCGCGCTCCCTCGGCGACGTGGACGCCGCCGTCATCAACGGCAACTACGCGCTGGAGGCCAAGCTCAGCCCCGCGAAGGACGCCCTCGCCGCGGAGAAGGCCCAGAACAACCCGTACGCCAACTTCCTCGCCGTGAAGAAGGGCAACGAGGACGACCCGCGCGTCAAGAAGCTCGCGAAGCTGCTGACCTCCCCCGAGGTGAAGAAGTTCATCGAGGACAAGTACCAGGGCGCCGTCGTCCCGGCGTTCTGAGCCGGCCTGTGCGCCAACGGGGTCCACTCCCTCACGGGGGCGGACCCCGTTGTGCGGTTCAGTGGTTACATGCTGCATGCTGGGCAGTTCAGCAGGCCTGACGGTCTCTCAAGAATCTCCCGAAGGTTACGGAGCGGCGCATGAGTAGCACCTTCCCCAACATCTCCATCAGCACGGAGCGGTTGGTGCTGCGTCCCCTCGACGAGGACGACGTGCCCGCCCTGACCGCGATGATGAACGACGAGCAGGTCGCCGCCTGGACCGACGTGCCCCAGCCGTTCACCGAGGACGGCGCCCGGCAGTGGATCACCGAGCACGCGCCCGCCGAGCGCACCACGGGACGCGGCCTCGACCTCGCGGTCACCGAGTTCCTCACCCAGCGCCTGGTCGGCGTCGTCCAGCTCACCAAGACCAACTGGCACATCCGCTCCACCGAACTGTCGTACATCGTCGCCCCCTGGGCCCGCGGCGAGGGCTACGCCTCCGAGGCCGCCCTCGCCACCGCCCAGTGGCTCTTCAACGACCAGAAGTTCGAACGCATCGAGCTGCGCACCGCCGCCGACAACACCGCCTCCCAGCAGGTCGCCCAGAAGATCGGCTGCATCAGCGAGGGCGTGCTGCGCAACGCCTGCATAGTCCACATCCGCACCGAGGACGGCACCTGGACCGACGTGCGCACCGACTTCATCGTGTGGAGCCTGCTCCCGGAGGACCTCGAGGGCGCCGACGAGCAGCTCGCCGACACCGGTGGCTTCGCGTCGTACTCCGACTGGAACTGAGCCGCGCCGCCGCACCAGGTACGCTCACCACCGCCCCCGGGCCCAGCACCCCTGACGACCTGCGCAACCTGGAGACTGACGACGATGGCCGACCGGGTCACGGTGATCGGCTGGGACGGCTCGCCGCTGACCGACGCGGCGCGCGCCGCCCTCGGCGCCGCCACGCTCGTGGCCGGTGCCGCCCACCACCTGGCACTGCCCGAGGTACCGCCCGGCGCCGAGCGCATCCGCCTGGGCAGCGTCGCCCTCGCCGCCCGCCGTATCGCCGCCCACCGCGGCACCGCCGTCGTCCTCGCCGACGGCGACCCCGGCTTCTTCGGCGTCGTGCGCACCCTGCGCGCCCCCGAGTTCGGCCTCGAGGTCGAGGTCGTCCCCGCCGTCTCCTCCGTCGCCGCCGCCTTCGCCCGCGCCGGCATGCCCTGGGACGACGCCCTCGTGGTCGTCGCCCACCCGCGCACCCTGCGCCGCGCGGTCAACGTGTGCCGCGCCCACACCAAGGTCGCCGTCCTCACCGCCCCCGGCGCGGGACCCGCCGAACTGGGGCTGCTCCTGGACGGCGTCCACCGCACCTTCGTCATCTGCGAGGAACTCGGCACCGAACGCGAACAGGTCTCCGTCGTCACCTCCGACAAGGCCGCCGACCACACCTGGCGCGACCCGAACGTCGTCATCGTCATCGGCGGCCGGGCCGGCGCCGCGGAGGACGGCGGCTGGATCGCCGGCCGCGACCCGGCCACCACGCCCCGCGGCTGGACCCTGCCCGCCGACGCCTACGACGGCGCCCTCGGCGAAGGCGAGAGCGAACCGCTGCGCGCCGCCCAACTCGCCCGGCTCGGGCCCCGCGTCGGCGACCTGGTGTGGGACATCGGCTGCGGCTCCGGCGCCTTCGCCACCGAGGCCGCCCGCGCCGGCGCCGCCGTCCTCGCCGTCGACCGGGACCCGGACGCCTGCGCCCGCACCGACGCTGCCGCCCGCCGCCACGGCGTCCAGCTGCAGATCGTCCAGGGCACCGCCCCGCAGGTCCTGGAGGACCTGCCCGAACCCGACGTCGTACGGGTCGGCGGCGGGGGAGCGGCCGTCGTCTCCGCCGTCGCCGACCGTCGCCCGCAGCGCATCGTCGCCCACGCCGGAACCCGGGACGCCGCCGAACTCATCGGCCGCGACCTGACCGAGCACGGCTACCAGGTCCAGTGCGCCCTGCTGCAGTCCGTCGAGCTCGACACCCGCGCCTGGACCGAGACCGAGCGGAGCGTGGCGTTCCTGCTCACCGGGGTGCTCACGGACCGAACCCCGTGATCGGCTTGTCGTATCGCGGGGTAGGCTGGCCGATCGTCGTACCGCGACCGGTCGCCCGGCGTTCCGCCGGTCAATGTCCGTAAAAACCGGTCCGTTTCGGGGCGGGTGTGGTACGGCAGAACGCGTGGACGCGCAACGTGGCGCAGTCCACAGCGGGCTGTCGCGGATCACGCTGTCGCGACGGCGCAACGGCCGGGACAATGCCACTGAATGGCTTTGTCGCCTTTTCCGGGCGGTCGTTCGTGCCGCTGGGCATGCCCGCTCGTTCTTCACTGCGGGGCGGTCGGTGCGCCGTTCCGGGTGAACTGGTCGTAGAGGCACTAACCGATGGGCGAGGGGTACGCATGACCGACACCGGCCAGGTCCCGGGCGAGGGGCTGCCGGAGAGCGCAGGCACGGTGGATCAGCCGGGCGTCTCCGCGCCCGGTGCGTACGCCTACCTCTCCGAGAGCCCCGCCGAGGACGAAGACCTGCTGCTGCCGGGCTCCCACGGGGCCTGGGGCAACGAGGTGGCACCGCCCGCGCCCGAGCCGGTCGTCGAGACCGTGCACAAGCCCGGCCCGCACGAGCTGTCCGGCCGCGACAGCGGCTCGGTCGACCTCAACGGGGTATGGCTCCCGGGCCCCGCGCCGCAGCGCACGGCGCCCACCCGGCCCATCCCGCCGATCACGCCCCGCCGCCCCCTGCACCTCGGCCCGCCCATCCCGGACACCTCCGCGAGCCCGGTCCGCTCCCTCGCCGACCGTGGCCCCGCGGACGCGCCGGTCCGGCAGGCGGGCCCGTCGGCCACCGGCCCCGAGTACCCCGACGCCCCGCAACCGGCCGCCACGCCGTGGCCCGACCAGGTCCAGGTGGCCGCCGGGGCGGCCCCCGCGGAAACGGTTGTTCCGGTGGCGGCCCCGCAGGCCGGCCCGGCGGACGCCGCCCAGGCCGCCGTGGCCCGCCTCGCGACGGAGGCGGTCACCGCGACGGGCAGCCATGTGCTGCCGCCGCAGGTCCAGGAGGCGCAGGTCCAGGAAGCGCAGGTCCAGGCGCAGGGGGAGGAGCCGCAGCAGCAGGCGGCGATGCCGGAGGCGGTGGCGGTGGCGGTGCCGGTGGCGGTGGCGTACGGCGAGGCAGCCGGGGCCGAGGCGCAGGTGCCGGCGCAGGCTTCGGCCGAGGGGCCGGGGCAGGTGCCGAGCGAGGTACCGGTCGCCGTGGAGCCGGAGGCGCCGGCGGCTGCCGAGCCCGTCGTCGCGGAGACGCCGGCGCCGGACGCGGCTGCCGAGACGGCGCCTGCCGACGGTGTCGTGGACGCCCCCGGAGACGGTGTCGTGGACACTCCCGGCGCCGGCGAGTCGGCGCAGGCCGATGTCCCTGAGCACGCGGTGACGGATGCGCCGCAGGCCGCCGAAGCTCCCCTCGTCGAGCAGGGGCCGGTGGATGAGCCGGCTGCGGAAGAGACCGCGGTGGCGGAGGCTCCCGCGGTGGACGCGCCGGTCGTGGACGCGCCGGCCGTGGACGCGCCCGCCGCGGAGGAGTCCGCGCCGGAGGAGGCCGCGGCGGGAGAGGCCGAGCCTGACCGGACGGGCGAGGACGCTGCCGCGCCGACGGCTGAGCCGGTCGCCGCGCAGGACCAGCCCGTCGACGCCGCGCAGCCCGCCGCTCCGGCGACGGAAGCAGCGCAGGCCGCCGCTGCGATCGTCGAGCCCGAGCCGGCCCCCGAACCCGAGCAGCTTCCGGCCGACGCGACGCCTGCTGCCGAGCCGGTCGCTGCCGAGGTGCCCCAGGCCGTCGAGCCGGTGGCGCCCGAGGGCGTCGAGCCGGTCGCCGCCCAGGCCGAGGCCGCGCAGGCTCCCGAGCCGCAGGCCCCCGAGGCGCCCCAGCTCTCCGAACTCCCCGCGGAAGCGCCGACGCCCGAGCCGGCCGCCGCCGAGGCACCGCAGGCCGATGAGCAGCCCGTGGCCGAAGCCCAGGCGATCGACGCGCCCGGGGAACAGGGTGCCGACGTGCTCCCGGCGGACGTTCCCCCGGCACCCGAGGCCCCCGTCGCACCGCAGGCCGAGGTGCCCACTGCCGTCCCGGAGGCCCAGCCCGCTGCCCCGGCTCAGGACGCGTCGGAAACCCTCACACCGGAGGCACCCCAGCCTGCCGCCGAGGCTCCGCAGGCTCCGGAGGCCGCTGCCGCGGAGGCCGCGCAGGCTGCTCAGCCCGCCGCCCCCGAGGCCCCCCAGCCTGCTGAGCCCGTCGCTGCCGGACCGGCCCTCGTCGAAGCCGGCCAGGCCACGGAGCCCGCCCCCGCGGAGGCGCACCAGCCCGTCGCCGTCGAACCGACCCCCGCCCAGCCCATGCCCGCCGACGCACCGCTGCCCGCCGACGCGACCGCCCCGGCCGCCGAGCCGGGCCCGGCCGCGCCCGCGCAGCCCACCGATGCCCCGGCCGCCGACCCGGGTACCCCCCAGGTCGTCGCCCCGCAGGACGCGTCCGCCACCGCACACCCCCCGGTGACCGCCGCCGCAGCCCAGGAGACCCCCGTGCCGACCCCGGACGAAGCGGCACAGCCCGCGCACGACGGCACCCAGCCCGCCGCGACCACAGAGCCCGCACCCGCCCCGGCCGCCCAGGCGGACACCGCGCCCGCCGCCCCGGCCCCCGCCGCCCAGCCCGCCCAGGGCCCGCAGGTGGCGCAGGGCCCCCAGGACGCCCCGCAGCCGCCGATGGCCGTCGCCGCCCCCGGGTCCCTGGAGACCGCCGCCCCGGAGACCGCAGCCCCCGCGGCCGTCGCCCCGGACGCCGCGCAGGCCGCCCCCGCCCCCGCCGCAGTCCCGGCCCCCGCCGAGGCGCAGCCCGCGCCCGCCGGCGCCGCCCCCCTGCCCGCTCCCGTTCCCGTGGCGGCGCAGGCCGAGCAGCCGCTCGGGCAGTTCGTGCCGGTCGAGGGTCAGGTGCCGACCACTCCGCATCTCGCCCCGACGCCGCCGCACCCCCTCACCCTGCCCGCTGAGGAGCCGCTCCCCGCTGCCGAGGCGCACCCCGTCGCCCCGGTCCCGGCCCCCCGTGAGGCCGAGTCCGAGGCCGACGCCGGTGTCGTCCAGCACGCGGAGGATCTGCAGACGAGGGCCGCGGACCAGGAGGACCAGGAACAGGCGCCGCAGTCGTCCGGCCCCGCCGCCCCCGGCTACGACGAGGCCGAGCGCGAGGCCGTGCTGAAGGTGATGCGCGAGCGCCGCGACATCCGCAACGGCTTCCGCAGCGACCCGATCCCGCACGAGGTCCTGCTGCGTGTCCTGGAGGCGGCGCACCACGCGCCGTCGGTCGGCCACTCCCAGCCGTGGGACTTCGTCGTCATCCGCTCCGCCGACACCCGCCGCGCGATGCACGAGCTGGCGACGCGACAGCGCGAGGCGTACGCCAAGTCGCTGCCGAAGGGCCGGGCCAAGCAGTTCAAGGAACTGAAGATCGAGGCGATCCTCGACACCCCGGTGAACATCGTCGTCACCGCCGACCCGACCCGCGGCGGCCGCCACACCCTCGGCCGCCACACGCAGCCGCAGATGGCGCCGTACTCCGCCGCCCTCGCGGTGGAGAACCTGTGGCTCGCCGCCCGCGCCGAGGGCCTCGGCGTCGGCTGGGTCAGCTTCTTCGACGAGCGGGAGATGGTCCGCGCGCTCGGCCTGCCCGAGCACCTGGAGGTCATCGCCTACCTGTGCGTCGGGTACGTCGACGAGTTCCCGGACGAGCCGGAGCTGATGCAGGCCGGCTGGTCCAAGCGCCGCCCGCTGTCCTGGGTCGTGCACGAGGAGACGTACGGCCGCCGTGCGCTGCCCGGTGAGGAGCCGCACGACCTGCTCGCCGAGACGGTCGCGCAGATCCGCCCGCTGGACGCCAAGGCGCTCGGCGAGGCCTGGGAGCGGCAGAAGCGCATGACCAAGCCGGCCGGCGCGCTCGGCATGCTGGAGATCATCTCCGCGCAGCTGTCCGGTCTGTCCCGGCAGTGCCCGCCGCCGATCCCTGAGCCCGCGGCCGTCGCGATCTTCGCCGGCGACCACGGGGTGCACGCCCAGGGCGTCACGCCCTGGCCGCAGGAGGTCACCGGGCAGATGGTGGCCAACTTCCTGGGCGGCGGCGCGGTCTGCAACGCCTTCGCCAGCCAGGTCGGCGCCGAGGTGTGCGTCGTGGACGTCGGCGTGGTGGCGGACCTGCCCGCCACCCCCGGCCTGCTGCCGCGCAAGATCCGCGGCGGCACCTCCGACATGACCACCGGCCCCGCGATGACCCGCGAGGAGGCCAAGAAGGCCATCGAGGTCGGCATCGAGACCGCTCGCGACCTGGTGGCGGCCGGCAACAAGGCGCTGCTCACCGGCGAGATGGGCATCGCCAACACCACCGCCTCCGCCGCGCTGATCTCCGTCTTCACCGGCGCCGACCCGGCCGAGGTCACCGGCCGCGGCACCGGCATCAACGACGAGACGCTGGCCCGCAAGACCGAGGTGGTCCGCCGCGCCCTGGAACTGCACCAGCCGGATCCGGCCGACCCGATCGGCGTCCTCGCGGCCGTCGGCGGCTTCGAGCACGCGGCCATGGTCGGCCTGCTGCTGGGCGGCGCCTCCCTGCGGACGCCGGTGATCCTCGACGGCGTCAGCGCGGGCGCCGCGGCGCTCGTCGCCCGGGCCATCGCGCCCGAGGTGCTCGCCGCCTGCATCGCCGGCCACCGCAGCGCCGAGCCCGGCCATGTGGCCGCGCTCAACAAGCTGGGCCTGCGCCCCCTGGTCGACCTCGACCTGCGCCTCGGTGAGGGCACCGGCGCGCTGCTCGCCCTGCCGCTGGTGCAGTCCACGGCCCGGGCGATGCACGAGGTGGCGACGTTCGACTCGGCCGGCGTCACCGAGAAGTAGGCGCCCGGCGAGGGGTGGTCCGGCGTTCACCTGCCGGACCACCCCTGCCACCCGCCCCGCCCACCGCCTAAAATCCGCACGTCAGGGCCGCTCCGGAGCCGCAGCGCGCCCCACCGCACCGCTGCACGAGGAGCCGTCCCTCATGGCCGAACACCCCGCCTACCCCGTAGGCCTCCGCCTCACCGGCCGCCGCGTGGTCGTCCTCGGCGGCGGCCAGGTCGCCCAGCGCCGCCTGCCCGCCCTCATCGCGGCCGGCGCGGACGTCCACCTCGTATCCCCGCAGGCGACCCCGTCGGTGGAGGCCATGGCCGACGCCGGCGAGATCACCTGGCACCGGCGCGCCTACCAGGACGGTGACCTCGCCGAGGCCTGGTACGCCCTGATCGCCACCAGCGACGCCGACGCCAACTCCGCCGCCTCCGCCGAGGCCGAGCGCCACCGCGTGTGGTGCGTGCGCTCCGACGACGCCGACGCGGCGACCGCCTGGACCCCGGCCACCGGTCACAGCGAGGGCGTCACCGTCGCCGTACTGACCACGAACGCCCGCGGCCGCGACCCGCGCCACACCGCCGCCATCCGCGACGCGGTCGTCGAGGGCCTGCGCGACGGCACCCTGGTCGCCCCCCACCACCGCACCCGCCACGCCGGTGTCGCCCTGGTCGGCGGCGGTCCCGGCGACCCGGACCTGATCACCGTGCGCGGCCGCCGCCTGCTCGCCGAGGCCGACGTCGTCATCGCCGACCGGCTCGGCCCGCGCGACCTGCTCGCCGAACTCCCGCCGCACGTCGAGGTGATCGACGCGGCGAAGATCCCCTACGGCCGGTACATGGCCCAGGAGGCCATCAACAACGCGCTGATCGAGCACGCCAAGCAGGGCAAGGCGGTGGTCCGGCTCAAGGGCGGCGACCCGTACGTCTTCGGCCGCGGCATGGAGGAACTGCAGGCGCTCGCCGAGGAGGGCATCCCCTGCACGGTCGTGCCCGGCATCTCCAGCTCGATCTCCGTCCCGGGCGCGGCGGGCATCCCGGTCACCCACCGGGGTGTCGCCCACGAGTTCACCGTCGTCAGCGGCCATGTCGCCCCTGACGACGAGCGCTCGCTGGTCGACTGGCCGTCGCTGGCCAAGCTGACCGGCACGCTCGTCGTCCTCATGGGCGTCGACAAGATCGGCAGGATCGCCGAGACGCTCGTCGCCCACGGCAAGTCCCCGGACACCCCCGTCGCCCTCGTCCAGGAGGGCACCACGTCCGCGCAGCGCCGCGTCGACGCCACCCTCGCGACGGTCGCGGAGACCGTCCGCGCCGAGGACGTGAAGCCCCCGGCGGTCATCGTCATCGGCGAGGTCGTGAAGGTCGGCCCGACGCCGTAACCCGGGGCAGCCTCCCTCACCGCGCCATTGGCTCCGCACGCACGACAAGCACGCACGACGAGCA
Organism: Streptomyces sp. NPDC097129; assembly: GCF_055668065.1. Lineage (NCBI taxonomy): Bacteria > Bacillati > Actinomycetota > Actinomycetes > Kitasatosporales > Streptomycetaceae > Streptomyces > Streptomyces sp. NPDC097129. The sequence goes on along the minus strand of NZ_JBVOQE010000010.1, from coordinate 83,845 downwards.
CGAACGACAACCACGCACGACAACCACGCACGACAAGGCAATATCTCCCCGTGGCCGAACTCATCACCATCGACGACCCCGACGACCCGCGCCTGAGCGACTACACCGGCCTGACCGACGTGGAGCTGCGCCGCAGGCGTGAGCCGGCCGAGGGCCTGTTCATCGCCGAGGGCGAGAAGGTCATCCGGCGGGCCGGGGAAGCCGGCTACGCGATGCGCTCGATGCTGCTGTCGGCCAAGTGGATCGACACCATGCGTGACGTCATCGACGAGTCGACGGCACCCGTCTACACGATCGACCCGGAGCTCGCCGAACGGGTCACCGGCTACCACGTCCACCGCGGCGCCCTCGCGTCCATGCAGCGCAAGCCGCTGCCCACGGCGGGCGAGCTCCTGGCGGGCGCCCGCCGGGTCGCGGTCATGGAGTCCGTCAACGACCACACCAACATCGGCGCGATCTTCCGCTCGGCCGCCGCCCTCGGCATGGACGCGGTGCTGCTGTCCCCGGACTGCGCCGACCCGCTCTACCGGCGCAGCGTGAAGGTGTCGATGGGCGCGGTCTTCTCCGTGCCGTACGCCCGGCTGGAGACGTGGCCGAGGGGGCTCGACTCGGTCCGCGAGGCCGGCTTCACGCTGCTCGCCCTCACGCCGGACGCGAAGGCCAGGACGCTCGACGAGTGCGCCCCGCACACCATGGACCGGGTCGCGCTCATGCTCGGCGCGGAGGGCGACGGCCTCTCCCGGCAGGCCCTGGTCGCCGCCGACGAATGGGTCCGCATCCCGATGTCCCACGGCGTGGACTCCCTCAACGTGGGCGCGGCGGCCGCGGTCGCCTTCTACGCGGTGGCGACGGGCCGCCCGTAGCCCTGAGGCAGGTACCCGCCCGTAGCCCTGAGGCAGGTCGCGCCGTGCGGGACCGGGGCGTCCTCCTGGCCCGCCCGCGCTCCGAGGCCGGGGCGGCTCTCAGCCCCGCAGCGCTGTGAGGCCGGAGTGCTCCCCCGGTCCTGCCGAGGTGTGAGGCCGGGGGCGCGCTCTCAGTCCCGCCACGCTCCCAGGCGGGCGGGGCTCTCGACGCCGCTTCCTCCGTGGCGGGCGTGGCTCTCGCCCCCGCTTCCTCCGTGGGGCGCGCGCTCTCAGTCCCGCCGCAGGGTGGACTCGTACCGCTGCGACATCAGCCCGTCCGCATCCAGGGACGTGACGTCCGGCCGCGCGCTCTGCTGCTGCGTCTGCCGTACGCCGCTGTCGCCGCCGAGCCCCCGGGCCGGGCCCTCGCAGCCCTGGACCAGGGCGATACCGAGCGCCACCAGCAGCGTCACCACCACGAACACGGTCAGCCGCTGGCGCAGCAGCCGTGGATTGGCCGGCCGCAGCCGCGTCCCCGTGGTGCGCGGCGCCGGACGCCCGGAGCCGTTGCGCGGCGCGGGCCGGCTGCCGCTGCCCGGCCGCCGGCCCTCGCGCGAGGCCGGCGTCGGCCGGCCGGCGGACCGGGAACCGGAGCCGCCCCGCGATACGGGCCCCCCGCCGCGCGAGGCCGCGCCACCGCCCCGGGACGGCATGTCGCCGCGTGAGGGCGTCCCGCCCCGGGCCGCGCCGGCCCGCGACCCAGCGCTCCCGCGCGGCGGCGGGGTCCCCGGGTTGCCCGTGGAGCCCTGCGGCCGTCGCTGGGTGTGCTCCGGGTACAGCGTGTCGGCCAGCCGCCCCGTGGGCCGGTCCGCCTCGGCGGATCGCGGCGCGGGCGGACGCACGTCGGCCAGGCCCTGCGCCTCGCGGGCCGCGATCTCCTTCAGCCGCAGGGACAGCTCCAGCGTGCTGGGCCGCTCCTCGGGGTCCTTCGCCAGGCAGGTGCGCACCAGCGGCGCGAGCGCGTCCGGTACGCCGTGCAGCTGCGGTTCCTCGTGCACCACCCGGTACAGCATCACCTCGGAACTGCCGTGCCCGAACGGCGAGTCACCGGTGCACGCGTACGCGAGGGTCGCCCCCAGCGAGAACACGTCCGTGGCCGGAGTGACCGTCGCGCCGCGCACCTGTTCCGGCGCCAGGAAGCCGGGCGAGCCGACGGCCGTGCCGACGTGCGTCAGCGTGGAGGCGCCGGTGGCCCAGGCGATGCCGAAGTCGATGATCCGCGGGCCCTTGGGGGAGAGCAGGATGTTGGACGGCTTCAGGTCCCGGTGGACCACGCCGGCCTCGTGCACGGCGACCAGCCCCTCCGACAGGGCGGCGCCGACCGCGGCGACGTCGGCCGCGATCAGCGGCCCCTCGTCGGCGACCTTGTCGTGCAGCGACGGCCCGGGCACGTACTGCGTCGCGAACCACGGCCGGTCCGCCTCCAGGTCGGCGGCGACCAGCCGGGCCGTACAGCCGCCCCGGATGCGCCGCGCCGCCGAGACCTCGCGCGCGAACCGCGACCGGAACTCCTGGTCCTCCGCGAGATCGGGACGGATCACCTTCAGCGCGACCCGCTGCCCCTTCTTGTCGGAGCCCAGGTAGACCACGCCCATACCGCCCGCGCCGAGCCGTCGGTGAAGCCTGAACGAGCCGACGACGCGCGGGTCCTCGCGCCTCAGGCGCATCATCGCCATGTTCATCCCCGCTGCCCGGTCCGTGTGACGTGGCACAGCTTACGTTTCCACGGCCGCTTGCGCGCAGAGGCCGCGCCCTCTCGTGCCGATGCGTTACCGGTCGCGGGCACGGCACTTGAGGCCGGGTCAGAAGCGGTACGGACGACCTGTTTGCGAACAGCGACCGATCCCAACCGCCCCTCGCATCCCGGAAGTTGATCTTGAAATGGGCGACCGCCCCTGGTCGGCTCCCGCGGAGGGGAGCACCTATCGACCGCGCGGGACGCGGACGGAACCGCCGGGCCGCCGGGCTGCGACGGCCGTATGCCCCAGAGCGGACGAAGTGATCGAAGTCACCCGGCCGGACCCCCGGGGAGGGGCTGAAAAGCCGGGACGAACCCGACAGGCGCAGGCGCCCCCTCCGGGAAGACCCCGAGACCTGGGGCCTCGTCTCCACCCAGGGGAGTAGTCCCCGGGGCGCGGCTCATCCTCCGGGAGGCCCGGCAATCGATACGAAGGCATGACGTCCCCGGCCCGCCGCCCGCCTAGATTTGAGGTCAAGCGGCGGGTGCAGCACTCGTCCCCCGAGGTCACGACACTCGCCGCTGCCAGGACTGCCCAACACGGTCGGGAGAGGGACCATGGCCCACACGGCACCGCGGACATTGCTCCGCACGCAGGGACGCCTCACGCGCCCCCGCCGCACGGGCCGCCGCCACCCCCTGGTGGCGACGCTGATGGCCCTTCCCCTGGCGGCCCTGCTCCTGCTCGTCTTCGACGGCTGGGAGACGGTGGCCACACAGGCGTCGTCCGTGGGTGTGATGCTGGGGCGCTGAGCGGCGACCCCAGGCCCGGAAGAGCGGTCCGGGCGGGGACATCCATCCATGAAACCCCGTGGGGACGGGGGTGCGGCGGACGGCAAAAAATGCCGGCGCAGCTGGGGAGCTGCGCCGGCATTGCTTTTCCCTGCGCGCGAACCACCTTCGGCAGGGGCGAATCCCGGCCGGTGACCACACCGCCCGCCCCAGGCCGGCGTCGACCGGTCACCCGTCACCCGCGTAGCCCGCGACCCGCCGTACCCTCACCCTCATGCCCAGCGCCCTCCTCGCCGATCTCACCCGCAAGGCCGGACAATGGGCACACCCCGCCGGCACGCCCTGCTCGGGCTGCGTGGAGAGCACGCTCGCCGACCGCTCCGACGCGACCGTCGTCCGTCACGCCGGCACGGTCGCCAAGGCGCACGCGCCGCACACCGACCCGGCCGCTCTCGCCCCCCGCCTCGCCATCGCCGCCCGGCTTCCCGACGTCCTGCTGCCCCCGCTGACCGAGACGCCGCTCACCCTGCACGGGCGCCCGGTGACCCACTGGCCGTACGGCGCCCCCGTGGACCCGGACGACCCGGACGCCGCCCCGTGGGAGGCCGCCGCCACCCTCCTCGCCCAGCTGCACCGCAGCCCCGCCCCTCCGGGCCTGCCCGAGATGCGCGGCCCGGCCAAGGCGGCGGACGCGGTCACCCGCCTGCGCGCCACCCTGAAAGCCACCCCCACCCAAGGCGACACCCACATCCCCGGCCCGCTCGCAGAAGCCCTCAGCCCCGCGCTCGCTGAAGCCACCGGCACGCGCACCCCCCTCGCCGAAGCCACCAGCCCCCCGCTCGCCGAAGCCACCGCCCACATCCCCACCCCCGCCGCCGAAGCCACCGGCACGCCCACCCCCCTCGCCGCAGCCACCCCCGTCCTGCGGGCCTGGGCCGTCCTGCCTGGCTGGGCCCGGGCCGAGGCGCCGATGCCCGGCCCCCTCGCCGTCTGCCACGGCGATCTGCATCTCGGTCAGCTCGTGCGGCATCCCGCCCCGGCCGGCGCCTGGCGGCTCATCGACGTCGACGATCTCGGCGTCGGCGTACCCGCCTGGGACCTGGCACGCCCGGCCGCCTGGTACGCCTGCGGGCTGCTCCCACCCGAGGAGTTCTCCCGCTTCCTGGACGCCTACCGCGCCGCCGGCGGCCCCGCGGTCCCCTCGAGCGGCGACCCGTGGCCGGCCCTGGACGTGCCGACGCGCGCCCTGACCGTGCAGACCGCCGCCCGGGCGCTCGTCAAGGCCGACGCGGCCGGCCGCCCGCTGGACGAGGTGGAGCAGGCCGTCGTGGACGCCTGCGCCCGCATGGTCACCGCCCCGGAGCAGACGGCGTCGCAGGTCACACCGTAGGGTGCAACCGACCGCGGCCGGACGGAGTCTGTCCTGGCGATACGCGAAGCAGGACCGAACGGCGAGGAGTTGAGGCGACCATGCAGTGTCCCAAGTGTCATGCGCCCATGCACACGTACAACCGCAACGGCGTGCAGATCGAGCAGTGCAGCGGCTGCCGGGGGATCTTCCTCGACTACGGCGAGCTGGAGGCGCTGACCCGCCTGGAGTCGCAGTGGTCCCAGCCGGCCCCGCCCCCGCCCGCCCCGCAGGCCTACCCGGCCCCGCCGGCGCCCGCCTGGGGCGCCCCGCAGCACGGCGGCCACCACGGCGGTCACTACGGCCACGGCGGTCACCACCGCCACAAGAGCTTCGGCCACATGCTCTTCTCCAGCTGAGAGCAGGCGGCCGAGAGCAGGCCGAGCGCCGCGGCACGAAGAAGCCCCCGGTCGCAGGACCGGGGGCTTCGGTGTGTGGACGATACTGGGATTGAACCAGTGACCTCTTCCGTGTCAGGGAAGCGCTCTCCCGCTGAGCTAATCGTCCGGGATCAGTGACCACCGGGTCACCGACAGTGCGCGATACTGGGATTGAACCAGTGACCTCTTCCGTGTCAGGGAAGCGCTCTCCCGCTGAGCTAATCGCGCGGGGCGGGATCTTCGAGAAGATCCGGGATCCGAAGATCCAGTGGACGATACTGGGATTGAACCAGTGACCTCTTCCGTGTCAGGGAAGCGCTCTCCCGCTGAGCTAATCGTCCTTGGAGGTGGAGACGGGATTTGAACCCGTGTAGACGGCTTTGCAGGCCGTTGCCTCGCCTCTCGGCCACTCCACCAGGAGTGTAGGGGATCCGGGAAGATCCCTACGTCCTTCGAGCGGACGACGAGGCTCGAACTCGCGACCTCAACCTTGGCAAGGTTGCGCTCTACCAACTGAGCTACGTCCGCCTGTCGTTTCGGTCCGCTTCCGCGTCCCGGCGACGTGTTGAACTCTAGCGGATTCCTGGGCCAGCACAAAAACACGTTTGCGCAGCGTGCTGCGCCGCATCCCCGCGACGACCTGGCCGGGACCGCTCACGCCCCTGCCCGGGGGTACCGGGCGGACACGCCCGGGCCACCCCGCGGACACCCGCCATAGACTCGACTGCGTGCTCGAACTCCCCCCGCTCGCCCGGTTCGGCGACCGCCTCGCCACCGGCCTGACCGACGTCACCGACGACCCCGCGGCGCTGGACTCCTCCGGCTTCTGGGCCGTCGCCGCGGACTTCGAGGGCCGGCTGACCTGCGCCCGCTTCTCGGACGTCCGTCACGCGCCGGTGCCCGCGCCCGTCCCGGGAGCCTGGCACGGCCCCGCCGCCGGCGACTGGACGTCCTCCCTCGACCGCGCCGCGTACACCGCGGGCGTGCGGAGGATCCGCGAGTACATCGCGGCCGGCGAGGTGTACCAGGCCAACCTCTGCCGGGTCCTGTCCGCGCCCGTCCCTCCGGACGCCGACGTGGACGCCCTCACGGCCCTGCTGGCCCGCGGCAACCCGGCGCCGTATGCAGGAACGATTCGACTGCCGGCGCACGGTGTGGAGATCGCCACCGCCTCGCCGGAGCTGTTCCTGCGCCGCCACGCGCGCGTGGTGGAGTCCGGGCCGATCAAGGGCACCGGCCGGACCGAGGCCGACCTGCTGGCGAAGGACTACGCCGAGAACGTGATGATCGTGGACCTCGTCCGCAACGACATCGGGCGGGTGTGCGTCACCGGCAGCGTCACCGTCCCCGACCTGTGCGCCGTCGAGAAGCACCCCGGCCTCGTCCACCTCGTCTCCACCGTGCGCGGCGAGCTGCGCGACGGAACCGGCTGGACCGAGCTGCTCGCCGCCGCCTTCCCGCCCGGCTCCGTCACCGGCGCCCCCAAGTCCAGCGCCCTGCGGATCATCGACGAGCTGGAGACGGCGCCCCGCGGCCCGTACTGCGGCGGCATCGGCTGGGTCGACGCCGACCGGGGCGCCGGCGAGCTGGCCGTCGGCATCCGCACCTTCTGGATCGACCGCGCCGACGGCACGCTGCGCTTCGGCACCGGCGCCGGGATCACCTGGGGTTCCGACCCGGAGGGGGAGTGGCGGGAGACCGAGCTGAAGGCGTCCCGGCTGCTCGCGGTAGCGTCGGGGGCGTACGAGGTGAGTGAAGAGGGACCGACGACGTACTACGGCGGCCCGGGGGACGCCCTCCGGACCGTCGGCGGCAGCGAGGTCCCCGGCCCGAAGTTGCGAGGTAGCGACCAGTGAAGATCTGGCTGGACGGCGCGCTGCAGGACGTCGAGTCCGCCCGCGTCTCCGTCTTCGACCACGGGCTGACCGTGGGCGACGGCATCTTCGAGACGGTGAAGGCGGTGGACGGCACGCCGTTCGCCCTGACCCGCCATCTCGACCGGATGACCCGCTCCGCGCGCGGCCTCGGCCTGCCCGACCCCGACCACGACGAGGTCCGCCGCGCCTGTACGGCCGTCCTGGCGGCCAATCCGATGCCGCTCGGCCGGCTGCGCATCACCTACACCGGCGGCCACGGCCCCCTCGGCTCGGACCGCGGTGAGCACGGCCCGACCCTGGTCGTCGCCCTGGGCGAGACCACGCGCCGCCCGGACTCCACGGCCGTCGTCACCGTCCCCTGGACCCGCAACGAGCGCGGCGCCCTCACCGGCCTGAAGACGACCTCCTACGCCGAGAACGTCGTCGCCCTCGCCCGCGCCCACGAACAGGGCGCCTCGGAGGCGCTGTTCGCCAACACCGTCGGACAGCTGTGCGAGGGCACCGGGTCGAACGTCTTCGTCGTGCTCGACGGCCAGATCCACACCCCGCCGGTCGCCTCCGGGTGCCTAGCCGGCATCACCCGGCAGCTGGTGGTCGAGTGGAGCGGCGCGAAGGAGACCGACCTGCCGCTCGACGTGCTCCAGCGCGCCGACGAGGTCTTCCTGACGTCCACGCTGCGCGACGTGCAGGCCGTGCACCGGATCGACGAGCGCGAACTGCCCGGCGCCCCCGGCCCGGTGACCGCCAAGGCCATGCGGGTCTTCCAGGAACGCGCCGGGGACGACCTCGACCCGTAGCCCGCGATATTCGGCTGACGCGGGGGCGTGCGGCGGGTAGAACACCGGTGATGACCACGACCCTGCGGCCGACCGAGCCGCTTCAGCGAAATGCCGACGGTACGCGGTCGCGCCGCTACCAGGTGTGCGTCAACGGCCGTCCCGCAGGGGCGATACACCTCGGCACCCACCCCGTGTTCGGCGACGCCGTGGCCCAGGTCCTCGACCTGCGCATCGAGGAACCCGACCGCCGGCGCGGCCGCGCCACCGTGGCCGCGCTCGCCGCCGAAGAGGTCGTACGCGGCTGGGGCTGCCGGCGGATCGAGGCGACCGTCCCGGCCGCCGACGGCGCCGCGTTCCGCCTCGCCACCACGCTCGGGTACGTGGTGCGCAACCGGAACATGACCAAGCCGCTCGGCGACACCCCTCCCCGGCTGCCCGAGGGCAGCGCCGGGCGGCCCATGACGGACGAGGAGTTCGGCTCCTGGCTGGCCCGGGCCAAGGAGAGCTACGCCCGCGACTGGGTCGAGCGCGGGGTGCCGGAGGCCGAGGCCCGGGCCAAGTCGGAGCGGGACCACGCCACCCTGCTGCCCGACGGCCGGTCCACTCCCGGCATGCTCTTCAGCGTCCTCGAACACGAGGGCACGCCGGTCGGCACGCTCTGGCTGGCCCTGCGCGAGGACGGCGCCTACGTCTTCGACGTCGAGGCCGACGCCGCGCACCGTGGCCGCGGCCACGGGCGCTCCCTGATGCTGCTGGCCGAGACGCAGGCCCTCACGGCGGGGCAGCGGATCATCGGCCTCAACGTCTTCGCGGGCAACACGCCCGCCGAACGGCTCTACGAGTCCCTCGGCTACGAGACGACGCTGTACTCCGTCTACAAACAGCTGGTGTAGCCGTACCCGAGGGGCAGTTGCCGGCGCTGTCCGAGCCGCCGCGTCTCGGGGGAGGGGCCGGGGCCGTCAGCTCTCCCGGCCGGACGCCAGCAGCCGGTCGGCGATCTCCTCGACGCGCTCGCGCAGGCCCTGCTGGCTCTTGCCGCCGTCGAGACGCTCGCCGCCGATGACGTACGTCGGGGTGCCCGTCACCCCGATCGCCTTGCCCTCGGCCTGGTCGGCGTCCACGATCAGGATGTGCCGGCCGTCGATCAGAGCGGTGTCGAACTCCTCGGCGTCCAGGCCGAGTTCGCCGGCCACCTCGACGAGGAACGGCTCTCCCTTCCGGTCCAGCTCCGCCACCCGGCCGAGCACCGCCTCCACGTACGGCCACCCCTGCCCCTGCACCGCGGCCTCCTCGGCGGCCTGCGCCGCGGCGAAGGAGTGGTGGTGCTTCTCCAGCGGGAAGTGCCGCAGCCGCACCTCCAGCCGCTCGCCGTAGCGGGCACGCAGGGCGCGCACGTCGTCGAGGGCGGTGCGGCAGTCGGGGCACTGCAACTCGCACCACACGTCGAGGACGACCGGGGCGGCGGGGGACGCGGGAGTGGTGGCCGCGGAGGAGGACTCGCTCATGCGCCCAGTCTCCCAGTCCGGCCCGCCGCACCCCAATCCGGACCGCGCCCGCCACACCCCAACCCGGACTGCGCCCGCCGCCCGCTACGTCCCTGAGGGTGCGGCGAGAGGCCATGTCACCGGGCCCTGGGGAGGAGGAACATCTGCTCCCAGGGGTGGAGAGAACCCGGAGGACCGGGAGGAGGCGACCCGGACATCTCCCTGATGTCGGGGCCCAGGCATGGCCCGCGGGGGATCGGGCGGTGCAGGATGGAAGGGACGAACCGACCGTGCGTCTGCCCGACCGAGCCCGCTGGAGGACCGGATGATTGCCGAGACCGTCTGCTCAGCCGTCGCCGCGGCGGGCCTGGGCATCGCGGTGGTCACCGCCTACCGCAAGCGCTACCTCGCCGCCGCCCGTATCGCGGCGTACGCCCTGGTGCCGCTCGGCCTGGTCATGACCGGGGTCGTCCAGTGGGCGGCCCACACCGCCTTCAGCCCCACGGCCTGGGCCGGAGTCGTGGTCCTGGGCGGCGCATGGGGCCTCTTCATGACGACCCGCGCCGTCGAACGCCGCCGCGGCGGCACCCGCGCCGAGCGCAAGGCGGCCCGCGCAGCCCAGCCCGACGCGGTGGCCCCGACCGCCTCCGCGGCCTCCCTCGGCCCCGGCACCCGGCCGGCGACCCGGTCCGCGACCGCACCCAAGGCGAAGGCGGCCGACGACTTCTCCGACATCGAGGCCATCCTCAAGAAGCACGGCATATGACGGACGCCCGCGAGCCGAAACGACACAGGGGGTCCGCGCACGCCCCGAAGTGATCACTTAATGATCACGGTTCGCGCAGGTCATCGCGGATTCCAGCGAACACCCGGACATTGGTGCGTGTTGATCGCCGGGGGTGGCCCGGCTGCGTCATCATCACCGCGAGATGCTGGACACGACGCAGCTGGACACGACACAGAGCGAGGCCGCGCCGCCGCAGGAAGAGCCGCGCGGCTGCCTCTTCGCCCTTTCCCAGCCACCGCTGATGATCTTCCTTGCGGTGATCGGGTGTCTGCTGCTCATGGCTTCGTTGCACGACCTGCTGTTGCTGTGAGCCCTACCCGTGGAGCCCGGCGCCACCCGCCGGGCCCCACGACCACCGAGCCGCCCATCGTGCGCCGGTCGCAGCGGCGTGCCGTCCGTGGGTCAGCCTGCTGCTTCCTTGCGGCGCGCCCGGTAGGCGGCCACATGCAGACGGTTGCCACAGGTGCGGCTGTCGCAGTACCGGCGCGAGCGGTTGCGGGACAGATCGACGAAGGCGCGCCGGCAGTCCGGCGCCTCGCACCGCCTGAGCCGCTCCTGCTCACCGGCCACCACGAAGAACGCCAGCGCCATCCCGCAGTCGGCCGCCAGGTGATCGGCGACCGACGCACCGGGGGCGAAGTAGTGCACATGCCAGTCGTAGCCGTCGTGGTCCGTCAGGCGCGGGGTGGTCCCGGCCGCCGCCACCAGGTCGTTGATCAGGACGGCCGCGCTGCGGGGGTCCGGCGCGGCGAAGATGCCGGCGAACCGTCCGCGGACCTTCCGCACGGCCGAGAGATCGAACTCCGACAGCACCCCCACATCGCTGATCTCGTGCTTTCGCACGAACTCCGCGAGCGCGCCGACATCCGGCAGCCCGTCCGGTGACGCGTCGTCCTCCGGCGCGGTGTTCACCAGGTCCACCACAGCGTCGAGGGCGCACCGGGTGTCGTGGGTGATCAGCACGTTTCGCTCCCTGGCCTGGGGGTCGGGCGGGCGCCCGCCGATGCTGGCCGATGGTAATGGCTCCCGACGACTGCGCACCGGTGCGCTCGGGCCCCGGATGCCGGTAGAACGCGACGGGGCACACGAGGGTTCCCGAGCGAACGCGCAGAGTGAGGGCAGGGGCCGTGAGGGGAGGAGTGGTCAGGGCAGGGGGCATGCGGGAGAGCGGTGGGAGCGGAGAGTCGGAGAGCGGTGGGAGCGGAGAGCCAGGGGGAGGCGGAGCGCGGTCGAAACGGGGCGGGGCCCCGGACGCGGGCACGCCGACGCCGTCCGGCAGCGAACTGCTCGGACGACGTCGGCGCATGCCCTATGCGGTTGTCCTGGCCCGAGCCGTCTCCCCGAGTGGACGACGCCGGGCGGCTTGGTGAGGGCCGCGGCCTAGCTCTCCGCCAGGATGTGGGAGAGCTCTTTGTCGAGATCGAAGTGCCGGTGCTCCGTGCCGGGAGGCACGGCGGCGTCCGTCCGCTTCAGAAACGACTCCAGGGCCCGCGCCGGGGCCTCGAGCAGGGCTTCCCCCTCCGGCGAGCTCAGGGCGATGCAGACCACGCCCTGACCGTGACTGCGCGACGGCCAGACGCGGACGTCGCCGGTGCCGGTGGGTCGGTGAAGCCCCTCGGCGAGGAGGTCGCGGGCGAACACCCACTCGACGGTCTCCTCGGCTCCGGTGTGGAAGGTGGCGTGCACGGCGTAGGGGTCGGCCGTGTCGTACCGCAGGCCTGCGGGGACAGGCAGGGAGGACTCGCTCGACACAACGAGGCGCAGGTGCAGCTCGCAGCTGACCGTGGTGTTCATAAGCGCCAGGGCCTTTCGCTCAGTGTGCGCTCGGGGATTCGCACGTCGGCGAAATCGACATGCCACCTACGGTGCCGTTGTAAACCCCTCTGAGGGTTTTGCGTCTCTTTACGTAACTCTTCCGGCCGAGAGATCTTCGCGAACTACGGCCATTCCGGTGACTGGTTTCCTTCGGGTAAAGTTTCGCCGTATGAATACGGGGAGTGACGGGTCGCGCGAGGTGGCCGTGACGGCGGACGGCGAGAAGCCGGGCGAGGCGCAGACCGGCGACGACGAGCGGGGGCTCGGGTCCCGGGCGCCGGAATTCATCAAGTCCCGCCGGATGCTCCATCTGAGCTGGCAGGTGGGCGTCTTCGTGGTCGGCCTCGCGGTCGTGGCGGGCGGCATCGTCATGCTGCCGCTTCCGGGGCCGGGCTGGGTCGTGATCTTCGGTGGCATGGCGATCTGGGCGACGGAGTTCGTCTGGGCGCAGCTGGTGCTCCGCTGGACGAAACGGAAGGTCACCGAGGCGGCCCACAGGGCGCTCGACCCCAAGGTGCGGCGGCGCAACATCATTCTCACGAGTGTGGGACTGGTCATCGTGGCGGCGCTCGTCGGCTTCTACGTGTGGAAGTTCGGGTTCGTCATGCCGTGGAAGATCAAGGATCAGTGACGCGTGCCGGGGCGCGGGCGGCCCGGGGCGTCCGTCCGTCCGGCCCCGGGTGGTCACAGGCACCCGCTGACATGGGGTAATGTTCTCCCTGCGCCCGGGCGATTAGCTCAGTGGGAGAGCGCTTCGTTCACACCGAAGAGGTCACTGGTTCGAACCCAGTATCGCCCACCCGGAAAACACCGGCCCGCCTGCGACAACGCAGGCGGGCCGGTGTCGTTCGGTGCGCGGAAATCGTCGTGGCGATGCCGCGGGCCTGCGGCCGGCCGGTGGTGTGCCGCTTCGGCGGGGCTTGTGGGGCGACTCCGGTGCCCTCGGGACGGTGTCGGGCGTCCCTGGAAGGCATCCCCGGCAGCGGGGTGGCGGGGGATGGGCGCAGGGCCTGCGCCGGGACCCGACGGCTCCGTCCGGCCCAGCTGCGCTTCGGTGGCCAGGCATGCCTGGGCCCCCTTCCATCGCCGCTCACACCGCCCGCCCGGTGCCGACCGCCGAGCAGCCACCCGCACCCGATCCCCCGCAGCCTGCCGCAGGGTGCCCCCTGGCCCTGGGCCCGCCCGCAGGCACGCGATCCCGCGCCGCCTGTCGGCAGACCCGCCCCAGGCCCCCGGCCCCCAGAACGGCCACCAGTCGCCCCCCCATGGCCACGCTGGGGTTGGCCGAGACCACCGGCCGCGCTGGGCCAAAGGATCAACCAGTCCATCGCACTGTTCGAGAAGACGTACCCGAAGATCAAGGTGAAGACCGGCTTCCAGGACTATGTGTCTTTCTGGGAGAAGTTCCAGACGCAGGCCGCGGGCGGAAATCCCCCGGACGTTTTCCAGAACTCCGTCGCATTTCTTAGAAGTACGACAAGCGCGGAGTCCTCCTCGACCTCAAGTCCCGGATCGATGAAGGCAATCTGAGGCTCAGTGACTTCCGAGACGGCGTCACATCCGTGGGAGAGGTGGACGGTAAGCAACTCGCCATACCCGTCGGCACCAACACCATGGCGCTGGTCATCGACAAGAAGCTCTTCCGGAAGGCCGGAGTCGAGCCGAAGCAGGGCTGGACCTGGGACGAGTACTTCAAGGCCCTGAAGACCATTCACGACAGGAGCAGGACAAGCCGAAGTCCTCCGTGACCGCCGGCCACGGCGCCTCGGAATTCACCTGGGACAACTTCACCGTCCGCTACACGGCCGAGGGCGACAGCGAGTACGGCCTCACCCCCATCCTCACCACGGACGGCAAGCAGACCGGGCAGTACCTGGCCTCCCTGATTCCGCTGCTTCAACGCGAGCAAGGCCGAGCAGGCGGCGCGCTACGGCTCCCACTTCGGCTCGCTGATCCTCTTCCAGGGCCACTCCCGTCTGGACGCCGCTACCAGGAGTCCGCGCCCTGGAGGACGGAGCGGCTGACCGGCCCGGCGACGCTGGTCGAGGGCAGCGAGGCGAGCTGGGTGTCCAGCAACGACACCGCGCTGTACGGCCTCGCCGCCATCGAGAACCTGGCGCTGCTGGGCGACAGGATGCCGTATCCGTCGGCTAGTTCATCCGCCCCAGCGCCTCCCGCACCCGCCGTACGTCCCGCAGGCGCCGTTCGTACGTCGCGCCGACGGCGAGCAGCAGGACTCCGGCCAGTGCGGGAGGCACCCAGCGGGGGAGGGCGTCGGCGACCTGCACCAGATAGGGGGCCAGCTCGTGCAGCGCGTCCAGCACGAGCACTCCGCCGCCCAGCAGCAGCGGCGCCCGCAGCCGGTGCCGGGCGCCCACCAGGGTGACCAGCAGCGCCGCCGCGCCCAGCAGCCACGGGCGGGTGGCGTGCGCGTCCGTCCAGGCGGCCGCGAGGCTCGGCGCCAGCGTCACCGCGAGACCCGGCCCGTACGCCGTCCACGACGACGCCCGCGGATCCCGGCGCCGGCGCAGCACGCCCAGTGCGAGCGCCGGGACGGACACCGGCAGCGTGTACGCCTCCGGTGCCGTGACGTCCCAGGCCGCGAGGCGCACCCAGGCGGCCAGCGCGAACAGGGCGGTGGCCGCGTAGGCGGCGGGACGGCGGTCGGCGCGCACCGCCGTCCCGGCGGCGATCACCGCGCACAGCGACAGCACCAGCGCGAGCATCCCGGGATCGGTGACGGTCAGTCCGATCGCCAGGAGACCGGCGACCACGCCCGTCGCCTCGACCGCCACGGTCGTCATCGCCTCGGCAATCCGCGCCGCGAGCAGCGCCGCCACGGCCGGGACCACCAGCACGAGCAGCGCGGTGTGCGACGGCGCCCAGTCCGCCGCCGCCCCCACCGCGCAGGCCAGCGCGGCGCCGTACCCGAGCGCGGCCGGGGCCGTGACCGGGGCGAGGCCCGGCCGCCGGGAGGCCGCCGCGAAGAGCGCCGTCAGGGCGGTGAGCGCCCCGAGGGTCACGGACCGCGCCGGCAGCGCGAGGAACGCCAGCGAGACCGAGGTGAGCAGGGCGAGCACCAGCGCGGGCAGCGCCTCGACGCGCCCGGTCGTCCGGCTCCGCGCCGCCCCCGCGAGCAGACCGGCCGTCGCCAGCGCCGCCACGAGCAGCGCCGCAGGGTACGGCGCGGCCAGCGCCACCGGTACGACCATGAGCGCGGCCCACCCGAGCACCAGCGCGCCCGTCAGCGCGCGGGGCCGCCAGGCCACATCGCGGACGGCGAGCGCGAGGACCGCGGCGACGGCGGCCAGGACCAGCGGGGCCGTCTGCAACTGCGGCAGCCACGGCTCACCGGCCGTCACGGCCTCCCGGGCCCCGCCCGGCGCCCCCGACCAGACACGGGTCACCGAGGTGACCGGCCCCAGCAGCGTGAGCGCGAGCAGCGGCAGCGCCCACACCACCGCAAGACCCTGCACGGTGGCGGAGGCGACGGCGAGACCGCGCCGCACCTGCTCCGGCAGCCGATCCGCCCGGCCCGCCGCCAGCAGCCCCAGCCCGACGGCGAGATGGACCGGAACCGTCCAGGTGACCGGCAGCGCCGGGCGGGCCGTGCCGCCGAGCGCGGTGACCGTGAGCAGACCGGCCGCGACGGACAACCCCACGGCCTGTCCCTCGGCACGTTCGTGCCGGGCCGCCGCCAGCGCGACGGCGGCCGCGAACAGCAGAAGTCCCGCCGCCCGGGCACCGGCGCCCGGCCCGCCGGCCGTCCACGACAGCCCGGCCGCGCCCAGCGCGCCGCACGCCCCCGTGCCGTACGCGCCGGCCATGGCGGCGATCCGCACCGCCTTGGCCGGAGCGCGCAGCGCCACCACGGTGTCGCACGCGGCCGTCGCCAGCAGCGCGGCGGTCGCCCCGAAACGCCCGGCGTCGGCCGCCGCCGCCCACAGCAGCAGCGGCAGCTGGGCCGCGGCCAGCGCCGCCGGAAGCGGCAGCCGCAGCGCGGCCGTACGCGGCAGCAGTCCGTAGCCCGTCCACACGGCGGCCAGCACCGCCGACGCACCGGCCGCGTACGCCGTGCCGTCCGCCGCGGTGAGGGCGGTCTCGTGCAGCGCGTACGCGTCGAGCACCGTCAGCGCCAGCGCGAGTCCGGCGACCGCCTCGGCCGTCGAGCGCAGGCCGCGCCCCAGCAGTGGCAGCGGGGCGGCCAGGGCGGCCACCGTGACCGCGCCCAGCGCCAGAGAGCGGCCGGTGATCCCCAGGTGTCCCCAGCTGACCACCGTGAAGGCGATCGCTGCGATGGTGAGCAGCAGGCCGCCGAGGAGCAGCAGCACGTTCTGCACGCGCGGGGCGGTGGCCTCCGGGCGGGGCTGCGCGGGCGTGGGAGCGGGCGGCACCGGTCCCGGCGGCAGCGAGGGCAGACGGGCGACCAGCCAGGCGCGGCGGGCCAGCAACTGGGCCCGGCGGGCGTCCAGTTGCCACAGCTCGGCGTCGAGGAGCCGCAGCTCCTCGGCCGGTGGCGGAACGTGTGTCATGGTTCGGAGTGTGGGCCGTGTCATGCCGTACGGCATGAGCGCACGTACTCAGAACCTACTCATGTCCCGGTCAGCGGCCCTGGAGCGGGCAGACTCGGCCCATGGACTGGACGCACTACCGCTTCCTCAGCGAATGGCCGCTGCCCGCCCCGCCGGCCACCGTCTACCGCGCCCTGGAGCGGGTCGAGGACTACCCCCGCTGGTGGCCCCAGGTGCGCACGGTGACCCGGCTCGACGACGCGACGGGCGTGATCACGATCCGCTCCCTGCTGCCGTACGCGATGACCTTCACCGCGCGCGTGGTGCGCCGCGACCCGGCTGCGGGGGTCCTCGAGAGCGGGCTGTCCGGCGACGTCGACGGCTGGGCGCGCTGGACCGTCACCGGCACCGGGCCCGGCAGCCTCGCCCGCTACGAGCAGGTCGTCGACGTGAACAAGCCGCTGCTGCGGCGGCTGGCCGTGCCCGGACGGCCGCTCTTCCGCGCCAACCACCGGCTGATGATGCGCGCCGGGCGGCGCGGACTCGTGGACCATCTCGGAGCGGTTTGAAGGAAGCCCGCCGGCACCTGTATTGTTCAGTGCGTTCCCGGGCGATTAGCTCAGTGGGAGAGCGCTTCGTTCACACCGAAGAGGTCACTGGTTCGAACCCAGTATCGCCCACCGGGAGGAAGGCCGGTCCGCAGCAGCGGACCGGCCTTCCGCGTTCTCACGCCGCCGCCGGCAGCTCCGGGCGCAGCGGCCACGCCGGGTCGACCTCCTCCTCCGAACCGCTGCGCGCGAACCACGCCTGAAGGCCACGGGCCTGTGCCGCGTGCCACGTCGCCTGCAGGGTGTGCAACTCGGCCGGGGTCAGCCGCTCCAGCCGGGCGGCGAACCGCCGGCCCAGGGCCCGGACGACCTCCAGCGAGGCCAGCGCGTCGGCCGCCGCGTCGTGTGCCTCGTCCAGGGTGACGCCGTAGTGCGCGCACAGGTCGGTCAGCGTGCGGCGGCCCTTGCGGTAGCGGTCCAGGTGTTTGTCCAGCACCCGCGGGTCCAGCACCAGCAGCGGCGCCCGCTCGAACCACCGGTCCAGGCTGGAGGCCCGGTGCCGGCGCAGCTCACGGTCCAGCAGCGTCAGGTCGAACGGCGCGTTCATCACCACCAGCGGGCGGCGGGCCAGCGCCTGTTCGGCCAGCTGCTCGGCTATCTCGTACATCACCGGCGCCGGCCAGCGGCCGTTGCGCTGCAGATGATCCTCCGTCAGCCCATGCACCGCCGTCGCCTCCTGCGGCACCGGCACGCCCGGGTTGACCAGCCAGCGGCTCACCCGCGGGCGGTAGCCCGGACCGTCCTGGACGACGAGGGAGGCCGACACGATCCGATCGGTCTCGACGTCCACGCCGGTGGTCTCCGTGTCGAAAGCGGCCAGGGGGCCCTCGTACCAGCACGTCATACCCAACAACCCCTCGTTCACCATCGGCAGTTGACGCACCGTCCTCTGCCCGATCCGGTGATACCCGGGCTGTTTGCGCCGTACGCCGGGAGGAGACAACAGGAGTGCGGGTCTTTGCAGTTCAGCGGCTCGCAGCGGGGAATCACTTTGCGTGGAAGGCTGTTCGCCATGGCGATAGCGCAGCCCGAACGGGGCGGGCTGCTGCCCGACAGCACGGGCCCCCTTCGCGGCACACTCGCCACCACCGCCTGCATGGAGACACTGCAGGTGGGCTATCTGCACGCGGTCGCGGCGGCCGCTGGGTGCTCGCTGTCCCAGCCGTTCCCGGACAACGGCATCGACTGGCACGTCAGCCATGGCTCGCCCGGGCACACCGTGGACGACGAGGTCACCATCAAGGTGCAGCTGAAGGCCACGTACCAGCTCGCGCCCCATCCGCCGGGCCGCTTCTTCTCCTTCACGCTCGACAACGACCACCTGCGCAAGCTCGCCCGCACACCGGTCTCCGTGCACAAGATCCTCGTCGTCATGATCGTCCCGCGGTCCCAGGACCAGTGGCTGCGCGCCGGCCACGACCGGCTCGACCTGCGGCACTGCTGCTACTGGGTCAACCTCGCCGGGCACCCGATCACCGGGCGGAACCGCACCACCGTGCGCGTCCCGACCTCGCGCATCTTCGACGACCGGGCGCTGTGCGAGATCATGACGCGGGTCGGGACGGGAGGCAGACCATGACCCACCGCCCACTGCCCGGCTCCCCGCGGGCACACACCGAGATCTTCCCGGAGCGGCCGCCCGCGCCCGGTGACGTCGACCCGGCCGTCCTCACCGCCCTGCTGCACCGGCACGGCTGGCAGCGCCGCGGCGGTGCCCCCGGCCGCTACGGCCGCTGGACGCCGCCCGGGCCGGGCGGGGCCGGCACCAGCCTGCTCGTGCCGGTCAGCCGCGCCTTCCCCGACAGCGACGACCTGCTCGGCGAGGCGCTCGACGCGCTGGCCCGCAGCGGTACGCCGTCCGCGCGGGAGGTGCTTGTCTCGCTCGCCGTGCCCAGCGACGAGATCCGCTGGTGGCGGGACGCGCCGCCCGGCGGCCCGCCCGGCAGCACGGCCTGGAGCGCGCAGGAGCGGCTGCGCGGCGCCGCCCGGCGGATGCTGCTCGCGGCGGCGCTGGCCACGCGGGCGCAGGCCGGGTACTACGGGGCCCGGCACCGCCGGCCCGCCGCGGCCCTGCTGGACCACGTGCTGGTCGGGGCGGGCGGCGACGGCGCCGGCCTGACCGCCTTCGTGCCGGTCGCCTCCGCGCGTCCGCTGGCCGTCAGGCTTCAGCAGGCGCTGTACGCGGCGCGGGAGGCCGTGGACTACCAGCGCGCGACCGGAGGCATGGACGCGTTCGACGGCGCGGTGCGGGCGGGCGTCAGCCGGGAACTCACGGAAGCGCTGATCGCGCTCGTGGAGGGGACGGAAGGGGCGCGCGTCGCGGTGCAGTGGGCGCCGGGGGCGGGTGTGCCGCAGGGCTGCGCGGCGGACGGGGAGCCGGTGGAGTTCTCGCCCGGGGACCTGACGGTGCTGCGGGAGGCCGGGGCGCGCTATCTGCACGCCGAGCCCGCGGTGCCGGTCGTCGTGACGGGGACCGTCGTACGGATGCGGCGCGCTTCGCCGCGCGGCGAGGGCACGATCCGGCTGCGCGTCCTGGCCGGCGCGGAGGTTCCGCATGTGCGGCTGACCCTGGACGAGGAGGACTACCGCATCGCCGGGCACGCGCATCTGGTCGGGCTGCCGGTGCGGGTCCACGGACGGCTGGAGAGCCGGGGCGGCTTCCGCCGGCTCACCGGGGTGTCGGGGGTGGTGCCGGTGGAGGTGGACGAGGCGGAGCGGGACCGGCTGATCAAGTCGCTCCAGGAGAACCTGGACTTCTTCGAGGAGGCGTGCGGAGGGGATTGAGCGCGGGGCGAGGGAGCGGGCGGGGCCGTCGTCCGTCTGCGGGTCTCGTCGTGGCTGGTCGCGCCCACGCGGCGGAGCCGCATATCGACGCAGCCCCGCGCCCCTGGGGCGGCCGCACACACCCTTGATCACGGGCCCATCCTGGCCGGGCTCCCCGCACCGGTTTCGCCTCCGGAGGTGTCGGGTCGGTACGATCCTTACTCGTGCGTGCGCTCGGGTATGGCGCCGCATCCCCACCTTCAGTCAGGAGAGACCGGTGTCAGACGTCCGTGTGATCATCCAGCGCGATTCCGAGCGGGAAGAACGCGTGGTGACGACGGGCACTACGGCCGCCGACCTCTTCGCCGGCGAGCGCTCGATCGTGGCCGCCCGTGTCGGCGGTGAGCTCAGAGACCTCGCCCACGAGGTCAAGGACGGCGAGACCGTCGAGGGCGTCGAGATCTCCTCCGAGGACGGTCTGGGCATCCTGCGCCACTCCACCGCGCACGTCATGGCGCAGGCCGTGCAGGAGCTCTTCCCCGAGGCCAAGCTCGGCATCGGCCCGCCCATCCGCGACGGCTTCTACTACGACTTCGACGTCGCCGAGCCCTTCCACCCCGATGACCTCAAGCGCATCGAGAAGAAGATGCAGGAGATCATCAAGCGCGGCCAGCGCTTCTCCCGCCGCGTCACCACCGACGAGGACGCCCGCGAGGAGCTGGCCGGCGAGCCGTACAAGCTCGAGCTGATCGGTCTCAAGGGCAACGCCGCCCAGGCCGCCGAGGGCGCGGACGCCGAGGTCGGCGGCGGCGAGCTGACGATCTACGACAACCTCGACGCCAAGACCGGCGAGCTGTGCTGGAAGGACCTCTGCCGCGGTCCCCACCTGCCCACCACCCGGATCATCCCTGCGTTCAAGCTGATGCGCTCGGCCGCCGCCTACTGGCGCGGCAGCGAGAAGAACCCGCAGCTCCAGCGCATCTACGGCACCGCCTGGCCGACCAAGGACGCGCTGAAGGCCTATCTGGACTTCCTCGCCGAGGCCGAGAAGCGTGATCACCGCAAGCTCGGTGCGGAGCTCGACCTGTTCTCCTTCCCGGAGGAGCTCGGCCCCGGCCTCGCCGTGTTCCACCCCAAGGGCGGGGTGATCCGCAAGGAGATGGAGACCTACTCGCGCAAGCGGCACGAGGTCTCCGGCTACGAATTCGTGAACACGCCGCACATTTCGAAGGAGCGGCTGTTCGAGATCTCCGGGCACCTGCCGCACTACGCCGACGGCATGTTCCCGGCCATCGAGTTCGACGAGCAGAACTACCGCCTCAAGGCGATGAACTGCCCGATGCACAACCTGATCTTCAAGTCGCGCGGGCGTTCCTACCGTGAACTGCCGCTGCGCCTCTTCGAGTTCGGCACCGTGTACCGGTACGAGAAGTCGGGCGTCGTGCACGGCCTGACCCGCTCGCGCGGCTTCACCCAGGACGACTCGCACATCTACTGCACCAAGGAGCAGATGCCGCAGGAGCTGGACACGCTCCTGACCTTCGTCCTGGACCTGCTGCGCGACTACGGCCTGACCGAGTTCGAGCTGGAGCTGTCCACCCGTGACGACTCCGACAAGTTCATCGGCACCGACGAGGACTGGGAGGAGGCCACCGAGGCCCTCCGTCAGGCCGCCGAGAAGCAGAACCTGCCGCTGGTCCCGGACCCGGGCGGCGCCGCCTACTACGGCCCGAAGATCTCCGTGCAGGCCAAGGACGCCATCGGCCGCTCCTGGCAGATGTCGACCATCCAGGTCGACTTCAACCAGCCCAAGCGGTTCGGCCTGGAGTACACCGCCGCGGACGGCTCCCGCCAGCAGCCGGTGATGATCCACCGCGCGCTGTTCGGCTCCATCGAGCGGTTCTTCGGCGTGCTCCTGGAGCACTACGCGGGCGCCTTCCCGGCGTGGCTCGCGCCGGTGCAGGCCGTCGGCATCCCGATCGGCGACGCCCACGTCGAGTACCTGCAGCGCTGGGCCGAGGCCGCGAAGGAGAAGGGTCTGCGGGTCGAGGTGGACTCCTCCTCCGACCGTATGCAGAAGAAGATCCGCAACGCCCAGAAGCAGAAGGTGCCGTTCATGGTCATCGCGGGCGACGAGGACATGGGTCACGAGACCGTGTCCTTCCGCTACCGTGACGGCTCCCAGGAGAACGGCATCCCGTTCGACGAGGCGATCGCGAAGATCGTGAAGGTCGTCGAGGAGCGGGCGCAGATCTGACCCCGCTGTGAGCAGGCCCCCGGTGACTTGATCTCGCCGGGGGCCTTGCCCTGTCACCCACGTGGACGCCATATGCTGCACGCATGACGAGTGAGCCGGAGCAGCAGATCGGAGTGGGGACGCAGGACGCGTTCCAGCGCCTGTGGACGCCCCACCGGATGGCCTACATCCAGGGGGAGAACAAGCCCACCGGCCCGGGGGCCGAGGACGGCTGCCCCTTCTGCTCCCTCCCGGCCAAGTCCGACGAGGACGGGCTGATCGTCAAGCGCGGCCGGCAGGTGTACGCGGTGCTCAACCTGTACCCGTACAACGGCGGCCACCTGATGACCGTGCCCTACCGTCATGTCGCCGACTACACCGACCTGACGGACACGGAGACCGCCGAACTGGCGGAGCTGACCAAGCAGGCCATGACGGCGCTGCGCACCGCCTCCGGCGCGCACGGCTTCAACATCGGCATGAACCAGGGCTCGGTGGCCGGCGCGGGCATCGCGGCCCACCTCCACCAGCACATCGTCCCCCGCTGGGGCGGCGACACGAACTTCATGCCGGTCGTCGGCCACACCAAGGTGCTGCCGCAGCTTCTGGCCGACACCCGCACGATGCTGGCCGAGGCCTGGCCGGCGGCCTGAGAGGACGGGGCTGCCCGCGCCCTGCGCGGCCGCGGGCGCCGCTCACGCGTCGTAGACGTCCGCCTTCTTCGGCGAGACGTCCTGGACCGCGGTACTGAGGAACGCCGAGCGCGTCCCGAACTTCTCCGTGTCCGCCCCGTTCTCCTCCAGCACCTTGATCGCCGCCGCGTGCACCACTCGCAGGACCGGCGTCGCCGCTCGCAGCGCGTCGTCCGCCATGAAACGGTGCCGCCACGGCTGGTCCGCCCACGCGTGCCGCAGACCGAACGGCTCCGGCAGCCCTATCGTGCCGCCGAGCCACTTCAGCGCCGGGGGATACCAGGTCAGCGGCGCCCGCACCGCGAGCCGTACCACCTCGTTGGTGGTGACCAGGGGCAGGTTGACCTTGCGGGTCTCCCACGGCTTGAAGGACTTGGCGACCTCCTTGGTCGGCGCCTCCGGCTTGGTCGTGAACAGCGGGTTCACCGGCCCCAGCGCATGCCCGGTGACCTCGATGCGCAGCGTCGCGTGCAGGACCGTCACGGTGATCAGCATGGTGATCACCAACTGGCCGTCCCACAGCGTCCATTGCACGCCCAGGTAGTGCCGGTCACCCGCGCCGAACTGCTGCTTGTTGCAGATGTCCTGTATCGCGTGCGACTTGACCTGGTAGGCATCGACGTCCGTGCCCGACGGCCGGGCCACCTCCTTGGCGTTCTCGCCGATCGGCGTGACGATCCAGTGCCGTATCGAGGGGGCCGGGAAGCCGCCGGTGTTCAGCGGGCCGCGCTCCAGCATGCGCAGCCGGTCGTGGATCGCGCGGATCACGTCCCAGCTGCGGAAGGGGTGGATCTCCCGGCCGGGATCGGCCGGCACCAGCTCCTCGGCGAGCTGCCAGGCCCCCCAGCGGGTGCCCATGCCGAGGATGCCCTTGGGGCCGGCGTAGAAGACGGAGTTCGACTGCTGCTCGGCGCCGAGCCGGGCCAGGGACTGGCGCAGCTGCTCGGCGGCCGTCTCACGCGGGCCGGTGGGCACCGCCTCGGGCACCTTCGCGCCGACGCTGCTGCCCGACAGCAGGCTGTCCCAGCGCTCCCTGAGGTCCGTGGCGGTGCGCTCGCAGATGCGCCGGGCCCAGAACCAGCCGGCCACCGGCATCACCACGGCGGCGCGGGCGTACCAGCGCCAGAAGCCGCTGAACGGCATGCGGAGCAGGAACACCACGGCGAGCGCGGCCACGGCGACGAGCAGGGTGGTCGCCAGCGCCGAGGCCCGCCTGTTGTCGGTCTTGTCGATGGTGGTGCGGATCTGGAAGACCAGCAGCCAGACCAGGAACCCGGGCAGGAAGAGCACCCCGCACAGCACGATCGCGGCGGACAGCCGGTTGTCGCGGTCGCGGCGGATGTTGTTCGCCGCCAGGCAGTGCTCGACGACGGCCTGCGGCTCGGTGCCGAAGGACTGGATGAGCGGCTTGCGGCCCTCGCCGATCATGCGGTCCACGACGGCGCGGGAGAACGCCTCGCCCAGGTTCGGCCGGAACAGCGCGATCTTGCCGGGCTTCACCTCCGACTGGTGCCACTCGTTGTCGGCCTTCTTGATCTCCTCCATCGGGTTGTCCCGGTAGGCCGCGGAGGCCAGCGCGAACGTCGCCGTCTGGCCCGCGTCGCCGGTGCGCGGCACCTGTGGCCCGAAGAAGTCCGCGTAACCGCCGTCCACGCTCATCCCCACCCCCGGTCGCCGCACTGCTCGCTTCTGCGGCCTTCCCGACTTCCGTCCCGACCACACCTGTTGATCAGGTCATCAGCGTATCCGCACGCACCGACATCCGTCGGCGGACGGCCCAAGGAGCCGCCCGCCGAGCCGGAAGAGCCCCGCGCGCACGCCGGTTGTGCGCGGGGGGAGGTCAACTATGAAGCCGCGCGCTCCTGTTCCCGGAACCGCTCGGCGACCTGCGCCGGCATCGGTTCGTGCCGCACGTAGCGGCGCTCGAAGCGCGCGGTGCCGTGGGTCATCGACCGCAGATCGATGGCGTACCGCCCGATCTCGATCTCCGGCACCTCGGCCCGTACCAGGGTGCGCCCGCCGCTGGTCTGCTCGGTGCCCAGCACCCGGCCGCGCCGGCCGGACAGGTCGCTCATCACGGCGCCGACGTACTCGTCGCCGACCAGCACGGACACCTCGGCCACCGGCTCCAGCAGATGGATCTTCGCGTCGGCCGCGGCCTCCCGCAGGGCGAGCGCGCCCGCGGTCTGGAAGGCGGCGTCGGAGGAGTCCACCGAGTGCGCCTTGCCGTCGAGCAGCGTCACCCGCACGTCGATGAGCGGGTGGCCGGCCGCGACGCCCTTGGCCGCCTGCGCCCGCACCCCCTTCTCGACCGACGGGATGAACTGCCGGGGCACGGCCCCGCCGACCACCTTGTCGACGAACTCGACGCCCGAGCCGCCCGGCAGCGGTTCCACCTCGATCTCGCAGATGGCGTACTGCCCGTGCCCGCCGGACTGCTTCACGTGCCGGCCGCGCCCGGCGGACTTGTTCGCGAACGTCTCCCGCAGGGCCACCCGGTGCGGTACGACGTCGACCTGGACGCCGTAGCGGGTGCGCAGCCGCTCCAGCGCGACGTCGGCGTGCGCCTCGCCCAGGCACCACAGCACCACCTGGTGGGTGTCCTGGTTCTGTTCCAGGCGCATGGTGGGGTCCTCGGCGACCAGCCGCCCCAGGCCCTGGGACAGCTTGTCCTCGTCCGCCTTGCTGTGCGCCTGGATGGCCAGCGGCAGCAGCGGGTCCGGCATCTGCCAGGGCTCCATCAGCAGCGGGTCGTCCTTGGCGGAGAGCGTGTCGCCGGTCTCGGCGCGGCTGAGCTTCGCCACGCACACCAGGTCGCCCGCGACGGCGTGCGTCACCGGCCGCTGCTGCTTGCCGAATGGGGTGGACAGGGCGCCGATCTTCTCGTCGACGTCGTGGTCCTCGTGGCCGCGGTCGGCCAGGCCGTGCCCGGAGACGTGGACGGTCTGGTCGGGGCGCAGGGTGCCGGAGAAGACGCGGACCAGGGAGATCCGGCCGACGTAGGGGTCGGAGGCGGTCTTGACGACCTCGGCGACCAGCGGTCCGTCGGTGTCGCACGGCTTCAGCTCGCGCGGCGCGCCGTCGAGGGTGGTCACCGCGGGCGTGGGGTGCTCGAAGGGGGTCGGGAACCCGCCGGTGATCAGCTCCAGCAGCTCCACCGTGCCGATGCCCTGCTTGGCGCCCCCGGCGGCCGGTGCGGCGGCCAGGACGGGGAAGAACGTGCCGCGTGCCACGGCCCGCTCCAGGTCCTGGACGAGCGTCTTCAGCTCGACCTGCTCGCCGCCGAGGTAGCGGTCCATCAGGGTCTCGTCCTCGCTCTCGGCGATGATCCCCTCGATGAGCCGGTTACGGGCCTCGGTGAGGTCCGGGAGCTGGTCCTCGCCGGGCTCGGACTCCTTGCGCTCGCCGGAGGAGTAGTCGAACAGCTTCTGCGTGAGCAGTCCGACCAGACCGGTCACGGGCGCGTGTCCGTCGGGCCCCTGCGGGCCGTGCAGCGGCAGGTACAGCGGCAGCACCGCGTCGGGGTCGTCGCCGCCGAACGCCTCGGCGCAGACCCGGGTCATCTCCCGGAAGTCCGCGCGGGCCGGCTCCAGGTGCGTCACCACGATCGCGCGCGGCATGCCGACGGCCGCGCACTCGTCCCACACCATGCGGGTCGCGCCGTCGACGCCGTCCGAGGCCGAGACGACGAAGAGGGCCGCGTCCGCCGCGCGCAGACCGGCCCGCAGTTCCCCGACGAAGTCGGCGTATCCCGGGGTGTCCAGCAAGTTGATCTTGATGCCGTCCCATTCGACGGGCACCAGGGACAGCTGCACCGAGCGCTGCTGGCGGTGCTCGATGTCGTCGTGATCGGAGACGGTGCCGCCGTCCTCCACGCGGCCCGCCCGGTTCACCGCTCCCGCGGTCAGCGCGAGAGCCTCCACCAGAGTCGTCTTGCCCGATCCGGAGTGGCCGACCAGCACCACATTCCGTACGGACGCGGGGTGGTCGGCCGCCGTAGCCCTGCCGGCGGCTCCGGGGTGGGATTGTGCCTTGTCGCCCATGATCCTGCCTCCCGTGCACGGTGAGGTCACTGTGGGCGCGGACACGCGGGAGGCCGCGTGTGGGCGGCTCCGGCGACGCCCGCGTCCTTCGAGCTTTCCACTCCCGTAACGCCGCGTCCATACGAGGGACGCGGGCGCGCCGGTACCCGGCGGGCGCCGGCCCGTGACACGGCTGTGGGTGCCCGGCCCTCGCCCGCACGCGTGCGTGGCTACGATGGGCCAGCCGGTGGCCAGCAGGGGCCGCACGGCGACACCGACCAGTCGGGAAGGCCATGCTGAACAAGTACGCGCGTGCTTTCTTCACGCGTGTTCTCACGCCGTTCGCCGCGTTTCTCATCCGCCGGGGGGTCAGCCCCGACACGGTCACGCTGCTCGGCACCGCCGGAGTGATCGCCGGAGCGCTGGTCTTCTACCCCCGGGGCGAGTTCTTCTGGGGCACGGTCGTGATCACGCTGTTCGTCTTCTCCGACCTGGTCGACGGCAACATGGCGCGCCAGCTGGGCCGCTCCAGCCGCTGGGGCGCCTTCCTGGACTCCACGCTCGACCGGGTCGCCGACGGCGCGATCTTCGGCGGCTTCGCGCTCTGGTACGCAGGGCACGGCAACGACAACGTGCTGTGCGCGGTGGCGATCTTCTGCCTGGCCAGCGGCCAGGTGGTGTCGTACACCAAGGCGCGCGGCGAGTCGATCGGGCTGCCCGTCGCCGTCAACGGGCTCGTGGAGCGGGCCGAGCGGCTGGTGATCTCACTGGTCGCCGCCGGTTTCGCGGGCCTGCACAAGTTCGGGGTGCCCGGCATCCAGTACCTGCTGCCCGTCGCCCTGTGGATCGTCGCCGTGGGCAGCCTCGTCACGCTGATCCAGCGGGTCGTCACCGTGCGCCGCGAGTCGGCGGAGGCGGAGGCCGCGGCCGCCGGGACACCCGGTGAGCCGCAAGGGAGGG
This sequence comes from Streptomyces sp. NPDC097129, assembly GCF_055668065.1. Lineage (NCBI taxonomy): Bacteria > Bacillati > Actinomycetota > Actinomycetes > Kitasatosporales > Streptomycetaceae > Streptomyces > Streptomyces sp. NPDC097129. The sequence goes on along the minus strand of NZ_JBVOQE010000010.1, from coordinate 56,151 downwards.
AGACCGCGAAGTGAGCGCCCAGGATCGGCTGACCGACGCCCTGTACGGCCTCGGCTGGGGCACCGTGAAGAAACTCCCCGAGCCGGTCGCCGTGCGCCTCGGCCGGACCATCGCCGACCTCGCCTGGAAGCAGCGCGGCAAGGGCGTCGAGCGGCTGGAGTCCAACTACGCGCGCGTGGTGCCCGGCGCGAGCCCCGAACGCCTCGCCGAGCTGTCCCGCGCGGGCATGCGTTCCTATCTGCGCTACTGGATGGAGTCCTTCCGGCTGCCCGCCTGGAGCACCGAGCGCATCAAGGGCGGCTTCGACCCCAAGGACCTGCACTACCTCACCGAGGGCATGGCCGCCGGCAACGGCGTGATACTCGCCCTGCCGCACCTGGCCAACTGGGACCTGGCCGGCGCCTGGGTCACCACGAAGCTCGGCATCCCCTTCACCACGGTCGCCGAGCGCCTCAAGCCGGAGACCCTGTACGACCGTTTCGTCGCCTACCGCGAGGGCCTCGGCATGGAGGTCCTGCCGCACAGCGGCGGCTCCGCCTTCGGCACGCTCGCCCGGCGGCTGCGCGACGGCGGCCTGGTCTGCCTGGTCGCCGACCGCGACCTGTCCTCCTCCGGCGTGGAGGTCGACTTCTTCGGCGACACGGCCCGGATGCCCGCCGGACCGGCGCTGCTCGCCCAGCAGACCGGCGCCCTGCTGCTGCCGGTCACCCTCTGGTACGACGACTCGCCCGTCATGCGCGGCCGGGTGCATCCCCCGGTCGACGTCCCCGAGTCAGGGACGCGGGCCGAGAAGACGTCCTCCATGACACAGGCGCTGGCCGACGCCTTCGCCACGGGGATCGCCGACCATCCGGAGGACTGGCACATGCTGCAGCGGCTGTGGCTCGCCGATCTCGACCCGTCGCAGGACCCGTCGCAGGACGCGACGAAGGACCCGACGAAGGACGCATCGAAGGGCGAATCGAAGGACGCGGCCAAGGGCCCGGCCGGCGACCCGTCGGAGGGGGCCGCGTGAGGATCGGCATCGTCTGCCCCTACTCCTGGGACGTGCCCGGCGGCGTCCAGTTCCACATCCGCGACCTCGCCGACTACTTCGTCCGGCTGGGCCACGAGGTGTCCGTGCTCGCCCCGGCCGACGACGACACGCCCCTGCCGCCGTACGTCGTCTCCGCCGGACGCGCGGTGCCGGTTCCGTACAACGGCTCCGTCGCCCGCCTGAACTTCGGCTTCCTGTCGGCCGCGCGGGTGCGGCGCTGGCTGCACGACGGCGCCTTCGACGTCGTCCACATCCACGAGCCGACCTCGCCGTCGCTGGGCCTTTTGACCTGCTGGGCGGCGCGCGGGCCGATCGTCGCCACCTTCCACACCTCCAACCCGCGCTCCAAGGCGATGATCGCCGCCTACGCCATCCTGCAGGCCGCGCTGGAGAAGATCAGCGCGCGGATCGCGGTGAGCGAGTACGCCCGGCGCACGCTGGTCGAGCACCTCGGCGGGGACGCCGTCGTCATCCCGAACGGCGTGGACGTCGACTTCTTCGCCAAGGCCGAGCCCAACCCGGCGTGGCAGGGCGACACCATCGGCTTCATCGGCCGCATCGACGAACCCCGCAAGGGCCTGCCGGTGCTGATGAAGGCCCTGCCGAAGATCCTCGCCGCCCGGCCGCGGGCCCGGCTGCTGGTCGCCGGGCGCGGTGACGAGGAGGAGGCGGTGGCCTCGCTGCCGGCCGAGCTGCGCTCCCGCGTGGAGTTCCTCGGCATGGTCAGCGACGACGACAAGGCGCGCTTCCTGCGCTCCGTCGACCTGTACGTCGCGCCCAACACCGGCGGCGAGAGCTTCGGGATCATCCTCGTCGAGGCGATGTCCGCGGGCGCGCCCGTGCTCGCCTCCGACCTCGACGCCTTCGCCCAGGTGCTCGACCAGGGCAAGGCGGGCGAGCTGTTCGCCAACGAGGACGCCGACGCGCTCGCCGACGCGGCCGTACGGCTCCTGGAGGACCCCGAACGCCGGGCGGAACTCAGCGAACGGGGCAGTGCCCACGTCCGCCGCTTCGACTGGTCCACGGTCGGCGCGGACATCCTGTCGGTGTACGAGACGGTGACGGCCGGCGCGGCGGCGGTGGCCGCGGAGGACACCGGACCGACGGGGCTGCGGGCCCGCTGGGGGCTGGCGCGGGACTGAGCCGGCGGAAGGGCTGAGCGGCCCGCGCGGGACTGAGTCGGCCTGCGCGGAACAGGCTCGGTTCGCACCGCGGGCGCCGGTGACGTCGGCGGGGCCCTCCTGCCCCGGGGTCCGCGGGCATCGCGCCGGTAAGGTGGCCGCCCGTGACCGCAACCCTCATCTGGACCCTCGTCGTCCTCGTCGCGATCGGCCTGTACCTGAGCTGGACAGCGGGGCGGCTGGACCGGCTGCACGCGCGGATCGACGCCGCCCGCGCCGCCCTCGACGCGCAGTTGCTGCGGCGGGCCTCGGTGGCGCAGGAGGTCGCGACCTCGGGCGTGCTGGATCCGGCCGCGTCGATCGTGCTGTACGAGGCCGCGCACGCCGCCCGGCAGGCCGAGGAGGAGCAGCGCGAGGTGGCCGAGAGCGAGCTGAGCCAGGCGTTGCGCGCGGTGTTCGGCGAGCGGGAGCAGCTGGAGGCGGTCCGCGAGGTGCCCGGGGGAGAGGAAGCCGCCCGCGAGCTGGCGGAGGCCGTGCGCCGCGTCCCGATGGCCCGGCGCTTCCACAACGACGCGGTCGGCGCGGCCCGCCGCCTGCGCGAGCACCGCAAGGTCCGCTGGTTCCGCCTCGCGGGCCACGCCCCGTTCCCCATGGCCTTCGAAATGGACGACGAGCCCCCGGCCCCCTTGGCGGACCGCTCCTCCTGAGCCCGACGAGCACCGCCGCGCGCCCCGCCCCACCGCATACGGTTCCGTTCCGGACAGACCGCTTCCGGCCAAAAGGAGCCACCGGGTTTTCATTGGCCCTTGCTGTGGACTGGTCCCTTCACGTTTCCTCAGTGCTGCAGTAACCCCTCTTTTCCTTCAGTGAGGTCACCCGTGTCCAGCACCGAGAACCAGGCTCCCGAGATCGGCACCGCCCGCGTCAAGCGCGGCATGGCCGAGCAGCTCAAGGGTGGCGTGATCATGGACGTCGTCACGCCGGAGCAGGCGAAGATCGCCGAGGACGCGGGCGCCGTCGCCGTCATGGCCCTCGAGCGGGTCCCGGCCGACATCCGCAAGGACGGCGGCGTGGCCCGCATGTCCGACCCGGACATGATCGAGGGCATCATCGACGCCGTCTCGATCCCGGTCATGGCCAAGTCCCGCATCGGCCACTTCGTCGAGGCCCAGGTCCTGCAGTCCCTCGGCGTCGACTACATCGACGAGTCCGAGGTCCTCACCCCGGCCGACGAGGTCAACCACTCCGACAAGTGGGCCTTCACCACCCCCTTCGTCTGTGGCGCCACCAACCTGGGCGAGGCCCTGCGCCGCATCGCCGAGGGCGCCGCGATGATCCGCTCCAAGGGCGAGGCCGGCACCGGCAACGTCGTCGAGGCCGTCCGTCACCTGCGCCAGATCAAGAACGAGATCGCCAAGCTGCGCGGCTTCGACAACAACGAGCTGTACGCCGCCGCCAAGGACCTGCGCGCCCCGTACGAGCTGGTCAAGGAGGTCGCCGAGCTGGGCAAGCTCCCGGTCGTCCTCTTCTCCGCCGGTGGCGTCGCCACCCCGGCCGACGCCGCCCTGATGCGTCAGCTCGGCGCCGAGGGCGTCTTCGTCGGCTCGGGCATCTTCAAGTCCGGCGACCCCGCCAAGCGCGCCGCCGCCATCGTGAAGGCCACCACCTTCTACGACGACCCGAAGATCATCGCGGACGCGTCCCGCAACCTCGGCGAGGCCATGGTCGGCATCAACTGCGACACTCTCCCCGAGACCGAGCGCTACGCCAACCGCGGCTGGTGAGCACCCCGTTCACGCCACTACAGGTAAGCCACTCATGAACACTCCTGTCATCGGCGTCCTGGCTCTCCAGGGCGACGTACGGGAGCACCTCATCGCCCTGGCCGCGGCGGACGCCGTGGCCAGGCCGGTGCGGCGCCCCGAAGAGCTCGCCGAGGTCGACGGTCTCGTCCTCCCCGGCGGCGAATCCACCACCATCTCCAAGCTGGCCGTCCTGTTCGGACTGATGGAGCCCCTGCGCGCACGCGTGCGTGACGGCATGCCCGTCTACGGCACCTGCGCCGGCATGATCATGCTCGCCGACAAGATCCTCGACCCGCGCTCGGGCCAGGAGACGATCGGCGGCATCGACATGATCGTGCGCCGCAACGCCTTCGGCCGCCAGAACGAGTCCTTCGAGGCTGCGGTCGCCGTCCAGGGCGTGGAGGGCGCTCCCGTCGAGGGCGTCTTCATCCGCGCACCGTGGGTGGAGTCCGTCGGCGCCGGCGCCGAGGTGCTCGCCGAGCACGAGGGCCACATCGTCGCCGTACGCCAGGGCACCGCGCTCGCCACGTCGTTCCACCCGGAACTGACCGGCGACCACCGTGTGCACTCCCTGTTCGTCGACATGGTGCGCGCGAACGGGACGCCGTAGTCCTTGTAGGATTCCAGGCGTTCGTACAGAGATTGGTTACGCGAAGGAGACAGGCAGATGTCCGGCCACTCTAAATGGGCCACGACGAAGCACAAGAAGGCCGTGATCGATGCCAAGCGCGGCAAGCTCTTCGCGAAGCTGATCAAGAACATCGAGGTCGCGGCCCGCACCGGCGGCGCCGACCCCGACGGCAACCCGACGCTGTACGACGCCATCCAGAAGGCGAAGAAGTCGTCGGTCCCGAACAAGAACATCGACTCCGCGGTCAAGCGCGGCGCGGGCCTGGAGGCCGGCGGCGCCGACTACGAGACGATCATGTACGAAGGCTACGGCCCGAACGGTGTCGCGGTGCTCATCGAGTGCCTCACCGACAACCGCAACCGCGCCGCCTCCGAGGTCCGCGTCGCCATGACCCGCAACGGCGGCTCCATGGCCGACCCCGGCTCGGTGTCGTACCTGTTCAACCGCAAGGGCGTCGTGATCGTCCCCAAGGGCGAGCTGAGCGAGGACGACGTCCTCGGCGCCGTCCTGGACGCCGGTGCCGAGGAGGTCAACGACCTCGGTGAGACCTTCGAGGTCATCAGCGAGGCCACCGACCTGGTCGCCGTGCGCACCGCCCTGCAGGACTCCGGGATCGACTACGACTCCGCCGAGGCCAACTTCGTCCCGACCATGCAGGTCGAGCTGGACGAGGAGGGCGCCAAGAAGATCTTCAAGCTGATCGACGCGCTCGAGGACAGCGACGACGTGCAGAACGTCTTCGCCAACTTCGACGTCAGCGACGAGATCATGGAGAAGGTCGACGCGTGACGCTCCGCTGAGACGAGCGGGACGACGGCGGGCCGGTGGGACACGTCCCACTGGCCCGCCGTCATTGTCAGTGGGACCCGATAGCCTGCACAAACAGGTGATCGAGGGATCCGAGGGAGGGGCGCCGTGCGCGTACTGGGGGTGGACCCCGGACTGACCCGGTGCGGTGTCGGCGTGGTCGAGGGGGTCGCGGGCCGCCCGCTGACGATGCTCGGCGTCGGAGTCGTCCGCACGCCCGTGGACGCCGATCTCAGCCACCGGCTGCTCGCCGTCGAGCAGGGCCTCGAGCAGTGGCTGGACGAGCACCGGCCGGAGTACGTCGCCGTCGAGCGCGTCTTCAGCCAGCACAACGTGCGCACGGTCATGGGCACCGCCCAGGCCAGCGCCGTGGCCATGCTGTGCGCCGCCCGCCGCGGCATCCCGGTCGCCCTGCACACCCCCAGCGAGGTCAAGGCCGCCGTCACCGGCAGTGGCCGCGCCGACAAGGCGCAGGTCGGGGCCATGGTCACCCGGCTGCTCAGACTCACCTCGCCACCCAAGCCCGCCGACGCCGCCGACGCCCTCGCGCTCGCCATCTGCCACATCTGGCGCGCCCCCGCCCAGAACCGGCTCCAGCAGGCCGTCGCCCGGCACACCGCCCCCGTATCGAAAGGCCGTACGGCATGATCGCCTTCGTCAGCGGCACGGTCGCCGCGCTCGCTCCCGACGCCGCGGTGGTGGAGGTCGGCGGCGTCGGCATGGCCGTGCAGTGCACGCCGAACACGCTGTCCACACTCCGCATGGGCCGGCCCGCCAAGCTGCACACGTCCCTGGTCGTGCGCGAGGACTCCCTCACCCTGTACGGCTTCACCGACGACGACGAACGCCAGGTCTTCGAGCTGCTGCAGACCGCGAGCGGCGTCGGACCGCGTCTCGCCCAGGCGATGCTCGCCGTGCACAGCCCGGACGCGCTGCGCCGCGCCGTGGCCACCGGCGACGAGAAGGCGCTCACCGCGGTCCCCGGCATCGGCAAGAAGGGCGCCCAGAAGCTGCTGCTGGAGCTGAAGGACCGGCTCGGCGAGCCCGTAGGGGCGCCCGTCGTCGGCGCCCCGGTCACCCAGGGCTGGCGCGACCAGCTGCACGCGGCCCTGATCGGCCTGGGGTACGCCACCCGGGAGGCCGACGAGGCGGTGACCGCCGTCGCGCCCCAGGCCGAGGCCGCGGGCGGCACGCCCCAGGTCGGGCAGCTGCTGAAGGCCGCCCTGCAGACCCTGAACCGCGCCCGCTGACCGCATCGAGCCCGCCGAACCCCGACAGCCGAAGGCACACGACATGAACTGGGACGACTCCGCCGACACCCCCGCCTCCGAGCGGCTGGTGGGCTCAGGTGCCGACCGTGAGGACCAGGCCGTCGAGGCCGCCCTGCGCCCCAAGGACCTGGGCGAGTTCATCGGCCAGGAAAAGGTGCGCGAACAGCTCGACCTCGTGCTGCGCGCCGCCCGCGCGCGCGGCGCCACCGCCGACCACGTGCTGCTCTCCGGCGCCCCCGGACTCGGCAAGACCACCCTGTCGATGATCATCGCGGCCGAGATGGGCGCCCCCATCCGCATCACCTCCGGCCCCGCCATCCAGCACGCCGGCGACCTCGCCGCGATCCTGTCCTCCCTCCAGGAGGGCGAGGTGCTCTTCCTCGACGAGATCCACCGCATGTCCCGGCCCGCCGAGGAGATGCTGTACATGGCCATGGAGGACTTCCGCGTCGACGTGATCGTCGGCAAGGGCCCGGGCGCCACCGCCATCCCGCTGGAGCTGCCCCCCTTCACCCTGGTCGGCGCCACCACCCGCGCGGGCCTGCTGCCGCCCCCGCTGCGCGACCGCTTCGGCTTCACCGCGCACATGGAGTTCTACGAGCCGCACGAGCTGGAGCGCGTCGTGCACCGCTCGGCGCATCTGCTGGACGTCGAGATCGACCCCGACGGCGCCGCCGAGATCGCCGGGCGCTCCCGCGGCACGCCCCGTATCGCCAACCGGCTGCTGCGCCGCGTACGGGACTACGCGCAGGTCAAGGCCGACGGCCTGATCACCCGGGACATCGCCGCCGCCGCCCTCGCCGTGTACGAGGTCGACGCGCGCGGCCTGGACCGCCTGGACCGGGCCGTGCTGGAGGCGCTGCTGAAGCTGTTCGGCGGCGGCCCCGTCGGCCTGTCGACCCTGGCCGTCGCGGTGGGGGAGGAGCGCGAGACGGTCGAGGAGGTGGCCGAACCCTTCCTGGTGCGCGAGGGCCTGCTGGCCCGCACTCCGCGCGGCCGCGTCGGCACGCCCGCCGCCTGGGCCCACCTCGGCCTCACCCCGCCCCGCTCGTCCGCGGCCGGAAACGGACAACCAGGCCTGTTCGGGGCATGACAGCAGCAGACGGTGCATGACGGAGGGACATCGGTGAGGGATTGGCGGGCTCAGGAACCCAGGTGCCATGCTGAGCGTTGTTCCTTGCGCGCGGACTCGCTTAGACTCCGCCGATGCCGCCTGTGACGGCAGCCCCCATACACCCCCAGCCATCAGGCCGCTCACCATCGCGGTCGTGTGAAGGAAGTACCGACCCGTGAGTCTCGTGACCCTCCTCCCGTTCATCGTGCTCATCGGGGCCATGTTCCTGATGACCCGCAACGCCAAGAAGAAGCAGCAGCAGGCCGCGAACATGCGGAACCACATGCAACCCGGTTCCGGCGTCCGCACCATCGGGGGCATGTACGCGACGGTCAAGGAGGTCAACGAGGAGACGGTCCTTCTCGACGCCGGTCCCGGCGTCGAGCTCCTCTTCGCGAAGAACTCGATCGGCGCCGTCCTCACGGACGACGAGTACAACCGCATCGTCCACGGCATCGAGCACGACCTGAAGTCCGACGCCGACCTCGTCCCCGACGACGCGTCCTCCCTCACCGAAGACGACGAGTCCGCCGCTGCCGCCTCCGAGGCCAAGATCGACCTCGGTAAGCAGGACGCCGCCGAGCGAGGCGCGGACGCGATCCAGGCCGCCGAGGACAAGGCCGACGCGGCCGAGGCGAAGGCTCAGGCCGAGGAAGAGCCGAAGAAGACCGACGGCGACACCGACGCGAAGTAGTCGCGTCCCGGAGCACGCGCCACGACCGTCGCGCGTGCCCTGGGTGACGCGCACTTCTCGCAGGGGGCCCCAACCATGTCATGGCCGCCGCAGCGCTGACCCGGCGCGGGCGGCCCGAGAGGGAGTACGAGAAGGTGGCAGCACCTAGAAAGGGCCGGAGCGCGAGCGCCCAGAGCAAGCCGTGGCGCGCGCTGGCCCTGATTCTGATCGCCATCGTGGCGCTCACCGGCGGGATGTTCGCCTCCGGGCACACCACCCCGCGTCTGGGCATCGACCTTGCCGGCGGTACGAGCATCACGCTCCGGGCGGTCCCCGAGGCCGGCCAGGAGTCCGCGATCAACAAGACCAACATGGACACCGCGGTCCAGATCATGGAGCGCCGCGTCAACGGTCTTGGTGTGTCGGAGTCCGAGGTCCAGACCCAGGGCAATCGCAACATCATCGTCAACATCCCCAAGGGCACGAACTCCGAGCAGGCGCGCCAGCAGGTCGGCACCACCGCCAAGCTCTACTTCCGCCCGGTCCTGGCCACCGAGCTCTCCGGCCCCGCCGGCACGGCCACCCCGACGCCGAGCGGCACCGGCAACCCCTCGGCGTCGCCGAGCGGCAAGGCCAACGGCAAGGCCTCGGGCAAGCCGGAGGCGACCGGCAAGGGATCGTCCTCGCCGTCCGCCACCCCGTCGGCGAGCGCCACCTCCCAGGGCCGGCCCGTCTCCGACGCGCTGAAGGCGGACGCCTCGTCGTCCGCGAGCGGCTCCGGCAGCCCCAAGGCGTCTCCCTCGCCGTCGGGCAGCGCCCCCGGCGACGCCACCTCCCGGCTCCAGGCGCAGTACGCCGCGCTGGACTGCTCCAAGCCGGACCAGCGGGCCGCGGCCGGCAAGGGCGCCAAGTCCAGCGACCCGACCCTGGCCTGCGGCAACTCCAGCGGCCAGTGGCAGAAGTACATCCTCGGCCCGGCCGGCGTGGACGGCACCGACGTGAAGAAGGCGCAGGCCGTCTTCAACACGCAGAACGCCTCCGGCTGGACCGTCACCATGGAGTTCACCTCCAAGGGCGCGAAGAAGTTCGCCGACATCACCGGCAAGCTGGCCCAACAGCAGACCCCGCAGAACCAGTTCGCGATCGTCCTCGACGGCAACGTCGTCTCCGACCCGTTCGTCCGCGAGGCGCTGACCGGCGGCAGTGCCGAGATCACCGGCCACTTCTCGCAGGAGGAGGCGCAGAGCCTGTCCAACATGCTCTCGTACGGCGCGCTGCCGCTGACCTTCAAGGAGGACAGCGTCACCACCGTGACCGCGGCGCTCGGCGGTGAGCAGCTGAAGGCCGGTCTGATCGCCGGCGCGATCGGTCTCGCGCTGGTCGTGATCTACCTGGTGCTGTACTACCGCGGTCTGGCGCTGATCGCCTGCGCCTCGCTGCTGGTGTCCGCCGCGCTCACCTACGTGATCATGTCGCTGCTCGGCCCGGCCATCGGCTTCGCGCTGAACCTGCCGGCCGTGTGCGGTGCCATCGTCGCCATCGGCATCACCGCGGACTCGTTCATCGTGTACTTCGAACGGGTCCGGGACGAGATCCGCGAGGGCCGCTCGCTGCGCCCCGCCGTGGAGCGCGGCTGGCCGCGCGCCCGGCGCACCATCCTGGTCTCCGACTTCGTCTCCTTCCTCGCCGCCGCGGTGCTGTTCATCGTGACCGTCGGCAAGGTGCAGGGCTTCGCGTTCACGCTCGGCCTGACCACCGTGCTCGACGTCGTCGTGGTGTTCCTGTTCACCAAGCCGCTGCTGACGCTCCTGGCCCGCCGGAAGTTCTTCGCCGACGGCCACAAGTGGTCCGGTCTCGACCCCAAGGCCCTGGGCGCCAAGCCGCCGCTGCGCAGCACCCGTCGTTCCTCCCGCCCGGCCGCCGGCCCCGTCGACCCGAAGGAGGCGTGAGAGATGTCGAAGCTCGGCAACCTCGGCGCCCGGCTCCACCGTGGCGAAATCGGCTACGACTTCATCGGCAAGCGCAAGATCTGGTACGGCGTCTCGATCCTGATCACCATCACGGCCATCCTCGGCCTGGCGGTGCGCGGCCTGAACATGGGCATCGAGTTCCAGGGCGGTGCCGTCTTCACCACCCCGAAGAACATGTCCGTCTCGGTCACGAGCGCCGAGGGCTACGCGCAGACCGCCTCCGGCCACGACGCGATCGTCCAGAAGCTCGGTGACGGCAGCCTGCGCATCCAGGTCGCGGGCATCGAGACCAGCGACGCCAGCAAGATCAAGAATGAGCTGGCCAAGGACCTCAAGGTCGACGCGGAGAAGATCAACGCCGACCTGGTCGGCCCCAGCTGGGGCGAGCAGATCGCCAGCAAGGCGTGGCAGGGCCTGGCCATCTTCATGGTCCTCGTCGTGATCTACCTCGCGATCGCCTTCGAGTGGCGCATGGCCGTGGCCGCGCTCGTCGCCCTGATCCACGACATCACCATCACCACCGGCATCTACGCCCTCGTCGGCTTCGAGGTCACGCCGGGCACGGTGATCGGTCTGCTGACCATCCTCGGTTACTCGCTCTACGACACGGTCGTCGTCTTCGACAGCCTCAAGGAGCAGACGAAGGACATCACCAAGCAGACCAGGTGGACCTACAGCGACATCGCGAACCGCTCCATCAACGGCACCCTGGTCCGCTCCATCAACACCACGGTGGTCGCGCTGCTGCCGGTCGCGGGCCTGCTGTTCATCGGCGGCGGCTTCCTCGGCGCGGGCATGCTCAACGACATCTCGCTGTCGCTGTTCGTCGGCCTCGCGGCCGGCGCCTACTCCTCGATCTTCATCGCCACGCCGCTCGTCGCCGACCTCAAGGAGCGCGAGCCGCAGATGAAGGCCCTGAGGAAGCGCGTGCTGGCCAAGCGGGCCCAGGCAGGCCCCCAGGAGGAGTTCGCCGCCGCCCGCGCCGGCGCCGACGACTCCGACGACGCCGCACCCGCGGTCGTCGGTCCCCGCGACCAGTCCGCCGCCCGCAACCGCGGCCGTGGCCGGCCCTCGGGGAAGCGCCGATGACCGAGCTCGCAGATCCCACCGCGCTGCTCCTCAGCCGTATCCGGGACGTGGCCGACTACCCGGAGCCGGGCGTGATGTTCAAGGACATCACCCCGCTGCTCGCGGACCCGGCGGCGTTCACCGCGCTCACCGAGGCGTTCGCGGAGATCGCCGAGCGCACCCGCGCCACCAAGATCGTCGGCCTGGAGGCGCGCGGGTTCATCCTCGGCGCCCCCGTCGCCGTCCGCGCGGGCCTCGGGTTCATCCCGGTGCGCAAGGCGGGCAAGCTGCCCGGAGCCACCCTCGGCCAGTCCTACGACCTGGAGTACGGCTCGGCCGAGATCGAGGTGCACGCCGAGGACCTGACCGCCGACGACCGCGTCCTGATCGTCGACGACGTCCTCGCCACCGGCGGCACCGCCGAGGCCGCCGTCCAGCTGATCCGGCGGGCGGGCGCCCAGGTCGCGGGCGCCGCGGTGCTGATGGAGCTGAGCTTCCTTCAGGGCCGCCCGCGCCTGCAGGCCGCCCTCGGCGAAGCCCCGCTGGAGGCGCTGCTCACGGTCTGATCGCAGCCCTGAGACGTGAGGGGCGGGCCCGGAGGAATCCGGCGCCCGCCCCTTGTGTTTTCCCGGTACACGGGCCGCACAGTGGCCTGAAGGCGATCCTGGAGCCCAGGCTCGCTACGATGGAGACTCCGGAGCCTGACCGGGGGACCCGGATCGCGCACGAGGAGTCCTCTTGCCAGACGAGGCCCAGCACCTGACCGCCGCCAAGCCCGAGCCCACCCCGGGATCCGCGGCACAGCCCGCGCCGACCGCGCCGCAGGAGAAGAACGACACCCGCGGGCCGGTCCAGCACGCCCAGTCGGCGAGCGTCGACAAGCCGGCCGAGGAGATCCGCCCCAAGCCGGAGCCCCCCGAGCGGCCCGTCAACGCGCCGGTGGTGCGCACGCCCGCGGCCCCGTCCGCCCGCACCGGCTCCTCCAACCGCGTCCGCGCCCGTCTGGCCCGCCTCGGCGTCCAGCGCGCCAACCCCTACAACCCGGTCCTGGAACCGCTGCTGCGGATAGTCCGCAGCAACGACCCGAAGATCGAGAACTCCACGCTGCGCCAGATCGAGAGCGCCTACCAGGTCGCCGAGCGCTGGCACCGCGGCCAGAAGCGCAAGAGCGGCGACCCGTACATCACGCACCCGCTCGCCGTCACCACCATCCTCGCCGAGCTGGGCATGGACCCGGCCACCTTGATGGCCGGCCTGCTGCACGACACCGTCGAGGACACCGAGTACGGGCTGGAGGACCTGCGCCGCGACTTCGGCGACGTCGTCGCGCTGCTCGTCGACGGCGTCACCAAGCTGGACAAGGTCAAGTTCGGCGAGGCCGCGCAGGCCGAGACCGTGCGCAAGATGGTCGTCGCCATGGCCAAGGACCCGCGCGTCCTGGTCATCAAGCTCGCCGACCGGCTGCACAACATGCGCACCATGCGCTACCTCAAGCGCGAGAAGCAGGAGAAGAAGGCGCGCGAGACCCTGGAGATCTACGCGCCGCTCGCCCACCGCCTGGGCATGAACACCATCAAGTGGGAGCTGGAGGACCTCGCCTTCGCGATCCTCTATCCCAAGATGTACGACGAGATCGTGCGCCTGGTCGCCGAGCGCGCCCCCAAGCGCGACGAGTACCTGGCCAAGGTGATCGACGAGGTGCAGGGCGACCTGCGCGCCGCCCGCATCCGCGCCACCGTCACCGGCCGCCCGAAGCACTACTACAGCGTCTACCAGAAGATGATCGTCCGCGGCCGTGACTTCGCGGAGATCTACGACCTGGTCGGCATCCGCGTCCTGGTGGACACCGTCCGCGACTGCTACGCCGCGCTGGGCACCGTCCACGCCCGCTGGAACCCCGTTCCCGGGCGGTTCAAGGACTACATCGCGATGCCCAAGTTCAACATGTACCAGTCGCTGCACACGACGGTCATCGGGCCCAGCGGCAAGCCGGTCGAGCTGCAGATCCGCACCTTCGACATGCACCGCCGCGCCGAGTACGGCATCGCCGCGCACTGGAAGTACAAGCAGGAGGCCGTCGCCGGCGCCTCCAAGGTGCGCAACGACGCGCCGAAGACCTCCGGCAAGGGCAAGGACGACCACCTCAACGACATGGCGTGGCTGCGCCAGCTGCTGGACTGGCAGAAGGAGACCGAGGACCCGGGCGAGTTCCTGGAGTCCCTGCGCTTCGACCTGTCCCGCAACGAGGTCTTCGTCTTCACGCCCAAGGGAGACGTCATCGCGCTCCCGGCCGGCGCCACCCCGGTGGACTTCGCCTACGCCGTGCACACCGAGGTCGGCCACCGCACCATAGGAGCCCGCGTCAACGGGCGGCTCGTCCCGCTGGAGTCGACCCTCGACAACGGCGACCTGGTGGAGGTCTTCACCTCCAAGGCGCCCGGCGCCGGACCGTCCCGCGACTGGCTCGGCTTCGTCAAGTCGCCGCGCGCCCGCAACAAGATCCGCGGCTGGTTCTCCAAGGAGCGCCGCGACGAGGCGATCGAGCAGGGCAAGGACGCCATCGTGCGGGCCATGCGCAAGCAGAACCTGCCGATCCAGCGCATCCTCACCGGCGACTCCCTGGTCACGCTGGCGCACGAGATGCGCTACTCCGACATCTCCGCGCTGTACGCGGCGATCGGCGAGGGCCATGTCTCCGCGCAGCACATCGTGCAGAAGCTGGTGCAGGCCCTCGGCGGCGAGGAAGCGGCCACCGAGGAGATCGACGAGACCGTCCCCACCCGAGGCCGCGGCCGCAAGCGCCGCAGCAGCAACGACCCCGGTGTCGTCGTCAAGGGCGTCGACGACGTGTGGGTCAAGCTGGCCCGCTGTTGTACGCCGGTGCCGGGCGACCCGATCATCGGCTTCGTCACGCGCGGCAGCGGCGTATCGGTTCACCGCAGCGACTGCGTCAACATCGAGTCACTGTCGCGGGAGCCGGAGCGCATCCTCGAAGTCGAGTGGGCGCCCACCCAGTCCTCGGTCTTCCTGGTCGCCATCCAGGTCGAGGCCCTGGACCGCTCCCGGCTGCTGTCCGACGTCACGCGCGTGCTGTCCGACCAGCACGTCAACATCCTCTCCGCGGCCGTGCAGACCTCCCGTGACCGGGTGGCCACCTCCCGGTTCACCTTCGAGATGGGCGACCCCAAGCACCTGGGCCACGTCCTGAAGGCCGTACGCGGCGTCGAGGGCGTCTACGACGTCTACCGCGTCACCTCGGCCCGCCGCCCGTCGTAAGGCCCGCACAGGGCACGCGGAAGCCCCCGTACACGCTGTGTACGGGGGCTTCCGGCTGTCGTCGGGCGGTGCGGGTCAGCCGCCGAACTCGTGCAGGCCCTTCAGCGCCTGGTCCAGCAGCGCCTGGCGGCCCTCCAGCTCACGCTGAAGCTTGTCGGCCTTCGCGGTGTTGCCCTGGGCGCGCGCCTGCTCGATCTGGCCCGTGAGCTTGTCGACGGCGGCCTGGAGCTGACCGGTCAGACCTTCGGCACGCGCGCGTGCCTCCGGGTTCGTCCGCCGCCACTCGGTCTCCTCGGCGTCCTGGATCGCCCGCTCGACCGCGTGCATCCGGCCCTCGACCTTCGGCCGGGAGTCCCGCGGCACATGGCCGATGGCCTCCCAGCGCTCGTTGATCGAGCGGAACGCGGCGCGCGCGGCCTTGAGGTCCGTCACCGGCAGGAGCTTCTCGGCCTCCTCGGCCAGCTCCTCCTTCAGCTTCAGGTTCTCCGCCTGCTCGGCGTCCCGCTCCGCGAAGACCGAGCTGCGCGCCGCGAAGAAGACGTCCTGGGCGCCGCGGAAGCGGTTCCACAGGTCGTCCTCGTGCTCGCGCTGGGCGCGGCCCGCGGCCTTCCACTCGGCCATCAGCTCGCGGTAGCGGGCCGCCGTCACACCCCAGTCCGTCGAGCTCGACAGCGCCTCGGCCTCGGCGACCAGCCGCTCCTTGGTCCGGCGGGCCTCCTCGCGCTGCGCGTCCAGCTGCGCGAAGTGCGCCTTGCGGCGCTTGGAGAACGCCGACCGGGCGTGCGAGAAGCGGTGCCACAGCTCGTCGTCCGACTTGCGGTCCAGCCGCGGCAGACCCTTCCAGGTGTCCACCAGGGACCGCAGCCGCTCACCGGCCGCCCGCCACTGGTCGGACTGGGCGAGCTCCTCCGCCTCCGCCACCAGGGACTCCTTGGCGTGGCGGGCGTCATCGGCCTGCTTCGCCCGCTGCGCCTTGCGCTCCTCGCGGCGCGACTCGACGGTCTGCACGAGCTTGTCCAGGCGCTGCCGCAGGGCTTCCAGGTCACCGACCGCGTGGTGGGCGTCGACCTGCTCGCGCAGGTGGCCGATCGCGGCCATGGCGTCCTTGGACGACAGATCGGTGGTCCGCACGCGCTTCTCGAGGAGGCCGATCTCGACAACCAGGCCCTCGTACTTGCGCTCGAAGTAGGCCAGCGCCTCCTCGGGGGAGCCGGCCTGCCAGGAACCGACGACCTGCTCGCCGTCGGCCGTACGCACGTACACGGTCCCCGTCTCGTCGACGCGGCCCCACGGGTCGCTGCTCACAGCGCCTCCTCCACATGATGCCTGCGGGGGGCCTTCGAGCTCCCCCGGGCATCGTCCACAGTTTGTTCACCGCCAACATAGGCGACCAGCGGGTTGCCTGTCCGCATCCAGCGCGACCGAAATTTCCCGGCTGGCCACGCAGAACGCCGCGCGGGCGTCACGACTTCGAGACCGTCGCCTTGTCGATCACCACCGTCGCGTTGGGCGCGGTGTTCTGGGTGGTGGGGTCGGCGGGCTGGGCGCCGGCGGCGGCGATCTTCTTCAGCACCTGCATGCCCGCCGGCGACACCGTACCGAACGGTGTGTAGCTGGGCGGCAGCGGGCTGTCCTGGTACACGAGGAAGAACTGGCTGCCGTTGGTGTTCGGGCCGGAGTTCGCCATCGCGACCGTGCCCGCCGGGTAGACGTTGCCCTTCAGGACCTTGTCCTTGAGGTTCTCGTCCTTCATCTTGTAGCCCGGGTCGCCCATGCCGGTGGCCGTCGGGTCGCCGCACTGCAGCACGTAGATGCCGGTGTCGGTCAGACGGTGGCACTTGGTGTGGTCGAAGTAGCCCTTGGCCGCAAGGAAGTTGAACGAGTTCACGGTGTGCGGGGCCGCCGACGCCTTCAGCGCGAGATCGATCTCACCGCACGTGGTGTCCAGCTTCATCGTGTACTTCGCCGACGTGTCGATCGACATCGCCGGCTCCTTGCCGAACTTCAGCTTCTTCACCGAGCCCGGAGCCGGCTTCGCGCACGGGTCCTTCGGCTTGCCCGACGCCGACGGCGTCACCTCGGCGCTCGCGTTCGACTTGCCGTCGTCCTTGAACACTCCGGTCGTGTACACCGCGAGGCCGCCCACCAGGACCACACCGAGCACCGAGGCGATCACGGAATTACGGACCCGCGCCTTGCGCCGCGCGTCGGTGCGCCGCTGCTGCTGCCGCAAGAACTTCTCCCGGGCGAGCTGACGCCGCCGCTGCTCCTGGCTGACCACCGGGGTTACTCCTCATGCCTCTTGTACGTCGGTTGGGCGCGTGCGTCCGATGAACCGATCGCCTGCGTGTGCCCCGTACCGTATATGGGTTCGCTGAGGAATCGGCAGCGCCGGTAGGCTCTGACCGCGGGCGCGAGCGCGAGACGCCGCCCCCATACCGACCACAACCGCCACAACGAAGGACGATCGTGCTCATTGCCGGGTTCCCCGCCGGGGCCTGGGGGACGAACTGCTACCTCGTCGCCCCCGCCGCCGGTGAGGAGTGCGTGATCATCGACCCGGGCCATCAGGCGGCCCCCGGAGTCGAAGAGGCACTGAAGAAGCATCGGCTCAAGCCCGTCGCCGTCGTCCTCACCCACGGCCACATCGACCACGTGTCCTCCGTCGTCCCCGTGTGCGGCGCGCACGACGTACCGGCCTGGATCCACCCCGAGGACCGGTTCATGATGAGCGACCCCGAGAAGGCGCTCGGCCGGTCCATCGGCATGCCGCTGATGGGCGAGCTGACCGTGGGGGAGCCGGACGACGTCAAGGAGCTCACCGACGGCGCGCGTCTGGAGCTGGCGGGACTGTCGCTGAGCGTCGCGCACGCGCCGGGCCATACCAGGGGGTCGGTGACCTTCGGCCTGCCCGAGGCGGCGGACATCCCGCCGATCCTGTTCTCGGGCGACCTGCTGTTCGCCGGCTCCATCGGACGCACCGACTTCCCCGGTGGCTCCATGGACGACATGCTCGAGTCGCTGACCCGCGTGGTCCTGCCGCTCGACGACTCGACCGTGGTGCTGTCCGGGCACGGCCCCCAGACGACCATCGGCCAGGAGCGCGCCACCAACCCGTATCTGCGGCAGGTGGCCACCGGCCAGGGAGCGCAGCCGCAGGCCGCTCCCCGACGAGGAATGTGATCGAGAGACTTCCGTGAGCACCTTCAAGGCCCCCAAGGGCACGTACGACCTCATCCCGCCGGACTCCGCGAAGTACCTGGCGGTGCGCGAGGCGATCGCCGCCCCGCTGCGCGCCTCCGGCTACGGCTACATCGAGACCCCCGGCTTCGAGAGCGTCGAGCTGTTCGCGCGCGGTGTCGGCGAGTCCACCGACATCGTGACCAAGGAGATGTACGCCTTCGAGACCAAGGGCGGCGACAAGCTCGCCCTGCGCCCCGAGGGCACCGCCTCCGTGCTGCGCGCCGCGCTGGAGGCCAACCTGCACAAGGCGGGCAACCTCCCCGTCAAGCTGTGGTACTCCGGCTCCTACTACCGCTACGAGCGCCCGCAGAAGGGCCGCTACCGGCACTTCTCCCAGGTCGGCGCCGAGGCGATCGGCGCTGAGGACCCGGCGCTGGACGCCGAGCTGATCATCCTGGCCGACCAGGCGTACCGCTCGCTGGGCCTGCGGAACTTCCGCATCCTGCTGAACTCGCTCGGCGACAAGGAGTGCCGGCCGGTGTACCGGGCCGCCCTGCAGGACTTCCTGCGCGGCCTGGAGCTGGACGAGGACACCCGCCGCCGGATCGACATCAACCCGCTGCGCGTCCTGGACGACAAGCGCGAGGCGGTGCAGAAGCAGCTCACCGGCGCCCCGCTGCTGCGCGACTACCTGTGCGACGCCTGCAAGGCGTACCACGAGGAGGTCCGCGAGCTGATCACGGCCGCGGGCGTCGCCTTCGAGGACGACCCGAAGCTGGTGCGCGGCCTCGACTACTACACCCGCACCACCTTCGAGTTCGTCCACGACGGCCTCGGCTCGCAGTCCGCGGTGGGCGGCGGCGGCCGCTACGACGGCCTGTCGGAGATGATCGGCGGCCCCGCGCTGCCGTCCGTCGGCTGGGCGCTCGGCGTGGACCGCACGGTGCTCGCGCTGGAGGCGGAGGGCGTCGAGCTCGAACTGCCCTCGGCGACCAGTGTCTTCGCGGTGCCGCTCGGCGATGAGGCCCGCCGGGTGCTGTTCGCCAAGGTGACCGAACTGCGCAAGGTGGGCGTGGCGGCGGACTTCTCCTACGGGCACAAGGGGCTCAAGGGAGCGATGAAGAACGCCAACCGCAGCGGTGCCCGCTACACGATCGTGGCCGGCGAACGCGACCTCGCCGAAGGGGTCGTCCAGCTCAAGGACATGGAGTCCGGCGAGCAGACGGCGGTCGGCGTGAACGAGATCGTGGCGGAGCTGGAGGCCCGGCTCGGCGGCTGACGGCCGACGACAGTGACCGAGGGCGCCGGGGAGATCCCGGCGCCCTTCGTCGTCAACTCGGCGCCCGTGACATCGCTCTGCCAGGGGATCTTCGCCACGAGAGCGCCGCACACGCCTGAAGGCGCTCCGATCAGCGGCCGGAACCGAACGCCCGGGGTCCCTCCCGCGTATTTCCTTATGTCCAGCGAACGGTGGACAGTGGGACGCGTGCGGCACAATGGCCCTGCCCGAAGAAGGTCCACCTCTCATGTGACGGAACCGGCGGAATGAGCAAGACGACAGTGAAGGACGTCTCCACCGAACCCGAGCCGCAGCACGCCGGGGCCGCCGCGCCGCGCACCGTGGGCGGCAGCCGCGCCTTCGGAGTGCTGCTGGTGATCACCGGCGCGGCCGGACTGCTCGCCGCCTGGGTCATCACCCTGGACAAGTTCAAGATCCTCGAGGCCAAGGTCGCGGGCAAGACGTTCACCCCCGGCTGCAGCCTCAACCCGGTCGTCTCCTGCGGCAGCGTGATGGAGTCCAAGCAGGCGGCGGCCTTCGGGTTCCCCAACCCGATGCTCGGCCTGGTGGCCTACGGCATCGTCGTCTGCGTCGGCATGAGCCTGCTGGGCCGCGCCCGCTTCCCGCGCTGGTACTGGCTCACCTTCAACTTCGGCACCCTCTTCGGGGTGGGCTTCTGCACCTGGCTGCAGTTCCAGTCGCTGTACCGGATCAACGCCCTGTGCCTGTGGTGCAGCCTGGCCTGGGTCGCCACGATCATCATGTTCTGGTACGTGACGTCCTTCAACATCCGCAACGACCTGCTGCCCGCCCCGCGCTGGCTCAAGGGCTTCTTCGGCGAGTTCACCTGGGTCCTGCCGGTGCTCCACATCGGCATCATCGGCATGCTGGTCCTGACCCGCTGGTGGGACTTCTGGACCAGCTGAGCCCGCCGGGCTGCAGCCCCCGCACCACCCGACTCCGGCCGGCCGCTCCACGCGGCCGGCCGCGTTGTCAGTGCCGTCCTTTAGGGTTTCTGACGTGGAGCCCGACCTGTTCACCGCCGCAGCCGAAGAACGCCAGGAGAAGGACCCGACGACCAGCCCCCTCGCGGTCCGGATGCGCCCGCGCACCCTCGACGAGGTCGTCGGGCAGCAGCACCTGCTCAACCCGGGCTCACCCCTGCGCCGCCTGGTCGGCGAGGGCGCGAAGGGCCCGGCCGGGCCGTCCTCGGTGATCCTGTGGGGCCCGCCCGGCACCGGCAAGACCACGCTCGCCTACGTCGTCTCCAAGGCCACCAACAAGCGCTTCGTGGAGCTGTCCGCGATCACCGCGGGTGTCAAGGAGGTCCGCACGGTCATCGACGGCGCCCGCCGCGCCAGCGGCGGCTACGGCCAGGAGACCGTCCTCTTCCTCGACGAGATCCACCGCTTCAGCAAGGCCCAGCAGGACTCCCTGCTCCCGGCCGTCGAGAACCGCTGGGTGACCCTGATCGCGGCCACCACCGAGAACCCCTACTTCTCGGTGATCTCCCCGCTGCTCTCCCGCTCCCTGCTGCTCACCCTCGAACCCCTCACCGACGACGACATCCGGGGCCTGCTGCACCGCGCCCTCACCGACGAGCGCGGCCTGAAGGGCGCCGTCGCGCTCCCCGAGGACACCGGGAACCACCTGGTGCGCATCGCCGGCGGCGACGCCCGCCGCGCGCTCACCGCCCTGGAGGCCGCCGCCGGCGCGGCCCTGGACAAGGGCGAGACGGAGATCTCCCTGTCCACCCTGGAGGAGACCGTCGACCGGGCCGCGGTGAAGTACGACCGCGACGGCGACCAGCACTACGACGTCGCCAGCGCCCTGATCAAGTCCATCCGCGGCTCCGACGTCGACGCCGCCCTGCACTACCTGGCGCGCATGATCGAGGCCGGCGAGGACCCCCGCTTCATCGCCCGCCGCCTGATGATCTCCGCCAGCGAGGACATCGGCCTGGCCGATCCGAACGCCCTGCCCATCGCCGTCGCCGCCGCCCAGGCCGTCGCCATGATCGGCTTCCCGGAGGCCGCGCTCACCCTCAGCCACGCCACCATCGCCCTCGCGCTCGCCCCCAAGTCCAACTCCGCCACCACCGCGATCGGCGCCGCCCTGGACGACGTACGCAAGGGGCTGGCCGGAGCGGTCCCGGCGCATCTGCGCGACAGCCACTACAAGGGCGCCACCAAGCTCGGCCACGGCCAGGGGTACGTCTATCCGCACGACCTGTCCGAGGGCATCGCCGCCCAGCAGTACGCCCCGGACGTCCTCAAGGACCGCGAGTACTACACCCCCACCCGGCACGGCGCGGAGGCGCGGTACGCGGACGCCGTGGAGTGGACCAGGAAGCACCTCGGTCGCAAGCGGTCCTG
This sequence comes from Streptomyces sp. NPDC097129, assembly GCF_055668065.1. NCBI lineage: Bacteria > Bacillati > Actinomycetota > Actinomycetes > Kitasatosporales > Streptomycetaceae > Streptomyces > Streptomyces sp. NPDC097129. The sequence goes on along the minus strand of NZ_JBVOQE010000010.1, from coordinate 34,542 downwards.
AGCTCCCTGTAGACTGCCCTGAAGTGCCGAGTTCCGTGCAGTCAGAGCGGGACAGCCGGCCGGAACCCCCCGCGGGTTCCAGGAGCGTCGCGCACCGTCGAACGGTGTCGCGGGCAGCCCACCACCACCCGGAGCTCCGGGAGAGGTCGGTGGGCCACTCGCGTGCTGCACGTATGTGCCCAGACCAGGGGAGCGGCTGCCCGGCAGGTCCCACGCGGACCCGACGGGTTTCCCCGGCTGCGGATGCGACCTCCCGCAACCCTGACAAGCCGGAACAAGGAAAAGAGAAACAGTGGCGAACCAGTCCCGCCCCAAGGTCAAGAAGTCGCGTGCGCTCGGCATCGCGCTGACCCCGAAGGCCGTCAAGTACTTCGAGGCGCGCCCCTACCCGCCGGGTGAGCACGGCCGTGGCCGCAAGCAGAACTCGGACTACAAGGTCCGTCTGCTCGAGAAGCAGCGCCTGCGCGCCCAGTACGACATCTCCGAGCGTCAGCTCGTGCGCGCCTACGAGCGTGCGTCCAAGGTCCAGGGCAAGACCGGTGAGGCCCTGATCGTGGAGCTGGAGAAGCGCCTCGACGCGCTGGTCCTGCGTTCGGGCATCGCCCGCACGATCTACCAGGCCCGCCAGATGGTCGTCCACGGCCACATCCAGGTCAACGGCAAGAAGGTCGACAAGCCCTCCTTCGTCGTGCGTCCCGACGATGTGATCCAGGTCCGCGACCGCTCCAAGGACAAGACGCTCTTCCAGATCGCCCGCGAGGGTGGCTTCGCCCCCGACGGTGAGACCCCGCGCTACCTGCAGGTGAACCTCAAGGCCCTGGCGTTCCGCCTGGACCGCGAGCCGAACCGCAAGGAGATCCCGGTGATCTGCGACGAGCAGCTCGTCGTCGAGTACTACGCCCGCTGATCATCCAGCGGCGGTAGCACTCCCTCAGCCCGCCGTCTCCCCGCCCTTCCGGGTGGGCGAGGCGGCGGGCTGCCGCGTTCCCGGGCCACCCCGCTGCGCCCCGCGCGGCGGCGGCACGGCCTGCAGCGACCGGCCCTGCCCCAGCGCCCGCGCCACCGCCTCGGGCCGCCCGAGCCGCCGCCCCTGCCGCAGGCACTCCTCGTACCGCGCGTCGCCGAGCCGCTCGCGCGCCGTCGCCTCGCACAGCTCGTGCGGGCCGTTGTAGTGGGTCGAGCCGAACAGCGGCAGCCCCACCGACGGCCACATCTGCGCCGCCGCGCCCTGCAGCACCGCCGCCTCCGCCGCGTCCCCCTCCGTCACGGTGACCAGCGCCAGCAGCTCCATCGACAGCACCGAGCCGAGCAGATCGCGAAACGCGTGCGCGCCCGCCAGGCACTCGGTCAGCAGCTTCCGGGAGCGGGCCGGATCCCCCTCGGCCCAGGCCGCGTACGCCAGCACGAACAGCGCGTAGCCCAGGGCCCACCGCTCCCCGTGGTCCTCGCACACCTGGCGCACGTCCTCGCACAGCCGCACCGCGTCCGGCAGCTCGCCCTGGAACGCCCGGGCCATCGCCAGCTCCACCTGGCCCATCAGCACATTGCTGTTCAGCTCGCCGATCTCCCGGTAGCGCTCCAGCGCCGAGCGCAGCAGCCGCTCCGCGCGCGCCATGTCGTCGGTGACCAGCGCCAGACATCCGGTGCGGTGCTCGGCGTACGCGACGCCGGTCGCGCTGCCCACCCGCTCCGCCTCCGCACGGCACTCGGTCAGCGCCGCGAGCGCCGGCACCGGGTCGCCCTGCAGGACCGCGACATAGCCCAGCACCCACAACGCCTTGAGCCGGGGATGCTCACCCGCGCTGCGCGCACCGCCCTCCGTGTCCAGCTCGACGCTGCGCTGCAACCAGTGCCGTCCCTCCGCGAGCCGCCCGCAGCCCACCCAGTAGAACCACAGCGAACCGGCCAGATACTGGCCCAGATGTGCCTCGCCCGGCTCGGTCAGACAGTGCTCCAGCGCGCACCGCAGATTCGGCAGTTCCGCCTCGATGCGCTCGGCCACCTCCGCCTGCCGGGGCGAGAACCAGTCCAGCTCGCACCAGGTCGCCAGCCCCATGTACCAGTCCCGGTGGCGGCGCCGCATCCGCTCCGCGTCCCCGGTCGCCGCGAGCCAGTCGGCGCCGTAGGCCCGGATCGTGTCGAGCATGCGGTAGCGCACCCCCGTGACGGTCTCCTCGCGGGTCACGACCGACTGCGCGATCAGTTCCGTCAGCACGTCCAGCACATCGTCGGCGGGCAGCCCGTGCCCGCTGCACACGTACTCCACGGCGTCCAGGTCGAACTGCCCGGCGAACACCGTCAGCCGGGCCCACAGCAGCCGCTGCGCCGGGGTGCACAGCTCGTGGCTCCAGCCGATCGCCGTGCGCAGCGTCCGGTGGCGCGGCAGGGCGTCCCGCATCTCGCCGGTCAGCAGCCGGAACCGGTCGTCCAGCCGCTCCAGCAACTGCCCCGGCGACAGCGCCCGCAGCCGCCCGGCCGCCAGCTCCAGCGCCAGCGGGATGCCGTCGAGACGCCGGCACAGCTCACGCACCTCGGGACCGTCCCCGACGGGCACCCCCTGGGCGGCGGCGCGGTCGCGGAACAGCTCCACCGCCTCGTCCTCGCCGAGGGGCGCGAGCGGCAGCAGCCGTTCACCGGCCAGCCGCAGCGGGCACCGGCCCACCGCCAGGATCCGCAGCTCGGGCAGGTGCGCCAGCAGGTCCGCCACCAGCTCCGCGCACGCCTCGGCGAGATGCTCGTAGCCGTCGAGGACCAGCAGGAGCCGACGGCCGGCGAGATGTGCGAGCAGTGTCTCGCGCGGCGCCCGGCACGTGTGGTCGGTCAGGCCCAGCGTCTCCGCGAGCGCGTAGGGGACGAGCCCGGCCTCCCGCAGTGGCGCCAGCTCCAGCCTCGCCCAAGCCGTCGGCCGCGCCAGGGCAGGGGAGTCACCGGTCACCGCGTGCGGGGCCGTCCAGCGCGCCGCCGCCCGGGCCGCGAGCCGCGACTTGCCGACCCCGCCGGGACCGGTCACGGTCACCAGCCGCGAGCCGCGCAGGGCCTCGGCCAGCTCGGCCAGTTCGCCGGCCCGGCCGACGAACGCGTTCGATTCCACGGGCAGATGACCGCCCGCGGGGGTACCGGCGCGCTGATGATCTCGCATGGGACACGCAGCGTACTGAACCGTAATCACTGCGTACAATCGCTTCCCGGAACTCCGGCGCCCACGCCCCCTAATCCGGTACGGAGCCCGAGCCCCGGCGCGATAGGCTCGGTGCACGACTTTCTCGATGTTCAGGCACGTTTCAGGGAGCGGGTGCGCACAGTGTCCGGTGGAGAGGTGGCCGGGATCCTGGTGGCCGTCTTCTGGGCGATCCTGGTCTCCTTCCTCGCGGTGGCTCTCGCGAGGCTGGCCCAGACGCTCAAGGCGACGACCAAGCTCGTGGCGGACGTGACCGACCAGGCCGTCCCGCTGCTGGCCGACGCCTCCCAGGCGGTGCGCTCCGCGCAGACCCAGATCGACCGGGTCGACGCGATCGCCTCCGACGTCCAGGAGGTCACGTCGAACGCCTCCGCCCTGTCGACCACCGTCGCCTCCACCTTCGGCGGCCCGCTGGTCAAGGTCGCGGCCTTCGGCTACGGCGTGCGCCGGGCACTGGGGGGCCGCAAGGCAGAGGCGCCCGCCGAGGAGGCGAGGCGTACCGTGATCGTGGGCCGCACCGTCCCGGCCTCGCGACGGGGCAAGCGGAAGTAAGGACTGAGACCGAGCGATGTTCCGCCGTACGTTCTGGTTCAGCACGGGCGTCGCCGCCGGTGTGTGGGCCACCACCAAGGTCAACCGCAAGCTCAGGCAGCTGACCCCCGAGAGTCTCGCCGCGACCGCGGCGAACAAGGCGCTCGAGACGGGACAGCGGCTCAAGGACCGCGCCGTGGGCTTCGCGCTCGACGTCCGCGACAACATGGCCCAGCGGGAGGCCGAGCTCGGGGAGGCCCTGGGCATCCACGAGAACCCGGAACTCGCGGCCCCCCGGCGTCCCGCCGCCCTCGAGAACAACCGCAGCAACCCGAAGTACGCCGAGAACCCGACGTACTCGTACAACCGGAATGAGGACCACTGATGGAGTCGGCTGAGATCCGCCGCCGCTGGCTGAGCTTCTTCGAGGAGCGCGGGCACACCGTCGTCCCTTCGGCGTCGCTCATCGCGGACGACCCGACTCTGCTCCTCGTCCCCGCCGGCATGGTGCCCTTCAAGCCCTACTTCCTGGGTGAGGTCAAGCCGCCGTTCCCGCGCGCCACCAGCGTGCAGAAGTGCGTGCGCACGCCCGACATCGAAGAGGTCGGCAAGACCACGCGCCACGGCACGTTCTTCCAGATGTGCGGCAACTTCTCCTTCGGCGACTACTTCAAGGAAGGCGCCATCACATACGCCTGGGAGCTGCTCACCAGCCCCCAGGACAAGGGTGGTTACGGCCTGGAGCCGGAGAAGCTCTGGATCACCGTCTACAAGGACGACGACGAGGCCGAGCGCATCTGGCACGAGGTCGTCGGCGTGCCGAAGGAGCGCATCCAGCGCCTCGGCATGAAGGACAACTACTGGTCCATGGGCGTCCCCGGCCCGTGCGGCCCCTGCTCCGAGATCAACTACGACCGCGGCCCCGAGTTCGGCGCCGAGGGCGGCCCCGCCGTCAACGACGAGCGGTACGTGGAGATCTGGAACCTCGTCTTCATGCAGTACGAGCGCGGCGAGGGCATCGGCAAGGACAACTTCGAGATCCTCGGCGAGCTGCCCAGCAAGAACATCGACACGGGCCTCGGCCTGGAGCGCCTCGCCATGATTCTGCAGGGCGTGCAGAACATGTACGAGATCGACACCTCCATGGCCGTCATCGACAAGGCCACCGAGCTGACCGGCGTGGCCTACGGCGACGCCCACGACTCGGACGTCTCCCTGCGCGTGGTCACCGACCACATGCGCACCTCCGTCATGCTCATCGGCGACGGCGTCACCCCCGGCAACGAGGGCCGCGGCTACGTCCTGCGCCGCATCATGCGCCGTGCCATCCGCAACATGCGCCTGCTCGGCGCCACCGGTCCGGTCGTCAAGGACCTCATCGACACCGTGATCGGCATGATGGGCCAGCAGTACCCCGAGCTGATCACCGACCGCGAGCGCATCGAGAAGGTCGCCGTCGCCGAGGAGAACGCGTTCCTCAAGACGCTGAAGGCCGGCACCAACATCCTCGACACCGCCGTCACCGAGACCAAGCAGGCCGGCGGCACGGTCCTCTCCGGCGACAAGGCGTTCCTGCTCCACGACACCTGGGGCTTCCCGATCGACCTCACCCTCGAGATGGCCGCCGAGCAGGGCCTGGCCGTGGACGAGGACGGCTTCCGCCGCCTGATGAAGGAGCAGCGGGAGCGCGCCAAGGCCGACGCCCAGGCCAAGAAGACCGGCCACGCCGACCTGGGCGCCTACCGCGAGATCGCCGACGCCGCCGGTGAGACCGACTTCATCGGCTACACGGACACCGACGGCGAGTCCACGATCGTCGGCCTGCTCGTCGACGGCGTCTCCTCGCCGGCCGCCACCGAGGGCGACGAGGTCGAGGTCGTCCTCGACCGCACCCCGTTCTACGCCGAGGGCGGCGGCCAGATCGGCGACACCGGCAAGATCAAGGCCGACTCCGGCGCCGTCATCGAGATCCGCGACTGCCAGAAGCCGGTCCCGGGCGTGTACGTCCACAAGGGCGTCGTCCAGGTCGGCGAGGTGACCGTCGGCGCCAAGGCCCACGCCTCCATCGACGCCCGCCGCCGCCACGCCATCGCCCGCGCCCACTCGGCCACCCACCTGACCCACCAGGCGCTGCGTGACGCCCTCGGCCCGACGGCCGCCCAGGCCGGTTCCGAGAACCAGCCCGGCCGCTTCCGCTTCGACTTCGGCTCCCCGTCCGCCGTCCCGACGGCCGTCATGACCGACGTCGAGCAGAAGATCAACGAGGTGCTCGCCCGCGACCTCGACGTGCGCGCCGAGGTCATGGGCATCGACGACGCCAAGAAGCAGGGCGCCATCGCCGAGTTCGGCGAGAAGTACGGCGAGCGGGTCCGTGTCGTGACCATCGGCGACTTCTCCAAGGAGCTGTGCGGCGGCACGCACGTGCACAACACCGCCCAGCTGGGACTGGTGAAGCTGCTCGGCGAATCCTCCATCGGCTCGGGTGTGCGCCGTATCGAGGCCCTCGTCGGTGTGGACGCCTACCACTTCCTCGCCCGTGAGCACACGGTCGTCAACCAGCTCACCGAGCTGCTGAAGGGCCGCCCGGAGGAACTGCCGGAGAAGGTCTCCGCCATGCTCGGCAAGCTGAAGGACGCCGAGAAGGAGATCGACAAGTTCCGCGCCGAGAAGGTGCTGCAGGCCGCCGCCGGTCTCGCCGAGTCCGCCAAGGACGTGCGCGGGGTGGCCGTGGTGACCGGTCAGGTCCCGGACGGCACCACGCCGGACGACCTGCGCAAGCTGGTCCTCGACGTGCGCGGCCGTATCCAGGGCGGGCGCGCCGCGGTCGTGGCCCTGTTCACCGTCACGGGCGGCAAGCCGCTCACGGTCATCGCCACCAACGAGGCCGCCCGCGAGCGCGGCCTCAAGGCCGGCGACCTGGTCCGTACCGCCGCCAAGACCCTCGGCGGCGGCGGTGGCGGCAAGCCGGACGTCGCCCAGGGCGGCGGCCAGAACCCGGCCGCCGTCGGTGAGGCCGTCGACGCCGTCGAGCGCCTCGTCGCCGAGACGGCGAAGTGACGGCAGCGACGGCTGAGTGACGGCTGAGTAAGGAAACGGTCGGAATCATGCGCAGAGGACGTCGGCTCGCGATCGACGTCGGGGACGCCCGGATCGGGGTCGCCTCGTGCGACCCCGACGGGATCCTCGCCACCCCGGTGGAGACGGTCCCCGGCCGGGACGTCCCCGCCGCCCACCGCCGCCTGCGGCAGCTGGTGGAGGAGTACGAGCCGATCGAGGTCGTCGTCGGCCTCCCTCGCTCCCTCAAGGGGGGCGAGGGCCCGGCCGCCGCCAAGGTCCGCGCCTTCGCGCAGGAGCTGGCCCGGGGCATCGGGCCGGTGCCGGTCCGCCTGCTGGACGAGCGGATGACCACGGTCACGGCCGGCCAGGGCCTCCGGGCCTCCGGTGTGAAGGCGAAGAAGGGCCGCTCGGTCATCGACCAGGTCGCCGCCGTGATCATCCTGCAGCAGGCGCTCGAATCCGAACGGGTGTCAGGCAAAGCCCCGGGCGAGGGCGTCGAAGTGGTCATCTGATCGCGATACGGTAACGTTCCGCGCGATGCGGCGGTGTTCGAACAGCCGCCGCACAACAAGAGGCGGAACGGAGCCGGAGCCACCAGCCGCGTGACCGCCGCCTCGCGGCTCTAGGGGATCGATGACTGAGTATGGCCGGGGCCAAGGCCCCGAACCGTGGCATCCGGAGGACCCGTTGTACGGGGACGGCGGATGGGAAGGGCAGCAGCCCCACGTGGGCCATCAGCCTGCCTACGGCGGCCAGCAGCAGCACCCGCAGCAGCCGTACCAGCAGCAGCACGATCAGCACCAGCAGCATCCTCAGCAGCAGGGCTACGGTGACTGGCGCCACGAGCAGCAGTCCGCGTACGACCAGCAGCAGTACCAGCAGCAGTACTACGGCGAGCAGCAGTACCCGCAGGACGGCGGCTGGGACACCACCGGCACGCACGCGCACGTGCCGTACACGCCGGACCCGTCCGACCCCTACGGACAGCAGGCCGCTGCCTACGGTGAGCAGCCCGACTTCTACCAGACCGAGGACGCCTACCCGCCGCCGGAGCCGCCCGCCCGTCGGCGCGGCGAGCCGGAGCCGCGGCCGGAGACCGACTGGGACCCCGGCCCCGACCAGGGCGAACACGCCTTCTTCGCGGGCGGGGACCCGGACGAGGACCCCGAGGACGAGGCCGGGCCCCGCGGGCGCGCGGCCCGCCGCGGCGGCAAAGGCGGCAAGGGCGGCAACGGCGGCAAGAAGAAGAGCCGCAACGGCATCGCCTGCCTGCTCGTCGTGCTCGTGTTCGGCGGCGGACTCGCCGGTGTCGGCTACGTCGGCTACACCTTCTACCAAAATCGTTTCGGCACGTCCCCGGACTACGCGGGCGACGGCACGGCCGAGACGGTGACCATCGAGATCCCCAAGGGCGCGGGCGGCTACGACATCGGCCGCCGGCTCAAGGCGGCGGGCGTGGTCAAGAGCGTGGACGCCTTCGTCTCCGCCCAGCAGCAGAACTCCAAGGGCAACTCCATCCAGGCCGGCGCCTACATCCTGCGCAAGCAGATGTCGGCCGCCAGCGCTGTCGAGATGATGCTCGACCCCAAGAGCCAGAACAACGTCATGGTCACGCCCGGCGAGCGCAACGCGCACGTCTACGCGACGATCGACCAGAAGCTCGGCCTGTCCACCGGCACCACCAAGGACACCGCGCACAAGCAGTACAAGAGCCTCGGCCTGCCGAGCTGGGCGAACAGCGACAGCGACATCAAGGACCCGCTGGAGGGCTTCCTCGCCCCGGGCACCTATCCCGCGGCCAGGGGCATGAAGCCGGAGACGGTGCTGAAGGCGATGGTGACCCAGGCCAGCGAGGCCTACGGCCGCTACGACCTGCAGGGCAAGGCCCAGGCTCTGGGGCTGAAGGACCCGCTGCAGCTCGTCACGGTGGCCAGCCTGGTCCAGGCCGAGGGCAAGACCCACGACGACTACCGCAAGATGGCCGAGGTGGTCTACAACCGCCTGAAGCCCACGAACACGGAGACCAACCAGCTCCTGCAGTTCGACTCGACCTTCAACTATCTGAAGGGCGAGAGCAACATCCACATCGCCACACGCGAGATCTATAGCAACAAGGACCCGTACAACACGTACACCAACAAGGGTCTGCCGCCCGGCCCCATCGGCAATCCCGGTGACGACGCCATGAAGGCGGCGCTGAATCCGACACACGACGGCTGGATCTACTTCGTGGCGACCGACGGCGTGAGCAACACCGAATTCGCCAGGACCCTGGCCGAGTTCAACAAGCTCAAGGACAAGTTCGATGAAAGCTCGGGCAACTGACGCCCGCCGGGCGGCCGTCCTCGGCTCGCCCATCGCGCACTCCCTCTCCCCGGTGCTGCACCGGGCCGCCTACGCGGAACTGGGCCTCGACGGCTGGAGCTACGACCGCTTCGAGGTCGACGAGGCCGGCCTGCCCGGGTTCTTCGAGACGCTGGACGCCCGGTGGGCGGGGCTGTCGCTGACCATGCCGCTGAAGCGGGCCGTGATCCCGCTGCTGGACGAGATCAGCGAGACCGCGTCCCTGGTGGAGGCCGTCAACACGGTCGTCTGCGCCGAGGACGGCCGCCGCATCGGGGACAACACCGACATCCCCGGCATGGTCGCCGCGCTGCGCGAACACGGCATCGAGCAGGTCGGCACGGCCGCGGTGCTCGGCGCCGGCGCCACCGCCTCCTCCGCGCTGGCCGCGCTGTCCCGGGTGTGCTCGGGCGAGGTCGTCGTCTATGTGCGCAGCGCGGCCCGCGCCGCCGAGATGCGCCAGTGGGGAGAGCGCCTGGAGGTCGAGGTGCGCACCGCCGACTGGGCGGACGCGGCCGAGGCCCTGCGCGCGCCCCTGGTGATCGCGACGACACCGGCCGGGACGACCGACGCCCTGGCCGCCGCCGTACCGGAGCGGCCCGCCACGCTCTTCGACGTGCTGTACGACCCCTGGCCGACCGAGCTGGCCGCGCGCTGGTCGATGTTCGGCGGGGCCGTGGTCAGCGGCCTGGACCTGCTCGTGCACCAGGCCGTCCTCCAGGTCGAGCAGATGACCGGGCACACCCCGGCCCCGCTGGAGGCGATGCGCCGGGCCGGCGAGAAGGCCCTGGCCGAGCGCTGACGTCCACGGGTCCATGGCGGGCGGGACGGCTCGGCGGGCGGTAGCTCGTCCGGGTGCCGGGTGCCGGGTGCCGGGTGCCGGGTGCCGGGGTGTCGTGTGCCGTGTGTCGTGTGCCGTGTGCCGTGACCGATGGTGCCGTCCACAGGCGCCCGTCCGCCGCGGGAGACGGCCCGCGCCGCAACCGCGCCGTCCGTGTCGGCGTCCGCCTGCTGGACCGTCGGCCGGGAGTCGGGCCCGGACGTGGGAGGATCGGAGGTGGCGGGCCCGGGCCGCGCACCCGGTCGCGCCGCCGCCGTACGCGCACGTGCGTGTACGCGGCGCAGAACCAGGCGCGAGCACTGAGGAGCATCGTTGAGCAGGCTGCGTTGGCTGACCGCGGGTGAGTCCCACGGTCCCGCACTTGTCGCGACGCTGGAGGGCCTTCCCGCCGGCGTGCCGATCACCACGGAGATGGTGGCGGACCACCTCGCGCGGCGGCGGCTCGGCTATGGCCGCGGTGCGCGCATGAAGTTCGAGCGGGACGAGGTGACCTTCCTAGGCGGTGTCCGGCACGGGCTCACCCTCGGCTCCCCGGTCGCGATCATGGTGGGCAACACCGAGTGGCCGAAGTGGGACAAGGTCATGGCCGCCGACCCGGTCGACCCGGCCGAGCTGGCCGCACTCGCCCGCAACGCGCCGCTGACCCGGCCCCGCCCCGGCCACGCCGACCTCGCGGGCATGCAGAAGTACGGCTTCGACGAGGCCCGCCCGATCCTGGAGCGCGCCTCGGCGCGCGAGACGGCGGCGCGGGTGGCGCTGGGCGCGGTGGCCCGGTCGTACCTGAAGGAGACGGCCGGCATCGAGATCGTCAGCCACGTCGTCGAGCTGTGCTCGGTGAAGGCCCCGCAGGGCGTGTACCCCACGCCGGCCGACGTCGAGAAGCTGGACGCCGACCCGCTGCGCTGCCTGGACGCCGACACCTCCAAGGCGATGGTCGCGGAGGTCGACCAGGCCCACAAGGACGGCGACACGCTCGGCGGTGTGGTCGAGGTGCTGGCGTACGGCGTACCCGTCGGCCTCGGCTCGCACGTGCACTGGGACCGCAAGCTGGACGCCCGGCTCGCCGGCGCCCTCATGGGCATCCAGGCGATCAAGGGCGTCGAGGTCGGCGACGGCTTCGAACTGGCCCGGGTGCCCGGCTCCAAGGCGCACGACGAGATCGTCGGCACGCCCGAGGGCATCCGCCGCGTCTCCGGCCGCGCCGGCGGCACCGAGGGCGGCCTGTCCACCGGTGAGCTGCTGCGGGTGCGCGCCGCGATGAAGCCGATCGCGACCGTGCCGCGCGCCCTGAGGACCGTGGACGTCGCCACCGGCGAGGCCACCCAGGCCCACCACCAGCGCTCCGACGTCTCCGCGGTCCCGGCCGCCGGCATCGTCGCCGAGGCCATGGTGGCGCTGGTGCTCGCGGACGCCGTGGCGGAGAAGTTCGGCGGCGACTCGGTGGCCGAGACCCACCGCAACGTGCGCTCGTACCTCGACCACCTCCACATCCGATGAGCGGGCCGCTGCTCGTCCTGGTCGGCCCCATGGGCGTCGGCAAGTCCACCGTCGGCCGGCTGCTCGCCGAGCGCCTCGGCGTGGGCTACCGCGACACGGACGACGACATCGTCACCGAGCAGGGCCGCGCGATCGCCGACATCTTCGTCGAGGAGGGCGAGAGCGTCTTCCGCGCGATCGAGAAGGACGCGGTGCACCGCGCGCTCGCCGGGCACGAGGGCGTCCTCGCGCTCGGCGGCGGCGCCGTCCTCGACGCCGGCACGCGCCGCCTCCTCGCCGGCCACCAGGTGGTCTACCTGTCGATGGACGTCGAGGAAGCCGTCAAGCGCACCGGCCTCAACGCCGCGCGCCCGCTGCTCGCGATCAATCCGCGCAAGCAGTGGCGCGAGCTGATGGAGGCCCGCCGGCCCCTGTACGAGGAGGTCGCCACCGCGGTCGTGCCGACCGACGGGTGCACCCCCGAAGAGGTCACCCAAGCCGCCCTGGACGCAGTGGAGTTGAAGAAAGCATGAGCGAGTCGGTCACGCGGATCCACGTCGGCGGCACGGCCGGCACCGAGCCGTACGACGTCCTGGTGGGCCGCCGGCTGCTCGGTGAACTCGCCGGGCTGATCGGCACCAAGGCCAAGCGGGTCGCCGTGATCCACCCCGAGGCGCTCGCCGAGACCGGTGACGCGCTCCGCGCCGACCTGGCCGGACAGGGCTACGAGGCCGTAGCGATCCAGGTGCCGAACGCCGAGGAGGCCAAGACCGCCGAGGTCGCCGCCTACTGCTGGAAGGCGCTCGGCCAGTCCGGCTTCACCCGCACCGACGTCATCATCGGCGTCGGCGGCGGCGCCACCACCGACCTCGCCGGTTTCGTCGCCGCGACCTGGCTGCGCGGCGTGCGCTGGATCGCCGTACCGACGACCGTCCTCGCCATGGTGGACGCGGCCGTCGGCGGCAAGACCGGCATCAACACCGCCGAGGGCAAGAACCTGGTGGGCGCCTTCCACCCGCCGGCCGGCGTCCTGTGCGACCTGGCCGCGCTGGACTCCCTCCCGGTCAACGACTACGTCTCCGGCCTGGCCGAGGTCATCAAGGCCGGCTTCATCGCCGACCCGGTCATCCTGGAACTCATCGAGTCCGACCCGGAGGCGGCGCGCACCCCGGCGGGCCCGCACACGGCCGAGCTCATCGAGCGCTCCATCCGGGTGAAGGCGGAGGTCGTCTCCAGCGACCTGAAGGAGTCGGGCCTGCGGGAGATCCTCAACTACGGCCACACCCTGGGCCACGCCATCGAGAAGAACGAGCGGTACAAGTGGCGGCACGGCGCCGCCGTCGCGGTCGGCATGCACTTCGCCGCCGAACTCGGGCGGCTGGCCGGCCGGTTGGACGACGCCACGGCCGACCGCCACCGCACGGTCCTCGAAGCGGTCGGGCTGCCGCTGCACTACCGCTACGACCAGTGGCCCAAGCTGCTGGAGACGATGAAGGTCGACAAGAAGTCCCGCGGCGACCTGCTGCGCTTCATCGTCCTGGACGGCCTGGGCAAGCCGACCGTCATGGAGGGCCCGGACCCGGCGGTGCTGCTCGCCGCGTACGGAGAAGTGGGGCAGTAACTCCCACGGGGTCCCTTCCGCCCGATTGCGCATCCCCAGCGGGCACTTCACACCGCCCCCGGCCGTTCACCAATCAGCGGCCGGGGGCGGTACCGTTCGGTAGGGCGGGGCCCGACCCCCGCTGGCCAGCGTCAATCTTCTGTACGAGACGGAGTGGCACCGGATGCAGCATGCAGTGGGTTCTCCGCTGCCGCCGCCCCACCAGCCGGGGCACGGACCGGCCGTCGGCTGGTCACCGGCCGCACATCACCCGGGCGCCCCCCAGGGGCCGGCCCCCGCACCACAGGGCTCCGGGCCCGTGCCCCCGCCGCCTCCGGGCTTCACCGGAGCGCCGCCCTCCGGCCCGCTCCCGCCGCACCCCGCGCCGCCGCCCCAGGCGATGCCGCCGCATGTCTCCGCGCCCCCGCCCCCCGACACCACCGGCCATGTCGCGCTGCCCCCGGGCGGACCGGTCGGCGTGCCGATGGCCCCGCCCGCCCCCGTCACCCCCGATCCGGCGACCACCACACTGGCCGTCCTGCTCATCGGCCCGGCCGGGGCCGGCAAGACCAGCGTCGCCCGTTACTGGGCCGACCACCGCGGTGTGCCCACCGCCCACATCAGCCTCGACGACGTGCGCGAATGGGTCCGCTCCGGCTTCGCCGACCCCCAGTCCGGCTGGAACGAGCACTCGGAGGCGCAGTACCGCCTGGCCCGCCGCACCTGCGGCTTCGCCGCACGCAACTTCCTCGCCAACGGCATCTCCTGCGTCCTGGACGACGCCGTCTTCCCCGACCGCCCGGTCGTCGGCCTCGGCGGCTGGAAACGGCATGTCGGCCCCGGCCTGCTCCCGGTCGTCCTGCTGCCCGGCCTCGACATCGTGCTGGAGCGCAACGCCGAGCGCAGCGGCAACCGCCGCCTCACCGATGAGGAGGTCGCCCGCATCCACGGCCGGATGGCCGGCTGGTACGGCTCGGGCCTGCCGATCATCGACAACTCCCAGCTGGACGTCCCGGACACGGCCAAGCTCCTGGACGACGTCCTGGCCAGGGCGATAGCGAGCCCGCCCCAGTGGTGACGGCGCCGCAGCGGCCCTGGGCGAATACCCAGGAACCCCCTTCGGCCCTCCCCAACCGGCACAATCCGGCCACCGCTCCTACGCTCGTCTCATGTCAGAGGTGTACGCGACCCGCCGGGCCAGGCTGAGGGAACGCTGCAACGTGGGCGGCAGCCCCTCCGTCCTGGTGACCCGCCCCGCCAACATCCGCTACCTGGCGGGCGCGTCCCCGCAGGGTGCCGCACTGCTGCTGAGCAGGGACGACGACGTCCTGGTGTGCGTGGCCCCGATCGAGGACCGGCCCGCCGAGGGGCGCCCCGACGAGGCCGTGCGCGTCCATACCCTGTCCGGTCCGGGCGGCGACGCGGCCGTCGCGGCGGCGGGTCTGGCGCAGAGCGCGGGTCTGGACTCCCTCGCACTGGAGGAGCACCACCTCACCGTCGCCCGGCACCGGGCCATTCGCTCGGTGGCGCCCCGGCTGCGCCTGACCGACCTGGGCGGCGCGGTGGAGCAGCTCCGGGTCGTCAAGGACGAGGAGGAGATCTCCTGCCTGCGCATCGGCGCGGAGATCGCCGACCAGGCCCTCGGCGAGCTGCTGGAGTCGATCCTGGTCGGCCGCACCGAACGGCACCTCGCCCTGGAGCTGGAGCGCCGCCTGGTCGACCACGGCGCCGACGGGCCCGCCTTCGCCACGTCCGTCGCCACCGGCCCGAACGCGGGGCGGCGCGGCCACCGGCCCACCGACCGCCGGGTGGAGGAGGGCGACTTCCTCTCCGTCTGCCTGGGCGCGACCTACCGCGGGTACCGCTGCGAGATCGGCCGCACGTTCGTCATCGGCACCTCGCCCGCCGACTGGCAGATCGAGCTGTACGACCTGGTCTTCGCCGCGCAGCGGGCCGGCCGGGAGAGCCTGACGCCGGGCACCGCCTACCGTGACGTGGACCGCGCGGCCCGGCAGGTACTGGACAGCGCGGGCCATTCCGAGCGCCTCTCGCCGCTCACCGGACACGGTGTCGGACTCGAAATCGACGAGGACCCTCAGTTGAGTCCCTCGGCCATGGGTAAACTGGACGCTTGCGTGCCGGTCACCGTCGAACCGGGGGTCCACCTCCCGGGCCGGGGCGGTGTCCGGATCGATGACACGCTCGTCGTCCGCCCCGAGGCGGACGGCGGACCCGAGCTACTCACCATCACGACCAAGGAGCTGCTCGCCCTCTAGTCAGGTGCGTGCCCCGGGGTCGTCCACGTCAGTCCAGGAGATTCCGCAACCGTGGCTTCCACGAACGACCTCAAGAACGGCATGGTGCTCAAGCTCGAAGGCGGCCAGCTCTGGTCCGTCGTCGAGTTCCAGCACGTCAAGCCCGGCAAGGGCCCGGCCTTCGTGCGCACCAAGCTCAAGAACGTGCTGTCCGGGAAGGTCGTCGACAAGACCTTCAACGCCGGCGTCAAGGTCGAGACGGCCACCGTCGACAAGCGCGACATGCAGTTCTCCTACATGGACGGCGAGTACTTCGTCTTCATGGACATGGAGACCTACGACCAGCTGATGGTCGACCGCAAGGCCGTCGGCGACGCCGCCAACTTCCTGATCGAGGGCTTCACGGCCACCGTCGCGCAGCACGAGGGCGAGGTGCTCTTCGTCGAGCTGCCGGCCGCCGTCGAGCTGGTCGTGCAGGAGACCGAGCCCGGAGTCCAGGGCGACCGCTCCACCGGCGGCACCAAGCCCGCCACGCTGGAGACCGGCCACCAGATCCAGGTCCCGCTCTTCATCACCACCGGTGAGAAGATCAAGGTCGACACCCGCACCAGCGACTACCTCGGCCGGGTGAACGGCTAACCGTGGCTGCCCGCAACACGGCCCGCAAGCGCGCCTTCCAGATCCTCTTCGAGGGCGACCAGCGCGACGCCGACGTCCTCACGGTCCTCGCGGACTGGGTCCGGCTGTCCCGTTCCGACACCCGGCAGCCGCCGGTGAGCGAGTACACGATGCAGCTGGTCGAGGGCTACGCCGAGCACGCGAGGCGCATCGACGAGCTGATCGCCCAGTACGCGGTGGACTGGACGCTGGACCGGATGCCGGTCGTCGACCGCAACATCCTGCGTCTGGGCGCCTACGAGCTGATCTGGGTCGACGAGACCCCGGACGCCGTCGTCCTGGACGAGATGGTGCAGCTGGCGAAGGAGTTCTCCACCGACGAGTCGCCGTCGTTCGTCAACGGCCTGCTCGGCCGGCTGAAGGATCTCAAGCCGTCGCTGCGTCGGGACCAGACCTGACGCCCGCTGTTCATGCCATGCCCGAGGGCCCGCGGATCCGTCCGCGGGCCCTCGGCGTTCACTGTCCGCCCGCACCCCTGGGCAGCGCCCCGGCCGGGCCGCCGGGCAGCGCCTGCCGGGCGAGCGACGTCAGATCGATCGTGTGCAGCCGTGGCGGCAGCTCCGCCCGGCTGCGCAGGACCTTCATCCTCAGCAGTGAGGCCGCCACGATGACCTCGGCCACGACCGCAGACCCGGCGGGCGCGCACACCGCCACCGCGAGCCAGACGTCCCCGTCGAGCGGACGGCCCGGCCGCCTGCACAGCTTCCACGCCGGGTCGCTGTCACCCAGGCCGTAGGCGGTGATGTACCGCTCCTGTCTCGTCCCGTCCGCCGCGTACTCCACGGACGGCTCCGCCACGCCCAGCAGCGGCAACGACACGGCGATGCGGAAGCTGTTCCCGCTCGCGGCGCTCGCCGTGTCGGGCGACATGGCCAGTGCCACCGGCTGCCGTCCCCCGCCGGGAGAGGTGAGCCGGATGCCGATGTGCGCCTCCTCGAACGGTACGGAACCACCGTCCGGATCCGGCCGGAACGCGCAGCCGAACATCAGCAGGAAGTAGTCGTCGTGTGGCGAGGAAGCCGCCAGCAGGGCCGGGTTCACCCCGCGTTCGCGCAACTGCTCGATGCTCTGCCGGACGACGTAGGGCTCGGTGACGGTCAGCCGGCGGCGGATGCGCTCCTCGGTGGTGTTCCCCTGGAGCGTCGCGGGCACGACCAGGTCGACGTCGTACGTGATGAGCGGCGGTGGTTCGGGAGACATCAGCCGGTCCTTCCGTCGGGGCGGGTCCAGCCGCCGTGATAGGCGAAGGCCCCCCAGTCGCGGTACTGGGGGAAGCGGGCGCGGGTGACCGTCTGGGCGTGACGGAAGGCGCGCAGGGTGTCGTGGTGGGCGGTGAGATGCCCGTACAGCTCGCTGAAGAAGCAGGTGGCCCCGTCGGGCCGTACCGGCCACAGACAGCCGACCACCGCCCGTGCCCCGGCCAGCAGGAACGCGGTGGGCAGTCCGCGCGGGTTGTCGGCGAGGTCGAAGCGTCCGAGTGCCGATTCACAGGCGCCCAGGGTGACCAGGTCCACGCCGCGCAGGTCGTGGGCCAGGACCTCATGTCCGAACAGCCGGCCGTCCGCTCCCTCCTCGGGCGGGTTGAGGTACAGGCACTGGAACCAGGAGGCGTCCTGGCTGTGCGCGCCGTGTGCCGCCACATGGACATAGCGGGCGCCCTCGGCGCGGGCCAGGAAGGACGCCGGTGTGGCCTGCGGGCCGACCAGGGTGACGCCGCCCGCGAGCGCGGCCACCGCCGCCGCGTGGTCGTCCAGCACCGGCTCCGGCCGCAGGCCCCAGGGCGTGCCGCCCAGCGCCGCACCCAGCGACACGAGTCCTCGGCCGGTGCGCGCCTCGGGGGTGCGGGCGCCGGTGACGCACACCGGGCTCGGCACGGTGGTCACGGTCCAGTCGTCGGCGAGGGGGCGCCCCGCCAGCCGGAGCAGCGGGTAGGGCAGGAAGTGGAGGGGGCCGTGGGCCCAGAAGCACAGGTGCCGTTTCCCCTCGCCGCGCAGTCGGGTCAGCACCTCGCCCAGATCGCCGAAGAACCCGCTGAACTCCAGCTCCTGCGCGCCGGCCCGGGTGACCTCACCGTGCAGCGGGTCCGTCCGGACGACCTCGCGGACCTCGGCGACGTTCTGGGCGAGGGGGTGCATGGTCTGCCGGTAGCCGTCCTTGGTCACCTGGAGCACCGCGCCGGGCATGCCGGCGAACGGCAGTACCCGGATGTCCCGGACCCCCTCCGCGGTGACCGTCATCAGATGCAGCGCGGCGGCGGGCCGGCCGTCCGGGCCGGCCGGCTCCATGCGCTGGGGCTGCTGCGCGATCCACAGCGAGACCAGCACGGTGTCGGCGGGCAGCGCGGCCACGACATCGCTCAGCTCCGGATGGGCGGAGCCCTCCTCCACCGCCCCTGGGGCGTACAGGCTGCGGGAGAGCTGACGGTCGAAGGAGCGCCGTAGATTGCCGAGGAGTTCGTGGTCGCCGTGCCCGGGCGCGTGTTCCTGGGGGCCTGCGTAGCAGAGCATCTCCAGGTCCTCGGCGATCTCGTACAGACGCGGGGGCGCGGACCCGCCGAGCCGGCGCTCGAGTTCCTCGATCCGGCGCCGCAGTTCCACGAGCAGGGGCAGGGGCCGGCGGGGACCGGGCGCCAGCAGCGCGCCGGAGAAGTCGAGGCCCTTGGCGGTCGTGTGCAGCATCCACACCGCGCCCGCCGACTGCGGGCCCTCCGTCGTGCGGCTGCCGAGCCGTTGGGCCGCCGCGACGAGGGCGAAGGCCGACTTCTCGTACAGGCCGGCCTGCAGGCGCGGTGCGACCCCCATACGGAGCATGACGGCGGCCCGGGTGACCTCGTCCATGCCGCCCGAGTCGGCGCACCGCACCATCAGTCCCAGTTCCCGCAGGGCCTGACCGTGCAGGCCGAGCACGGCGTAGTGACGTGCGGCCTGTGTGTGCAGGTCGATCGCGTCCGCCCACCGGCGCTCCTCCTCGCACGCGGTGGCCGCCGCGGCCGAGGCGCTGCCCAGCAGACATCCGAGGGCGGCCTCGGCCTCTGGCCCCGCGTCCGGGAGATCGTCGCGCGACCCGTCCAGCAGCGCCCGGGCGGCCCGGGCGTGCCCGGCCTGATACAGGTGCGCCGCCAGATGCACCAGGGTGGCGGGGTGGGGAGGAGTGTTCGTGACCGTCCGGGCGAACGCGCGCTTGATCTCCGCCTCGGTGTCGTCGGCGGGGCAGGGCGTCGGGTCGCCGGGCAGCACATGGAGGTGGCTGTGCCACACCTCCCAGAGCTGCTCCCGCTCCCGGGGCTCGGGCAGCTCGGTGTGGACGCTCGTCACCAGTTCCCGCAGCAGATCGCGACGTCCGGTCTCCCGCAGCAGATGCAGGGCCTGGTCCACGACGGCCCAGGTCTCCCGCTCGCCGCGGACCCGCACCAGCTCGGGCAGCGGCATCGGCAGCAGGTCTTGGAGGGTGTCCGGCGCGGGTTCGCCGTCGTAGTGCGCCAGGACCCGTCGCAGCCGGATCGCGTTGACCGGGTCGCGGGCCGGGTCGATCAGGCGCGCCGCGCTGCGGTAGTTCGCCAGCCAGGAGTCCATCGTCCAGTTCCCGGCCTCGGGGTCCCTCATCAGGACGGCCAGCGCCTCGTTCACGGCGTTCAGGCAGCGGGCGCGTTCGTGGCCGTGGCTGAGGCCCACCGCGCCGTACAGGTAGGGCAGGGCCTCCAGAGACGCGTCCACGGGGTGCGGCAGGCCCGGGTCCGGATCCTCGTCCGCCCCGTCCCCGGCGGAGTCGGTGGCGAAGAGACGGCCGTGCGCCAGGCCGCGGAGCTGTCGTTCCCGTACGGCGAGGGCGTCGTCCAGCACCGGTGCGGCGATGTGCGGATGGACCCGGAGGATTCCCGCCGCGTACATGGTCTCGGCCAGT
Source organism: Streptomyces sp. NPDC097129 (assembly GCF_055668065.1). Lineage (NCBI taxonomy): Bacteria > Bacillati > Actinomycetota > Actinomycetes > Kitasatosporales > Streptomycetaceae > Streptomyces > Streptomyces sp. NPDC097129. The sequence continues at coordinate 14,683 of NZ_JBVOQE010000010.1, read as the reverse complement.
TCCTCCAGCTCGCCCTCGCCGCGGAGGGTTTCGATCTGCTCGTCGGCGACGGCACAGACCAGCCGCAGCCGCTCGCCGCTGGGCCGCTCCACGAGGTCGAGCCGTACCGCCTCCACCAGGAGGTCGGCGGCCGGCCACCAGGGGGACGACCGGCCCCGCCCCCAGCGCTGCTCGGACAGCGCCATGAGGAGCCGGGCCACCAGATAGCCCGTTGCGGGGACACCGGCCCGGACCTGGTGCAGGCCGAAGGCCACCAGGTGACGCGCCTCTTCCTCGGTCAGCGGCCAGTCCGCGGACCGTATGCGCTGCTCGGCGGCCTCCTCGCCGAGATGACCCGCGTGGACGTCCCGTACGAGGTCCACCAGCGCGCCCAGCGCCGCGTCCTGCTGGTCACTCACCGACATGGCCGCCCCCCGGCTTCCTCCACGAATCGCCCGGCAGGATCGTGGCACAGACGGCAGCGCCCGGATGCGGTATCGGGACGGTCCACGACAGGGCAGAGCGGGAGGCGCGGAGGCCGCGGATACGCGGCAGGGGCGGAGCCGTCCGGCTCCGCCCCTGGTAGTGACGTTTCTGCTGAGGGTGCCCGGAGGGCTCAGCTCTCCTCGTGGGCGACCGCGCGGCGCGCGTCCGCGTCCAGGACGCCCCAGCTGATCAGCTGCTCGGTGAGGACCGAGGGGGACTGGTCGTAGATGACGGCGAGGGTGCGCAGGTCGTCCTGGCGGATGGAGAGCACCTTGCCGTTGTAGTCGCCGCGCTGCGACTGGATCGTAGCCGCGTAGCGCTGCAGCGGGCCCGCCTTCTCCACCGGGACGTGGGCCAGCCGCTCCAGGTCCAGGACCAGCTTCGGCGGGGGCTCGGCGGCGCCGCCGGGGGTCGTGCCCGGGAGCAGCTCCTGCACCGGAACGCCGTAGAAGTCCGCCAGCTCGGCGAGGCGCTGCACGGTCACGGCACGGTCGCCGCGCTCGTACGAACCGACCACGACCGCCTTCCAGCGTCCCTGGCTCTTCTCCTCGACACCGTGGAGGGAAAGGCCCTGCTGGGTGCGGATGGCCCGGAGCTTGGCCCCGAGCTGTTTGGCGTATTCGCTGGACATATAGCTCCCCGGCAGTGTCGACGCGACTGGCTTCGTCCATGCCGCGCGGCTGGTAACTCACTGTGAGGTTACGCAGCGTGATTCTCCTGCGTCAAGCCGAATGGTCCACACCGACTCTTCCGTGGTAGTGGCGGCCCGTTACGCCGTACGGGTGGTGGCAGGGGGCCGGGCGGGTGGTGCTCCGGCGCGTCGCGGACCGTGCCGAGCGGATCCGGTGGGTGTCTTCGCGGGTGGTGCGGGGTGGGCCACCGGACGCCGTCGCGGCCTGCTACCGTGGATGGCGCAAACCCGACGTCCTTTAAGGTCCGTCCCGTGAGGCGGAGAAGGAGGTCCTTTTCGTATGGACACTCAAGCGTCCGATGCGAGGCCCGTTCTCGAAGGCCCCGACATCGCGCGGGTACTGACCCGCATCGCCCACGAGATCGTCGAGCGCGCCAAGGGCGCCGACGACGTGGTGCTCCTCGGCATCCCCACGCGGGGCGTCTTCCTCGCCCAGCGGCTCGCCGCCAAGCTCGAACAGATCACCGAGCGCAAGGTCCCGGTCGGCTCGCTGGACATCACCATGTACCGCGACGACCTGCGCATGCACCCGCCGCGTGCGCTGGCCCGCACCGAGATCCCCGGTGACGGCCTCGACTCAAAGCTCGTCGTCCTCGTCGACGACGTGCTCTTCTCCGGCCGCACCATCCGCGCCGCCCTCGACGCCCTGAACGACATCGGGCGCCCCCGCGCGGTGCAGCTCGCGGTCCTCGTCGACCGCGGGCACCGGGAACTGCCGATCCGCGCCGACTACGTCGGCAAGAACCTCCCCACGTCGTTGCGGGAGACGGTCAAGGTCCTGCTCGCCGAGGAGGACGGTCGCGACACCGTGCTGCTCGGTGTGAAGGCCGACCAGTAGCACCTCGCGCGCCGGGCGGCTTCGGCATGCCCGCGCCCGCGCCGATGTGCGTACATCCTCCCGAATTGAACTGCCTTACGGAGCCTGACAGATGCAGCGTCATCTCATCTCGGCCGCCGACCTCACCCGCGACGACGCCGTCCTGATCCTCGACACCGCCGAGGAGATGGCCCGGGTCGCCGACCGGCCGATCAAGAAACTGCCGACCCTGCGCGGCCGCACGATCGTCAACCTCTTCTTCGAGGACTCCACCCGCACCCGCATCTCCTTCGAGGCCGCCGAGAAGCGCCTGTCCGCGGACGTCATCAACTTCTCCGCCAAGGGCTCGAGCGTGTCCAAGGGCGAGTCCCTGAAGGACACCGCCCAGACCCTGGAGGCCATGGGCGTCGACGCCGTCGTCATCCGGCACGGCGCCTCCGGGGCCCCGTACCGCCTCGCCAACTCCGGCTGGATCGACGCCGCCGTCATCAACGCCGGCGACGGCACCCACCAGCACCCCACGCAGGCCCTCCTGGACGCCTTCACCATGCGCCGTCGGCTGGTCGGCCGGGACGCCGGGCTCGGCCAGGACCTGGCCGGCAAGCGGATCACCATCGTCGGCGACATCCTGCACAGCCGGGTCGCCCGCTCCAACGTCGACCTGCTGCACACCCTGGGCGCCGAGGTCACCCTCGTCGCGCCGCCCACCCTGCTGCCGGTCGGCATCGAGACCTGGCCCTGCGAGGTCTCCTACGACCTCGACTCGACGCTGCCCAAGTGCGACGCGGTGATGATGCTGCGCGTCCAGCGCGAGCGGATGAACGCCGCCTTCTTCCCCACCGAGCGCGAGTACTCCCGCCGCTACGGCCTCGACGGCGACCGCATGGCCAAGCTGCCCGAGCACGCCATCGTGATGCACCCCGGCCCGATGGTGCGCGGCATGGAGATCACCGCCGAGGTCGCCGACTCCGCCCGCTGCACCGCGATCGAGCAGGTCGCCAACGGCGTGTCCACCCGGATGGCCGTGCTGTACCTGCTGCTGGGCGGCAACGAGCCCGCCGTCACCCACGCCCGCATCGAGGAGAAGTAAGACATGAGCAAGATCCTGATCCGTGGCGCCAAGGTGCTCGGCGGCGAGCCGCAGGACGTCCTGATCGACGGTTCGCAGATCGCCGCGGTGGGCCAGGGCCTGTCCGCCGAGGGCGCCGAGGTCGTCGAGGCGGCCGGCAAGGTGCTGCTCCCGGGCCTGGTCGACCTGCACACCCACCTGCGCGAGCCCGGCCGCGAGGACTCCGAGACCGTCCTCACCGGCACGCGCGCGGCGGCGAGCGGGGGCTACACCTCCGTGTTCGCCATGGCCAACACCTTCCCCGTCGCCGACACCGCCGGCGTCGTCGAGCAGGTCTGGCGGCTCGGCAAGGAGCACGGCTACTGCGACGTGCAGCCCATCGGGGCCGTCACCGTCGGCCTGGAGGGCAGGAAGCTCGCCGAGCTGGGCGCCATGCACGAGTCCGCGGCCGGCGTCACCGTCTTCTCCGACGACGGCAAGTGCGTCGACGACGCGGTGATCATGCGCCGCGCGCTGGAGTACGTGAAGGCCTTCGGCGGTGTCGTCGCCCAGCACGCGCAGGAGCCGCGGCTCACCGAGGGCGCCCAGATGAACGAGGGCGTCGTCTCGGCCGAGCTGGGCCTGGGCGGCTGGCCGGCCGTCGCCGAGGAGTCGGTCATCGCGCGGGACGTGCTGCTCGCCGAGCACGTCGGCTCCCGCGTGCACATCTGCCACCTGTCGACCGCCGGGTCCGTCGAGATCGTCCGCTGGGCCAAGTCCCGCGGCATCCAGGTCACCGCCGAGGTCACCCCGCACCACCTGCTCCTCACCGACGAACTGGTGCGCACCTACAACCCGGTCTACAAGGTCAACCCGCCGCTGCGCACCGAGCGTGACGTCATGGCGCTGCGCGAGGCCCTGGCCGACGGCACGATCGACATCGTCGCCACCGACCACGCCCCGCACCCGCACGAGGACAAGGACTGCGAGTGGGCCGCCGCCGCCATGGGCATGGTCGGCCTGGAGACCGCGTTGTCAGTGGTCCAGGCGACCATGGTGGACACGGGCCTGCTGGACTGGGCCGGCGTCGCCGACCGGATGTCCGTCAAGCCCGCGCAGATCGGACAGGCCACCGGTCACGGCCGGCCCGTCTCGGCTGGTGAGCCCGCCAACCTCACCCTCGTCGACACGGAATACCGTGGCCAGGTGGACCCCGCGGGCTTCGCCTCGCGCAGCCGCAACACCCCCTACGAGGGGCGCGAGCTGCCGGGCCGTGTGACGCACACGTGGCTGCGGGGCAAGGCCACGCTCGTCGACGGGAAGCTCACGTGACACCTGCACCACTGCTCACAGCCGCGGAGAAATCGGCACCGGTCACCGACTGGGCCGCCCGCCTCGGCTGGGTGATCGGTCTCCTCCTGTTCGTCGCGCTCGTCTACTGGCTGATGCGTGAGGGCTGGAAGTGGCGCGGCACCCTCCAGAGCGACCTGCCGGAGCTGCCCAGCGCGCCGGACGGGACCGGCCCGGCGAAACTGAGCATGAGCGGCCGCTACCACGGCTCCACCACCGCCGGACAGTGGCTCGACCGCATCGTGGCGCACGGCCTGGGCACCCGCAGCCGGGCCGAGCTCACCCTGACCGACGCGGGACTGGACGTCGTACGCCCCGGCGCGCGCGACTTCTTCGTCCCGGCCGCCCAACTGCGCGGGGCCCGGCTCGACAAGGGCATCGCCGGCAAGGTCCTCACCGAGGGCGGACTGCTGGTGGTGACCTGGGCCCACGGCGGCAAACTGATCGACTCCGGTTTCCGCTCCGACCACGCGGCCGAGCACACCGCATGGGTCGACACCCTGAACGACATGATCAACAAGACGGAAGGCGCACGATGACGACCTCCACAAGGGGAACCGAGAAGGTTCCCGCCGTACTCGTCCTGGAGGACGGCCGGGTCTTCCGCGGCCGCGCCTACGGGGCCGTGGGGGAGACCTTCGGTGAGGCCGTGTTCTCCACCGGCATGACCGGCTACCAGGAGACCCTCACCGACCCGTCGTACGACCGGCAGATCGTCGTCGCGACCGCCCCGCAGATCGGCAACACCGGCTGGAACGACGAGGACGACGAGTCGGGCCGCATCTGGGTCTCCGGCTACGTCGTGCGCGACCCCGCGCGCGTGCCGTCCAACTGGCGCGCCAAGCGCTCCCTGGACGAGGAGCTGGTGAACCAGGGCGTCGTCGGCATCTCCGGCATCGACACCCGCGCCCTGACCCGCCACCTGCGCGAGCGCGGCTCCATGCGCGCCGGCATCTTCTCCGGCGAGGCCCTCAAGTCCGACGGCGAGCTGCTCGCCCTGGTGCAGGCCCAGCCCCACATGAAGGGCGCCAGCCTGTACGAGGAGGTCGCCACCAAGGAGGCCTACGTCGTCTCTGCGGTCGGCGAGAAGAAGTTCACCGTCGCCGCCGTCGACCTCGGCATCAAGGGCATGACCCCGCACCGCATGGCCGAGCGCGGCATCGAGGTGCACGTCCTGCCCGCGACCGCCACCGCCGACGACATCTACGCCGTCAGCCCCGACGGCGTGTTCTTCTCCAACGGCCCCGGCGACCCCGCCACCGCCGACGGCCCCGTCGCCCTGATGCAGGCCGTGCTGGAGCGCAGGACCCCGCTCTTCGGCATCTGCTTCGGCAACCAGATCCTCGGCCGCGCCCTCGGCTTCGGCACCTACAAGCTGAAGTACGGCCACCGCGGCATCAACCAGCCGGTCCAGGACCGCACCACCGGCAAGGTCGAGGTCACCGCGCACAACCACGGTTTCGCCGTCGACGCGCCGCTCGACCAGGTCAGCGAGACGCCCTTCGGCCGCGCCGAGGTGTCCCACGTCTGCCTGAACGACAACGTCGTGGAGGGGCTCCAGCTGCTCGACCAGCCGGCCTTCTCCGTCCAGTACCACCCCGAAGCGGCCGCCGGCCCGCACGACGCCGCCTACCTGTTCGACCGCTTCGTTTCCCTGATGGAGGGCCAGCGTGCCTAAGCGCACCGATATCCAGTCCGTCCTGGTCATCGGCTCCGGCCCGATCGTCATCGGCCAGGCCGCCGAGTTCGACTACTCCGGCACCCAGGCGTGCCGCGTGCTGAGGGCCGAGGGCCTTCGCGTGATCCTCGTCAACTCCAACCCGGCGACGATCATGACCGACCCGGAGATCGCCGACGCCACCTACGTCGAGCCGATCACCCCGGAGTTCGTCGAGAAGATCATCGCCAAGGAGCGCCCCGACGCCCTGCTGCCCACCCTGGGCGGCCAGACGGCCCTGAACACCGCCATCTCGCTGCACGAGAACGGCGTGCTCGCCAAGTACGGGGTGGAGCTGATCGGCGCCAAGCCCGAGGCCATCCACAAGGGCGAGGACCGCGAGCAGTTCAAGGCGGTCGTCGAGGAGGTCCGCAAGAAGATCGGGCACGGCGAGTCCGCCCGCTCGGTCATCTGCCACTCCATGGACGACGTCCTCCAGGGCGTGGACACCCTCGGCGGCTACCCGGTCGTCGTGCGTCCCTCCTTCACCATGGGCGGCGCCGGCTCCGGCTTCGCGCACGACGAGGAGGAGCTGCGCCGCATCGCCGGCCAGGGCCTCACGCTCTCCCCGACCACCGAGGTGCTCCTGGAGGAGTCCATCCTCGGCTGGAAGGAGTACGAGCTGGAGCTGATGCGCGACAAGCACGACAACGTCGTGGTCGTCTGCTCCATCGAGAACTTCGACCCGATGGGCGTGCACACCGGTGACTCCATCACCGTCGCCCCGGCGATGACGCTCACCGACCGCGAGTACCAGATCCTGCGCGACGTCGGCATCGCCGTCATCCGCGAGGTCGGCGTCGACACCGGCGGCTGCAACATCCAGTTCGCGGTGAACCCCGAGGACGGTCGCGTGATCGTCATCGAGATGAACCCGCGCGTGTCGCGCTCCTCGGCGCTCGCGTCGAAGGCCACCGGCTTCCCGATCGCGAAGATCGCCGCCAAGCTGGCCGTCGGCTACACGCTGGACGAGATCCCGAACGACATCACCGCCGAGACCCCGGCCTCCTTCGAGCCGACCCTCGACTACGTCGTGGTCAAGGCCCCGCGGTTCGCCTTCGAGAAGTTCCCGCAGGCCGACTCCACGCTGACCACCACCATGAAGTCGGTCGGCGAGGCCATGGCCATCGGCCGCAACTTCCCCGAGGCCTTCCAGAAGGCGCTGCGCTCGCTGGAGAAGAAGGGCAGCCAGTTCACCTTCGTGGGTGACCCCGGCGACAAGAGGGCCCTCCTCGAAGAGGCCGTGCGTCCCACGGACGGCCGGATCAACACCGTCATGCAGGCCATCCGCGCGGGCGCCACCCCGCAGGAGGTCTTCGACTACACGAAGATCGACCCCTGGTTCGTCGACCAGCTCTTCCTGATCAAGGAGATCGCGGACGAGCTGGCCCAGGCCCCCGAGCTGACCTCGCAGCTGCTCGCCGACGCCAAGCGGCACGGCTTCTCCGACCAGCAGATCGCCGAGATCCGCGGCCTGCGCGAGGACGTCGTCCGCGAGGTCCGGCACGCCCTCGGCATCCGCCCGGTCTACAAGACGGTCGACACCTGCGCCGCCGAGTTCGCCGCGAAGACGCCGTACTTCTACTCCTCCTACGACGAGGAGAGCGAGGTCGCGCCGCGCGAGAAGCCCGCGGTGATCATCCTGGGCTCCGGCCCGAACCGTATCGGCCAGGGCATCGAGTTCGACTACTCCTGCGTCCACGCCTCCTTCGCGCTCAGCGACGCGGGCTACGAGACGGTGATGGTCAACTGCAACCCGGAGACCGTCTCCACCGACTACGACACCTCCGACCGCCTGTACTTCGAGCCGCTGACGCTCGAGGACGTGCTGGAGGTCGTCCACGCCGAGTCCCTCGCCGGCCCGGTCGCCGGTGTCGTCGTCCAGCTCGGCGGCCAGACCCCGCTGGGCCTGGCGCAGGCGCTGAAGGACAACGGCGTGCCGATCGTCGGCACCCCGCCCGAGGCCATCCACGCGGCCGAGGACCGGGGCGCCTTCGGCCAGGTGCTGAAGGAGGCCGGCCTGCCGGCCCCGAAGCACGGCACCGCCACCACCTTCAGCGAGGCCAAGGCCATCGCCGACGAGATCGGCTACCCGGTCCTGGTCCGCCCCTCGTACGTCCTCGGCGGCCGCGGCATGGAGATCGTCTACGACGAGACCCGCCTGGCCACCTACATCGCCGAGTCGACCGAGATCAGCCCCACCCGGCCGGTCCTCGTCGACCGCTTCCTCGACGACGCCATCGAGATCGACGTCGACGCCCTCTACGACGGCGAGGAGCTCTACCTCGGCGGCGTCATGGAGCACATCGAGGAGGCCGGCATCCACTCCGGCGACTCCGCGTGCGCGCTGCCCCCGATCACGCTCGGCGGCTTCGACATCAAGCGCCTGCGCGCCTCCACCGAGGCCATCGCCAAGGGCGTGGGCGTGCGCGGCCTGATCAACATCCAGTTCGCGATGGCCGGTGACATCCTCTACGTCCTGGAGGCCAACCCGCGCGCCTCCCGGACCGTGCCGTTCACCTCCAAGGCGACCGCGGTGCCGCTGGCCAAGGCCGCCGCCCGCATCTCCATGGGCACGACCATCGCCGAGCTGCGCGCCGAGGGCCTGCTGCCGAAGACCGGCGACGGCGGCGAGCTGCCGCTGGACGCGCCGATCTCCGTCAAGGAGGCCGTGATGCCGTGGAGCCGCTTCCGCGACACCTCCGGCCGCGGCGTGGACACCGTCCTCGGCCCGGAGATGCGCTCCACCGGCGAGGTCATGGGCATCGACACCGTCTTCGGCACGGCGTACGCCAAGTCGCAGGCCGGCGCGTACGGCCCGCTGCCCACCAAGGGCCGCGCGTTCATCTCGGTCGCCAACCGCGACAAGCGCTCGATGATCTTCCCGGCGCGCGAGCTGGTCGCCCACGGCTTCGAGCTGCTGGCCACCTCCGGCACCGCCGAGGTCCTCAAGCGCAACGGCATCAACGCCACCGTCGTGCGCAAGCAGTCCGAGGGCACCGGCCCCAACGGCGAGAAGACGATCGTCCAGCTCATCCACGACGGCGAGGTCGACCTCATCGTCAACACCCCGTACGGCACCGGCGGCCGCCTCGACGGCTACGAGATCCGTACGGCGGCGGTGGCCCGCTCCGTGCCCTGCCTGACGACGGTCCAGGCCCTGGCGGCGGCCGTCCAGGGCATCGACGCCCTCAACCACGGCGACGTGGGCGTGCGCTCGCTCCAGGAACACGCCGAACACCTGACCGCGGCCCGCGACTAGCAGCCGACGAGGGGGACACCGAAAACCGGTGTCCCCCTCTTCATGAGGACACCCATGTACAAGATCTTCTTCACCCTCCTCTTCCAGCGCATGGATCCCGAGCAGGCTCACCACCTGGCCTTCCGCTGGATCCGCCTGGCCGCCCGCATCCCCGTGCTGCGCACCCTCGTCGCCGCCGCCCTCGCCCCCCGCCACAAGGAGCTGCGCACGAAGGCCCTCGGCCTGCGCATGCACGGCCCCTTCGGGCTCGCGGCCGGCTTCGACAAGAACGCCGTCGCGATCGACGGGATGGCGATGCTCGGCTTCGACCACGTCGAGATCGGCACGGTCACCGGCGAGCCGCAGCCCGGCAACCCCAAGAAGCGGCTGTTCCGCCTGGTCCAGGACCGGGCGCTGATCAACCGCATGGGCTTCAACAACGAGGGCTCGCTGGCCGTCGCCGCCCGCCTGGCCTCCCGCAACCCGGCCTTCCGGACCGTCGTCGGCGTCAACATCGGCAAGACCAAGGTGGTCCCCGAGGCCGAGGCCGTCACCGACTACGTGAAGTCGGCCGAGCGGCTCGCGCCGTACGCCGACTACCTGGTCGTCAACGTCTCCTCGCCGAACACGCCCGGCCTGCGCAACCTCCAGGCCACCGAGGCGCTGCGCCCGCTGCTGAGCGCCGTGCGCGAGGCCGCCGACCGCGCCGTCACCACGCGGCGCGTCCCGCTCCTGGTCAAGATCGCGCCCGACCTGGCCGACGAGGACATCGACGCGGTCGCCGACCTGGCCGTCGAGCTGGGCCTGGACGGCATCATCGCCACCAACACCACCATCGCCCGCGAGGGCCTGGGCCTGCGCTCCACGCCGTCCCTGGTCAAGGAGACCGGCGGCCTGTCCGGCGCCCCGCTCAAGGAGCGCTCTCTGGCGGTCCTGCGCCGCCTGTACGCGCGCGTGGGCGACCGCATCACCCTGGTGGGCGTCGGCGGCATCGAGACCGCCGAGGACGCCTGGCAGCGCATCCTGGCCGGCGCCACGCTCGTCCAGGGCTACAGCGCCTTCATCTACGAGGGGCCCTTCTGGATGCGCGCGATCCACAAGGGGCTCGCCGCGCGCCTGCGCACCAGCCCGTACGCCACCCTCGCCGACGCGGTCGGCGCCGACGTGAGGAAGTCCGCATGACGGTTCTGCAGCCCTTCGGCGCGCGCCTGCGCCGGGCCATGGACGAGCGCGGCCCGCTGTGCGTCGGCATCGACCCGCACGCCTCGCTGCTCACGGAGTGGGGCCTGAACGACGACGTGGCCTCTCTGGAGCGGTTCGGCCGCACGGTCGTCGAGGCCGTGGCGGAGCGGGTCGCGGTGCTGAAGCCGCAGGCCGCGTTCTTCGAGCGGTTCGGCTCGCGCGGCGTGGCCGTCCTGGAGAAGGTGGTCGAGGAGGCGCGGGCGGCCGGCGCGCTGGTCGTCATGGACGCCAAGCGCGGCGACATCGGCTCCACCATGGCCGCGTACGCGCAGGCGTTCCTGCACAAGGACTCCCCGCTGTTCTCGGACGCCCTGACCGTCTCGCCCTACCTCGGCTACGGCTCGCTCAGCCCGGCCGTCGCGCTGGCCCGGGAGAGCGGCGCCGGCCTGTTCGTGCTGGCGCTGACGTCGAACCCGGAGGGCCGCGAGGTGCAGCACGCGGTGCGCGCCGACGGCCGCAGCGTGGGGGCGACCGTGCTGGCGCACCTGGCGGCCGAGAACGCGGGGGAGGAGCCCCTCGGCTCCTTCGGCGCCGTGGTGGGCGCGACGCTCGGCGACCTGTCCTCCTACGACCTGGACATCAACGGGCCGCTTCTGGCCCCCGGTATCGGCGCGCAGGGGGCGACTCCGGCGGATCTTCCGCGGGTCTTCGGCGCTGTGGTGCGCAACGTGGTGCCGAACGTCAGCCGGGGTGTGCTGCGTCACGGTCCCGACGTCGTCGCGCTGCGTGACGCGGCGCAACGCTTCGCAGACGAGATCCGCGCCGCGGTGACGGCCGTCTGAGGTCCGGACGTCCCCGCCGGAGAGGTCCGGCGGGGACGTCCGGAGTGATTTGAGTCTGGATACAGGCTCAAATCCGGGGCAATATGTCTTAAATGTCCGTCCTGGCGGAGGCTGACCAGGACTTTTCCGCTGTTCTCGCTGACTCCGGCGGACTTGACCGCTAGTCTCCGACGTGTGGGGGCACCACCCACGCCCCCAAGACTGTGGGGGAGAACGGGCGAGCGTGTTGCTCGTGGCTCCCCAGGTGTGGGGCGTACTAGGTTCCTCACCGGTCCGTATCCGACAGTTCGACATCCGAGGTGACGTAGGCGTGGCTCTTCCGCCCCTTACCCCCGAACAGCGCGCAGCCGCGCTCGAAAAGGCCGCCGCGGCTCGCCGGGAGCGGGCCGAGGTCAAGAATCGACTGAAGCACTCCGGCGCCTCCCTGCACGAGGTCATCAAGCAGGGCCAGGAGAACGACGTCATCGGCAAGATGAAGGTCTCCGCCCTGCTGGAGTCCCTGCCGGGCGTGGGCAAGGTCCGCGCCAAGCAGATCATGGAGCGACTCGGCATCTCCGAGAGCCGCCGCGTGCGCGGTCTCGGTTCGAACCAGATCGCTTCCCTGGAGCGCGAGTTCGGCAGCACGGGTTCCTGAATCGGGCCCTGCCGGGAAGGGAGTCCCGGGCACTCCGGGATTGCTGGAATAATCGCTGCATGGCTGTAACACCCCGGGGGACGACCCCCGAGCCCCCGGACGCACGTCCGCGGCTGACCGTGCTCTCCGGCCCCTCCGGGGTCGGCAAGAGCACGGTCGTCGCTCATATGCGCAAAGAACACCCCGAGGTCTGGCTCTCGGTGTCGGCGACGACCCGCAAGCCCCGCCCCGGCGAGCAGCACGGAGTCCACTACTTCTTCGTCACCGACGAGGAGATGGACAAGCTGATCGCCAACGGCGAGCTGCTGGAGTGGGCCGAGTTCGCCGGCAACCGCTACGGCACGCCCCGCGCGGCCGTGCTGGAGCGGCTGGAGAACGGCGAGCCCGTCCTGCTGGAGATCGACCTCCAGGGCGCCCGCCAGGTCCGCGGGTCGATGTCCGACGCCCAGCTGGTGTTCCTGGCCCCTCCCTCCTGGGAGGAGCTGGTGCGCAGGCTCACCGGCCGCGGCACCGAGTCGCCGGAGGTCATCGAGCGCCGGCTGACGGCGGCCAGGACCGAGCTGGCGGCCGAGCCGGAGTTCGATACGACCTTGGTGAACACCTCCGTCGAGGACGTGGCGCGCGAGCTGCTAGCCTTGATGGACGTTGTGTGATCAAAACTGGTCACCTGAGTGTGATCAGACTGAGTGTGATCAGAACTGGTCACTCTGACGGTTTTTTCCCATCCATCGGAAGGTAGAGCGTGTCCTCTTCCATCTCCGCGCCCGAGGGCATCATCAACCCGCCGATCGACGAGCTCCTCGAGGCCACCGACTCGAAGTACAGCCTCGTGATCTACGCGGCCAAGCGGGCCCGCCAGATCAACGCGTACTACTCGCAGCTCGGCGAGGGTCTCCTCGAGTACGTCGGTCCCCTCGTGGACACGCACGTCCACGAGAAGCCGCTCTCGATCGCCCTGCGTGAGATCAACGCGGGTCTGCTGACCTCCGAGGCCATCGAGGGTCCGGGCCAGTAAGTCATATCTGCACATCGCAGTGGGTTTTTCCACAGGCCCGGCAGTCATGCTGCCGGGCCTGTGGTGTCTCATGGGTTCAGACGTTTTCCGAGGTCCGGGGAGTGACGGTGGACAAGCCGAAGGTCGTTCTGGGGGTCAGCGGCGGCATCGCCGCCTACAAGGCGTGCGAGCTGCTGCGCCGGTTCACCGAGTCGGGCCACGACGTCCGCGTCGTCCCCACCGCCTCCGCGCTGCACTTCGTGGGCGCGGCGACCTGGTCGGCGCTGTCCGGCAACCCCGTCTCCACCGAGGTCTGGGACGCCGTCCACGAGGTCCCGCACGTGCGCATCGGCCAGCGGGCCGACCTGGTGGTCGTCGCCCCCGCCACCGCCGACATGCTCGCCAAGGCGGCCCACGGCCTCGCCGACGACCTGCTGACCAACACCCTGCTCACGGCCCGCTGCCCGGTCGTCTTCGCGCCCGCCATGCACACCGAGATGTGGGAGCACCCCGCCACCCAGGAGAACGTGGCCACGCTGCGCCGCCGCGGCGCCGTCGTCATCGAGCCCGCCGTCGGCCGGCTCACCGGCGTCGACACCGGCAAGGGCCGGCTGCCCGACCCGGCCGAGATCTTCGAAGTCTGCCGCCGCGTCCTGGCCCGCGGGGTGCGCGAGCCCGACCTCGCCGGACGGCACGTCGTGATCAGCGCCGGCGGCACCCGCGAGCCTCTCGACCCGGTCCGATTCCTCGGCAACCGCTCCTCCGGCAAGCAGGGCTACGCCCTCGCCCGCACCGCCGCCGCCCGCGGCGCCCGGGTCACCCTGGTCGCCGCCAACACCGGCGCGCTGCCCGACCCGGCCGGCGTGGACGTCGTCCCCGTCGGTACGGCGGTGCAGCTGCGCGAGGCGGTGCTGAAGGCCGCCGCGGACGCCGACGCGGTGGTGATGGCCGCCGCCGTCGCCGACTTCCGGCCGGCCGCCTACGCCACCGGGAAGATCAAGAAGAAGGACGGCCAGGAGCCCGAGCCGGTCGTCCTGGTGCGCAATCCGGACATCCTCGCGGAGATCTCGGCCGACCGCGCCCGGCCCGGCCAGGTGATCGTCGGCTTCGCCGCCGAGACCGACGACGTGCTGGCCAACGGCCGCACCAAGCTGCGCCGCAAGGGGTGCGACCTGCTCGTGGTCAACGAGGTGGGGGAGCGCAAGACCTTCGGCTCGGAGGAGAACGAGGCGGTCGTGCTCGGCGCCGACGGCAGCGAGACACCCGTCCCGCACGGCCCGAAGGAGGCACTCGCCGACACCGTGTGGGACCTCGTGGCCGAGCGTCTCGACTGACCCCGTGTTCGGCCACTTGGCGTCCGCGACCCACCCCATCGGGTGCTGAGCCACCCTGGTCAAGCCCGCTCGGCATTCGGCAGAATGCCCGTGCCGCAGGTCACAGAGCTCCCGAGTGGCGAGACACGTGGCCCGCCGGCCGGGCCCGACCGATAAACTGTTCACCGGACGACGCCGGGCGCAGCCCCCGACCCGTCCGAAACCGATCAGCCAGCAGCCGCTGCAACCCCAGGGAGCGTTGTGTCCCGTCGCCTGTTCACCTCGGAGTCCGTGACCGAGGGTCATCCCGACAAGATCGCTGACCAGATCAGCGACACCATTCTCGATGCGCTCCTGCGTGAGGACCCGTCGTCCCGGGTCGCCGTGGA